>BMSM01000018.1 GCA_014649155.1 Streptomyces griseoviridis | reverse complement strand
GGAATAATCCGACCGTTCACAGCGTCCTCGCTGTATTTTTCTTCAAAGGAACCTCGCCCCCAGCAGAAGCTGGAGACGGGGTATCAACATATCTGGCGTTGACTTTTGGCACGCTGTTGAGTTCTCAAGGAACGGACGCTTCCTTTGTACTCACCCGAGAGACTCTCTCAGGCTTTCCTCCGGGCGCTTCCCTTCGGTCTTGCGTTTCCGACTCTATCAGATCGTTTTCACGATCCGATTCCCTGTCGGCGGGATTGCCTTCAGCCTTGGGCTTTCGCCTGTCGGCCTTTCGACATTCACTACGTTAGCTGATTTCCCTGCCGGTTCATAATCGGCATTCGCGAGTTCGAATTCCGGCATGCGAGCACGCCGAATGAGACCCCGCTGAGGGGTGGTGCTAGGTAGTGGGTTGGCCGCTTCCGGCTGCAGGCGAATGCCGTACCCGGTTCAAGCGGCTCGGACTACATTACGGGGCACGCAAGGGTGCGTCAACTTCGGCGCCGCCGGGGGACATGGGCCCGGTACGGGCTCACCGTCGGGTCCTCGGCGATCCAGTAGCGCCAGGGATGCACGCCGCCTTCACCCGCCACACCGGTGCGGGGGCCGTTGTGTACCTGGTCGCGGGGTACGGCCGTGCCGGACAGGATGCGCAAGGGGGTCTCGCCGGCGGCGCAGGCGTCCGTGCCGTTCAGGGCACGGTCGACGTCGAGGGCCGTGGCCAGGCGGGCGGGGCCTTTGGCCAGTTCCTTGTCATTGCGGGCCGAGAGGCGACGGGTCCGGGCCAGCTCGGCGCCCTCGACGATCTCGCCCGCACGGAGCAGGACCGCGCTCGACCGGCCTTCGGGACCGCAGACCAGGTTCATGCAGAACCACATGCCGTAGGTGAAGTAGACGTACACGTGTCCGGGGGGTCCGAACATGACGTCGTTGCGAGGGGTGCGGCCACGGTAGGCGTGGGAGCCGGGATCGTTCTGGCCGTCGTAGGCCTCCACCTCTGTCAGGCGGAGGGAGATCGGGCCGTCCGGGGTGGTACGGACCAGGACGCGGCCCAGGAGATCGGGCGCCACCTCGAGGACGGGGCGGTCGAAGAACTCCCTCGGCAGAGGCGTACGGTCAGGGGTCGCGATCATGCCGTCCGAGCGTAACGCAGACGGTACGGGCGGCGGGCTGGTCAGCTGGCGGACGCCTTGTCAGGGTGGGGTGCGGAACCGGCCACGGCCGGATCGCGTATGTAGGGATCAAGGGTTCACGCGTAAGCCTGCAGAGGGAGAGACATGCCGTTCAAGAAGCTGCTCGCAAGCCTGGGGGCCGGTGGGGCCTCGGTCGAGACGGTGCTGAACGAGGTGAACGTCGTTCCGGGCGGTGTCGTCCAGGGTGAGGTGCGGATCCAGGGCGGGTCCGTCAACCAGCAGATCGAGGGGCTGTCGGTCGGGCTCCAGGCCAAGGTCGAGGTGGAGAGCGGCGACCAGGAGTACAAGCAGGACATCGAGTTCACGAAGGTCAGCCTCGGGGGCGCCTTCGAGCTTCAGGCCGGCGCGGTGCACGCGGTGCCGTTCGGGCTGGAGATCCCGTGGGAGACGCCGGTCACCATGATCGACGGGCAGGCGCTGCGCGGGATGAACATCGGGGTGACCACGGAGCTGGCGATCGCACGGGCCGTGGACTCCGGGGACCTGGACCCGGTCAACGTGCACCCGCTGCCGGCGCAGAAGGCGATCCTGGACGCGTTCGTCCAGCTCGGTTTCCGCTTCAAGAACGCGGACATGGAGCGCGGGCACATCCGGGGGACGCGGCAGAAGCTGCCGTTCTACCAGGAGATCGAGTTCCTGCCGCCGCAGCAGTACCGGGGGCTGAACCAGGTCGAGCTGAGCTTCGTCGCCGACGACCAGGCGATGGACGTCGTACTGGAGATGGACAAGAAGCCGGGGCTGTTCAGCGAGGGCAGCGACACCTTCCGGTCGTTCACGGTCGGGCTGCACGACTACCAGGGGACCGACTGGGTCGCGTACCTCAACCAGTGGCTGTCCGAGGTCGGCAGCAAGCGGAACTGGTTCTAGGCTCGGGAGTCGACTGCACGTATCGATCAGGAGGTACCGAGGTGACCGAGCACAAGCGGCGGCCGCTCCCCCATGACTTCCACCCGCCCGTGCCGGCGTTCACGGTGACGAGCGAGGACGTCCAGGACGGGGCGACGCTCAAGGACGCTCAGGTCTACGCGGCCGGCAACACCTCGCCGCACCTGCGGTGGGAGGGCTTCCCGTCCGGGACCAAGAGCTTCGCCGTGACCTGCTACGACCCGGACGCGCCGACGGGCAGCGGCTTCTGGCACTGGGTGGTGTTCGACATCCCGGCCTCGGTGACGGAACTGCCGGTGGGCGCGGGCAGCGGGACGTTCGAGGGGCTGCCGGAGGGCGCCGTCCAGGCGCGCAACGACTACGGCAGCAAGGACTTCGGGGGCGCGGCGCCGCCGGCCGGGGACGGACCGCACCGGTACGTCTTCACCGTGTACGCCGTGGACCAGGAGAAGCTGGGGCCGGACGCCGAGGCCACGCCCGCGTTCGTCGGTTTCAATCTGCGGTTCCACACGATCGCCCGTGCGCAGCTGATCGGTGAGTACGAGGTGCCCGCCGACAGCTGACCGTTCATGGAACGTTTGCCCGTCTCTGGTCTTGGAAGTGATCAGGGGCGGGCATTTTTTATTGCGTTGTCCATCCCGGCGTGCCCGGCCAGAGTTGATCCAGCCCGCCAGGGGGTGGGCCGGTGCACACGGGAGGTGGGCTGGTATGCGGGACACGCTGGTGCTGAACGCGAGCTTCGAACCCTTGTCGACGGTGTCGCTGAACCGAGCCGTCGTTCTGGTGCTCCAGGACAAGGCCGTCGTCGAGCAGGCCCACCCCGAACTGCGGATGCGGGGAGCGGCGGTGGACATACCGGCGCCCCGGGTGATCAGGCTCTGCCAGTACGTGCGGGTGCCGTTCCGAAGACGTGCGCCGTGGTCGAGGCGGGGGGTGCTGGTGCGGGACCGGCACCGGTGCGCGTACTGCGGGCGGCGGGCGACGACCGTGGACCACGTGGTGCCGCGGTCGCTGGGCGGGCAGGACACGTGGCTGAACACGGTGGCCTCCTGTGCGGAGGACAATCACCGCAAGGCGAACCGGACGCCCGAGCAGGCGGGGATGCCGTTGCTGCGCCAGCCCTTCGAGCCGACGCCCGCCGATGCGATGCTGCTGGCGCTGGCCCGGGACGACTTCGCCGCGCTGCCGGACTGGTTGGTGCTGGACGCGGCGTAGCGGTCTCGCCTCAGGAAGGTTCGGTCCTTCCCCGGCCGCGGGTTCGGGGGGTCGGTCGCGCAGTTCCCCGCGCCCCTGGGTGGGGACGCGGGGCCTGTGTTCCGATGCGCCGTCAGTCGATGGTCGGCTTTTCGCGGCGTTCCTGTGGCGGGACCGTGGGGGCGCTCTGGGCGCCGCCGCCCAGGCCGCCGAAGTTGCCCATCGCGCCGGAGAGGCCCTTGAGGGCGTCGCCGATCTCGCTGGGGACGATCCAGAGCTTGTTGGCGTCGCCCTCGGCGATCTTCGGGAGCATCTGGAGGTACTGGTAGGAGAGCAGCTTCTGGTCCGGGTCGCCGGCGTGGATGGCCTCGAAGACCGTACGGACGGCCTGGGCCTCGCCCTCGGCGCGCAGGGCGGCGGCCTTGGCCTCACCCTCGGCGCGCAGGATCTGGGACTGCTTCTCGCCCTCGGCGCGCAGGATCTCGGACTGCCGGACACCCTCGGCCTGGAGGATCGCGGCGCGCTTGTCGCGGTCGGCGCGCATCTGCTTCTCCATCGAGTCCTGGATGGAGGTGGGCGGCTCGATCGCCTTCAGCTCGACGCGGTTGACGCGGATGCCCCACTTGCCGGTGGCCTCGTCGAGGACGCCGCGCAGGGCCGCGTTGATCTCCTCGCGGGAGGTCAGGGTGCGCTCCAGGTCCATGCCACCGATGATGTTGCGCAGGGTGGTGACGGTGAGCTGCTCGATCGCCTGGATGTAGCTGGCGACCTCGTAGGTCGCGGCGCGGGCGTCGGTGACCTGGTAGTAGATGACCGTGTCGATGTTGACCACCAGGTTGTCCTGGGTGATCACCGGCTGCGGCGGGAACGGGACGACCTGTTCGCGCAGGTCGATGCGGTTGCGGATGGTGTCGATGAACGGGACGACGATGTTGAGGCCCGCGTTCAGCGTGCGTGTGTAGCGGCCGAAGCGCTCGACGATGGCGGCGCTGGCCTGTGGGATGACCTGGATCGTCTTGATCAAGGCGATGAAGACCAACACCACCAGGATGATCAAGACGATGATGACCGGCTGCATGGTCTCTCCCGTACCCTTCTCCGCCTCGGCGCTCTCGGCAGATCCTGACTGCTGCTGATCTTACGGCTGTTGAGGATCTTGCTGGTCGAGTCTGACAGACCGTCGCCCGTGCCGGGGGCTGTTCCCCCAGGTTGCGTGGTGCGCTGTCATAGGACGATCGCCGTGGCGCCCTCGATGTCCACGACGTCCACCTCCTGCCCCACGTCGTAGGCGCGGCCGCCGTCGAGGGAGCGGGCCGACCAGACCTCGCCGGCGAGCTTGATCCGGCCACCGGAGCCGTCGACCCGTTCCAGGACGACGGCTTGCCTGCCCTTCAACGCTTCCACCCCCGTGACGAGTTGGGGCCGGTCCTGGCGGTGCCGGGCGGCGATGGGGCGTACCACCGCCAGAAGGGCGACCGAGACGACGACGAAGACGAGGACCTGGAGGACGACGTCGGCCCCGAGGCCGGAGGCGATCGCCGCGGCGACCGCGCCGACGGCGAGCATGCCGAACTCCGGCATCGCGGTGACGACGAGCGGGATTCCGAGGGCTGCCGCGGCGACGAGCCACCACACCCATGCGTCGATGTCGTTCACGTGGTCATGGTAGGTCCGTCGGTCGCCGCTGGGACAGGGCGCAAAGAGGACGGGGCGGCCGGGGCGGGGTGGGTCAGGAGAGCGGGAGGCCCTGGGCGGTCCAGCGGTCGCCGACCTGTTCCACGACGAGCGGGAGGCCGAAGCAGAGGGAGAGGTTGCGGGAGGTCAGTTCCAGCTCCAGCGGGCCGGCGGCGAGGACCTTGCCCTGACGGATCATCAGGACGTGCGTGAAGCCGGGGGCGATCTCCTCGACGTGATGGGTCACCATGATCATCGAGGGGGCGATCGGGTCGCGGGCGAGGCGGCCGAGGCGGCGTACGAGGTCCTCGCGGCCGCCGAGGTCGAGGCCGGCGGCGGGCTCGTCGAGGAGGAGGAGCTCGGGGTCGGTCATCAGGGCGCGGGCGATGAGGGTGCGCTTGCGCTCGCCCTCGGACAGGGTGCCGAACTTCCGGTCGAGGAAGTCGGTCATGCCGAGGCGGTCGAGGAAGGCGCGGGCGCGCTGCTCGTCGATGTCCTCGTAGTCCTCCTGCCAGGTGGCCGTCATGCCGTACGCGGCGGTCAGCACGGTCTCCAGGACGGTCTGGCGCTTGGGGAGCTTCTCGGTCATGGCGATGCCCGCCATGCCGATGCGGGGGCGCAGCTCGAAGACGTCGGTGCCGGGCCGGCCGAGGGTCTCGCCGAGGATGGTGGCGGTGCCCTGGCTGGGGAAGAGGTAGCTGGAGGCGAGGTTGAGGAGGGTGGTCTTGCCGGCGCCGTTGGGGCCGAGGATGACCCAGCGCTCGCCCTCCTTGACCGACCAGGAGACCTGGTCCACCAGAGCCCGGCCCTCCCGGACCACGGATACGTCCTGAAGCTCCAGAACATCGCTCATGAGCGCGTTGTCTCCCCTTGCAGTGTGCCGGTCTCGGCTGTCGCGTACGCCAGTGGCTCGGTCGGCCGCGCCGGTGGGCGCCGCCCTCTAGGAAATCTACGCCACCGGTCGGCCCGGCCGTTCCATCGGGATGGTTCACGGTGGGCTCGCGACGGGTCCGCGGGGTGCGGTGACGTCATGGAGGCCCCGCGGAAGCGTCCTAGGGTGGTGGGCATGCTCACGGAACCACGCGCAGGGCGGCTGGCCGCCTGGGGAAATGCCCTCCTTGTCGGAGTTGTCTCGCCGGACGACGCCGTGCTCGCGATCGTCGGCGAGGACGCGGTGCACCGGGTGGCGGGGCTGCCGGGCGAGTCGGCGCCGGTCGGTCTGACGCTGGCGCTGGGGCGGCTGCGGGCGCTCGGGGTGACCGGGCTGCGGGTGGCGCTGCCCGCGCCGGGGCATCCGCTGGGGCTGAGCGGGCCGCCGGAGTTCAACGCGCGGGCACTGGAGGCCGAGGAGGCGGTGGTCTGTCACGGGGCCGCGCTGGGGCTGGTGCCCGAGGTGTCCGAGGCGGGGCCCGAGGGCGATGTGCACGTCGAGGTGGTCTGGCACTGTCTGCCGGTGCGCCAGGGGCCGCCCGCGGATGTGCCGTCGCTGGCGGAGGCGGAGCGGGAGCTGGCGGAGGCGCTGCGGGACGCGACGGCGGTGCTGACGCGGCTGGACCTGGCCGGGTCGGGGCCGGTGGCCGAGGCGGCCGTCGCGGCGTACCGGGCGCGGGCGGAGGCGGGGCGCGAGGTGCTGGCGCCGGGATATCCGCCGCGGGCGGTGCGGGTGCTGGAGCTGGCTCAGCGGGTGGGGGCGCTGATCTCGCTGGCGTACGAGAACGGGCCCGGGGGCGCGGTGAGCGCCTCGGAGATGGCGGCGCGCTCGCATGCGCTGCGGCCGGTGGAGCGGACGGCTCGGCGGGCGCAGGTCGCGGCGTACAACTCCGTTGTGGAGGAGCGGGGACGGGGGTGACGTCCGCAGGGGGAGGGAGTGGCGGCGTCGGTGGGCCGGGTGAGGTGACCCGGCCCGGTGTCGACGGAGTGCCGTCCGCGCCCGCCCCTGCCGCCCTCGCGGCGCTCCTGCCCGCGGGCTCACGGGCGGGACGCACGGCACCCCCGTCGGGGCGTCAGCGGTTGAGACCCAGGTTGCCGAAGGCCGGGTTCAGGACGCCGATGACGCTGACGCTGTTGCCCACGGCGTTGACCGGGACGTGGATCGGCGCCTGGACGAGGTTGCCCGAGGCGACGCCCGGGGAGCCGACGGCCTTGCCGTGCGCGTCGGCACCGCCGGAGGCGGAGGCCATACCGGCACCGGCGGCGACCAGCCCACCGGCCACCATCGTCACGGCCACTGCCTTCTTCAGGTTCTTCACTTGCCAGTCCTCCTTGCGATCGCCGCGGCAATCGCCGCGGCACGCACTGGAGAACGGCCGGGCACACCGGAGGTTGCGCCATTCGGGGGACATTCCCACGACGGTATGAATCTCAGTCCGGAACGGAACCCTCCGTGTTGCTGTGGCGTACGGCCCACAGGGCGGCCTGGGTGCGGTCGGCCAGGTCGAGTTTCATCAGGATGTTCGAGACGTGGGTCTTGACCGTCTTCTCGGACAGGACGAGGGCGCGGGCGATCTCCCGGTTGGAGCGGCCGTCGGCTATCAGGCCCAGCACCTCGCGCTCGCGGTCGGTGAGGGAACCGGCCCTGCTGTGGCCGGAGCCGGTGCCCTCGGGCTGGAGCAGGGCGCCCGCGACCTCGGGCTGGAGCAGGATGTGCCCGGCGTACACCGAGCGGATGGCGCCGGCCAGCGCTTCGGGGTCGATGTCCTTGTAGACGTAGCCGGCGGCGCCGGCGCGCAGGGCGGGGACCACGGTGCGCTGCTCGGTGAAGCTGGTGACGATCAGGACTCGCGCGGGGTGGTCCAGCTCACGGAGCCGACGCAGGGCGTCGACGCCGTCCATGCCCGGCATCTTGACGTCCATGAGGATCACGTCGGGGCGCAGCTCGGTGGCGCGGTCGACCCCTTCCGCGCCGTCCGCGGCCTCGCCGACCACCTCGATGTCGTCCTGCACCTCCAGGAAGGTGCGCAGGCCGCGGCGGACCACCTGGTGGTCGTCGACGAGCAGCACCCTGATTGCCTCAGCCACCGGGGACCTCCATCGTGATCGTGGTGCCCTTGCCGGGCGCCGATTCGACGGTCAGCGTGCCGCCGACCCCGCTCGCCCGGTCCCGCATGGAGACCAGGCCCAGATGACGTCCCGCGCGGTGCACCGCCCGCGGGTCGAAGCCGGCGCCGTCGTCGGTGACCCGCAGCTCGGCTCCCGCGCCGGCCCGGCGCAGGGTGACGTCGACGTGGGTCGCGGCGGAGTGCCGCAGGGCGTTGTGCAGCGCCTCCTGGGCGACGCGGAGGACGGCCTCCTCCTGGGCGGCGGGCAGCGCGCGCAGGCCGTGGCCGGTGAAGGTGACGTGCGCGGTGTGGGCGCGATCGAGGACCTGGACGTGGGTGCGCAGGGTGGCGACCAGGCCGTCCTCGTCCAGGGCGGCGGGGCGCAGCTCCACGACGGCGGCGCGCAGCTCGTCCGCGGCCTCGGCGGCCAGGGCGGTCACCTGCCGCAGCTCCTCCTTGGCGCGGGCGGGGTCGCGGTCCACCAGGCGGGCGGCGGCCTGGGCGGTGAGACGGAGGGAGAACAGCTTCTGGCTGACCGCGTCGTGCAGCTCGTGGGCGAGGCGGGTGCGCTCCTCGGTGATGGTCAGCTCGCGGCTGCGCTCGTAGAGGCGGGCGTTGGTGAGGGCGATGGCGGCGTGCTGGGCGAGGATGCCGAGGAGTTCCTCGTCGTCCTGGGTGAAGCCGCAGGTGCCCTCGCGCCCGGGGCTCGGGGGGTCTCCCTCGTCGGGGTGCAGCTTGTTGGCGAGGAAGAGGGCGCCGAGGACCTCGTCACCGTCGCGGATCGGCAGGCCGAGGAAGTCGGCCAGCTCGGGATGGGCGGACGGCCAGCCTTCGAAGCGGGGGTCCTGGCGGAGGTCGGCGAGGCGCTCGGGGCGGGCGTCGCGCAGCATCGCGGCGAGGATGCCGTGCTGGCGGGGCAGGGGGCCGATGGCCTTCCACTGCTCGTCGCTGATGCCGTCCACCACGAACTGGGCGAAGCCGCCGTGGTCGTCGGGGACTCCGAGGGCCGCGTACCGCGCGTCGAGCAGCTCGCGGGCGGAGGCGACGATCGTCTTCAGGACGTCGCGCACCTCCAGGTGCCTGCTCATGGCCAGCAGCGCGGCACTGACCGCGGCGAGGCCGGACCGGGGGCCGTGACTCATGACCTCACGGTACCGGCGGGGTGTGACACCCGGATCGGCCCGGTGACGGGCGACCGGCCGGGTCGATGGTCCTAGGTCGGAGGTCCCGGGACGGTGGGATCGCGGGGGCGGGGGCCGGACGGTTGGGTACCACGCGCGCGTGCGGGTGGGGGGGGCGAGGGCGACTGGTCGCCACGGCGGAGACGCAGCCGTCCGAGCGGGCTTCTCTCGCACGCGCGCGTGCGAGAGAAGGGGTGAAGGGGTAGGGAGGCGGGGCTGCCCGGGGAGCGGCTGGTGCTGGGGGGCCACCGGGTGCGCGGGTGCCGGGGCCGGACGTGGTCGGATGGGCTTTCGGTGGACGTGACCGGCTGGAGGCCATCCCGGTAAGGGTGGCCGGACGGGCCGGTGAGGGCGGCCGGACGGGCTCCCGGTGAAGGCGGTCATATGGGCGGTGGAGTCGGCGGGGGCAGGGCCGTACCGGGGGGAGGTCCTCCCCAGGGGGAGGCCGTACAGGCGTGGGCGGAGTGGGCGTGGGCGGAGTGGGAGGGCCCGGTCGTCGCGCCGGAGCGGGGTGCGGGAGGTGCGCAGGGGTGGACGGGCTGCTCGGGCTGTCCGTCCCCGGCCCCGTCTCTGCTGGTGCCGGGGACGGTGGCGGGGCGGGCTGCCCCGGAGCGGAGGCGAGGAGGTGGTGGGCGGGTGCTGCCGGTGGCGCCAGTTCCGGCAGGCTCAGTCCCCCCTGCGGCCCCTGCCATGACACCGTCCCCACCGACCCCGGCAGTCACTCACGTATCGCATTGCTTCAGCAACTCGCAGTGAGATGAGGGGGTGGCCCGTGTGAGCCCCCGCATAGGGCGCACGTCACGTACGAAGTGGGTTAGGAGGACGAGACGTCCGTTTTGACCGGGCAGATGGTCACTGTTGCCCGGTTTCTCCCCTCCCTGATCCACTATCCAGCTTCGTACGTCACACCTTTGCCAGCCGATTTTGCGGCCGCTAACAATGGCTCACGTCGCTCAGTGCCGTGGGTTGTGAACCACGGCGTTCGTGCCGGAAGCACCCCTGTACTCAGCAGGACGAGAGCGACCTCCGCGCAACTCGAAGAGGTCTATCCCGCCATGCCCAAGAACATCCTCACCCGTGGTCATAGTCGTTCCCTGACCCGCAACCACAAGATCGCCATAGCCGGTGTCGGCGCCCTCGGTGCCGCCGCCCTCGCGATCTCCGCGGTGCCCGCCAGTGGCCACACGACCGCCACGAGCGAGGCCGCCCCGGCGGCCAAGGTGGCCTACAGCTCCGAGCAGATCAAGGACGTGAAGACGTCCGTCACCGACCAGCTCGCCGGGACCAGCGAGAAGCTCGCGGCCATCGACGCGAAGCAGCAGGCAGCGGCCGACGCCAAGAAGCAGGCCGCCACGCAGGCCGCCGCCAAGGAGCGTGCCGCGAAGCAGGCCGCCAGCCGGTCCGCCGAGCGCGCCGAGGTGAAGCAGGTCGCCGCCAAGAGCTACCCGGACAACCTCAACGGCTGGATCAACGAGGCCCTGAGCATCATGAAGGCCAAGGGCATCCCCGGCTCCTACCACGGCCTGCACAAGAACATCATGCGTGAGTCCTCGGGCAACCCGAAGGCGATCAACGACTGGGACATCAACGCCATCAACGGCATCCCGTCCAAGGGCCTGCTCCAGGTGATCCCGCCGACCTTCAAGGCGTACCACGTGGCCGGCACCTCCTGGAACATCTACGACCCGGTCGCCAACATCACCGCCGCCGCCAACTACGCGGCCGACAAGTACGGCACCATCGACAACGTCAACAGCGCGTACTGAGCCGGCCCGGAGACCGAGGTCAGCGCGGACCTCACTTCCGACACGCAGCCACGCCGAAGGGCGGCACCCCGTACGAGGGTGCCGCCCTTCGGGGCTGTCCGGGGGCGGGCGGCCGCTTCCGCGTCACCTCGGGCTCGTGGCGGCGCAGGACGCGGGAGACGGGGAGGCCGCAGAGGACGCCGAGGACGAGCACGGCGGCCGGGTCCATGGTCCAGGCGGGTGCGGTGTGCTCCCACAGCGGATCGGCGCCGGCGGCCCCCTGTGGCGGGCCGATCCGGTCGAGGTCCAGCGTGGCGCCGGCCGCGGCGACCGCCCAGCGCGACGGCGTCAGGTACGAGACCTGGTTCACGCCCGCCGTGCCGTGCGGAGCGAAGAGACAGCACCTGAAGACGACCTGGACGACCGCGAACACCACCAGCGGCGGCACGGTCGTCTCGGAGGTCCGTACCAGCGCCGAGATGACCGGGCCGGACATCGTCGAGGCGAAGCCGAGCGCCATGGCCGGCAGGCACAGCTCCAGCAGCGTGAGCCCCCAAGAAAAGGACCGCGCCCTCGTGCGGGATCTCCCGGGTCGAGAAGCCGATGAGCCCGAGCAGCAGCCCCTGGAGCAGGGTGATCAGGCCGAGCACCACGACCCTGGACATCAGGTACGCCGAGCGGGACAGGCCGGTCGCGCGCTCCCGCTCGTAGATGACCCGTTCCTTGGTCAGCTCACTGACCGAGTTGGCCGCGCCCGTGAAGCAGGCGCCGGCGGCGGGGATCAGCAGGACCGTGGTGGCCGTGCCGTCGGGCTCGGGCCGCCCGGCCTCCGAGTCGGCCGGGTGTGCCGGGTCGGGCAGCAGGCCGGCACCGAAGTCGATGAGCAGGCCGACCAGGCCCAGGAGGGCCGGCGGGGACACCGTTACGGCCAGGAAACTCCGGTCGGAAGCGATCACCGAGACATAGCGCCGCGCCGGGGTGGCGAACCGCGCCGTCCAGGGCTGCGGCTGCCGTCCGGGAGGTGGTGCTGGTTTTAGGGGTGCTGGTGCTGGTGCTGGTGTTGATGCGGATTCGGGTGCGGGTGGTGGTGCTGCTGCGGGTTCGGCTGCTGCTGGTACTGGTTCGGGTGGTGGTGTTGGTATTGGGGTGGCTGCTGGTACTGGTGCCAGGGGGGTTGCTGGTGCTGGTTCTGTTGCTGTTGCTGAGGGATGTGCGGAGGGTGGGCCTCCTGGTGCGGTGGCGCGAAATGCTGGGTGTACGACGCCGGTCGAGGCGCGTACGGCTGGTGTTCGGGGTGCGCCTGCCGCGGGTCGGCGGTGACGGCCGTGGCGGAGAGGTTCAGCAGCGGGCCGTCGGTCGCGTTGCCCAGGTGTACGGCCGTGGCGGCGTCCAGCTCGCACCGGTGGATGCGACGGCCGTGTACGAACGTGCCGTTGGTGCTGCCGTGGTCCTCGAGCACCCAACCGCGGCCGTCGAAGCGGACCGTGGCGTGCCGCCAGGAGACCCTGGCGTCGGTGAACACGATGTCGCCCTGCGGATCGCGTCCCAGGGTGTAGGGCCTGGACGGATCGAGTGTCCAGGTCTGCCCGTTTGATTCCAGTACGAGTTCCGGCACTCCGAGCCCCATTGAGTTGTCCCCTGACGTACCCCCGGTCACGGGGAGTCTAGGGATGTCGAACATCGGGGGAACTATCTCAGGCACGGCCCCTGACCGAAAGCCGGGCCTTGCGCGAACCGGACCAGGGGGGCGTCTTCCGTTTCCGTCGAGGGGTCGAAAACGGCCTGGAGGGTGGCGAAGCACGCGAGGGGGACGAGTGGTGCGACCCGGCCGCGCGATGCGTAGCGGGGGTTTTGCCATGAGCGCGTCCAGGAGTACGGCGGTCGCGGAACACGGCGTGAAAGCGCCGTGGTGCGATGTGCCGCTGTCCGCGATCGCGGCCGTGAGCTGGGCGTTGGTCGAGGTGCCGGGACGGCCGCGCTCGGGCCGCGGCTCCTGGCTGCGGACGCGTCGGGCTCGCCCGGCCGACGACGCCCCCGTACCCGGCACCGGACGGGCAGCCGGTCCGTACCGGCCGGCTCCTCGTGTCCGCCGCCGAACCCCGCCACGAAACCCCCTAGGCTCAGGCCACCGGAACGGCCGTCTGTCCCTCCCCCGGCCCCCGCGTGCGAGGACGCGGCGGACGGGGGGGCCGGACCTCCACGGGCGCCCACCGTTGAGGTCCCGTACTCCCGCGACGGTCGCCGTCGAAGCGGGGTCAGGGGTTCCGGCGCCACCGCCACCGCATCATCTCCCCGGCACCGCGTCGGCCGAGGCGGCCCGAGCGCGGGGAGTGAGCCCCTCCGACGGCGGGGCCGGCGATCGGCCGACAGCACCACCTGCCGCACCGCTCCACCGCTGCCTTCACGCCACCGAACCGCCACCCACTGTTCCGTGTCCGCCAGGCGGACCTCGGGCGCGCGGGGCGCGGGGTGCCGGATACCGTATGACCACCATGAGCGCTACGCAGACCTCTGACGTCCCTACGCTTCTCGTCAAGATCTTCGGCAAGGACCGGCCGGGCATCACGGCGGGCCTCTTCGACACCCTCGCGGCCTTCTCCCTCGATGTCGTCGACATCGAGCAGGTCGTCACCCGTGGCCGGATGGTGCTGTGCGCGCTCGTGACCCATCCGCCCCAGGGGCTGGAGGGTGAGCTGCGGGCCACCGTCCACAGCTGGGCGGAGTCGATGAGGATGCAGGCCGAGATCATCTCCGGCACCGGCGACAACCGGCCGCGCGGCCTCGGCCGCTCCCTGGTCACGGTGCTCGGCCACCCGCTCACCGCGGAGGCGACGGCCCAGGTCACCGCCCGGATCACCAAGGCCGGCGGCAATATCGACCGCATCTTCCGGCTGGCGAAGTATCCGGTGACGGCGGTCGAGTTCGCGGTGTCCGGCGTGGAGACCGAGCCGCTGCGGACCACGCTGGTGACGGAGGCGGCGGCGCTGGGCGTCGACGTCGCGGTCGTCGCCGCCGGGCTGCACCGGCGGGCGCAGCGACTGGTCGTCATGGACGTGGACTCGACGGTCATCCAGGACGAGGTCATCGAGCTGTTCGCCGCGCACGCCGGCTGCGAGGCGGAGGTCGCCGAGGTGACGGCCGCCGCCATGCGCGGGGAGCTGGACTTCGAGCAGTCCCTGCACGCCCGCGTGGCGCTGCTCGCGGGGCTGGACGCCTCCGTCGTGGACAAGGTGCGCAGCGAGGTGCGGCTGACCCCGGGGGCGCGGACGCTGATCCGTACGCTGAAGCGGCTCGGATATCAGGTCGGCGTCGTCTCCGGCGGCTTCACCCAGGTCACCGACGACCTCAAGGAGCGGCTGGGGCTGGACTTCGCCCAGGCCAACACCCTGGAGATCGTCGACGGGAAGCTGACCGGGCGGGTCACCGGGGAGATCGTGGACCGGGCGGGCAAGGCGCGGCTGCTGCGCCGGTTCGCCGCGGAGGCGGGCGTACCGCTCTCCCAGACGGTGGCGATCGGGGACGGCGCCAACGACCTGGACATGCTGAACGCGGCCGGGCTCGGAGTGGCCTTCAACGCCAAGCCGGTGGTCCGGCAGGCGGCGCACACCGCGGTGAACGTGCCGTTCCTGGACACCGTCCTGTATCTGCTGGGCATCACCCGCGAGGAGGTCGAGGCCGCGGACACCCTCGACGAGCGGCTCCTCGGCCGGGCCGCGGACGAGGAGCACTGAAGGGTCCGGTTCCGGACCCGATCGGGTCGGTACCGGACCGGATCGGGTCGGTACCGGGTGCTGCTGACGGGAGTGCCGGGACCGGCTCCGCCGGGCCGGGAGACCGGGGGCCGGTCAGTCGGCGGGGGCCCAGTAGTCCCGCAGGGTGGCGGCACCGGGCTCCAGGGACTTCCAGGGGCCGTCGAAGGAGAGGACCGCGAAGGCGGCGGTCGGGAAACCGCGGCCGGCCATCCGCTCGCGGACGTCGCCCTCGGCCGAGCCGGCCAGGACCTCGGTGAGTCCCTGCGCGCCCGGGTTGTGGCCGATCAGCAGGACGTCCCGCAGGTCGTCGGGGGTCTCGTTGAGCACGGCGATCAGCTCGCCAGGGGACGCCTCGTAGATCCGCTCCTCGTAGACCGTTTTCGGCCGCTGCGGGAACTCCTGGACGGCGAGCTTCCAGGTCTCGCGGGTGCGGACGGCGGTGGAGCACAGGGCCAGATCGAAGGAGATGCCGGTGTCGGTGAGGCGGCGTCCGGCCTCCGCTGCGTCCTTGCGTCCCCGCTCGGCGAGCGGTCGCTCGTGATCGGGCACCTGGGGCCAGTCGGCTTTCGCATGCCGGAAAACAACAATCCTGCGGGATTCTGCGACGCTCATACCCTCCAGCTTCGCATGAAACAGGCCATGGGGCGCAGGGAGTTGACCGGGTGGGCCGTCAGCGTCCGATCAGGTGCCGTATTCGCTCCACGAGGTGGGTGACGGCCGGGTCGGCGGTGGTCGCGTGCGCCTTCGCCGGGTCGAGGATCAGCGCGAGCAGCGCGGCGAAGGCGAGAACCGGCAGGACCAGCGCCCACCAGGGCAGCCGGCTGTCGACGCCCCCGCGTACGGCAGGGCGGGAGCCGGGGTGGGTAGGGGTCGACATGAGTGCCTCCGCGGGTCTTCGGCGTCCCTGAGTCCGTGGTCCGTCGTGCGCCACGCTCCCGGCTCCGGCGCCGGGACTCGCGGTCACACCACGACGCTACGGAATCCGCGGGCGGCTTCCCATCCGGTGATCCACCCACTCGACCCTGAGCCTTCCCCCCTAGGGGACGGGGGGCTGGCCCTACCCTCCCGTCGGGTTCACGGTGAGGCGATGGTCGCGACGATGCCGATGATCACGAAGATTGCGAGGAACGAGCCGAAGACGAGCAGCATCTTCTTCTGGCCGTTCTGGGGGTTCGGGTCGAGGACTGGCATGGGACAAGTCTCGCACCCGCCCCGGACACCCCGGTCGGCGGGCCGCCGTCCCGGCAGGCCCCGGACCCCGTCGGCGGCGACCTCCCGGCCCCGTCACCGGCAGGCCGCCGCCCCCGGTCAGCGGGCCGCCTCCTCCTCCACCGTACGGTCG
The DNA here is from genome assembly GCA_014649155.1 of Streptomyces griseoviridis. Lineage (GTDB taxonomy): Bacteria > Actinomycetota > Actinomycetes > Streptomycetales > Streptomycetaceae > Streptomyces > Streptomyces griseoviridis. The sequence continues at coordinate 118,315 of BMSM01000018.1, read as the reverse complement.
CGTCCCGCCAGGACGCCCACCACCATCTGCGGCACCATCAGGGCGGCCATCAGCGCGATCGGCAGTCCCCAGCCGCCGCTGTGCTGGTAGAGCACGCCCACCAGGAGCGGCCCGGGGATCGAGATCAGGTAGCCGGTGCTCTGCGCGAAGGCCGAGAGCTGGGCGACGCCCGGCCCGGTCCTCGCGCGCATCCCGACCATGGTCAGGGCCAGCGGGAAGGCGCAGTTGGAGATGCCGAGCAGTACGGCCCAGGCCCAGGCGCCGCCGGCGGGCGCGAGGTACAGGCCGGCGTAGCCCGCGAGACCGCAGAGGCCGAGGACGACCACCATCGGGCCCTGCTGGGACAGCCGGGTCGCCACCCGGGGAATGACGAAGGCCAGCGGTATGCCCATCGCCATGGTGACGGCCAGCAGCACTCCGGCGGTGCCGGCGGAGACGCCCGCGTCCCGGAAGATCTGCGCCATCCAGCCCATCGTGATGTAGGCGGCGGTCGCCTGGAGGCCGAAGAACACGGCGAGCGCCCAGGCGGTACGGCTCCGGGTGATCCGCAGCGCGGGCCGCCCGGCGCCGGGGCCGGCCGGGGCGGACCGGGTGGCCGGGGCCTGCCCCGTCCCCGGGGCGGCGCCGCGGTCCCGGAGGAACGGGAGCCACGGCAGTACGGCCGCCGCCGCCAGCGCGGCCCACACCCCGAGGCCCGGCCGCCAGTTCCCGCCGAGGGCGTCCGTCACCGGCACGGTCGCCGCGGCGGCGATCGACGTACCGCAGGCCAGGGCCATCGAGTACAGCCCGGTCATGGAACCGACCCGGTCGGGGAACCAGCGCTTGACGATGACCGGCATCAGGACGTTGCTGACCGCGATGCCCATGAGCGCCAGGGCGCTGGCCGCCAGGAACACGGCCGTGTTCCCCACGAAGGGGCGGACCAGCAGGCCCGCGGTGATGGCGGCCATGCCGGCGCAGACCACCGCGCCGGGGCCGAAGCGGCGGGCGAGCCGCGGGGCGGTGACGCCGAAGACGGCGAAGCAGAGCGGGGGCACCGAGGTGAGGAGCCCGGCCACGCTGCCGCTCATGCCCAGTCCGTCGCGGACCTCCTCCAGGAGCGCGCCGAGACTGGTGATCGCGGGCCGCAGGTTGAGCGCGGCCAGCACGATGCCGAGGACGAGCAGGCGGGTGGTCCACACCGTCCAGGGGCGCCCGGTGGACGGCGCGGGCGCCGCACGGTCCGCGTCCGCGCCGGGTGCCGCCGCTCGCTCACCACCGCGCGCGGCGTCGTCGGTGCGGGGGCGGGCCTCGGCGCCGACGCGGGGCGCCGGCCTGAGCGTCGGGGTTTCCTCACTAGCCATGAGGCCCATCATAGAATCATGGGATGATTAGTTGTCCAGTTCGCGCTGGACACCGCAGGAGACCCTCAGCGAAGGTGAGCCATGCCTCTGAGCCATCCCCACCGCTCGGCCCTGTCCGAGCAGGTCATCGCCGCGCTCCGCCAGCAGATCACCTCGGGCGAGTGGCCGGTCGGCTCCCGCATCCCGACCGAGCCCGAGCTGGTCGATCAGCTGGGGGTCGCCCGGAACACCGTCCGTGAGGCGGTCCGCGCGCTGGCGCACAACGGGCTGCTGGACATCCGCCAGGGCTCCGGCACCTACGTCGTCGCCACCAGTGAGCTGGCCGGCGTGATGCAGCGCCGCTTCGCCGACACCGACCCCCGGCACATCGCCGAGCTGCGCTCCACGCTGGAGTCGGCCGCCGCCCGGCTGGCCGCCGAGCGGCGCACCGAGCGTGACCTCAAGCACCTGGAGGCGCTGCTGGCGCGCCGCGACGAAGCGTGGGAGTCGGGGGACGCGGAGGCGTTCGTCACCGCGGACGCCACCTTCCACCTGGCCGTCGTCGCCGCCTCGCACAACGAGGTGATGACCGCGATGTTCGCGGACCTGGGCGAGGTGATGCTGGACTGGCTGCGCGAGGACGTCGGTGCGGAGCTGACACCGGAGACGCACTTGGACCACACCCGGCTGATGGACGCGATCCGCGCGGGCGACGCGGCGACGGCCGCGCGGGAGGCGGCGGGCTACCCCTTCGTCTGCCGTCCGGGGCGGGTCGGACCACACTCCGGCGACTGACCCCTACCGGGCCGGACCGGCACGCGGAAGGGTCCGCGCCCTCGCGGGCGCGGACCCTTCGGAGAAGCGGACCCTTCGGAGAAGCGGACCCTTCGGAGAAGCGGGCCCCTCGGAGAAGCGGACCCCTCGGAGAAACCGGCGTCAGGCGCCGATCGCGTGCAGACCGCCGTCCACGTGGATGATCTCGCCGGTGGTCTTCGGGAACCAGTCGCTCAGCAGGGCGACGATGCCGCGGCCGGCCGGCTCCGGGTCGTCCAGCCTCCACTCCAGCGGGGAGCGCGTGTCCCACACGGCGGCCAGGTCGCTGAAGCCCGGGATGGACTTGGCGGCCATGGAGCCGAGCGGGCCGGCCGAGACGAGGTTGCAGCGGATGTTCTGCTTGCCCAGGTCGCGCGCCATGTAGCGGCTGGTGGCCTCCAGGGCCGCCTTGGCCGGGCCCATCCAGTCGTACTGCGGCCAGGCGAACTGCGCGTCGAAGGTGAGGCCGACGACGGAACCGCCGTTCTGCATCAGCGGCAGGCAGGCCATGGTGAGCGACTTCAGGGAGTACGCCGAGACGTGCATGGCCGTGGCGACCGACTCGAACGGCGTGTTGAGGAAGTTGCCGCCGAGCGCGTCCTGCGGAGCGAAGCCGATGGAGTGCACGACACCGTCGAGGCCGCCCAGCTCCTCGCCGACGATGTCGGCCAGCCGCCCGAGGTGCTCGTCGTTGGTGACGTCCAGCTCGATGACCTTGGTGGGCTTGGGCAGCTTCTTGGCGATGCGCTCGGTCAGCGTGGGCCGCGGGAAGGCGGTCAGGATGATCTCCGCGCCCTGCTCCTGGGCCAGCTTGGCCGCGTGGAAGGCGATGGAGGACTCCAGCAGCACGCCGGTGATCAGGACGCGCTTGCCCTCGAGGATTCCGCTCATGGTGATCAGTGACCCATTCCCAGTCCGCCGTCAACGGGGATGACGGCTCCAGTGATGTACGAGGCGTCGTCCGAGGCGAGGAACCGCACCGTCGCGGCGATCTCCTCCGGCTGCGCGTACCGGCCGAGCGGCACCTGCGACACGATGTTCGACCGCTGCTCGTCGGAGAGCGACCTGGTCATGTCGGTGTCGACGAAGCCGGGCGCGACGACGTTGAAGGTGATGTTGCGCGACCCCAGCTCGCGGGCGAGCGAGCGCGCGAAGCCGACCAGACCCGCCTTGGACGCTGCGTAGTTCGCCTGCCCCGCCTGACCGAGCAGCCCGACCACCGAGGAGATGAGCACGACGCGGCCCTTCTTGGCGCGCAGCATGCCGCGGTTGGCCCGCTTGACGACGCGGAAGGCGCCGGTGAGGTTGGTGTCGAGGACGGAGGTGAAGTCGTCCTCGGACATGCGCATCAGGAGCTGGTCCTTGGTGACGCCGGCGTTGGCGACGAGCACCTCGACGTTGCCGTGCGCCGCCTCGATCTCCTTGTAGGCCTGCTCCACCTGCTCGGCATCGGTGATGTCGCACTTGACGGCGAGGAAGCCGGCCGGCGGCTCACCCGACCGGTATGTGATGGCGACCTTGTCTCCGGCGTCGGCGAACGCGCGGGCGATGGCGAGGCCGATGCCCCGGTTACCTCCGGTGACGAGAACCGAGCGGCTCAACGGATCACCCTTTCCATAGCGGTCTGAACACGCCGCCCGAACACCTGGATGACAGGCGGCTTCCTCGAAAACCTATCGGTCCCCGCTTCCGCTCGGGGAATCGGGCACCCACAGTGGCTTACGGCACGCGCTGTCGGGTCCCTACAGAAACGGATCCCCGCAGAAAGCGGAGCACCGCCGGCGGAAAGGTGTGGTCCCCGTACGGGCCGACGCGACATGATGCGCCGCACGCTCTCTTGTACGACCATCCCTACGATCGCACCGCTCCACGACCGGTTCCGCCGACAGAAAGAGACGCAGGTGCCCCATCGCATCGACGACACCTTCACCGCCCTCCCACTGCGCCCCCTCGCCGACGCCGCCCTGGCCCGCGCCCGTTCCCTCGGGGCCGTGCACGCGGACTTCCGTTTCGAGCGGGTGCGCAGCGCCTCCCTGCGGCTGCGGGACGCCAGGCCGGCCGGTTCCTCGGACACCACCGACCTCGGGTACGCGGTCCGCGTCGTGCACGGCGGCACCTGGGGCTTCGCCTCCGGGGTGGACCTGACGCCGGACGCCGCCGCCAAGGTCGCCTCGCAGGCGGTGGCGATGGCGAAGCTGGCGGCGCAGGTGATCAAGGCGTCCGGGTCGGAGGAGAGGGTCGAGCTGGCGGAGGAGCCGGTGCACGCCGACCGTACGTGGGTGTCCTCGTACGAGATCGACCCGTTCGCCGTGGACGACGCCGAGAAGGCGGGGCTGCTCGCCGACTGGAGCGCGCGGCTGCTGGCGGCCGACGGGGTCGACCACGTGGACGCCTCGCTGGTCGCCGTCCACGAGAACAAGTTCTACGCCGACACGGCGGGGACCACGACCACCCAGCAGCGCGTCCGGCTGCACCCGGTGCTCACCGCCGTGTCGGTGGACGGGCCGACCGGCGAGTTCGACTCGATGCGGACGCTGGCGCCGCCGGTCGGGCGCGGCTGGGAGTACCTGACCGGCACCGGCTGGGACTGGGACGCCGAGTTGGCCGGGATCCCCGGGCTGCTGGCCGAGAAGATGCGGGCGCCGAGCGTCGAACCGGGCCTGTACGACCTGGTCGTCGACCCCTCCAACCTGTGGCTGACCATCCACGAGTCGATCGGGCACGCCACCGAGCTGGACCGCGCCCTCGGCTACGAGGCCGCCTACGCCGGTACCTCCTTCGCCACCTTCGACCAGCTCGGCAAGCTCCGCTACGGCTCGGAGCTGATGAACGTCACCGGTGACCGCACCGCCGAGCACGGCCTCGCGACCATCGGGTACGACGACGAAGGCGTCGAGGCGCAGTCCTGGGACCTGGTGAAGGACGGCACGCTGGTCGGCTACCAGCTCGACCGCAGGATCGCCCGGCTCACCGGCTTCGAGCGGTCCAACGGGTGCGCGTACGCCGACTCCCCCGGCCACGTGCCGGTGCAGCGCATGGCCAACGTGTCGCTGCGGCCCGATCCCGGCGGGCTGTCGACGGAGGATCTGATCGGCGGAGTGGAACGGGGCATTTACGTCGTAGGTGACCGTTCATGGTCAATCGATATGCAAAGATACAACTTTCAGTTCACCGGCCAGCGGTTCTTCCGGATCGAGAACGGGCGGCTCGCGGGTCAGCTGCGGGACGTGGCCTACCAGGCGACGACCACCGACTTCTGGGGGTCCATGGCGGCCGTCGGCGGGCCGCAGACGTATGTCCTGGGCGGGGCCATCAACTGCGGCAAGGCCCAGCCGGGGCAGGTCGCGGCGGTGTCGCACGGCTGCCCGTCGGCCCTGTTCAAGGGCGTCAACATCCTCAACACCACGCAGGAGGCGGGGCGATGAGCGCCCGGACGAAGACCACACCGCACGAGACCGTCGAGCGGGCGCTGGAGCTGTCCCGCGCGGACGGGTGCGTCGTCATCGCCGACGAGCACTCCACCGCCAATCTGCGCTGGGCGGGCAACGCGCTCACCACCAACGGCGTGACGCGCGGGCGCACCCTCACGGTGATCGCCACCGTGAACGGGCGGGAGGGCACCGCCTCCGGGGTCGTGTCGCGGTCCGCCGTGACCCGGGACGACCTGGAGCCGCTGGTGCGGGCGGCGGAGGCGGCGGCGCGCGGGGCCGGGCCGGCCGAGGACGCGCAGCCGCTGGTCGCGGGGGCGCCCGAGGCGCCGGACTTCACGGACGCGCCGGCCGAGACGTCCTCCGCGGTCTTCGCCGACTTCGCGCCGGCGCTCGGGGAGGCGTTCGCCCGCGCGCGGGCCGGCGGCCGGGAGCTGTACGGCTTCGCGCGCCACGAGATGACGTCGACGTACCTGGGGACCTCGACGGGGCTGCGGCTGCGGCACGACCAGCCCACCGGGACGCTGGAGCTGAACGCCAAGTCGCCGGACCGGTCGCGGTCGGCGTGGGCCGGGCGGGCCACCCGGGACTTCCGGGACGTCGACCCGGCGGCGCTCGACGCCGAGCTGGCCGTCCGGCTGGGCTGGGCCGAGCGGCGGGTGGAGCTGCCCGCGGGGCGGTACGAGACGCTGCTGCCGCCGACGGCCGTCGCGGACCTGCTGATCTACCAGCTCTGGTCGGCGTCGGGCCGGGACGCGGCCGAGGGGCGGACGGTGTTCTCCCGGCCGGGCGGCGGCACCCGGCTGGGCGAACGGCTCGGGCGGCTGCCGCTGACCCTGCGCAGCGATCCGGCCGAGCCCGGTCTGGAGACCGCGCCGTTCGTGGTGGCGCACTCCTCCGACGGCGACCGGTCGGTGTTCGACAACGGGCTGCCGGTGCCGGCCACCGAGTGGATCAGGGAGGGCGTGCTGTCCCGGCTGACGACGACCCGGCACAGCGCCGCGCTGACCGGGCTGCCGCCGGCGCCGGCCGTCGACAACCTGGTACTGGACGGCGGGGCGGACCGCTCGCTGGAGGAGATGGTCGCGGCCACCGGACGGGGACTGCTGCTGACCTGCCTGTGGTACATCCGCGAGGTCGACCCGGCGACGCTGCTGCTGACCGGTCTGACCCGGGACGGCGTCTATCTCGTGGAGGACGGCGAGGTCGTCGGCGAGGTGAACAACTTCCGGTTCAACGAGTCGCCGATGGACCTGCTGGGACGGGTCACCGAGGCGGGGCGTACGGAGCGGACGCTGCCCCGGGAGTGGGGCGACTGGTTCACACGGGCGGCGATGCCCCCGCTGCGGGTCCCCGATTTCAATATGAGCTCTGTCAGCCAGGGCGTATAACCTCGTAGCCGCACACGCGGACCATACGAGGAGACACGAGAACCGTGACGGACATCGTCGACGAGCTGAAGTGGCGCGGGCTGTTCGCCCAGTCCACCGACGAGGACGCTTTGCGCAAGGCGCTCGCGGACGGTCCCGTCACGTTCTATTGCGGTTTCGACCCGACCGCGCCGTCGTTGCACGTGGGACACCTGGTGCAGGTGCTCACCGTGCGCCGGCTCCAGCAGGCCGGGCACCGGCCGCTGGCGCTGGTCGGCGGGGCGACGGGCCAGATCGGCGACCCCCGCCCGACCGCGGAGCGCACGCTGAACTCGCCGGAGACGGTGGCCGGCTGGGTGGAGCGGCTGCGCGGCCAGATCGAGCCCTTCCTCGCCTTCGAGGGCGAGAACGCGGCGGTGATGGTCAACAACCTGGACTGGACCGAGGGGCTCTCCGCGATCGAGTTCCTGCGGGACATCGGCAAGCACTTCCGGGTCAACAAGATGCTGACCAAGGACTCCGTGGCCCGCCGGCTGGAGTCCTCGGAGGGCATCAGCTACACCGAGTTCAGCTACCAGCTGCTCCAGGCCATGGACTTCCTCCAGCTCTACCGGCGCTACGGCTGTGTGCTCCAGCAGGGCGGCAGCGACCAGTGGGGCAACCTCACGGCGGGCCTGGACCTGATCCACCGCCTGGAGCCGGACGCGACGGTGCACGCGTACGCGACGCCGCTGATGACCAAGGCGGACGGCACCAAGTTCGGCAAGACCGAGGGCGGCGCCGTCTGGCTGGACCCGGAGATGACGACCCCGTACGCCTTCTACCAGTTCTGGCTGAACGTCGACGACCGGGACATCTCGCGCTACTCGCGCATCCTGTCCTTCCGGTCCCGCGAGGAGCTGGAGGAGCTGGAGCGGCAGACCGAGGAGCGTCCGCAGGCGCGGGCGGCGCAGCGGGCGCTGGCCGAGGAGCTGACGACGCTGGTGCACGGCGCGGACCAGACGGCCGCGGTGATCGCCGCGTCCAAGGCGCTGTTCGGCCAGGGTGACCTGGCGGAGCTGGACGAGCGGACGCTGACCGCCGCGCTGTCGGAGGTGCCGCACGTCCGGGTCGCCGAGGCCGGTCCGGTGGTCGACCTGTTCGCGGAGGTCGGCCTGGTCGCCAGCAAGTCGGCGGCCCGCCGCACGGTCAAGGAGGGCGGCGCCTACGTGAACAACGTGAAGGTCGCCGCCGAAGACGCGGTGCCCGCCGGCGGGGACCTGCTGCACGGCCGGTGGCTGGTGCTGCGCCGCGGCAAGAAGAACCTCGCCGCGGTGGAGGTCACCGGCGCCTGAGCGGCGTACCGGCACGCGTGAGGGGCGGCTCCCGGACTGCGGGGGCCGCCCCTCGGCGTACGGGCGCGGCCCTGGTCAGGCGGTGTGCCGTCGCTGCTTCCTGTTGCCGCGCACCGCCATGTACACCATGTCTCCGACCCCGACGATGATGATCGCGGCGACCAGCTGGAAGAGGTGCCGCCACCAGTCGATGCCGGAGGTGGCCTCGACGCCGGCCGCGCGGGCGACCGCGTTGCCGACGATGGCACCGAGCATGCCGAAGATCGTGGTCAGCCACAGAGGACTGTGCTGCTTGCCCGGAATGATCGCCTTGGCGATCAGACCGAGTACGAATCCGACGATGATCGCCCACAACCAGCCCATGGCTGCCTCCTCGTCCGGCTCTACGTGAGCATTACGCCCACCCTCGGTCCGTACGGCGTACGGCGCACGGCGGGTACGGCCGAACGGGGGACACGCCCGGACGCCGCGACGCATTCCGGCCGCTCCGGCACGGGGCGGACCCCCTCTCGTGGGCGACCGGGCGGCGGCGTACCGTGGGAGACGTCCCGGACCGGCGTCCCCGAGCGGCCGCGGACCGGTGCGGGCGGGGAGACTCCCATGCGGGCGGGTGGTGGAACGTGATGCGGAAGCGGAGCGGGAACGGCAAGGCCCAGGTGTTCCGGATCACCGGAGCCCGGACGGGCCTGGAGGAGGACGTCCGCGGACGCCAGCGCCGGTACGTCATCTCGATGACGGTCCGCACCCTGGCGGTGATCCTGACGGCCGTGCTGTGGAACGTGGAACGGCACGTCGCCGTCGTGACGCTGGTGCTGGGCGCGGTGCTGCCGTACATCGCGGTGGTGATCGCCAACGCCGGGCGGGAGAACGCGCCGGGGCTGCCGACGACGTTCGTCACGGCGCCGACGCCGCCGATGATCGAGCCGCCGCTCGCGCGGCACGGCTTCGCGGAATCGGTCCCGGAAGACGCCGGAACTGATCGAAAATAAACGATCGGATCATGGCAGCACAGAGCGAACTTGACGACCATTCTTGATCGAATTTGACCTGCATCGATCACAAATGATCGCCAAGCGGGCGGTCAAGTCCGTCCCGAGCCAATGAGAAGCTCGCTCGAATCATGTTGTTCGGGTCCCGGCGGGTGGGCCGGTCGTGACATACTCGGTGAGCGCTCCGCATCCCCCGTCGGAGCGACAGACCGACGCCGGGCAGCTCCCCCCGTGGCTGCTCGGCGTCGCCTTTGTGCGTGACCTGCTCCGCGTGACCTGTTCCGCGCGACCTGTGAGACGAACCTGTGAGTGACGAGACCACCCCGATCTGCTCCGCCAAGGGCTGCCGCGCCGACGCCGTGTGGGTCCTCGCCTGGAACAACCCGAAGCTGCACACGCCGGAGCGCCGCAAGACGTGGATCGCGTGCGAGGAGCACCGGGAGCACCTGTCCCAGTTCCTCGGCGTACGGGGCTTCCTGAAGGACGTCGTCCCGCTCGCCGACTGGGAGCCGGGCTCCTAGGCCCTGCCGTTCGGATCACGCCGCGGACGCGGGGCCTGGCACGCGCACCTGCCGCGTTGTCGTCACTCGCCGACGCTCCGCGTCGACTCCCTCCTCCGCCTCGCATCCGCACGCACCAGGCCCCGCTCACCGGCGCGAGGAAGGCGCAGCCGATTCCCCGCGACCTGATCCGAACGACAGGGTTTAGCCCTGCCGGCCCGCCTGGCTAGCCGCCGATCGCCGACATCGGGCGGTCCGGCTGGACGAAGGCGGGGTCGTCGAGGCCGGCGCCCGCCTTCTTGCCCCACATGGCGAGCTTCCAGACGCGGGCGATCTCCTCGTCCGGGGCGCCGGAGCGCAGGGCGGCACGCAGGTCGGTCTCCTCGCGGGCGAACAGGCAGGTGCGGACCTGGCCGTCGGCGGTCAGCCGGGTGCGGTCGCAGGCGGCGCAGAACGGGCGGGTGACCGAGGCGATGACACCGACGCGGTGCGGCCCGCCGTCGACCAGCCAGCGCTCGGCGGGGGCCGAGCCGCGCTCCTCGGAGCCCTCCTCGGTCAGTGTGAAGCGGGTACGCAGGGAGGCCAGGATGTCGCCGGCGGTGACCATGCCGTCGCGCTTCCAGCCGTGCTGGGCGTCGAGCGGCATCTGCTCGATGAAACGCAGCTCGTAGCCGTGCTCCACGGCCCAGGCGAGGAGCTCGGGGGCCTCGTCGTCGTTGACCCCCGGCATCAGGACCGAGTTGACCTTGACCGGGGTCAGACCGGCCTCCCGGGCGGCGTGCAGGCCCTCCAGGACGTCCCGGTGCCTGTCACGGCGGGTGAGGGTCTTGAAGACGTCCGGGCGGAGGGTGTCCAGGGAGACGTTGACCCGGTCCAGGCCCGCCGCCTTCAGGGCCGCCGCGGTGCGCTTGAGCCCGATGCCGTTGGTGGTCAGGGACGTCTGGGGGCGCGGGTCGAGCGCGGCGACGCGCTCCACGATGCCGGCCAGGCCGGGGCGGAGCAGCGGCTCGCCGCCGGTGAAGCGGACCTCCGTGACGCCCAGGGAGGTGACCGCGATGCCGACCAGGCGGACGATCTCGTCGTCGGTGAGCAGGTCGGGCTTGGCCAGCCACTGCAGGCCCTCCTCGGGCATGCAGTACGTACACCGCAGATTGCAGCGGTCGGTCAGCGAGACCCTCAGGTCGGTGGCCACTCGGCCGTAGGTGTCGATGAGCACGTGGGCCCCCTCCCTCGACGCGGATCGGCGGAGCGCCTTCCCTCCGCCGACGCCTTCGAGCCTACGTGACCGCGGTGACAACGACAGCGGCCGGAAGCCACGAGGTGTGCCGCGGCCCCGTCGTAGGGAGCTACGACGGGGCCGCGGCGGGGACGGGCCGGCGGGACGGGATCAGTGGGCGCCGGTGCCGGTCAGGGACCGGACCTCCAGCTCGGCGTACTTGGCGGCGTTCGGCTCCTCCTTGGACAGGAGGGTGCCGAGCCAGCCCATCAGGAAGCCGAACGGGATGGAGATCAGGCCGGGGTTCTTCAGCGGGAACCAGGCGAAGTCGACGTCCGGGAACATCGAGGTCGCGTCGCCCGAGACGACCGGCGAGAAGAGCACCAGGCCGACGGCGACGACCAGACCGCCGTAGATCGACCACAGGGCGCCCTGGGTGGTGAACCGCTTCCAGAAGAGGCTGTAGAGGATCGTGGGCAGGTTGGCGGAGGCGGCGACCGCGAAGGCGAGGGCGACCAGGCCGGCCACGTTCAGGTCGCGGGAGAGGGCGCCCAGGGCGATGGAGACGATGCCGATGAAGACGGTCGCCCAGCGGGCCGCCCGCATCTCCTCCTTCTCGGTGGCCCGGCCCTTGCGGATGACGTTGGCGTAGATGTCGTGCGCGAAGGACGAGGACGAGGCCAGGGTGAGGCCGGCCACCACGGCGAGGATGGTCGCGAAGGCCACCGCCGAGATCACGGCGAGCAGGATCGCGCCCCACGCCGAGTCGACGCCGCCGACGTGCAGGGCGAGCAGCGGGGCGGCGGTGTTGCCGGACGGGTTGGAGTCGGTGATCTCCTTCTGCGAGATCAGGGCCGCCGCGCCGAAACCGAGCGCGATGGTCATCAGGTAGAAGACGCCGATGATGCCGATCGCCCAGTTCACCGACTTACGGGCGGCCTTGGCGTTGGGCACGGTGTAGAAGCGGATCAGGATGTGCGGCAGGCCGGCGGTGCCGAGGACCAGGGCGATGCCGAGGGAGATGAAGTCCAGCTTGGTGGTGCCGGTCGCGCCGTACTGGAGGCCGGGCTCCAGGAAGGCGGCGCCCTTGCCGCTGTTCTCGGCGGCGGTGCCGAGCAGGTCGGAGATGTTGAAGTCGAACTTCAGCAGCACCAGGAAGGTGATCAGGATGGTGCCGCCGATCAGCAGCACCGCCTTGACCATCTGGACCCAGGTCGTCCCCTTCATGCCGCCGATGGAGACGTACACGATCATCAGCAGGCCGACCAGGGCGACGATGAGGACCTTGCCCGCGTCGGAGGTGATGCCGAGCAGCAGGGAGACCAGGACGCCGGCACCCGCCATCTGGGCCAGCAGGTAGAAGATCGACACGACGATGGTGGAGGTGCCGGCGGCGGTCCGCACCGGGCGCTGGCGCATCCGGTAGGCGAGGACGTCGCCCATGGTGTAACGGCCGGAGTTCCGGAGCGGCTCGGCGACCAGCAGCAGGGCCACCAGCCAGGCGACCAGGAAGCCGATGGAGTACAGGAAGCCGTCGTAGCCGAAGATGGCGATGGCGCCGGCGATACCGAGGAAGGACGCGGCGGACATGTAGTCGCCCGAGACGGCCAGGCCGTTCTGGAAGGCGCTGAACTGGCGGCCGCCCGCGTAGAAGTCGGCGGCGTCCTTGGTCTGCCGGCCCGCCCAGACGGTGATGACGAGGGTGGCGAGGACGAACACCGCGAAGAGGCTGATGATCAGCGGCCGGTGCTCACTGGCCTCGTTGGCCGCCAGGAACGTGTGCTGCGCGGGGCTCATGCGCCGCCCTCCATCCGGGACTTGATGGCCTCGGCCTTGGGGTCGAGCTTCGCGGCGGCGTACCGCGAGTACCACCAGGCGATGAGGAACGTGGTGACGAACTGGGCGATGCCGAAGACGAACGCCACGTTGATGTTGCCGAACAGCTCGGTGCCCATGAAGCCGCCCGCGTAGTTCGACAGCAGCACGTAGAGCAGGTACCAGAGGACGAAGGCGATCGTCAGCGGGAAGGCGAAGGAGCGGAAGGAACGGCGCAGTTCACCGAACTCCGCGCTCTGCTGCACCTCGTTGAACTCCTCGGCGGAGGGCAGCCGGTGTTGTTCCTGCGAGGGGGGCGGTGCGTCGGTGGCCACGGATTCTCCTCGTACGACGGACATGACTGCTGTACCTATCGGTCGGGGGCTGATCGTGCTCGTGCTCCCTGACCAACGACACGGCGCCGCCCCGGACCCGGTTCAAACCTGCCCCGCACTTTTCCGGTGCCGCTCGGGCCTGCCCGGAGCGACTTCGGGGAAAGCATTGCTGACCAGCGACTTCGGGAGATAGCTTCACCCTGCACCACCCGACATGTACCTGCCCGAGCACCACCGTGTCTCGGGCAGGCCCGTTTCGAGAAGTTGTGGAGACCCCATGGCTCGTCCGCGCGCCGGAACCGTGTCCTGGCCTCCGCACTCCCGCTCCCCGGCCCGTCCGGACCTGGCACCCGCACGTCAGCACTCGGAACTCGACTGGAGATCTCGCACATGACTCGGTCCCTCTCCCGCCACCGCCGCGCCGTGGCCCTCCCCGTCGGCATGGCCATGGCCACCGCGCTGGCCTTCCTGCCGAACGTCCAGGCCGTCGCGGCCGACGCCCCGTCGGTCTCCGCCGACGCGACCTCGCTCAGCTACGTCGTCAACGTCAAGGCGGGCAAGGCGCCGTCGGCCACCGTCCGGCGCGCGATAGCCGAGGCCGGCGGCACGATCGTGACGTCCTACGACCGGATCGGTGTCGTCGTCGTCCACTCCTCGAACCCGGACTTCGCCAAGACCGTCCGCACGGCGCGCGGCGTGCAGTCGGCGGGCGCCACCCGCACCGCCCCGCTGCCCTCGGCCGCCACCACCGACGTGGGCACGCCGAAGGTGCTCAGCGCCACCGAGGCCGCCGCGGCCGAGGCCGCCGAGGGCCAGGACCCGCTGGAGTCCCTCCAGTGGGACCTGCCGGCCATCAAGGCGGACAAGGCGCACGAGAAGTCACTCGGCAGCAGCAAGGTGACGGTCGCGGTCATCGACACCGGCGTGGACGACACCCACCCGGACATCGCCCCGAACTTCGACCGGGCCGCGTCCGTCAACTGCGTCTCCGGCAAGCCGGACACCACCGACGGCGCCTGGCGGCCCACCGCCGAGGAGTCCCCGCACGGCACCCACGTGGCCGGTGAGATCGCCGCCGCCAAGAACGGCGTCGGCATGACGGGCGTCGCGCCGGGCGTCAAGGTGTCCGGCATCAAGGTGTCCACGACCGCCGGGTTCTTCTACACCGAGGCCGTGGTCTGCGGGTTCATGTGGGCGGCCGAGCACGGCGTCGAGGTGACCAACAACAGCTACTACACCGACCCGTGGTACTTCAACTGCAAGGACGACCCGGACCAGAAGGCCCTGGTCGAGGCCGTCCGCCGGGCCTCCTCCTACGCGGAGCGCAAGGGCGCGGTCAACGTGGCCGCGGCCGGCAACGAGGAGTACGACCTCGCCGCCGACGAGATCACCGACCCGTCCTCCCCCAACGACACCACGCCCTCCGACCGGGTGATCGACCCGTCCGAGTGCTACGACATCCCGACCCAGCTGCCGGGTGTCGTCACCACCGCCGCGACCGGCGCCAAGGGCATCAAGTCGTCCTTCTCCAACTACGGCCTCGGCGTCATCGACATCGCCGCGCCCGGCGGCGACTCGACGGCGTACCAGACCCCGGCGCCGCCCGCCACCAGCGGCCTGATCCTGGGCACGCTGCCCGGCGGCAAGTGGGGCTACATGGCCGGTACGTCGATGGCGTCGCCGCACGTCGCGGGCGTCGCCGCGCTCATCAAGTCCACCCACCCGCGCGCCACGCCCGCCCAGGTGAAGGCGCTGCTGTACGCCCAGGCCGACGCGACGCCGTGCACCAAGCCGTACGACATCGACGGCGACGGCAAGGTCGACGCGGTCTGCGAGGGCGGCAAGAACCGCAACGGCTTCTACGGCTGGGGCACGGCGGACGCGCTGGACGCGGTCACCAAGTAGGCCGACGCGCCGGGGGCGTGCGCCGTACGCCGGTCGTCCCGTGAAGTTGCCCGGTCATGGGATGACTGGTGAAGATTTCCGGGTGACCCTCATACGACCCACGCCCCCGTCGGCCCGGCCCCGCGGGCACGCGCGCCCGCGCTCCGGCAACGGCCGGGCCGTGGCCGTCCTCGTGCTCGTGGCGCTGGCGGCGCTCGTCCCGCTGCTCGGCCCGGCCCCGGCGCTGGCCGGCACCGGGGAGGCCGCGGCGCCCGGCACCGGGGGCATCGCGCTGCTGCGGACGGTCCTGTTCGCGGCGCTGGCCGTCCCGGTGGGCGAACTCTTCGCCGGGCGGCTGGCCCGCCGGCTGGACGGCGCTCCGCCGCTCGCGCCGCGCAGCTGGTCGCCGTACGCGGCGGCGGCCGGTTTCGCCGCCGCGCTGGGGCTGGCCTCGGTGGTGGCCGCCGGCAATCTGGCACCGGGCTCCCTCACCGGCCTGGACCTCGGCGGGCTGTACTCCTCCCGGGAGGGCAGGCTCGCGCTGCTGGAGGTCAACGCGTTCCTGGTGGCCGGGCTGTGCGCCGCCTCCCGGCGGCCGGGCACCCAGGTGTGGCCGCTGGCCGCGGTGGTGGTGGCCGAGGCGCTGCGCGCGCACCCGCCGGCCGAGCACACGCCGCTGCTGGGCTCCGGCCTGACCCTGCTCCACCTGACCTGCGCCTCCCTGTGGGTGGGCGGTCTGCTGCACGTGCTGCGGACGCTGGGCCGGTGGCGGGGGTCCGGGGCGGGGCCCGCGCTGCTGGGGCTGTACGCGCGCGTGGCGGCGGTGCTGCTGGCCGTCATCACGGCGACCGGGGTGTGCAGTTCGCTGCGCCGGATGCCACCGGGCACGGTCCTGGAGCAGCTGACGGACACCGCGTACGGGCGGGTGCTGCTCGCCAAGGTGCTCGTGGTGGCGGCCGTGGCGGCGCTGGCCCTGTGGGCGCGGGTCCGGCTGGGCCGCGCGGCCGATCCGCTGGCCGCCTGCTCCCCCGCGCGGGCCGAGGTCGCGGTGCTCGCCCTGGTGGTCGCCGTCTCCGGGCTGCTGACGGCCCTTCCGGTGCCGATCCGCTGGTGAGCCCGCTCGTCAAGTCCCGTACTTCCCGGAGCGGTTGTCCGGCGGGGACGCCCGGCGCCCGGGCGCGCGGGACCCCTGCGGGACGGGACTGTCAGTCGCGGCCCGTATCCTCTGGGACCATGCTCGAAGACCGGACGATCGCAGCAGCGTCCTCCCCCACGGTGTGGCCGGCCGCGTATCCGCGGGGATACGCGGTCGTTGACGTGGAGACCACCGGCCTGGCCCGCGACGACCGCATCATCTCGGCGGCCGTCTACCGTCTGGACGCGCGCGGCGCGGTCGAGGACCACTGGTACACGCTGGTCAATCCGGAGCGGGACCCGGGGCCCGTGTGGATACACGGCCTGACCAGTGACGTGCTCGAAGGGGCGCCGCTCTTCGGGGACGTCGCCGAGGAGTTCGCGGCCCGGCTCGACGGCCGGGTGCTGGTCGCGCACAACGCCGTCTTCGACTGGCAGATGATCGCCCGCGAGTACGCGCGGGCGCGGCGCGAGGCGCCGGTGCGCCAGCGGCTGTGCACCATCGCGCTCGCCAAGGAACTGGCGCTGCCGCTGCCCAACCACAAGCTGGAGTCGCTCGCCGCGCACTTCGGGGTGGTGCAGCGGCGGGCGCACCACGCGCTGGACGACGCGCGGGTGCTCGCGGAGGCGTTCCGGCCGAGCCTGCACGCCGCGGCGGCGGGCAGCGTCCGGCTGCCGCTCCAGGAGTGCCGGCCGCTGACCGAGTGGGCGGACCGTCCGGCGGCCCGCATCGGGCGCCAGGCGGGCTCCGGCGGCGGCTACCGGGCGGCGGGGAGCTGGCGCCCCGCCCGCAAGCGGCCGGCCTGCCCGTACCCCAATCCGGGCCGGTACGAAGTCGGCAAACCGCTCAAACAGGGCATGCGGGTCGCCTTCTCGGGTGACACCTCGACCGAGCGGGAGCTGCTGGAGGACCGCGCGACCGAGGCCGGCCTGCACGTCGCCACGAGCCTGTCCCGGCTGACCAGCCTGCTCGTCACCAACGACCCCGACTCGGGCACCTCCAAAGTGGTCAAGGCCCGGCAGTTCGGGACGCCGGTGGTGGACGAGGCGGCGTTCGGGCAGCTGCTGCGGGACGTCGCCCCGGCCGACAGCTGATTCGTACGACGGTGTGACATCGGGGGTGAAAGCCGGGCGACTCGCCCGCCGTCCGCTCGCTCCCTCCCCGGCGACGGCTCACCCTGTGGCCCATGGCGACATGTGAAGTCTGCGGCAACAACTACGGCATGAGCTTCGAGGTACACGCGCAGGGAGCGGTCCACGTGTTCGACTGCTTCGCCTGCGCGATCCACCGCATGGCCCCCATCTGCGAGCACTGCCGGGTGCAGATCATCGGGCAGGGCGCGGAGGTCGACGGCCACTGGTACTGCGGCGCGCACTGCGCCCGCGCGGAGGGCAGGACGGGGGTCGTCGACAAGGTGTGACGGGGGCGCGGCGGCCCCCCGGACCCGCACCCGCCCGCACTCGCCCCACGACCGAGTTGTACGGTCGTGGGGTGTACCGCTTCCTGTTGTCCCGGCAGTGGGTGATCCTGACGCTGATCGCCCTGCTTCTCATCCCCACGATGATCGAGCTGGGCTTCTGGCAGATGCACCGCTACGAGGAGCGCACCGCCCGCAACGACCTGGTCGCCGAGGCGCTCGACGCCGACCCGGTCCCGGTGGAGCGGCTGACCTCACCGGGCAAGAGGATCACCTCGGCCGAGCGGTACCGCTCGGTGACCGCGACGGGCCGCTTCGACACCGCCGGCGAGGTCGTCGTCCGGCGCCGCACCAACGCCGACGACGAGGTCGGCTACCACGTGCTCACCCCGTTCGTCCTGGACGACGGCAAGGTGCTGCTGGTCAACCGGGGCTGGATCCCCGCGGACGGCCCCAGCCAGACCGAGTACCCGGAGGTCCCCGCGCCGCCCTCCGGCGAGGTCACCGTCACCGGGCGGATGATGCCCGACGAGACGACCGAGGCGAGCGGCATCAAGAACCTCAAGGGCCTCCCCGACCGGCAGGTCATGCTGATCGACAGCGCGCGGGAGGCCGAACGCCTGGACGCGTCGGTGCTCGGCGGCTACATCGTGCTGACCACGCCGGAGCCGAAGGACGGCACCCCCGAGCTGATCGGCCGGCCGGGCGACGAGGACGCCGCGCTGAACTTCGCGTACGCGATCCAGTGGTGGCTGTTCTCCGCCGCCGTCCCGGTCGGCTGGTGGTTCCTGGTCCGCCGCGAGGCCCGCGACCGCGCCGGCGCGACGGACACCGCGGACGACGCCGCGGAGGCGGAACCGGCGGCGGTGTAGCGCGGGCACCGGAGCCCTGATTGCCGTACCCCCTCCTGGGCAGACGGTTCCCGTGCATCCCCGTATCGAGGACTACGCGCTCATCGGCGACGAGCAGACCGCCGCCCTGGTCTCCGCCGACGGTTCCGTGGACTGGCTGTGCCTGCCCCGGTTCGACTCCGCCGCCTGCTTCGCCCGGCTGCTCGGCGACGAGGAGAACGGCCACTGGCGGATCGCGCCCCGGGGCGCCGGGCGCTGCGCCCGGCGGGCCTACCGCCGCGACACCCTGGTCCTGGACACCGAGTGGGAGACGGACGGCGGCGCGGTCCGGGTCACCGACCTGATGCCGCAGCGCGACCGCGCCCCCGACCTGGTGCGGATCGTGGAGGGGCTGAGCGGCGAGGTGACCGTGCGCAGCACCCTGCGGCTGCGCTTCGACTACGGCTCCGTCGTTCCCTGGGTGCGCCGCAGCGACGGGCACCGGGTGGCGGTGGCCGGGCCGGACTCGGCGTGGCTGCGCAGCGAGCCGGAGGTGCCCACCTGGGGCGAGGACTACGGCACGCACTCCGAGTTCACCGTCAAGGCGGGTGAGAAGGTCGCCTTCGTCCTCACCTGGCACCCCTCGCACGAGCCCCGGCCCCCGCTGGTCGACCCGTACGAGGCGCTGGAGCACAGCGTCGCCGACTGGCGGGCCTGGGCCGCCCGCTGCCGCTACGACGGCCCCTACCGGGACGCGGTCGTCCGTTCCCTGATCACCCTCAAGGCGCTGACGTACAAGCCGACCGGCGGCATCGTGGCCGCGGCCACCACCTCGCTGCCCGAGGAGCCGGGCGGGGTGCGCAACTGGGACTACCGGCACTGCTGGCTGCGCGACTCCACCCTCACCCTGGCCGCGCTGCTGGCCGCCGGGTACACGGACGAGGCGGAGGCGTGGCGCGACTGGCTGCTGCGCGCGGTCGCCGGCTCCCCCGCCGACCTCCAGATCATGTACGGCCTCGCCGGTGAGCGCCGGCTGCCCGAGTCCGAGCTGCCCTGGCTGTCCGGCTTCGCCGGGTCCCGGCCGGTGCGGATCGGCAACGACGCGGTGAACCAGCTCCAGCTCGACGTGTTCGGCGAGGTGATGGACACCCTGGCGCTGGCCCGTGCCGCCGGGATGCCCGCGGTGCCGCAGATGTGGGAGCTGCAGCGGGCCCTGCTGGAGTTCCTGCGCACCGCGTGGCGCCGCCCCGACGAGGGGCTGTGGGAGGTGCGCGGCGGACGCCGCCCGTTCGTGCACTCCAAGGTGATGGCGTGGGTCGCGGCCGACCGGGCGGTGCGCACCCTGGAGGCGGAGCCGGAGCTGGGCGGCGACCTGGCGGGCTGGCGCGCGCTGCGCGACGAGATCCACCGGGAGGTCTGCGAGAAGGGCTACGACCCCGAACGCAACACCTTCACCCAGTACTACGGCTCCCGCGAACTGGACGCCGCGCTGCTGTTCATCCCCCGCGTCGGCTTCCTGCCTCCGGACGACCCCCGGGTGACCGGCACCATCGACGCCGTCTCCCGCGAACTGACCCGCGACGGCCTGGTGCAGCGGTACAGCACCGCTCAGAGCGAGGTCGACGGCCTGCCCGGCGGTGAGGGCACCTTCCTGGTCTGCTCGTTCTGGCTGGCGGACGCCCTGCACATGACGGGCCGCACCAAGGAGGCGCGGGAGCTGTTCGAACGGCTGCTGGGCCTCGCCAACGACGTGGGCCTGCTGGCGGAGGAGTACGACCCGGTGGCCGGCCGGCAGCTCGGCAACTTCCCGCAGGCGTTCAGCCACATCGGCCTGGTGCACACGGCCCTCGCCCTGACCGGTGACGACGAGGCAGGATAGAAGCCATGGATCTTGGACTGAGGGACCGGGTGTACGTCGTCACCGGAGCCACCCGGGGCCTGGGCAACGCGACCGCGCGCGCCCTGGTGGCCGACGGGGCGAAGGTGGTCGTCAGCGGCCGGGACGAGAAGAGCGTCGCCGAGGCCGCCGCCGCGCTCGGCCCGGACGCGGCCGGGGTGGCCGTCGACAACGCCGACCCGACGGCGGCCGGACGGCTCATCGCCACCGCCCGGGAGCGCTTCGGACGGTTCGACGGCGTGCTGATCAGCGTGGGCGGGCCGCCCGCCGGGTTCGTCGCCGACATCACCGACGAGCAGTGGCAGGCGGCGTTCGAGTCGGTCTTCCTCGGCGCGGTGCGCCTGGCCCGCGCGGCGGCGTCCGAGCTGGGCGAGGGCGGGGTCATCGGCTTCGTGCTGTCCGGCTCGGTGCACGAGCCGATCCCGGGGCTCACCGTCTCCAACGGGCTGCGGCCGGGGCTGGCCGGCTTCGCCAAGTCCCTCGGCGACGAACTGGGCCCGCACGGCATCCGCGTGGTGGGCGTGCTGCCGGGCCGCATCGACACCGACCGGGTACGCGAGCTGGACGGCCTCTCCGCCGACCCGCAGGCCACCCGTACGGCGGCCGAGTCCCGCATCCCGCTGCGCCGGTACGGCACGCCCGAGGAGTTCGGCCGCGCGGCGGCGTTCCTGCTCTCCCCGGCCGCCTCCTACATCACCGGCGTGATGGTGCCGGTGGACGGCGGGGTACGGCACGGCTTCTGAGCGGCCCCGGGCGGTCCGTCCGCCCGTCAGCCGACCCGTTCCGCCCGGTGTCCGACGCTTCTGAGGCGGACCTCCGCCGGCAGGGTGTCGAGGCCGGCCGAGGTACGGGCGTGCGCGAGGGCGCCGCCGGTCAGCCCGTCGAGGGCGGTGCCGGGGTCGACGTGCGGTTCCAGCCGGAGCCGTACCCTCGCCCTGGGCGCGCTGCGGCGCCCGGTGAGCCGCGCGTCCGCACGGTCGACGCCGTCTAGCCGGCCGGCCTCCGCGGCGAGGGCGTCCTCCAGGGCCCGGCCGCGCAGCACCGCGCCGTCGCCGTCGCCGGTGTCGACGAGGACCTCGCCGAGCCGGCGCCGGCGCAGGGCCGCGACCAGCCACCACAGGGCGAGCAGCAGCAGGACGGCGAGCGCGGCGATCACGACCGGCCACCACCAGCCCTCGCCCCGCCACTTGGTCCGCTCGGCGGTGCTGAGCAGCACGTCGTGGCGGGAGTCGTGGATCCACCAGGAGGGCGGCTTCGCCCCGAGCCCGACGGCCAGCACCGAGCCGCCGAGGACCAGCAGGACGAGGCCGACAAGGGCGAGCAGCACCCGGTTCACGGTCCTGAGCACGGTGGTCATCCCTTCCGTCCGGGCCGCCGCACCTTCACCGACAGCCGGGGCGGCCGGGCCAGGCCCAGCCCCCGCACCGTGTCGCCGAGGGCGGTGTCCAGATCGGTGCGTACGTCGTCCAGTTCGCGGAAGTGCGCCACCGCGCGGACCCTGGCCCCGGACCGGCGGGCGCGGACCTTGGCCGACTGCACGCCGGCCACCTCCATGGCCCGGTCGCGCAGCACCGTCGCGGCGGCGTCCCGGTGCAGCCCGGCCCGGACGTCGGGGTGCGTGCGGCGCATCGGCAGGACCGCGCGCAGGCCCGGGGTGAGGGCCAGCAGCAGGAGCCACAGGCCCAGCGCGGTGGCGACGCCCGCGCCGACCAGCACCCAGATGTCGTCGAGGGGCCGCCGCGCGAGCTGCCGGGCCAGTTCGCGGCGCCAGCTCATGCCGGGCCGGTCCGCGCGCACGGCGACGATGTCGTACAGGAACAGGCCCGCGAGGGCGAGGAGCAGCAGGGCGACGATGCCCGCCGGGACGCGTCGCGCGGACCAGAACCGGTGGGCCCGGCCGGCGTTCTCCGGGGCGGGCTGCGGTTCCCGCGGTGCCGTTCCGGTCCCCTTCTCCAGGACGGGCGACCGGACGGTGCTGCCCTGGGGCCCGGTGGACTCGGCCGGTCCGGCGGCTCCGGGGGGTCCGGTGGGTCCGGTGGGTCCGGTCCCGGCGGGTCCGGTGGGCTCGGTGGGCTCGGTGGGCTCGGTGGGCTCGGTGGGTTCGCTCATCGCGTCCTTCCCTGTGCCGCGCCGTACTCCGCCGCCGGGTGGAGCCGCTCCACCCGTACGGCGACCTCCGGCACCTTCATGCCCGTCAAGGTGCTCACCCGTTCGCTGACGTGGTGCCGCACCCGGCCGCAGCGGGCGCCGACGTCGCAGGGGTAGTCGAGTTCCACGTGGACCCGGACCCGGACGACACCGTGCCGCACCACGACGCTCGCGTGGGGGTGCTCGGCGTCCGGCGGCAGGGTGCCGACCGCCTCGCGCGCCGCCTGCGCGGCGATCTTGGCGACGACCCGGTCGGCGATCCGCGTGGCGCCGCGCTCGCCGGGCGGGACGGCGTCCCCGTCCACGCGCGGCTCGGTGGCCGTGCCGCTCACGCCGGTCACCGCCGGCGGTCGTCGCGGCTGCGGAAGAAGTCGCCCGGTTCCATGTCGCCCTCCAGGAACCGGCCGACGACGAAGCCGACGGCGCCCAGGGCGGCCACCAGCAGGAAGGCCCCGAATCCGCCGAAGTATCCGGCGAAGCCCAGTGCCATGCCGGCGATCATGCCGACCACGGCCATGTTCATGGTGCGCTCTCCTCACGTCCGGGGCAGCGGGGCCGTCTCACTGGAGCCGCGGTTCCGGCTGGTCCTCGTCCTCTTCGTCGGGCAGTTTGACGTCGCTGACCGCGATGTTGACCTCGACGACCTCCAGTCCGGTCATCCGCTCCACCGCCGCCACGACGTTCTCCCGCACATCGCGGGCCACGTCCGAGATCGACACGCCGTACTCGACGACGATCTCCAGGTCGAGGGCGGTCTGCTTCTCGCCGACCTCGGCCTTCACCCCGCGTGTCACACCGGACGACTTGGACCCGCCGGGCACCCGGTCCCGGACGGCCCCGAAGGTGCGGGACATCCCGCTGCCCATGGCGTGCACACCCACCACGTCGCGGGCCGCCATTCCGGTGATCTTCTCCACCACGCCGTCCGCGATGGTGGTCCGGCCGCGGCTGCCGGGGTCTCCCCCGCCCCGCCGGACCGACTGCCCCCTGCTCAGGCCCTCGGCGCCGATGTCCCGGCCGGGCCGGTTGCTCTCCGTTGTCTCACTCATCGCCGTACGTCCCTTTCGGTCGTCGTCGTCCTGTGACCCACGTTAAGTGTGTTTGCGCGCTCGCGCGCCGGGGATGCGGCAGGCTGGACGAATGACGACGGCCGACCGGTGGACACGGACAGTACGGGAGCAGCTGGGGCTGGGCAGGTTCCTGCCCCTGGGCGGCGCGCGGGACGGCGCCTGGATCGCGGAGCGGGCGGCGCGCGAGGTGCTGCTGGCGGTGGCGGCGGCCCTGCCGGGCGTGGCCCTGGACCGCCTGCGGATCGCGCCCGCCGATCCGGAGGCGGCGGCCGAGCCCGCCGTACCGCCGCCGCCGAGCGCCCTGCCGCCGGGGCCGCTGCGGGTGACGGCGGAGCTGACGGCGACGGCGGCGGAGCCGCTGCCCGCGGTGGCCGCCCGGGTGCGTGCCACGCTGGCCGAGGCGGCGGAGCTGCGGCTCGGCCTGCTGGTCACGGAGGTGGACCTGCGGGTGACGGACCTGTTTGAGGCGGCTTCGGAAGAGGCTGCCGCCCCGTCGCCGCGGCCGGAGGAGCCGCCGGCGGAGGCGGCCCGGCAGGACGGCGACGAAGGACGGGCGGGCCGGGCCGCGCTGGCGGTCGAGGGCGTGACCCGGCTGACCGGACCGGGGCGTGCCGTGCACCTCTCGGCGCCGGAGGAGGGGGCGGCGGCGCTGGCCCGGCGGCACGTGCGGGTGGAGTGCGCGGTGGACGGACGGCACCGCACGGTGGAGGTGGCCCGGCGCGTCCGTGCCGCGGTGGCGGAGGCGTTGCCGGACCACCCGTCCGTGGCGGTACTGGTGACTGCCGTCGACTGACCGGGGCGGGACGGGTTCCTCGGTGGGTGCGGGTACGTCGCGGCTGGTGGCGCGGTTCCCGGCGCCCCTTCGGGGACGTGCGGCGCACGTCCCTCCAGGGCACGGGGCGTCCGGTTACTCGCCGAGGCCGGCCAGGTCCCGCAGGCGGCGTGCCTGCGCGGCCCGCTCGGCCCGGCGCTGCGCCTCGAAGTCCCGGGACAGGGCGCCCTGGAGCAGCGTCTTCGTCTCGATCACGGCGTCGCGCGGCGCCGCCAGCACCGCGGAGGCGAGATCGCGTACGGCGCCGTCGAGCTGGTCGCCCGGCACGGCGAGGCTGGCCAACCCGCTGGAGACGGCCTCCTCGGCCAGGACGAACCGCCCGGTCACGCAGATCTCCAGGGCGCGCGCGTATCCGACGAGGCCGACGAGCGGATGGGTGCCCGTCAGGTCGGGGACGAGACCGAGCGAGGTCTCGCGCATGGCGAACTGCACGTCGTCGGCGACCACCCGCAGGTCACAGGCGAGAGCGAGCTGGAATCCGGCACCGATGGCGTGCCCCTGGACGGCGGCGATCGACAGGATGTCGCCGCGCCGCCACCAGGTGAACCCCTCCTGGTACTCGGCGATGGCCGCGTCCAGTTCGGTGTCGCTGCCGCGCGCGAGGTCCAGGAACGACGGCTCGCCTTCGAAGCCCTCGGGCGTGAACGCCTGCCGGTCGAGTCCCGCCGAGAACGACTTGCCCTCGGCCCGCAGCACGACGACCTGCACGGAGCCCGGCAGCCGCCGCCCGGCCTCGGTGAGCGCCCGCCACAGGGCGGGGCTCTGCGCGTTGCGCTTGGCCGGGTTGGTCAGCGTCACCGTGGCGATCGCGTCGTCGACGGTGAGCCGTACGCCGTCCTGGTCGAGTACGGGATCCTGTGCAGCCATGAGGCGCCTCCGATGGGTGCGGTCGGCCTGGTATGCCGTACGGACATCCGTACGGCGCACGTAAGTGACTGCACAGTAACCACCCGGTCGGTCATGCGTCCGACCGGGTGGCCACCATCGGAAGAGCCGAGGGGCCGCCCGGGGAAATCAGGCCGGTGTGGCCTTTTTGCCCCGGGTCGCCCCGCCACGCCCTCGGAGCGTGACGCCCGACTCACTGAGCATGCGGTGCACAAAGCCATACGAGCGGCCGGTCTCCTCGGCCAACGCCCGGATGCTCGCACCGGCGTCGTACTTCTTCTTCAGGTCTGCCGCGAGCTTGTCGCGCGCGGCGCCGGTCACCCGGCTGCCCTTCTTCAGAGTCTCGGCCACCCGTGCCTCCTCATGGGAAGTGCGCTCTGGTCTCCTCATGATCACCCCTCCGGGCCCCGATGGCCACCCATTCGGCAAGGTCGATGAGACAGAGATGTGACGACAGGAGCGTGTCCCCACAAGCGGAAGCCCGGATTCCAAGAGTTCGCGTCCGTACACCCGAACGGGTACGTCCGGGAAAGACGCTGGTCAGAAAGGCGAAACGGCCGAGCCGCCCGGGAGGGGCGGCTCGGCCGCGAAATCGATGCAGGACACACCTCGGTACGAGGAGATCTCACACAGATGGTGGATCACGGATCGGCCGAATGATCCATACGCCGTGGATCATCCATTCGATCAAGCGAGGGCGACGAGATCCGCGTAGTCGGCGCCCCAGAGGTCCTCGACCCCGTCCGGCAGCAGGATGATCCGCTCCGGCTGGAGCGCCTCGACGGCGCCCTCGTCGTGGGTGACGAGGACGACGGCGCCCTTGTAGGTGCGCAGCGCGCCGAGGATCTCCTCGCGGCTGGCCGGGTCGAGGTTGTTGGTCGGCTCGTCGAGCAGCAGCACGTTGGCCGAGGACACCACGAGGGTGGCCAGGGCGAGGCGGGTCTTCTCGCCGCCGGAGAGGACCCCGGCCGGCTTGTCGACGTCGTCACCGGAGAACAGGAACGAGCCGAGCACCTTGCGGACCTCGACCAGGTCCATGTCGGGGGCGGCGGAGCGCATGTTCTCCAGGACCGTGCGCCCGGGGTCGAGGGTCTCGTGCTCCTGCGCGTAGTAGCCGAGCTTGAGGCCGTGGCCGGGGACGACCTTGCCGGTGTCGGGCTGCTCGACGCCGCCGAGCAGGCGCAGCAGGGTGGTCTTGCCGGCGCCGTTGAGCCCGAGGATGACGACGCGGGAACCCTTGTCGATGGCCAGGTCGACGTCGGTGAAGATCTCCAGCGAGCCGTAGGACTTCGACAGGCCCTCGGCCATCAGCGGGGTCTTGCCGCAGGGCGCGGGCTCGGGGAAGCGGAGCTTGGCGACCTTGTCGGACTGGCGGACCGCCTCCAGTCCGCTGAGCAGCTTGTCCGCGCGGCGCGCCATGTTCTGCGCGGCGACCGTCTTGGTGGCCTTGGCGCGCATCTTGTCGGCCTGCGAGTGCAGGGCGGCGGCCTTCTTCTCGGCGTTGGCGCGCTCGCGCTTGCGGCGCTTCTCGTCGGCCTCGCGCTGCTGCTGGTAGAGCTTCCAGCCCATGTTGTAGATGTCGATCTGGGCGCGGTTGGCGTCCAGGTAGAACACCTTGTTGACGACCGTCTCGACCAGGTCGACGTCGTGGGAGATCACGATGAAGCCGCCGCGGTAGGTCTTCAGGTAGTCCCGCAGCCAGATGATCGAGTCGGCGTCGAGGTGGTTCGTGGGCTCGTCGAGGAGCAGGGTGTCGGCGTCCGAGAAGAGGATGCGGGCCAGCTCGATGCGGCGGCGCTGGCCGCCGGAGAGGGTGTGCAGGGGCTGGCCGAGCACCCGGTCGGGCAGGTTCAGCGCGGCGGCGATGGTGGCGGCCTCGGCCTCGGCGGCGTACCCGCCCTTGGTGAGGAACTCCGTCTCCTGGCGCTCGTACTGGCGCAGGGCCTTCTCGCGGGTGGCGCCCTGGCCGTTGGCGATGCGCTGCTCGTTCTCCCGCATCTTGCGGATCAGGGTGTCCAGGCCGCGGGCGGAGAGGATGCGGTCGCGGGCGAGGACGTCGAGGTCGCCGGTGCGGGGGTCCTGCGGCAGGTAGCCGACCTCGCCGGAGCGGGTGATGGTGCCGGCGGCGGGGATGCCCTCGCCGGCCAGGCACTTGGTGAGGGTCGTCTTCCCGGCGCCGTTGCGGCCGACCAGGCCGATGCGGTCGCCCTTGGCGACGCGGAAGGTGGCGCTCTCGATGAGGACACGGGCACCGGCGCGCAGCTCGATACCGGAGGCGGAGATCACGGACAGACTCCAGGGCGGGTTGGGGGCGGGAGGGGCGGCTGAGGACGTGCCCGCCGTCTAATGCGCGAGGAGAATGGCCATGGGGCCAGTCTAACGGTGCCGTGCAACCACTTTTTCCGGTGCTGCCGTCCCCGCGCCCGGCCCCGCCCGGCCGCCCCGCGGCCCGTCAGCTGCCTCCCGTGTGCACCTGGAAGGCGGCCCGGCGCACGGCCTTGGCCAGGGCCGGGTCGGGGTGGGCGGCGGCCAGCGCCACCAGGACCTGCACGGTCCGGGGGTGCCCGACCGCCTGGACCTCCTCCAGCAGCATCGGGACGGTGGGCTGGACGGCCGCCTCCAGGTGCCGCACCAGCAGCGGGGCCTCGCCGTGGTCGGCGACGGCGGCGGCGGTGTCGACCCACAGCCAGGTGGCCTCCTCGCGGGTGAGGACCTCGTGCGCGTCCTCGGGGTCGACGCCGTCGTGCTCGGCCAGCCACAGCAGCGCGTACGGCCGCAGCGTCGGCTCCTCCAGCACGGCCCGTACGTCGGGCTCGGCGGGGGCGCCGACGACGCGCAGCGCCTCGAAGGCCAGGCCGCGCAGCAGGGCGTCCTCGCCGCGGGCGGCCTGGAGCAGCTCGGTGACGGCGCTGCCCACGGGGCGGGCGGCGAGCCAGGCGCGGTACTCGGCGCGGGCCGCGTTGGGGCGGAGCTGGGCGCAGCCGCGCAGCATGTCCTCGGCGCCCTGCTCGATGTTGCCGGCGGGGCTCTGCGCGGCGACGCAGATCTGCTCCAGCTTGACCCAGACCGCCCAGTTGCCGAGCGGGGTGAGGGTGGCCTGGCCGCCGCCGTAGGTGAGGGCGCCCACGGAGGCGAGGGCGCCGAGGGCCCAGTCGAGGAGCGGGGCGAGCGCGGTGTCGTCGGCGCTGTCGGGCCGCTGCTTCGGGGGGTCGGACAGGGGGCCGTCGTAGGGGACCTCGCAGCGTTCGGTGCGCAGTTCGGTGACGCGCTGCTGGAGGAGGTCGAGGAGCTGGGCGACGGGTACCGGGCCGGCGGACAGGTGGAGGAAGGAGAGCACCTGGGGCATGGCCGAGACGACCTCGGCGACGGCGGCGGGCTCCTGGTCGGCGGCCTCGGGGTGGGCGAGCGACCAGGCGTCGAAGAGGGCGACCCAGCCGCGCAGGACGGCGCTGTCGTCCCGGTCCCAGGCGCGCAGCCGCCAGCCGGGGCGGGCGTTGTCGCCGTGCACCTCGACCAGTCCGGCGAGGCGGGCGATGTCCCAGTCGGCGCGGACCTGAGCCGCGGTCAGGCCCAGGTCGCGGCCCGCGCGTTCGGCGGTGGCGGCGGCCAGGGTGGCCTTGCCGTCGGCGGTCCCGCTCTCCCGGCCGGGACCGAGGGCGGCGTCGGCCCAGCGGGCGACGCGGGCGGCGTCGGCCAGCACGGCGCGTGCCATGCGGGCCAGCTCCGACCGTGCGGGGGTGCCCTCCGGGGGGCGTGGCGCGGTGCGGCGCGAGGGCCGCTGGTTCATCGCTCTGGGGGCGGCGGCCAGGGGTCGCGGGCGGACGAGTCGGAGCCTGGAGTCGCGCGGGATACGGGACGTCACGGGGGCAGTCTTCCGGTTGACGGTCCGAAAACCCAAACGGAATGCCTCGACGGGTCACCGGCGCGGGCGGGGCGACGGCGCGGCCGGCCCTTGTCGCAAGGGGCTCGGCACGGTCGTGGCAGGGTCTGCGGACACTTGTGAGCGGAACGGGGGGCGCGGCCGGGGCGGGCGCGGCCCCGGCCGGGTCTCCGGTCAGGCCAGCGGGGTCAGGAAGCGGCGCAGCGCCTCTTCGTACCGGTCCGGCGCGGCGTTCCACATCGCGCCGTGCGGGGCCTGGGGGACGGTGTGCAGGGCGACCAGCCGGGGGTGGGCGTCGGCGAAGCGGCGGGAGAGCCGCCAGGGGGCGACGGTGTCGGCGGGGCCGTGGAAGACGAGGGCCGGGACGTCCAGGCGGTCCTGGGCACCGGGCCGGGCGGCATCGAGGCCGGTGCGGCCCTGGGCGGCGCGGACCGCGAGCGGGAGCAGCGCGCCCGGGGTGCGGCGGGCCGCGGCGAGGGCGCGCACGGTCGTCCGCCAGTCGAGGACCGGGGAGTCGAGGACCAGCCCGGAGATGTGGTCGCGCAGGTCGGACCGGGCGGCGGTGCGCAGGGCCATGGTGGCGCCGGTGGACCAGCCGAGCAGCACGACCCGGCGGGCGCCGTGCTCGACGGCGTAGTGGACGGCGGACTCCAGGTCGTGCCACTCGGTCTCGCCGAAGTGCCGCAGGCCGCCCGGCGGGCGGGGCGCTCCGGCGTCGCCCCGGTAGGCGAGGGCCAGCAGCGGGAATTCGAGGCGGTGCAGCAGGGCCATGAGGTTCAGGGCGTGCTCGCGGGTGGCGCCGAGGCCGTGCACCGCGATGATCCAGGTGGCGCGGGGGCCCGGCAGGAACCAGCCGGGCAGGGCGCCGAGTTCGCCGGGGATCTGGACGTCGGCGTAGCGCAGGCCCAGCGCGGTGCCCGGGTTGCCGACGTACAGGTTGGGGGTCAGCCAGGCCTTGTCGCCGGGGGCGAGGGTGCCGTGTGTGACGCGTTCGAGGCGGCGTACGACGGCGTCGGCCGGGTGCCGGTCGCCGGGCAGGACGGGGCCCACCACGGCGTGCGAGCCGTCGCCGGCCAGTCCGTAGCGGCCGGGCCGCAGGCTGGCCAGGTGCCGGGTGAGGGTGATCTGGCCGGCGACGGTGCCGTGCACGGTGAGCCGGGGCTCGGTGGGCAGGGGCCGGCCGGGCGGCGCCTTGAGCGCGGCGTCGCTGGCGAGGCGGCCGGCGGCGACGCTCGCGGCGCCGGCTGCCAGGGCCGCGGTGACGGCGGCGGTCGTTGCGGTGACGGTGCGCACAGCTCCCAGTTTCCCGGCGTGCTCCGTCGTAAGCCACCGGAGGGCGGCGGAGGGAGGAGGCCCGGGGCCGGGCCGGTGTGCGGTCAGGGGCGCTGCCCGTACCCGCGCAGCCGCTGGCCGACCTCCGCGACCTGCTCCTCGGTCAGCAGGGCCGGGGTGCGGCCGGGCACCGAGGCGGCGGTCAGCCACAGGCGGCACATCCACTCCAGCTGGGCCGTGCGGTCGTACGCCTGGTCCAGGGTGGCGCCGTGGGTGACCGTGCCGTGGTTGCGCAGCAGGCAGCCGGAGCGGCCGTCGAGGGCGCGCAGCACGTGCGCGGCCAGTTCGTCGGTGCCGTACGTCGCGTAGGGGGCGACCCGGACGGGTCCGCCGAGCGCCGCGGCCATGTAGTGCACGAGCGGCAGTTCCTCGACGAGCGTGGAGACGGCCGTGGCGTGCACGGCGTGGGTGTGGACGACGGCGCCGGCGTCGGTGGCCCGGTAGACCGCGAGGTGGAGGGGGAGTTCGCTGGTCGGGACGAGGGTGCCGAGGACCTGCCGGCCGTCCAGGGCGACGCCGGTCAGGTCGGCCGGGGCGAGCCGGTCGTAGGGCACGCCCGAGGGGGTGACCAGCACGGTGTCGCCGACGCGGACCGAGACGTTGCCGGAGGTGCCGACCACCAGTCCGTCGGCGACCGTGCGCCGGGCGGCGGCCACCAGGGACTCCCAGGCTCGCGTCTCCTCCGGTCGCGGACGCCTCTGCGCGGACTCCTGCACGGCCCCGCCTCCTCCCGGGGCGTCCCGTACGCCCCTGTGGTCCCCGCCGCCGGCCGGCGGCGCTGCGGTGATCCTGCCAGGCGGGCGGGGCGCCCCGGGGCGGAAACCGGCCCTCCGGGCCCGGGGCCGGCGGAGGCGGGTTCCGGTGGCCCCGATTCCGGACACCACCGCGCCCCCCTCAGTTCATCTTCCGTTCACCCTGGTTACCTACGGTCGAGCAGCCAATGACCTCGAACGATTGCCTGGGTAAATGGAAAGCTTCTCGCTGATCCTCGCGATTGTGGTGGTGACCGCACTCGCGTTTGATTTCACGAACGGTTTCCACGACACCGCGAACGCGATGGCCACCACCATTTCGACCGGTGCGCTCAAGCCCAAGGTCGCGGTGGCCATGTCCGCCGCGCTGAACCTGGTGGGCGCCTTCCTCTCCGTGGAGGTCGCCAACACGATCTCCAAGGGTCTCGTCGACGAGACCGGCATCCGTCCCGAGGTCATCTTCGCCGCCCTGGTCGGCGCGATCCTCTGGAACCTGCTGACCTGGCTGGTCGGGCTGCCGTCCAGTTCCTCGCACGCCCTCATGGGCGGCCTGATCGGTGCCGCCATCGCCTCGGCCGGGGTCGGCGCGGTCCACGGCGACGTCCTCGTCACCAAGGTGCTGCTCCCGGCGGTCGCCGCCCCGGTGGTGGCGGGCGTCGCGGCGCTGGTCGCCACCCGGCTGTCGTACCGGATGAGCCGGGGGGCCGACGGCAAGGCCGCCGAGAAGGGCTACCGCGTCGGCCAGATCGCCTCGGCCGGCCTGGTCTCGCTGGCGCACGGCACGAACGACGCGCAGAAGACCATGGGCATCATCACCCTCGCCCTGGTGGCGGGCGGTGCCCTCGCCCCCGACTCCGACCCGCCGGTGTGGGTCATCCTCTCCGCGGGCCTCGCCATCGCGCTCGGCACCTACCTCGGCGGCTGGCGGATCATCCGCACCATGGGCAAGGGCCTGACCGACCTCGAACCGCAGCAGGGCTTCGCCGCCCAGACCAGCGCCGCGACGGTCATCCTGGCCTCCTCCCACCTCGGCTTCTCCCTCTCCACCACGCACTCGGTCTCGGGTGCGGTGATGGGCGCGGGGCTGGGCCGCAAGGGCGGCGTGGTGCGCTGGTCCACGGCGACGCGGATGTTCGTCGCCTGGGGGCTGACGCTGCCGGCCGCGGCCCTGGTCGCCGCGTTCGCCGAGTGGGTCTGCGGCCTCGGCGACTGGGGCACGGCGCTGATCGCGGTCGCGCTGGTCGCCGCGAGCTTCGCGATCTGGCGGATCTCCCGGCGCGAGGTCGTCGACCACACCAACGTCACCGCCCCCGACGAACCGGAACCGGCCGGCGTGGTGACGGCGGCGGTGGCCGCCGTGGCCCCGCCCCCGGCGGGCGTGCCGGCGGCCGACGGCCTCGCGGCCGCCTTCCCCGCCCAGAAGGACATCGCTCCGGACGCCCCGGCCCGTCCGGCCGCCACCTCCGTCTGACGCCCGAGGAAGAGAAGCATGAAGATCGACTGGGCAGCCCTCGGCTCCGTCTTCGGGGTCGGCCTCGTGGCCACCGTCGCCCTGGTGGCCCTGTTCACCCTCGGCATCGCCGGCCTCTCCCGCCAGGAGCGGGCCGCCGCGCGGGGCGGCTCCGCGGCCCTCGCGGTCACCGGCGCGTACGCCTGCTTCGCGGCCTGCGCGGCGGCGGTGGCGTACGGCATCTATCTGATCGTGGCCTGAGCCGTCCGAGCGTGGCCTGAGCCGCCCGCGGCGGGCGGCACGCGCCCGGCCCTCGCCCGCCCCGTCCGGACCGGTACCCGCCGGCCTCCGCACGGGGCGGTTCGCCGTGCGCGCCATCAGCCGCCCGATCCCTCCCCCTGTCCGCCGGTGCTCCGGCGTCGCTGACGGACCGTCGGCCGTGTGGACCTCGGCACATCGCCCCCGCCCAGGTCAACGGCAAGTTGACGGGCGTTCTCGGGGCGTGGTGGACTTCCGGGGCCATGTACGGCGGCAGGAGAGGAAGCCCGGTGCGAATCCGGCGCGGTCCCGCCACTGTGACCGGGGAGTGGTCCCCGGGAGCCAGGAACTCTCACCGCCGGTCTCGTCGAACCAGGGCGTGGACACCCTGAGTGAGGACATAACGCGATGCCCGGCTGCCGTTGCGAACGCAGGTCCGCCTCTCCCGACCGCCGTGTGACCGGCTGATCCCCCGTGCGAGCCGAACGCGTCTTCGCGTACGGCGCCGCCGCCGGCCTCCTCGGCGACCTGCTCCTCGGTGATCCCCGCCGCGGGCATCCGGTCGCCGTGTTCGGCCGCGCCGCCGGTGCCGTGGAACGAGTGCTGTGGCGTGACCACCGGGGCGCGGGCGCCCTGCACACCGCCGTGTGCGCCGGTGGCGCCGTCGCCCTGGGCGCCGTGGCCGCCCGTGCGGTACGCCGCTCCCCCGCCGCCTCCGTCGCGCTGACCGCCGCCGCCACCTGGACCGTCGTCGGCGGGACCTCGCTGGCCCGGGAGGCCCGCGCGATCGGCCGGGCGCTCACGGCCGGGGACGTCGAGGCGGCCCGGGAGCGGCTGCCGCATCTGTGCGGCCGGGACCCCGGGGCGCTGGACGCCGACGGGATCGCGCGGGCCGTGGTGGAGTCCGTCGCCGAGAACACCTCCGACGCGGTGGTGGGCGCCCTGGTGTGGGGAGCGGTGGCCGGGGTGCCGGGACTGCTCGGTTTCCGGGCGGTCAACACCCTCGACGCCATGGTCGGGCACAAGTCGCCCCGCCACCGGCGCTACGGCTGGGCCTCCGCCCGGCTCGACGACGTGGCCGGCTGGCCGGGGGCGCGGCTGACCGCCGCCCTGGCCGTGCTCGCCGGGGACGATCCGCGGGGTGCCGTACGGGCCTGGCGGGCCGATGCCGGGCGGCATCCGAGTCCCAACGCCGGCCCGGTGGAGGCGTCGTTCGCGGGCGCCCTCGGGGTGCGGCTCGGCGGGACGCTGGCGTACGGCGGGCGGGTCGAACACCGGCCGGTGCTCAACGGGGCGCGCGGGCGGGCCGTCCGGGTCGCGGACGTCGAGCGGGCGGTACGGCTGTCGCGGCGCGTGGGTCTGCTCGCGCTCGGCGTGTGCGCGGGCGCGGGAGTGCTGATGAGAGGACGTGGAGCGTGAACGGTGGGGGGCTGCTCGTCGCCGGGACCACCTCCGACGCCGGGAAGAGCGTCGTGACCGCCGGGATCTGCCGGTGGCTGGTCCGGCAGGGCGTGAAGGTGGCGCCGTTCAAGGCGCAGAACATGTCCCTCAACTCGTTCGTGACCCGCGAGGGCGCGGAGATCGGGCGGGCGCAGGCCATGCAGGCCCAGGCGTGCCGGGTCGAACCGACCGCGCTGATGAACCCGGTGCTGCTCAAGCCCGGTGGCGAGCGCAGCAGCCAGGTCGTGCTGCTCGGCAGGCCGGTCGGGGAGATGACCGCCCGCGGCTACCACGGCGGGCGGCAGCGGCAGCTGCTCGGCACGGTCCTCGACTGTCTCGCCGAGTTGCGGGGCACGTATGACGCGGTGATCTGTGAGGGGGCGGGCAGCCCGGCCGAGATCAACCTGCGCCGGACCGACATCGTCAACATGGGGATCGCCCGGGGCGCCGGGCTGCCCGTGCTGGTGGTCGGCGACATCGACCGAGGGGGCGTCTTCGCGTCCTTCTTCGGCACGGTCGCGCTGCTCGCGCCCGAGGACCAGGCGCTGGTCGCCGGGTTCCTGGTGAACAAGTTCCGGGGGGACGTCTCCCTGCTGGAACCCGGCCTCGACATGCTCCGCGGCCTCACCGGGCGGCGGACGTACGGCGTGCTGCCGTTCCGGCACGGGCTCGGCATCGACGAGGAGGACGGGATGGCGGTGTCCCTGCGGGGCGCGGTCCGCGAGTCCCGGGTGACCGCCCCCGTCGGGGAGGACGTGCTGCGGATCGCGGTCTGCGCGGTGCCGCTGATGTCCAACTTCACGGACGTCGACGCGCTCGCCGCCGAACCGGGCGTCGTGGTGCGGTTCGTGGACCGGCCGGAGGAACTGGCCGACGCGGACCTGGTGATCGTGCCGGGCACCCGGGGGACGGTCCGGGCGCTGGCGTGGCTGCGCGAGCGGGGGCTCGCGGACGCCCTGGCGCGCCGGGCCGCCGAGGGGCGGCCCGTCCTCGGCATCTGCGGCGGTTTCCAGCTCCTCGGGGAGCACATCGAGGACGACGTCGAGTCGCGCGCCGGGCACGTCGACGGGCTCGGACTGCTGCCCGTACGCGTGCGGTTCGCGGCGGAGAAGACGCTCACCCGGCCGGTCGGCACGGCCCTGGGCGAACCCGTCGAGGGGTACGAGATCCATCACGGCGTCGCCGAGGTCATGGGCGGCGCCCCCTTCCTGGACGGGTGCCGGGTCGGCCAGACCTGGGGCACGCACTGGCACGGTTCGCTGGAGTCGGACGGGTTCCGGCGGGCGTTCCTGCGCGAGGTGGCCGCCGCCGCGGGCCGCCGCTTCGTACCGGCCCCGGCCACGAGCTTCGCCGCGCTGCGCGAGGAGCAGCTCGACCGGCTCGGCGACCTGATCGAACAGCACGCGGACACGGACGCGCTGTGGCGGCTCATCGAGTCCGGCGCGCCACAAGGACTGCCTTTCATTCCACCGGGAGCGCCCGCATGAGCACAGTGTTGTTGTTGTCGACCGCCGACACGGACCTGCTGGCGGCCCGCGCGTCGGACGCCGCCTACCGGATCGGCAACCCGACCCGCGTCGACGTCCGCGAGGAGCTGCCCGCCCTGGTCGAGGGCGCCGACCTCGCCGTCGTCCGGCTGCTGGGCGGCAAGCGGGCCTGGGAGGACGGGCTCGCCGCGCTGAAGGCGTCGGGCATCCCCACGGTGCTGCTCGGCGGCGAGTCGGTGCCGGACGCGGAGCTGATGGCCGAGTCGTCGGTGCCGGCCGGCGTGGTGGCCGAGGCGCTGCGCTACCTCGTCGAGGGCGGCCCGGAGAACCTCGCCCAGCTGGCCCGGTTCCTCTCCGACACCGTGCTGCTGACCGGCGAGGGCTTCGACGGGCCGCGTGCCATGCCGGAGTACGGCGTGCACGGCGAACGCCCGTACGTCGAGGGCCGCCCGACCGTCGGCGTGCTCTTCTACCGGGCGCACGAGCTGAGCGGCAACACCGCCTTCGTGGACACCCTGTGCGACGCCGTCGAGGCGAGGGGCGCCAACGCGCTCCCGGTGTACTGCGGTTCGCTGCGCGGCGCCGACGCCGGGCTGTACGAGCTGCTCGGCCGGGCGGACGCCCTGGTCGCCACCGTCCTCGCGGCCGGCGGCACGCACGCCTCGCAGGCGTCGGCGGGCGGCGACGAGGAGGCGTGGGACATCGGGGCGCTGGCCGACCTGGACGTCCCCGTGCTCCAGGGGCTCTGCCTCACCTCGTCCAGGGCGGCCTGGGAGGCGTCCGACGCCGCCCTCTCCCCCATGGACGCGGCGATGCAGGTCGCGATCCCCGAGTTCGACGGCCGGCTGGTCACGGTGCCGTTCTCCTTCAAGGAGCAGGGCGCCGACGAGGTCCCGGTGTACGTGGCCGACCCCGAGCGGGCCGCGCGGGTCGCCGGGATCGCCGTACGGCACGCGGTGCTGCGGCACAAGGCGAACGCGGAGAAGAAGCTGGCGCTGGTCTTCACGGCGTACCCGACCAAGCACTCGCGGGTCGGCAACGCGGTGGGCCTGGACACCCCGGCGTCGGCGGTGCGGGTGCTGGACGCGCTGCGGGCGGCCGGGTACGCGGTCGACGGGTACCCGGACAACGGCGACGAGCTGATCCACCGGCTGATCGAGGCCGGCGGCCACGACGTGGAGTGGCTGACGGAGGACCAGCTGGCGGCGGCCCCGGCGCGGGTGCCGCTGGCCGACTACCGCGCGTGGTTCGAGAAGCTCGACCCGGAGCTGCGGGACGCCATGACCGAGGCGTGGGGGGAGCCGCCGGGCTCGCTGTACGTCGACGGCGACGACATCGTGCTGGCGTCCCTGCGGTTCGGGAACGTCGTCGTGATGATCCAGCCGCCGCGCGGCTTCGGGGAGAACCCGATCGCGATCTACCACGACCCCGACATGCCGCCCTCCCACCACTACCTCGCGGCCTACCGCTGGCTGGAGAACAGCTTCGGCGCCGACGCGATCGTGCACATGGGCAAGCACGGCACGATGGAGTGGCTGCCCGGCAAGGGGCTGGGGCTGAGCGCCCGCTGCGCGCCGGACGCGGTGCTGGGCGAGCTGCCGCTGATCTACCCGTTCATCGTCAACGACCCCGGTGAGGGCACCCAGGCCAAGCGGCGCGGTCACGCCACCGTCGTGGACCACCTGGTGCCGCCGATGGCCCGCGCCGACACCTACGGCGACCTGGCCAAGCTGGAGCAGCTCCTCGACGAGTACGCGCTCGTCTCCGACCTGGACCCGGCGAAGGCCCCGGCGGTCCGCGCGCAGATCTGGACGCTGGTCAAGGCGGCGGAGCTCCACCACGACCTGCACGTGGACGACCAGCCGGACGACGACGCGTTCGACGAGTTCGTCATGCACATCGACGGCTATCTGTGCGAGATCAAGGACGTGCAGATCCGCGACGGCCTGCACGTCCTGGGCGGCGGCCCGGAGGGTGAGCCCCGCGTCAACCTGGTCCTCGCGGTGCTGCGGGCCTCCCAGGTGTGGGGCGGGCAGGCGAACGCGCTGCCCGGTCTGCGGGCCGCGCTGGCCGCGCACTTCGGGCTGGTGGAGAAGGAACTGCTGGCCGAGCCGGGCGCCCCGGTGAAGGTGCCGGCGGAGCTGACCGGGCTGGTGGACGGCCCGGCGCGGACCGGCGCCGACGCGATCGACCTGCTGGAGCAGCTGTGCCGGCGGGTCGCGGAGGGCATGGAGGCACGGGACTGGGACCGCGCGGCCGTCCCGGCGCTGGTGCGGGAGGTCCTCGGGACCGAAC
Source organism: Streptomyces griseoviridis (assembly GCA_014649155.1). Lineage (GTDB taxonomy): Bacteria > Actinomycetota > Actinomycetes > Streptomycetales > Streptomycetaceae > Streptomyces > Streptomyces griseoviridis. The sequence continues at coordinate 80,201 of BMSM01000018.1, read as the reverse complement.
TGCCGGACGCGGTCGCCGTGCTGGAGTTCGCCTGCGCCGAGGTCGTGCCGCGGCTCGCCCGGACCACGGACGAGATCGGGCACATCCTGCGGGCGCTGAACGGCGGTTACGTCCCGGCGGGGCCGTCCGGCTCCCCGACCCGCGGCCTGGTCAACGTCCTGCCGACCGGCCGGAACTTCTACTCCGTCGACCCCAAGGCGATCCCGTCCCGGCTGAGCTGGGAGGTCGGGCAGTCGCTCGCGGACTCCCTGGTCCAGCGGTACCTGGCGGACACCGGGGAGTACCCGAAGTCCGTGGGCCTCACCGTCTGGGGCACGTCCGCGATGCGCACCCAGGGCGACGACATCGCCGAGATCCTGGCGCTCCTCGGCTGCCGTCCGGTGTGGGACGACGCCTCGCGCCGGGTGACCGGCTTCGAGATCGTGCCGGTGGCGGAGCTGGGCCGGCCGCGCATCGACGTGACGGTCCGCATCTCCGGCTTCTTCCGGGACGCCTTCCCGCACGTCGTCGCGTTGATCGACGACGCGGTACGGGCGGTGGCGGAGCTGGACGAGCCCGCCGGCGCCAACTACGTGCGGGCGCACGTCGAGGAGGACGCCGCCGGGCACGGGGACCGGCGCCGGGCCACGGCCCGGATCTTCGGTTCCAAGCCGGGGGCGTACGGCGCGGGTCTGCTGCCGCTGATCGACGCCCGCAACTGGCGCTCGGACGCGGACCTCGCCGAGGTGTACGCGGTGTGGGGCGGCTACGCCTACGGGCGGGGGCTCGACGGACGGGCGGCGCGCGGGGACATGGAGACGGCGTTCCGGCGGATCGCCGTGGCCGCGAAGAACGTCGACACCCGCGAGCACGACCTCGTCGACGCCGACGACTACTTCCAGTACCACGGCGGCATGGTCGCGATGGTGCGGCACCTGACGGGCGAGAGCCCCGAGGCGTACGTCGGTGACTCCGCCACCCCGGACCAGGTGAGGACCCGGACGCTGGGCGAGGAGACCCACCGCGTCTTCCGGGCCCGGGTGGTCAACCCGCGCTGGATGGCGGCGATGCGGCGGCACGGCTACAAGGGCGCCTTCGAGATGGCGGCGACCGTGGACTACCTCTTCGGCTACGACGCGACGGCCGGGGTCGTGGACGACTGGATGTACGAGAAGCTCAGCGCCGAGTACGTCTTCGACCCGGAGAACCGGGACTTCATGAGGAAGTCCAACCCGTGGGCGCTGCGCGGCATCACGGAACGGCTGCTGGAGGCGGCGGACCGGGGGCTGTGGGCGGAGCCGGACGCGCAAACCCTGGAGCGGCTGCGCGCCACGTATCTGGAGCTTGAGGGCGACTTGGAGGGTGACGACCAGTGACCACGACCCCGTTCCCGTTCTCGGCCGTCGTCGGCCAGGACGACCTGCGGCTGGCGCTGCTGCTGAACGCCGTCTCCCCGGCGGTCGGCGGGGTGCTGGTGCGCGGCGAGAAGGGCACCGCCAAGTCGACGGCCGTGCGGGCGCTGTCGGCGCTGCTGCCGCCGGTGGACGTCGTCCCCGGGTGCCGTTTCTCCTGTGACCCGGCCGCGCCCGACCCGGGCTGCCCGGACGGGCCGCACGAGCCGGGCGGCGGCACGACGCGGCCGGCCCGGATGGTCGAGCTGCCGGTCGGCGCCTCCGAGGACCGCCTGGTCGGCGCCCTCGACATCGAGCGGGCGCTGGCGGAGGGCGTGAAGGCGTTCGAGCCGGGGCTGCTCGCGCAGGCGCACCGAGGCATCCTCTACGTCGACGAGGTCAACCTCCTCCACGACCACCTGGTCGACCTGCTGCTGGACGCGGCGGCGATGGGCGCGTCGTACGTCGAGCGCGAGGGCGTGTCGGTGCGGCACGCGGCGCGGTTCCTGCTGGTCGGCACCATGAACCCGGAGGAGGGCGAGCTGCGCCCGCAGCTCCTCGACCGGTTCGGCCTGACCGTCGAGGTCGCCGCCTCCCGCGAGCCCGGCCAGCGGGTGGAGGTCGTACGGCGCAGGCTCGCCCACGACGACGACCCGGCCGGGTTCGCGGCGCGCTGGGCGGACGAGGAGGCCGCCGTACGGGCGCGGATCGCGGCGGCGCGGGAACTGCTGCCGTCGGTGCGGCTCGGCGACGGGGCGCTGCGGCAGATCGCGGCGACCTGCGCGGCCTTCGAGGTCGACGGGATGCGGGCCGACATCGTGATGGCGCGGACCGCGACCGCGCTGGCGGCGTGGGCCGGGCGGCCGGAGGTGCTGGCGGAGGACGTGCGGCAGGCCGCGCTGCTGGCCCTGCCGCACCGGCGGCGGCGCAACCCCTTCGACGCGCCCGGTCTGGACGAGGACAAGCTGGACCAGACGCTGGAGGAGTTCGGCGGCGGGCAGGGCGGCCAGGAGGACCAGGGCGACGGGGACGACGATCCCGACGGTCCCGGTGGTCCGGGCGGGGGCGGTGGGCAGCCGCCCGCGGAGGGGCCCCGGGGCGGTGACACCGGTGCCCGTCCCGAGGCCGGGGACGAGGGCGAACCGCAGCCGTCCGGGGGCGGGGCGGGCGAGCGGCGGCCGGCGCCGGCGGCGGAGCCGTTCCGCACCAGGGTGCTGAGTGTGCCGGGTCTGGGCGAGGGGGCCGCCGGGCGGCGGTCGCGGGCCCGGACCGAGCACGGGCGGACCACCGGGGCGCGGCGGCCGAAGGGCGCGCTGACCAAACTGCACCTGGCGGCGACCGTGCGGGCGGCGGCGCCGCACCAGCGGGCGCGGGGGCGCAGCGGTCCGGGCCTGGTGGTCCGGCGGGACGATCTGCGGCAGGCGACGCGGGAGGGCCGGGAGGGCAACCTCGTGCTGTTCGTCGTGGACGCCTCCGGGTCGATGGCGGCGCGGCAGCGGATGAGCGCCGTGAAGGGCGCGGTGCTGTCGCTGCTGCTCGACGCCTACCAGCGGCGGGACAAGGTGGGGCTGGTGACCTTCCGTGGGTCGGCGGCGGACGTGGCGCTGCCGCCGACGTCGTCGGTGGACGCGGCGGCGGTCCGGCTGGAGTCGCTGCCGACGGGCGGGCGGACGCCGCTGGCGGCCGGGCTGCTGCGCGCGCACGAGGTGCTGCGGGTGGAGCGGCTGCGGGACCCGGCGCGGCGGCCCCTGGTCGTCGTCGTGACGGACGGGCGGGCGACCGGCGGTCCGGAACCGGTGGCGCTGGCGGAGCGGGCGGCGCGGCTGTTCGCGGCCGAGTCGGTCGCCTCGGTGGTCGTGGACTGCGAGGCGGGGCCGGTGCGGCTGGGGCTGGCCGGACGGCTCGCCGGTGAGCTGGGCGGGACGGCGGTGACGCTGGAGGAGCTGCGGGCGGACTCGATCGCCGGGCTCGTCAAGGACGTGCAGAGGAGGGCGGCCTGATGCCGCAGGGACAGCCGAGTGTCGTACCGGACGACGGTCTGACGACCCGTCAGCGGCGGAACCGTCCGCTGGTGGTCGTGCACACGGGCATCGGCAAGGGCAAGTCGACGGCCGCGTTCGGGCTGGCGCTGCGGGCCTGGAACCAGGGCTGGCCGATCGGGGTGTTCCAGTTCGTCAAGTCGGCGAAGTGGAAGGTCGGCGAGGAGAACGCGCTGCGGGTGCTGGGCGCCTCCGGCGAGGGCGGGACCGTCGACTGGCACAAGATGGGCGAGGGCTGGTCCTGGGTCCAGCGCGACGCGCAGATGGACAACGAGGAGAAGGCCCGGGAGGGCTGGGAGCAGGTCAAGCGGGACCTGGCGGCCGAGACGTACAGGCTGTACGTGCTGGACGAGTTCGCCTACCCGATGCACTGGGGATGGGTGGACACCGACGAGGTGGTGGAGGTGCTGCGGGACCGGCCGGGGACCCAGCACGTCGTGATCACCGGGCGGAACGCGCCGGAGAAGCTGGTGGGGTTCGCCGACCTGGTCACCGACATGTCCAAGGTCAAGCACCCGATGGACGCCGGGCAGAAGGGGCAGAGGGGCATCGAGTGGTGACCTCCTCCGTGCCCCGGCTGGTCATCGCCGCGCCGGCCTCCGGCAGCGGGAAGACCACCGTCGCCACCGGGCTGATGGCCGCGCTGACCGCGCGGGGACTCGCCGTGTCCCCGCACAAGGTCGGGCCGGACTACATCGATCCCGGGTACCACACGCTGGCCACCGGACGGCCGGGGCGGAACCTCGACGCGTACCTGTGCGGTCCCGAGCTGGTCGCTCCGCTGTTCCTGCACGGGGCGGCGGGGTGCGACCTCGCGGTCGTCGAGGGCGTGATGGGGCTGTACGACGGGGCTGCCGGGGAGGGCGAGCTGGCGTCCACCGCGCAGGTCGCGAAGGTGCTGGGCGCGCCGGTGGTGCTGGTCGTCGACGCGGCGTCGCAGTCGCGGTCGGTGGCGGCGCTGGTGCACGGGTTCGTGTCCTGGGACCCCGGGGTGCGGATCGGGGGCGTGATCCTCAACAAGGTCGGGTCGGACCGGCACGAGGCGCTGCTGCGGGAGGCGCTGGACTCCGTCGGGCTCCCGGTGCTGGGGGTGCTGCGGCGGGCGGCCGCCGTGTCCGTGCCGTCGCGGCATCTCGGGCTGGTGCCGGTCGCCGAGCGGCGGGGGGACGCGGTCGGTGCGGTCGCCGCCATGGCGGGGATGGTGTCCGAGGGGTGCGACCTGGACGCCCTCGTCGCGCTGGCCCGGTCCGCCGGGGCCCTGCCAGGGGGCTCCGTCCCCTGGACCCCCGGGCCTTCGCCGGCCCTCCCCGGCGCGAGGCCGCGCGTCGCCGTCGCCGGTGGGGCCGCGTTCAGCTTCTCCTATGCCGAGCACACGGAGCTGCTGGCCGCCGCCGGTGCGGAGGTCGTCCCCTTCGACCCGTTGCGGGACGAGGGGCTGCCCGAGGACACGGCGGGACTGGTGATCGGCGGGGGGTTCCCCGAGGTGTACGCCGCCGAGCTGTCCGCCAACGCGACGCTGCGCGCGTCGGTGGCGGAGCTGGCGGCGCGCGGCGCGCCCGTCGCCGCCGAGTGCGCGGGCCTGCTGTACCTGTGCCGGGAGCTGGACGGCAGGCCGATGTGCGGGGTGCTGGACGCGGCGGCGCGGATGTCGGAGCGGCTGACGCTGGGCTACCGGGACGCCGTGGCCGTCTCGGACAGCGCGCTGGCCGCCGCCGGGACACGGCTGCGGGGGCACGAGTTCCACCGGACGGTGGTGGAGCCGGGGGCCGGGGCGGCTCCGGCGTGGGGGGTGCGCGCGCCGGAGCGGCGCGTCGAGGGTTTCGTACAGCGGGGTGTGCACGCGAGCTATCTGCACACGCACTGGGCGGCCGAGCCCGGTGTGGCCCGTCGGTTCGTGGAGAGGTGCCGGACGTCATGAGCAGCCATCTGGTGGGAGTCGGGGTGGGCCCCGGTGATCCGGAGCTGGTGACCGTCAAGGGGGTCAACGCGCTGCGGGCGGCCGAGGTCGTCGTCGTCCCCGTGATGGACACGGGTGAGCGGGGCCGGGCCGAGGCGACCGTGCTGCACTACGTGGGCGCCGAGAAGATCGTCCGGGTCGTCTTCGCGCTCAACGAGCGCAGTGACCGGGCGCGGCGGGAGGCCGCCTGGGACGCCGCCGGGGAGCGCGTGGCCGGGTTGCTGCGCGCGCACGGCCGGGTCGCCTTCGCGACCATCGGGGACCCCAACGTGTACTCGACGTTCACCTATCTCGCGCAGACGGTCGGCGCGCTGGTGCCGGGGACGGTCGTGGAGACCGTGCCGGGCATCACCGCCATGCAGGACCTCGCCGCGCGGTCGGGTGCCGTGCTCACCGAGGGCACCGAGCCGCTGACGCTGGTGCCGGTGACGGCCGGGGCGGCCGTGCTGAAGGACGCGCTGCACGGGCCGGGGACGGTCGTGGCGTACAAGTTCGGGCGGCAGGCGGCCCAGGTGGCCGAGGCGCTGCGGGAGACCGGGCGGCTGGCGGACGCGGTGTGGGGGTCGGCGCTCGGGCTGGCGGAGGAGTCGATCCGGCCGGCCGGTGACCTCGACGGCACCGCCCTGCCGTATCTGTCGACGCTGATCGCGCCCGCGCGGCGGGACGGCGGCCGGGGCGGGAAACTGTGACCACGGTGGCCGGGGGGACCACGGCGACCGGGGCGCCGCTACTCCGCGATGCCGACCACCAGCCAGATGAACGCCGCTCCGGCGGTCGTGCACAGCAGAGTGGAGCGGGCGGGGTGCTCGTGGTGGGCCTCGGGAAGGATCTCGGCGGCGGCGAGATAGAGGAGCACGCCGCCGAAGAGGCCGAGATAGGCGCCGAGGGCCTGCTCGGGGATGGTGAGGAACAGGGTGGAGGCCGCGCCGAGGACGGGGGCGCAGGCGTCGGCGACCAGCATGGCGACGGCGCGGCGGCGGGCGTTGCCGTAGAGGCTGGTCAGTGTGTAGGTGTTGAAGCCGTCGGCGAAGTCGTGGGCGATCACCGCCATGGCGACCGCCGCGCCCATGCCGCCGCCGACCTGGAAGGCGGCGCCGATCGCCACGCCGTCCATCGCGCTGTGCCCGACCATCGCCGCGGCGGCCGTCAGGCCCACCTCCGGGGCGCGGGCGTGCTCGTCGGCGCCGTGCGCGGCCCGGCGCGCGGCCAGCAGGCGTTCCACGAGGTGGGCGAGGAGGAAGCCCGCGACGAACAGCAGCAGGGCCTCGGGCACGCCGAACACCTCGTCGCCGGCGGCCTCCAGCGCCTCCGGCAGCAGGTCCAGGCCGACCACGCCGAGCATCAGGCCGCCGGCCAGGCCCAGCACCAGGTGGCGGCGGTCGGTCACGCGCTGTGCCGTCCAGCCGCCGGCCAGCGTCATCAGGAACGCGCCGAGCGCGACGAAGACCGCCATGTGCCCTTGCTATCCGATCGGCGTGCCCGTACGCGCCTCCGACAGCGGCAATCGCAGTAAACATGTCCAGGAGAGGACCCGAATCCATGGCCCCCGAACCCGTGGCCGCCGCCCCCGCCGGCAAGGTGACCTTCGTCGGTGCCGGTCCCGGCGCCGCCGATCTGCTGACGTTCCGGGCGGCGCGTGCCATCGCCGACGCCGATGTCGTGATCTGGGCGGCCAGCCTGGTGCAGGCGGAGGTGCTGGAGCACGCGCGCGCGGACGCCGAGGTGCTCGACTCGGCGACGATGTCGCTGGAGGACGTCGTCGCCGTCTACGAGCGCGCCCACCGCGAGGGCCTCGCCGTGGCCCGGGTGCACTCCGGTGACCCGGCGCTGTGGGGCGGCACGCAGGAGCAGCTCGACCGGTGCGCGGAGATCGGTGTGGCGACGGAGATCGTGCCCGGCGTCTCGTCGTTCTCGGCCGTCGCCGCGCTGGCCGGCCGGGAGCTGACCGTTCCGGAGGTCGCGCAGTCGGTGATCCTGACCCGGCTGGGCGGCGGCAAGACGCCGATGCCGCCCGGTGAGGAGGTCCGGGAGTTCGCCCGGCACGGCACGACCATGGCGGTGTTCCTGTCCGCCGCCCGCAGCGGGCAGCTGGTGCGGGAGCTGCTGGAGGGCGGCTACCCGACCGACACCCCGGTCGTGGTGGCGTACCAGGCGACCTGGCCGGAGGAGCTGGTCGTGCGGTGCACGATCGGGACGCTGGAGGAGACCGTCAAGGAGCACAAGCTGTGGAAGCACACGCTGTTCCTGGTCGGCCCGGCCCTCGCCGCGCACGGCACCCGCTCCCACCTGTACCACCCGGGGCACTTCCACGGCTTCCGCCGGGCCGACCCCGAGGCCCGCAGGGCGCTGCGCGCCCGCCGCGCCGACGACCAGCACGAAGGAGTCACCCAGTGATCGGCATCGTCTCCGCCACGGCGGCGGGCGCGGCGGCCCGGGACCGGCTGGCCGCCGCGTGGCCCGGACGCGTCCGGGTCTACGGCGGTCCCGTCGCGGACGCCGTCCGGGCCGCGTTCGCCGAGTGCGAGCAGCTGGTGTGCTTCCTGGCGACCGGCGCGGTGGTGCGGATCGTCGCCCCGCTGCTGGCCGGGAAGGAGACCGACCCGGGCATCGTCTGCGTGGACGAGGCGGGCCGGTTCGCGGTGGCGCTGCTCGGCGGGCACGGCGGCGGGGCCAACGCCCTGGCCCGGGAGGTCGCCGGGGTGCTCGGCGCCGAACCGGTGGTGACCACGGCGACGGACGCGGTGGACGTGCCCGGCCTGGACACCCTCGGGCTGCCCGTGGAGGGCGCGGTGGCCGGGGTGACCCGGGCGCTGCTGGACGGGGAGCCGGTGGCGCTGCGCGCCGAGGTGGCCTGGCCGCTGCCGCCGCTGCCGGTCGTGCCGGAGGGGACGGCGGCGGCGTACACGATCCGGGTGACGGACCGGCTGGTCGAGCCGGGCGAGCGGGAGGCCGTGCTGCGTCCGCCGTCCCTCGTGGTCGGGGTGGGCGCCTCCCGGGGCGCGCCCGCCGAGGAGGTGCTCGGGCTGATCGGGGACGCCCTGCGGGACGCCGGTCTCGCGGCGGCCTCGGTCGCCGAGCTGGCCACCGTGGACGCCAAGGCCGGCGAGCCGGGCCTGCTCGCCGCCGCCGAACGGCTGGGCGTGCCGCTGGTGACGTACCCGGCCGGGGAACTGGCCGGCGTGGCGGTCCCGAACCCGTCCGCCGCGCCGCTGGACGCCGTCGGCACCCCGTCGGTCGCGGAGGCCGCGGCGCTGCGCCGGGGCGGTGAACTCCTCGTTCCCAAGCGGAAGTCGGTACGCGCCGACGGCCGCCCCGCGACGGCGACCTGCGCGGTCGTACGGCGTCCCGGGCGCGGCCGGCTCGCCGTGGTCGGCCTCGGCCCGGGCGCCCGGGACCTGCTCACCCCGCGCGCCGCCGCCGAACTGCGCCGGGCGTCGGTCCTGGTCGGCCTGGACCAGTACGTCGACCAGATCCGGGACCTGCTGCGCCCCGGCACCCGGGTCCTGGAGTCGGGGCTGGGCGCCGAGGAGGAACGGGCCCGTACGGCGGTCGAGGAGGCCCGGCGCGGGCACGCGGTGGCGCTGATCGGCAGCGGTGACGCGGGCGTGTACGCGATGGCCTCGCCGGCCCTCGCGGAGGCGTCCGACGACATCGACGTGGTCGGGGTGCCGGGGGTGACGGCGGCGCTCGCGGCCGGGGCGGTGCTCGGCGCCCCGCTCGGCCACGACCACGTCTCCATCAGCCTGTCCGACCTGCACACACCGTGGGAGGTCATCGAACGCCGGGTGCGCGCGGCGGCCGGGGCCGACTTGGTGGTGACGTTCTACAACCCGCGCAGCCGGGGCCGCGACTGGCAGTTGCCGAAGGCGCTGGCGATCCTCGCGGAGCACCGCGCGCCCGCCACCCCGGTCGGGGTGGTGCGCAACGCCTCCCGCGCCGACGAGTCCGCCCGGCTGACGACACTGGCCGCGCTGGACCCGGCGACCGTCGACATGATGACCGTCGTGACGGTGGGCAACACCGCCACCCGCGAGATCGCGGGCCGGATGGTGACGCCGCGCGGCTACCGCTGGCAGGAGAGCACCCGATGACCCCCGTACCGAACCCTTCGCCCCGAGGAGAGACCGTGACCACCCCGCCCGCCCTGCTCATCGCCGGCCACGGCACCCGGGACGACGCCGGAGCCGAGGCGTTCCGTGACTTCGTGCGCGAGCTGGGCCGCCGCCACCCCGGACTGCCCGTCGCCGGCGGTTTCATCGAGCTGTCCCCGCCGCCGCTGGGCGACGCGGTGGCCGAGCTGGTGGAGCGCGGGGTGCGCCGGTTCGCGGCGGTGCCGCTGATGCTGGTCTCCGCCGGGCACGCCAAGGGCGACATCCCGGCGGCGCTGGCCCGCGAGAAGGAGCGGCACGCCGGGATCTCGTACACCTACGGCCGTCCGCTGGGCCCGCACCCCGCGCTGCTGCGGGTGCTGGAGCGGCGGCTGGCCGAGGCGATGGACCCGTCCTGGGACCCGGCCGGGGTGACCGTGCTGCTGGTGGGGCGCGGGTCGACGGACCCGGACGCCAACGCCGAGGTGTTCAAGGCGGCGCGGCTGCTGTGGGAGGGCCGCGGGTACGCGGGCGTGGAGACCGCGTTCGTGTCGCTGGCGCGGCCGGACGTGCCGGGCGGCCTGGAGCGGTGCGCGCGGCTCGGCGCCGAGCGGATCGTGGTGCTGCCGTACTTCCTGTTCACCGGCATCCTCCCGGACCGGGTCCGGTTCCAGACCGAGGAGTGGGCCGCCGCGCACCCGGGGACGGCGGTGCGCTCGGCGGACGTCATCGGTCCCGAGCCGGAACTGCTCGACCTGGTGTGGGAGCGGTACGAGGAGGCGGTCGGCGGGGATCTCCGGATGAACTGCGACTCGTGCGTGTACCGGATCGCGCTGCCCGGGTTCGAGGACAAGGTGGGGGCGCCGCAGCAGCCGCATTTCCACCCGGACGACGACGGCCATCACCACCACGGGCACGGGCACGGGCACGTGCACTCCCATGCCCACTGAGGGCGGCCCCGATCTGCGCCACCACGGCGACGCCGAGGTCCGGGACGACGGATCGGCGCTGGTGGACCTCGCGGTCAACGTCCGCGCGGGCACGCCGCCGCGGTGGCTGCGCGAGCGGCTCGCGGAGTCCCTGGGCTCGCTCGCCGCCTACCCGGACGGGCGGGCGGCGCGGGCGGCGGTGGCGGCGCGGCACGGGCTGCCGGCGGAGCGGGTGCTGCTGACGGCGGGCGCGGCGGAGGCGTTCGTGCTGCTGGCGCGGGCACTGAAGGTGCGCCGGCCGGTGGTGGTGCATCCGCAGTTCACGGAGCCGGAGGCGGCGCTGCGGGACGCGGGGCACACGGTCGACCGGGTGCTGCTGCGCGCGGCGGACGGTTTCCGGCTGGACCCGGCGGCCGTCCCGGACGACGCCGACCTGGTGGTGGTCGGCAACCCGACCAATCCGACGTCCGTCCTGCACCCCGCCGCCGCGCTCGCCGCGCTGGCCCGGCCCGGGCGGACGCTGGTGGTGGACGAGGCGTTCATGGACGCGGTGCCGGGTGAGCGGGAGGCGCTGGCCGGCCGCACGGACGTGCCCGGTCTGGTGGTGCTGCGCAGCCTCACCAAGACCTGGGGCCTGGCCGGGCTGCGGATCGGCTACGCGCTGGCCGCGCCGGAGACGGTGGCGGCGCTGGAGCGGGCGCAGCCGCTGTGGCCGGTGTCCGCGCCGGCACTGGTCGCGGCCGAGGCGTGCGTGGGGCCGCGGGCGGTGGCGGAGGCCGCGCACGCCGCGCACCGGGTCGCCGCCGACCGGGAGCGGCTGGTCGCCGGGCTGGCGGAGTTCACCGGCCGGGGCCTGGCGGTGGTGGAGCCCGCCGAGGGGCCGTTCGTCCTGGTCCGGCTGCCGGGGGCGGCCGGGGTGCGGCGGCGGCTGCGCGAGCTGGGGTACGCGGTCCGGCGCGGGGACACCTTCCCCGGGCTGGGCGAGGAGTGGCTGCGGCTCGCGGTCCGGGACCGGGCGACGACGGACGGGTTCCTGCGGGCGCTGGACCGGGCCACGGGGTGACCGGCCGGCCGCCCCGCTCGGCCGGCACCACCGGCCCGGCCGGGCGCCGGCCCGGTGGTGCCGGCCGGGCTCCCCGGCGGGTCAGCCCACCACGCGCCCGTTCAGCACCACCCGGGCCGGTGCGGTCAGCACGCGGACGTCGGTGCGCGGGTCCCGTTCGTACACGACCAGGTCGGCCGCCGCGCCCTCCTCCAGGCCGGGACGGCCGAGCCAGGCGCGGGCGGCCCAGGTGGCCGCCGACAGGGCGCGCAGGGGCGGGAGTCCGGCGGTGACGAGTTCCGCGACCTCGGCCGCGGCCAGGCCGTGCGGCAGGGTGCCGCCCGCGTCCGTGCCGACGAAGACCGGGACGCCGGCGTCGTAGGCGTCGCGGACGGTGTCGTAGCGGCGGGCGTGGAGCCGGCGGATGTGGGCGGACCAGCGGGGGAACTTGGCCTCGCCGCCGGCCGCCAGGTCGGGGAAGGTGGCGATGTTGACCAGGGTGGGGACGATCGCGACGCCCCGCTCGGCGAACAGCGGGACCAGGTCGGCGGTGAGACCGGTGGCGTGTTCGACGCAGTCGATGCCCGCTTCCACCAGGTCGCGCAGGGAGTCCTCGGCGAAGCAGTGGGCGGTGACGCGGGCGCCGAGCCGGTGGGCCTCGGCGATGGCCGCCTCGGCCGCCTCCCGGGGCCAGCAGGCGGCCAGGTCCCCGAGGTCGCGGTCGATCCAGTCGCCGACCAGCTTGACCCAGCCGTCGCCGCGCCGGGCCTCCTGGGCGACGTAGGCGGGCAGTTCGCCGGGCTCGATCTCCCAGGCGTAGTCGCGGATGTAGCGGCGGGTGCGGGCGATGTGCCGGCCGGCCCGGATGATCTTCGGGAGGTCCTCGCGGGCGTCGGTCCAGCGGGTGTCGGAGGGCGAGCCGGCGTCGCGCAGCAGCAGCGCGCCGGCGTCCCGGTCGGCCAGCGCCTGCCGCTCCGCGACGTCGTCGGGGACCGCCCCGTGCCGGTCCAGGCCGACGTGGCAGTGCGCGTCGACCAGGCCGGGCAGCGCCCAGCCCTCGACGGTACGGACGTCCCGGGCGCCGGCCGGGCGGTCGTACGAGATCCGGCCGTCGATCACCCACAGTTCGTCGCGGACGTCGTCGTCCTCCGGTCCGACGAGCACCCGGCCCGTCACGTGCAGCACCGCGCCATCGCTCATGCCCCGCAGCCTAATCAGGTGCGGACGCGGGCCGTTCGCCCGGTGGCGTACCCGGCGGTGACCGCGCTGGCGGCGCAGGCCAGGGCGAGGACGGCGGCGCCGGGGGCGACGTATCCGGGGACGGAGTCGGACGGGTAGCCGTCGCCGTCGGGGGTCTCGCAGCGGAAGCGGAGGGGGAGGTAGGACACCGAGTAGCCGGTGACCCGTTCCGCGCGCTCCGGGTGGGCGGCCGCGCGGCACGGGCGCAGCGGCGCCGAGCCGGTGCCGCCGTCCTCCGCCGCCAGCACCGCGAAGGCCAGGTGCAGCAGTCCCCACAGGTACAGGAGGACGGCCGCCGCGCCGGTCCACCACGCGAGGGTGCGGAGCCCGGCGGCGGGCGGCCGGGGCGGAGCGGCGGGGGCGGGCTCCGGCGGCCGGGGGCGGCGGCGGGCCGCGCGGCCGAGGACGACGCCCGTCACCGCCGCGACGAGGACGAGCAGCAGGACGGCGTACACGGGGCGAGTCAATCAGCCCGGTGATCAGCGCCGCTGTGGCGGAAGCCACGATTCCGGGCGTGACCATGTCGCAACGGAGGGGCTCCGGCGCGAGTGGGGGAACGCCCCGCGGTTACTCTCGATCCGTACGCCCGCGTACATCCGCCCGTGAGCAGTGCCGTATGCAGTGAAGAGAGCCCGCCGTGACACATCCGTTCCTGGACCTTCCCCCGCTGGGCGCCGCCCGTTTCGCCGCGATCGAGGACCGGGTGGCGCGGCTGCTCGGCACCGCGCACGACGTGGTGATCACGCAGGGCGAGGCGCTGCTGCCGCTGGAGGGCGCGATCCGCGGGACGGCCGGGCCGGGCACCGTGGCGCTGAACGTGATCACGGGACCGTACGGACAGACCTTCGGCGACTGGCTGCGGGACTGCGGCGCGACCGTGCACGACCTCGCGGTGCCGTTCGACGAGGCGGTGACGGCGGAGCGGGTGCGGGAGGCGTTCGCCGAGCACCCGGAGATCGGTTTCGTGTCGCTGGTGCACGCCGAGGCGGCGACCGGGAACACCAACCCGGTGGCGGAGATCGGCGAGGTGGTGAAGGCGCACGGCGCGCTGTTCTACCTGGACGCGGTGGCGTCCGTGGGCGCCGAGCCGGTGCTGCCGGACGCCTGGGGCGTGGATCTGTGCGTGATCGGGGCGCAGAAGGCGCTGGGCGGTCCGGCCGGGGTGTCGGCGGTCTCGGTGAGCGAGCGGGCGTGGGCGCGGATGGCCGCGAACCCGGCGGCGCCGCGCCGGTCGTACCTGTCGCTCCTCGACTGGAAGGAGCGCTGGATCGACGGCGGGCGCAGGGTGCTGCCGCACGCTCCGGCGCAGTTGGAGATGCTCGGCCTGGAGGCGTGCCTGGAGCGGCTGGAGGAGGCCGGGCCGCGAAAGGTGATGGCACGGCACGCCTCGGCGGCGGCGGCCACCCGGGCGGGGGCGCTCGCCCTCGGCGGCGGTCTGGAGCCGTACGTACGCGCGGCGCGGGACGCGGCGCCGGTCGCCACGACGCTGCGGGCGCCGGCCGGTCTGGACGCCTCGGAGCTGGTGGCGCGGGCGCTGGCGACCGACCCGGCGTTGCCGCTGGCCGCGGGCGGGGGCGCGCTGGCCAAGGAGATGATCCGGGTCAACCACTACGGGCCGGCCGCGACCCGCGGGGTCGTGCGCGGCGCGCTGGCGGCGCTGGGGACCGCGCTGGCCGAGAAGGGCCGCGCGATCGACCCGGAAGGCGCCCGACGGGCCGCCGAGGACGCGTGGACCGCATAACGAACCTGAATTCGGGGTTTCTTCGAAAAGACCGGCACGCACAATTCAATAATTCTTTCCAGGGCAGCTTCCCTTTCTCTTCTGCCCGGTTTCCCCAAGGCTAAACGCCTGGATTTCAACACCGTCGAAGCGTGCATTTCGGACTCGTCTCGTCCGGGTTACGCGATTGTGACCCGTTACACAAGCAGACCGATTTGCCCCTTATGTACCGGGCAAATCTCCCCAAAGCGCCGACGGCTCGCGCGGCCCCACGCGCTCGCGTGATAACACACGGCACGCCCATCCGTAACCCCACCCGGCGATGCATTTTCGAATTCGGCTGGGTAAGTTCAATTTGCATGACTGCCGCACAAGCAGACCTCCAGATCGACCGTCCGAGCGTGGCGGACGGAGCCGCGCTGTGGCGGATAGCGAGGGATTCGAAGGTCCTGGACCTGAACTCCTCCTACGCTTATCTGCTCTGGTGCCGGGACTTCGCCGCCACCTCGGCCGTCGCCCGCGACGCGAGCGGCGCGGCGGTCGGTTTCGTGACCGGCTATGTGCGGCCGGACCGGCCCGGCACCCTGCTCATCTGGCAGGTGGCGGTGGACGACGCGTACCGCGGCCGCGGAC
The DNA here is from genome assembly GCA_014649155.1 of Streptomyces griseoviridis. Classification (GTDB taxonomy): domain Bacteria; phylum Actinomycetota; class Actinomycetes; order Streptomycetales; family Streptomycetaceae; genus Streptomyces; species Streptomyces griseoviridis. The sequence goes on along the minus strand of BMSM01000018.1, from coordinate 65,184 downwards.
TGGCCGCGGCACTGCTCGACGGTCTGGTCGCGCGCACCGTGACCGAGCGGGCGGTGACCACGCTGGAGACGACCATCAGCCCGGACAACCTTCCCTCCCAGCGGCTGTTCACCTCGTTCGCGGAGCGCCGCGGCGCCCCGCTGGAGCGCGAGACGCTGTTCGACGCCGGACTGTTCCCCGACGGACCGCACGAACCCGAGGTCCTGTACCGCATCGGCCCCCTGTCCGCCCCCCGCTGACACCGGACCCCCCACCAGACTTCGACTTCCCTCACCTCACCCCTCACCGCATCGAGGAGCGATTCGTCGTGACCATCACCCAGCCCGACCTGAGTGTCTTCGAGACCCTGGAGTCCGAGGTGCGCAGCTACTGCCGCGGCTGGCCCACCGTCTTCGACCGCGCGCACGGCAGCCGGATGTACGACGAGGACGGCCACGAGTACCTCGACTTCTTCGCCGGCGCCGGCTCGCTCAACTACGGGCACAACAACCCCGTGCTGAAACGGGCCCTGATCGACTACCTGGAACGGGACGGCGTCACCCACGGGCTCGACATGTCGACCACCGCCAAACGACGGTTCCTGGAGACGTTCCAGAACCTGGTGCTGCGCCCCCGTGACCTGCCGTACAAGGTCATGTTCCCGGGCCCGACGGGCACCAACGCGGTGGAGGCCGCGCTGAAGCTGGCCCGCAAGGTCAAGGGCCGCGAGGCCATCGTCTCCTTCACCAACGCCTTCCACGGCATGTCGCTGGGCTCGCTCGCGGTGACCGGCAACGCCTTCAAACGGGCCGGCGCCGGCATCCCGCTGGTGCACGGCACCCCGATGCCGTTCGACAACTACTTCGACGGCACGGTCGAGGACTTCCTGTGGTTCGAGCGGCTCCTGGAGGACCAGGGCTCCGGCCTCAACAAGCCCGCCGCGGTGATCGTGGAGACCGTGCAGGGCGAGGGCGGCATCAACGTGGCGCGGGCCGAGTGGCTGCGCGCCCTGGCCGACCTGTGCGCGCGCCAGGACATGCTGCTGATCGTCGACGACATCCAGATGGGCTGCGGCCGCACCGGCGCCTTCTTCTCCTTCGAGGAGGCCGGCATCACCCCGGACATCGTGACCGTCTCCAAGTCCATCAGCGGTTACGGCCTGCCGATGTCGCTCTGCCTGTTCAAGCCGGAACTGGACGTCTGGGAGCCGGGCGAGCACAACGGCACCTTCCGCGGCAACAACCCCGCCTTCGTCACCGCGACCGCCGCCCTGGAGACCTACTGGGCGGACGGCTCCGCCATGGAGAAGCAGACCCGCGCCCGCGGCGAGCTGGTCGAGCAGCACCTGATCTCCATCACCGAGGAGAACCTCGCCGACATCAAGGAGTACCGGGGCCGCGGCCTGGTGTGGGGCCTGGAGTTCCACGACAAGGCACGCGCCGGCAAGGTCGCCGGGCGCGCCTTCGAGCTGGGCCTGCTGATCGAGACGTCCGGGCCGGAGAGCGAGGTCGTCAAGCTGCTCCCGGCCCTCACCCTGACCCCCGACGAGCTGGAGGAGGGCATGAAGCTCCTCGCCCGCGCCGTCCGCGAGACCGTCTGACCGGCCGCGTCCCCCCGGGGCGCCGCCCGTCGGGCCCGGCAAGAGAGAACCCTCACCGAGGAGGCATCGCCACACCGTGATCGTCCGTTCGTTCGACGAGTTCAAAGGCACCGACCGGCACGTCAAGTCCGCGTCCGGCACCTGGGAGAGCACGCGCATCGTCCTCGCCAAGGAGGGCGTCGGCTTCTCCGTGCACGAGACGATCCTCTACGCGGGTACGTCGACCGACATGTGGTACGCCAACCACATCGAGGCCGTCGTCTGCACCAAGGGCGACGCCGAGCTGACCGACCGCGAGACCGGGAAGACGTACCACATCACGCCCGGCACCATGTACCTCCTGAACGGCCACGAGCGGCACACGCTCAAGGTCAAGGAGGACTTCCACTGCATCTGCGTGTTCAACCCGCCCGTGACCGGACGGGAGGACCACGACGAGAACGGCACGTACCCGCTGCTCACCGAGGAGGTGTGAGGAACCGTGACCGCGACGACCACCACCGTCACCGATCTCTACCCCACCCGGGGCGCCACCGAGGTGTCCACCCCCCGGCAGGACCCGGTCGTCTGGGGCGCGCCCGACGCGCCCGGGCCGTTCGGGCCGGGTGACCTCCAGTCCTTCGAGCGCGACGGCTTCTTCGCCATCGACCAGCTCCTCACGCCGGACGAGGTCGCCGTCTACCGGGAGGAACTGGACCGCCTCGTCGGCAGCCCGGAGATCCGCGCCGACGAACGCTCCATCGTCGAGCCGCAGTCCAAGGAGATCCGGTCCGTCTTCGAGGTGCACCGGATCAGCGAGGTCTTCGCGCGGCTGGTGCGCGACGAGCGGGTCGTGGGCCGCGCCCGGCAGATCCTCGGCTCGGACGTCTACGTCCACCAGTCGCGGATCAACGTCAAGCCGGGGTTCGGCGCCAGCGGCTTCTACTGGCACTCGGACTTCGAGACCTGGCACGCCGAGGACGGCCTGCCGCGCATGCGCACGGTGTCGGTGTCGATCGCGCTGACCGAGAACCACGACACCAACGGCGGGCTCATGATCATGCCGGGGTCGCACAAGACGTTCCTCGGGTGCGCCGGCGAGACGCCGAAGGACAACTACAAGAAGTCGCTCCAGATGCAGGACGCGGGCACCCCCTCCGACGAGGCGCTGACCGCGATGGCCTCCGAGCACGGCATCAAGCTGTTCACCGGCAAGGCCGGTTCGGCCACCTGGTTCGACTGCAACGCCATGCACGGCTCGGGCGACAACATCACCCCGTTCCCGCGCAGCAACGTCTTCATCGTGTTCAACAGCGTGGAGAACACGGCGGTGGAGCCGTTCGCGGCGCCGGTACGGCGGCCCGAGTTCATCGGCGCCCGGGACTTCACGCCGGTGCGGTGAACCGCCGCTGACCGTCCTTCGGACCGGTGCCTCCCCCGTCCGGTACGGGAGGCACCGGCCCGCCGTCCGTCCCGGCCTCTACAGAGCGTCCAGCAGCCGGTCGACGTCGGCGTCCGTGTTGTACACGTGGAACGCGGCGCGCAGGTTCCCCGCCCGGTCGGAGACCTCGATCCCGGCCCGGCTCAGCCCGGCCTGCCGGTGGCCGAGGCCGGGCACCGACACGATCGCCGAGCCCGGTGCCGGCACCGGTGCGTGCCCCAGCCGGGCCAGCCCGGCCCGGAACCGGTCGGCGAGCGCGAGGTCATGGGCGTGCACGGCGCCCACCCCCAGCTCCTCGACCAGGGCCAGGGAGTGCCGGGCGGCGGTGTAGGGCAGCAGGGCCGGGCTCTCGTCGAACCGCCGGGCGGAGCGGGCCAGTTCCCGCACCGGGCCGTAGGTGCTCCGCCAGGGGTGCTCGCCCGCGGCCCACCCGGCGAACAGCGGCGGCAGCCCGCCCAGGTCCTCGGGGACGACGAGGAAGGCGACGCCGCGCGGGCAGAGCACCCACTTGTAGGCGACGACGGCGACGTAGTCCGCGTCACCGGCGGCCAGCGGCAGCCAGCCGGCCGACTGGGAGGCGTCCAGGAAGAGCCGCGCGCCGTGCGCACGGGCGGCGGCGCGCAGCGCGGGCAGGTCCACGAGGCGGCCGTCGGCGGACTGGACGGCGCTGACGGCGACGAGGGCGGTGTCCGGGCCGACCGACTCGGCGATCCGCTCCAGCGGTACGGCGCGCACCTTCAGGTCGTCGCGCATGTGGAAGGGGTTGACCAGGGAGGCGAAGTCGTCCTCGGCGGTGAGGACCTCGGCGCCCGCGGGCAGCGAGGCGGCGACCAGGCCGCTGTAGACGGCGACGGACGCCCCGGCGGCGACCCGGCCGGCCGGCACCCCGGCGATCCGGGCGAAGGCGGCGCGGGCCGCCTCCACGTCGGCGAACAGGTCCACCGGCCGCCCGTCCGCCATGTCGGCGACCGCGTCCCGGATCGCGGCGACGGAACGGGCGGGCAGCAGCCCCAGGGTGGCGGTGTTCAGGTAGACGGTCTTCGGCTGGAACTCGGCACGGACGAGACGCTCGAAGGTCTGCATGCCTCTCACTGTGCGGCCCCGGCGGTCCCCCCGTCCACCAGGCCGTCCGTCAGGCCCCGGGCACCGCGCAGCCGTCGGGACCGCAGGCGTCGCCGTCGCCCTGGACCATGGCGAGCGGGGTCCGCGCCTGCCAGGCCCGGTCGAGTGCCCGCGCGAAGACCTCGACGGGCTGGGCGCCGGAGACGCCGTAGGCCCGGTCGAGGACGAAGAACGGCACACCCCGCGCCCCGAGCCGCGCGGCCTCCCGCTCGTCGGCCCGTACGTCCTCGGCGTGGGCGGCGGGGTCGGCGAGCACCGCGCGGGCGCCCTCGGCGTCGAGGCCGACGGCGACGGCCAGCTCGACCAGCCGCTCGTCGTCGGCGAAGACGGACCGCTCCTCGGCGAAGTTGGCGCGGTAGAAGGCGTCGAGGAGCGCCTCCCGCTTCCCCGCCGCCTCGGCGAAGTGCAGCAGCCGGTGCATGTCGAAGGTGGAGCCGTGGTCCCGGCCGCGCGTGCGGTACGGCAGTCCCTCGGCGGCGGCCTGCGCGCCGAGGTTGTCCTCCCCCGCCTGCGCCTGGGCCTCGCTCATGCCGTACTTGGCGGTGAGCATGCCGAGCACCGGCTCCACGTCGTCCTTGCCGCGCCCCGGGTCCAGCTCGAACGACCGGTGCACCACCTCGACCCCGTCCCGGTGCGGGAACTCCCCGAGGGCCTTCTCGAACCGGGCCTTGCCGACGTAGCACCAGGGGCAGGCGATGTCCGACCAGATCTCTACACGCATGCCCGCGGCAACTTCGCGGCGCCGGGTGGTATTCCCGCTCCCCCCGGGCGCGGGGCCGCGGCGATGTGCGGCCCCGCGGGCCGGCCGGCGGGTCCTACCGCTCCAGGACCCCGTTGAACCGCCGGGGCAGCCCCAGCTCGTTCGCGTCCCGCAGCTCCACCGGCAGCAGCGCCTCCGGCGTGTTCTGGTACACGACCGGCCGCAGCCACCGCTCGATCGCCGTGCCGCCCACCGAGGTGGACGTCGACGTCGTCGCCGGGTAGGGCCCGCCGTGGTGCTGGGCCGGCGCCACCGCGACCCCCGTCGGCCACGCGTTGACCAGCACGCGCCCCGCCAGCGGCGTCAGCTCCCGGAGGATCTCCGCGCCCCGTCCCTCGCCGGCGGCCTCGCCGGAGGACAGGTGGACCGTCGCCGTCAGGTTGCCCGGCAGCCGGGAGAGCACGGCCTCGACCTCGCCCTGGTCCTCGTAGCGGACCACGACCGTGACCGGGCCGAAGCATTCCTCCAGGAGGAGGTCGTACTCCCCTTCCCGCGCCAGCCGGCTCGCCGGCACGGTGAGGAAGCCGGGGCTGACGGTGTGCTCGCCGCCGGCGCCCGGGGTCACCGGGGAATCGACGTCGGGCAGCGCGGCCCGCTCGGCGACCCCGGCGATGAAGTTGTCCCGCATGCGGTGGTCGAGCAGGACCCCGGCGGCGGTGTCGCTGACGGCCTCGGTGAGCGACTTGACGAGCTGGTCGCCGGCCGCGCCGGAGGGCGCGAGGACCAGGCCGGGCTTGACGCAGAACTGCCCGACGCCCATCGTCATCGACCCGGCCAGCCCGGTGCCGATCGCCTCGGGGCGCTCGGCCGCGGCGGCCTCGGTGACCACCACCGGGTTCAGGGAGCCCAGCTCGCCGTGGAAGGGGATCGGCACGGGGCGGGCCGCCGCCGCGTCGAACAGGGCGCGTCCGCCGCGCACCGAGCCGGTGAAGCCGGCCGCCGCGATCAGCGGGTGCTTGATCAGCTCGATACCGGCCTCGAAGCCGTGCACCAGGCCGAGGACGCCCGCGGGGATGTCGTGCCGGGCGGCGGCCCGCCGCAGCACCGAGGCGACCAGCTCGGACAGGGCCGGGTGGTCGGGGTGGGCCTTGACCACGACCGGGCAGCCGGCCGCGAGCGCGCTCGCGGTGTCGCCGCCGGGGACGGAGAAGGCGAAGGGGAAGTTGGAGGCCGAGTAGACGGCGACCACGCCGAGCGGCACCTTGTAGCGGCGCAGGTCGGGGATGGGCGGCGTCGCGGTGTCGTCGGGGTGGTCGATGACGACGCCGAGGAACTCGCCCTCGTCGACGATCTTCGCGAAGGCGCGCAACTGATAGCAGGTGCGGGCGAGTTCGCCGCCCAGCCGGACCGGGCCGAGGGCCGTCTCGGCGTCGGCGACCTCCACGAGCGAGTCCTTGGCGGCCTCCAGCTCGTCGGCGGCGGTGCGCAGGAAGGCGGCGCGGACGGCGCGGTCGGCCAGCGCCGCGCGGACGTCGTGCGCGGCGCGGACGGCGGCGTCCACCTCCTGGGCCGTCGCCTCCACCGCGACCTGTTCACGCTGCTTCCCGGTACGGGGGTCGACACTCCAGACTGGTGCTGCTGCCACCGCGGGTCCCTCCAGATCTAGGGACGTTCGATATACTGAACGCTGTCTCCATTGATGAATACGCTGCGAGACTATTTCCCGTCCGACGAAGGGGTCAAGGCCGATGCCGACAGGCGAGACAGGCGGCGGAGCGCAGGTCAAGTCCGCCGTGCGGACCGTCGAACTGCTGGAGTACTTCGCCGGGCGCCCCGGCATGCACTCCCTCGCCTCCGTCCAGGAGGCCGTCGGGTATCCCAAGTCGAGTCTGTACATGCTGCTGCGCACGCTGGTCGACCTCGGCTGGGTGGAGACGGACGCCACCGGCACGCGGTACGGCATCGGGGTGCGGGCACTGCTGGTCGGCACCTCCTACATCGACGGCGACGAGGTGGTCGCGGCGGCCCGGCCGACCCTGGACCGGCTGAGCGACGACACCACCGAGACCATCCACCTGGCCCGCCTCGACGGCACCAACGTGGTCTACCTCGCCACCCGCCAGTCCCAGCACTACCTGCGCCCCTTCACCCGCGTCGGCCGCCGGCTGCCCGCCCACTCCACCTCGCTGGGCAAGGCGCTGCTGAGCACGTACACCGACGAGCAGGTCCGCAAGATGCTTCCCGAGACGCTGCCGGCGCTGACCGAGCACACCCTCACCGACCGGGAGGAGCTCATCGAGGAGCTGCGCCAGATCCGGGAGCAGGGCTTCGCGGTGGACCGCGAGGAGAACACGCTGGGGCTGCGCTGCTTCGGCGTGGCGGTCCCCTACCGCACCCCCGCGCGGGACGCGATCAGCTGCTCGGTGCCGGTGGCGCGGCTCACCCCGGCGCACGAGCAACTGGTCAAGGACGCGCTCTTCGACGCCCGCGACCGCCTGCTGCTGGCCACCCGGAGACTGTGACCCGGGTGCGGGCGCCGGGGCGTTCATGAGACGAAGATGAGAAAACGGGCGGGAGGGAACGTTTCCCTCCCGCCCCTCGTCGTCCTGGGCGGGATGAACAAGACGATCAGGCGCGCTTCGGTCTTCACGCTGCTCCTGGTGCTCGCCCTGCTGGTGCGGGCGACCTGGGTGCAGTTCTACGAGGGCCAGGCACTAGCGGACGACCAGCACAACCGGCGCAACGCGATCCAGACGTACGCGGAGCCGCTGGGCAACATCATCGTGGCCGGCGAGGCGGTCACCGGCTCGGCCCGGACGGAGGGCAGCGACCTCGCCTACAAGCGCACGTACCCGGACGGCCCGCTGTACGCGGCGGTGACGGGCTACGCCTCGCAGGCGTACGCGCCGACCCAGCTGGAGGGGATCTACGAGGATCTCCTCAACGGCACCGACCCGCGGCTGGACACGGTGGTGGACACCGTCACCGGCAAGCGGGCCGACCCGGGGAACGTGATCACGACGATCGACCCGGCCGTGCAGAAGGCCGGGTACGAGGCGCTGGGCGACACCAAGGGCGCCGCCGTGGCGATGGACCCGAGGACGGGCCGCATCCTCGGCGTGGTCTCCACGCCGTCGTACGACCCGTCCTCGCTGACCGACGCCGACACGGCCGGGGCCGCGTGGAAGAAGCTGAACGCGGACGCGGACAAGCCGCTGACCAACCGCGCGCTGCGCCAGCCGCTGCCGCCGGGCTCGACGTTCAAGCTGGTGGTGGCGTCGGCCGCGCTGGAGGACGGGCTGTACACGTCGGTGGACGAGAGGACCGACAGCCCCGACCCGTACACCCTGCCGGGCACGGTCACGCCGCTGACCAACGAGAACCCCTCCGCGCCCTGCGAGAACGCCTCGATCCGGGTCGCCCTCCAGTACTCCTGCAACAACGTCTTCGGCAAGATGGCCGTCGACCTGGGCCAGGACAAGGTGCGGGCGATGGCGGAGAAGTACGGCTTCAACGACGACGAGCAGGACGTGCCGGTCCGGGCGTACACCAGCGTGTACCCGAAGGACATGGACAAGGCGCAGACGGGCCTGTCGGGCATCGGGCAGTTCGACGTGACGGCGACGCCGCTGCAGATGGCGATGGTCTCCGCCGCCATCGCCAACGGCGGCGAGCTGGTCTCCCCGCACATGGTGGCGCAGACCACCGACAGCGGCGGTGACGTGCTGGAGGACTACGACGAGAACGCGGGCACCGAGCGGATCATCAGCGCGGACACCGCGGCGCAGCTCCGGTCGGCGATGCGGACGGTGGTCGAGGACGGCACCGGTTCCAACGCGCGGATCGACGGCGCGACGGTGGGCGGCAAGACGGGCACCGCGCAGCACGGCGAGAACAACAGCAAGACGCCGTACGCCTGGTTCACCTCGTACGCGAAGTCGGACTCGACGGGCGAGGAGGTCGCCGTCGCCGTGATGGTCGAGCAGTCCGACGCGGCCCGCTCCGAGGTCAGCGGCAACGGGCTGGCGGCACCGGTGGCCAAGGCGATGATGGAGGCGGCGCTGGCCGGGTGAGCGGCCCCGGCCGGGCGGGAGGGCGTCGGGGGCCGGTTCGGCTCGTTCCGGGGATCTCGCAGACGTCCTCGGCGAGCCCCGCCGCCCGCGCCGGTCCGCCTGGTCACCGCCCTGGAAGACGGCGGACGGCGGCGGCCCGGCCGCACCTGGACACCCGCCCGTGCCCCATCTCCCGGTCGGCACCGCCTGGTTCGACCCGCCATACGGCGTTCGACTAACCGTACAAATGTCCGGGGAACGCTGGTACAGTGCCGCACCCCGCCCGGTGCGCGGTCGTCCGACGCCGGGAAGCCGCCGCGAGGAGGGACCGTCCGTGGGCACAGTCGTCGACGACGACGCCTCCGTGGAGTTCCATGACTTCTTCGAGCGCCACTACGCCGAACTCTCCCGGCTGGCCCGTCTGCTGACGGGTGAGCCGGACATCGCCGACGACCTGGCGGCGGACGCGCTGCTGGCGCTCTGGCACCGCTGGGACCGGGTGCGCGCCGCCGACCGGCCCGTGGCCTACGCCCGCGGGGTCGTCGCCAACCTGGCCCGGACCCGGGCGCGCAGCGCGGTGCGGGAGCGCCGGCGCGTCGCCCTGTTCTGGTCGCAGCGCGAGGAACGCGCCGAGAACCCGGACGTGGCCGGGGTCGTCGACGTCCAGGAGGCGCTGCGGGCGCTGCCGTTCCGCAAGCGGGCCTGTGTGGTGCTGCGGCACGCCTTCGACCTGTCGGAGAAGGACACCGCGCTCGCGCTGGGCGTCTCGGTGGGTACGGTGAAGAGCCAGACCTCCAAGGCGATGGCCGAACTCCAGCGGAGGCTGGGCACGGAACGGGCCGCGCCGAGGATGCGCGCGGCCGCGGGGGCGACGCCCCGGCCGGGACGGGTGTAGACGTGGGGCCAGGCACCGGCACGGCCGGGGAAGGGGACCGGTGACGGTGCGGCGGGACGGGCACGAGGAGGTGCGGGCCCGGCTGCGGGAGTCGGCCGGGGCGCACGAGCCCGACCGGGCGCGGATGCTGGCCCGGGTGGAGCGCGGCATGGCCGGGTCCGCCGGGCGCGGGGCCGCGCGACCCCCCGTGCGTGGCTGGGTGCGGGTGGCGGGGGCCACCGCGGCGGTGGCCGGCGTCCTCGCGGCGGGCGGCTGCACGGTCGCCGCCGTGCTCCGCGACCCGGGCCCCGCGCACCGCACGGTCGCGGTCCCGCCGGCACCGATGCCGGCCGCGACACCGGCACCGACCGCCTCCGCGCCCGCGTCACCGGCGGCGGCACCGACCGGGGGCGGCACGGCCGGCCCGCCCCCCTCCGCGATCCCCACCCCCGCCGCGCCCGTCTCCCCCACCGGCTCCGCCCGGCCGCCCGCCGCCGGCCGGGTCGAGGACGGTCCGCTGTGGTCGGACGGCTCGGTCGACCCGCACAGCAACGCGTTCTGGGCGCAGAGCAACGTGACGCTGAAGACGGCCGAACCGCTGACCGCCCTCACCGTCCGGCTGCGGATCGCCCGCACCCCCGGGGTCACCTCGACCGGCGCCTGGCGGTCGCTGCCCGAGGACGACTTCGCCCTGTCCGTGGACGTCCGCGACGGCTTCCTCGAATACACCTGGACGCTCGAGGAGGGCCGCACGGTGCCGGCGGGCACCTGGGTGTTCGCCGGGCAGTACGACCACGCGCGCGGCGGCCGGGACGCGGGGGACGACAGCTACGCGGCGACCGCCGCCACGGGCACCGGCAGCCTGTCGGTGGCGGGCGACTTCGCGCCCCGCGCCGACGGCACGGACTGACCGGGCCGGCGCGGGCGGCAACCCGGCGCGGTCCGGCGGCGACCAGGAGAGGCAAGGACCAGGAACCCCTTCCCTCACGCAAGGATCTGTCATGACCGTACGAGTCGCACAGCGCGCCGGCCACCGCCGCCGGACCTCCCGCCGCCGGGCGGTGCTCGCCGGCGCCGCCGCGTTCGGCCTCACCGGCGCCGCGATCGTCACCACCTCGATGCTCTCCACCGCCGGTGCCGCCACGGCCTGGCCCACCCCCAGCGGCAAGCAGGCCGTCTCCGCCACCATCAAGGTGTCGGGCACCTACGACGGCGCGCTGAAGAACTTCTACGGCACCGGCGGCCTCGGCGGCGACGGCCAGGAGGAGGGCCAGGACCCGCTCTTCGAACTGGCCGACGGCGCGGTGCTGAAGAACGTCGTCATCGGCTCCCCGGCCGCCGACGGCGTCCACTGCAAGGGCTCCTGCACGCTCCAGAACGTGTGGTGGACCGATGTCGGCGAGGACGCCGCCACCTTCAAGGGCACGTCGTCCTCGGCGACGTACAAGGTGACCGGGGGCGGCGCGAAGAAGGCCGACGACAAGGTGCTCCAGTTCAACGGCGCCGGGAAGCTCACCGTGACCGGGTTCCAGGTCGAGGACTTCGGCAAGCTGGTCCGCTCCTGCGGCAACTGCTCCACGCAGTACAAGCGGACGATCGTGCTGAGCGACCTCGACGTCACGGCGCCCGGCAAGGCGCTCGCCGGCATCAACACCAACTACGGCGACACCGCGACCCTGTCGGGCATCCGCGTCCACGGCGACGACGACCGGGACATCGAACCCTGCGTCCGCTACACCGGCAACGACGACGGCGACGAGCCCACGAAGACGGGCTCCGGCCCGGACGGCACGTACTGCCGGTACAGCGCCTCGGACATCAGCCACGACTGAGCCGGGACGTCCCCGGTCCGCCGCCCGGTGACGGCGGCGGACCGGGGACGGTCACAGCACCGAGTCCAGCCAGGCGAAGACATCGTCCTGCACGGGGGCGGTGAACTCGTGGGCGGTGTCCGGGCGCAGCTCGGTGCGCAGCCGGTCCCCGGCGCCGCACGACTCCCAGACGGCCCGCAGCTTGGCGTACGCCACCGACACCCCTTCCGGGGTGAACAGCGGGTCCCGGGCGCCGGTGAGGAAGTACATCGGCCGGGGCGCGGCGATGCCCGCCACGTCGGGGAGGTCGAGGTACCGGGAGAGGCCGGGGTGGAGCGTGTAGTACGCGGACTGCCCGCGCAGCGCGTTGCCGCCGGGCGCCAGCATCTCCTTGAGGCCGGTCGTCCAGGCCACGCAGACGGCGGCGGCGACGTCCTCGGTGAGGGCGGCGGTCTGCCAGGCCCGGTAGCCGCCCAGGGAGAAGCCGAGGGCGGCCACCCGCCGGGCGTCGACGCGGTCCAGGCCGGCCAGGAACCCGGCGGCGCGGACGTCCTCGCGGGCCATCAGCCCGGCGAGGGAGGAGCCCAGGTGGAAGAGGTGGGCGGCCAGGGCCTGCTGCCGCTCGTAGCCGACGGGACCGCGGTCGCCCCAGCCGAGGGCGTCCAGGCAGAGCACCGCGTAACCGCGCCGGGCGAGTTCGTCGCCGGGGAACCGGCCGCTGAAGTGCCGCCGCGCCCACTCCTCGGCGGAGGCGAGCCGGGCCGGGCCGCCGTCCCAGGGGCGGACGCACTTCTCCCGGCCGATGTCGAACCGCCCGCCGTGGTCGTGCAGGAGCAGCACCGCCGGGAAGGGGCCGGTGCCGTGCGGGGTGAGCAGGCTGCCGCGGACCCGGGTGTGACGGGTGAGGGAGAGGGCCACCGTCTGCCGCCGGTAGCCGTCGCCCTCGGGCCCGTCGGTGAACTCCGGCGCGTACGGGACGCCCTGCTGGTCGTCGACGAGGAGGTGGTCCTCGACCGTCCGCCTCGCGACGCGCCGCCAGGCCGCGAAGTCCCGCTCGGGCGCGGTGCCCCAGGCGAGCGGGAAGCGCAGCTCGTCCAGGAGCGCCCGGTGCAGGTCCGCGCCGGCGGGCGGCTCCGGCTCAGGGCCGGGCATACGGCCGCCAGTCGCCCAGGTGGGCGGCGCGGGTGTGGACGGCGGCCTCGGCGCGGGTGAGCTGGGGCCGGTTCGCCGGGACGGTGACGGCGGCGCCGGGGCCGGTGTTGCGGTACTCCCGGAAGCGCTGCTCCTGCCACGGGTGGGCGTCGCGCATGTTCGCGTACGGGGCGACCGCGTCGAGGCCGGCGCCGAGGCGGGTCCCGCGGACGGTGAGCATGGGGCGGGCGGTGGGGTCGGAACTGGGCACCCAGGGGCGGGCCAGCTTGTAGAAGCCGTCGGGGGCCTCGCTGCTGATCCGGCTGTCCGTGACGAGGTAGCCGCGCGGGTTGGCGGCCGCCGTGGACGGCGCGAAGACGAAGCCGTACGGCGGGGCCGCGAGGTCGGTGCGGACCAGGGTGCGGAAGTGGCAGTGGTCGTAGACGGCGGTCGCCCGGCCGAAGACGAAGTCGACGTCGCCCTCGGCGTAGCAGTGGGCGTAGTACTGGCGGGCGAGGTGGGTCAGGTCGCGGGTGTCGGCGTACAGGGTGTCCTGGTGGCCGAGGAAGCGGCAGTGGTGGAAGGCGCAGCGGTCGCCCTGCACCTTGATCGCCACGGCCTGGGTGCCGGTGTACTCGGGGTGGTCGGCGCGCAGCCAGTCGTTGGCGAAGGTGATCCGGTGGGCGGTGAACCCGTCGGCGGCGACCGTGGTGGTGGCCGAGCCGCTGGTGCCGTGGGTGCCGGAGCCGTCGGGCCGGGGGGTGCCGGCCGCGTTGTCGTACACGATGACGGTGGCGCGGGGGTCCTCGGCGGCGCCGATCCAGGTGGTGCCGGTGCGGGTGCTGTCGAGGGTGACCGTCTCCCGGTAGGTGCCGGGGGCGAGGACGAGCGTCCAGCCGGGGCCGGTGGCGGCGGTGACGGCGGCCTGCACGGAGGTGAAGTCGCCGCGGCCGTGCGGGTCGACGTAGAGCGTGGCGGGGGTGCGGCGGGCGCGCGGGGAGCCGTACCGGCCGAAGGGGCGGCTGACGGCGGTGGCCGGGCTCGCGGCGAGGCCGAGGGCGGCGCCGGCGGCGGCGGTCGCCAGCAGGAGGCTTCTGCGGGAGGGGGCGGCGGGTCGGGACATGCGGGTGCTCCTTGGAGGTGGCTGCGGGCGGGGAGGCCGTGCGTACGGCCGCCCCGCCCGCGGGGGATCAGCGCAGGCGGCCCGCGCCGGCGCCGCGGCCGACCAGGCCGGGGACGGCCCTGGCGGGGTCGACCTCGGTGCGCAGGGTGGGCGTCCAGCCGGCGCCCGGCCGGAGGGTCTCGGCCGGGATCTCCGCGTTGTGCACGGCGATCAGGTCGACCGCGCGTCCGTTGACCCGGTTGTGCGCGGCGGTGACCGGCGCCTCGCTCCACTTCTTCAGCACCTTCGCGGCGCTGACGCCGTCCGGCAGCGTGAACGCGTTGTACTCGGCGACCAGCGCGGACTCCTTGCCGACGCCGAAGCTGTAGGCGTAGTCGTCGTTCGCCACGAAGTGGTTGTCGTAGACGTCGACCTGCCCGAAGCGGACCCGGGGCGCGCGCTCCACCAGGTTCTCGAACAGGTTGTGGTGGAAGGTCGCCCTCAGGTGGCCCCGGTCGCCGGCGGCCGTGGACTCGCTGTCGCTGTTGCCGATCAGGATCGTCTTGTCGTGGTCGCTGAAGACGTTCCAGGAGGCGGTCACGTGGTCCGCGCCGCGCACGATGTCGAGCTGCCCGTCGTGCTGCTGGTACAGCATGCCGAAGTAGGTGGGCGCGGCGCTGTCGGGGTGCTCGCCGTCGGTGAAGGTGTTGTGGTCCAGCCAGACGTGCGTGGAGCCGTACACCACGGCGCTGTCGTACTCGCTGTTCCAGTTGCCGGTGGCGCCGTCCGTCGGGTCCCACTGCGGGAAGCAGTCGACGGGGCTCTCGAAGGCGAGGTTGCGGACGATGACGTTGTCCACGCCCTTGATCTGGAGGCTGGCGCCCTTGAATCCGGCGTTCCGGCCGACGCCGATGATGGTGGTGTTGGCGGGGACGTTCGCCTTGACGGCCTGGTCCTGCCGGGCGGCGGAGGCGCGCCGCAGCCCCTCGGGACTGTCGTCGGGCTCGGCGCTCAGGTCGGTGTCGTGGCCCCAGGTCGCCGGGTCGTACGCGGCGAGGTAGGCGTCGAAGTCGTAGCCGGGCACGGCGAACGCGTCGCAGCCGTCGGCGACGGCGTCGACGGTGCCCTTGACCTTGATGATGCGGGGTGCGGTGCCGGGCACCGCCAGGGCCGCCTTGAACCCGGCCCAGGTGGTGACGGTGTACACCCGTGCCGCGTCGGCGGCGGCACCCCCGGTGGTGCCGGTGCCGTGGGCGGCCCAGCCGTCGTTCGCGGGCAGCGTCTGCCGGGCGGGGTCCCGGTGCCCCGGGTGCGCCTGGGCGCCCGCGGCCGTCAGTCCCACGACCAGCGCGGCGCAGCCGGCCAGCGCGGCGCCCTTTCTCATGGCATGCGCATGCCATCTTGATGTCTGCATGGTGCGGCTCTCCTTGAGGAACTCGGGGTCAGGCGGCGGGCCAGGTGATCCAGGACGCGGGGATCTCCGCGTCCAGGCGGCGCGTGTCCCGGGGGGCGAGCACCCGGGCGCGGACCAGCTCGCGCGCCACGAGCCGGGCCACCTCGATCGCGCCCGGCGGGTTGAAGTGGGTGTTGTCCTGTTCGGTGGACGTCCAGTTGAAGTACGCCTTCGTGCCCTCGGCGCCGATCCGCTGCCACAGCGCCAGCGACAGCGCCTGCGCGTCCAGCAGCGCCACGCCCTCCTCGGCGGCGAGCGCCCGCATGGCCGCCGGGTACTCGCCATGGCTCGGCTGCGCGGTGCCGGCCGCGTCGAACCGGCGCCGCTCGACGGGCGTCGCCAGCACCGGCCGCACGCCGCGGGCCCGCGCGCCGTCGACGTACCGCCGCAGGTACTGCTGGTACGTCGTCCAGGGCTCGGTGTACCGGAGCGGGTCCTCGCTCTTCTCGTCGTTGTGCGCGAACTGGACGACCAGGACGTCACCGGGCCGGACGGCCTCCAGAAGGGTGTCGAGCCGCCCCTCGTCGACGAAGCTTTTGGAACTGCGCCCGTTCACGGCGTGGTTGGCGACGGCGAGGCCCTCGCGGAGGAAGAACGGCAGCGCCATGCCCCACCCGGTCTCGGGCGCGGCGTCGGCGTACTTCTGCGCGGCGGTGGAGTCCCCGGCGACGAAGACGGTCCGCCGCCGGTTCCGGGAGGCGTGCGCGGTGCCGGTGCCGGCGAGCACCAGGGGGACGGAGGCGACGGCGGCTCGGGTGATCTGTCTACGGCTGAGAGACACGCGGGTGACCTTTCGGCGGAGAGAGGGGAGGCCCCCATGGGCGCGGGGAACTGCGCGACAAGCCGCGGACGGCCCGCACCCGACGGACCACGGGGCGCCCACGGCGAGCGTCAGCCCTTCTGCTCGTCCCACTCCGCCTGCGCCTCGTTCAGCTGCTCGGCCACCGTGTCCAGGAACTCCTTCGCCGACATCTTCCCGAGCAGCACCTTCTGGAAGTTCGGCTCGTTGTCCGCCTTCGAGATCGTGTTCCAGTCCGGCAGGTAGTACGGCAGCTGCACGATCGTCGTCGACCCGTCCGTCAGCGCCTGCGCCGCCAGCTTCGTCGGCTCGGACTCGGAGATCCAGGCGTCCTCCGCGGCCTCCAGGTTGGCCGGCACCTGCCCGGCCGACCGGTTGAACTTGGAGTTCTCCTCGTGGGAGAGGGCGAACTCGATGAACTTCCAGGCCGCTTCCTTGTTCTTGGAGTTCTTGAACACGCCCAGCCCGTCGACCGGGTTGGAGACCTGGACCCGCTTGCCGCCGGGGCCGGCCGGCTGCGGGATGCCGCGGAACTTGTCCTCGCCGAACGCCTTCACGTGGTCCTGGAAGGAGCCCAGGTTGTGGTTGAGCATGCCGATCGTGCCCGAGTCCCACTGGGCGACCATCTTGGTGAAGTCGTTGTTGAGGTCGGCGGCCGGGGTGACCTTCTTGTACAGCGCGGCGTACTTCTCCAGTGCCTCGACGTTCTTCGGGTCGTTGACGGTCGTCTGCTTCCCGTCGGCGTTCCAGAAGGACGTGATCCCGGACTGCCCGTACATCGCGTCCAGCGCCTGCGCGATGGAACCGGCGCCGCCGCGGATGGTGTACCCGAACTTGTTGGCGCCCGCGTCGGTCAGCTTCTCGGCGGCCTCGTAGAACGCGTCCCAGGTGGACGGCTCCTTCAGGCCGGCCTTCTCGAACAGGTCGGTGCGGTAGTACAGGACGCCGTTGTTGGCGGAGGTCGGCACCGAGTAGAGGGTGCCGTCGCCGCCGCCGGCCGCCTTCAGCGACTCGACCATGTCCTCGTTGAGCCTGCCGTCCAGCGGGGAGCCCGCGAGCCGGTCGTCCAGCGGCTCCAGCGCGTCCTGCGCGGCGAACCCGGCGAGCATGGCCGCGCCGACCCCGCCGACGTCCGGGAGCCCGCCGCCCTGGATGGCGGTGTCGACCTTCGACTGGTACTCGGTGGAGGCGATCCCGACGTACTCGACGTCGATGTCCGGGTTGGCCTTCTCGAAGTCGGCGATGATCTCCTTCCAGATGTCGGTGCGGACACCGCCGTTGTTGTCCCAGAAGGTGATCTTGCCCTTGCCGCTGCCCTCGGCCCCGCCGGAGCCGCCCGAGCCGCTGCCGTCGTCCCCGCAGGCGGTGGCGGTCAGCGCGAGGACGGCCCCCAGGGCGACGGCGGCCGGGACGCGGCGCCTGCCGGTGCTGCTGCGCATGCTGTTCTTCATGAGTCGGCTCTCTTCTTCTGGATCTGGCTGGATGGAACGGAGCGACGTACGGGGGTGCACACGTGGGGGGAAGTCAGGGCGCGGTCAGGGGGTGCCGCGCTGCCGCCTCGGCGGTGCGGCGCCCACCCGGAAGCGGGTGAACTCGGCCGTGCCCGCCGCCGGCGCCCCGGCGGGCGCGACGGCGAAGAGGCCGAGCAGGGCGCCGACCCAGCGCCAGGGAGTGGCGGCGAAGACCTGGCCGGAGGGGCGGAAGCCGTTCCCGGTGTCGTAGTGGAAGCGGCAGCGGGCGTGCGGGCCGATCTCGACGCGCAGCCGGGCGCGGCCGGCCGGGGCGGGCCGGGCGTGCGCGGCGTCCCGCTCGGCCGGCGCGACCGCCTCGCCGAACCGGTGCACCAGGTACGTCCCGCCGTCCGCGCCCCGCTGGAGCCCGATCCAGCAGAACGCGTCCCCGAGCACCGCGAGCCCGGCCCGCGCGCCCGGCACCCCGCTGTCCAGGCGCAGTTCCACCTCGACGGTGGCCGGGGCGCCGGGCAGCCGCTGGGTGAGGACGTTCGGCAGCGCGCGCGGGTCGTGCGCGTCGGCCGAGGGGACGCAGGCCAGCCGCAGCCCGTCCGCGCCGTGCGGGAGGGTCCAGCGGTCCTGGGGGTTGGCGGTCCAGGACCACTGGGGGCCGAACCGGCCGCCGGGGAAGTCGTCGTCGGTGGCGGGGGCGGCCGGCGGTCCCGGCGGCAGGGCCGGGCGGCGGTGTTCGGTCACCGGGGCGCCCTCGTCGCCGATCACCGGCCAGCCGTCCGGCGTGTCCCAGCGCATCGGCTGGAGGTGGACGACCCGGCCGTACGCGCCGCGCTGCTGGAAGTGCAGGAACCAGTCCTCGCCGGCCGCGGTGCGCACCCAGCCGCCCTGGTGGGGGCCGTTGACGTCGGTGTCCTTCTGTTCGAGGACGACCCGCTCCTCGTACGGGCCGAAGAAGCCGCGGGAGCGGAAGGCGCCCTGCCAGCCGGTCTCCACTCCCCCGGCGGGCGCGAGGATCCAGAACCAGCCGTCGTGCCGGTAGAGCTTGGGGCCCTCCAGGGTGAACCAGCCGGGGATGCGGTCGGCGTCGACGATCACCGTGCCCTCGTCGAGCAGTCCGGTGCCGTCGGGGCGCATGCGGTGGCCGGTGAGACGGTTCTTGACGCCGGAGCGGGACTTCGCCCAGGCGTGCACGAGGTACGCCTCGCCGCTCTCCGCGTCCCACAGCGGGCAGGGGTCGATCAGGCCCTTGCCCTCCTTGACCAGGTGCGGGCGGGTCCAGGGGCCGGTGATCTGCGGGGCGTTGACCTGGAAGATCCCCTGGTCGGGGTCGCCCCAGAAGATCCAGAAGCGGTCCGCGTGGTGGCGCAGGGACGGGGCCCAGACCCCGCGGTCGTGCCGGGGGCGGGCGAAGGTCTCCGCCGGTTCCAGGCGGTCCAGGGCGTGCCCGGCGAGCGTCCAGTCGACCAGGTTCCGGGAGTGCAGCAGGGGCAGGCCGGGGGCGCGGCCGAAGCTGGAGGCGGTCAGGTAGAAGTCGTCGCCGACGCGGACCACGTCGGGGTCGGACCAGTCGGCGTTCAGGACGGGGTTGCGGTACGTGCCGGGGCCGTTCACGGGCTGACCGCCTTCCGTACGAGGGCGGCGGCTGCGGGCGCGTCCAGGCGGCCGTCGGCGACGACGGTGACGATCCGGCGGACCGCCGTGTCGCCGGGGGCGACGGCCAGCCGGGTGTCGTGGGCGAGCGAGGAGCCGACGCCGGGGTACTCCGCGGTGCGGACGAACCACGGGTCCCGGCGGGTCCGTTCGGTGGCCCCGGCGAACACCAGGGACCAGGTGGAGCCGACCAGCGCGAGCCAGTCGGCGCGGCGGCCGTGGACGGCGGCCTCGCCCTCGGCGTCCGGGGTGAGCACGTCCGGTGCCGCGGCCTCCTTGCGGGCCCGCCAGAAGAAGCCGCCGTAGGCCGCGCCGGGGCGCCCGTTGGTGGCGGGGCTGCCGATGGTGAGGGCGCCGGAGGTGACGTTGGTGAGCGAGAAGGTGAAGTCCAGCGCCCAGGCGCGGTCGGTGAGCGGCGTCGCGGCCACCGTGCGGCGTTCGCGCAGCAGCTCGGCGCCGGCGGCGACCCAGCGCAGCTCCTCCACGAAGCCGTCGGAGTCGCGCAGCGGGAAGGAGGTGTGCCGCTGGGCGCCGTGGTTGTCCAGCTCGGTCGGGCCCTGGTCGCGGACGAAGGTGCGCCCGCCCCAGAAGTTGTGCCCCTCGACGTCGGGAACGGCGACACCGACGCCGAGGTGGTGGGTGTGGTCGGCGGGCGCGAACTCGGTGACCGCCGTACCGGTCAGGGTGGTGACGGGGTGCAGGTAGGGGCGTGGGGAGCAGCGGGCGGGCAGCTCGGGCCGGGTGACGTAGCGGGCGACGGGCCGGCCGGCGACGCGCAGGACCGGGGAGTCGGCGCCGGTCACGGGGGCGGCGGGGCTCATCGGGCGCGCACCTCCTCGGCGGCCCAGGGGGCGCCCAGTTCGGAGAAGAGGGAGAGGGTGCGGGCGGCGTCGGCGACGAGGGCGTCGACGCCCGGGACGACCCGGCGCCGTTCGGCGTCGATCCGGCGGACGGCCGTCTCCGGGAGGGCGGCCGGGTCGGGGGCCCGGCGGATCGCCTCCACGACCCGCATGAAGGCGCCGGTGTCGTCGGGTTCCACCAGCAGCCCGGTGCCGGTGCGCAGATGGGCGACGAGGTTCTCCAGCAGGTCGGTGCGGCCGTGGTCGGTCTCCTCGGGGCCGTGCCCGGCCCGCTGGAGCAGCACCCGGTCCTGCTTGTACCAGAACGTGATCCGGCCCCGGGTGCCGTGCACCAGGACGTACGGTTCCCCGGCGTGCTCGGCGCACAGGGTGGCGGCGACGGTGATCCGCAGGCCGGTGGTGGCGGTGACGCGGACGCAGGAGGTGTCGTCGGCCTCGATGTCGTTGGCGCGGCGCAGTTCGGTCTCGATGGTGCTGACGTCCTGGTCGCGGGTGACGCCGCCGAGGGCGAGCGCGGTGGCGACGGCGTGGGCGAGGGGATTGGTGAGCGCCCCGTCGACCACGTCGGTGCCGTCGTCCAGGCGACGCCGCCCGGCCCAGGGCGAGCGGCGGAAGTACGCCTCGTCGCGGACCCAGGCGCCGGCCCCGCCGATGCCGGTGACCTCGCCGATCGCGCCCTCGGCGATCAGCTCCCGGATCGCGGGCACGGCGTGCGAGCCCAGCGACTGGAACCCGATCTGGCAGGCGACGCCCGCCGCGGCGACCCCGTCGGCCATCCGGCGGAACTCCGCGTACGACGGTGCCGGGGGCTTCTCCAGGAGCAGGTGCACGCCCCGGCGGGCGGCGGTCAGCGCGAGGTCGGTGTGGGTGGGGATCGGCGTGCAGATCACGGCGGCCTCGGCGCCGGTGGCGTCCAGCAGCGCCCCGAAGTCGGTGGACTGATCGGGGAGTTCTCCGCCGTACTCGTCCTCGGTGAGCGGGGTCAGCTCGCACAGGCCGGCCACCCGGACCAGGCCGGCCCGCTCCAGGCGGCGGAGGTTGGCGACGTGCCAGCGGCCGTGGCCGCGGGCGCCGGCCAGGACGACCGGGACAGGAGCGCTCATCCCTTGACCGCCCCGGCGCTGAAGCCCGTGATCAGCCACTTCTGGATGAAGGCGAAGACGATGACGACCGGGACGGCGGCGATGATGCCGCCGGCGGCGAGCGCGCCGAGGTCGACGCTGTCCGCGCTCATCAGGGTGTTGAGGCCGACCGGGATGGTCTGCTTGCTCTGGTTGTTGAGGAACATCAGGGCGAACAGGAAGTGGTTCCAGGAGTGCACGAAGGCGAAGGAGCCGACGGCGATGATCCCCGGCCGCAGCAGCGGCAGGACGACGATCCGGAAGGCCCGCAGCCGGCCGCAGCCGTCGACCCAGGCGGCCTCCTCCAGGGAGTACGGCACGTTCTTGATGAAGTTGCTGATCAGGATCATCGACAGCGGGAGCTGGAAGACCGTCTCGGCGAGGATCACGCTGCCCAGGGAGTTGATCATCTGGAGGTTGGCGAAGATCTCGAAGAGCGGGACGAGGAGCAGCGCGCCGGGCACGAACTGGGAGCAGAGCAGCGCCAGCATGAAACCGCGCTTGATCCTGAAGTCGAAGCGGGCGAGCGCGTAGCCGCCGGCCAGCGCGACCAGCGTGGTCATCACCAGGGTGGCGACGCCGACCAGGACGCTGTTGCCGAAGTAGGTGCCGAAGCTGCGTTCCGTCCAGACCTTCTCGAAGTGGTCGAAGGTGACCGGCCAGGGCACCAGCGAGGTGGAGCCGGCCGGGCGCAGGGAGAAGAGGAGGATCCAGTAGAAGGGGATGAGGGTGAAGACGAGGTAGACGCCGAGCGGCAGGTAGATCTGCCAGCGGGGGACCTCGTCCCAGGCGGGGCGGTGCCTCTTCGCCGGGTGCGGCGGGGCGGGAGCGGCCCGCTCGGCGGCGGGGGCGGCCGGGGTGGCCTCCTTGGTGATCACTTGTTCTCGCCTCCGAACTTGCTCAGCCGCAGATAGACGATCGAGCAGAAGAGCAGGATCACGAACGCGACGGTGGTCAGGGCCGACGCGTAGCCGAAGTCGTGCGCGTCGACGGAGGTGTTGGCGATGTACAGCGGCAGGGTCGTGGTCTCACCCGCGGGTCCGCCGCCGGTCAGGGTGTAGAGCAGGTCGACGTTGTTGAACTCCCACACCGCGCGCAGCAGCGTGGAGAGGATGATCGCGTCCTTCAGGTGCGGCAGGGTGATGTGCCAGAACTGCTTGATCCGGCCGGCCCCGTCGACCTCGGCCGCCTCGTACAGGTCCTTCGAGACGGACTGGAGGTCGGCGAGGATGAGGATCGCGAAGAAGGGCACGCCCCGCCAGAGGTCGGCGACCACCGCCGCCGGGAAGACGGTCGAGGTGTCCGACAGCCAGCTCGTGCCGTAGGAGCCGATGCCCAGGTCGGCGAGGTAACGGGTGATGCCGGTCTGGGAGTTGTAGAGCAGCACCCAGATCGCGGAGGTCAGCACGCCGGAGACGGCCCACGGGGAGAAGACCATGGCGCGGCCCAGGCCCCGGCCGACGAAGCTCTGGTTGACGATGAGGGCGAGGGCGAGGCCGAAGAGGAGTTGCAGGCCGACCTCGACGAAGACCCATTTGGCGCTGAAGACCAGGGTGTCCCAGAAGACCGCGTCGTCGGTGAAGATCCGGACGAAGTTGTCGAAGCCCGCGAAGCCGTTCCGCCAGGGCTTGGTGGGGTTGTACTCCTGCAGGCTGTAGTAGAAAACGCTGATGACCGGGTAGGCGATGAAGCCCAGCATCAGCAGGCCCGCCGGGGCGATCAGCAGGTACGGGAGCCTGCGCGGCGTGGCGGAGGCACGGCGCCGCCTCGCTGGCGCGGGCGGTTTCGCCACGGCTGCGGCTTGGGCCATGACTGTTCTCCGTTCTGGTACGTCGTGCGTGGGGCGTACGTGCGCCGGTCGGGCGTGGGTGGCGCGTACGTGCGGTGGTCGGGCCGGGTGGTGCGCCTGTGCGGTGATGCGTACGGGCGGTGGTCGCGTGTGCGTGGTGCGTACAGGAAGCGCTTTCTGCACGGGTAGGGGTGTGCGGGGGTTCCTTCGCCGGCCCCGGGGGGTCAGCCGGCGTACGGGTCCTGGACCTTCCCCGGGCGGGCCAGGAACTCGAAGTCGCAGCCGGTGTCGGCCTGGGTGATCTGTTCGTTGTAGAGCGCGCCGTAGCCGCGCTCGTACCGGACCGGGGGCGGGGTCCACTCGGCCCGGCGGCGGGCCAGTTCGGCGTCGTCCACGTTCAGTGTCAGCGAACGGCCGGGGACGTCGAGGGTGATGGTGTCGCCGGTGCGGACCAGGGCGAGCGGGCCGCCGACGTACGACTCGGGCGCGATGTGCAGCACGCAGGTGCCGTAGCTCGTGCCGCTCATCCGGGCGTCGGAGATCCGCACCATGTCCCGCACGCCCTGCTTGAGGAGGTGGCCGGGGAGCGGGAGCATGCCGTACTCGGGCATGCCGGGACCGCCCTTGGGTCCGGCGTTGCGCAGGACCAGCACGTCGTCGGCGGTGATCTCCAGGGCCGGGTCGTCGATGGTGCGCTGCATCGTCCGGTAGTCGTCGAAGACGACCGCGCGGCCGGTGTGCCGCAGCAGGTGCGGTGCGGCGGCGATGTGCTTGATGACGGCGCCGTCCGGGCAGAGGTTGCCGCGCAGCACGGCGACCCCGCCCTCGCTCGCGACCGGGTTGTCGCGGGGCCGGATGACGTCGTCGTCGTGCACCCGGGCGCCCGCGAGCTGCTCGCGCAGCGTGTCGTGCGCCACCGTGGGCCGGTCCAGGTGGAGCAGGTCGGGGATGCGGGAGAGGAACCCGGGCAGGCCGCCGGCGAAGTGGAAGTCCTCCATGAGGTACTTCTGGCCGCCCGGCCGGACGTTGGCGAGCACCGGTACCGTGCGGGCGACGCGGTCGAAGTCGTCCAGGGTGAGGCGGACGCCCGCCCGGCCGGCCATGGCGATCAGATGGATCACGGCGTTGGTGGAGCCGCCGAGGCCGAGCACGGTGGTGACGGCGTCCTCGAAGGCGTCGGCGGTGAGGATCTGGCTCAGCCGGCGGTCCTTGCGGACCAGGTCGACCACGCGCAGCCCGGCCGCGGCGGCCATCCGGTCGTGCCCGGAGTCGACGGCCGGGATGCTGGAGGCGCCCGGGACGGTGACGCCGAGCGCCTCGGCGGCGGCGGTCAGCGTGGAGGCGGTGCCCATCGTCATGCAGTGGCCGGGCGACCGGGCCAGGCCGCTCTCCAGCTCCTGCATCTCGCAGTCGCCGATGAGCCCGGCCCGCTTGTCGTCCCAGTACTTCCACATGTCGGTGCCGCTGCCGAGGGTCTCGCCGCGCCAGTGCCCCGGCAGCATGGGGCCGGCGGGCACGAAGACGGCCGGCAGGTCGGCGGAGGCGGCGCCCATCAGCAGCGCGGGCGTCGACTTGTCGCAGCCGCCCATCAGCACCGCGCCGTCCACCGGGTAGGACCGCAGCAGTTCCTCGGTCTCCATGGCGAGCAGGTTGCGGTAGAGCATCGGGGTCGGCTTCTGGAAGGTCTCGCTGAGGGTGGCGACCGGGAATTCCAGGGGGAAGCCGCCCGCCTGCCACACCCCGCGCTTGACGGCCTGGGCCCGGTCGCGGAGGTGGACGTGGCAGGGGTTGATGTCCGACCAGGTGTTGAGGACGGCGATGACCGGCTTGCCGAGGTGCTCCTCGGGGAGGTAGCCGAGCTGGCGGGTACGGGCGCGGTGGCTGAAGGTGCGCAGGCCCTCGGTGCCGTACCACTGGTGGCTGCGCAGTTCCTCGGGCCGCCTCATATCGACCACCCGGCGGCGATGGCGGCGACCGCGGCGCGCTCGCTCTCCGGGAGCGGGCGGCTCGGCGGGCGGACGTCCCGGCGGCACAGGCCGAGCGAGGCGAGGGCCTCCTTGACGACGGTGACGTTGTTCGCGGAGCCGTTGGCGGCGCGCAGCTCCTCGAAGCGGCGGATCTGCTCCCAGACCTTCATCGCGGCCGGGTAGTCGCCGGCCCGCAGCGCCTCGATCATGTTCAGGGAGACGGCCGGGGCGACGTTCACCAGGCCGGAGGTGAAACCGGTGGCGCCGGCCGAGAAGTAGGAGGGCGCGTACGGTTCGGCCAGCCCCGCCACCCACACGAACCGGTCCAGGCCCGCGTCCCGGGCGAACCCGGCGAACTTCGCGGCGTCCGGCACGGCGTACTTCACGCCGATCACGTTCGGGCAGCTGTCGGCCAGCTCGGCCAGCCGGGCCCCGGCGAGCTGCGGGTTGCGGATGTACGGCACGACGCCCAGCCCGGGGACGGCCTCGGCGACGGCGCGGTGGTAGTCGACCCAGCCGGCCTGGGAGACGTAGGGGTGGACGGGCTGGTGGACCATCACCATGGGGACGCCGAGGTCGCGGGCGTGCTCGGCGGAGGCGACGGCGGTGGGCACGTCGTGGCCGACGCCGACCAGGATGTCCGCCCGGCCGCCGGCCTCCTCCACGGTCAGCTCGGTGACCTGGCGGCGCTCGGCCGGGGTGAGGGCGTAGAACTCGCCGGTGTTGCCGTTGGGGGTGAGGGTGGTGATGCCGGCGTCGAGCAGGCGGCGCAGCAGGGCCCGGTAGGTGGCCGGGTCGACGGAGCCGTCCGCGGCGAACGGGGTCACCGGGATCGCGACCACGTCGGCCAGGGCCGCCCGCTGGGTCTCGAACGTCGTTGTCATGCCTGTCCGTCCTCTTCCTGGGTCCGTCCGGCCGCGTGGTCCGCGTCCGGGAAGGCCCGTTCGACGAAGGACGCGATGTGCGCGTGGAGGGCGCCCGCGGCGCCGTCCGCGTCACCGGCGAGGGCGAGCCGCAGGATCTCCTGGTGCTCACCGGCCTCCCGGTCCCAGGAGGGGTCGGCGGCCCAGGCCACGGCGGAGACCAGGGCCGCCTGGTCCCGGACCTCGTCGAGCATCCGGCCGAGCAGCGGGTTGCCGCAGGGCAGGTAGAGGGCGCGGTGGAACTCCCGGTTGGCCAGCGACCGTTCGGCGGTGTCCGTGGCCCGGCCGGCGCGGGCCAGCGCGTCCCGGGCGGCGTCCAGGGAGGCGCCGCGGCGCACGGCGCGCCGGAGGGCCTCCGGTTCGAGGAGCAGCCGGACGTCGTAGACCTCGCGTGCCATGTCCGCGTCGACCATGCGGACCGTCGCGCCCTTGTACTGGCTCATGATGACCAGTCCGGTGCCGGCCAGGGTCTTGAGCGCCTCGCGCACCGGGGTCTTGGACACCCCGAACTGCGCGGCGAGCTCGGTCTCGACCAGGGCCTGACCCGGCGTCAGCCGCCCGGTGAGGATGCGGCGCTGGATCTCCTGCAGCACGTACTGCGTGCGGCTGGGGATCGGCGTGGGCACAGAGGTCATGCGCGCCTCTCGGATCTCGCGTGGGACCGCGGGACCGATCGCGTATCGCATCTCGCGTATCGGATCTCGCGTATCGCGTCTCATATATGACGTACGGAGTACGACGCGTTGAAGGTAGGAGGGGCGCGATGTTTCGTCAATGCTTCTGACAGAGGAAGCGCGGATTGCCTGCCGTCCGCTTCCGGGACGCGGGTGGTGAGCCCTTCGCGGGCGGTGCGCCCCGCGTCCCGGGGTCAGGTGCACCTGTTCGCGGTCGCTACGCCCGTCGGTGCCGTCGGTTCCGTCGGCGGTGTCGGTGTCGGCCTCGCAGAGCGGGGCAGGCCGGCGTCCGGCCCGCGCAGGTGGACCGCAGCCCGTACGCCCCGGTGCCGGGCCGGACGGCGTGGGCGGTGAGGACCGGACCGCCGTGCCGGGCGGTGTGCCGCTGCGACGCGGTGAAGGTTCCGGGCCCGCGCCCACCCACACCTCGGCCCCGCCGCCGCGCGGCAGGTGACCGGAGCGGGGGCGGTCCGGTGCCGGGCGCGGGGAGGCGGTGCCGAGGACGGTGAGGGGGAACGCCGTGCCGGTCAGCGGGCGGGCGTCCCGGCCGGCCGGGACCGGGTCCAGCTCGGGTCGCGGCCGCTCAGGCCCACCGCGCGGTCCAGCGGCGGGGCGTCCGCCGGGACGGGGACGACCGGGCCGAAGATGCCGTCCCCGCCGCCGGCCTCCTCCGCCGCGGCGGCGAGGAAGTCGTGGGCGACCCGGAGGGCGGCCGGGTCGGGCGCGTACTCCTGGCCGGTGGCGCGGGCCAGGTCCCAGCCGTGGACGACCAGTTCGCCGGCGGCGACGGCCGCGGCGACCGCGCCGGGCAGGTCGATGCCGCCGGCCCGGGTCATACCGCTCCAGGCGTCCGGGACCTGCCAGGCGGCGGTGAGGCCGTCGAGTGCCCGGGCCAGGTCCGCGCGCCAGCCCGGCCCGATGTCCGGCACAGTGGCGTCGGGCCGGGTGTCGGTCGTCACGCCGAGGTCCTTGCGGGCGGCGTCGCGGAAGGCGACGGCGAGCCCGGTGAGATGCCCGAGGAGGTCGCGGACGGCCAGCTCCGGGCAGGGCGTCGGGTCCGCGAGCCGCGCGTCGTCCACGCCCTCGGCCAGACGGGCGACGATCCGGGCCTGCGGGCCGAGGTCGAGGACGGCGGGGGCGGGGTCGGCTGTCATCGGCTGCTCCTCCGGACGGGCGGGGTTCCTGGGAGGTGGACCGGCCGGGGCGCCGGAACTCATCGGTCGCCGGGGCCGTTCCCGGGCAGCTCCCCGGCGCCGGGCCGTCCCGGCGCTCGACCGGCGCGGGGCCGTCACTGCCGGCTTACGGGTTCCGGCTCACGGGGCCCGGCTCACGGGGCCCGGCTCACGGGGCCCGGCTCACGGGCTTCGGCTCCCACGCGGGCTTCGGCTCGCGACCGCACCGAGGCCGTCACCTTCGCCTCACGAGCCCCGTCCCATGAACCCCGCCTCACGAATGCCGCCCCACCACCCCCGCCTCACGAGCCCCGCCCCGCGAGCAGGCCAGAGTCGTCACCCCGCCCACTACCAGCACAAGGCCGTCATCCCGCCCACGCCCCGGGCAGGACCCCCCCTGCCCCTCCCCTGCCCCTGCCCCTGCCCCTGCCCCGGACCGTCCCCCTGCCCAGAACCGTCATCCCAGCCCCCTCAGCCCCTCCCGGACCGCCGCCAGATCCGCGTCCGAGGCCAGCCCGGCGTGGTAGAGCCGCAGCTCCGTGGCGCCGAGGTCGCGGGCGCGGGCCGCGTCGGACGCCAGGGTCCGCGGGCTGCCGCCCATGCCGGAGACGACCGTGAGGTTCGCGGCGAGGACCGTACCGTCCCGGGCGTGCTCGGCGAACGGCGTGAGCAGGCCCGGCCCGCCCGTGCAGGGCACGACGACGCCGTCCGCGACGGACAGGATGTGCGCGGGGTCGACGCCCGCGTTGGCGCCGCAGTGGTAGGAGACCGGGTCCGCGTGCAGCAGCACCCGGAACCCGGCGGGCGCCGCCGCGCGGACCGCCGCCACGGCCGCCTCCTGGAGGCTGCGGGCGGTCGTGTCCCGCCAGGCGCGGGTGGCCTCCGCCCGGCCCTCGCCGAGCAGCTCCGCCACGCCCGCCCAGCCGCCGTCGGACCCGGCGGCGCCCCGCCACACCGGTTCCAGGGCCTCGCGCACGGCGGCGGCCAGCTCATCGGGGTCCTGGCCCTGACCGCCGTAGCCCGCCCGGCAGTCGGGGCAGAAGCACAGCGACATCAGGTACTGCCCGGCGTCCCCGAGGGCGACGCCGCCGGTCTTGTCGTGGGCGTGCAGATGGGCCAGGCCGTACCAGCCGAGGGACTCCAGTTCCGTGCCGCGCGCGCCCGGCCGTACCGCCGCCTCGGCGGCCAGGTCGACGAGGTAGGCGCGGGTGGCGGGCCGGGCGATGCAGGGTGCCCAGGGGTAGCGGTCACCGTAGGCGTTGACGACGCTGGTGCGCGGCAGCTCGGCGCCGAGGCGGGAGTTGTGGGCGAGGACGACCCAGGTGTGCACCTCCAGGCCGGCGTCGGCGAGCGAGCCGGCGGCGGCGCCGAAGGCGTCCCCCGGCGCCCAGTCACCCGCCGGGTACGGCCGTATCGCGCGGTCCGCCCAGCGGCGCTCGTCCGGCGGGTAGAGGACGGCGGCGTGCTCGGCCGTGACGACGCGGTGGCGGGGGTGCCGGGGGGTCAGGGCGCGGGTGGAGTGGTAGGCGGCGGCGAGTGTCACCTGCCCGACGCCGAGGTCCGTGATCCTCTGTGCCGCGTCCGGGTCGCCGTTGACGTCCCAGGGGTAGACGAACGCCGATGCCTTCACGGGGCCTCCTCCTCCAGCAGCGCGCGGCCGCGCTCGATCACCTCGGCGAGCCGCTTGACGTGGTCCCCGGCCGGCTCGTGCAGCGGCGGCCGCACCTCCCCGACGTCGAGTCCGCGCAACCGTACCCCGGCCTTGACGAGGGCGACGGCGTATCCGCGGCCCTGGGCGCGCAGTTCGGTGAAGGGCCGGTAGAAGCCGTCCAGCAGGCGGTGCGCGGTGGTGTCGTCACCCGTGCGCAGCGCCTCGTGGAAGGCGAGGGCGATCTCGGGGACGAAGCAGAACACGGCGGAGGAGTAGAGGGTGACGCCGAGGCCCCGGTAGGCGAGCTGGGTCTGCTCGGCGGTCGGCAGCCCGTTGAAGTAGAGGAAGTCGCCCGGTACCCCGGTGCGCACCGCGCTGACGATCCGCTGCATCAGGTCGAGGTCGCCGAGACCGTCCTTGAGGCCGACGACGCCGTCCGTGCGGGCGAGTTCGACGACCGCGCGCGGGCTGAACACGGCGTTGTCGCGCTGGTAGACGATGACGGGCAGGGCGGTCGAGGCGGCCACCTCCCGGTAGTGCCGCAGCAGTCCCTCCTCCCCGGCGACGACCAGGTACGGCGGCATGGCGAGCAGCCCGTCCGCCCCTGCCTCCTCGGCGAGGCGGGCGTAGCGGACGGCCAGGGCGGTGCCGTAACCGGCGCCGGCCACGACCGGGACGCGGCCCGCGGTCTCCTCGACGGCCGCCCGGACGCAGAGCTGGAACTCCTCCGGCGTGAGCGCGTGGAACTCGCCGGTGCCGCAGCAGGCGAAGACGGCGGCGGCACCCGCCTCCACCCCTTGGCGCACATGCGCGCGGTACACGTCGAGGTCGACCTCGCCGCCGGGGCCGTAGGCCGTCACCGGGAAGAACAAGGGCCCGCGCGGGGCGGTGAATCGAGCGGCGAGCGGGACTGTCGTCACGGGCTCCCCCGTTTCCATGCGTGTTCCGCGTTTATATTTCTGAACATGCTCACGCTAAGACGCCCCCGGGGGCGGGTCAAGCATGCGGCACCCTTGACGCCCGACGACCCGCTTCCCTAGCGTGTCCACGCTTGTGAATGCCATATGCGGATGTGTACGACACCGAGCCCGGCCCCCGGTACCGCGCCGTACGGCGCCGTACCGGCGATTCAAGGAGACCCGAGGATGCCCGCTCCCCGCACCGTCCTGCTCACCGGCGCCGCCGGCGGCCTCGGCACCCTGATGCGGAATCTGCTGCCCGCCTTCGGCTACGACCTGCGCCTGTTCGACCTGCGCCCCATCGACGGGGAGCCGGACGCCGTCGTCGCCGACCTCGCCGACCGGGACGCGGTGCGCGAGGCGGTCCGCGGGGTCGACGCGATCGTCCACCTCGCCGGCATCTCCCTGGAAGCCTCCTTCGAGAAGATCCTCAAGGCCAACATCGAGGGCACGTACCACGTCTACGAGGCCGCCCGCGAGGAGGGCGTCGGCCGGATCGTCTTCGCCTCCTCCAACCACGCCCTCGGCTGGACCCCGCGCCCCCAGGGCGACGACCCCCTGATCCCCGTCGACGCCCCGCGCCGCCCGGACACCTTCTACGGCCTGTCCAAGTCCTTCGGCGAGGACCTCGCCCAGTTCTACTGGGACAAGCACGGGATCGAGACCGTCTCCGTCCGCATCGGCTCCTGCTTCCCGGAGCCGACCAGCGTGCGGATGCTCTCGGTGTGGATGAGCCCCGCCGACGGCGCCCGCCTCTTCCACGCCGCGCTCACCGCGGAGGACGTCGGCCACACCGTCGTCTACGGCTCCTCCGCCAACACCCGCCTGTGGTGGGACCTGAGCACCGCGCGGGCGCTCGGCTACGAGCCGTGCGACGACTCCGAGCCGTACGCCGCGAAGCTCATCGCCGAGCAGGGCGAACTCGACCCGGAGAACCCCGCGCACGCCCGGCTCGGCGGCCACTTCGTCACGGACCCGCCGATCTGGCCGTACTGACCCGCGCGCGGCCCGCGCGCCGGCCCCGCCGGCGCCTTCGGGCCGGTCGGCCGACCCTCGCGTACCGGCCGTGCTGGCCGAAACGCACAGCAGTCATACAGAGGACGGGCACCGAACGGGCCCGTCCTCCTCCCGTTCGGGCATCCGCGCTGCCCGATCAGACGCCCCGCGCCGCCGCGCCCCAGGTCCACGGCGGTGACCCGCCGACCGGAACGGGCACAAGCGGGCAGTATCGGCTCGGCAACAGACCTGGTCAGCGCCGCACGCCCGCTGTAGAACTCTTCACCGGGGCCCCACCGGGCCCGAACGGGCAACGGCGCGCGCAAGGCAGGTGTGACATGGGCACGAGAACGGCGGAAGAGCGCCAGCGGGAGATCGTCCGGGCCGCCCGCGCCGCCGGCTCGGTCGACGTCACCGTCCTCGCCGCCGAACTCGGCGTGGCCAAGGAGACCGTACGCCGGGACCTGCGGGCCCTGGAGGACCACGGCCTGGTCCGCCGCACCCACGGCGGCGCCTACCCGGTGGAGAGCGCCGGGTTCGAGACCACCCTCGCCGTCCGCGCCACCAGCCACGTCCCCGAGAAGCGCCGGGTCGCCGCCGCCGCGGCACAGCTCCTCGGGGACGCCGAGACGGTCTTCGTCGACGAGGGCTTCACCCCCCAGCTCATCGCCGAGGCCCTCCCCGCCGACCGGCCGCTGACCGTGGTCACCGCCTCCCTGCCGGTGGCCGGCGCGCTCGCCGGCGCCGACCACGCCTCCGTCCTCCTGCTCGGCGGCCGGGTACGGGCGGGCACCCTGGCCACCGTCGACCACTGGACCACCAAGATGCTGTCCGGGTTCGTCATCGACCTGGCCTTCATCGGCGCCAACGGCATCTCCCGCGAACACGGCCTGACCACTCCCGACCCGGCGGTCAGCGAGGTCAAGGCCCAGGCCGTGCGCGCCGCGCGGCGCACGGTGTTCGCGGGCGTGCACACCAAGTTCGGAGCGGTCAGCTTCTGCCGGTTCGCGGAGATCGGCTGCCTGGAGGCGATCGTCACCAGCACCCTGCTGCCCGCCTCCGAGGCCCACCGCTACTCGCTGCTGGGCCCCCAGGTCATCCGCGTCTGACCCCGTCCCGTTCCTCCCCCTCGCGGGGCGGGGTCACCTCTCTGCCGCCCGTTACCTCCCCATATGTACAGGAGCGATCCATGCGAACCCAGAGCCGACGGAGGCCGCGAGCCACGCTCGCCATGGCCGCCGCAGGGACGCTGCTCGCCCCGCTGCTCTCCGGCTGCTGGGTCGGGGCGGGCGGGGCGGGTTCCGGCGGCGACGCCATCAACGTGCTGATGGTGAACAACCCGCAGATGGTCGAGTTGCAGAAGCTCACCGCCGGCCACTTCACCAAGGAGACCGGCATCAAGGTGAACTTCACCGTGCTGCCGGAGAACGACGTCCGCGACAAGATCAGCCAGGACTTCGCCAACCAGGCCGGCCAGTACGACGTCGCCACCCTCTCCAACTACGAGATCCCCATCTACGCCCGCAACGAGTGGCTGCGCGAGATGGACTCCTACGCGGCGAAGGACACCGCCTACGACGAGCAGGACGTCCTCAAGCCGATGCGCGAGTCCCTCACCGGGGACGACGGCAAGCTCTACGGCCAGCCCTTCTACGGCGAGTCCTCCTTCCTGATGTACCGCAAGGACATCTTCGAGAAGGAGGGCCTGACCATGCCCGAGCACCCCACCTGGCAGCAGGTCGCCGACCTCGCCGCGAAGACCGACGGCGCCGAGTCCGGCATGAAGGGCATCTGCCTGCGCGGCCTGCCCGGCTGGGGCGAGGTGATGGCGCCGCTGACCACCGTGGTGAACACCTTCGGCGGCACCTGGTTCGACAAGGACTGGAAGGCCCGCCTGGACTCCCCCGAGTTCGGCGAGGCGGTGAAGTTCTATGTCGACCTGGTCCGCGAGCACGGCGAGTCCGGCGCCCCGCAGGCCGGTTTCGCCGAGTGCCTGAACAACATGACCCAGGGCAAGGTCGCCATGTGGTACGACGCCACCTCCGCGGCCGGCTCCCTGGAGGCGGCGAACTCCCCCGTCAAGGGCAAGCTCGGCTACGCCCCCGCCCCGGTCGAGAAGACCGAGTCGGCCGGCTGGCTCTACACCTGGGCCTGGGGCATCCAGAAGGCATCCCGCAACCCCGACAAGGCGTGGAAGTTCGTCTCCTGGGCGTCCAGCAAGGAGTACGAGCAGCTCGTCGGCGACACGATCGGCTGGTCCAACGTCCCGGCCGGCAAGCGCGCCTCCACCTACGAGAATCCGGCCTACCGGCAGGAGGCCGCCGCCTTCCAGGAGATGACCAAGGAGGCGATCGAGGGGGCGAGGCCCACCGACCCCGGGGTGCAGCCGCGTCCGGCGCCCGGCATCCAGTTCGTCGGCATCCCGGAGTTCACCGACCTCGGCACCAAGGTCTCCCAGGAGATCAGCGCGGCCATCGCCGGACGCCAGTCCGTCGAGGCGGCCCTGAAGAAGTCACAAGCGCTCGCCGAAGAGATCGCCGAGGAGTACGAGGGACGATGACCGCCACGACGACGGCCCCCGTGGCCGCACCCGACGTCAGCACCCGGCCGCGGCAGCCCTCCGCGCGGCTGCGCGCCTGGGCCACCCGGGCCCCGCTGCTCCCGGCCCTGATCTTCATGATCGTGGTCACCCAGCTGCCCTTCGTGGCGACGCTGGTGATCTCCTTCTTCGACTGGAACGCCCTCTACCCGGACGCCCGCCACTTCGCCGGCCTCGCCAACTACGGCGACGTCCTCACCGATCCCGACCTGCGCAAGTCGGTGTGGACGACGATCCTGCTCACCGTCGCGGTGGTCCTGGCCAGCCTGGTCCTGGGCCTGGCCCTCGCGCTGCTCCTGGACCGGAGGTTCAAGGGCCGGGGCGTGGTCCGCACCCTCCTGATCGCCCCGTTCCTGGTCGTGCCGGTGGCGGCGGCCCTGCTCTGGAAGCACGTCCTGTACAACCCCGAGTACGGCCTGCTGAACGGGTTGCTGCACTACGTCGGCGGCCCCCAGCCCGACTGGATCTCCAACACCCCGCTGCTCGCGGTGGAGCTGTCCCTGATCTGGCAGTGGACCCCGTTCATGATGCTGATCCTGCTGGCCGGGCTGCAGAGCCGGGACCAGCAGCAGATCGAGGCCGCCCGGGTCGACGGGGCGGGCGACTGGCAGATCTTCGTCCACCTGACCCTGCCCCACCTGCGCCGCTACCTCGAACTGGGCGCCCTGCTCGGCTCGATCTACATCGTGCAGAACTTCGACGCGGTCTTCACGATCACCTCCGGCGGCCTGGGCACCGCCAACCTGCCGTACACCGTCTACCAGAGCTTCTACCAGGCCCACGAGAACGGCCTCGCCTCGGCCGCCGGCGTCCTGGTCGTCATCGGTTCGATCATCATCGCGACCTTCGCGCTGCGCGTGGTGTCGTCCCTGTTCCGCGAGGAGGTGGGCCGCGCATGAGCAGCACCGTGGCCGCTGTACGAAGCCGCCGCCGTACCGGCGGTGCGACCCTGGGCCTGCTGGCCTGGCTGGCCGGGATCGTCTTCTTCCTGCCCATCGCCTGGATGGCGCTGACCTCCTTCCACTCGGAGGAGGACGCCGCCACCAACCCGCCGTCCTTCGCGGCGTCGCTGACCCTGGACGGCTACCGGGAGTTCTTCGGCGCGGGCGGCGGCGCGAGCCCCTGGCCGGCTTTGACCAACTCGGTCGTCGCCTCGGTCGCCTCCACCCTCTTCGTCCTGCTCCTCGCCCTGCCGGCCGCGTACGCCCTGTCCATCCGCCCGGTGAAGAAGTGGACGGACGTCCTGTTCTTCTTCCTCTCCACCAAGATGCTCCCGGTCGTGGCCGGCCTCCTGCCCCTCTATCTGTTCGCCAAGAACACCGGCCTGCTGGACAACATCTGGCTGCTGGTCATCCTGTACACCTCCATGAACCTGCCGATCGCGGTGTGGATGATGCAGTCCTTCCTCGCCGAGGTGCCGGTGGCGATCATCGAGGCGGCCCGGGTGGACGGTGCCCGGCTGCCGACCGTCCTGGCCCGGGTGGTCGCCCCGATCGCTCTCCCCGGCATCGCGGCGACCTCCCTCATCTGCTTCATCTTCAGCTGGAACGAACTGCTCTTCGCCCGGGTTCTGACCGGGGTCGTCGCCGAGACCGCCCCCGTCTTCCTGACCGGCTTCATCACCAGCCAGGGCCTGTTCCTGGCCAAGGTGTGCGCCGCGTCGCTCGTCATCTCCCTGCCGGTGCTCGCCGCGGGGTTCGCCGCCCAGGACAAGCTGGTCCAGGGCCTGTCGTTGGGAGCCGTGAAATGAAGGCCGCCGTCATCGAGTCCGTGGGCCGCGCCGTCGTGGCCGAGGTCCCGGACCCGACGCCAGGGCCGCGCGAGGTCGTCGTCCAGGTCGCCGCGTGCGGGCTGTGCGGCACCGACCTGCACATCCTCCAGGGCGAGTTCGCGCCGAAGCTGCCGATCACGCCGGGGCACGAGTTCGCCGGCGAGGTGGTCGGGGTGGGCACGGCCGTCACGGAGGTCGCGGTCGGCGACCGGGTCGCCGTCGACCCCTCCCTCTACTGTCACGAGTGCCGCTACTGCCGTACCGGCCACAACAACCTCTGCGAGCGCTGGGCGGCCATCGGCGTGACCACGGCCGGCGGGGCCGCCGAGTACGCGGTCGCCCCCGTCGCGAACTGCGTGAAGCTCCCCGACCACGTCCGCACCCAGGACGCGGCGCTGATCGAGCCGCTCTCCTGCGCGGTACGCGGCTACGACGTCCTCCAGTCCCGCCTCGGGGCGCACGTCCTGATCTACGGCTCCGGGACGATGGGCCTGATGATGCTGGAGCTGGCCAAGCGGACGGGCGCGGCCAGCGTGGACATGGTCGACCTCAACCCGGCCCGTCTGGAGACCGCCAGGGGCCTGGGCGTCTCGGGCGCCGCCGCCACCCCGGACGAGCTGGACCGTCCCCAGGGCTGGGACCTCGTCATCGACGCGACGGGCAACGCGGCGGCCATCCAGGACGGCCTGGACCGCGTCGCCAAGGCCGGTACGTTCCTCCAGTTCGGCGTGGCCGACTACGCGACGCGCGTGCAGATCGACCCGTACCGCATCTACAACCAGGAGATCACCATCACGGGCTCCATGGCCGTCCTGCACAGCTACGAGCGCGCCGCGGAACTCTTCGCCAACGGCGTCCTCGACCCCGACGTCTTCATCAGCGACCGCATCCCCCTGGACCGCTACCCGCAGGCCCTGGACCAGTTCGCGGCGGGCGTCGGCCGCAAGATCGTGGTGACGCCCTAGCGATCGTTCCTCCCGTCCGGTGCTTGAGGAGGAGGCCGTCCGCTTCCAGCGCGTCCGGCGCTTGAGGACGAGACCGTCCAGGCCGAAGAGGGGTCCGGGGGCGCAGCCCCCGGGGACGGGACGGGTAGGGGCGGCGGGGGCGAAAACCCCCGGTCAACCCCTGCCGGTCCCCCGTTCGCCGGGTAAGGGAACGGTAAAACGCCCTCGCTCGTTCATCCGGCATGACAGCTATGACCCCCGGCTCGAACATCCCCCTGTCCGCCGCCCGCGTGACGGTGGACGTCGCCGCGCCCGTGCGCCTCGACGTATCGGGCCTGCTGCTCACCGCCGACGGCAAGGTGCGCTCCGACGACGACTTCATCTTCTACAACCAGCCCGCCGGCCCGGGCGTGACGTACCGCTCCGGCGGCGGCACCGCCCCGGACGCGATCACCATCGACACCACCGCGGTCCCCCCGGGCATCGAGAAGATCGCCGTCACCGCCAGCCCGGACGCCGCGGGCCAGACCTTCCAGGGCATCGAGCCCACGGCCACGATCCGCGACGCCGCCGACGGCTCCGTCCTGGCCACCTTCACACCCCCGCGGCTCGGCACCGAGACCGCCCTGGTGATCGTCGAGGTGTACCTCCGCAACGGCGTCTGGAAGGCCCGCGCCGTGGGCCAGGGCTACGCCGACGGCCTGGCCGGCATCGCCACCGACTTCGGTGTCAC
The DNA here is from genome assembly GCA_014649155.1 of Streptomyces griseoviridis. Classification (GTDB taxonomy): domain Bacteria; phylum Actinomycetota; class Actinomycetes; order Streptomycetales; family Streptomycetaceae; genus Streptomyces; species Streptomyces griseoviridis. The sequence goes on along the minus strand of BMSM01000018.1, from coordinate 27,866 downwards.
GGTCGAGGAACCGGCCGCCCCGGCCGCCGCGCCCCAGCCGGTCGCGCCCCCGGCGCCCGCCGCCGTCCAGCCCCCGCCCGCCCCGGTCACCGCCCCGGCCGCGCCTGCCGCCCCCGCCGCGCCGCCGGCCCCCGCGCCCGGCACCGGGAAGATCAACCTGGACAAGGGCCGGGTCAGCCTCCAGAAGAACCAGACCGTCTCCCTGGTCAAGGGCGGTCGCCCGGTCCTCTCCCAGGTCAAGATGGGCCTCGGCTGGGAGCCGGCCTTCCGCGGCAAGGACATCGACCTGGACGCCTCGGTCATCGCCTACGGCCCCCAGCGCAATCACATCGACAGCTGCTACTTCGGCAAGCTGTCCATCGTGGGCGGCGCCATCAAGCACTCCGGTGACAACCTCACCGGCGAGGGCGGCGGCGACGACGAGGTCATCGTCGTGGACCTCGGCCGGCTCCCCCAGGAGGTCACCGGCCTGGTCTTCACGGTGAACTCCTTCTCCGGCCAGAAGTTCACCGAGGTCGCCAAGGCGTACTGCCGTCTGCTGGACGCCGCGACCGGCGAGGAACTGGTCCGCTTCGACCTCACCTCCGCCGAACCGCAGACCGGCGTGATGATGGCCAAGCTGATCCGGCAGTTCTCCGGCGAGTGGGACATGACGGCGATGGGCGAGTTCGTCAAGTCCCGCACGGTCCGCGGGATGGTCAAGCCGGCCGCCAAGTCGCTGTGACCGCGGACGGCCCGGGTCCCGCGCGGACCCGGGCCGTCCCCCTCAGCGCCGCTTCTGCCGCTTCCACGGCCCGGTGATCGCGAGCATGATGCCGGGCGTCTGGATGTTGGCGTAGAGCGTGCGCCCGTCGGGCGAGAAGGTCACGCCGGTGAACTCGCTGTACTCGGGCTCCTCCTCGGTACCGAGGTTCAGCTCGTTGCGGGCGATGGGGTACGTCTTCCCGCTCTCGGTCGCCCCGAACAGGTGCTGGACGCCGTCGCCGTCCTCGGCGACGACCAGGCCGCCGTACGGGGAGACGGTGATGTTGTCGGGGCCGTCGAAGGCACCGTCCGCGGCGGGGTCCGGGTTGACGCCGAGGAGGACCTTGAGGGTGAGGGTGCGGCGCCTCGGGTCGTAGAACCAGACCTGGCCGTCGTGCGGCACGCCGGGGCTCTCGGAGCGGGCGTAGGAGGAGACGACGTAGGCGCCGCCGTCCGCCCACCACATGCCCTCCAGCTTGCGGGCACGGGTGACCTGGCCGGTGGTGAACTGCTTGCGGACGGAGACGGTCCGGGCGTCCCGGTCGGGGACCTCGGCCCAGTCGACGCCGTACACGGTGCCGGTCCTGGTCGCGCGGGAGAGGTCGTCGACGAACTTCCCGCCGGAGTCGAAGCACTTGAACGCCTCCAGGCGTCCGGCGTCGTCGGCGAGGGTGCGCAGCCTGCCCCGCCCGTGGCGGAAGCCCTCCGGCGGGGTCCAGCGGTAGAACAGGCCGTTGGGCCCGGAGGCGTCCTCGGTGAGGTAGGCGTGGCCGCGCCTCGGGTCGATGACGACGGCCTCGTGGGCGTACCGGCCGAAGGCCCTGACGGGCTTCGGGTCGCGGCCCGCGCGGCGGTCGGCGGGGTCGACCTCGAAGACGTACCCGTGGTCCTTGGTCATGCCGTTGGAGCCGGCCCGGTCCTCGGTCTCCTCGCAGGTCAGCCAGGTGTCCCAGGGGGTGGAGCCGCCCGCGCAGTTGGTGGCGGTGCCGGCGATGCCGACCCATTCCGCGACCGCGCCGCCGGGGCGGACCTCGACGACGGTGCAGCCGCCGGAGGCCGCCGGGTCGTAGACGAGGCCCTCGGTGAGCGGGACGGGGTGCGGCCAGTTCGCGCGGGGGCCGCCGAGTTCGTGGTTGTTGACCAGCAGGGTGGTGCCGCGCGGGCCGGCGAAGGCGGCGGTGCCGTCGTGGTTCGAGGGGGTGTACTCGCCCGTCTCCAGTCTGGTCCGGCCGCTGTGGGTGATGACGCGGTACGAGAAGCCGGCGGGCAGGGCGAGGATGCCGTCGGGGTCGGGCAGCAGCGGCCCGTAGCCGACGCCGTGCGCGTGCCCGTGCTCCTCCTGGCCGGCGTCCTCGACGTCGGTGTCTGTGGCGGCGAGGGCGTGGGGGGCGGTGGCGAGGGCGCCGACGCTGCCCGTGAGCGCGACCCCGGCGCCGGTGAGGGCGGAGCGTCTGGCGAAGTCCCTGCGGGTGAGCGGCATGGTGTCTCCTGTGACGTGGGCGTGCCAGGAAGGGGGTGGCGGAACGGGCTGCCGCGCCACGGTCCCGCCCGCTCCTTAACGCCGCCTGAACACCGGACGACACCCCGGTACCCGCGCACGCGAATCCACCGCCGCGCCCGCCGCCCTGCTCGGCCCCCTTCGCCCCGGCCGCGTCAACTCACTTGCTGCGAGCGCGCCTTGAACGCCGCCTTGCGGGCCTCCTTGGCGATCTTCTTGTCGGGGTGCAGCCGCCCCATCGCCTCCAGGACGTCGGCGGTGGCCGGGTGGTCGACCCGCCAGGCGGTGGCGAAGAACCCGCTGTGCTGGGCGGCGAGCCCCTCCACCAGGGCGCGCAGTTCCTCGGAGTTGCCCTCGGCGGCGAGCTGCGCGGCCACCGTGTCGACGGTCAGCCAGAAGACCATGGACTCCGGCGGCGGGGGCACGTCCCGCGCCCCGTGCTCGGCCAGCCAGACCCGGGCCAGCCCGCCCAGCTCCGCGTCGTCGAGGACCTCGCGCAGCGCGGGCTCGGCGTCGGGCCCGACCAGGGCCAGCGCCTGCTGGCAGCGCAGCCGGCGCAGCGGCGCCCCGGCGTCCGTGCCGCGCGCCGCGGCCAGCAGTTCCCGGGCGGCGGCGAGGGCGTCGCGGCGGGCCAGCCAGCCCTCGGTCTCGGCGTGCGCGGCGGCCGGCGGGTACCCGGCCGTGCCGTCGAGCAGCACGTCGGCGCCTTTGTCGGCGAGGTCGCCGACGGCCGGGGCGGTGAACCCGGCCTCCAGCAGCCGGGCCCGCAGCCCGTACAGGCCGAGCGGGGTCAGCCGCACCATGCCGTAGCGGGCGACGTCGGTGTCGTCGACGGGCGCGGCGGGCTCCTCGTCGGTGTCGGTCATCAGGGCCTCGTCCACCGGCCGGTAGGCGACGAGGCCGATCGGCTCCAGCAGCCGGAACTGGTCGTCCAGCCGCATCATCGCGTCGGAGACCTGCTGGAGCACGTCGTTGCTGGGTTCCCCCATGTCGCCGGGGATCAGCACCGACGCGGCGAGCGCGGGCAGCGGCACCGGGGCGTCGCCGGTGGCGTCCTCACCGACGGTGAGGAGGTAGAGGTTGCCGAGCACCCCGTCGAGGAACGCCGCCTCGGCCTCGGGGTCCCAGTCCAGGGAGGACAGGTCCAGCTCGCCGTCGCTCTCGGCCACCGCGTCGACCAGGGCGCCGAGGTCGGGGGCGCTCGCGTCGGCGAGCACGGTCTCCAGGGCGGCGAGCCACACGCCGAGCACGTCCTGCGGGGAGCCGCCGGTCAGCAGGGCGAGGTCCGCGCCCGCCCGGACGGAGCCCCGCTCCTCGTCGACGATCTCGACCAGCCCGGCGTCCACGGCGACCCGCCAGGCCCCGCCCGCGTCCGCGGCGGCCTGCTCGCCGTCGAGCCCGAGCGCCTCGGCCGCCGCGCCGAGCTGCTCCTCGGCCAGGTCCCCGCCGGCCTCCACCCGGGTCCCGGGACCGGCCCAGCGGGCCAGCCGGACGGCCCGGGCGAACAGGGGGGCGGCGAGCGCTTCGCGGGCCAGCTCCGCTTCGGGGTGGAGCCGCGCGGGCGGCAGGGTGGAGCTGTCTGACATGGGCTGTTATCTCCTCGCGCGCCTCGACGGCCGTACGGCCACCTGGACGCCGTACGGCTCAGCCGCTCAGCCTAGACGGGTTTCCACCCATGCCGCCCGGTTCATCTCCCCGTCGGCCGTCGTACATGGCCGAAACCTTGACAACGGCCGTGGCCGCGCAGGAGATTGACGCGCGTAGAAACAGGGGGGCACAAGTGTTCACTCAGGCATGCGCGCGCCCCCTCCTCCCGCTCCACGGCGCCTGAATCCACGTCCCCGGAGGGACCCCATGCCGAGCAAGTCGTCCGCGCGTCTCGCCGCGCTCACCGTCGCCGCCGTCTGCTCCGCGGCGTCCGCCCTCGTCCTCGTCCCGTCCGCGCACGCGGCCTCCGCGCGCGTCCACGACATCCAGGGCACCACCCGGCTCTCCCCGTACGCCGGTCAGCAGGTCACCGGCGTGACCGGCGTCGTCACCGGCGTGCGCGGCTACGGCTCGTCCCGCGGCTTCTGGATACAGGACCCGGCCCCGGACGCCGACCCGGCCACCAGCGAGGGTGTCTTCGTCTTCACCGGCTCCGCCCCGAAGGTCGCCGTCGGCGACGCCGTCACCGTCTCCGGCACCGTCACGGAGTACGTCCCCGGCGGCGCCTCCTCCGGCAACCAGTCGCTGACCGAGATCACCCGGCCCACGGTGACCGTGGTCTCGTCCGGCAACACGGTCCCGGCCGCGACCCGGATCACCGCCCGCTCGGTGCCGGCCGCCTACACCCCGGAGGCGGCCGGCGGCTCGGTCAACTCCCTGCCGCTGCGCCCGTCCCGGTACGCCCTGGACTTCTACGAGTCCCTGGAGGGCATGAACGTCCAGGTCGCCGACGCCCGCGTGGCCGGCGCCACCGACCCGTACACCGAACTGTGGGTGACGGTGAAGCCGAAGGAGAACCCGAGCGCCGGCGGCGGCACGGTCTACCGCTCCTACGACTCCCAGAACACCGGCCGGCTCCAGATCCAGTCCCTGGGCGCGGTCGCCGACTTCCCCGAGGCGACCGTGGGCGACACCCTCACGGGCACCACCGCGGGCCCGCTGGACTACAACCAGTACGGCGGTTACACGCTGGTGGCGAACGAGATCGGCGCCCTGCGCGACGGCGGCACGGAGCCCGAGACCACCAGGGCGGCCCAGCGGGGCGAGCTGGCGGTGGCGACGTACAACGTCGAGAACCTGGACCCGTCCGACGCCACCTTCGCCGCGCACGCGGCGGCCATCACCCGCCATCTGGCCTCGCCCGACATCGTGTCCCTGGAGGAGATCCAGGACAACAACGGCGCCACCGACGACGGCACGGTCACCGCCGGCGCGACGGTGACGAAGCTGATCGACGCGATCGTCGCGGCGGGCGGCCCGCGCTACGACTGGCGCTCGGTCGACCCGGCCGACGGCGAGGACGGCGGCGAACCCGGCGGCAACATCCGCCAGGTGTTCCTGTTCGACCCGGAGCGGGTCTCCTTCACCGACCGCGCGGCCGGTGACGCCCGCACCGCGACCGGCGTCACGAGGATCCGCGGCAAGGCGGCACTCACCCACTCCCCCGGCCGCGTCGACCCGGCGAACGCCGCCTGGGAGAACAGCCGCAAGCCGCTCGCGGGCGAATTCGTCTTCCGCGGCAGGACCGTCTTCGTCATCGCCAACCACTTCGCCTCCAAGGGCGGCGACCAGGGCCTGACCAGCCAGTACCAGCCTCCGGCGCGCGGCTCGGAGATCCAGCGCCACCTCCAGGCGGCGGCCGTCAACACCTTCGTGAAGGACATCCTCGACACCCAGAAGAACGCGGACGTCGTCACCCTGGGCGACATCAACGACTTCGAGTTCTCCACGACCGCCCGCCTCCTGGAGGACGGCGGCGCCCTGTGGTCGGCGGTCAAGTCCCTGCCGCGCGCCGAGCGGTACTCGTACGTCTACCAGGGCAACAGCCAGGTCCTGGACCAGATCCTGATCAGCCCGTCGATCCGGCACGCCGGCCGCTTCACGTACGACAGCGTGCACATCAACGCCGAGTTCCCGGACCAGATCAGCGACCACGACCCGCAGGTGCTGCGCTTCCGCCCGTAAGGGTCACACGGGCCGGGGACTCCACTGTCCCCGGCCTCGCGCTCCCGTCAGGTCCTCCACCGTCAGCGACGCCCCCGCCGCAGCACCCCCGCCGCGACGACCGCCCCCGCCACCGCCCCGGCGACCAGCACCGGCCGGGACCGGGGCAGCCCGGCCCGGCTCGCCCGGTCCTGGACGGTGTGCCCGGCCTGTGCGGCGCTGCTGCGCAGCTGCACCGTCAGCGCACCGGCCTTGTCCCGCAGATCCGCGGCGCGGGCCTGCGCCCGCCCCTTCACGTCCACGCGGCCGGCCGGTGCCCCGCCCCGGCCACGCGCCCGAGCGATCTGCCGCCGCAGCTCATCGGGCCCCTTGACCCCGGCCTGCCGTTCCGTCATCGACGCGTCCTCCCTCGTCCACACGCCTGCGCCCCCTGGGTACCCCGCCCGAACCCGTTCACGCGGCCCCCGCCGGGACCGCGCGACGGCCCCGGCGCTCACCGGCGGGCGGAGGTCACCCCCAGCTGTACCCGTCCCCGAACAGCAGCGTGTGCTCCAGGACATCCTCCAGCGGGTCGTCGATCTGCCCTACGTTGACGAGCCCGACCCGGGGCCCGTTGTGCGAGGCGGTGTTGGTCTCGTCCGCGTGCGCGACCCCCGGCAGCCAGCAGGCCACCGCCACGGCCCCCGCCCCCGTCACCCACCGCGCCACGACCTTCGCCCGCTCGTTCCTCATACCAGACCTCGTTTCGTCGGTTCGGCCTCTGATCGGACTGAAACGCCCACCCGTTCATCTGCCGAACCCACGCGAAGGTCACGGTCGTGATCAGTTGTGACTGTGCAGTACGTCGTTCAGTCCGCCCCAGACCGCGTTGTTCGGCCGGGCCTCCACCGCGCCCGTCACCGAGTTGCGGCGGAAGAGGATGTTGGACGCGCCGGAGAGGTCGCGGGCCTTGACGATCTCACCGTCCGGCATCGTCACGCGCGTGCCGGCGGTGACGTAGAGGCCGGCCTCGACCACGCACTCGTCGCCGAGGGCGATGCCGACGCCCGCCTCGGCGCCGATCAGGCAGCGCTCGCCGATGGAGATGATGACGTTGCCGCCGCCGGAGAGGGTGCCCATCGTGGACGCGCCGCCGCCGATGTCCGAGCCGTCGCCGATGACGACGCCCGCGGAGATGCGGCCCTCGACCATCGACGTGCCGAGCGTGCCGGCGTTGAAGTTGACGAAGCCCTCGTGCATGACCGTGGTGCCCTCGGAGAGGTGCGCGCCGAGGCGGACCCGGTCGGCGTCGGCGATGCGGACGCCCTTCGGGGCGACGTAGTCCGTCATGCGCGGGAACTTGTCGACCGAGGTGACCTGGAGGTGGAGGCCCTCCGCGCGGGCGTTGAGACGGACCTTCTCCAGGTCGTCGACGGCGACCGGGCCCAGCGAGGTCCAGGCGACGTTGGCCAGGTGGGCGAAGATCCCGTCCAGGTTCTGGCCGTGCGGCTTGACCAGGCGGTGGGAGAGCAGGTGCAGCCGCAGGTAGACGTCGTGCGCGTCGATCGGCTTCTCGTCCAGGGAGGCGATGACCGTACGGACCGCGACCACCTCCACGCCCCGGCGGGTGTCCGGGCCGACGGCGGCGGTCGCGCCGCCGCCGAGAAGCCCGGCGGCCTGTTCGGCCGAGAGGCGCTCGGTGCCCGACGGGCCGGGCCCGTCGACCAGTTCGGGCGCGGGGAACCAGGTGTCGAGAACGGTGCCGTCGGCGGCGATCGTGGCGAGGCCGGCGGCCACGGCACCGGTGGTGCGGGAAGCAGTCGTGTCGGTCATGGGGGAAACCTAACCGGCCGGGCGCGGCGAGGGCGAACCAGCCCTCACCCGCGTCTCACGTGCCGAGCACCCGGGCCAGCACGTCCCGCGCGTACTCCTCGTCGTACGGCGCGCCGGTGAGCAGTACCTGGAGGCAGATGCCGTCCAGGAGCGCGACCAGCGCCCGCCCGGTGACCGGGTCGACGCGCCGGGAGAGCAGGGCGGTCACCCCGTCCGCCCACTCCGCGGCCACCGGGCGCAGGGCGGGCCGGCGCAGGGCGGCCAGATACAGCTCGTACTCCAGCTCGACGCCCGTGCGGTCGCCGGCCAGCCACTCGCCGAGGACGCGGGCGAGCGCGGCGGGCAGGTCGGCGGCCGGGTCCGCGAGGGCCGGGTGGGCGGCCAGCACCTCGGCGAACCCCTCGTTCGCCTGCCGCAGCGCCGCGACCAGCAGGTCGTCCAGCGTGGCGAAGTGGTACGTCGTGGAGCCGAGCGGTACGTCCGCCTCGGCGGCGACGGTGCGGTGGCTGAGCCCCGCGATGCCCGCGCGCCCCACGACCCGGATCGCCGCGTCGATGATCCGCTGCCGGCGGCCCGGATCGTGCCTGCGGGGCATCAGTGCGCCCCACCGAGATTGAGCACCACCACGCCGAGGATGATCAGCGCGATACCGGCGGCCTTGACCGCGGTCATGCCCTCCCCCATGAAGAGGACGCCGATGCCGGCGATGGCGGCGGTGCCCAGGCCGGACCAGATGGCGTAGGCGGTGCCGACCGAGAGCGTCTTCAGCGTCTGGGCCAGCAGCGTGAAGGAGACGAGGTACCCGGCCACGGTGAGCAGGGACGGCACCAGCCGGCTGAAGCCCTCGCTGTACTTCATGGCGGTGGTGCCGGCGACCTCCGCGGCGATGGCGCCGACGAGCAGCAGGTATCCCATGCGGAGGAGCGTACACAGCGTCGTGTACGGGCGTACACATGAGGGTTCGTCAGATGCCGGCCGGCAGCGCGGCGACCGGGCCCGGTTCGCGCAGCCGGGTCCGCCGGTCGCGCAGTCGGCGGCGGGCGTGGGCCGCGCGGCGCAGCGCCGACACCCGGCGGTAGCGCAGCAGTTCGGCCGGGTCGGGGCGGACCGCGCCGCTCGGCTCGTACCCGGCGTGGAGCAGCCGGTCGCCGAACGCGGCCTCGCAGAGCCCGATCTGGTCGGGGGTGAGCCGTCGCCGCCAGGTGCCGGCGCGGGCGGCGTCCGGCGCGCTGCGGGTGTGGCGGTGCCAGGTCTTGCGCGCGGGCACGGCGAGGCCCGCGAGCCGGTGCGGCGCGGTCATCGCCGGGTCGTACTCCTCGCCCAGGTAGGCGCAGAGGCCGCGCAGGACGGGCTCGGGGCCGGTCAGGAGGTCCTCGTAACGCAGCTCGTGCCAGCGTTCCGGGCCGAGGCGGCGGGCGTGGCGGCGGGTGGTGTCCATGACCTGCGCCCAGGTGGCGACCGCCTCGTGGAGACCGGCGTGCCACCACGGCATCCCCAGCAGCGAGGCGACGCAGTCCCGTCCGTCGCGGACGAGGTGCACGAACTGGGCGTCGGGGAAGAGCCGCAGGATCTCGGGGACGTGCAGGGCGTACGCGGGGCGCTTGTCGCCCCAGCGGGCCTTGCCGTGCCGCTCGGCGTACGCCCGCAGCGGCACCCCCAGCGCCGAGCCGAGGGTGGGCGGCCCGTCGATGATGCGGGCGGCCACCGTGTCCGCGTCCAGGCCGAGTTCGTCGAACCGGGTCTCCCGGCGGGTGGTGATCCACTCGGCCAGGGCGGCCCGGCCGGCACACCGGCGGAGGTCGCCGAAGCTCAGCCGCCGCTCGTACGCCGGCAGCACGAACCGGTTCTCCGGCGGCAGCGCGATCCTCGGATGCGCGTGCAGCATGAGCTGGAGCAGGGTCGTGCCGGACCGGGGACAGCCGAGCAGGAAGACGGGGCGGGCGGGGGCGGTGCTCATCACCCGCGCACACTGCCACCGGCGGCTGAGGACGGGCTGGGAGGAGGGGGAGAAAGGGATGTGAAACGGCCGGCGGCCCCCGGCGCGGTGCACCGGGGGCCGCCGGCCGTGGAACGGCGTCGGTCGTCGGACGGCGTCAGACGTTGAAGCCGAGCGCGCGCAACTGCTCGCGGCCGTCGTCCGTGATCTTGTCCGGGCCCCACGGCGGCATCCAGACCCAGTTGATGCGCAGCTCGCTGACGAGGCCGTCCGTGGCGGACTTGGCCTGGTCCTCGATGACGTCGGTCAGCGGGCAGGCCGCCGAGGTCAGGGTCATGTCGACGGTCGCGATGTTCGCGTCGTCGACGTGGATGCCGTAGATCAGGCCCAGGTTGACGACGTCGATGCCCAGTTCGGGGTCGACGACGTCCATCAGGGCCTCACGGAGTTCCTCCTCCGAGGCCGGCTTCATCTCCACGGTCTCGCTCATGCCGTCTTCCTTTCGGCGTCGGTGCCGGCGCCGTCCAGCGCCTGGGCCGTCGCGTCCTTCCACGCCATCCAGCTGAGGAGGGCGCACTTGACCCGGGCCGGGTACTTGGAGACCCCGGCGAACGCGACCGCGTCCTCCAGGACGTCCTCCATCGCGTCGTCCGGCTCCAGCTTGCCCTTGGACTGCATCAGCTCCAGGAAGGTCTCCTGGATCTTCTGCGCCTGGGCGAGGTCCTTGCCGACGAGCAGGTCGTTCAGCACGGAGGCCGACGCCTGGCTGATGGAACAGCCCTGGCCCTCGTACGAGACGTCCTGGATCGTCGTGCCGTCGTACTTCACTCGGAGGGTGATCTCGTCACCGCACGTCGGGTTCACATGGTGTACCTCGGCGTCGCCATCGCGCAGACCACGCCCGTGCGGGTTCTTGTAGTGGTCCAGGATGACTTCCTGGTACATGGAGTCCAGCTTCACGCCTCAGCCCCTCATCCGAAGAAGTTCCGTACGTGCTCCAAGCCGTCGACCAGGGCGTCGATCTCGGCCGGCGAGGAGTACAGATAGAACGACGCTCGGGTGGTCGCGGGAATTCCGTAGCGGAGGCAGACGGGCCGGGCGCAGTGGTGGCCGACCCGCACCGCGATGCCCTGCTCGTCGAGGACCTGGCCCACGTCGTGCGGGTGGATGTCGCCGAGGGTGAAGGAGATCGCGGCGCCGCGGTCCTCGGCCGTGGTGGGGCCGATGATCCGCAGGTCCGGGACCTCCAGCAGGCGCTTCACCGCGTACTCGGTGAGGGCCTGCTCATGGGCGAGGATCTTGTCCATGCCGATCGAGGCGAGGTAGTCGATCGCCGCGCCGAGCCCGACCGCCTGCGCGACCGGCGGGGTGCCGGCCTCGAACTTGTGCGGTGCGGGCGCGTACGTCGACGAGTGCATCGACACCGTCTCGATCATCTCGCCGCCGCCGAGGAACGGGGGCAGGTCCTCCAGGAGTTCCTGGCGGCCCCACAGGACGCCGATGCCGGTCGGGCCGCACATCTTGTGGCCGGTGAAGGCCACGAAGTCGGCCTGGAGGGCCTGCACGTCCAGCGGCATGTGCGGCGCGGCCTGGGAGGCGTCGATGCAGACCAGGGCGCCGACCTCCTGGGCGCGGCGGACGATCGCCTCGACCGGGTTGTGGGTGCCGAGGATGTTGGAGACCAGGACGAAGGAGACGATCTTCGTCTTCTCCGTGATGATCTCCTCGATGTTCGACAGGTCCAGGCGGCCGTCGTCGGTGAGGCCGAACCAGCGGAGCTTCGCGCCGGTGCGCTGCGCGAGCAGCTGCCACGGCACGATGTTGGAGTGGTGCTCCATCTCCGTGATGACGATCTCGGTGTCGGAGTCCACGCGGTAGGGCTCGTCGGCCCAGCCCAGCATGTTCGCGACGAGGTTGAGCGACTCCGAGGCGTTCTTGGTGAAGACCACCTCGTCCCGGGAGGGCGCGTTGATGAACTCCGCGACCTTGTCGCGCGCGCCCTCGTACAGTGCCGTGGCCTCCTCGGCGAGGACATGCACGCCGCGGTGGACGTTGGCGTTGTAGCGCTCGTAGTACTCGCTGAGCGCGTCGAGCACCTGGCGCGGCTTCTGCGAGGTCGCCGCGTTGTCCAGGTACACCAGCTTGCGCCCGTCGTGGACCTGGCGGTCCAGGATGGGGAAGTCCTTGCGGATCGCCTCGGTGTCGAGGAGGCCCGGCAGCTGTGTCACTCGGATGCGCCACCCTTCGTGTAGGCCTCGTAGCCCTCGTTCTCCAGCTTGTCGGCCAGCTCGGGGCCGCCGGACTCGACGATCCGGCCGCCGGCGAAGACGTGGACGTGGTCGGGCTTGATGTAGCGCAGGATGCGCGTGTAGTGCGTGATCAGCAGGGTGCCGACCTCGCCGCTCTCGCGGACGCGGTTGACGCCCTCGGAGACGACGCGGAGCGCGTCGACGTCCAGGCCGGAGTCGGTCTCGTCGAGGACGGCGATCTTCGGCTTGAGCAGTTCGAGCTGGAGGATCTCGTGGCGCTTCTTCTCACCGCCGGAGAAGCCCTCGTTGACGTTGCGCTCGGCGAAGGCGGGGTCCATGTTGAGGCGCTCCATGGCCTCCTTGACCTCCTTCACCCAGGTGCGCAGCTTGGGGGCCTCGCCGCGGATGGCGGTGGCGGAGGTGCGCAGGAAGTTGGAGACGGAGACACCGGGGACCTCGACCGGGTACTGCATGGCGAGGAAGAGGCCGGCGCGGGCGCGCTCGTCGACGGACATCTCGATGACGTCCTCGCCGTCGAGGGTGACGGTGCCGCCGGTGATCGTGTACTTGGGGTGACCCGCGAGGGAGTAGGCGAGGGTCGACTTGCCGGAGCCGTTGGGGCCCATGATGGCGTGCGTCTCGCCCTGCTTCACGGTCAGGTCGACACCCTTGAGGATCTCCTTCGTGGCGTTGTCGGCCTCGACGGTGACGTGCAGGTCTCGGATTTCAAGCGTTGCCATGGGTGCCTCAGGACTCCTGGGTGAGGGAGACGAGCACGTCGTCCCCTTCGATCTTTACGGGGTAAACGGGGACGGGGCGCGTCGCCGGAAGACTGTCGGGCTTGCCGGAGCGCAGGTCGAAGCGCGAGCCGTGCAGCCAGCACTCGATGTGGCAGTCGTCGACCTCGCCCTCGGAGAGGGAGACGTTCGCGTGCGAGCAGATGTCGTTGACCGCGAACACCTCGCCCTCCGTGCGGACGACGGAGACCGGCGTGCCGTCGAGTTCCACCCGCTTCGGGGTGTCCTCCTCCAGCTCGTCCAGCCCACAGACGCGTACGTAGGTCATGCGACCGACGCCTCCAGCTCCTGCTCGATCTTGGTGAGCAGGCGCTCCTCGATGTCCGGGACACCGATCTGCTGGACCAGCTCGGCGAAGAAGCCGCGGACCACCAGGCGGCGGGCGTCCAGCTCGGGGATGCCTCGGGCCATCAGGTAGAAGAGCTGCTCGTCGTCGAAGCGGCCGGTGGCGGAGGCGTGGCCGGCGCCGACGATCTCGCCGGTCTCGATCTCCAGGTTGGGGACCGAGTCGACCCGCGCGCCGTCGGTGAGGACGAGGTTGCGGTTCATCTCGTAGGTGTCGGTGCCCTCGGCCTTGGCCTCGATGAGCACGTCGCCGATCCAGACCGCGTGCGCGTCCTGGCCCTGGAGCGCGCCCTTGTAGACGACGTTGGACGTGCAGTGCGGCACGTTGTGGTCGACCAGGAGGCGGTGCTCCTGGTGCTGGCCCTTGTCGGTGAAGTAGAGGCCGAACAGCTCGGCCTCGCCGCCGGGGCCGGCGTACCGGACGCGCGGGTGGAGGCGGACGACGTCGCCGCCGAAGGTGACGACGACCGACTTGAAGGAGGCGTCGCGGCCGATCAGCGTGTTGTGCTGGGCGACGTGGACGGCCTTGTCGTCCCAGTCCTGGACGGAGACGACGGTGAGCTTGGCGCCGTCACCGAGGACGTAGTCGACGTTGGCGGCGAGCACCGCGTCACCGGTGTGGTCGATGACGACCACGGCTTCGGCGAACGCGCCCAGTTCGATCACCTGGTGGGCGTAGGCGACCCCGCCCTGGCCGTGCACGGCGATCCGGATCGGCTCGGTGAGCACCGTCTCCTTGGGGACGGTGACGACCGAGGCCCGCTCGAACGCCGAGTACGCCTGGGCGGCGACGCGGTCCACCGGGGTGCCGGCCGTGCCGAGCCGCGCGTCGTCCCGGCCGACGGTCTCGACGACGACGCCCTCGGGGGCCTCGATGTCGGCCTTGACGCCGTCGCCGGTGGCGGTGGCGGTGCCGTCGTGCAGGCCGCGCAGCCGCTCCAGCGGAGTGAACCGCCACTCCTCCTCGCGGCCGTGCGGGACCGGGAAGTCGGCCACGTCGAAGGACGGGGGCGCGCTCATGCGGGTGGCGACGGTCGAGTCCGCCTCGGCGGCCACCGCGATCGCACCGGCGGTGGTGGAGCCCACCGGGATGTTCTGAGCCTCAGCCATGGCTGTCGTAGTGCTCGCTTTCCGTTACGTAAGGGGCTTCAGGGGCGCGGGGCGGGGGTCAGCCGACCGCGCCTTCCATCTGCAGCTCGATCAGCCGGTTGAGTTCGAGGGCGTACTCCATCGGCAGCTCCTTGGCGATCGGCTCGACGAAGCCGCGCACGATCATCGCCATCGCCTCGTCCTCGGAGAGGCCGCGGCTCATCAGGTAGAAGAGCTGGTCCTCGGAGACCTTGGAGACGGTCGCCTCGTGGCCCATGGACACGTCGTCCTCGCGGACGTCCACGTAGGGGTAGGTGTCCGAGCGGGAGATGGTGTCCACGAGCAGCGCGTCGCACAGCACGTTGGACTTGGAGCCGGGGGCGCCCTCGCCGATCTCGATCAGACCGCGGTAGGAGGTACGGCCACCGCCTCGCGCCACCGACTTGGAGACGATGTTCGAGGAGGTGTTCGGAGCCATGTGGACCATCTTGGCGCCGGCGTCCTGGTGCTGGCCCTCGCCCGCGAAGGCGATGGACAGGGTCTCGCCCTTGGCGTGCTCGCCCATCAGGTAGACGGCCGGGTACTTCATCGTCACCTTGGAGCCGATGTTGCCGTCGATCCACTCCATGGTCGCGCCCTCGTACGCCACGGCGCGCTTGGTGACCAGGTTGTAGACGTTGTTCGACCAGTTCTGGATGGTCGTGTAGCGGCAGCGGGCGTTCTTCTTGACGATGATCTCGACGACCGCGGAGTGCAGGGAGTCCGACTTGTAGATCGGCGCCGTGCAGCCCTCGACGTAGTGCACATAGGCACCCTCGTCGACGATGATCAGGGTCCGCTCGAACTGGCCCATGTTCTCGGTGTTGATCCGGAAGTAGGCCTGGAGCGGGATCTCGACGTGCACGCCCTTGGGCACGTAGATGAAGGAGCCGCCGGACCACACGGCCGTGTTCAGCGCGGCGAACTTGTTGTCGCCGGCCGGGATGACCGTGCCGAAGTACTCCTTGAACAGCTCCGGGTGCTCCTTGAGCGCCGTGTCGGTGTCCAGGAAGATGACGCCCTGCTCCTCCAGGTCCTCGCGGATCTGGTGGTAGACGACCTCCGACTCGTACTGGGCGGCCACACCGGCGACGAGGCGCTGCTTCTCGGCCTCCGGGATGCCCAGCTTGTCGTAGGTGTTCTTGATGTCCTCGGGCAGGTCCTCCCAGGACTCCGCCTGCTTCTCCGTGGAGCGCACGAAGTACTTGATGTTGTCGAAGTCGATGCCGGAGAGGTCCGAGCCCCAGTTCGGCATGGGCTTCTTCTCGAAGAGCTTCAGGCCCTTGAGGCGGAGCTTGGTCATCCACTCCGGCTCGGACTTCTTCGCGGAGATGTCGCGGACGACGTCCTCGTTGATGCCACGCTTGGCGGAGGCGCCGGCCGTGTCGGAGTCGGCCCAGCCGTATTCGTACTTGCCCAGGCCGTCGAGCTCGGGGTGGGCAGTCTCCGTGGGGAGCGTCATGCGGGGTTCCTCCCGGCCGTGCTTGCAGAAGCGATATCGCTGATCTTGGAAAACTTGGGGGACATCTCCGGGGAACCCTTGGGGGCGTTCCTGGGGATGAACGTCGTGCAGACGCCGTCGCCGTGCGCGATGGTCGCCAGCCGCTGTACGTGCGTACCGAGCAGCTCCGCGAAGAATTCCGTCTCCGCCTCGCACAGCTGCGGGAACTTCTCGGCGGCGTGCGCGACCGGGCAGTGGTGCTGGCAGAGCTGCTCGCCCTGCTCGGGGCGGGGGGCGCTGCGCGCGGTCGCGGCGTACCCGTCCGCGCTCAGGGCCTTGGCCAGTGCTTCCGCGCGCCGCTCCGGGGGTGCCGCCTCGACCGCCTTGCGGTACGCGCCGGACTGCGCGGCGATCCGGGCGCGGGCGAAGGCGGCCACCGCCTGCTCCCCGCCCTCGCGCTCGGCGATCCAGCGCAGCGCGTCCACGGCGAGCTTGTCGTAGGACTGGTCGAAGGCGTCCCGGCCGCAGTCGGTGAGGGCGAACACCTTCGCGGGCCGCCCGCGCGTGCGCGTGCCGTAGATCCTGCGCTCCCGGGGTTCCACCACATTGTCGCCGGTCAGCGCGTCGAGGTGACGGCGGACGGCGGCCTGGGTGAGGCCGAGGCGGGTGGCCAGCTCGGCGACGGTCGACGGCCCGTGGTCCAGGATGGACCGCGCGACCCGGTTGCGCGTGGAACGCTCCCCGGTCGCCAGCTCCTCCTGCTGGGATGCTTCGCCGACGTTTTTCACAACGCCATTGTTGCGTAATTACTCGGAGCCCGGCAAGCGGCGTCCGGGCGGCCCCACGGTGCCGTACGTCACTTAGGTTTACCTAATCTGACCTGCGAAAACGATCATTGATCGATCAAAGACGGTAGCGTACGCCCCGTCGCTCGGGGACACTCGCGAACATGCCCGCACCCGCCCCCACCGGCCCACTCGTCACTCGCGGCGCCCTCGCCGCCGGCCTGCGCGCCCTGGGCGTGCGCGACGGCGAGACCCTGCTCGTGCACTCCTCGCTCCGCTCCCTCGGCTGGGTCTGCGGCGGCGCCGTGGCCGTGGTCCAGGGCCTCCTCGACGCGCTCGGCCCGGACGGCACGCTAGTCGTGCCGACCCAGACCGCCGACCTCTCCGACCCGGCCCTGTGGCAGGACCCGCCGGTGCCCGAGGAGTGGTGGCCGACGATCCGCAACGCCATGCCCCCGTACGACCCCGCCACCACCCCGAGCCGAGGCGTCGGGGTCGTCCCGGAGACCGTACGGACCTGGCCGGGCGCCCTGCGCAGCGCGCATCCGCAGACCTCGTTCGCGGCGGTCGGCCCGCGCGCCGCCGAGGTCGTGTCCGGGCACGCCGCCGACTGCCGCCTCGGCGAGCGCAGCCCCCTGGCCACGCTGGAGCGCACGGGCGCCAGGGTCCTGCTCCTCGGCGCCGGCTACGGCTCGTGCACCGCCTTCCACCTGGCCGAGTACCGGATACCGTCGTCGCTGGTCGAGGTGGGCCGGCCGGGCCCGTACGGCTGGGAGCGGGTGACCGAGGTGTCGATCACCTCGGACCGCTTCGACGAACTGGGGCACGACTTCGAACGGGACCGGCCCGTCGTCCGCGGGACGGTCGGCGCGGCGGACGCCCGGCTCTTCCCGGTGGCGGACGCGGTGGCCTACGCCGAGCGCTGGCTCGCACTGCACCGGCCCCGGGACTAGCGCCTGTCGTTGGGATCAGGTCGCGGGGAATCGGCTTGCGCCTTCCTCGCGCCGGTGAGCGGGGCCTGGTGCGTGCGGACGCAAGGCGGAGGAGGGAGTCGACGCGGAGCGCCGGCGAGTGACGACAACGCGGCAGGTGCGCGTGCCAGGCCCCGCGTCCGCGGCGTGATCCGAACGACAGGCCCCAGCGCGGCATCGAGCGACGTCGCCCTGTTGCCGTCCCGTGGCCATCGAACCGGAGCGCAACCAGTGGCTGCCGTACGGCTGTAGAGTCCCGGCTCGACGAAGGGGGGCCGCCCGTGGCCAAGGTCAACATCAGTCTCGATGCCGAACTGGTGGTGGAAGTGATGGTCCTGGCCGGGGTCGGATCGCCCCAGGACGCCGTCGAAGCGGTCGTGCGTGACTACATCGCCCGGGGGCACCGCACCGAGGCACGCACCGAACTCACAGAGCAGAGCCTGCGCGAGGTCGAGGCCACACCGCAGGAGCCCCAAGGCTGACCACGGGACCGCGTGACATCGCTCCGGCTCAACGTCGTCATCGACAGGGCGGACGTTGCCTGGCGCGGCACCGGACACTCGCGCCGCGCCGGCCCCGGGACCAGCTCCGGACAGAGAAAGCCGCCCCCGGCCCCCCCTGCCGGAGAACCCGTGCGGAGGACAGCCCGCACCCCCGCGCCCGGTCCGGCGCGGCCGTACCTAGACTCGTGACCCATGCGAAGCGAGCCCGTGGTCCAGGTCCAGGCCCTGGTGAAGCGGTACGGCACGAAGACCGCGGTGGACGGCCTCGACCTGGTGGCCCGGACGGGCGTGACCGCCGTCCTCGGTCCCAACGGGGCGGGCAAGACGACCACGGTCGAGACCTGCGAGGGGTACCGGCGGCCGGATTCCGGCACGGTCCGCGTCCTGGGCCTCGACCCCCTGCGCCAGGCCGCCGAGCTGCGGCCCCGGGTCGGGGTGATGCTGCAGTCCGGCGGCGTCTACTCCGGCGCCCGCGCCGAGGAGATGCTGCGGCACGTCGCCAGGCTGCACTCCCACCCGCTGGACGTGGACGCCCTGATCGAGCGCCTCGGCCTCGGCTCCTGCGGCCGGACCGCGTACCGCCGGCTCTCCGGCGGCCAGCAGCAGCGGCTCGCCCTGGCGATGGCCGTGGTGGGGCGCCCCGAGCTGGTCTTCCTGGACGAGCCGACCGCCGGACTCGACCCGCAGGCCCGCCGCGCCACCTGGGACCTGGTCCGCGACCTGCGCGCCGACGGCGTCTCGGTCATCCTCACCACCCACCACATGGACGAGGCCGAGCAGCTCGCCGACGACGTCGCCATCATCGACGCGGGCCGGGTCATCGCCCAGGGCTCGCCCGACGAGCTGTGCCGCGGCGGCGCCGAGAACACCCTGCGCTTCACCGGCCGCCCCGGCCTGGACGTGGCGAGCCTGCTCAAGGCGCTCCCGGCCGACTCCGCCGCGGCCGAGCTGACCCCGGGCGCGTACCGGGTCACCGGAAAGATCGACCCGCAGCTGCTGGCGACGGTGACCTCGTGGTGCGCCCAGCACGGGGTGATGCCGGACCGGATCTCGGTCGAGCGGCACACCCTGGAGGACGTCTTCCTGGAACTGACCGGCAAGGAGCTGCGCCCGTGACCGCCACCCCCGCCGGGACGTACGCGCCGAGGCCCGGTGCCGCGCCCCTGCCCCGCATGATCGCCGCGCAGGCCGTGCTGGAGACGAAGATGCTGCTGCGCAACGGCGAGCAGCTGCTGCTGACGGTGATCATCCCGACGTTGCTCCTCGTGCTCTTCAGCTCGGTGGACATCATCGACACCGGGGCGGGCGAGTCCGTCGACTTCCTCGCCCCCGGCGTCCTGGCGCTCGCGGTGATGTCGACGGCGTTCACCGGCCAGGCCATCGCCACCGGCTTCGAACGCCGTTACGGAGTGCTGAAGCGGCTGGCGTCCTCACCGCTGCCGCGCTGGGGCCTGATGACCGCCAAGACGCTGTCCGTGCTGGTCACCGAGGTGCTCCAGATCGTCCTGCTCACGGTGATCGCCTTCGCGCTGGGCTGGTCCCCGCACGGCGACCCGTTCGCCGTGCTCCTGCTGCTGGTCCTCGGCACGGCGGCCTTCTCCGGCCTCGGACTGCTGATGGCCGGCACGCTGAAGGCCGAGGCGACGCTGGCCGCCGCCAACCTGGTCTTCCTGCTGCTGCTCGTCGGCGGCGGCGTGATCGTGCCGCTGGACAAGTTCCCGGCCGCCGCGCAGGACGTCCTGGGCCTGCTGCCCATCTCCGCGCTCTCCGACGGACTGCGCGACGTCCTCCAGCACGGCGCCGGGATGCCCTGGGGCGACCTGGGCGTCCTCGCCGTATGGGCGGTCGCGGGACTGGCGGCGGCGGGGAAGTTCTTCCGCTGGGAGTAACCCGGCGGCGGTACCCCTCGTGAAAGAGTGCACAAGCACCCCCCTACGATAGACCGCGTGCCAAACGTGACCCGCGACGACATCGCAGCCGCCGTGCGCAACCCGCTCGCCTTCATCGCCGCGCGCTGGACCCCGCGGCCCCGGACCGTGCAGCGGTCGGCCCTGTCCGCCCTCGTGATGGCGGTGATCATCGTCGGCACCGGCGGCGCCGTCCGGCTGACCGGCTCCGGCCTGGGCTGCCCGACCTGGCCGAAGTGCACGGACGAGTCGCTCACCACCACCAGCGAGATGGGTTTCCACGGCGTCATCGAGTTCGGCAACCGGCTGCTGACCTACGTGCTGTGCGCGGCGGTCGGCTGGGCGATCATCGCCGCCCGGTCCGAGAAGCCGTACCGGCGCTCGCTGACCCGGCTCGGCTGGGCACAGTTCTGGGTCGTGATGGGCAACGCGATCCTCGGCGGCATCGTCGTCCTGGTCGGTCTGAACCCGTACACGGTCGCCGCGCACTTCCTGCTGTCGACCGCGCTGATCGCGGTCGCGACCCTGATGTGGCAGCGCACCCGGGAGGGCGACGCGGCACCGCGCCCCCTGGTCGGTGCCTCCGTCCAGCAGCTGGTGTGGGTGCTGACCGGCGTCACCGTCCTGCTGATCGCGGTCGGCACGGTGGTCACCGGCGCCGGTCCGCACGCGGGTGACTCCAGCGAGGTCCCGCGGATGCCGTTCGACTGGGAGACGGTCAGCAAGGCGCACGCCGTGCTGGCGTGGGTCGTGGTGACGCTGACCTTCGCCCTGTGGTTCGTGCTGAAGGCCGTCGACGCGCCCAAGGGCCCGCTGGCCCGCACCCGCGACCTGTTCCTGATCCTGCTCGCCCAGGGGGTCATCGGATACGTGCAGTACTTCACCGACCTGCCGGAGGTCCTCGTCGGCGTGCACATGGTCGGCTCGTGCCTGGTGTGGATCGGCGCCCTGCGCGTCCTGCTGGCGCTGCGCGAGCGTCCGGCGGGCCCGGCCGACGCGCTGCCGGTTCAGGAGTACGACGCGACCAGCGTGTCGATCGCCGGGCCCAGGTAGGCGCGGGTCAGCGCGGCCCGGCGCGCGAGCCACTCCTCGGTGGGCGGCGCGGGATCGCCGTAGCGCCGGGCGGTGATGTCCTCGACGACCTCGGCGGGGGCGCCCAGCCGGGGCAGTTCCGCAAGGGCCTCCCGCTTCGAGATCAGCCGGCCGTCCCGCAGGGTGACGGTGGCGCGGGCGAGGACCAGCAGGCCGAGGTCGACCCACACGTCCTCCCGCCACAGCGCGGGACGGGACACGACCGGCCGCCAGTACTCCCGCATGTTCCGCACGATGTACCCGGCGAGTTCCGCGTCCGGCACCGGCGGCAGCAGACCGGCGGGCGGGCGGCCGTGCAGCACCCGGCCGAAGGAGTGCAGCTCCCGCCGGGTGACCGGGGTGACCGTACGGCGGAAGAGCTGCTCGTGGGCCCAGGTCAGGTGGCGCCGTTCGGCGTCGGCCGCGCTGCCGGGGGTCAGGTAGGAGCAGTGCAGCTTCGCGGCCAGCGGCTCGGCGCGCAGCCGGGCGTGCAGCAGGGCGAGCCGCCACACCGTCCGGGCCGCCGGTGGCTCCCGCAGGACCGCGATCAGGTCGAGGTCGCTGCGGCCCTCCTGGTAGTCGCCGCCGGCCAGTGACCCGTGCGCCCAGACGGCGACGGGGTCCAGCGGCGCGAGGCCGGTGAGGAAACGGTCGAGCAGGGCGTCGGTCTGCCGCATCCGCCCAGTCTCGGTGCGCGCCGCCGTTCTGTACACCGGCTTTCCGCGCCCCTTGTCCGCCCCGGGTCACCGGCTTCCTCACCGCAGCCGGTACACCCGCTCCGCGTTCCCCGACGCGATCAGGCCCGCCACCCGCCGGGCGTCCCCGAGCGACCACGCCCCCTCGGCCACCCAGGTGCCGAGCACCCGGCCGAGGGCCTCGCGGAACAGCCGGGCGCCGACGACGTGCAGCTCGGGCAGGCCCCGGCCGCCGCTGGAGAAGAGGATCTTGCCGAAGGGGGCCAGCTCCAGGATCTCGGCGAGGACGGTGGCGGCGCGGGCGCCGGTGCGGACCAGGGCGGCCCCGGAGTCGGCGTAGACGTGCGGGAAGACACCGGCGAGGTGGGCGGCGTGCCGGTGGTACGGATAGCCGTGCAGCAGCACCAGGTCGGTGCCGAGACCGGCGGTGGCCCGGACGAAGTCGGTGAGCAGCACCGGGTCGGTGCGGTCGGTGTGCCGGCCGGGTTCGCCGAGGCCCGCGTGGAGCTGGAGCGGCAGTCCGGAGGCGACGGCGGTCCACAGCAGGTGGCGCAGGAGCACCGGGTCGCTCAGCTCGCCGCCGACCGGCCGGGCGGCCAGCCAGCGGCCTGCGGCGCCGCGCACCGCGCCCGGCTCCGGCGGTTCGGGGGCCAGCGCCAGGCCGTGCCGCAGGGCGGCGACGGTGGTGAAGGCGGCGGCGTGGGCGGCGGCCCCGTGCACCGCCTCGGCGAGATTGGCGAGGAAGGACTCCACCGTGCCGGAGGTGTCGGCCACCTGCTCGGCCAGCGGTTCGAGCCGCACGACCTCATGGGCGTCGGCCCCCGCCGCCGCGGCGATCTCGGCGGGTCCGGTGAGGTCGCCGGGCGGCCCGGTGTCCACCAGGTAGGTGGTGATGCCACTGCCGCGCAGCAGCCTGCGGTCCGCCTCCAGCACACCCAGTTCGCGGCGCCGGGCGAGGTAGCGGGCCGGCGGGCAGTGCGGCTCCAGGCCGAGCAGGGGCGGACACCAGCGGCGTACCGCGAACCCGGTCTGGGTGTCGAACAGGGTGGTGCCCGGCGCGGGTGGCCCCTCGGTACGGCCGAGCTGGGCCTCGAAGGTGCCGAGACCCAGCTCGGTGCGGAGGACGCCGTGGCAGTACTGGTCCACCAGGGACGGCGTGTCGATCATCCGGGCTCCCCGTGTGGACGCCGTGCTGCTGCTCACGAGTCCTAACGGGTGAACCGGGTCCCAGGTGATGCCCCGGGCGGGTTCAGGTGTTGCGGGGCCCGCCGAGCTGGAGGCCGGCCATCCGGGACCACTCGTACGGTCCCGTGCGCACCTTGCCCGCGAACTCGCCGTCGAAGGACTCGTGGACGGTGATCCCGGCCTTCTCGACCGCCTTCTCCGCGATCTCGTACGAGGGCGCGACCACGTCGCCCCAGTCCCCGTCCGCCCCGACGAGCACGATCCGCGCCCCGCGCTGCCCGAGATAGGCCACCTGGCCCTCGGCCCCGCCGTGCGCCTTGGAGAAGGCACCGATCCGCCCGGCCAGCCGGGTCACGGTCCGCTCGGCCTTCGCGTCACCCTGCCGCGTGTCTTCCTGCTGCGTGTCTGCCATGGCCAGATGCTACCGACGGGTAGCGGAAACGGCGACGGGCGGGGCACGTGGTCCGGGCCACGTGCCCCGCCCGTCGAAGCCGGGTCAGCGCAGGAACGGGTCCACCGCCACGGCGAGGAACAGCACCGACACATAGGTGATCGACCAGTGGAACAGCCGCATCTCCTTCAGCTTCGTCCCCGTCGCCTCCGCCTTCGCCCGGTTCTGCAGCCCGTGCGCCTCCCACAGCCACATGCCGCCCGCGAGCAGCGCCACGGCCGTGTAGAACCAGCCGGTGTAGCCGAGCGGGGTCAGCAGCAGGGAGACGACGACCATCACCCAGCTGTAGATGACGATCTGCTTGGCGACGACCTTGTTGGAGGCGATGACCGGCAGCATCGGCACGCCGACGCGCGCGTAGTCGTCCTTGACCTTCATGGACAGCGGCCAGTAGTGCGGCGGCGTCCAGAAGAACATGACCAGGAAGAGGATGACCGGCGCCCAGGAGATCGAGTTCGTCACCGCGGACCAGCCGATCAGCACCGGCAGACAGCCGGCGATCCCGCCCCAGACGATGTTCTGGGAGGTGCGGCGCTTGAGGATCATCGTGTAGACGACGACGTAGAAGAGGAGCGCGCCGAGGGAGAGCCAGGCCGAGAACCAGTTGACGGTGAGGCCGAACAGCAGCGTGGAGACCACCGCGAGGGTGATGCCGAAGACCAGGCACTCGACCGGGCTGACCATGCCGGTGACCAGCGGACGCTGCGACGTGCGGTCCATCAGCGCGTCGATGTCCCGGTCGATGTACATGTTCAGCGCGTTGGCGCCGCCCGCGGAGAGGTAGCCGCCGACACAGGTCAGCAGCACCAGCTTCAGATCGGGCACGCCCTGCTCGGCGAGGAACATCACCGGAACGGTGGTGATCAGCAGAAGCTCGATGATCCGCGGCTTGGTCAGTGCCACGAACGCCTTGACACGGGCCCCGAACGGCCGGTGACTCGGGCTCTGGCTCGTCCCGATAACCCCCGCAGGACGGGATTCAACGGCCGTCACGCACACCCCTGACAGAGACATCCCAGCGAGCTTCCCGTGCATCCCCGTGTGAAGTGCGGGTAAAGGCTCGCGCGTACCACGCCACTTTAGACCGCGCCCGTACCCCGGCCTTCGCGGGGGTGGGGTCGTGTTGGCGGCCGTGCTCCGACGTGCGTACACGGAGTCGATCGAGCAGTCAGATGAGCGCCTCCGTATTCATGTGCCGAATGCCGTTTCACCCGGTCGACAGGCGGATCATCCGGACTCCCGGCAGTCTGGAATAGCGGGGAAAAGCGCACGTACTCACGGGGGTAGGCTCGACAGCGGCCGGCCGATGCCGAAAGAACGCCGGCAGCCGGTGAGCACCCTCGTGCGCACCGGCATCCGACTTGTGGAGAGGAGCCCTGACCCAGGGTGAGCACCAAGCCGACCACCACAGACCTTGAGTGGACCGAGCTGGACCAGCGGGCGGTCGACACCGCACGCGTCCTGGCCGCCGACGCCGTACAGAAGGTCGGTAACGGCCATCCGGGTACGGCGATGAGCCTGGCTCCCGCCGCCTACACCCTCTTCCAGAAGGTGATGCGGCACGACCCCGCCGACGCGAACTGGGTCGGACGGGACCGTTTCGTGCTGTCCGCGGGCCACTCGTCCCTGACCCTCTACACCCAGCTGTACCTGGCCGGCTTCGGCCTGGAGCTGGACGACCTGAAGTCCTTCCGGACATGGGGTTCGAAGACCCCCGGTCACCCGGAGTACGGCCACACCACGGGCGTGGAGACCACGACCGGCCCGCTGGGCCAGGGTGTCGCCAACGCGGTGGGCATGGCGATGGCCGCCCGCTACGAGCGCGGCCTGTTCGACCCGGAGGCACCGGCCGGCGAGTCGCCGTTCGACCACTTCGTCTACTGCATCGCCGGTGACGGCTGCCTCCAGGAGGGCATCTCCGCCGAGGCGTCCTCCCTCGCGGGCCACCAGAAGCTCGGCAACCTGATCCTGCTGTGGGACGACAACCACATCTCGATCGAGGGCGACACCGAGACCGCCGTCTCCGAGGACACCGTCAAGCGGTACGAGGCGTACGGCTGGCACGTCCAGCGGGTCGCCCCGAAGCCGGACGGCGACCTGGACCCGAACGCCATCTACGACGCGATCGAGGCGGCGAAGAAGGTCACCGACCGCCCCTCCTTCATCGCGATGCGCTCGATCATCGCCTGGCCCGCCCCGAACGCGCAGAACACCGAGGCCGCGCACGGCTCGGCGCTCGGCGACGACGAGGTCGCGGCCACCAAGCGCGTCCTCGGCTTCGACCCGGAGCAGTCCTTCGAGGTCGCCCCCGAGGTGATCGAGCACACCCGCAAGGCCCTGGAGAAGGGCCAGGCGGCCCGCGCCGTCTGGGAGAAGTCGTACCAGCAGTGGCGGGACAACAACCCCGAGCGCGCCGCCGAGTACGACCGGATCGCGCGCGGTGAGCTGCCCGAGGGCTGGGAGGAGAAGATCCCGGTCTTCGAGACCGGCAAGGGTGTCGCCACCCGCGCCGCCTCCGGCAAGGTCCTCCAGGCGCTCGGCGGGGTCATCCCCGAGCTGTGGGGCGGCTCCGCCGACCTGGCCGGGTCGAACAACACCACGATCGACAAGACGTCGTCCTTCCTCCCCGAGGGCAACCCGCTGCCGGAGGCGAGCCCGTACGGCCGCACCATCCACTTCGGCATCCGCGAGCACTCCATGGGCGCGGAGATGAACGGCATCGCGCTGCACGGCAACACCCGCATCTACGGCGGCACCTTCCTGGTGTTCTCCGACTACATGCGCAACGCCGTCCGCCTCTCCGCGCTGATGCACCTGCCGGTGACGTACGTCTGGACGCACGACTCCATCGGCCTCGGCGAGGACGGCCCGACCCACCAGCCGGTCGAGCACCTGGCCTCGCTGCGCGCCATCCCGGGCCTGAACGTGGTCCGGCCGGCCGACGCCAACGAGACCGCCATCGCCTGGCGCGAGATCCTGCGCCGCTGGACGAAGGAGTACGGCAAGGGCCAGCCGCACGGTCTGGCGCTGACCCGCCAGGGCGTGCCGACGTACGAGCCCAACGAGGACGCGGCCAAGGGCGGCTACGTGCTGTTCGAGGCCGAGGGCGGCGAGCCCGAGGTGATCCTGATCGCCACCGGCTCCGAGGTGCACGTCGCCGTCGAGGCGCGCGAGCGGCTCCAGGCCGACGGGACGCCGACCCGGGTCGTCTCGATGCCGTCCGTCGAGTGGTTCGAGCAGCAGGACCAGGGGTACCGGGACAGCGTCCTGCCCCCGGCCGTCAGGGCCCGCGTCGCGGTCGAGGCCGGGATCGGTCTCACCTGGCACAAGTACGTGGGGGACGCCGGCCGCATCGTTTCCCTGGAGCACTTCGGTGCGTCCGCGGACGGCAAGCTGCTCTTCCAGGAGTTCGGTTTCACTGCGGAGAACGTCGTCGAAAAGGCGAGGGAATCCCTCACCGCGGCTCAGCGCTGACGCTCGTATAACGACACGTAGGAGATGCAATTTCCATGACAGACGCACTCAAGCGCCTCTCCGATGAAGGCGTCGCGATCTGGCTGGACGACCTGTCGCGGAAGCGGATCACGTCCGGCAACCTCGCCGAGCTGATCGACCAGCAGCACGTCGTCGGCGTCACCACCAACCCGTCGATCTTCCAGAAGGCGATCTCGCAGGGCGACGGTTACGACCAGCAGCTCTCCGACCTGGCCGCCCGCAAGGTGACCGTCGAAGAGGCCATTCGCATGATCACAACGGCGGACGTCCGCGACGCCGCCGACATCCTGCGCTCCACCTACGAGGCGACCAGCGGCCAGGACGGCCGGGTCTCCATCGAGGTCGACCCGCGCCTGGCGCACGACACCAAGGCGACGGTCGCCGAGGCCAAGCAGCTCGCCTGGCTGGTGGACCGCCCCAACACCCTCATCAAGATCCCGGCGACCGAGGCCGGTATCCCGGCGATCGCGGAGGTCATCGGCCTGGGCATCAGCGTCAACGTCACGCTGATCTTCTCGCTGGAGCGCTACCGCAAGGTCATGGACGCCTTCCTCACCGGCCTGGAGAAGGCCAAGGAGCGCGGCCTGGACCTGTCGGACATCCACTCCGTCGCGTCCTTCTTCGTGTCCCGCGTGGACACCGAGATCGACAAGCGGATCGACGCGCTCGGCACCGACGAGGCCAAGGCGCTGCGCGGCAAGGCCGCTCTCGCCAACGCCCGTCTCGCCTACCAGGCGTACGAGGAGATCTTCTCCGGCGAGCGCTGGGCGGCCCTGGAGAAGGCCGGCGCCCACAGGCAGCGTCCGCTGTGGGCCTCCACCGGCGTCAAGGACAAGGCGTACCAGGACACCATGTACGTCACCGAGCTGGTCGCGCCCAACACGGTGAACACCATGCCGGAGGCGACCCTGTTCGCCACCGAGGACCACGGCGAGATCAAGGGTGACGCCGTCTCCGGCACGTACGAGCAGGCCCGCGCCGACCTCGACGCGGTCGAGGCGCTCGGCATCTCCTACGACGAGGTCGTCCGGCTCCTGGAGGACGAGGGCGTGGCGAAGTTCGAGGACGCCTGGACCGACCTGCTGAAGTCGACCGAGGCCGAGCTCAAGCGCCTCGCCCCGTCGGAGGGCTGAGATCCTTGTCGAGCAGCAACCCGCTGCGTGACCCCGCAGACCGACGGCTCCCGCGTATCGCGGGGCCGT
>BMSM01000017.1 GCA_014649155.1 Streptomyces griseoviridis | reverse complement strand
ACGGCCCCGCGATACGCGGGAGCCGTCGGTCTGCGGGGTCACGCAGCGGGTTGCTGCTCGCGGGTGTGCGGGCGGCGGTGCGGCCGGTGGGTGAGGGGTGCCTGCCCCGGCGGGGCATGTTCACGGTTGCTCCTGGGTGGTGTCGGTCGGCCGGGACGCGGGTGCGCGCCGTGCTCAGGACTCGTATCCCTCGACCAGTGACTGTGGCCGCGTGTGTGCTTCGTCGGGGTCCTGTCCGAACTCCGACTTGGCCCGGCGCTGCCGCAGCAGGTCCCAGCACTGGTCCAGCTCGCGCTCCAGCTCGTCCAGCCGGCTCCGCTCGGCCGATCCTCCGGAGCGGCGGGTGCCGAGGGAGCCGCGCAACCTGCGCTCCTCCTCGGCCATTTCGGTGATCCGGTGCAGGATCTCCGGGTTCTTCATGGTTCCTCTCCTCGTACTCGGGCAGCTCTCGCCGCCGGTTCAGCCCCGGTTCTCCGCCTGGAACATCCAGCTCTGCTTCTCGATCTCGGCCGTGAGCCCGATCAGCAGGTCCTGGCTGACGGGGTCCGCCTCCGCCGTGGCCCCGATGCGCGCGCGCAGGCGGTCGATGAGGGCCGCGAAGGAACGGACCAGCGCCTCCACCGCGTCGTCGTCGGTGATCCACCCCTGCTGGAATCCCGGGAGTCCGCTGCCGGCCGCGACGGTCACGGCCCGCCCGTCCGGGCTGATGCCCAGGGCCGCGGCCCGCTCGGCCACCTGGTCCGCGTAATCGCGTGCCGTGGTGACGACCTCGTCCAGTTGCTGGTGGACGGTGCGGAAGCGCGGTCCGTAGAGGTTCCAGTGGGCCTGCTTGGCCACCAGGGAGAGGTCGAGCAGGTCGACCAGGGTGCCCTGGAGGGCCGTGCCGGTCACGGCGCGCTCCGCGTCCGGCAGCGGACTGGAGATGATGCTCATGGTGGGCTCCTCGCGAGGTGTGGTGCCCGGCCTCCGGTGGTCACCGGACCGGCCGCGCCTTGCTCACCCATCCTTTCGGGGGGCCGTCCGGGGACGATCCGTCGATTGACTTACGGTCCGTGCGAGCAGTCACGGGGATGGTCCGGGAACAGGGAACGGCGGCCCCCAGCGATGGGTGGGGACCGCCGGAGGTCCTCTTCCTCGACCTGGTCGCCCTGTCGGCGGCGCCGTGCCGGAACCGGGTGGCCCGAGGCCGGTCCGCCACTGGCACCAGCCGTAGGACTGCCGCCCGCACCAGGCCCCGGTGGTCTCGCCTCGGGCGGACGCCGTGCCGCCGGCGGCGAACTCGCTGCGCGCAACCCCGCCGGTGTGGAAGACGTCGGAGTCGGTGAGGACCGGGTTCGCGGCCACCGCTCCCGGACGGTCGAGCCCGTTTCCCGGATGCCGTGCTCCTGTCACCGCCGTGCGGCGAGGAAGCGGTCGGCCGCCCGCAGAGGGGGGAGGCCGTCCACGTTGATGAGGCTGTCGATCTCCTCCACCCCCTCGTTGCCCAGGCGCAGGGCGTCCAGCTCGGCGACGGCGGCGGGGTCGATCCGGTCCAGCGCCTCGTGCGTGACGACGGGGGCGGCTGCGTCGACGGTGCCGAGCAGCCCCTTCGGTTCGGTGAGGCTCCGCAGTCCGTGCAGCCGGTTCAGGTACTGGGGCCGCCACAGCGGGACGACGAACCACTCCCGGTCGGCGACCCCCCGGTCGACACGGGCGACGAACTCGCTCTCGCTGCCCGGCACGAACCCGTACCCCGCCCGGTCCAGCCCGTACTCGCGGACCATCCGGGCGGAGAAGCGGCTGATACCGGCCCCCGGGTTGATGCCCTGGACGGTGGTCGTCATCCGTTCCGCCACCTCGGGCCGGAGCAGGTCCGCGACCTCGCCGACCGCCTCCTCGGGCACGTACGGCGGTACCGCCCAGACACAGTACGGCTCGTAGTGCGGCGTCAGTACGCGGACGCGGTCGGCGTACCGGGAGAGGTAGATGTCATGGCTGGACGGCAGCCAGGCCGACACCAGGATGTCCACCGCGCCCTCTTCCTGGAGGCGGAACATGCGCTCGTGCGGTGCCTCGACACTGCGCACCTGATGGCCGTGTTTCTCCAGTATGCGGCGGGTGACCGCGGCGGCCGCCCGGTGGAAGGAGAGCGCGATGTTGCCCACGGTGACGGTGGCATCGTTCCGGTACTCGGACATGGCAACCCTTCGACGATCCGGTGTGCGCGGGTGTGCGCGGCACCTACGATCCTGTGCCGCCCCGGGTCATAAGTCCAAGACATGTTTTTGATGTGGCCCATATGCTGAGCGCATGGCGACTTTGCGACAACTGGAGTATCTGGTGGCGATCGTGGACGCCGGCTCGTTCACGCGGGCCGCGGAGCGGCTGAACGTGACGCAGCCGGGGCTCTCCCACCAGTTCCAGGCCCTGGAACGGGAGGTCGGCGGCCCCCTGCTGGAGCGTCTGCCCCGCGGGGTACGGCTGACGTCCGCCGGACGGTCCATGCTCCCGCACGCCCGCGCCGCCCTCGCCGAGGCCGGCCGGGCCACGCTCTCCGCGCGCCGCGCGGCGGGTGTGTCCACGGGCGAACTCCACCTGGCCACGCTGTACTCCGTCAGCGCCGGCGTGCTCCCCGCCGTCCTCGGCCTCTGGCGCAAGCGGCATCCCGGTGTCCGGGTCCGCCTGTTCGAGTACCGCAGCTCCGACGACCTCGCCCAGGCCATGGTGGCCGGCATCGCCGATCTCGCCGTGGGGCCGCTGCCCGACCGGTGGGAGGGCACCGCCCGGCATCTCGGCACAGAGGAGTTCGTGGTGGTCACCGCCGCCGACGGCCCCCTCGCCGGTCCGGGGACCGCGGCGCGCGTGCGGCTGGCGGACCTCGCCGACCGGCCGTGGGTGCACTTCACCCCGGACAGCGGGCTCGCGCGGTTTCTCGACGACGCCTGCGCGCGGGCGGGCTTCCGGCCCCGTGCCGCGGTCCGCACCGAGCAGGCGGCGGCCGCCGTCGGCTACGCCGCCGCAGGTCTGGGGCCCACGCTGGTGCCCGCCAGCAGCGTCCCCCGGCACTTCCCGGAGGCGGTGCTGCGCCCGGACCCGCCGGTCACCCGGGTACTGACCGGATACACCCGCACCAGCCCGGACTCCGTCGCCGCCTCCTTCCTGGACCTGCTGGAGGAACACGCGGCCCTGATGCCCCGGCACGTGGCCCGGCGGCTGGGCCTGCGGACCCGGACCTCCTGAAGGCCGGCCCACCGGGCGCCGCCCGCGCGGGGGACGGCGCCCGCCGGACTCAGCTCGCGGAGAAACGCGCGGTGATGACGGCGCGGGCCAAGGTGTGGCCCGAGAGGTTGAAGCCGAGGAAGGCCGGTGTGGCGCCCCGGTCCAGGCCGAGGGTCTCGACGTCCACGGCGTGCACGGCGATGTAGTAGACGTGTTCGCCGTGGCCGGCCGGCGGAGCGGCCCCCAGGTAGCGCTTGAGCCCGGCGTCGTTGGCGAGCTGCCACGCCTTCTCCGGCAGGCCCTCGGCCGAGTCGTCACCGGCGCCGGCCGGCAGCTCGGTCACCCTCGCCGGGATGTCGGCGACGGCCCAGTGCCAGAAGCCGCTGCCCGTCGGCGCGGTGGGGTCGTAGACGGTGACGACGAAACTCTTGGTCTCCGCGGGGAACCCGGACCAGGCGAGCTGCGGGGAGACGTCCTTGCCGCCGGCTCCGAAGATGCCGCTGGCCTGGGCGAGGGGAAGGACGTCGCCGTCGGCGAAGTCGGCGCTGGTGACGGTGAACGACGGGACCTTCGCGATGAGGTCGTAGGGAGTGGACATGAATGTTCCTTTCAGTGGCTTGCACCGGCCATCCTCGCGGCGGCACGGCTTCGGGTGATCTGTCGATCGACTGACGTGTGCCGCACGGTCATTCGGCCGTGAGCACGAGCTTCCCGGTGGTGGTGCGCCGCTCTCCCCGACGGTGCGCGACGGCGGCGTCGGACAGCGGGTAGGTGCGGTCGAGCACGGGGGTGAGGTGTCCGGTCGCCGCCAGCCGGGCCACCTCCCGCAGGGCGGCCCGGTCCGGCTTCACCAGCATGGTCGCCACCCGCAGCCCGGTGCCGTGGCCGAGGCCGCGCGGGGCGTGGTGGGCGATGTCGACGAGGACACCTCCGGGGCGCAGCAGCCGCAGGGACCGGGCGGCGTTGTCTCCTCCGCCCAGTTCGAGGATCGCGTCGAACCCACCGGTGATCGTCTCGATCGGCGTGGTCCGGTGGTCGACGACCTCGTCGGCCCCGAGGCCCTTGAGGAAGTCGTGCTTCTCCGCGCGGGCGGTGCCGGTGACGTGGGCGCCGAGCGACTTGGCGATCTGCACGGCGAGGTGTCCCACTCCCCCGGCCGCGGCGTGGATCAGCACGCGGTCTCCCGCGCGCACGGCCGCCTTGGCCGTCAGCGCGGTCCACGCGGTGAGTCCGGCCAGGGGCAGGGCGGCGGCGTGGACGAGGCCGAGCCGGGCGGGCACCGGGGCCAGGTCCCGTACCGGGACCACCGCGTACTCGGCGTACGCCGCGGCCTGTGCGGGGAAGCGTGACATCCCGAAGACCCGGTCGCCGACCCGCAGTCCGCCGGCGTCGGCCCCGAGGGAGACGACCTCGCCGGCCAGGTCCCAGCCGACGGTGAACGGCGGCGGGCCCAGCCGCGTGGCCACTCCCCCGCCCGCCCGGGTCTGCCAGTCGACCGGGTTCACCCCGGCCGCCCGGACCCGGACGAGTGCCTCGGCACGGCCCGGTTCGGGGACGGGACGCTCGACGAGGGTGAGCACCTCCGGCCCGCCGAGTGTGTGCTGCGTGATGGCGCGCACGGCTGAGATCCCTTCGTACTGGGCGACGTACAGACCGGCGTCGTAACCGGTGAGGGTGGCCGGCCCGGTGTCGGTGACCGTCACGTCGGCCGTCTGCACGGCCCGGGGGCGGCCGGGGCGGGGGTCGACCGGACGGCCGGGCGCTCCGGGCACGAACGCCCCGGCCTCCAGCCGACGGCGGGGGCCGGTGATGTCGACCGCCCGCAGGCCGGTGTTCGGGGAGGTGGCGTGGACACCGGGAACCCGCCGGAGAAGAGGGGGCCGACCTGGACGTGGACGTACTGCACCTGCGTGGCGTCCGGTGTCCGCCCTGGCCTGAGTGTCCGACCGGCACGACCCCCCGGCTGAGCACCGGGGTCGGGGGGCGGAGACGGTCACGGTCACAGCACGGTCAGGGCGGCCGAGGCAACCTCATGGTCCTCGTCCGGTGTGCCGCCGCCGACCCCGATGGCACCGATGACGACTCCGTCCTGGACCACCGGGACGCCGCCCGCGACGAAGACGAGCGGGTCCCGGGTGCCCGCCTCGATGCCGAACAGCGGGGCTCCCGGCTGCACGTCGGGCGCCAGGTCCCGGGTGGTCCGGGCGAACAGCACCGCCGTACGGGCCTTGCTCCGGCTGGTCTCGACGGCGGCGAGGGCCGCGCCGTCCATCCGCGCGGCGGCGATCAGGTGGGCTCCGGCGTCGACGACGGTGACGGTGAACGGGACGCCCAGTTCGGCGGCCTTGTCCTTGCCGGCCTGGACGGCCCGTTCCGCGGCGGACAACGTGATCACTGGTGGCTCCTGGTGAGGTCGGGGTGCGGGACGCCGGTCGCCGTCCACGGCGCTGCTCCGCGGACGGCGACCGGCGCATGCAGTGTGACCCGGAGCCGTGGGCACACGTATCTGTCGGATGACTGCCGGGTGCGTCTCGGTGACCATGGCACCCGGAGGGTGCGGTCAGCCGTCCGCCGCGGTCCGTACGGCGGCTGTCACGGGTGTGCCGCCCGCGATCAGGTCCAGCGTCCGGCCGGCGGTGCGCGGTTCGTCGAGCAGCGCCAGCAGGACGGCGGCCACGTCGTCCCGGGCCACGCTGCCCTCGGGGGTCGAGGGGCCCAGCGTCACGTGTCCGGTGCCCGGCTCGTCGGTGAGGCGTCCCGGCCGCAGGATCGTCCACCCCAGTGACGCGTGGGCGCGCACGTGGTCGTCGGCCTCCGCCTTGGCCCTCAAGTAGGCGGCGAACACCGGGTCGGTGCCGGCCGGGGGGCTGCCGTCCACGCCCTTCCCCGAGATCATCAGGAAGCGCCCGGTGCGGGCGGCCAGCGCCGCGTCGGCGACGAGCACGGCCGCCCCGCGGTCGACGGTGTCCTTGCGTTCCGCTCCGCTGCCCGGACCGGCGCCGGCGGCGAAGACCACCGCGTCGGCGTCCCGGAGATGGGCCGCGACCTCCGCCACCGACGCCGACTCCAGATCGCACAGCACGGGGACCGCGCCGGCGTCCCGCACGTCGCCCGCCTGCTCAGGACGGCGTACCAGACCCACCGCGGTGTCGCCGCGCTCCGCCAGGAGCCGCTCCAGCCGCAGGGCCACCTGCCCGTGCCCGCCCGCGATGACCACTCTCATGTCCTCTGTCCTTTCGTCGTCCGTCGTCCGTCGTCCGTCGTCCGTCGTCCTCGTCCTCGTCCTGGAGCAGGAGGAGCGGCGGAGGCGGGAGGCCGGCCACGCCGGAGCGGCGATCGGCGTACCGCACACCGCCCCCGGCTTCGATCACCTGGTTCGGGGCGTCGACATACATCTCGGTTCCCCATCATGGGGGGCGCCGTGCCCGGCGGCGGCCACACGGCATGGTGACCGCAGACCGTCCGCGGTGTGTCCCGGTGACCCGCGTCAGCGGGGCGGCAGCAGGCAGCAGGCCAGGGCGTCCCAGTCGACCAGCCGGCTCTCGCCGCCCCTGGGTACGAGGTCGTACGTCCGCTCCAGCCACGCCCGGATCGGAACCAGCTCGGTCATGAACGCGGCCGAGGCGTAGGTCCGCTCCAGCCGCAGGTAGAGGAACGGCGTGTCGTCGTGCCGCCGGGACGGCCATACCTTGACGTCGGCCTCGCCGCTGAGCCCTTCGGTCCCCTGCGTCAGGAGGTCGCGCCCGATGACCCAGGAGATCCGCGGTGCCGACGGCGTCATGAGGTCCAGCCGCACGGAGAAGGGGTCCGCCGGGTCGAAGGTGAACCGGCAGGGCACCGAGGCGTTCTCCGGCGGCGCGAACAGGTTGTGGAGGGTGACGTCGAGCGTCAGGGGGTCCTCATCGCTGCGGGCCCACGGCTGCTGACTCATAGGTCTGTTCCTTTGCGCTGTTCATCGACGGCCCCGTCTCCCGGCACAGCCTGACCGGGGTGCCGCAACTCGGTGAGGCATCGGCCCACGCGAGTGTTCCGGACCGCAGTGGAAAATATGTGGAAGCCCCGGGTCAGGCTCCGTGGGCGGATCGGCGGTATCTCCGGCGTGCGGCGGAGCGGCGCATGACCCGGCGCTCCTGCTCGCTGAGGCCGCCCCAGACACCGCTCTCCTCGCCCTGGCCGAGCGCCCACTCCCGGCAGGCACGGGTCAGCGGGCACCGTCCGCAGATCCGCTTCGCCTCCGCGGTCTGGACGAGTGCGGGTCCCGCCTCCCCCACCGGGAAGAACAGCTCCGGGTCCGCGGTGCGGCACAGGGCCTCCCGCCAGGCCGGCCGCGTGAGCGCGCTCCTCATGACAGCCGCCCCGCGGGCCGTGCCGTGCTGGTCATCATCCGTCCTCCTCGGACGCCGGAATCGTTGGTGTGCGGGCCCACTGTGCGACGGCACGGCCGGGGCGGGCATCGGTCGACCGACTGCCTCGTGACCTACGGTCCCGCGCTACGGGGGCTCGGCGACCGGCGGCGGTGGCACCGTCCCCTCTGGTCAAACAGGCGCAAAGAGGTAGGATGCGAGCTTGTCGGGAGCGGCAGTGCTGACGACTGGCGGCTGCGGACGATCTCACGTCCGGAGGTTCCGAGAAGTAGGTACGTGTACGTGATTGGGCGCGAATCGCAGGTCGATCAGCTGTCCGCTCTCCTCGAGGCGGCACGCGAGGGACGCGGGTCCTCGGCGCTGGTGTACGGCGAGGCGGGGATAGGGAAGAGCAGCCTGGTCTCCGCGGCCGTCGACGCGGCATCCTCCTCGGGCTTCCAGGTGCTCTCCTGTCACGGCATACGCGGCACGGGCGCGGTCGGTTACGAGGGGTTGCACGAGCTGCTGCTGCCTCTCCTCCACCGCGTGGAGGCCCTGTCACCGCGCCAGCGCACAGCCCTGGAGGTGGCCTTCGGCGCCGAGGGGGAGCCGGCCGACCGGCTCGTCACGGGACTCGCCGCGTTCGGGCTGCTGGAGGAAGCGGCGGCGCACGGACCCCTCGTCGTACTGGTCGAGGACCTGCACTGGCTCGATGTGTCCACGGCCGACATCGTCACCTTCCTCGCGGCCCGTATGAGTGTCATGCCGGCCTTGCTGCTGGCCACCACTCGCGACGATCGCATCTATCCCGATCGCAGTCCCCGCTTCAAGCACCACATACCCCTGGACCCCCTCGGGCAGGACGATGCCTTGCGGCTGGTCGCCCTGCACGCGCCCGCGCTGACGGTGCCGCAGCGGCAGCGGCTCGTGGAGCGGGCCATGGGCAACCCGCTCGCGCTGACCGAGTGGTCGACCAGCACAGCGCACGTCGACGGCGCAGCGTCAGCCGAGCGCGGGCGGGTCCCGATGGGCAAACGCCTGGAGGACTCGTTCCTCGCCGAGGTCGCCCTGCTCCCACCCGCGACGCGACAGGCCCTCCTGGTCGTCGCCGCGGGCCAGGATTCCAGCAGTCACGAAGTGCTCACCGCGGCCCGCGGTCTGGGCTTGGAACAGAGCGACTTCGCACCAGCCGAAACGTTTGGCCTGATCACGCTGGGCAACGACTCCTTCCGGTTCCGCCACCCGCTGGTGGGCTCCGCGGTGTACGACAACGCCGACTCCCACGTCCGGTCCCAGGTGCACACCAGCCTGGCGGCGGTCGTCGTCGACCCGGCGCGTGCCGTCCAGCACCGCGCCGCGGCGGTCACCGGCTGGGACGAGAACGTCGCCGCCGAACTGGAGCGGCTCGCCGTGGCGACCGGGCGGCGCGGTGCACGGACCGAGGCGGCCGCCGCCTGGCGGCGTGCGGTCGCGCTGACGCCGGCGCCGAGGGAACGAGCCCGGCGCACGGTGATGGCGGCGGAAGCCGCGCGGCAGGCCGGCGCCACGGCCGACGCTGTCGCCCTGCTCGCCCGGGCGAAGCCGTCCGCCGCGGACGAGGCGTCGGTCGTGCAGCTCGCGCGTACCGAGTGGATGCTCGCCAGCACCAGTACGACACTCCCCGACCGGGGCGGTGACGAGCTGATCGCGCTGTCGCGGGCACTGAGCGACCCGGACGACCAGGTCGAGGTCCTCACCTGGGCGGCGGTGCGCAGCTACACCCGGCAGGACCTGTCCACCGAGGTCAAGGCGGCGGTCGCCGAGGAGCTGCGCCGGCCCGGCCTCGCCGTCACCGGGCGGCAGCGTCTGCTGCGCAGCATCGCGCTGGCCCTGATCGGCTCGGCCGACCGGCTGCCCTCCGTCGAGGAGGCGTTGTCGGTCCTCCGGCCCCAGGTGCGCGAGACGGACGCGACACTGATGAACTGCCTGGCGTTCGCCTTCGAGGACGCCCACGACCTCGAAGGCGCCGAGCGGGTATGGAGCGCCGAGGTCGACCTGTTCCACCGGTCGGCGCGGACGAGCGACGAGACGGTGGCCCTCGCCGGACGCGGCACGGTACGCATGAACGCCCACGCGATCGCCGCCGGCCTCGCCGACTGCGAGCAGGGCCTGCGGCTCAGCGCCGACCTCGGTCTGTCCGTCGTCGGGGCGCTCTGCGCGGCGAGCATCGCCCTCGCACGCGCGTGGCGGGGTGAGGACTCACTCGCGACCGCCGCCCTGGGGACCTCCACCGAGTTGTCCGGGCTGGCCCCCTTCGCCAGGGTCGCCGCCATCGCGTCCTGGGCCTCGGCGGAGCTGGCGGCGAACGAGGGCCGTCATGAGGACGCGGTCGTCCATCTGCTGCGCAGCATGGAGCACCCGCCCATCGGCCTGTGGGCGGGTGGCGGCCTCGCCGACGTCGCCGTGCGGGCGGGACGGCCGGAGGCAGTGGAGGGCTGGCTCGGCATGGCGTCGGCCGCGCTCGCGTCCAGCGGCTCCGACCGCCTCGCGATGCTGGTCGAGCGGACCCGGGCGCTGCTGTCGCCGGACGGCGGGGCGCGCGACCACTTCGAGCGGGCGATCGAGCACGGTGAGCGCTCCTCCGCGGTCCTCGACCTGGCCAGGACCCGGCTGTTCTTCGGTGAATGGCTGCGGCGTGAGCGCCACATCATGGAGGCACGCGGCCACCTCTCGGCGGCCCTGCACGTCTTCGAGTCGCACCACACGGCGCCGCTCGCGCGGCGCACGGCGCGGGAACTGGCCGCAGCGGGCAGTGTCCGGCCGACCCGCTCACCGCAGGTGTTCGACGCCGGTGCGGTGCTCACCGCCCAGGAACTGCACGTCGCCCGGCTGGCCGCCGAGGGGTACTCGAACAAGCAGATCGCCGACCAGCTGTATCTCTCCCACCGCACCGTCGGGGCGCACCTGTACAGCGCCTACGCCAAGTTGCAGATCAACCGGCGGGCGCAGCTCACGTCCGCGCTCGCGGCCACCCACGACTGATCCGGCCCGCCCCTGACCAGGGAAGGCATCCGGCCGGTCCGGCGGGCAAGTCGCATCACGGTCGAATTACCTAGGGATCTTTCCGGCCTCATTTCCTAGGTTGGGACACGTTCCGTCCCACCCGTCCGTCGGACACGGCCGGCCGCACACGGCACACCTGTGACCACGCGTACGGGATGGGACGGACGATCGTCACGCTCCCGAGGAGGCTGGCATGAGGCCATTCGCGTTCACCGGCGGTACGGTGCGACCCGCCCGGGAGGAGCCGCCGCGGACGGCGGTACGGCCGCTCGGCCGGGACCGCGTGCTCACGGCGGTGCGCACGGCCCTGGCCGGGACCGGTGACCGCCACGGCACCGCGCTGGCCCTCCACGGCGAGAGCGGCAGCGGCAAGAGCACCCTGCTGCGCTGGGCGGCCGGCACCGCCGCCGACGCCGGCGGACAGGTGGTGCGGGTCGCTCCTCGCCCGGGCGGCGCGGCGTACTCCGCGCTCCGCTCGCTGACGGCCCCGCTGCTCGCCGTCCCCGGCGCCCGGTCGGCCGACGTCCGCGCGGCGCTGCCGGACGCGCTGCGCCGGCACGTCGCCGGCGGCGACGAGACGGCCGTCTGCTCAGCGCTGTGGCGGACGCTGGCCGCCATGGCGGAGCGGCGTCCGGTGCTCGTCTGCGTGGACGACTGGCAGCTACTCGACCCGGCCTCACGCGGGGCACTGGCGTTCCTCGCCCGTCGGCTCGAGGGGACCCGCGTCCTGTTGCTGGCCGCCTCGGACGGGCAGGGGGCGGTCTCCCCGGCCGAGGACGGTATGACCGGGCTGCCGCTGCCGGACCTCGGTGAAGAGGCGGCACGCGGCCTGCTGTCGGAGCGTCATCCGCGGCTGTCCGCCGAGGTCCTGACCGCCGTCCTCACCGTGGCGGAGGGCAATCCTCGTGCGCTGGTGGACCTCCCCACGGCACTCACCCCCGAACAGCGGGCCGGCCGGGCACCGCTGCCGGACCCCTTGCTGCCGGGGGCGGCCCTGGAGCGCCGCCTCGGCCGGCGGTTCCGCGCGCTGCCCGACAGCACCCGGGTCCTGCTGGCCGCGCTGGCCTTCCTGGAGGACGACGCCGAACCAGGGGACGTCGCGTGGCTGGCCGGTGCGCTCGGGCACGACCTCGACGCCTTCGCCCCGGCCGAGGAGGCGGGGCTCGTCTCCTCGGACCGGACGCCCCGCTTCGTCCGCCGGGTACACCGGTGCCTGGCCCACGCCACCGCGCCGGCCGCCGTGCGGCGGCGGGCGGGCCGCGCCTGGGCCGAGCTGGCCCTGACCCGGCTCGGTGGCGGACCGTCCGGCACCGGCCCGGCCGGTCCCCGCCCCGACGGCCCGACCGGACTCGACGAACCGCCACCGGACGCCGGCGAGGCCGGCCCGCACCACGAGGACGCGGCCCGGCTGGAGGTGCTCGGTCACGCGGCCGTGGCGGGCCGGCGCTGGTCCACGGCGGTCAGGGCGTTCCGGCAGGCCGGTGACCTCAGCCCCACTCCCTGGGAGCGCTCCCGCCTGCACACGGCCGCGGCGTCCGCCGCCCTGTGCGGTGGCCGGCCGCGGCTGGCGCTGGCCCTGGCCCGGGGGCCGGGCGCCGGCCCGGCCACCACCACGGCGCACGCGGTGCGCGCCGTCCGGGCCGGCGCGCTGTTCGACGTCGCCTTCCACGCGGAAGAGAGCTTCCGCGGCCTCTCCGCGGCGCTGGACGCGGGACCGGTCGCCGGCGCCGACGCCCGGGACTCGGCAGCGTTCCAGCTGTCGGCGCTGACGTCCCTCACCCACGACCCCGCACCGGCCAAGGCGGCCCTGGAAGCGCTGCCCGCCGACGCCGCCGATGCCCTGCGTATCGCCGTGACCGCCCGGCTGGACCCGGTGTCCCGGGCGGAGGAGATCCGGGGGCGGCTCGCCACCGCGGCCGAGCGGTCACTGCGGACACCCGGCGCCGGCCCCCGCGAACTGACCTGGCTCGCGGACGCCGCGTGGCAGGTCGACGACCTGGCGTCGAGCGGCCGGCTGCTGGCCGCCGCCCTGCACCGGTCGGGCACGGAGCGCGGGCACCTCCCGCACTGCTGGGAGCTGCGGGCCGAACTCCTGACTGCCGCAGGGCGCTGGGAGGAACTGCGCGACCTGGTGGCGCGTCGGCTCACCGAGGGCGGTGCCGAAGCGCCCGAACGGCATGTCGTCGCGCTGAAGTCCCAGCTCCTGCTGGTCTGCGCGTACCAGGGCCGCCGGGAGGAGGCGCGGGAGCTGGCGCGGGAGGTCCGGCAGTGGGCCCGCGACCGCGGCTCGGCCCACCACTCGGGCCTGGCCCGGTACGCCGCGCTCCTGCTGGCCCAGACCGGTGACGCGGAGTCGGCGGGCGGTGCCGACTGGCCGGCCGATGCCGACCCGTGCCTGGACGCGGTCACCCGGCAGGCTCATGCCGTCCTCGTACGCGGCGCGCTGCTGCGGGACGACCCCGCGGCGGCCCGCGCGCGCCAGACGCGCGCGCAGCGGGCCGGGCTGACGCGCTTCTCCGACGGAACGACCCTGCTGGTACGGCACGGCCGGGCACTGCTGGCCGCGTACACCGACGAGGCCGGCACCGACGAGCTGTTCGGCCTGGCCGAGGACGCGGCCACGGCATCGGCCCGTCCGTTCGACCGTGCGCTGCTGGCCCTGGACCACGGCAGGTGGCTGCGTCGCCGGCGGCACCCCGCGGCGGCACGCGCTCGCCTGCGCGCCGCCTACGAGACGTTCGGCCGGCTGGGGGCGACGCCCTGGCAGGACCGGGCCCGCACCGAACTGCGGGCCCTCGGGGCTCTCCCGCCGGGCACGGCACGCACCACCACCGCGGGGCCCGCGCTGTCCGCACACGAGCGGCGCGTCGTCCGCCTGGCGGCCTCCGGCCTGTCCAACCGGGAGATCGCTGAGCGGCTGCTGGTGTCACCGCGGACGGTCGCCTCCCACCTGTACAAGGTGTTCCCCCGGCTGGGCATCAGCTCACGCCGGGAACTCCAGGACACCCTGCTCGGCGGCGGTGAGGTCCTGTGACTCCGGACGGTGACGCGGCACGGCTCCCCCTGATCGGCCGCGTCACGGAACTCGCCGCGATCGGGGCGTTCCTGGAGCGGGCGCGTGGGTCGGGCGGCGTCATGACGGTCCACGGTGAGCTGGGCAGTGGCAAGTCCGCGCTGCTCCGGGAGGGCCGGCGTGCCGCCGAGGCCGCAGGCCACGCCGTCATACCGGTCCGGGGTCACCGGACCGAGGCTGGACTGTCCGGCGCCGGCCTGACCCAGCTCGTGCCGGCTCCGGTCGGCGGCCCGGACGTGCGGGGTGCGGCGGCCGAGGCGCTCGCCCGGCTCGCCCGTGCCGGGCGGCCTTTGCTGGTGGTCCTGGACGACGCACAGTGGTTCGACAGCCTCTCGCTGGAGGCGCTGCTCACCGCCTGCCGCGAAGCCGGTGGCGCGCTTCTCCTGGCAAGCCGCCCAGTAGGGCCCGAGGGCGCGCGGCCCACGTCCGAACCGGCACCGGACCTCGTCCTCGGGCCGCTCGCCGGGGCCGACGCCGAGCGGCTGCTGCGCCGGTACGGCCCGGACGTGCCGCCCCTGCTGGCGAGCCGTGTGCTCCGGGAGGCCGGGGGCAATCCGGCGGGACTGGTGTCCGTCACCGGACTGCTCGCCTCCTCGCCCCCGCCGGCCGAGGCGCTGCTCGCCCCGCGGCTCCCGCTCGGCGAGGCCCTGCACACGCGGG
Organism: Streptomyces griseoviridis; assembly: GCA_014649155.1. Lineage (GTDB taxonomy): Bacteria > Actinomycetota > Actinomycetes > Streptomycetales > Streptomycetaceae > Streptomyces > Streptomyces griseoviridis. The sequence goes on along the minus strand of BMSM01000017.1, from coordinate 130,432 downwards.
TGACCCGCCTCCTGGCCGGCGTACCGGAACCCGTGCGGGACGCCCTGCTCCTGGCCGCCGTGGCCGACACCGGCCGGCCGGACCTGCTGCGGGAGGCCGCCCGCGCCGTGGACCCGTCGGGCCACGCCCTGGAGACGGCCGAGGCACGCGGTCTGCTCCTGCGGGAGGCCGGCACGGTCCGCTTCGGCCATCCGCTGCTGTGCTCGGCGGTGTACTGGGCGGCTTCCCGGGCCCAGCGGCGGCGTGCGCACCTGGCGCTGGCCGAACGGGACGAGCCGGGCGCGTACCGGCGGGCGCTGCACCGGGCCCTCGCCTCCGCCGCCCCGGACGAGGCCACGGCACGCGAGCTGGAGGCCGGTGTGCCCGGGGACCTTCCCGAGGCCGCCGCGGTCCACGAACTGGCCGCCGACCTGAGCCCGCGGCCCGTGGACCGGGCACGCGGGCTGGTCCGGGCCGCGTGGGCGGCCCAGGTGCGCGACCAGACCGGGGAACTCCGGCGGCTCGTGGCCCGGATCACCACCCTCTCCGCCGGCCAGTGCCCCGAGACCGCCGCGGCCGTCGCCGCGCTCGGCCCACTGGGGGCCGCCGGTGAACCGGCCGTACCATGGCCGCCGTTCCCCCCGCCGGCCGCCGGACCCGCCCCATGCGGCCTGTCCGCCCCGCGCGTGTCGGGGGCCCGGCCGCCCGACACGCGTCACGACCGGTCCCCCTCCCCGCTGTCCGCGCTCTGCTGGACCGACCGGACGGCCCACGCCGACCGGGGCAGGGCCCTGCTGAGGACAGCCGGTGCCGCGCTCGCGCGGGGGCGGTTCCCGGTGGAACCGCTCCATGGCGCCGCGGTGGTCTCGGTGGCGACGGCGCTGGACGACCCGCTCGCCGCCGAACGCCTGGGCGGGGCCGTGCTGGAATCGCTGACCGGCCACGGGTACTTCGGTACCGCCCGGGCGGTCCTGGTCCACCGCCAGCTCGCCCGCCTGCACCTCGGTGACCGGGAGGGCGTGCTGCGGGACGCCGGCACCGGCGAGCGCTGGAGCCGAGCGGCGGACGATCCGCACGCCGCCGCCGTCTTCCGGTGCGGTGTGGCGCAGGTGCGGGCGTGGGAGGGAGCGGAGGAAGGGCACGCAGCGCTCACCGACGGCATCCTGGCCTTCGCGCTGCCCCGCGGTCTTCCCCTGCCGGCGTCCAGGGCCCGCTGGGCGAGAGGGCTGATGGCGCTCGCGCACGGCAGGCCGGAGGACGCGTACGAGGAGCTGCGGATGCTGTCGGACCCCGGCGGTGACGCGCGGCACCCGGTGGTGGCCGCCTGGGCGCTCGGTGATCTGGTCGCCGCCGCGGTCGCCTCCCGCAGGGGGGACGCCGTACGGGACCGGGTGCGGTGGGCGGCCGAGGTCAACCGGTCGCTGCGGTCGGCTCCCCTGGAGCACCTGCTGGCCCGGTCGCTGGCGCTGCTCGGCGAGGGTGACGCGCCCGAGGAGCACTTCACCCGGGCGCTGGCCGTGCCGGGAACCGGTGCGCTGCGGTACGAACGGGCCCGTACGCGGCTGGCGTTCGGGGAGTGGCTGCGGCGACGGCGGCGGGTGCTGGAGGCACGGGACCAGTTGCAGCGGGCCCGTGACGGCTTCGCCTCGGCCGGGGCGCGGGTGTGGGCGCGGCGGGCCGACTCCGAGCTCCTGGCCGCCGGGGACGCGACGGCGGCGGACCCGCTCCGGTTCACGGCCGGGTTCGGGCTGACGCCGCGTGAGGCGGAGGTCGCCCGGCTGGCCGCCCGGGGGCTGAGCAACCAGGGCATCGGGTGGCAGCTCGGACTGACCCACCGGACGGTCGCCAGTCATCTCTCGCGCGTCTTCGCGAAGGCCGGGGTGACGTCCCGCAAGCAGCTCCCGGCGGTGCTGGGGATCGGGATCTGACCCGCCCTCGGCGCACACGCGGGCCGGCGGCGGACCGGGTCGGTCCGCCGCCGGCGGGTCACTGGCCGCCTGACGTGTCCCCGGCTCCTGGGCCGGGAGGTGTCCCGGCCAGGGCTGGGGTCAGGCCGTCGCGGTGACTACTCCTTCCAGTCGGGGAGCATCATGGCGGTCACCTCCTTTCCGTGCCGACGGGCCTCCGGCGGGGGTCCGTCACGCGTCCGCGTGACCGGCCGGAGGAAGCGCACGGGCCAGTACGAAGTACTTGCGGTGCAGGTCCTGGTCGGCCTGTTCCATCAGCTCTCCGTCGTACAGGCCGTAGACGTGCTCCACGGCGAAACCGTGGGCGGTGAGGAGTTCCGTCACCCGTTGCGGCGCGAACCAGTGCAGCCGGGCCCGCTCCTGGACGCGGGACCACGTGCCCGCCCGCCCGGTGGCCGTGAAGAGGTCCACGGTCAGCTCGGTGGTGTGCGCGGTGGGGTCGGCGGGCCGGCCTCGCGTGAGGACCACCATCCCGTCCGTCTCGTCGATGGTCTGCCGTGCCGCCGCCCGGTCCTGGAAGCCTGCGGTCGGCAGGTCGAACAGGAACAGGCCACCGGCCCGCAGGGATCGCCGTACGCCCGGGAAGACCCGTGCCAGCTGTTCCTCACCGGGCAGGTAGGTCAGCGGTTCGCCCATGGTGACGACGGCGTCGAAGGTGCCGAGCGCGGGCAGCGAACGGGCGTCGGCCGTCACGAAGACCACCTGGTCGGCGCCGTCCTTGTGCCGCGCGGCCTCGATCATCTCCGGCGACAGGTCGACCCCGGTGACGGTGAAGCCCAGCCGGGCGAGTTCGAGTGCGGACTTGCCCGTCCCGCACCCCACGTCGAGCAGCCGGCGCCCGGGCACGGCGTGTCTCTCCAGGAGGTCGCGGTAGAGCCGGGCCCATCTCGCGTAGTCCTGGACCCGGGTGATCGCGTCGTAGTGCGCGCCGAGTCCGCGGTAGAAGTCCTGGGCCGAGTCGTTGGAAGCGTCCGAGTGCACGGCGTCCCTCGCACATCTGTCGTTCGGTGGGTGTCCCGTCTCCGGGGCACTACTGTGCCCCGGCTCTGTGGAAGGTCAGTGGAACGTGTGTGGACGGACCCGGCACGGGAGCGGACGCCGGTGGGTTCAGCCGAGGCCGGCGCGGGCGGCCAGGCCGGCGGCCATGGTGCGGGCGTTGTGCGTGAGGCGGGGCAGGAAGTCGACCACCGCGTGGGCGAGCCGCGGCTCCTCGGCGTAGAGCCGGGCGAGGGCCGCCGGCGGGGTGGAGATCTGCCACAGCGCCCCGGCGAGCAGGCTGACCGTGCTGACGAGGTCACGGGTCGCGGCCCGGTCCAGGACCGGCTGGAAGGCCGAGCCGGCGTCCGCCATGTCGTCCAGGGCGCCGAGTGCGGCCAGTTTGTAGGTCAGGACCGCGTCGGCCGAGACATGCCGTTCCAGATGCAGCGGGGCGTGGGCCAGGAGGTCGCACAGCAGGGGCTGTCCCACGACCGTACGGGCCAGGGTCGCGGCCAGTTCGTCGGGGGTGCCGTCCACGCGCCCGTCGAGCGCCTCCGCCAGCGCGGCGGCCCACCGGGTCCAGCACTCCGCGGTCAGGCGCAGGTAGATCTCCTCGCGGGTCTCGACGTAGCGCAGCACCGCGGACTTGTTGATGCCGGCCCGGGCCGCGATGTCGGTGAGCGTCACCTCCCGGACGCCCTTCTCCAGGGCCAGGGAGCGGGCCGCGTCGACGATCGAGGCGAGCCTCAGTTCCTTGTGCTCCGGCCTGCGGGCGCGTCGTACGTGAGGAGGCAGCTTGTCCATGCGGCCATTTTAACGGAACGTCGTTCTCTTGACTTAGAGAACGCTGTTGCCTTAAGTTGTCGGGGTGATCAGTTACGAGAAGCTGTACATCGGCGGACGCTGGACCGCGCCCACGAAGGACGAGCTGCTGGAGGTCCGCTCCCCGCACGACCGGTCTCTGGTCGGCCGGGCCGCCGAAGCCACCGAACCCGACGTGGACCTCGCCGTCGCCACCGCCCGCGAGGCGTTCGACCACGGCCCCTGGCCCCGGCTGGCGCCGGCCGCCCGGCAGGAGGTCATCGCCCGCTTCAACACCCTGTACGCCGAGCGCGCCGAGGAGATAGCCGACCTCACCACCGCGGAGAACGGCAGCGCCCGCTGGTTCACCGGCTGGACCGCCGCCGCACTGCCCGAGCAGACCGACGCCTATCTGCGGGCCGCCGCGGCCCTGCCGTGGGAGGAGGAGCTGCCGCGGACCGAGGGGAGCACGGCCCGCACCCTGGTACACCGGGAACCGGTGGGCGTGGTCGCGGCCGTCATCCCCTGGAACGCCCCGCACCAGTCGGCGCTCACCAAGCTCGTCCCCGCACTGCTGGCGGGCTGCACCGTCGTCCTGAAGTCCTCACCCGAGAACGCGCTGGTCACCCTGCTGCTGGGGGAGATCTTCAGCGCGGCGGGCGTCCCGGAGGGCGTGGTCAGCATCCTGCCGGCCGACCGCCGCACCAGCGAGTACCTCATCTCCCACCCCGGCATCGACAAGATCGCCTTCACCGGTTCGACCGGTGCCGGACGCACCATCGCGGCCATCGCCGGACGGCAGCTCAAGCGGGTGAGCCTCGAACTCGGCGGCAAGTCCGCCGCCATCGTCCTGGAGGACGCCGACCTCGACGCGATGGTGGAGGGACTGAAGTTCCTCTCCCTCGCGAACAACGGTGAGTCCTGTGTCGCCCACACCAGGGTCCTGGTGCACCGCAGCCGTTACGACGAGGCGGTGGCCAGGCTGAAGGAACTGGTCGAGTCACTGACCGTCGGTGACCCGGCCGACCCGGACACCTTCATCGGACCCATGGTCCGCGCCGACCAGCAGGAGCGCGTCCGCTCCTACATCGAGACCGGCGTCCGCGAGGGCGCCCGGCTGGTCACCGGCGGTCCCGAGGTCCCGGCCGGCCTGGAGGACGGCTACTACGTCACCCCCACCCTCTTCGCCGACGTCGACAACTCCATGCGCATAGCCCAGGAGGAGATCTTCGGCCCGGTCCTCGTGGTCATCCCGTTCGAGGACGACGAGGACGCCGTCCGCATCGCCAACGACTCCCCCTACGGCCTCGGCGGCGGGGTCTGGACGGCCGACGAGACACGGGCCCTGGCCATCGCCCGGCGCATCCGCACCGGCACGTTCTCCGTCAACGGGGCACCGCCCTCCCTCGACGGTCCCTTCGGCGGGTTCAAGGACAGCGGCATCGGCCGGGAGTTCGGCACGGCCGGGCTCACCCAGTACATCGAGTACAAGACGATCTCCGTCTGACCAGCCCCCCCACACACAGCGCCGCGGCGGTGCAGGGCGTGCCCGATCGGGCACGCCCTGCACCGCCGCGGCAGACGGGAGCATCACCGTGCACACCTCACACGTCACCCTCGGCGTCAGCGGCCCGCGCGTCGGCCCGATCGGGCTCGGCTGCATGGGCATGTCCCAGTTCTACGGGCCCGCCGACCGCGCGGGATCGATCGCCACCGTGCGGCTCGCCCTCGACCTGGGCGTGAACCTCCTCGACACCGCCGACGTCTACGGTGCCGTCGGGGCGGCGGCGGACACCAACGGGTTCGGTCACAACGAGACACTGCTCGGCGAGGCGGTCCGGGGCCGCCGGGACCGGGCCGTGATCGCCACCAAGTTCGGCGCCCGGCCCTCGGACGACGGCCGGGTGGTCTACGACGGCACCCCCGCGTACGTCCGCTCCGCGTGTGAGGCCAGCCTGCGCCGGCTCGGCACCGACCACATCGACCTGTACTACTGCCACCGGCTCGACCCCGGCGTCCCGGTCGAGGAGACCGTCGGCGCCATGGCCGAACTGGTCACGGAGGGCAAGGTCACGGCGCTCGGGCTGAGCAACGCCGGCCCCGACGAGCTGCGCCGCGCGGCCCGTACCGCACCCGTCTCCGCCCTGCAGAGCGAGTACTCCCTGTGGGAGAGGGGGGTGGAGGACGAGATCCTGCCGCTCTGCCGGGAACTGGGCATCACACTGGTGCCGTACAGCCCGCTCGGCAGGGCCGCGCTGACCGGCCGGGTCGGCCCCGGCACCCGCCTGGACGGCGACGACTTCCGCAGCACCCTGCCGAAGTTCTCGCCCGGCAACCTGCCGCACAACCTGCGGCTGGTGGACGGACTGAAGCGGTTCGCCCGGGAGCGGGGGGCCACACCCGGCCAGGTCGCCCTGGCCTGGCTGCTGGCCCAGCCGTACGCCGTCGTACCGGTCCCGGGGACGAAACGAGCGGAGTTCCTGCGGGAGAACGCCGCGGCGGCGGACCTCACCCTGGAAGCCGGCGAGGTCGCCGCGCTCGGCGCGCTGTTCGCACCGGAGCGTGTGCGCGGCGGTCAGTACGGCGAACTGCCCGTGGCCGGACGGTAGGTCCACCGGGCGGGCGCCGGCTCACGCCTCCGGGTCCGGCGACGGGGCCAGGGCACGTCCACCGACGGCCTTCCAGTGCAGGAAGGAGCTGAGCCAGGCCGTGAGGAAGAGCGCGCCGATCAGGTAGCCGACGGTGTTGAGGTCGATGCCGACCAGCCAGGGCAGGGCCCGGCGGAGGGCGGGGACGCCGTCGCCCAGCAGCGTCACCAGGTTCACGGCGGCGACCAGGAGGGCCGCGGCGGCCGAGAGGCCGGTGGTGGTGAGGTTGTAGTGGATGCGGCGCAGCGGATGGACGAACGCCCACCGGTACGCGGCCGACATGAAGGCTCCGTCGAGGGTGTCGAAGAGCGTCATCCCGCAGGTGAACAGGAGCGGGAGGAGCGTCAGCGCCCACCAGGGGATGCCGGAGGCGGCACCCGCGCCGGACAGGACCAGCAGGGACACCTCGGTGGCCGTGTCGAAGCCCAGACCGAAGAGCAGGCCGAGCGGGAAAAGGTGCCAGGGACGCGTGGTCGACGCGGTCAGCCGGCGCAGCAGGCGCGAGAGCAGCCCCCGGTCGTCCAGCACCTCGTCCAGGCGCGCCTCGTCATGGTCGCCCCGGCGCGCGGAACGGTACAGGGCCGCGATGCGGCGCAGGGCCAGCAGGTTGAGGACACCCAGCGACAGCAGGAAGGCCGTGGAGACGGACGTGCCGAGCACGCCCAGGACCTGGTGGGCGGTGGAGGAGTCGTCGGTCAGCCGGGAGGCCAGGCGGGCCCCCAGGGCGGTCAGCAGGCTGAGCAGCACGACCACCGAGGAGTGGCCCAGGGCGAACCAGAAGCCGAGGTGGGCCGGGGGCCGCCCTTCGGCCAGGAACCTGCGGGTGGTGTTGTCGATGGCCGCGATGTGGTCGGCGTCGAAGGCGTGCCGCACACCGAGCATGTACGCCGTCAGGCCGAGGCCGGTGCCGAAGACCTGGGCGCCGACGGAGAAGCGGTGCCCGGACACGGCGCCGGCCAGCACGGCGAAGGCGGCGACGGTGACGGCGACGACCGCCGAGACCAGCAGGACCGTGCCCCGGTGGCTCGTGAGCGCCCGGGCGGACCGGGTGGCCGTCTCAGTCCGAGGCACGGGACCCCCAGGGCTGGACCTGGACCGAGTGGGAGGCGCCCAGCCGTTTGGCCCGGAAGCCCAGGGCCCGCACGGTGTCCAGCAGCGCGCATGTCATGAGGCCCTCGACGTGGGTGACGCGCGGGTCCAGCGGGGTGTACGCCGCCTCGTGCGGGGCCCAGCTGACGAGGAGGGACCCCGGCCCGTAGTGCTCGGGGCAGGAGCGGATCTCCACTCCCCCGGTCAGGGCACCTCCGGTCGGGGTGTCGGCCTGGATGCCGAAGCCCGCGCGCAGCAGGGCGTGGACGAGGCCGGGTGCCAGTTCCACGTCGTGGAGGTCGAGCGAGGTGACGATGTGACGCGCCTGCCGGCACAGGATCTCGTCGGTGTGGTCGGGGACGGCCGTCGCGGGGCCGTTGTGGGTAGGGAGCATGGGATCACCGGGAGGAAGTGGGAGCGCGGTGCCGCGAGCGCGGCGGGCGCAGGTGGTAACGGTGGATGTCGTGGGCGCAGCGGACCCGGTGGGTCCAGGCCCGGCGGGCACCCAGGAGGGCCGGTACGGGGGCGGCCACCGCGGCTCCGGCCAGGGGCGCCAGCATGTAGGCCCAGAACAGGTGGTAGTCGCCCGAGACGACGTGCGGGCCGAAGTTGCGCGCCGGGTTGAAGCCGGCCCCGGTCCGGGAGCCGGTGAACGTGATCAGCGCCGCGACGACGGCGCCGAGCACCCATGGTGTGGAGCGCGGCCGGGGCCGGCTGGTCATGGCGGCCAGGACCTGGAGCAGGACGGCGGTGCTGAGGAGTTCGCCGAGGACCACGACGACGGGGCCGCCCCAGCCGGCGCCGGGCTGGATCAGACCGTAGTCCACCTCGGTGACCCGATCCCCCCAGAGCGTCCGGGTGAGCAGCACCCCGAGGACGGAACCGGTCAGCTGGAAGACTCCGTAGGCGATCAGGTCGGTGACGCCGAGGACGCCGCGCAGGGCCATGAAGAGGCTGATCGCCGGGTTGAGGTGGGCACCGGACTCCTTGCCGGGCGGGGTGAGGGCGAACACCGCCACCGCGCCGCCCACCGAGACGCCGACGACGGCCAGGCGCGGCAGGAGCGGCCACGAGGAGAGGTAGGCGCCGTCGGCCCGCATGGTGAAGGAGACCGCGGTGAGCGCGGCCAGCACGAGCCAGGCCGAGCCCAGCGCCTCCGCGAGGTACGAGGACAGCGGCCGGCCGCGGACCACCCACCGCACGGCGGGCGCGGCGGGCGGGCCGTGCGTGTCCACCGCCGTGGGGCCGTCCGGCCGCCGGCGGAACCCGGTCACGGCAGCCTGGGCGTGGTGACGCCGATCATCGTATCCCGGGTGACGAGGGCGGCGAGTTCCTCCTCGCTCATGCCCTCGGTCCCGGCGGGGCGCATCGGCAGGATCAGGTAGCGCATGTTGGCGTTGCTGTCGTGGACGCGGATGGTCACGTCCTGCGCCACCTCCGTGCCGAACTCCCGCAAGAGCGCGCGTGGTGCACGGACGGCGCGGGCCCGGTAGGGACGGCTCTTGTACCAGTCCGGGGGCAGGCCCAGCACGGGACGCGGGTAGCACGAGCAGAGGGTGCACACCACGAGGTTGTGCACCTCGGGTGTCTGTTCCAGCACGATCAGCCTGGTGCCGTCGTAGTTGTCGATGCCGAACTCCTCGATGGCGGCGGTGCCGTCGGCGAGCAGGCGTTCCTTGAAGTCCGGGTCCGTCCAGGCCCGGGCGACCAGGGCGGAGCCGAGCGTGGGCCGGTGCGCGTCGAGCGTCTCGACCATGGCGCGCACCTCGTCCGCGGTGATCAGGCCCTTGTCGACGAGGAGTTCGCGGATGGCCTGGTGCAGGACGTCGAAGTAGTCGGGTTCCCCGGCGGCCGTCTCGATGGGGGCGTGCGGGTCCGGGGCGCCCGGGGCGCCGTGCGTGTGGTCACCGTGGCCGACGACGCCGGTCTCGCGGGGGTTCGTCATCGACGTCATCGTCCTTCCACGCCGGAGCGGTCGTCGACCTGTTCCAGCCAGTGCTCGTAGATCTCCAGTTCCAGCACGTCGTCCGCCGGCCCGTCGTAGTCGGGCCAGAGCGCCGACTGCTCGATGCGGACCCGGTACAGGCGGACCTCGCCGCCCTCGTTGACGCCGTACGCCTCCCGCTCGGGGTTGAGGAAGCGGGGCAGGACGCGTTCGATCCGGCCCTCCTTGCCGCGGACGTAGACCGGGGTGCGCACATGGCCCGGAGCGTTGCGGTCGGCGATGCGGACTCTCTGGTCCGGCGCGAAGCGGGGGCTCATGCTGCGGCCTCCGTGAGCCGGTCCCGGATCTCGTTCATCCTGGCGCCCAGTTCCTCGGAGGTGATGACGCCCTTCTCGATCAGCACCTTGGAGGCGGAGACGGCCCACCGCTCGTAGTAGGTGAGGTCGCCGATGATCTCGGCTCCGAGGTCCTCCACCCCGCGGCGCTTCTCCTCGGTGTTGACGAGCTTGTGCGCGGCGAGGACGTTGAGCAGCGCGTGGCAGCTCTTCTCGAAGGGCGTCATCTCGTGGTCGGACGGGACGACCGGTCCGGCCGGCAGTCCGCCCAGGTCGTGCGCGGGGCGCACGATCATGTCGCGTTTGGTGGCCACTGCTCCTCCTTGGCTGGGTGGCTTCTGTCGCGTATGCCGGGAATAGCTTGCGGAGGACGAGTGGTGCGGGGCATCCGTCAAACGACTACCGGTCCCAGGCGAGACACATATGAGCGGGACAGGTGTGCCGTTGCGAGCTTCCCGGACCGACCGCCGCCGCCTGTCCGGTCGTCCCGGGCCGGGAAGGGGACACCGGCCCGCGAGGCGGTACGTCGGATGACGGATGGCCCCGCCGCTGGGCCGCGCGATCCTGGCGAGGACCCGCGGAAAGTCGTCCCGGGTGTCCCGGCCCGGTCGCCACCGTCACGCACCTGGAGGACCTCGAAGGCGGCCCGGGTCCACTCACGCGTCACCCTGCCGGGCGGCGCCCCGCTCGCCCTGCTGACCGGAACCGTCGAGGTCCCGGGCTGAGGGCCGTACCGCGGTTTCCCCCGTCGTCGAACAGCAGGAGGTTCCTGTCATGTCATCTGTCCGCGCGGTCCTGGTGGACCAGCCGGCCGGTGCCCTGCGCACCGGCCGGCGCGACGTCCCCGACCCCGGCCCCTTCGAAGTGCGCGTCACCGTCGAGGCGTGCGGGGTGTGCCACACCGATTCGCTGATGGTCGAGGGGCTGGTGCCCGGCCTGGCCCACCCGGTGACCCCGGGACACGAGATCGCCGGCCGGATCGACGCCGTCGGCGCTTACGCGACCGGCTGGCAGGCCGGCGACCGGGTCGCCGTCGGCTGGTTCGGCGGCCACTGCGGCCACTGCGTGCCCTGCCGCCGAGGTGACTTCATCCACTGCACCGAACTCAAGGTGCCCGGCTGGGCCTACCCGGGCGGCTACGGCGAAGCTTTGAACGTCCCCGCCAACGCCCTGGCCCGGATTCCGGACGGGATCAGCGCGGTGGACGCGGCGCCCCTGGCCTGCGCGGGGGTGACCACCTTCAACGCCCTGCGCCGCTCGGGCGCGGGGCCGGGCGACCTGGTGGCGGTCCTCGGACTGGGCGGACTGGGGCACCTGGGAGTGCAGTTCGCTGTCCGGATGGGCTTCGAGACGGTCGTCATCGCGCGGGGCGCGGAGAAGCGGGCGCTCGCCGGGGAACTGGGCGCGCACCACTACGTCGACTCCACGGCCGAGGAGATGAGCCCCGCCCTGCAGGCACTCGGCGGAGCGCGCGCGGTGCTCGCCACGGCGGGCGACTCGGAGACGATGTCGGCGGCCGTCGACGGTCTGGGGCCGGACGGTGAACTGGTCGTCCTGGGTGTCGACCCGGAGCCGATGCGGATCAGCCCGTTGCAGTTGATCGACCTGTCGAAGAGGATCTCCGGGCTGCCCAGCGGCACCGCGGCCGACATCGAGGACACCCTGCGGTTCGCCGCGCTGACCGGGGTCCGGCCGCACGTCGAGGAGATGCCGCTGGAACGGGCGGCCGATGCGTACGCGCGCATGATGGACAACCGGGCCCGCTTCCGCGTGGTGCTCACCACCGGCGCCTGAGCACGGGGCACACGCGACCGGCGGCCGTACCGGCACCTGGGGTGCCGGTACGGCCGCCGGTCTTCGTGCCGCCGGGTCAGCGGCGGGCGGGTCCGCTGCCGATGGGGAAGCGGTACAGCGCGTACGGCTTGACCCGCAGGTCCACGCCGCCGTTGTAGGCGGCCTGGCGGTTGAGCTGGTTGGCGACGACGTACAGGTGCCGGTCATAGCCGACGGACAGGGTGTCGGGCCACACCAGGCGCTCGTCGCGGATCAGGGTGCGGTAGGTGCCGTCGAGTTCACGGCGGACGATGGCGTTGTTCTCCAGGTCACCACCGTAGACGCGGCCGGCCCGATCGGTCTCCAGGCCGTCGGACATGCCCTTGGCGCCCAGATCGCGCACGGGTACGGCAGACGCGCCGCGGTCCGACCGCGCGCGGACCAGGTCCCTGGTGCGCACCGCGTACAGGCGGCGGCTGGAGAGCGGGCAGTAGTACAGCCACTCACCGTCGGGGCTGAGCGCGATGCCGTCCGCGCCGATGTTGACGGGCGTGGCGGGTGTGGTGGCGTCCGGGCTGTTGGTCAGCGGGCGGCCCTCGACGACGGGGACGAACCCGGGAACGGGGCGGGTGGACGGCGCGTCGTCCAGGCAGCGCCAGGAGGTGCCGCTCGCCAGGTGAACGACGATCAGTCCGTTGGGGCCGTCCGGGGTGGCATCGGTGAGGTAGGCGTAGCCACGGCTCAGGTCGAAGCGGACGTCGTTGATGAAGCTGCGCGGCCCGGCGACGGAGCGGGGCAGCAGGATGGTGCGGACCACCCGGTCGGTGGCCAGGTCGATGGCGACCAGCTTCGGTCCGCCGTGGGGCGCGTCGGCCCACTCGACGCGGCCGGTGTCCACGACCCACAGCCGTTCGGCGGCGTCGACGACCACGCTCTGCACGCCGAGGAAGTGCCGCTCGGGGCGCGAGGTGTCCGGCCGGTTGACGGCCCGGTCGGGGTAGGCGACGGCCTTGCCGCCCCGGATCTCGGCCACCGAGAACGGGACGTCGTCGCCCCAGCGCGGGAAGTTGACGAAGATCCGGCCCGAGCGGGACACCGTGACCCCGGTGGGCATCGCGCCGTCGAAGGTCGCGACCGTCTCCAGCCGGGGCTGGTGGTGGCCGCCACCGGTGCCGGGGCGGGCCGCGGCCGGCGCGGCGCCGGCCGCCAGGGCCCCTCCGACCACGAGGGACAGGCCGAGGACCGTCCTGCGGCCCGGGCCGGTGTGCGAGGTGGGGGCGGGTATGGACATGGGTGACTCCAGTGTTTCTCGTCGCCCTCGTGACCGCGGAGGTCGTGAGGTGCCGGTCGGTACCGGTCCAGTGGACCGCGGACGGCCCCGGCACGCTTCCGTCGAATGACTGAGTGCCAGGGCCCGTTGACCGCCGTGACGCCCGCGGCCCCCCGAACGGGACGGTCTAGAGCTCGATCTCGGCCAGCCGCTCGATCTCGATGCCGTTCACCGTCAGGGGCGCCACCCGCTCGGCGAAGGCCCGCAGGTGCGCGCTGGCGGAATGGGCCCGCAGGTGCTCCTCGCTCTGCCACACCTCGTGCATGACGAGCAGGCCGGGGTCGTCCAGCCCCTCGTGCGGCACGTAGGTGAGGCAGCCGTCCTCCTGGCGGGTGGCGGACACCAGGGCGGGCAGCGCGTCCCACAGTTCCTGTTCCTTGCCGGGGCGCGCCTTCATGCGGGCGACGAGGACGATGGGCCCGGTGTGGCGGTCGGACATGCGCTTCTCCTTGGTGGGGTCGTGTGCAGGGGTGGGCCGGTGGGTCAGGCCAGGCGTCCGCCGCCGTCCACGTGCAGGACGGTGCCGGTGACGTAGGGGTTGTCGATGGCGAAGAGCACCGCGGCGACGAGGTCGTCGGGGGTGCCGACCCGGCGGGCCGGGTTGCTCGCGGCCACCGACTCCAGGAACGCCCGCTTGTCCGCGCCGAGCTTGTCCCAGGCGCCGCTGTCGACGATACCCGGGGACACGGCGTTGACCCGGAGCGGCGCGATCTCCACGGCGAGGGCCTGGACCAGGAAGGCGAGGGCGCCGTTGGTGGTGGCCATCACGGTCCGCTCGGGGGCGGGACGCCAGGCCGCCACGCCGGAGAAGAAGGTGAGGGAGCCGCCTTCCCGGGCCTGTCCGGCGAGGTGCTTGGCGAGGAACAGGGGGCCGGTCACCTTGGCCGCGAAGGCGCGCTGGACGTCCTCGGGGACGAGTTCGGACAGCGGCCCGTTGGCCGGCACGGCCGCCGTGGACACGAAGTGGTCGAAGGCGCCGACCTCTTCGGCCAGGTGCGCTATCGACGCCTCGTCGGTGATGTCGAAGCGGACGGTACGGGCCGTGCCCGGCAGTTCGGCGGCCGTCTTCTCCAGCTTGGCGAGGTCCGGGCCCGCGAGGACGAGTTCGGCTCCCTCGGCGGAGGCGGTCCGGGCGAGGCGGCGTCCGGTGGCCGAGCCGGCCCCGACGACGACGAGACGCTGGCCGGCGCGCTTGAGGGCGGTGCCGGCGGGGGTGGGGGACGTGCTGCTCACGGGATTCTCCTTGGTCGGGACCGGCACCGGGCCGGTGTGCGGGGCTGGATCAACTCTCGCCCTCGTGCGGCGATGAGGCCAATGCTTGTTCTTGCGGATGTCCATAAGGTGCGCGCATGGCAGGCGGTACGGGTGAGCCGGACGGGGGTGCGGGCGCGGCCCGGGCGGTCAGCCGGCGGTGGTCCTGTTCAGCAGGGGTGACCCGTCCGCTCAGCGCCACGACCGCCGTGGCAGGAAGGTCGCGGAGTCCTTCGCGGAGGCGTCGGTGAACGTGCCGGCGTGCGGGATGATCAACGCCTCCGGCTGCCGCCAGAGCGGGTGCGCGCCGGGCAGTGGCTCGAGTGCCGCCACGTCCAGCGCCGCCCGCAGCCGTCCGGAACCCACCTCCCGGGTCAGGGCGTCGGTGTCGACCGGTTCGCCCCTGCCGACGTTCACCAGGGTCGCGCCGTCCTTGAGCGAGGCCGGCCGGTGCGCGCCGAACATGCCGCGGGTCTCCTCGGTCGGCGGCGCGCACAGCACCACGGCGTCCGCCGCGGGCAGCAGGGACGGCAGTTCCCTCACCGGGTGCACGGCGGGCCCGGCGTCGCCGGGCCGGGCGGAGCGGGCGCTCCGGACGAGTCCGCAGCCGAAGGGTTCCAGCAGCCGCGCGACGGCGGACCCGACGGCTCCGGTCCACGACGACCACGCGCTTGCCGCGTATCGTCGGGCGGCCGGCCGGGGCCCAGTCGCCCGCCTGCCGCTCGCGCACGGGGAATCCCGCCCCCCGAGGCCAGCAGCAGGGTCACCGCCAGCTCCGCGGTCGCCTCGGCGTGCACACCGTGCCCGGTGCGCAGCAGGGCCCCCGGCGGCAGCAGGCCCAGACGCGGGGTCAGGCAGTCGTGGCCGGAGCTGAGGACCCGCAGCACCTTCAGACGCCTGGCCCGGGAGACCATCGTGACCAGTGGCTCGTAGCCGCCCGCCCCGGGGAAACCGGTGAGGAGGCGGACCTCCTCCGGCGGTGTGGGACAGGTGTCCGTGCCGTCCCGGTAAGGGCGGTCGAGTCCGTCGGGCAGCCCCGGCAGGCCCCTGGGCTCGTACGGGATCCAGACCACCGGTTTCATCGGGAGACTCCTCGACAGGTCGTCGCACCCGGCTCCTGGGCACCGGCGTGCGCCGGGCTCCGTTCCTGAGAGCCCGAGATACATGTTCTACAGGATTCGCCGGAGTGAAACACATGTGCCCGGCCGGGTGTGTTCCATGCTCCACGGGGGCCTGACCGTCTCCCGTATGAGTCACGCCGCCCCAGCCCGTAAGTCGTTAGACGGATTCCCGCGCCGCCGTGCGCCGTGAAGCTGGACCCGTACTCGGCGCCGCACCGGCGGCCCGACCACTGTGGAGGTAATGCACCATGCCGTTCATCACCGTCGGCCAGGAGAACACCACCGACATCGAGCTGTACTACGAGGACCACGGCACCGGCCGTCCGGTCGTCCTGATCCACGGCTACCCGCTGGACGGACACTCCTGGGAGAAGCAGACCGCCGCGCTCCTGGACGCCGGTTACCGGGTCATCACCTACGACCGCCGCGGTTTCGGCCGCTCCTCGCAGCCCACCACCGGCTACGACTACGACACCTTCGCAGCCGACCTCAACACCGTCCTGGAGACCCTCGACCTCCAGGGTGTCACCCTCGTCGGCTTCTCCATGGGCACCGGCGAGGTCGGCCGCTACCTCGGCACCTACGGCTCCGCCCGGGTCGCCAAGGCTGCCTTCCTCGCCTCCCTGGAGCCCTTCCTGCTGAAGACCGACGACAACCCCGACGGCGCCGCCGGCCAGGCCTTCTTCCAGGACATCTCCGACACGGTCAAGACCGACCGCTACGCCTACTACACGGCCTTCTACCGGGACTTCTACAACCTGGACGACAACCTCGGCACCCGGATCGGCGAGGAGGCCGTCCGCAACAGCTGGAACACCGCCGCCGCCGGTGGCTCCTACGCCGCCTCCGCCGCTCCCCTGACCTGGCCGACCGACTTCCGCGCCGACATCCCCAGGATCGACGTGCCCGCTCTGATCCTGCACGGCACCGCCGACAACATCCTGCCCATCGACTCCACCGCCCGTCCCTTCCGCAAGGCCCTCCCGCACGCCGACTACGTCGAGATCGACGGCGCCCCGCACGGTCTGCTGTGGACCCACGCCGCCGAGGTCAACGAGGCGCTCCTCGCCTTCCTCGCCAAGTGATCCGGCGCCGGCGGCGTCCCCCGCGAGGGGAACGCCGCCGGCCGTGTGCCGCGAGCCCCCCGGGACACCTGCCGGGGGGCTCTCGCGGTGTGCGCCCGCACCCGTGTCACACGGCGTCCAGGGCGGCGCGGGCGCGGGCGGCGCGCACGGCCGCCGACAGCGCGGCGATGTCGTAGGCGCCGTCGTGCCTGCGTCCGTCGACGAAGAAGGTGGGGGTACCGGCCACACCGCTCAGATCGGCGGATTCCACGTCCTCGGCGACCCGCGCCGCGCCCGTCCCCGCCCGCACGTCGGCCATGAACCGCTCCACGTCGAGCCCGGCCCCGACGGCGTACCCCCGCAGGTCCCGCCCGCTCAACGCACCCTGGTGCGCCATCAGCAGGTCGTGCATCTCCCAGTACCGGCCCTGCGCCGCCGCGGCCTCGGCCGCCTCCGCCGCCGCCTGTGCGTGGGGGTGTACGTCCGTGAGCGGCAGGTGCCGCCACACATAGCGGACCTCGCCGAAATCCCGCAGCAGATCACGTACGACGGGCTCGGCCAGCCCGCAGTAAGGGCATTCGTAGTCGCCGTACTCCACCACCGTCACGGGTGCGTCCCGTGGCCCCCGGACATGGTCGCGGGCGTCGTCGACCGGCACCGCGAGGTCGACGATGGCCTCGGCCGGGCCGATGGTGCTGCGCAGCCGCAGCCGGTGCGGCAACCGCGCCAGGACCGCGTTGACCGCCCAGCTCAGTGCGACGGAGCCCAGCACGGCGGTCAGGGTGCCGATCTTGGCCTGCTGGAGGGCGGCGCCGTCGAAGGCGAGGGTCGCGATCAGCAGGGAGACGGTGAAACCGACCCCGGCGACGGTGCCGCCCGCGACGAGGGCGCCGACGCCGACGGGCAGCTGCACGCGGTCCCGCCCGGCGGCGGAGACCAGCAGGGACGCTCCCACGATGCCGACGGGTTTGCCCACCACGTAGGCCAGCACGATGCCCAGGGTGACCGGTGAGGTGAAGGCGTCGGCGAGTTGGCCGACGGTGACCGGGATGCCCGCGTTGGCCAGGGCGAAGAGCGGGACGATCACGTAGCTCGCCCAGGGGTGGAACATGCGCTGCAGGCGGTCGTTGGGGGAGAGCGCGGAGGCCAGTCCGAGGCGGACGGAGTGTTCGAGTTCGGCGGTGGGCTGCTCGCGGAAGAGCCGGAACAGTCCGCTGGCCCGCTCCAGCGCGGGACGCCCGGCGGGGCGCGCGTAGGTCAGCAGCCCCATGGCCAGGCCGAGGACCACGGGGTCCACACCCGAGAAGAGCAGGGCCGGCCAGGCGACGGCCACCGGCACCGCGTACGCCGCCCCGCGCCGCACGCCGAGGGAGCGCAGCAGCAGGACGACGGCGAAGGCGCCGACGGCGACAGCGAGGGCGGGCAGGCCCACGTTCCCGCTGTAGGCGACGGCGATGACGATCAGGGCGACGAAGTCGTCCACCACGGTCACCGTCAGCACCAGGACCCGCAGCGCGGTCGGCATCCGGCGCCCCACCAGGGCCAGGGCACCGAGCGCGAAGGCGGTGTCGGTGGACATGGCGGCGCCCCAGCCGCCCGCCGTCCCGTGGCCCGCGTTGACGGCCACGTAGAGGAGGACGGGCACCAGCATGCCCGAGACGCCGGCGGCCAGCGGGAGCGCCAGCCGGCTGCGTTCGCGCAGCTCCCCCATGTCGAACTCGCGGCGTGCCTCCAGCCCGACGACGAAGAAGAAGACCGTCATCAGGCCGCTGTTCACCCACTCCCGCAGGTGCAGCAGCACACCGTGGCCGCCGACCGTCACGGACAGGTCCGTCCGCCAGAACGACTCGTACCCGCCCGGCGCGACGTTCGCCCAGGCCACGGCGGCGACCACCGCGGCGGCCAGGACGGCGGCACTGCCGGTCTCGGTGCGCAGGAAGTCGCGCAGCGGGAACCGGGAGGAGTCCCCGCACCGCGTCCGCCCGGTGAGGGAGGACGGGTGGGTGGGCGTGCTCATACGGTTCTCCGGCGGCCGGACGCCTGCCTGCGGAAGCTGTTCACAAGTACCCCTGACGTCGGGTCGCGCGCGGGGCACGGTCCGGACCGGGCCCCCGTCGCGTCGGTGCGGATCGGTTCTGGCCGTCCGGGTGCCGGCCCACCGCCGCCGCGGGTGGGCGGGCCGGGGCCCGGGAGCCGGACCGGTGGTGGCCTCCGCCGCCGTCACGGTCGGCGGGGCGACAGGCCGGGGCGTCACGGACGCCGCCGATGGCCAAGATTAGCCCCTTGCGCACCGGCGCGGACCGGCCCCCGCGTGAGTCATGAGGACGGTGTTCACCCCGTTTCATCCGCAGTCATTCTACCGATGCGCACCGGGCGGGGGGTGCCCAGGATGAGGGACGTCAGCGCGCGTACCTGACCGAAAAGCGTGCCCCCGACGGGAGAGAGAGCACCCGATGAACGACCGAAGCGCCTTCGCCGGCCCCGGGACCCGGGGCGACCGTGTTCCCCCGGTTCTCGTCACGACGGTCCGGCGGCTGTTCGTCCCCGCGGGTCCCGACACGTTGCGCTGCCGCCTGCGCTACACCCTGGACGATCCCTACGCCGTCACCCTGGACCTCTTCGTGGACCCGGTGACCGATCTACGCGTGACCTGGGTCGTGTCCCGGGAACTGCTGGACCGGGGAACCCGCGGCCCCAGCGGGGAGGGTGACTTCCGCGTCCGGCCGGTCGGCGACCGGTACGGGACGGCCGGTGCCCTCCGTTTCACCCTCCTGCGTCCCGAGGGCCGGGTGTGTCTGGAGACCGGGTTGAGCGGAGTGCGGCGGTGGCTGGACGCCACGTACGCGCTGGTGCCGGCCGGCGACGAGAGCCGCCTGCTCGACTGGGACGCCCTGGAGGCCGCCCTGCTGGGGCGAGGCGGACGCCGGGCCTAGTTGTTGTGGACCACTCGGTAACTGACCACGGGCAGCGCGAACTCCGCGCTGTGCAGGCTGCCGACGATGACGTACGAGTCGCCGCTCTGCCCCGGCAGGCCCGTGCGGCAGTCCGGGTTGTAGTAGGCGTACAGGTCCGAGTCCGACACGTCCACGGCGGACAGGGCGGGCTCGGAGAGGTTGTGGCACGAGGTGTCGTCGAGGTCCACGACGGTCTGTGTGCCCGTCAGGCCGGAGCCCGTGTAGAGGGAGATGCCCCAGGGGAAAGCGGTCGCCGAGGCCGGTTGGCCGGTCACGGTGAGACCGGCCAGGGTGGCCGCGCCGAGGACGGCCGTCGTGAGGACGTGGCGGGTACGGCGTCGCGTCATGGGGCCACCTTGCTCGCGGGCTGCGGGGGAAGGGCGGCCTGGGCGTTCCGTGGACGGGTGCCCAGGCCGTGTCCATCGTCGCCGACTCACACGTGTGTGCATAGAGGGGAATGAGACATGTGCCCGCGCCGAGGGGCGATGCCCGGCCCGGAACGTCAGTCGATCGACCGAGGCGTGGCGGTTCGTCCACGCGGTTCACTCGGCCCCCCACCCCCACCACCATCACCGACACGTCCGCCCCCGTCACGGGGTAGGACAGCCAGACGGGAGCTTTCCGTGCCCGCCCCCTCCGTCTCCTCCGCGCTGGCGCCCGACGGTTCCGGACGCCGTGCCGTCCCCCGTCGCTTCTCCACCGCCCGGCAGCAACTCGCCGCCATGGGCGGCATCACCCTGATCGCGGTCCTCGCGGCCGCGGCCAACGCCACGGCCCCGGCCACCTCGACGGCTCCCCCGGCACCGCACCGGGCCCGCTTCCAGGTGTCGCGCGGACCGGAAACGTACGGTGCGGGCCCGGTCGGCAGTCGAACAACCGATGGCGCTCCCGTCACCCGCTGACACGCTGACTGCGGAAGCCCCCCGGGTCCACCCGTCCGCATCGCCGCGGTGCGGCAGAAGGAAAGGAACATCCCTCATGACCAGTACGTCCGCCCCGATCGGTCTCGTCCTGATCGACACCGTCAACGAGGTCTTCGCCGAAGGCGGCAAGGGCTACCCGGGCTTCAAGGCGGAGTTCGAGCGCATAGGTACCCTGGACAACCTCAGGCGGCTGCTGGCCGGTTTCCGGGACAAGGGCTACCCGGCGTTCTTCTCGCCGATGTCCTATACCGACGAGGAGTACGACGACTGGAAGCACCGCTCCGGCATCCACCGCATGATGTTCGACAACCGCATGTTCGAGGCGGGCGGCTGGGGCGCCGAGTTCCACCCCGATCTCCGGCCCGGCCCCGGTGACGTGACGATCGCCCCGCACAAGAACCTCGACGTCTTCGCCACCACCGACCTCGACATCCAGCTGAAGCGCCGCGGCATCGAGCACATCGCCGTGGCGGGCATGATCGGGACGATGTGTGTGGAGTCCACCGCCCGCAGCGCCATGGAGCGGGGCTATCGGGTGACCCTCGTCAAGGACGCCACCGCGCCCGACGGCGACGCCGGCTCCTACGAGCAGATGGTGAACCGCTACGCGCTCATCGCCCACGACGTGCTCACCACCGAGGAACTGCTGTCCCGCGCCGACTTCTGAGGCACGGACGCGTCCGTCCCCCGACCGGCCCCACCTCCCCGACAGCACGAGCAAGGCGCGCGACGCGCGTCGAAGGGATCACCTCCATGGCGACCTCCTTTCCCGAGATCGGCGACCGACCCGAGGACCTCGTCGGCCTGGCCTCGGTCCGGCTGACCGAGAAGCAGCTGACCCGGGCAGTCCGGTACGCGAAGCCGGAGGAGGTCACCGGCGGGCAGGTGCTGTTCGACGTCGGGGACGACTGCGGTGACCTCCTCCTGTGCGGCAGCGCCCGGCTGGAGGCGGTGCGGCCGTCCCCGGCACCGGGCCGGGACGAGGTCCTGCTGCGGTACGGGCCCGGCCAGTTCGTCGGTGAACTCGGGCTGCTCACCGGTCAGCGCCGGCACCTGCGGGTGCAGGTGCGCAGGCCGGGCACCGTGCACCGGGTGGACGCCGGGTCGTTCCGGCTGCTGATGGCGCGGGAGACCGAGCTGTCGGACCTGTTCCTGCGTTCCTTCCTGGCCCGGCGCCGGCTGCTGCGGCAGGCGACCGCCCAGACGCTGCGGATGGTGGGCGACCCGGACTCGGCCGCGGGCCTGCGGCTGCGTACCTTCCTCGCCCGCCAGGGGGTCGCCCACTCCTGGCTGCCGGACGGCTCGGCGGAGGGAGCGGCCCTGCTCGGTGCCGCCGGGCTGACCGCGGCCGACCTGCCGGTCGCCTCGATCGGGGCCGAGGTGCTGACGGGCGTCACCCCCGGCGCGCTCAGCGAGCGGCTGAACCTGTCCTTCCGTGACACCGGCAGCGGTACCGCCGACCTGACCGTGGTGGGCGCCGGCCCCGCCGGACTGGCGGCCGCCGTGCACGGGGCCTCCGAGGGGCTGGAAACGGTACTGCTCGACGCGGTCGCCACCGGCGGCCAGGCCGCCACCAGCGCGCGCATCGAGAACTACCTCGGCTTCCCGTTCGGTCTGAGCGGCGCGGACCTCACCGCGCGCGCCGCCGTGCAGGCTCTGAAGTTCGGCGCCAGGATCGCCAGTCCGTGCACCGTCGTCGCGCTGGAACCCGGCGCGGGGGGTCACGTGGTCACCCTCTCCGACGGGGCGCGGATCCGGACCCGGGCCGTGGTCCTCGCCACCGGTGCCGCCTACCGCGCCCTCCCGGTCGACCGGTGGAACGAGCTGACCGGGCGCGGCATCCACTACTCGGCCACGGACATGGAGGCGCAGACGGTGGCCGGCGCACCGGTCGCCGTCGTCGGCGGGGCCAACTCGGCGGGGCAGGCGGCGCTGCACCTCGCGCGCCACGCGCGGGCGGTGACCCTGGTGGTCCGCGGTGAGGACCTGGGCACCCGCATGTCCGCGTACCTGGTGGACCGCGTCCTCGGGGACCCGCGCATCACGGTGCTGACGGGCACGCGGGTGTCGGCGCTGCACGGCGCCGAGCGGCTGGAGGCGGTGACGCTGACGCGGCCCGGTGGCCCGGTGCGCCGGATCGCCTGCGCCGGTCTGTTCTGCTTCATCGGTGCCGAGCCGGCCACCGACTGGCTGACGGGGGTGACGCTGGACGACGACGGGTTCGTCCGCACCGACCTCGCGCTGTCGAACGCTGATCAGGGGCCCCGCTGGCGGGACGCGGGGCGTGCGCCGCTGCCCTACGAGACGAGCGTGCCGGGTGTGTTCGCCGCGGGTGACGTGCGGACCGCGTCGCTGAAGCGGGTGGCCGCGGCTGCCGGCGACGGTGCGAGCGCCGTCCGGTCGGTGCACCAGTACCTGGCCCTGTCCACCCGTGCCTGACGGTCACCTTCGCGCCGCCGCGGAACCGCGGCGTGCCTCGCGCAGCAGGTTGTTGTGCGCGCGGCGCAGGAACTTCGCGGCCGGACACTCCCGCCCGTCCGCCCGGCACTGACGGCAGTCGCGCAGGTGCGACGCGTATGCGTCGGCCGCCTGGTCGAGGCGGTCCTCGGAGGAAGACATGGTGCTCCCGGTGAGAGTCGTACCGCCACGGGTGGGCAGTGAGATATGTGTTTCACTGTGATCTCGTTACCGGAAGTACGGCAAGCTCCCGGCCTTTGGTACATACGCGCCCGACGCACACGTGCGAGGTTCCTCGGACCGCGTGCCCGCCGGCCGTAATCGGGCGGTGTGCGTGCGGTGCGCCGTCAGGAGGAGGGCTCCGCCCCGGCGTTCCCGCTGCTGGGGAGCGTCGTCCCCGTCGGCGACCGGGTGTTCCTGGCCTCGGGAAGCACTCCAACCGGGTGATCGTCAGGGAGGGCGACGCGGCCTTCTCATCGACACCGGTCACCCCGGTGACCGCGACGGGGTCGTCGCCCCGCTCGGTGCCGTGGGAGGTCCGACCGAGCGACGTCACGGCGATCCTCGTCATTCACGCGCTCGACGACCACATCGGCGCGGCCGAGCGGCTGGCGCACCGCGCACGGCGTTCCCCTCCTCGTCCACGAGGGTGAAGTGCCGCACGTCCGGCGCGAGTTCCCGCACCGGGTGCCGGTCGGATCGGTGCTGGCCTACGCCTGGTGCCCCGGCACCGTGCCGTGGGTGGTGCGCGCCGTCCGCTCGGGGGGCTCGGCGCACGTGCCCGTGACCGAGCCTTTCGGGCGTTCGGCACGACGGGCGCCCTCGACCTGCCCGTGGGCCGGTGCCCGTGCGCACACCGTGTTCCGAGGTACCGGACGCCTCGGCGCCCTGTCCCGCCGGAGTCGCTGGACGCCGGCACCGTCCTGCCGGCCACGGGTCCCTGTACCGCCGTTCCATCCGGGACGCGGTCGCACGCGCTCGTGAACGGGCCGCGCGGTAGTCCGGGCCGCGACCGGGGTGCAGCCCGGCCTCAAGACGCGGCCCACTGAATGTCCACAAGACCGGTTCATGCTGGTGGTACGGCCGCCGGAAGGCTGCTTCCCTTCCCCGGTCCGGCCCGTCGGCGCCTCGCGTCCACCGCGCCGGACACCAGCCACACGACAGGAGATTCCATGTCCGCCCACCTGGCCGACCAGGCCGACACCCGGTACGTGACGGGACCGCGCGGCGAGCGCTTCGCGTACCGCCGCTTCGGACGGGCCGGTACCCGGCCGCTGGTCCTGCACATGCGGCTGCGCGGAACGATCGACCACTGGGACCCGGCGCTGCTGGACCTGCTCGCGGCCGAGCGGGAGGTCGTCGTCTTCGACAACCGCGGCACCAACTTCTCCACCGGTGAGCCGCCGTCCACCATGGAAGGCTTGGTCGACGGCTCCCTGGCCCTCATCGGCGCCCTGGGGCTGGAGGACGTCGACGTCCTGGGCTGGTCGCTGGGCGGCATAGTCGCCCAGGGCGTGGCCCTGACCGCGCCCGGTCTGGTGAACCGGCTGGTGGTGGCCGGCAGTTCGCCCGGCGGCGTGCCCGACCTGCCCCCGCCGCCGGCGCGCGTCGCGCAGATCACCGGCAAGGGAGCCAACGACGACGAGGACTTCCTCTACCTGTTCTACCCGGAGACGGAGAGGGCACGGGCGGCCGGACTGGCCTCCCTGCGCCGCCTGGACCGGCGGCTGAGGGAGTCGAAGGCCGTGGTGAGTCCCGAGGCGTTCCGCGGCCAGATCGCGGCCATCAGCGGTTTCCGGGGGTACTGGGACCGGCAGGCGGAACTCACCCTGCCCGTGCTGGCCGCCAACGGCGCCCACGACGTGATGATCCACGCCTACGCCACGTTCGCGATGTCCCAGCGACTGCCGGACGCCAAGGCCGTCCTCTACAGCGACGCCGGGCACGGCTTCCTCTTCCAGCACCCGGAGGACTTCGCCCACGAGGTCAACGAGTTCCTGGGCCGGTGACCGGGGCTGGGGCGCGAGCGCCCGTCAGGCGATCTCGTCCATGTGGTCCTCCACCCAGCCGCGCAGCTGCGCCAGGGGCCGCGCCACGCTGTGTCCCAGCGCGGTCAGTTCGTACTCGACGTGCAGGGGCACCGCGGGGTAGACGGTCCGCTCCACGAAGCCCCGGTCCTCCAGGCGGCGCAGCGTGGCGGTGAGGACCTTGGGACTCACCCCTTCGAGCCGCTTCTGCAGGGCCCCGAAGCGCTGCGGTCCCTCCTCCATGGCGCCGATGGCCAGCGCCGACCACTTGTTGGCCAGGAGATCGAGCACCTCGCGGCACGGGCACTGGGCGGCGTACACGTCGTGATGATCGTGCCGCTGGGACTCGCAGAGTGTCACCATGGGGTCTCCCTTTCCTGGGTTGCCTCTCCCACCAGTTCACTTCCCTTAGGGAAGTAGTATCCCTTGCAGGTTACTACCTCCTCGAAGCTACGTTACGGGCACAGCGGAAGTCCGCTGTGAGATCCCCAGGAGGAACAGTCATGAGCCAGATCCCCGAGACCATGCCGGCCGTCGCCTACCGCAAGAGCCTGCCGGTGGACGACGCGGAGAGTCTCGTCGACACGACCCTGCCGGTGCCGCAGCCAGGGCCGCGCGACCTGCTCGTGCGGGTCGAGGCCATCGCGGTCAACCCGGTCGACTACAAGATCCGGCAGAGCAACGACCCGGGCGGCGAGCCCAAGGTCCTCGGCTGGGACGCGGCGGGCACGGTCGTCGGCGTCGGCGCCGAGGTCGAGTCGTTCCAGGTGGGCGACGAGGTGTTCTACGCCGGGGCCCTCGACCGGCCCGGTGCCGACTCCCTCTTCCACACGGTGGACGAGCGCATCGTCGGCCACAAGCCCGCCTCGCTCTCCTTCGCGGAGGCGGCGGCCCTGCCGCTGACCTCGCTGACCGCCTGGGAGGGCCTGTTCGAGCACCTCGGGCTGCACACCGACGCCCTGAAGCAGTCGGGCACCCTGCTGGTCACCGCCGCCGCGGGCGGCGTCGGCGCGATGGTCTCCCAGCTGGCCCGCGCCCTGACCAGTCTGACGGTGATCGGCACGGCCTCCCGCCCCGAGACCGTCGAGTTCGCCCGGCGGATGGGCGCCGCGCACATCGTCGACCACCGCCGGCCCCTCGCCCCGCAGGTGCGCGAAGTGGTCCCGCAGGGCGTGGACTTCGTCTTCGGCACCACCGGTACGGAGCAGAACCTGGCCGCCTACGCCGACATCGTCAAGCCTTTCGGTCGGATCGTGGCCATCGACGACTTCGGCCCGGTCGAGATCGGCCTGCTGAAGTCGAAGAGCATCTCCTTCCACTGGGAGTTCATGTTCACCCGGTCGCTGCACCGGACCGCCGACCAGGCCGAGCAGGGCCGCATCCTGGACCAGATCGCCCGGCTGGTGGACACCGGAATCCTCACCACGACGGCCACCACCGACCTCGGGAAGATCACGGCGGAGCACCTGCGGGAGGCGCACCGCGTCCTGGAGTCCGGCAAGGCCATCGGCAAGATCACGATGACCGGCTTCTGACCGTCCCCCGGCCGCCCCGGGCTCCACGGGAAGGGCGGGGACTCCACAGTCCTTCCACTTCCCGTGCCTAGGGTGGCCGAGGCGGCGCACCCGCGCCGTACCCCCTCGACCACCGCCCCCCCGTGCGGCCGTCGGGGACGACCGGGTCACCGCACCGTCCGCCGTCGGCGGACCGGCACGGACGGCGACGCCGGTCCGCCGACGAACGGAGCCCACCCCATGCTGACGATCGACGTCTTCACCAGTGACTACAAGCCCATCGCCGCCACGGCACCGGGCTGGGACAGCGGGGTGGGCGCGACCTGGCCGGCCAGCACGGCGACGCTCGTCCACGGACGGCGGGAGGCCGTGCTCGTCGACGCGCTCATCACCGTCGCCGAGGCGCACCGCCTCACCGACTTCGTCCGCGCCACCGGCAAGGTCCTCACGACCGTCTACGTCACCCATGGCCACGCCGACCACTTCCTCGGCCTGCCGGTCGTGCTGGACGCCTTCCCCGAGGCCGTCGCCGTGGCGCTGCCGGAGGTCGTGCCGCACGCCGAGGAACAGCTGACCGGGCCGGTCCTGGCGTACTGGGAGTCGTTGTTCCCGGGGGCTCTGCCGACCCGGCCCGTGGCGCCGCGGGCGCTGACGGGGGACGTCATCGAGCTGGAAGGACACGAGCTGAGGCCGGTACGGGTCGGGCAGAGCGACACCGATCCGTCGACCGTCCTGCACGTCCCGGACCTCGACGCCGTGGTGGGCGGCGATGTCGCCTACCACGGCATCCACATGTGGCTGGCGCAGACCGACAGCCGGGCGCGCGAGCGCTGGCTCGGGGCCCTGGACACGCTGGAGGCGCTCCGGCCGGCCCGGCTGGTCACCGGTCACCAGCCCCCCGGCGCCGACGACCGGGACGCCGCCGCGGTCATCGCCGCCTCCCGCCGCTACCTGACCGACTTCGAGGCGGCGGTGCAGGCCGGCGCCGGTGCCCGCGACGTGGTCCGGGCGATGACCCGGGCGCACGGGGACCGCGGCAACCCCTACACCCTGTACGTCTCCGCGGCCGCCCAGTTCCCGCCGCGAGACTGACCTCCCGCGGCGTCCTCAGGGCGTCCCCGTGTCACCGAGCGCGTCGCGCAGCTGCGCCCGGTTGGTGATGCCCAGTTTCGGATACGTCTGGTAGAGGTGGAAGCCGATGGTGCGGGCGGAGAGCAGCAGCCGCTCCCCTATCTGCCGGTTGGTGAGCCCCGTGGCCGCCAGCCGGGCGATCTGCAATTGCTGGGGCGTGAGCCGTTCGATCCCCCGCGAGGCACCGTCGCCCCCGCGGACGGTGACACCGCAGGCCCGCAGCTCGGCGGAGGTCCGCTCCTCCCACGGCCGCGCGTTCAGCTGTTCGAAGACGGTGAGTGCCCGGGACAGCTCCGTACGAGCCTCTCCCGTACGCCGTCTGCGCCGCAGCCACTGCCCGTACTCGAGCTGGACGACCGCCCGCTCGAAGGGCCATTGCTCCGCCGCGGGGTCGCCGAGCGCGGCCTCGAACAGCTCCGCCGCCCGCTCGTCGTCGGCGAGGACGGCCTCGGCACGGCGGGTGTGCAGCAGCAGCCGGGGGGACATCCGGCCGTCCAGCCGCCGCCGCGCCGCGGCGAGCACTTCCGCCGCGTCCTGCCGCTTGCCGACCCGCACGGCCGCCGCGGCGAGATCGCCGAGCGCGTAGTAGGACGCGTGGTAGTGCACGGGGTTCGGCTCGGGTCCCACGGTGAACAGTCCGCGCAGCAGTTCGTACTCCAGCGGGTGATTGCCTTCCAATGCGGCCACGAGCGCGCGGACCCAGCGTGCGCGGACCCAGAGGGCGCGGCCCTGGGCCGGGTCCACCCCGGCCACGGCCCGGTCGATCATCTCCCTGGCCTCGCCGGCCTGGCCGCGCAGCGCCAACAGGGCCGAGGTGACGTACATCGCGGCGCGGCCCGCCATGTCGAGGCCGTTCTCGGCGGCGACCCGCCGGGCGTCCTCGGCGCAGGACCAGGCGGCCTCCCAGGCGCCGGCCTCGAACTGGGCCAGTGCCAGCGCCTGCCCGAGGGTGGCGTTGGAACCGGCCGTGGTCACGGCGTTGAGCTGTTCCATCGCCTCGCCGAGCAGCCGGACCGCGACGGTGGTGTCGTCCAGGATCCAGGCGCCGGCGCCCAGCACGGTCAGCCGCTCGGCGTCCCGCTCGGACCGCGCCAGGCAGTCCCGGAGGAACGCGAGCAGTGCCGCGCGGTCCCCGTGGGGGTCGCAGCAGGCGCGGGTCCACAGCTGTTCGTGGTCGTTCCCCACGTCGACGGGGATGCGCGCCAGGAGCCGGAGCATGTGCTGCCGGTAGGTCTCGTCGCCGGTGTTGTAGGCGATGATGGCGGCGTGTCCGAGGGCGACCAGTGCCGATTCCGGCGCCCGGTCCGCCGTCTCGTCCGCCAGTGGCAGCAGGTGGGACAGCGCGGCCTTCTGCCGGGTGGTGGCGGCGAGCGCCCAGCCGGTCCACAGGGTGGCCGACCGGAGCATCGCCTCGTCGTCGGTCGCCGCCGCGACCCCGCCCGCCAGCTTCTCCACCCACAGGGGTTCACCCGCGTTCATCGCCAGGTCGCAGGCGTCCAGCAGCCGCCGGGCCCGTGCCTGACCGTCCGGGCTCAGTTCCGCGGCTCGTTCCAGGGCCGCGGCGGCCACCCGGTAGCCGCCGCGTCGCCGTGCGCGTCCCGCCGTCCGCACCAGTGCCGCCGCGATGTCCTCGTCGGGGGCCAGGGTGGCGGCGGCCCGGTGCCAGGCCTGCCGGTCGGGGTCGTCGCTCAGCAGGTCGGCGAGTGCCAGGTGCGCCTGCCGGCGTTCGCCGAAGGAGGCCGAGCCGTAGACGGCCGACCGCACCAGCGGGTGCCGGAAGACGACGCGCCCGCTCTCCACCCGCACCAGGCCGGCCCCCTCCGCCGCCGACCACGCGTCCGGCCCTCCGGACGCGGAGGCGGCCAGGAGGGCGGCCGGCATGTCCGGGGCGTCCGCGGCGGCCGCGTACAACAGGAACCGGCGGGTCTGCGGAGACAGCCCTGCCAGCCGCTCGGCGAACACGCTCTCCAGGCGTTCGGTGAGCGGCAAGGCGCCGGCCGGTCCGACCAGCCGGGGTGACGGGACCCCCGCGCCGGCGCGGGCCAGTTCCACCAGCGCCAGCGGATTGCCGTCGGCCTGCCGCAGGATGCGCTCGCGCAGCGGACCGCGCGGGGCGTGGGGCTGGGCGTCGAGCACCCGCTCGGCCGCCCGGTCGTCCAGTGGCCGTACCGGCAGGCGCGCGAAGTCCGTCCCGAACCGCCGGGGCGCGGTGTCGCCCCGTACGCCCAGCAGCAGGGTCACCGGCTCACCCGTCACCCGGCGAGCGACGAAGGCCAGCGCGTCCAGGGAGCAGGCGTCGGTCCACTGCGCGTCATCGGCGACGAGGAGCACCGGCCGCCGGGCGGCGGCGTCGGACAGCAGGGTGAGCGCGGCGAGGTTGATCAGGAGCCGCTCGGGCCGGTCGTCGGCCGCCCGCGGCGCGGTCTCGGCGCATCCGAAGGCGCCCAGCAGCGCGCGGCGTTGGGCGTCCGGCAGGCCGGCCGCCTCCGGCAGCAGGGGGGTCAGCATCTGGTGCAGCGCGGCGAAGGCGATCTCCCGCTCCCCTTCGTGTCCGGTGCACCGCAGTACGCGTCTGCCGTGCGCGGCGGCCTCCTGGGCCGCCGCGTCGAGGAGGGTGCTCTTGCCGGTCCCGGCCTCCCCGAGGAGGGCCAGGGTCGGGGGGCCCTCCCGCCGGGAAGTGAGGACGAAGTCGCGCAGACGGGACAGTTCGGCGTCACGGCCGCATATCTCCGTCATCGGCGGGGCCTGCTCGCCGCCGGTCACCATGGCTCCTCCCAGCCGCGTCCCGGAGGACTCGAAGATCATTCGGGGCACGACACTATCAAGTCGTTTCTTGCGTCTTTATACCGTTTCGCACCTTTCAGCACCTAGGAGGGAAAGCCCCGGTGCCCCTCGGGCGGCCCGGAGCGTCGGTCCGGGGCCTTCCGGGTGGGCGGCAGGCCAGTCAGGTGACCTGTACGGCTGCTGTCCGGCCGACCCGTATCCGCACTTGAGGCGCTTGTGCCCGGCAGACGGAGAGGGTCCCGCCCTGGGCGTGGTGAGCAAGGCGCGCCGGCGGCGCGGGGACCCCGGGACGGCGATCGGGGACCGCCCGCGCGCCATCGAACTCGCTCCGGCGCCAGGGCCGTGCAAGCGGAGCGGCGGAGGACCTGCCGCTCCTCCGTGACCTGCGCCTGGAAGCCGGCGCCCCGGATGCGGCACGCCGCGCGTGACACGGGGTGCTGGAAGTGACGTACGGTCCGCAGTCGCCGGTCTCCGCCATGGCCCGGGACGGCCGGCCCGGACGCCCTGCTGACAGAGACCGGGGCCCCACCGAGGTCGGTCCGCGCGCGTGGCGGAGCGCGGACCGGCCGGCCCCGCCTCAGCCGCCGCCCAGCCTGGTGCCCTTGGTCTCGGTGACCGCGAAGGCGACGAAGAAGGCCGAGACCAGGGCGAAGGCGGCGTAGATCACGTAGCCGGCCGACAGGTTCCACTCGGAGAGCGCCGGGAACGACTCGCTCACCGCCCAGTTGGCGATCCAGTTGAAGGCCGTGGCCACCGAGATCGCCGCCGCGCGGATGCGCAGCGGGAACATCTCGCCCACCATGACCCACAGCACCACGCCCCAGGACGCCGCGAAGAAGAACACGAAGGTGTGCGCGGCGACGAGCGCGACGCCTGCCTGAAGGTCCGGAAGGCCGATGTCGTCGCCGCTGCCGGTCGTGCCGGAGAAGGCCCACGCCGCGAGCGCGAGGGAGACGGCCATGCCCAGGGAGCCGGCCAGGGCCAGTGGCCGGCGGCCCACCCGGTCGATGAGCAGCATGGCGACGACCGTGCCCACGATGTTGACGATGGACGTGGAGAGGCTGATCAGCAGCGACCCGGACTGGTCGATGCCGACGGACTGCCACAGCACGGACGAGTAGTAGAAGATCACGTTGATGCCGACCAACTGCTGGAAGACCGCGAGGCCGATGCCGGCCCACACCACCGGCAGCAGTCCGGCGCGTCCGCCGAACAGGTCACGGACACGGGGCTTGTGGGTGTCGCGCAGCGAGCGGGCGATCTCGGCCAGCCGGGCGTCCGCGTCGCTGCCGGGGCCCTCGATGTCCCGCACCGCCCGTCCGGCCTCCGCGAGCCGGCCCCGGGCGACGAGGTGGTGCGGGGACTCGGGGATGCGGGTGGACAGGACGAAGTAGAGGACCGCGGGGACGAAAGCCGCGAGCAGCATCCACTGCCAGGCGCCGAGGGGACCGAGCGCGCCCTCGCTGCGCCCGTCGGCGCCCTGGGCGATGGCCCAGTTGACGAGCTGGGAGGCCGTGATGCCGAGAACGATGGCGGCCTGCTGGAAGGAGGCGAGGCGGCCCCGGTACTCCGGTGGCGCGACCTCCGCGATGTAGGTGGGCCCGATCAGGGAGGCCAGGCCGATGGCGATGCCTCCCCCGAAACGCCAGGCGCCGAGGTCCCAGGCGGAGAACGGCAGGGCGGAGCCGACGGCCGAGACGGCGAAGAGGACGGCGGCCATCCGCATGACCCGGAGGCGTCCGACGCGCTCGGCCAGCCGGCCCGCGACGGCCGCGCCCAGCGCCGAGCCGAGGAGGGCCACGGCGACGATGGTGCCGGTCCGTCCGGCGCCCACGCCGAAGTGATGCTGGATGCCGGTGACCGCACCGTTGATGACGGCACTGTCGTAACCGAACAGGAAGCCGCCGAGGGCGGCCACGGCGGCGATGAACGTGACGCGGCCCAGTCGCGGGGCGGGCGGTGCCGCGGCCGTGACCGGCGGCGGAGGAGAGGAGACCATGGGTGAAGAGCCTTTCGCTCAGGAGAGGGGAGCCGGCGTCGGCGGTGGGACGCGGACGGCGTCCGGGCTCCCAGCCTGGGCGATCCGCGATTCGTCGGAATCCGTCACATGACTGCGAAGCGGCCACCGCGCCCTGCCGGGGCACACGGCCGGGACGCACCCCCCTGGGGCTCCGCGGCGCACGTGCGCCGGCCACGGAGGGGCAGTCGTCCAACCGATGCGCCCGGAATCCTCACCCCGAGGATGGCGTCTGTCGTCAGCACACCGAAAGGCGGAGTTCGCATGGGCACACAGGAGTCGGGAGACGGACACGGGAGGAGGAAGCTGCCGGGCCGGCCGTGAGCGCGGCGCCCGCCGGGCTCACACGTGTGACTTTTTCAGGAACATGCCACGTATCATCGGGGTGTTACGTCGTAGGACAGATGGCAGGTACGCATCGGTCGCCTAGGGTGCGATCGTCCGGAGACGGCACCGACACCGGCGTCCCCGGTCACGCGATCACTCGGCCATGTCAACAACGCGGTGAGGGGCAGATGAACACGAACTTCGCACACCCCTGGCGGCCGGCGCACCCACGATCTGGCGACGCGTCGCCGCTGACACTCACCTTGACGGCCGATGACACCGACGCCGCGGAGGGTGCCGCGGCGTTCCTCTCGACCGTCAAGGGTGTGCGGCTGGTGGCTTGGGCGGACCGGGGTGACGCGCGCGTCGCCGTCGTGTTCGCCGACGCGGCCGGAGACCAGGCCCTGCGCCTCGTCGGCGAGGCCGCCGGCGACCCGGGCCGGCCGGTCCTGCTGGTGGTGGGCTCCATCGACGAGGACACGCTCTGGCGTGCGGTCTCCCTCGGCGTCACCGGAGTGCTGCTGCGGGACCGGCTCCGCCCCGCTCAGCTGGTGCAGGCCGTGTGGAGCGCGCTGCGCGGCGAGCCGCCGATGTCCCCCTCTCTCGTCTACACGCTGCTGGAGCGCATGCGGGCGGTCCAGGAACAGTGCGCGCGGGCCGCCGGGCTGTCGCCCCGTGAGGTGAGCGTGCTGCGCATGCTGGCGGAGGGCATGACCACGTCGGAGGTGGCCAGGCGGCTCAACTACTCCGAACGGACCATCAAGAACGTGCTGCACGACGTCATCACGCGGTTCGGCCTGCGCAACCGCACGCAGGCCGTGGCGTACGCGATCCGCAGCGGTGTGGTCTGACCCGGGGGCCGCTCACCGGCGCGCACCGCCTCCCGCAGCGGTGAGGGCGGGGCGCCGTTCCCGTCATCCGTCCGGTCCGGTGCGACGCCGGGCGGCTCCCGGAGGGCAGTCCGCATGACATGAACGCGCGAGTACGGCAGCGATGCCGGGGCCGGCGTGTGCGACGCCCCGGGAAGGCGCGATGTCCGACACCGAAGACGCGGGCGCGTTCCTCGGCCCGGGCGTCGGCAAGAGCACCCATCACGGCCACGGGCCCATCCTGGCCCGGAAGAAGGTCTTCGCCACGCAACTGCCCGACAGCGAGCCGAAGCCGCGGGCCGTTCTCGACAAGCTGACCGTGAATTTCGAAACCGTGCTGGTGTGAGTGGGCCGGCCCGCCTCGATCACCCTGCGCTCGCTGGAACTGACCGGTGTGATCACCGCCGAGTTGCGAGCCATGCCGATCAGGAATACCCCGATCGAAGATCCGCATAACGTTCATGCGCCTCACCGACACACCGGAAGGGTGCGGCATAATTCGACGAGCGATGCCCGAAATTCCGGGAAAGCCGCTCACCCCTCGACCGGCGGAGAAAGATGACAATACATTTACACGCGCCCGCGCGTCCGCTCGGGCTCCGGCGCGAGAATCATTCGATCGCCCTTCCGAACGGAATCGAGATACTGACCGGGCGGGCGACCGTGGATGATTTCCCATCCGTGAATTCACTCCATCACAGAATGACCCTGGATTCCCTCTACAGCCGCTATCAGAGTGCTCGGCGGGAGCTGACGGAAGCGGACTGGCGGCATTTCACGGGAGCGCGCCGCGGAATGACCTGGGTCACCCGTCCGGCAGCGGACCGCGGTACCGTCATAGCGGTCACCCAGGTCATGTTCGCCGGGGACCAGGGAATCGGAGAACTGAGCATACTGGTGGACGACACCTGGCAGAGCCGCGGCCTGGGGACGGAACTCGCGCGCCATGCCCTTTCCCAGGCCCGTCTGCACGGCCTTCGCGCGGTCACGGTGATGACCGGCCGGGACAACAACCGTATGATCCGGATCTGCCGTTCTTTCGGTGGCCGCATCACGGGAGCGAATTCACATGTGGTGGATTTCTCCCTGCCGGTGGACTGAACGCGCCGGGCGCCCGGGGTGCTACGGCCGTGGGGTCGTCTGATCGTCGGAGGGTCCGGTGCCGGGTCCTGGTTCGGGCCCGGATTCTGGTCCTGGTCCTGGTCCTGGTCCTGGTCCTGGTCCTGGTCCGGCCTGGGGCGACGGTGTCGAGCGCCGGGCGTCGGCGCGGCGGTCGGTGGCCGTCGCGGTGGCGGCCAGCGAGCCGAGCAGGCCGAGCGAGCGAGCCGACGGCGAGCCCGGCTCCGCGTGGTAGATGACGAGGAGTTGATCGTCGGTGCCGGTGACGGCGAGTTTCTCGCGGTAGAGGTCGAGGTCGCCCACGTCGGGGTGGTGCAGACGGCTGACCGTCTCCTCCCGCCGGCGCACGTCGTGGCGCGCCCAGAGCTGGCTGAAGTACTCGCTCTTCAGGGAGAGTTCCCCGACGAGCGCGGCCAGGCGGGGGTCGTCCGTGTCGGCGCCGGTGGCGGCACGCAGTTGGGCGACCACCGCGGCGGTCGCCTGGGGCCAGTCCCGGTAGAGCCGCTGTTCCCTGGCGTCGAGGAAGGCCGCGCGCAGCCTGTTGACTCCCGCCACGAGATTGGGCGACAGCGCGCCGGCCATGACGTTCGCGGCGAGCACGTCGAGGTACTTGCCCTGCACGAACGCGGGCATCTGCAGTTCGCCGAGGAGATGCAGGATGCCGACCGGAACCTTCTCCGTCACCGGGCGCGGGCTCCTGCTGGGCCGGGGGTGACCCAGGCCGAGCAGGTGGGCGGTGCCGTCGGCGTCGAGTCGCAGGACCCGGGCCAGCGCCTCAAGGACCTGTACCGACGGGTTGCGGTCGCGGCCCTGCTCCAGGCGCAGGTAGTAGTCCGAGCTGATGCCCGCCAGCATGGCGACCTCCTCCCGGCGCAGACCCGGCACCCGACGCAGGCCGCGCGGGTTGATACCGACGTCCTCGGGCCTGACCCGCTGCCGGCGTGCGCGCAGGAAATCGCCGAGCGCGTTGGTGTTCTTCATACCTTCGACGGTAACCGCCACGACTGGGGGTGTGACTGGTCCTGTCATCCCCAGGAACAGTGGGGTACTGGCCCCCGTGCCACCGGCGCCGCAGTATCTCCAGTGCCAGGCCACCACGGCACACCCCGCCGGCCGGCCTGGCGGCAACGACGGCAAGGAAAGGCGTGACATGACGACCTCTGTTCTCCCCGGCGGTGCTCTGCCGCTCGCGGACGGCCTCACCCTCAGCCGCATGGGCTACGGCGCCATGCAGTTGGCCGGTCCCGGCGTCTTCGGCCCTCCCAAGGACCGGGACCAGGCCCTCGCCGTCCTGCGCGAGGCGGTCGAGCTGGGCATCACCCACATCGACACCAGCGACTTCTACGGCCCCGCGGTCGTCAACGAGCTGATCAAGGAGGCTCTGCACCCCTACGCGGCCGATCTGCACATCGTCACCAAGGTCGGGGCCCGCCGCGGCGACGACGGCTCGTGGATACCCTCCCTGGACCCCGAGGACCTCAAGGCCCAGGTCCGCGAGAACCTCCAGCACCTCGGCCTGGAGACGCTGGACGTCGTCAATCTGCGTCTGGGCTCCGTCGAGGGCACCAGTGACGAGTCCATCGCCGACCAGTTCGGGGCGCTGGCCGAACTGCGCCGGCAGGGTCTGATCCGGCACCTCGGTCTCAGTGGCGTCTCGGACGCCCAGCTCACCGAGGCGCAGACCATCGCGCCGGTCGTCACCGTGCAGAACCTGTACAACCTCGCCAACCGCGCGGACGACGCCCTGGTCGAGCGGTGCGCGGCCGAGAACATCGCCTACGCCTCGTTCTTCCCGCTGGGCGGCTTCAGCCCGCTGCAGTCCGAGACCCTCACCAGGGTCGCCGCCCGCCTGGGCGCCTCGGCGCAGCAGGTCGCCCTGAGCTGGCTGCTCCAGCGTTCCGCGACCACCGTGCTGATCCCCGGTACGTCCTCCGTCGCCCACCTGCGCGAGAACGTCGCCGCGGCCGATCTGGTCCTGCCCGCCGACGCGGTCGCCGAGCTGGACACCATCGGCGAGTAGCCGGGCGACACCGGACGCCCCCCGCCGCCTCGGGGGCACCGCCGGCCACCCCGCTGTCCGGCGCCCCCGGTGGCGGGGCGCCGGGCGGCGGTCGCCTGTGCACCGGGGACACCGGGCACCGGTACGCCGCCGGGTGGGCCGCCCTCCGCTCTGCCCGGCTTGTCCACGCGGCGGATCGCCGGTTCCCACCCGGGCGAGGCGAGGACCGACGCGAAGGACGCCGCGGTGACCGCGGACGCCGCCCGGACCAGCCGCACACCCTGCGCTCGCTTCAGCTGACCGGCGAGATCACCGCCGAACCGACCGTGCTGGCCGGCTTCGGCCAGGACCTCGCAGCCGAGGCCACCCGCACCTCCGACCGGACACGCGGCCTGCTCACCCAGTTCCACCCCGGCCTGGAACACGTCCTGGGCCCGCGCCCGGACCAACCCGCCGTGACCTGGCTGCCGGAACGCTACGGAGCCCCAGCCGCCCCGCGGGAAGCCGGACACCGCAAGCCGGCTGAGGTGATCCGGCCCAAGGCTCCACGCATGGCCCGCCGACTGATCGACGAGGTGTTCGACGCGCTCGACGAGCAGACCGTGGTCGTCCCGGGCACCGGCGCCCTCGATCTCGTGACCGCGTCCCTGGCCCGTTCGCTCACGGCCGTCCACGCTCAGCGCCGAGCCCTGGAAGCGCAGATCGGCCAGCTGCTGGAGGCTCACCCTCTTGCCCGGTCCATACCTCGATCCCGGGGGTCGCGGTCAGGACCGCCGCCACCTCGCTGGTCACCGTCGGCGACGGCACCGGCTTCCCCACCGCTGCCCACCCGGCCTCCTACGCCGGCGCCGCCCCGACCACCCAGTCGTCGGGGACCTCGGTCCACGGCGCACACGCACCCCTCGGCTGCAACCGGCAACCGAAACGCGCGATGTCCCTGTCGGCGTTCGCCGCAGTGCGCGACCCCCGCCTCCCGCACCTACTACGACCGGTGCCGGGCCCGCGGGAGAACCCACACCCAGGCACTGCTCCGCCCGGCCCGCCGGCGGATCAACGTGCCGTTCGCGATGCTCCGCGACGGCATGTCCCACGAACCCACGACCCCACGTCTCGCTTGACGAAAGACGTGGAGGCCCCCGGGACGAGGGAGGGCTCCGGGACCGGAGCGGACGCGCCTCACCCCGTGTTCGGGCCGCTCAGCGTGTCCAGCGCGTCCCGCAGCGCGGCGCGGGCGGTGACGCCCAGTTTGGGGAAGACCCGGTACAGGTGCGCGCCGACCGTCCGGGGCGAGATGTTCATCTGCCGGCCGATCTCCTTGTTGGACAGTCCGCTCGCCGCGAGTTCGGCGATCCGGTACTCCTGCGCACTGAGCTGCGCGGCGCCGCCCTCGCCCGGCACGCGAGTGACGACGCCGGCCGCGCGCAGCTCGTTGCGGGCCCGCTGCGCCCAGAGCGGGGCCTTCATCCGCTCGAATGCCTCCTGTGCCGCACTCAGATGGGTACGGGCGGCCTTGTGCTCCCTCCGGCGGCGGAGCCACTCGCCGTAGAGCAGGTGGATGCGCGCGTACTCGAAGGCCCACAGGGCGGCGTCGGGTACGGCGAGGGCGGCCCGGTAGAGCTTGTCGGCCCGGTCCTCCGGCGCGGCGACGGCGGCCGCCGCGGCGAGGATCACCTCGTGATGGGGAGAGATCAGGTCGAGCCGGGCACGCTGCCCGGCCTCCACGTGGGCCTGCGCCTCTTCGACGCGCCCGGTGCGCACCGCGGCCTCGACGAGATCGAGGAACACCCGCTGCACGTGCGGGTAGTGCGCGGGCAGTTCTCCCGGCGGGGTGAGCAGCGCCGCCTGCCGGTACGCCTCCTCGAAGTCGCCGCGGCCGATCGCGATCCGGGCTCGGGTCTCACGCAGGGAGGTCACCATCAGCATGAACCGGCGCGGCACCGCCCATGCGGCGATCTCGTCGCTCAGCTCGTTCAGTGCCTCCTCGTCACCGCGCCCGGCCGCCACCGACGCCATGCCGTACTTGAACAGGACGTGGGTGAAGTTGTAGCCGTGTTCCGCGGCGTCGCTGGTCCCCTCGGCCGCGATGGCGAGCTGGGTGTCCCACTCCCCGCGCATGTAGGCGTCGTGGGCACGCGCCAGGAGCACGAACCGGTGCCCGTCGTAGGCCGCCTGGCCCACGAAGTCCCGCCACACCGCGTCGTAGTAGCTGAAGCAGTCCAGGTAGAGCGCGGTGTAGATGAGCCAGTTGACGCGCCAGAACGGGGTGTGGGGCGGCAGCTCGGCCGTGGCCACGTCCAGCCGGGCCCGCACGTCGTGCGCGGTGCGTGCCGGGTCGGCGACACAGTCGAAGCACATGCGCGCGGTCTCGGACACACGGTCCAGCACCTGGTACACCGAGGGCCACAGGTCGGGGCGGCCCGCCCAGACCGCGCAGTTCAGCAGGACGTAGAAGGCGTCGTCGTACGCCGCCACGTCCTCGGGCGAGGCGCTCATCGGCGCCGACTCCATCACCGGGACGAGGGTCCGGAAGACCCCGTCGCTGTCCCCGTCGCGGTGGAAGAGGACGTAGGCCGCGGCCGCGGCGCCGCGCAGGGATTCCGCGGCCCCTGAGCCGGCCAGCTCGTGGGCCGTCTCCAGCAGCCCGCCCTTGCTCGCCGCGAAGGCTGCCTCGTCCAGGCGGCGGGCGCGGTCGGCCTGGTCCGGGCTCAGCTCCGCGGCCCGCCGGAAGGCGGCGGCCGCCTCGGCGGCGCCGCCTCGTGCGAGGGCCAGCTCGGCTGCTCCGGTGAGTTCCGCTGCGACGGCCTCGTCGGGGTCCTCCGCCGCGTGGGCCAGGTGCCAGGCTCGGCGTTCGGGCTCCCTCTCCAACGTCGCCGCGAGCGCCTCGTGCGCGGACCTGCGGTGTCGGCCCGGCGACATGTGCACCAGGCAGGAACGGGCGAGCGGATGGCGGAAGGTGACGTGGTCCGCGAGGTGGTCGACGCGCACCAGCCCGGTGTGCTCGCTCGCCTCCAGCAGGCCGTCGTCCCACTCCTGGCCGGCCCGTTCCGCCGCCGTGCGGATCTCGCGCAGGTTGCCGGGGCGCTGGCCGTCCAGCGCGACCAGGAGCAGGGCGAACCGCGTCGACGCGTCGAGGAGCCGGATGCGGTCGGCGAAGACGCTCTCCAGCCGGCTGCTCAGCGGCAGGTTCGTGGGCAGGGCCTCGTCACCGTCGCGTTGGGCCGGCGTGAGCTGCCCCGGCAGCTCGACCAGCGCCAGCGGGTTGCCCCCGGCCTCGTCCAGCAGCCGGCGCCGGGTCGGGTCGGAGAGCCCCGGGTGGCTGGTGTCCAGGAGGAGCTGGGCGTCCTGCGCCGCCAGCGGTCCCACCGTGAGGACCGGCAGTCCCGTCGGGTCCAGGAAGCCGTTCCAGCCGCTGCGGGCGGCCAGGACGAACGAAGCCCGGCAGCCGTTCAACCGCCGCGTCAGGAAGGTCAGTACCTCCGCGCTGGACCGGTCGATCCAGTGCACGTCGTCCACCACGACGAACAGGGGCTGGCGGTCGGCCGCGTGTTGGAGGAGGGACAGTGCCGCGGCGGAGATCGCGAAGCGGCCGGGGGCCGAACCCTCGCGGATGGACAGCACCTGCTCCAGGGTGACGCCCTGGTACTCGGGCAGCTCCGGAAGGTGGCCGAGAAGCGGGTACAGCAGTTGGTGCAGCGCCGAGAAGGCCAACTCACGTTCGGTCTCGACCCCCACCACCCGCAGTACCCGTGCTCCCGCGCTCCGGGCACGCGCGGCGACGGCGTCCAGCAGCACGGTCTTGCCGGCCCCCGGATCGCCCTGGAGCAGGAGAGCCGTCCCTGTCTCACCGGCCTCGGCCAGGACAGCCTCCAGGCGCTCCAGCTCGGACGCGCGTCCCACCAACGTCAGCGACAAGGTTCCTCCCCATGGTGAGCGGACGCCCTCGCGGGCGTCCGTGGATGAAGCAACGGGCTGGAACCGGGCGTCCGCCGGTGTGGTGGACGGAGCGGGACCGGCCGCTCAGTCCAGGAACTCCAGAACCTCTGCGGCGAAGTCCTTGTGGTGCTGGAAGAGAAACCCGTGCCCGGAATCAGGATAGATGTGTACGTGGGCCTTCGGGAGCATACCTGTGAGCACGTGTGAAAGGTGAGGGGGTGTGACCAGGTCGCTGTCACCGCCGGTCACCAGCACCGGCCGGTGGATCGCCCGCAGCCGCTGCAGCGCGTCGTGATCGGGAATGCCCCACTCGACCACGGCTTCGTACTGTGCTTCCCGGGCCTCCCTGCTGACGGGCAGGTCGCGGTCGCGGGTACGCTCGATGTAGCGGCCGAAGAACTCCAGGCCACTGCGCTGGCTGGTCTCGGTGTGGTTGAAGAAGGTGTACAGGTAGCCCTGGACGCCGAGGTGGTCGGAGTGGACGTGGGCGACGATGTCGTCGCTCCAGCCGTGGGTGCCCGCGGCACCGCGCGGGGCGGTGGCGGCGAGCACCAGCCGGCGCAGGAGACCGGGGCGGATCAGGGCGATTTCCTGGGCCACGAAGCCGCCCATCGAGTGCCCCAGCAGGTCCACCCGTTCCAGCCCGAGCGCGGTCAGGAAGCTGAGGGCGTCGACGGCCATCTCCCGGACGGTTCTGGGGGTGCGGCCGGTGCTCAGGCCGATGCCCGTGTTGTCGAACGTGATGACGTCGCGCCGGGCGGCCAGGAGGTCGACGAGCGCGGGGTCCCAGCTCTCCAAGGTGCCGCGGAAGTGCTGGAGCAGCACGAGGGGAGGCCGGTTGGAGGGGCCGTACCGCCGGTAGGCGTAGCTGACTCCATTGGCGGCGTGTACTACTCGGTTCGGCACATCGATGTACATCTGGGTTCCTTCGGCAGGCGTGCGGGCGGAGTTCTCGGTCACGCGGACGCGTCGAGTGTGACCGGCGGGTCCACCCCGGCCATCAGCCATTTGACCGTACGTCGGCCAGGAACCTGGCCGCGTCACCTACGAGCCGCCGGGGCCGCGACGACCCGGTACTTCTCGCTCGGAACGGACGGCCAAGAGGGCGCCGCACGGTAGGGTCGCCCGGCTGAAGCTGCGTGCCCGCTCGCCAGCGGTCGCCCACGCCGTTC
This sequence comes from Streptomyces griseoviridis, assembly GCA_014649155.1. Classification (GTDB taxonomy): domain Bacteria; phylum Actinomycetota; class Actinomycetes; order Streptomycetales; family Streptomycetaceae; genus Streptomyces; species Streptomyces griseoviridis. The sequence goes on along the minus strand of BMSM01000017.1, from coordinate 88,925 downwards.
GCAGGGGCATTCTCTGGCACCGCCGCCGGGCGGCGAAGATGTTCCGGCTGAGACACCCGAGCCGACGCCCCGGCCGACCAACGTTTCTCGGGAACTATGCTGCTGATGTGTTCGATGATCCCCCTGTCACAGTGTCCCGTCACACCCCGCCGACCGTCCTGCGGACCACCCTGCGGACCCCACGCGGGAACTTCGCCGCGCTGGAGAGCGCCCCCGCGGCGGAAGTGCGCGGCACCGCGATGCTGTTGCCCGGCTACACCAAGGGCAAGGACGACTTCCTCGCTCTGCTGCCGTACCTGCGGGACGCCGGTTACCGTGCCGTCGCGGTCGACGGCCGCGGACAGGACGAGACCGCCGGTCCCGCCGACGAGGCGGCCTACCGGTACGACGCCCTCGCCGCGGATGTCCTGGCCCAGGCGGAGGCCATCGGCACACGTGTGCATCTGGTGGGACACTCCATGGGCGGGCAGGTCGCCCGGGCGGCGGTCCTGAGGAACGCTCGGCCCTTCCTGTCCCTGACGCTGCTGTCCTCCGGGCCTGGACACGTCGGTGAGGGGCGGCGGCTCCAGATCGAGCTGCTCACCGGGGCGCTCGCCACCATGACGATGGAACAGGTCTGGGAGGCGATGCGGAAGCTGCGTCCGTCGACGGCGTCGGAGCCGGAGTTGGAGGTCCAGCGCGCACGCTGGCTGCGCACCAACCCCATCCACCTGCTGGTCGCCGGACGGGAGTTGCTCGGCGAGCCGGACCGGACCGCACAGCTCGCGGCACTGACGGAGCTGCCCACACACATGCTGTACGGCGACCAGGACGACACCTGGGCGCCGGACCTGCTGGCGGACACGGCCCACCGGCTGGGCGCCCGGCACACCGTGATGACGGACACCCGGCACTCGCCGCACGTGGAACGGGCCGCCCGCACGGCGGCGGAGCTGACGCGGTTCTGGGACGGCCTCCGGCAGACGCCCGCCTCGGGCCGGTAGGGCCTGTCGTCCGCATCAGCCGCGGACGCGGGCTCGGCCCGGGCGGTGGCGCCCCGTCCCACCGCCGGCGGACAGGGTCAGGCCGCGCCGCCGATGACCTCCCAGTCCTCCGCCCGGGCTTCCTCGAAGACGGCCCGCAGCCCGGCCGGGGGCGGGGTGATCCTGCGCTCGCGGACGCCGAGCCACGCGCCCAGGCAGTGCACGACGGCGGCCCTGCCCCCGTTCTCGCGGGTCACGGTGTGCCGGGTGCGCCAGCGCGCACCGTCCTCGCTGAGCCCGATGACCTCGCACGAGACGGTGACGCGCTCGGCGAGGAAGACCTCGTTCAGATAGGCCGCCTCCTCGCCGAGGAGTACCGCGGCGATGCCTTCCTTCTGCAGGGCACGGGCGTCCCAGCCCAGTTCCATGAGGAAATGGAGACGGGTATTACTCGCGTACTCCAGGTACCGCGTATTCCGCAGATGACCGTTGAAGTCCGCATCGTCCCAACGGACCTCGTAGGACTTGCAGTAGGTATTCGACATCAGAATTGATCCGCCTCCTACGGATGGGACGACACCGCACACCTTCACCGGTTGCGACCAGGAACTCATTCCGCAGGCCGGCCGGCGGTAATGTCGCCGTGGTGGCACACGGACGGGCCAGGCCGAATGCGGAGGATATAGGAAGAGAACTGACGTGCAGCCGACGGCAGTCGCCGCGCGCCGAGCGGTCGGCTGCGGAGCGCTGCGAACCCTACCACGCTCCCGAGCCGCCTCCTGGGACGGCTTTGCGCCTCCCCCGGTCCTCGTCCGACGTATTCCCGGCTCCGAACGGCTCCCTTCTCCCCGCCCGGAGTCGGGCGAGTGGGGTAGAGCTTGGACCGGATCGTTCGCACGAAGGCATGCTTTTGCCATGGCAATGCCCTTCCCTGAGATGGACGACCGCCCCGAGGAACTCGGCGCCGTCGCGGCGTGAACGACTCGACGGCGGCCCATTCGCCCTGGCCGCAGGCTATTCGACCCGCGAGGCGGTCTCCGCGGGTAAGGCGGTGCTCCACCTGGTCCGGTACGCCGGGGCCTGGGGCGCGCCCCGCTGCCCTACGGGACGAGCGCGTTCGGTGCATCAGTCCTGGCCCTCGCTCCGCGGGGGTGAGGTGTTCCACGGTGCCCCGTCGCAGAAACACCGAGCAGCGCACGTAGGCACACATGTGTCTCGGTTACCGTTACCGTTGATGTACGGCTCTCCCAGGGGAGGTTGTCAGCCTGCCCCCGGCTCAGTGGCCGGGAGAACCCCACTGACGTGCGGTGCCCTGCACCGAGAGGAAACACCTATGCAAGACGCTCTGCGTGACGACGACATCGTCCGCCTCCACGACGACGTGTATCTGGTCTCGGGGAGCAACACCAACTGGGTCATCGTCAAGGACGGTGCCGACGTGACCCTGATCGACACCGGTTACCCGGGCGACCACGGCCGGTTGCTCGCCTCGCTGGCAGCCGTCGGCGTGAACCCGGGCGACGTGCGCGCCGTCCTGATCACCCACGCCCACAACGACCACCTGGGGGCGGCCGAGCGCCTGCGGTCCGCCCACGGGACACCCGTACTGATGCACGAGGAGGAAGTGCCGCACGCCCGGCGCGACTTCCTGCACCAGGTGTCCGTCGGCCAGGTGCTCGCGCGGGTGTGGCGCCCCGGAGTGCTGCCCTGGGCCGTGCACGCCATCAGGGCGGGCGGAACCGCGCACGTTCCGGTCGCCGACCCCCGGCCCTTCCCCGCTCCGGGGCCGCTGGACCTGCCGGGCGGCCCGGTACCGGTCCACACACCGGGCCACACCCTCGGTCACAGCGCCTACCACCTGCCCGGCAGCGGCATACTGGTCAGCGGCGACGCGCTGGTCACCGCCCACCCCACGGCTCGGGGCGGGGGCCCTCAGCTGCTGCCCGGCATGTTCCACACCGACCGTGACCGGGCCCTCGAATCCCTGTCCGTGCTCGAAGGGGTCGACGCTGACGTCGTCCTGCCGGGGCACGGCCCCGTGCACCACGGCTCGGTGCAGGAGGCCGTCGCCCAGGCCCGTGAACGGGCCGGCGGGTGACGTCCGCGGGGCCGTCCCCGCTGCGGATCGCCTCCGGGACGACACTCCCGGACAGGCACACATCCAGTCGAAGTCTCCAGCAGCCGAGGACACACGCATGGAGCGCGAACAGCAGATCCTGAGCAGGATCTCGGAGATGGTCGCCGCCGAACAACGACTGCGGGAGTCCCTGCGGGCCGGCGTGACCGACATGACCGAGGAGCACCAGCGGCTCGGTGCCCTGGAACGCGAACTCGACCGGCGCTGGGACCTGTTGCGGCAGCGTCGGGCCAAGGCGGAGTTCGGGCAGGGCCCGGACGAGGCGCGAGTCAGGCCGGTGTCCCAGGTGGAGGGCTACGCGTCCTGAAGGCGCCACCGCCTCCGGCCCCCCGCGCCGGGGGGGCAAGAACGAGGCCACAAACATTCCACAACGGCCCGCGATGCTGGTGACGTGGGCCGGCCATGAGTCTGCGGTCCGCTCGGCGTACCACACGGTCCGTTCCGGACGGCGCCCACCGCCGACCCTCCCGGTGCGTCACCACCGCCCGGTCGCCGACGAAGAGTCCCTGGAAGCACGGAGTTCAGCCATGGCCACGTACCGCGCCGTCGAGGTCGCCCCGGACGGCGGCCTCCGCCCCACCGAACGTGAACTGGTCCCGCCGGCACCGGGCCGGGTCCGTATCCGAGTCGAGGCCTGCGGCATCTGCCACAGCGATTCGGTGGCCGTCCGTCCGCACGGCTCCGACGAGCCGGGCCGGGTGCCCGGCCACGAGGCGGTCGGTCGCATCGACGCCCTGGGGGACGGGGTCACCGGGTGGGAGATCGGGGACCGGGTCGGGGTCGGCTTCCTCGGCGGGCACTGCGGGATGTGCGGCCCCTGCCGGGCCGGCGACTTCGTCGGCTGCGCCGACCAGCCGTACACCGGCGTCCATGTCGACGGCGGTTACGCAGAGGCCATGTACGTCCGCCAGACGGGCCTGGTGTCGGTGCCCGAGACCATGAGTGCCCTGCGGGTCGCCCCGCTGCTGTGCGCCGGCTTCACGGTCTACAACGCCCTGACGCAGAACGCGCTGACGCCCGGCGGAGCACTCCCCGGCGATCTCGTCGCCGTCCAGGGGATCGGTGGCCTGGGGCATCTCGCGGTGCAGTACGCCCGCGGCCTCGCCCTGCGGGTGGTGGCCGTCGCACGCGGCGCCGGCAAGGAGGACCTGGCTCTGCGGCTCGGGGCGCACCACTACGTGGACAGCACGAGCGGCGGCACCGCGGCACGGCTGACCCAGCTGGGCGGTGCCCGGCTGGCGCTGGCCACCGCGGCGGCCGGCGACATGAGCCCACTGCTCGACGGGCTCGCCCACGGAGGCAGGCTGGTGGTCGTGGGCGTCTCCGAGGAACCGATCTCGGTGACCCCGTACCAGCTGGTCTTCAAGGGCGTCCAGGTGCTCGGTTCCCTCACGGGCACCCCGGCCGCCAACGAGCGGAACCTGGCCTTCGCGGAGGCCCACGACGTGGCGCCCATGGTCGAGCAGGCACCGCTCCTCGACGCCGCGTCGGCGTACGACCGGATGATGCGCGGTGGCGCCCGCTTCCGCATGGTCCTCACCACCTGACCCCCTCGCGACGCCCTCCCCGGGGTACGGCGCTCCTCCCTCCCCACCCCCGGCACCACCACAGCAGAACCCGCCTCTCCGGGCCGTCCGTTGCCCAGCGGACGGCCGCCCGGACGAACCAGGAGTCACCCGTGTCCGCATCCCCCTGCCTCGCCGGCCCGGCCGAGACCCGTCATACCGGCGGACCGGGGGGCGAGCGCTTCGCCTACCGCCGCTCCGGCCGCGCCGGGACCACCCCTCTCGTCACCCACCCGCGGCCGCGGGGCACCATGGACCACTGGGACCCCAAGCTGCCGGACCTGCCGGCCGCCGAGCGCGAGGTCGTTGTCTTCGACAGCCACGGCCTGACCGCCTCGACCGGCACCCCGGTCGGCGCCATCGAGGAAATGGCCGAGGGGTCACTGGCCTTCATCCGCTCCCTCGAGCTGACCGGACTCGACGTGCTGGGCCGGTCGCTGGGCGGCACCGTCGCGCAGGGCGTCGCGCTCGCCGCCCCCGGCCGGGTGCCCCGGCTCATGGTCGCCGGCAGCTCCGCCGGCGGAGCGCCCTGCCTCCCGGCACCCCCGACCCGTGGCCGGCAGACCGTGGGCAAGCCGGTCAACGACGACGGAACCTTCCTCCACCTCCTCTTCCCCGAGGCGGAGGAGGCACGGGCCGCCGGCCTGGCATCGCTCCGCCGGCTCGGCCATCGGCTGAAGACGTCCGGCGCCGTGATCGGACCCGACGCGGTGCGCGGCCAGTCGCAGACGATCGGCACCTTCAAGGGATTCGGGGAGCGTCAGGAGGAGTTCACCCTGCCCGCCCTGGTCGCCCTGGTCGCCAACGGCGCCCACGGCGCCCACGGCGTCATGATCCACTCCTACCCGGCCTACGCGATGTCCCAGCGGCCGCCCAACGCAAAGGTGATCCTCCCCAGCGACGCGGGACACGGCTTCCCCTGCCGGCACCCGGAGGACTTCGCCCACGAGGTCAGTCGGTTCCTGCCCTGATCCCGGCCGCCGCGCGCGGGCCTGGTCTCCCCTCCCCGCGCGGTACCCCGACGTCCGCCGGCCGCGGCGGCGGTCCGTCCGCCGCGGCCCCCGTCCACCCACGCCACTTCACCATGCACGAGGTTCTCATGGCCACGGCCGAACAAAAGCCCTACGCGGATCTGGACCCCCGATGGCTGCGCGCCTTCCTGGCCGTGGCCCGCGAGCGTCACTTCGGGCGCGCCGCGGCCCGGTTGTCGATCGGCCAGCCCTCGCTGAGCCGTCATGTGCAGCAGCTCGAACGCGCCCTGGGCGTCCAGTTGTTCCACCGCACCCCGCACGGCGTGCTGCTGACCGAGGTCGGGCGTCTGATCCGGCCGGAGGCGGAGGGCGTACTGGCCCTCAGCTCCCACCTTGTGCGCACCGCCCGGACGTACACCGGCCGGTCCCGTTCCACCCTGACCGTCGCGGCTCCGCTGCCGAGCCCCGCGGGGGGCCTGCTCTCCGAAGCCATCCGCCGGTTCCGCGGTGACCGCGGCGGCCCCGAACAGCCGCAGATCGCGGTGATCGACCTCGTCGACGAGGAGCAGACGGGCGCCCTGGCCCAGCGCCGGGTGGACGCCGTACTCACCTGGGGCCGGCCGGGCCACGCCGCCTTCGCGGGCGAGGCGCTGGTGGAAGAGCCCGTGGACGCGATCTTCGCCGCGCGCCACTCCCTGGCCGCGACCCCGCAGGTGACCGTGTCCGCCCTGGCCGACGAGCCGCTGCTGTTTCCCGTACGGGAGCGACGCCACTGCTGGACCCTGCTCCGGGACGCGGCGGAGGCCGCCCGTACGGAACTCGACCCGGTGCCCACCTCGCCCGCGGCCGTCCTCGACCTGGTGGCCAGCGGACTGGGCTGTTCGGCGGTTCCCCGTTCCCTGCGGCTGAGTGCCTCTCCGGAGCTGGCGTTCGTACCCCTGAGGGGGCTGTCCGCCCGTATGAGCGTGGTGTGGCGCCAGACGGACCGCTCCCCCGCGGTCACCGCGTTCGTCGCCGCCTGCCGGTCCGCCGCGGTGGCCCTGACCGGCGCACGCCCCGACATCTGGTCGGCGCCCCGTCCCCTGCCGGCGCACGCGCACCGCAGCGCGTAGCACCAGGTCACGGTCCGGTATCCGGCACGCGCCGGACGGCGGCGGCGCGGCGCTCAGCCGTGCTGGGCCCGGATCATCTCCGCCGCCCGTTCCGCCACGGCCAGGACGGTGGGGTTGGGGTTGGCGGCGGGGATCGAGGGCATGACGGAGGCGTCCACCACGCGCAGCCCCTCCACCCCGTGGACCCGCAGCCGGGTGTCGGTCACCGCCGTCTCGGCGCTGCCCATCCTGCAGGTGCCCACCGGGTGGAAGTAGGTGGTGGCTCCCCGCTCCCTGAGGAAGGTCCGCAGCCGGCCGGGGTCGTCCAGCGAGCGGCCGGGGATCGCCTCCTGCCCGCGCCAGGGGTCCATGGGTGCGGCGCTGTTGATGTCCCGCGCCATGAGGAGGGCAGTGAGCATCGTCTCCAGGTCGCGTTCGTCGGACAGCAGACCGGGGTCGATCGCCGGGGCGACGGACGGGTCGGCCGAGAGCAGCGTGACGGAGCCGCGGCTGTGGGGGGCTGTCGCGCTGAACCCGAGGGCGTAACCCTGGCCTCCCGGCAGCGCCAGTGCGACATCCATGAAGAACAGCTGCACGTCGGGGTAGGCGAGCGAGGGGTCGGTGCGGGTGACGCCGACGACCTCGATGTGGTTGTTCTGACCGGTGGGCATGTCACGGCCGGCCGAGAAGAAGGCGAGCCCGAGCGGGTGGTCGGACAGGTTGGCCCCGACGCCGGGCAGGTCGGCCACCACGTCGATGCCGTGCCCGCGCAGGTGCGCGGCGGGACCCAGCCCGGACAGCATCATCAGGTGGGGGCTTCCGACCGCGCCAGCGCTGAGGATGACCTCGACGTCGGCCCGTGCGATGAGCGGGACGCCGTCGCGCAGATAGCGCACACCGGTGCAGCGGTTTCCGGAGAAGACGAGGCTCTGGGCCACCGCCTCGGTGACCACCGTCAGGTTGCCGCGGTCGAGGAACGGCCGCAGGTAGGCGTCCGCGGCCGACTGGCGGGCTCCGTCGACCACGGTCAGTTCCGTCCAGGTGACCCCTTCCGCCTCGGGGGCGTTGAGGTCGTCCGCGACCGGGAAGCCACGCGTGCGGAAGGCTTCGAAGCAGGCCTGGGCGGCCGGGTGCGGCGGGGCCGCCGGCCGCGGGCGCATCGGCCCGTCGGTCCCCCGGACGGCGGTGTCGCGGCCCTCGGTGTGCTCGGTGCGGCGGTAATACGGGAGCAGGTCGTCGAAACCCCAGCCCTCGGCGCCCTCTTTCTCCCAGAGGTCGATGGCGGCACGGTGCCCGCGCAGGTGCATCATGGCGTTGATGCCGCTGCTTCCGCCCAGCAGCCTCCCGCGCGGGTAGGCGATGGTCCGCCCGTTCAGGCCGGTCTGCGGGACCGTGGAGTGGCCCCAGTCCGCGTCGGTGCCGACCAGGGATCTCCAGGCGGCCGGTACGGTCGTCCGCTCCGGGCCGTGGGCGGGGCCCGCCTCGATGAGGAGGACGGTCGCGTCGGGGTGCTCGGACAGACGTGACGCGAGGACCGACCCGGCACTCCCCCCGCCGACGACCACGAAGTCGTAAGTGTTCATATGCGCAGGCTAACCACGTCACCGAGGGCGCGTCGGACGACGAGTGCCTGGTCAGGGCCTTGGCACGGCGCTGACACGGAGTTATGCCAACCTGGGGTCCCTCGATGTGCGGCACGCATGACGCGGCGGCACGCGGAAACGCGGGACGTGGCTCAGGGCCGCCCGACGCGGCGCGGGCGCGCCAAGGACCGGGTGCCTCAGGGCAGCAGGGCGCCCAGTGCGATGTCCAGGGACTTCATCGACGCCGTGGGGTCACCGGTGGCCTTGCCGCGCAGGGCACCGCCCTCGAAGGCGTCGATGAGGAAGGCGGCCAGGTCGCGGGCGGGCCGGTCCGACGTGATCTCACCGGCCCGCTGTCCCTGTTCGATCACCGTGTGGAGGATGGTCGTCCAGTCGTCGATGCTGTCGCGGACGGCGGAACGGACCTCGTCACCGGCGGTGGGCGTGTCACTGGCCATGGTGACCAGCAGGCATCCGTACTCGGTGCCGGTGGCGCGGGTCCGGTTCGCCTGCGCCGCGAAGTGCGCGCGCAGGCGCTCGGAGGCCGTGCCGGCGGTGTGGGTGTCGGTGGTGAGCATGCTGAAGTCCGTCGCGCCGCTGTAGCGGCGCACGATCTCGGCGGCGAGTTCCTGCTTGCTCTTGAAGTGGTTGTAGAAGGACCCCTTGGGGACGCCCGCGGCACTCGTGATGTCCTGCACACTGGCCCCGTTGAAGCCCCGCCGCCGGAACACCGTCTCCGCGTGTTCGACCAGCTTTCCCTTCACACTCACCTGAGGCATACATCCAATATGGCCGGTCTCCTTGGCAAAGTCAAAGGACCGCCGGGGCTTGTGTCGAACCGTTGGGCGCCCGCTCTCGTGTAAGGAATGTCGAGGTCATCGCGGCCGCGCGGCAGTACGGCAGGAGGATCGGGCAGGGCAGGCCCCGCGCCACCGGGCGGCGCGGACCGGGACGGGTCACGGGGCTGGTGGACGGGCGGGGACCTCCTGGGATGCCGGGTCGTCGGAGGGCGGGACACCGGCCCGTCCGCGCAGGGCGTGCAGCGCGTAGTGCTGACGGGACTTCACCGTCCCGGCCGGTACGCCGAGCAGCTGGGCGGTCTCCCGCACGGTGTACCCGTACAGATAGGTGTGGACGAGCACCTCACGGTGTTCCGGAGGCAGGCTGCGGAGCAGGGCGTCGGCCTGGACGCGGGCCAGTACCGCATCGGCGTGGTCGTGCTGGGCGACTTCCCCGGTGTCGTCCACCGTGGTCTCGTGACGGACACGGGCGCTGCGGGTGTGGTCGATGACCAGGTTGCGCGTCACCTTCAGCAGCCAGCCACGTGCCGACCCCTCACCCGAGCGGAGCTTGTCGGTGTGGACCCAGGCGCGGATCAGCGCCTCCTGGGCGATGTCCTCGGCCAGGTGCCGGTCGGTGAGCAGTCTCTCGGCATAGGAGACGAGTGCGGAACGGTGCTGTGTGACCAGGGTGTGCAGATACTGGTGTCGGCGGGGCGGCTGCGAGCGGTCTCGGCCCGAGGTTGTCGTCATATGTGTGATCTCTGCGTCGGGGGACCTGGTCCGGCCCTTCGCCGCGGCCGCGCGGAAGCCGCAGGGGGCACGGGGTGGCCCGGGATGGACAGGGCGCGAAAGACGCCGGGCAGGGGCGGGAGCCGGGTGCCGGGGCGACGATCGGCGGCGGGGTCCGGGCTCCTCGGTGGTCCGGACACTGATCTCATCTCACCAGGGGAGGTTCACCGCCGTCCAAGACCGTTTTCGAATCGGGCGATGCGGGCGGCGCATACGGTGGGCGGCACGGGTGTTCCCGCGTCACGTCATCGCTCGGCCGGCCGGCCACGTCCGGTGAACCGAGGTGTTCGGGGCACTCGGGGCACTCGGGGCGCGGGGTGCCGGCCGGGATCGGCGCGGACGACGCGGTACGGGCGGTCCGTGCCGAGACAGGCCGGTGGGCCTGGCGTACAGCCCGTGGTCAGGTGGCCGTGCGCAGCGTCCGTGCGCCTACGACGGGAAGGCCGGGGCGCTCGTGCCGCCGCGGCGCGAAAACGAAGCGGCCGGGCGTCTCCCTGGGGATGTGGCCGCTGTCCACACCCACCATCCCGAACCGCACGAGCGGCCGGGCGGCACCGCGCGGCGCGGGACTCGGGGCCGGGTCGGCCTGTGCGGTGCGGGTCACCGGAGCTCCTGCGGGATTCGGGGAGAAGACGCGGGCACATGAGGGAGAACCATGGAGCCGCGGTCGTCGACCGCTGGTGTCATCTCATCCACGGACCGAGCAACGTGTCCAATGAGGATTCTTTCGGCCAGGCATCGAAGTCCCCTATGGCGACTCGGCCGAGCACGTGCAGTGCGAGACCGGCGTGTCCGGTGTGCTCGGCGTTTTCGTGTGTTCGGTGTGTTCGTGTGTTCGGCGGCCGGGCAAGTCCAGAAGAACACCACAAAGATTCCACTTCCCCCCGTGATGCTGGTCCCATGGGGACGAAAGCGGACCGGTGCGCCGGACCGCCGACGGCCTCCCGCGCGTGCCCTCCTTCCGGACGAGGCCACCGCGGGCGGCTGCTCCAGTCACCTGCCACCGGTCCTTCGCACAGCGCCGCCCAAGGCCCACTTCCCGGGAGAGACGATGTCCCCAACCACACACCAGACGGCCCCCACGCGGTTCGTCGAGGCCCACGGCGTCCGCTACGCCTACCGCCGCCTGGGAGCGGGGGGCGAGGTCCCGCTGCTGATGCTCCAGCACTTCACCGGCAACCTCGACAACTGGGACCCCGCCCTCGTCGACGCCCTGGCCGCGCACCGCGAGGTCATCCTGGTCGACTACCCGGGCGTGTCCTCCTCGACGGGCGCCCACGCCACCACCGTCGCGGAGCTGGCCCGCCAGATCATCACGTTCACCATCGCGCTGGACCTGAAGCGGATCGACCTGCTCGGCTTCTCCCTCGGCGGGTTCGCCGCCCAGGACATCGCCCTGGTCCGGCCGGACCTGGTCCGCCGCCTGATCCTGGCCGGCACCGGTCCGAAGGGCGCACCGGGCATGCACGGCTGGCGCAGCGACATCGCGGAGCACGCGCGCGCCGAGAACCCCAGCGGCGAGGACCTGCTGTACATCTTCTTCGCCCACACCGAGACCAGCCGGGCCAAGGGCATGGAGTTCCTCGGGCGCTTGTTCCAGCGTACCGAGGACCGGGACGTGCCCAGCAGCATCGAGTCCCGTGACGCCCAGTACGACGCCGTACTGGAGTGGGGCATCCCCGACCACTCCGCGCTCCAGCGGCTCACCGGCATCCGGAGCCCGACCCTGATCATCCAGGGCGACGACGATCTGATGATCCCCACCAAGGGCAGCCACCTGATGGCGGGGCTGATCCCGGACGCGCGCATCCGCATCTACCCCGACGCCGCGCACGCCTCCCTTTTCCAGTACCCGACCGAAGTGGCCGAGGAGATCGAAGAGTTCCTCGGCTGACGCCCGCTTCCTCCGGCCTCAGGCCGGCCCCCGCCCCCTCCGATTCCTGGGAGAACCACCATGTCCGACCTGCTCGCAACCGTCCTCGACGCCTACGGTGGCCGCGCCCGCTGGGAAGAGGCCGACCGGATCACCGCCCGCCAGTTCTTCGGCGGCGCCCTGTGGGGCCTGAAGGGCCACCCCGGAGCCCTCGACGACGTGGAAGTGATCGTCGGCCTTAAGCGGGAGTTCGTGTCGCAGAAACCCTTCTTCGACGCCGACCACCACACCTCCTTCACCGCCGACCGGGTCGCGGTCGAGACGTCCGACGGTGACGTGGTCGAGGAGCTGACCGACCCGCGCGCCTCGTTCGCCGGCCACGACCTGACGACCCCGTGGACCAGACTCCAGCTGGCCTACTTCTCCGGCAGCGCCATGTGGACGTATCTCGCCGAACCGATCTCCCTGACCTTCCCGGGGGTGCGGACCGAGGAGATCGATCCCTTCACCGAGGACGGCGAGAAGTACCGCCGGCTGCGCGTGGTCTTCCCGGACTACATCGCCACGCTCAGCACCGAGCAGGTGCTGTACGTCGACGGCGACGGGCTGATCCGCCGGCGCGACTACGACGTGGAGATCGCCGGAAACACTCCTGGCGCCCACTTCATCTCCGGCCATCAGGAGGTGGACGGACTCGTCATCCCCACCACCCGCGAGATCTACAGCCGCGACGAGAACGGCCACAAGGTCCCCGACCCGCTCGTGGTGTCCGTGCGGCTGGAGGACATCCGCGTCTCCTGACCCTCCTCCGGCCGATGAGGTCCCACGTCCGCCGGTGCCGGGCGTCCGGCGGGTGCGCCCGCTCGGCCGCGCCCGTGTCAAGAGCGAAGGAACGTCATGTCCCCCTACCTGTCGGATTCGGTGGAGACCCGGTACGTCCGCGGCCCCCTGGGGGAGCGGTTCGCCTACCGTCGCTTCGGCCGGGCCGTCGACGTACCGCTGGTGCTGCTGACCCGGCTGCGCGCCACAATGGACCACTGGGACCCCGACTTCCTCGACCGGCTCGCCACCCGGCGCGAGATCGTCGTCTTCGACAACCGCGGCACCGGTGCGTCCACCGGAACCCCGCCGGCCAGCATCGACGGGCTGGTGGAGGGCGCCCTCTCCTTCACCCGTTCGCTGGGCCTCGACGAGGTCGACCTGCTCGGCTGGGCGATGGGCGGGACGGTCGCCCAGGGCATGGCGCTGGCCGAGCCCTTCCTGGTCCGGCGGCTCGTGCTGGCGGGCAGCTCACCCGGTGGTATCCCCCGTCTGCCCGCGCAGGCGGTGAAGGTCCGGCAGACCCTCAGCAAACCGGTCAACGACGAGGAGGACTTCCTCTACCTGTTCTTCCCGCAGACCGATCCGGCCCGCGCCGTGGGGCGCGCCTCGCTGGGGCGCCTGCAAAGAAGGCTCCGGGCGTCGCGAACGGTGGTGGGACCGGAGGCGGTGCGCGCCCAACTGGTCGCCGTCGGCACGTTCGAGGGTTTCTGGGAGCGGCAGAGCGAACTGGACCTCCCGGTCCTGCTCGCCCACGGCGTGCGCGACGTGGTGGTGCACCCGTACGCCAGTTACGCCATGGCGCAACGGCTGCCCGACGCCAAGGTGATCTTCTACAACGACGCGGGGCACGGCTTCCTGTTCCAGCACCCCGACGACTTCGCCGTCGAGGTCGACCACTTCCTCTCCTGACCGTACGCACCCCCTCGTCCCCAGGGACGAGCGGACATCCCCGCGCGCCCCGGCCCCGACAACCGTCGGGCACCCGACGGCGCGGACCAGAAAGGCAGTGAACGATGAGCAGTACGACCGCCGCGTCCTCCGGAACGTTCGCCATCGGCGGCGAACTGACGGTGAACCGCCTCGGCTACGGCACCATGCAACTCACCGGCCCCGGCGTCTGGGGCCCCTTCCCGGACCAGGACGCCGGCGTGCGCGTCCTGCGCAGGGCCGTCGAGCTGGGCGTGACTCTGTTCGACACCGCGGATTCCTACGGTCCGGACACGGCGGAGCAGCTCCTCCGCAAGGCCCTGCACCCCTACCGGGACGAGGTGGTGATCGCCACCAAGGCCGGGCTGACCCGCCCGGGGCCGGGCAGGTGGGGGTCCGACGGCCGCCCCGAGTACCTGCGTCGGCAGGCCGAGTCGAGCCTGAGGAACCTGGGGCTGGAGCGCATCCCCCTCTTCCAGCTGCACCGCGTCGATCCCTCCGTCCCCTTCGCCGACCAGATCGGCACGCTCAAGCAGCTCCGCGACGAGGGCAAGATCGGCCATGTCGGCCTGTCCGAGGTCAGCGTCGCCGAGCTGGAGGCGGCGCGGGACATCGTGCCCATCGCCTCGGTGCAGAACCTCTACAACCTCGCCCAGCGGGACTCGGAGGACGTCCTGGAGTACGCCGAGGCCAACGGCATCGCGTTCCTGCCCTGGTTCCCGCTGGCCACCGGGCAGCTCGCCCGGCCCGGCGGCCCGCTCGACCACATCGCCCGCGTCGTGGGTGCCACGCCGTCGCAGGCCGCCCTGGCCTGGCTGCTGCGCCGCTCGCCCGTGCTGCTGCCGATCCCCGGCACCTCGTCCGTCGCGCACCTGGAGGACAACGTGGCAGCCGCCGCCCTCGACCTGCCGCAGGAGCACTTCGAGGAGCTGAGCCGCCCGTTCGGCTCGCGGGGCTGAGACCGTGCCGCCCCGGCCGTGCGGCGGCCGGCGGGCGTGTCGCCGACGCCACGCGCAGCGGCGGCCGAGCGCACTTGACGGATGTAAGACGACCGGCCATATTCACCATGCCGGGTTCACCACCGCACCACCCGAAGCAAGCGAAAACAGCACAGGAGCAGACCATGTCCGATCCCGTTTCCCCGCGCCCCTCCGTCGCCATCGCCTACCACTCCGGCTACGGTCACACCGCGGTCCTCGCCGAGGCCGTACGCCGCGGAGCGGCCGAGGCCGGCGCCGACGTCGTCTTCGTCGCGGTCGACACCATCACCGACGAGCAGTGGCAGCGGCTGGACGACGCGGACGCCATCATCTTCGGCTCGCCCACCTACATGGGCGGCGCGTCGGCCGGGTTCCACACCTTCGCCGAAGCCACCAGCAGCCGCTTCGTCGAGGGACGCTGGCAGGACAAGCTGGCCGCGGGCTTCACGAACTCCGCCTCCAAGAGCGGCGACAAGTCGAACACCCTGGCCTTCTTCGCCGCCTTCTCCGCCCAGCACCGCATGCTGTGGGTCAGCCTCGGCCTGAAGCCCGGGTGGAACTCCAGCACCGCCACGGAGCATGACCTCAACCGCCTCGGCTACTGGGGCGGCGCCGCCGCCCAGACTCCCATGGACGGCGGCACCGACACCGTGCACGCCGCCGACATCGCCACCGCCGAGCACCTCGGGGCGCGCGTCACCCGGCAGGCCGCGCTCGTGGCGGCCGGCCGTGCCGCCCTGGCGGCCACCGTCTGACCGGCGCCCCGGACGGACGCCGCCCCACCGCCCCTGTCCACCGGGGCGGTGGGCGGGCAGGCCCCCGCTCGCGCTCTGGCACCAGTTCCCCCCTTGACAGTCATCCATTCGATTCCATTGAGATGACTGGACATTTTCAGGAGACATCGATGAAGCTCCTCGGACTCCAGCCCCCCGGCACACCACGACCCTCCACCGGCCAGGCCCCCGCCCCTGAGAACCAGGACGCGCCTCCGAGGCGGCTGTCCACCCTCGGGGTGGTGATCGCATCCGTCGCCGTCGCGTTCGGCGCCGGGGCGGGAAGTCCGCTGTTCGTGCTGTACCAGCGCGAATGGGGCTTCCCCGACTGGCAGTTGACCACGGCGTTCACCGTCTACGCGGTCACGCTCCTGGCGACCCTGCTCGTCGCGGGATCGGTCTCCGACCACATCGGGCGCCGCCCGGTCCTCGTCGGGGCACTGGTCCTGCTGCTGCTGACCAGCGCCCTGTTCCTGCTCGCCGACGGCATCGGCTGGATCATCGCGGCACGCGCCGTCCAGGGCATGGCCACCGGAGCCGCCACCAGCACCTTCACCGCCGCGATCATCGAACTGGCCAGTCCGCGCCACCGGCCGATGATGACGGTGCTGACCAGCGCGGCCCCCGTGGGCGGACTCGCTCTCGGGGCCCTCTTCGCCGGGGTGGCGGTTCAGTTCACCTCGCACCCCACCGCGGTCGTCTTCACCGGCCTGGCGGTGGTCCTGGTCTACGGCGTCGTCTCGGTGCTGGCCGCCCCGGAGACGGCCGTCCGCCGGCCCGGGGTCCTCGCTTCCCTGCGGCCCCGGCTCACCGTGATGCCCGCCGCGCGCGCCTGGTTCTGGTCGCTCGCGCCGCTGGTCGCCGCCGGCTGGATGTTCTCCGGCCTCTTCCTCGGCCTGGCGCCCTCCTTCGACAGCTCCGTGTTCGACATCCACAGTGGGGCCGCGAACGGAGCTGTCGTCGCCCTCCAGCCCCTCTCCGCGGCCGCCGCCGGCATGGCGTTCGGCCGTGTGGAGGCCGAACGGGCCACCCGCGTGGGCGCTGCGCTGGTCCTCAGCGGCGCGGTGCTCGCGGTGAGCGGCGTCGCGGCGGCGAACCTCCCCCTCGTCATCACCGGAGCGCTCGCCGGCGGCGCCGGGCAGGGCGCGGCCTTCGGGTCGTCCCTGCGCATCCTGGGCCCGCTGGCCGACAACGCCCGCCGCGGCGGTCTCTTCGCCGCCGTGTACCTCATCGCGTACACCGCCTACGGTGTTCCGGTCCTCGCGGCCGGCATCGCGAGCGACGCCGTCGGCCTGTCCGCCACGGTCGTCGCCTACGGCGTCCTCGTCGCCGCCCTGGCCGCCGTGGCGGGCGTGTCCTTGACCCTGCGGGCCCGCAAGGGGTCGCGTATCACCGCAGCAACCGCTGGGAAGTGAGATCCGTGCCGCAGCCGAGCACCAGGAACAGACTGCTCGAGCACGCCGAGGCGGTCTTCCGCCAGAAGGGGTTCGACGGCGCGAGCGTCCAGGACATCACCCGGGCCGCCGACGTGCCGAAGGGGTCCTTCTACAACCACTTCGACAGCAAGCAGGATCTCGCCGTGGAGATCGTCCACCGTTACGCGGGTGGCACCGATCTGTCGCCCCTCGGGGAGGGCGGCTCCCCCGTGGCGCGCCTGCGCGCGTATCTGCTGGGTGAACTCGAACGGACCGAGATCACCGGCGTGGAGTTCGGGTGCCTGCTCGGCACCTTCGCGAGTGACAGCGCCACCGCCGGTGACCGGGTGCGCGAGGCCGTCGGCGAGGCTCTCGCGAGCCGGTCCGCCAGCCTGGCCCGCACGATCGAGGAAGGTCAGGCCACCGGGGCCATCACCGCGCGCCGTCCGGCCGGGGTGCTCGCCACCTTCCTGGTCGACGTGCTGGAGGGGGCGATCCTGCGCGCCAAGACCGCCGTCGGCCCGTCGACCGCGGCGGAGGAGATCGACATCGCGCTGGACGCGCTGCGCCCGTGACACGACCGTGGTCCGCGGCCGGCGTCGTGCTCGCGCCCGCCTTCCCGGAACCGAGGAGGAGAGTGCCCTTGCTCGGTTCCGGGAAGGCGGGCGCGGTTGGGAAGCGGGCGCCGACCGGCGCCCCACTGCCGGACGCGGCACCCGGGCCCCGTGGTCCGGCCGGGCGGGGCTCCCCGGGGCCCGCCACCCGGTCCCACCGCGGCGCCGGTCCGGGGAGAGTCCGGGCACGGGCTCAGGAGGTCGCCCGCAGCTCGGACCGGTTCGGCGGCACGCCGAGCGTCCGGACGTTGTTCCGCCCCGCGTCCGCGGACCGCCGGACCTCCCGCGGCAGGCGCCAGACGTCGGCGTGCGCCGCCGCCAGGCCGTGGGCCGCGGCCCGGCACGCGGCCACGAAGCCCGCCACCTCGGCCGACGCGTCGTCAGCGCGCCACACCACGCTCATCCGGCCGGTCAGCCCCGTGATGGGCACGAAAGCCACACCCGGATAGCGGGAGAAACGGAAGGAGTCCGGCACCGCGGAGACGCCCAGTCCGGCCGCCACCAGATCGGGCACCGCGGAGGGCGCAGTCGGCACCGATGTCAGACCCACGCCGGCGGCGGTGGCGGCGGCGCTCAACTGCTCCCAGCAGTGGCTGCGTTCGCGCAGCGGGAAGAGAATCTGCTCCTCGGCCAGCAGGGCCAGCGGCATCGTCGCCTCGTCGGCCCACGGGTGACCCTGCGCGAGCAGCGCGCTGGTGCGCTCCTCCACCAGCACCTCGGCCGCCAGCTCCGCCCGCTTGGGCCGGTCCCAGGTCAGGATGGCGTCGGCTCGGCCGTCGATGAGCGCGGCCGTCTGTTCCCCGTCGTCGAGCCCGATCACGGAGACACCCACGTCGTCCACGCTCCCGCGAAAGCGCCGGACCGCCTCGGAGAGCAGCCCGCCCGGCGGGCCGGGAAGCGGCGCGGAGACCGTCAGTACCCGCGCCCGGCCCGTCGCCGCGGAGCGTGCGGTGCGCACGATGCGCCGGTTGTGGGCCAGGGCCCGCTCCGCCTCGGGGACGATCAGCCGTCCTGCGGCGGTGAGTTCGGCGCCGCGGGAGGTACGGGCGAACAACTCGACGCCGAGCAGCCGTTCCAGTTGCTGCACCTGCCTGCTCAGCGCCGGCTGGGCCACTCTCAGGCGGGAGGCCGCGTGCCCGAAGTGGCCCTCCCGCGCCACGGCGAGGAAGGCGCGCAGGAGTCTCGGCTCGATGTCCGGCTCGGGGCGCGCCGCTGGGGCGCCCGCCTCGGATGCCGCCTCAGATATGTGCACGGTGGGGGACTGCCTTCCGACGAGGGGCCGCGGGACGCTGCTGACGGTGCTCCGTCTCGCGGTTCCGACCGGCCGCAGGGCATGCGTTTCCGACATTGCGTGATGACGAATCGGCCTTGGACAGGGTGCGCCCTTCCCTGTTCGAATACGTATCGGAGTTGTTCTGGGAAGAGGAAGCACGTGACACGTCGATCCGGTGCCGTCACGGCGCCCGTCCTCGCGGACGGCGTACGGGCCGGCGGCCCGCCTGCTCCGCCCTGAACCTCCCCCCGACCGGCCCTCCTCGGGCCGGGTTCCGGGACGGCTCGCACCCGGCGTCGCCCCCGGACGCCATCGGCTCCCGTCACCCGCGCGGTCGAGCCGAAGGGTGCGAGCCGTCCCCGGACGCCGTCGAACATGCCGGTTCGGCGGTGGCCCGGCCCGGCGCGACCACGTGACGCTCACAGCGCCGATGCCCACAGCCGGGCCTTCGCGTGTATCACGAGCGGCAGTACGGGGTCGTCGACGCAGTTCACGGCATCGGTCCACGCTCGTCGAGCACCGCTCACGTCACCGGCGTCGAAGTGGATGTCGCCGAGCGCCACGAGTGCTTCCATCACGTTGGCACGGCTGCCGGCCCGCCGCATCAGGTCGATACCCTGTTCGTAGAAGGCGATCGAACGGTCGTGGTCGCGCTGGGTGTGGTGGAGCCTGCCCAGCAGGGTCATGCACGACCCCACGCCGTTGAGGTCGTTCACCTCGCGGAAGATCGTCGCGGCGGTGTCGGCCAGCAGGGCCGTCTCCGTCACGTCGCCCAGTTCCAGTCGGCTGTAGCCCGCCAGCAGCGTGGTGGTGGCCTCCAGCGCGCGCTGGCCGGTGGCCCGCAGCAGCCGCATCGCCTGCTCCTGGTGCTGGGCGGCGACGGCGTAGTCGCCCAGCGCGAAACGTACGGTGCCGAGGTTCTTGAGCACATGGGCCAGGTCGTCGACCAGTCCCAGCTTCTCGAAGTTCTCCTGGGCCGACTTCAGGTACCGGAGGGACTCCTCGCGGTCGCCGAGGAAGTGGTGGGCGCCCGCGAGGCCGTGCTGAGCGCGTGCCGTTCCTTCGGTGTCCCCGGCCCGCCGGGCGGTCTCCAGGGCGAGGCGCATGGTCGCTGCCCAGTCGTGCCAGCAGCCGTGACGCTGCTGGTACAGCTGCATCTTCAAGGCCAGTTCCCAGGTCGCCCTGGACTCTCCGCGCGTCGCGGTGTTCTCGACCACGGCGCGCAACACGGAGTGCTCGTTCGTGAACCAGTCCATCGCGGCCGCGCTGTCGGCCATCGTCTCGGGGGTGACGCCGGGCAGCGGTGGCGGCGGCGCGACCGGTCTCGTCGGCGGTCGCAGCATCAGATGGGCGGCGTGCGCGGTCTGCCGGTAATGATCGTGCAGGCGGGCCAGCGCGGCGGCGCGCTCCGTTCTTGTCTCGCCGTCCAGTTCGGCGGCGTAGGCGAGCACCAGGTCGTGGGACCAGTACCGGTCGCGGCGCTGGACGGTGAGGAGGCGGGTGCGGACGAGTTCACCCACCGCGGCGGAGGCCGCGCGCGGCGCGACACCGGCGAGACTCGCCATCGCGGCGACGGTGAGGTCGGGTCCCGGGTGCAGCGGCAGCAGCCGGAAGAGCCGTGCGGCCTGGTCGCTGAGCGTGCGGTAGGACCAGGAGAAGACACTCCTGACGTCGTTGTCGAGGTTGTCGTCGCTGAAGCCGTCCAGCGTGATCCGGCTGTTGACCAGCTCGGCCGCCACCTGCGGCAGGGGGTGGTCGGGGTGGCTGGCCGCCCGCGCGGCCACGATGGCCACGGCCAGCGGCAGTCGGCCGCACCCCTCGACGATCCGCCCGACCAGGTCCATGTCGACGTCCTCGCCGGGACGGGAGGCCCTGATCCGTTCCAGGAAGCCGGCGGTCGCCTCCTGCCGGGTGGGCACGTCGAGGGTGAGCAGGTGTGCCCCGTGGCCGGCGGCGAGACCGGTCAGGCGGCTTCGGCTGGTCACGATCACCCTGCACTCGGACGTCCCGGGCAGCAGCGGCCGCACCTGCTCGATGTCGCGGGCGTTGTCCAGGACGACGAGCACCCGCAGCCCGGCCAGCACACTGCGGTACAGGGCGGCCCGCGCGTCCACTTGGGCCGGGATGTCCTGCTGGCCCACGCCGAGCGCGCTCAGGAAGCCCTGGAGTACCTCGTGCGGATCTCTCGGGCTGCCTTCGGCGACGAACCCGCGCAGGTCGGCGTAGAGCTGCCCGTCGGGGAAGTCGCCGGCCACGCGGTGTGCCAGACGAACGGCCAGCGCCGTCTTGCCGATACCGGGAATGCCGTCGATCGCCAGGACTCGCGGAGCGCTCCCCCCGGTGGCGCGGGTCAGGGCCGTGGCGTGCGCCAGGGCGTCCTCGCGTCCCACGAAGCACGGCAGGTCGGAGGGGAGCTGGACCGGTTTGACCGGGGGTGCCTCGCGCGGGGCGGACACCTCGGCGGGCACGGGGGCACCGTGGTCGTCCGCCGGATCGGCGGGCGGGTTCTCGGCGGTCGCGGTGGTCCCAGCGCTTTCGACTGTTCCGGCCGTCCCGCCCGTCTCCTGGCGCAGGATCCTGTCGTACGCGGCGCGCAGTTCGGTGCCGGGGTCCACGCCCAGTTCGTCCGCCAGACGCAGTCGTGTCTCCTGGTACAGGGCCATTGCCTCGGCCTGCTTGCCGTCGGCGGCGAGCGCCAGCAGGAGGTGGGACAGCAGTGCCTCGTCCAGGGGATTGCGCTCGACGGCGTGGCGCAGGGGCAGCAGTACCGCTCCGGCGCGGTCGCACCGCAGGGAGGCCGCCGCGGCCTCGCACACCACGGAGACGTATTCGTGCTCGATCATGACGAAAGCCGGGTGGGTGCCGACGGAAGGTTCCAGGTCGGCCGCGCACCGCCCCTGCCACAGTCCGAGCGCGGTGGTGAAGAGTCCCACGGCCCGCGCCCAGTCACCGGAGCCGGACGCGTGGCGGGCCTGCTCCACCAAGGTGCGGAAGTTCAGGAGATCGAGGCAGTCCTCGTCGACGCGGAGCAGGTAGCCGCCGGCCTGCCGTACGAGCCATCGCCCGGGGGAACGGGCGGGCAGTTCGGGTTCGAGGAGCCGGCGGAGGACTCCGACGTACCGGTGCACCGCGTTCGCGGCGCTGGCCGGGGGGAAGCCGTCCCAGAGCAGTTCGACGAACTCCCCCAGGGGAACCGGCCTTCCCGCCCGGGCGAGCAGGACGCCCAGGATGAGCCGCTGCTGTTTGGGGCCGAGGCGCAGTTCCTTCCCCGCCCGCCAGGCCCGCACCGGTCCGAGTACGGAGAACTGGATGGCCTCGTCCACGAGATCACGTTGCCGTGTCATCGGTGATCCCCCTCTTTCCTGGCCCGCGGGTGGAGCCTCGCGGTGCCGACGCGTCGTGTCGCTCGGTGTGGTCGCCGGGTCCGGGACGCCGGGCGCCCGGACCGGTCCGGGACGCCGGGACAGGCACGCGGGACGGGCCACCGCGGACCGCGATCGCGGCGGGGGGCACCGTGGCAAAGGTTCCGGCCGTCGCGGGGTTCCGCCTCATCCGTTGCCGGGATGCCATGTCCGGTTCCGCCGCTCGTACAGGACCTGGAAGCCGATGCGGAGCATGTTGTGCGGGGACGAGTTGGGGGCCCCCGGTCGTTCCACGCCCGTCTCCGCGACGAGCCAGCGACAGCCCGCGGGGTCGGCCTGCCGGGCGCGAGCCGCCAGCAGCGCGCTCTGTGCGCCGCCGCGCGCGGGCGGGACCGTGGCCCCACCGGAGAACTGGGCGGTCTCACCGCGTGTGTACATGGTTCCGACCGCGACGAGGTCGGTGCCGTCCCAGACGCCGAAGGGATGCCGGCCGGCCCGTCCGACGGGGGCGGCCGTCATGTCGCCCGGGTGCTCCTCGGGCATGTCGAAGGCACGCGTCATGACCGCTCCCTGGGCAACGGCGTCCTCGGGGCAGACGGCGGCCAGGTTCAGCCCGGGTGACCGCTGGTCCCACCCCGCCGTTCGGCGGAGCGCCTCGTCCATGGCGCACATCACCTTCTCCCGGGACGGACCGGCGGACGGACAGCCCGCACTCCGCGCAGACTTCGCCCCAGTCCTCCGGCAGGACCGCCGGCGCCAGTCGGAGGACGGCCTGGGGCGTCCCCTCGTTCCGGTAGAAGGCGCACACCTCTGTGACGAGGCCGCGGTGACCGGGGTGGTGAAGCCGGAACCGAGGGCCTTGCTCCAGAATCGGGTCGGGTCGTGACGGACGCAGAGCGTGACGCCGCCACCCGGGCGGACGGAGCGCGATCCCAGGGCCTCTCGGGTGGCCGCGGGCGCTCCCGTCTCGACGTCGGGGAGTGCCTCGGCCTCGGACAGTTCGGCTGCGGACGCAAGCACGGGAGTGGTCATCGGGATCTCCACTTGGTCGCGTGCGGCACGGCGGACGCCCCCTGCTCTGGCCACTTTTTCAATATGGCCAGTCGTATTGAGCGGTGTCAAATCTCTCTCCGTCCGGCGGGACACCCCGTTCAGGTGAGGGCGCGACCTCGATGTCCGCCCTGCTCCGCGTCAGGGTTCACGGCCCGGGATCCCTCCCGTCGTCCCACCTGTGCGGGACTCCGGTCGCGGACGGGTCGGCCCCTTCCACCCAGGGGCAACCCTAGGCACACGTGTCCGGGGAAGCATCAGTCGGATGACTGGCATCGGTGGGTCATGGACCGCGGCGCACCCCGCAGAGCCCGCCGACACGCCGGGCCCGACCCTCGCGAGCGGATCGGCACCGACGGGGCGGCCGGCGGTGCAGGCGGCGTGGTCGAGCCTCACCGTGAACGCGGTTCCCCCGGCGGCGGGGGCGCACCGCGCGACCTGCGCGATCAGCGGGTCGAGGACCCGGTGGGCGGAGCCGCTCCCGCGAAGGCGCGGTGGACGCGGCACGGCGGCGGGCCGGACCCGGGCGGGAGTCACCAGATGACCGGTACGCGGGAGTTCGTCCCGCGTCCGCTCGGGGAGGGGGCAGATGTCCGGGCCCGGTAGACGCCCTGACCGGTACGGGTGCCTGGCGCGACGACGTACCCGCCGTCGGCACGGACGTCGGCCTGCCGGGTGAGCGTGGTCCTCCCGCCACAACCCGGTGGAACGGCCTCGTGTGATCGACGTCGACGCCCACCCGGCCCCGGTCGCCGGCCGGAACCGCCCGCTGCCGGGCATCCCCATCCCCGAGCAGGTGAACCTCGACGGACCGGCCTCCGGCTTCGACGCCCTGGCCCTGCCGGCGGCCTTCCGCGGCCGGCCCGGTCCCGTGGGTGACGCCGGCACCCTGCGGGTCCGTACGCCCTCGGGCGGCCCGCACGTCCGGTACCACACCAGCTGGCCGGGCCTACGGTTCCGCTGGCAGGGCCCCAGGGGCTCAAGGCGCCGAGAAACCTGGCAGGACCAGGGCGGAGGGAGCCGCCGGGGTGCGAGAGCCCGGACTCTGCCCGCACCACGATCCCTTCGGCTCCCCACACCACGTCACACCGAGCCAGGTTTCTGTGCCGTGACCGAACCACGCCGACTGTCCTGACCGGTGGGACCGGTTCCCGCCGGGGACATGTGCCGGCCCTCCCCCGACCCGCGACGGGAATCCGCGGGAGAAAACATTCCGGATTCGTTGAACCTTTCGGTGCCCCGGTCTCGTGTATGCCATGTGACCAGTGAAAGGTCGGCGAACGGCCCCTGGTCGGAGGCTCGGCGGAAAACGGAGGTGTGGGCGGTGAACAGCCGGTGGTGTGCGCCGTCGATCCCGGTGTAGCCGGAAAACGGCAGTGCCTTCGCGCAAGCGGTGGCCGGAGTCGTCGGCCGGGAGGACGGGAAGCCGGCTCACCTGACCCGCACGGCGCGCGGGGACACGCCGGAGCTGGGCGTTGCCCCGCGCACGCCGCTGCCGTCCGGTCGGCCACGGTCGTGGGCGCCCCGGCAGTGGTGCTCGTCGGCGATCACTCGGTTTCGGTCGCCGCGCGGGCCGCCACCTCGCTCGCGCTGTCGTCGTCCGGTTCGGCCACGGTGTACAGGACCGACCTCTGCTGCTTGTGCCGCACGATACGGCCCTTGGCGACCAGCGCCTCCAGGGTGTTGCGCACGACCTGGGGTGTGGGATTGCGTTCCGGACGTGTCTGCAGCAGTTCGTCGCGCAGCTCCTTCGCCAGGCGTGGCTCGTCGTGTGCCTTCAACAGGTCCAGGAGCAGTTCTCCCAGGAGGGGCTGCCGCCCGGGTTTCCGGCCCGAGGGCGCCGTGCCGGATGTCCGCCCCGCGGCCTCGGGCCGCGTCCTGCCGTCGGTGGGCGCCGTGTCCGCCGGGGCCGGGGCCGGCCCCGCAGTGCCGCCCGGCGGGCCCTGGGACGGGGGGGCGGAAGAGCCGTCCGCCTGCTGCGGTACGTGGTCGGACTGCGGGGTGGAACGCCCCGCGAGATTCAGGATGTCCAGCAGGAGAGCCTCCTCCTGACGCAGCACCTCCAGGCGACCGGTGAGTTCGCGTTGCTGGCGGCGGTTCTCCTCCAGGTCCGCCGTGGCCTGTTCGGCGTACCGTGACTGAATCGTGGCGGGGTCCGATTTGATGAGCAAAGCCGTTGGCTCCCTTTGTGTGTGGCTGACGGTGCGCATCGTACTCAGGCCATACCCACACGGTGCAGGGCCGGGCCGTGCACACGGTGCAGGGCCGGGCCGTGCACACGGTGCAGGGCCGGGCCGTCAGGGCGCCGTCGCACCGGGTGGCCCGGGCTTCCTAGGTCGGATGACGGATGCCTCTGTGACAGGTGTGAAGGATCGTGTCTCCCACCGCACAAGGGAAGGCATGACATGTCACAGAAGCAGATCCTCGGCCACCGTTTCCTCGCGGACCTGGGCGTTCTGACCCTGGAGATCCATTTCGAATCCGAGGAGCGGATGACCTTCACCGTCATCAAGGGAGGAGAGCTGGTGCCGGACGGCCACACCGAGACCGTGGCCGTCACGACGGCGGAGATCCGCCCGGATGTGTACCTGACGTCCTGGAAGGAGCTGTCCGGAGCCACGATCACTCATCTGGAGGACTTCGAGCGGGGCCTGCTGTACTCCCGGATCACGCTGCCCGACGGTACGCCGCTCGCGCTGACCGGCACCATCGGCCCGCTGGACTGACGGCGGTCGCGGGCTCGCTTTCCGCCGGAGACCGCTCCCGCGCGAGGTGGGTGGCCTCTCGCACCGCTTCGGCCGGGTCGTACGGCGGGATTGCCGACACGTAGTACGGCCGGTAGCGGGGGTCAGCACACGTGCCTGGTCCCGTGGTGCGAGAGGTAGGTGTCGTGGCTGAAGGGCGGCCACGCGGAGACCAGGACGTCGACGTCCCCGTCCTCCTGCCGCCGGAACACCCGCTCGTGCGGCGCCTCCCCGCTGTTCACGCGGTGGCCGTGGGCCTTCAGGACGCGGCGGGTGACGGCGGCGGCCCGGTGGAAGGACAGGGCGGTGCTGCCCACGGTGCTGGGGCTGTGGCGGCAGCGGCATCCAGGGGTGCGGGTCGGTTGTTGCCACACCGTCGGTCCGCGAAGCCGGCCCGGCTATGACCGCCGGCCAGGCCGCCGCCGCCGTCGGCCCCCCCTGCCGGACGCCTGGGAGGGCGCCGCCCGCCGCATTGGCACAGAGAAGGTCCTGGTGGCAGCCGCGCCGGCGATCCGGTGGCCGCGTCACCGCGGGCGCCCGGCGTCCGCCTCGCCGGCCTCGCCGGCCTCGTCGATCTCGCCGAGCGGGAACGGGTGCGCTCCACCCCGGACGGCGCCCTCGCCGGCCTCCTCGGACGGGCCCGCGCCGACGCGGGACCGCGGCCCAGGATCGCGGTGGGCACGGAAACAGGCACCGTCCGCCATCGGGTACGCCGCCGCCTGACCGGGACCCGCGCTCGTCCCCGCGCACACGATCCCGCCGCACTTCGATGGCGCGTTCCTCCGCCC
Source organism: Streptomyces griseoviridis (assembly GCA_014649155.1). Classification (GTDB taxonomy): domain Bacteria; phylum Actinomycetota; class Actinomycetes; order Streptomycetales; family Streptomycetaceae; genus Streptomyces; species Streptomyces griseoviridis. Next base: position 62,424 of record BMSM01000017.1, on the reverse strand, counting down.
CGAGCCGCCCGTGCGACGGCATGTGACCGGATACTCGTGCATCAGCCCCGACCCGGTCACCGCCTCCTGCCTGGAGACGCCCGGCACGCACGCGGCGCCGCTGCCCCCGCTCGTCGACCGTCGGCTGCGGTTCAGTGACCGCCCGGCGCGGCGGCCGTCGCCCGAGGCGCGTCGGACCCGGCGGGCGGAGCGCCGTGCACGGCATCCGCCCGCGTCACCCCGGACGGCGGCATGCCCCTGCCCTCCCCCGCCCCGGCCGACGCTCCGTCGTTGTCGCCGGCCGGCCGCCACGAGCGGCCGTTCCCGGCGAGTCCTGGTGAACCGGTGACGGCTCCACGTCGTGTAACCCATGTCCCGATGCCGACGGCCGCGGCCTGCCGTGCGCCGCACCGGCGGCGGCGCGGAGCACGACACCGCGACACGTCGGCGGGGAAGTGCCGAGGCGTTCTCCCGAGGGCGGCACACACACGCGCGCGGGAGAGGGCCGCGCGAGGGCGACGACGCCCGCGGCAGCCGCCCACCGGGGAGACGACGGCACTTCCCGGCACGACGAGCACCCCCGACCGCAAAGGTTTCCATGGACCCAGTCGACCAGCAGTCCGCCGACGATCCCGACCCCCGGCTGCTGCGTGCCTTTCTGGCTCTGGCCGTCGAGGGGCACTTCGGCCACGCCGCCGCTCGGCTGTCGATCGCCCAGCCCTCGCTGAGCCGTCAGGTGCGGCAGCTGGAGCGCGCGCTCGGCGTCCCGCTGTTCCACCGCACACCGCACGGTGCCTCGCTGACCGACGCGGGACGCCTGCTCCGCCCGGAGGCGGAGCGCGTACTGGCACAGAACGCCCGGCTGGTGCGGATCGCACGGGACTGCGCGGTGCCGTCCCCTTCCGTCCTGAACATCGCGGCCCCCCTGCCCAGCCCGGCCGGGAGCCTGCTCTCCGAGGCCATCCACCGGTTCCGCGACGGGCGCGAGCAGGCCCGGATCGCCGTGCTCGACCTCTCCGACGAGGAACAGGCAAGCGCGCTGGCCGGGCATCGGATCGACGCCGCCCTCACCTGGGGAGGCACCCACCTGCCCGGCCTGGCCTCCGAGGAGCTGGTACGCGAACCTGTGCACGGGCTGGTCACCTCCGGGCATCCGCTGGAGGGGGCGGAGCGGATGCCGCTGTCCGCCCTGTCCGACGGACCCCTGCTGTTCCCGGTCAGGGAACGGCGGCACTGCTGGACCGGGCTGCGCGACGCCGCGTCGGCCGCCCGCGTCCGGCTGGAGCCGGTCCCCACCGCTCCCGCGGCCGTGCTCGGCATGGTGGCCGACGGACTGGGCTGTTCGGCGGTGCCCGCGTCGCTGCGCCTCAGTTCGTCCCCGGGCCTGGCGTTCGTGCCCCTGCCCGGACTCTCCGTCCTCATGAGCGTCATGTGGCGCCGGACGGACGACTCCCCGGCCGTCGCCGCGTTCGTCGCCGCCTGCCGGTCCGCCGCGACGGCCCTGATCGGCAAGCGCCCCGACATCTGGTCGGACCCGCGGCAGGCAGCGGGGGAAGCCACCAGGGACGGGGGATCCGCGTAGGGCACGCCGGGGCCGGCACGCTCCGTCCCGGCCGGTCGCGCCGGATGAGGCCCTCGTCCTACCGGGTGCCGGCGCTCTCCCCCGCGGTGGGCAGCGGCCCACCCAGCCGGCGATGGACGGTCTCCAGCAGGTGCTGGATCGGACCGTCGTAGCGCGTTCCGAGGACGAGGCTGGTGGCGTACTCGGCGATGGCCTCGAACGGGCCGCCCTCGGCGGCGTACTCGCTGACCGATGCCAGGGCCTGCTTCTCGGAGCGCTGGGTGAACCGTGTCCTGTGCTGGTCGATGTAGCCGACGGGGTCGTTCATGAAGTGCAGGACGTGGAAGGTCTCGTGGACCGCCAGGCCGACGGCACGGTTCGGAACCCGGTCGTACACGGCGTACACCTCATCGGTCGCCGGATCGAACCGCAGATCGGGGGAGATGATCACGTGGTTCGGTTCGAAGGCCTCCGCTTCGGTGTCGAAGAGCAGCTCGGTCTCCTTGACGCGCACCTCACCGTTCGACCGCAGGCCGATGTCGAGACGCCGGCGGTAGCGCGGAAGGTGGAAGTTCATCTCGGGCAGCGCGTATCCGGCCGCACGGATCGTTTCCATCGCGGTGAGGACGTCGGCGATCCGCTGTGCGGCGTGGGGGTCGTCCCGTTCGTGGTGGAAGGTGACGACCGCGGAACCACTGAGCTGAGAACGGGTGATCACGTCCTCCCGGTTGTTGCGATCCCAGAGCACCCGCCTGTTCACCCGCTGGAGATAGCGCGTGAGTTCCGGATACTCCTGGTAGTGCCCATCGGTCAGCCGCTCGGCGAGTTCCTGGTCCGACAGGCCCTTCACGAAGACGCCCGCCGTGTCGTGGAGTTCGTCGACCACCTTCCGGAACACCGCACTCCTGTGGTCCACGAAATCCTGGACGGCCGAGCCGGTGAGACGGCCGTCGAGGCCGCGCGGCCCCATCAGCAGCCGGGCGATCCGGTCGCCGCTGTCCGGAGAGTTCCTCGGACGCTTCCTCTCCAGATGCCGCGCCAGGCCGGGCGCGAGGTTCATGTAGCTCTCGTCGAGGATCGACTCTTGGTCCTCGTCCGTGGAGTCGGACGCCTCGGTGTCGTCCGCGCCGCTCACCCCCTGTCCGCTCGGCCCCGCGGCGGAGAACGACTCCCCAGGCATCCACTGCAGGAATCCGTCGTTCCGCGCTCCTCCGGGTACCTGTCCGGGATTCACGTGCCTGGTGCCGAAGTGCCGCCTGGCCGCCTCGGAGAGTCGTCGGGCGCTGTCCTCGGAGCCCTCGTGCAGTTCCAGTGCCACCGCGGTGCGGATGTCCGCCAGCAGCTCACGCGCGGATTCGTCCGTCAGGGACGGCAGCTCGTGTCGGCCGGCCATGATGCCGCTCGCCTCGGTGAGGAGGTGCCGGGCACGCTCCTCGGTGAGCTTTCCGAGACGCCTGTGGGCACTGGCGAAAGCGCGCTGCCAGTCGGCCGTCGCGGAGGCGCCGGATGCCTCAGAGTGCGCGGCGTTCGCGGTGTTCGCGGTGGCCGGCTCTCCCGCTTCGGGAGAGCCGGGCAGCGGTGGCTCCGTGCCCCGCGCCGTCGGCGGCGCCTCCAGCGCGCGCAGCACGATGGTGCCCGTCGCCCATCGGGTGGCGCCGCCCGGCCCGGTGATCCGCGCCACGGCGATCGCCTCGACCAGGTCGCTGCGCGCGCCTCGCGCCTCCCCCGCCTTCGGGGTGCCGAAGCGCAGCATCTCGCGGCGCGGGGCCATGGACGTGTGGGTCTGCCCGGCGCCGGCGCGGTCCCCCAGCAGCGGCACCGTGGGGCCGAGGCGGTCGGCGCTGTCGAGCGGGCCGCTGTGGCCGAGGACCAGGGAGGGGGACGTCGTCTGGTCCGTCTGGGAGGAGGAACCGTCCGTGGCGATCTCGACCCGGTCGATGGCGGTGTCGACGCTGTGCGTCAGGGTGCGCGGGGCGTACAGCGACACCTGGATCGACACCTCCGCGGTGCCCGGCTGTCCCAGGAACGGCGCGGTGGCGGCCGGGGTCAGCCTGGTGGGCCTGCCCGTCGAGACCGGCCCGGTGAGCCGGACGAGCATGCCCTCCACCGAGGCCGGGGCGGGCAGTTGGGGCCGGTCGCCCAGCGCCGGGTCGACGGCCCGCAGCGCCTCGTCGATCCGGGACAGTCCGTCGAAGCCGTACACCGCGACGGGCAGACCGGGAAGCCAGGGCCCGTCGGCGAGGAGTGCGCGCAGCGCGGTGGGGACCTGCATGTCGATGACGGTCTCACCGGGGCGCGCCACGAGGGGACGGGCGGGGTCGTCGGTGTAGAGGGCCGGAGTGATGCGGGCCTGCTCCACGGTCTGCCCCACCGGTACGGTCCGCCCGGCCGGCGCCGTCGCTGCCGCCGGGGTCTCCGAGCCGTTGAAGCGCAGGACCACCTGGGCGTCGATGCCGTCGGACACCTGCTGGAAGGGACGGGGCAGCGGTCCGGTCAGGTTCTCCAGGGGGCCGATGAGCCGTCCGTACGCCGAGGCAGCCAGGCCGGTCAGGCCGGTGAGCCGGCCCAGCGAGGCCGTCAGACGCCATGCCATGCCGGGCAGCCATGCCTCGTCCAGCATCCGGGAGGTGACCGTCGCTTCGTAGCGGTAGCGGAGGTCGGCCTCCGTGACGCTCAGCATGCTGCGCTCCCAGGCCCGCCGTTCACGCGTCGACGTGGCCGTCCCGGTGGCGCCGGTCTGCCGTGCGGCCGCCAGGGTGGCCCGCACGCCGTGGCCCTCGTCGTGGACCAGCGGCGAGAACTCCAGCGTGTCGGCGGCCGCGGTGGTGTGCGTCCGGCGGGTGGTACCGGGGACGGGCAGCGCGCCGCCGTCGCCGCTGGTGTGGCCGAGGATGTTGTCCAGGCCGGGTTTGCCGACGGCGAGCCGGCCACGGGCGGACGCCAGGTCCTCGGCGGGCCGGGCGCGCAGCGCGACCTCCACCAGGACCGGGCCCAGCCAGGAGCCGTACACGAAGTGGAAGGCCGTGTGCCCGTCGGGGCCCGCGCCGACGAGGGTCCGCAGGCCGAGCGAGGTCCCGTGCTCGTTGATGCGGGCCAGGACGCCGGGCACGTAGCCGGTGGTGCCGGGGACGGTCGCTCCCGGGGCGACCCGCTCGACCAGACCGCGGACGGTGTTCTCGAACGCGGACCGTCCGCCCACGGGGTGCGCCTCGGTGACGGCCCCGAAGCCGATCTGTCCGCCGCTCCGGACGAACCAGGAGGGCAGCGGCCGGTCCGACGGGCCGGGCGCGGGTGGCGCGGGCACGTCGCCGAGCCTGAACTCCGGGTGGTTGACCAGGTCGTTGTCGGAGAGCAGGAACTCCACGCCGTCGGGCACCTCGACGATGCGGGCGTCCTCGTACCGGGGTCCGCCGGCCAACGTCGCGGCGGCCAGGTTGTTCCGGCCCGCCCGTACGGTGATCCGGTAGGTCGCCGTGGCGGCGAAGCGGTGGGCGGGCACGTCGTTCTCGCTGGTCACCCGGAAGATCCCGGAGTTGTCGTGCACCGTGGAGCCGTCGGTGACGGTGTGCCGGCGTGTGTAGCGGCCGCTCGGAGTGGTCCGCCCGTACGCGCCCTCCACGGCGAGGCCGTAGGTGTCGCCTCGGGCGGAGTTCTCGGTATGCGCGGCGCCGTCGACGGACTGGACCCACCGCTCGTAGTCGATCTCCCCGGGGCGCGGCAGCGGCCGCACGTCGCTCAGGCGGCCCTCTACCTCGATCACGACGTGGGTGCCGGAGACGGCGCCGGAGGTACCGACTCCGTGGAGTTCCACCACGTACGAGTCGTTGAAGATCCGGTGGGCGTGGCCGGTCAGGTGGTGCGGGGACAGGCCCGCGTCCACGGCCTCCTGGGCGATTCCGTGGGCGTCGAGGAGGCGCTCCCCGGTGGTGAGCCGCCCGGCTTCCCGTCCGGCGCGCCGCGAGGCGTCGGCGGCCTGGGCGGCCGCCCGTGCCGCGGCACGGGCCGCGGCACGGGCGGCCGACGGCAGCGGCGCCGTCGCGGGCCAGTGCCCCGGCATGCGCGGCGTCCCGGCCTCCTCGTCGGTCACCGCCACCGAGGGAGCGGGCGCTGCCCCGGCCGGTCCGGTCCCCCCGCCGTCCCCCACCGCGAACAGGGCGTGGTCGAGCGCGGCGAACTGCTGCCGCACCGCCTCGCGCACCGCGCCACTGCCCGCGACCCGGGCCACCCAGGCCGTCGCGGGAAGCCGCACCGCGCCGGCCGGTCCGTCGGTGTCCGCGGCGGTGAGCGGGCGCGGCCTCGGCACAGCCGGCGGCTGTGCGGGGGCCGGCCGGTCGAGGGTCCGGAAGGTGGGCAGCGCCAGGGTCACGTGTCCGTCTGCCGTGCTCCGCGCCGGGGCCGTTCCGTCGCTGTAGGACGACCACGTCCGGTAGGTGACGGGAATCCGGTACACCTGCGTGCCGGGGGCCATGGCGTAGTACTCGTGGCCGCTTCCCGTGCTGGAGCCGGTCACGGTCGAGGTCTGGCGGACGTGGGTGTACTCGGGGACGACGCCCCGCAGCACCGTGTCGCCGGGCCGGTCGAGCGGGTTGTCCAGCGAGATCCGCGCGGTGCCGATGTAGGCCACGGGGACGCGAGTGACCTGCTCGTCGCCGGGGACGGTCGAGCCGCTGTAGTTGAGCAGCTGGACGTCGGTCAGGTCACGCTCGTGGGTGACCCCGCCGTCCGGCTCGTCCGTCGGGTAACGGCGTTCCGCGGTGATCCGGAAGGCGAGGCGACGGGGACCCGAGACGCCGGGCACCTCGAAGTGGACCGTCTGACCGCCGTCGGCCATCTCGTCGAGGGCGGCGCGCAGTTCCAGGTCGGAGCGGAGCTGTTCCACCTTGCGTACGTTGTTCAGCCGCGCCAGGTGCAGGGCGTTCTCCGCCGGCCTCCGCGGCCAGGAGGCGGTCCGTTCCCGCCGCGGCGGCAGGAAGCCGTGCTCCTCCAGCCACCCCTCGAGGTCGTCGACGAGCGGCCGGGTCCCCTCGACGTTCAGCGGGGTGGACAACACCCCCGGAGAGCGCAGGTGCAGGACCTCCGGCGGCAGATGGCGGACGGCCTCGCGGGCCTCCGCCGGGACGCCCGTGACGGTGGCCTCGGACGGCACCCGCAGGATCAGCGGGTACGCGGGGGCCTCGGCGAGCCGGGTCCCTGCGGCCGGCCCGCGCTCCGGGCCGTCGGGGCGTACCAGGGTGACGTGGTGGACGGCGTCCGCACGCACCAGCAGCAGCGGTTTTCCGGTCCGCAGCGAGTGCGACGTCCTGGCGCTGCCGCCCGAGCCGAGGGTGTGGGTGATCTGCCGCTGGACGCCTACCTGACCGGTCAGGGTGAAGCCGATCCGCCCGGCGCCGGTGACCGGGTCGGCCGGGCCCGCCGCGAAGCCGAGTCCGATGCCGAAGCCGGCGCCGGCCGCGTTGGTGGCGGCCGCGCTGCCGGCCAGCCGCACCGAGCGCAGCACGTGCGACTCCAGCACGGAGTTGCGGGTGGGCGGCCCGGCGAGGGCGTCGGGACCGGTGCGCTGCGTCAGCTCGCTGCTCAGGCGCAGCATGCCGATGACGGAGCCGTCACGGGCGAACAGGGTGGGCGAGGTGTGCCGGCCGCCGTACATCAGGGGCAGGTTGCCGCGCAGGTTGCCCTCGCCGAGGAAGTGGCGCAGCTCGTCCAGGGAGGACTCGGAGATGTCCGCCAGTTCGCGCGCGAAGGCGTGCAGCACGTCGGCGAGGAACCGGTCGGCGTGCGGCACGCTCTCCACCGCGAACAGCGGCACATGCTCCAGCAGGGTCTCCATCGGCGCGGGGCGCTTGGCGGCGTCCGTACCGGTCAGAGTGGCGGGGTCGGCCTCGTCCTCGACGAGGTGGCGGGGGAACCACGCGGTCAGTGCGCCGGGCGCGGGGGTGCCGGGCGTGTGCCACGGGCCGTCGGTCCCGGCGCTGCCGGGCCGGCCGGCGGCCGGGAGGGTGGTGAGCGCCTCCCAGGCCGTGCGGGTGACCCGTAGCTGCGCGTGGATGTCGTACGCGAACCGCTCATGGGGTTCGCGGTTGCGCAGCAGGAGCATCGGCTGGTCGGTGACACCGGTCGTGAGCGACGCGGTCCGCTGGTTGACGGTGACGCCGAGGCTCGGGCTGACCGTCACCTGCCTCAGCCAGCCGGCGTCCGGGATCCGCCAGGTGTGCCCGTGGGCCAGGCTTCCCGTGCGCAGGTTGCCGGTGCTGCCCGTGCTCCCGGTCTCGCTGACGCCGAACACCCACCGCTGTACGGCGACCGGCGGGCCCTCCGGCATCCGCTCGATGCCCGGGGAGACGGAGCGCGGGTCGGACAGGGCGAACCGGAGGACCGCCCAGCGGGTGTCGTCCCGGTAGGGCACGCGCAGGGGCAGGCCCCGCTCGCTGAGCAGCCGCGCCCACTCGCCGCTGAGGAAGGAGGAGGTGAGGGTGGCGCGCACGGCGGCACGGAGGCGCTCGTCCGGCCCGTGGTCGCCCTCGACCAGCCGGAAGACCTGTTCCTGGAGCCAGCCGACGGTCTCCTCGGGCAGCGGTTCGATGTGGACCATGCCCTGCGTACCGTCCCGGGCAGTGCCGAGGGTCGCCACGGCGGTGCTGAACGGCGGCTGGACGGCGGTGCGCTGGGGCGCCGCGGGCACGGGCCCGGAGGTCTCCGGCATGGCGGGCACGGGCGCGGAGGTCTCCGGCATGGCGGGCACGGGCGCGGAGGTCTCCGGCGCGGCCGGCACCGCGTCCGCGGGGGCGGGCTCCGGTGACTGCTTCTCGCCCGGGACGGCGGCTGTCGCCGCTCGCTCCTTGAACAGCACGGGTTCGACCCTGACGCCCAGCCGGGCGCCGAACCGGCGCGCCACGTTGGCCAGCCACTCGGCGCTCTTCTCGGCGGTCAGCCCCGGACGCACCTTGTCGCTCATGTAACGGCCGGACTTGTCGTTGACCGTCCAGGCTCCCAGCACATCGTTCCAGGCGAACTCACCCGCGATACGCCCGGGGCCGGCGAAGGTGTCGCCGTCGGGGCCGAAACGGACGGCGATCCCGGTGTGGCCGAGTCCGTCCAGGAGGGCGCGCAGCCGCTCCTCCTCCATGCCGGGTTCGGTGCGCCGTACGCCCTCCAGCAGGAGGCCGAACTCCTCCTCGCCCATCGACCTCGTGACGTTCTCGCTGCCCAGCGCGACCCCGCCGTCCTCGGTGACCACATACAGCCACACTGCCCCCCGGTCGCCGGTCAGCAGCGCCGGCGGGATCTCGTCGAGGTCCGCCAGCAGCGGATTGGGACGCACGGTGCCCCGCTCACCCGGGTAGCGCTCCGCGTCCTTGACCCTCTTGGAACCCACGGCCGGGCCGTACAGGTCGTCGAGTTGTGCCGGGTCGGGGGCGAGGGAGGGCCGGTCCGCCCCGGCCGGCGTCGGTTCGGTGGCGCCGGTGGACCCGGGCGCGCCGAAGGCGCCGAGCGGGGGGCGGGGAGCCACGGCCGCGGCCGTGGTGGTGGGCACGGCGCCGTGGTCCGTCGATGACGAGGCCGGGAGCGGGGCGTCGGGCCGTCCTGGACGCGGGTCGACGGCGAACACGGCGCGCCGGCGCAGTTCGGGGGACGACTCGGTGCCCGGCAGGGCACGCCCCCGGTTGCGGGACCGGATGGTGAAGTCGTCCGCCGACGGTCCGGCGGCGGCCTCCCGTCCGCCAGCCATGGCGTCCAGAGCGGCTTCCAGCCGCTCGCGGAAGCGCGTCACCAGCCAGTCCAGGCGGGCCTGGCCGGTCCGTCGGGCCCGGTCCGTCACGCCGGGCAGGGGCGCGAGGAACTCTCGGCTGCCGTTGCCGCCGACCGAGATGTCGACGGACGGCAGCGGCAGGCCGTGCTCGTGGTTCCACCGTCCGACGCGGGCCACCCGAGCGGCGAGGTGGTCGAGCCGGCGGGACTCCTCCTCCCCCAGCCGCTTCTGCCCCTCGGCGAAGGCGAACCAGGTGGCCGGTCCGGCCAGGGCGTCCTCCGGGACCCCGTGGGCGTCCGCGGTGGCCTCCCGCGCCCCGGCACCGCCCGTCGCGTCGTTCGTCCGCTCGCCGGGCAGGGTGGCGGAGGACTCGGCGCCGTCGTGCGGGGCCGTTCCCGTTGCCCTTCCCGTGTCCGTGTCCGGTTCGGTCTCCTCCGCGACCGTCGCCAGCGTCGTACCGGGCCGGAGTCCGGCGGTCGTCGCCTCCTCGCGCTCCCGCCGCTCCAGGAACCGGTGCACGAGTCCCTCGGGGTCGGTGTGGCCCCAGGACCTCAGGGCCGCCGCGTCCAGGGACTGCCGCAGCTTCGCCGCGGCCCGTGCGACGGCCTGCCGGGTGGCCGCCTCGGAACCGGCCGCGGTGGTCCCGTACGCGGGGACGCCGGGGGCCGTCCGCAGCCGCGCGCGGACCTCGGCGGCCCGCTGGTGGGAGGCCAGGTAGCGCGTCCACGCCTCCTGGCGGGTGCGCGGGAAGTCCGCGGGGTGCGACCGCGGATCGGGCCGGAACCCGGCCGCGTCGGCGTCGAGCTCCTCGGACCAGCTCCGGGGCGCGGTTTCCCGGTCAGCCCCGGTTTTCCCGTCGGCCCCGGACTCCCGGTCGGCCCGTCCGTCGGACCCCACGGCCTCCAGCAGGTTCGCGCCGAGGGCGAGCGCCGGGAAGTGGTGGGCCGTCTCGCCCAGGGCCGACAGTGCCGGCAGCTCGTGGAGGAGCGTTCCGCGCGCGTCGAGGTCGAGGGAACGGACGGTTCCCACCATGTCCGGCGGCTGCGCCAGTGGCGTCCGGCCGGCGGCGTCGTACCAGCGGACGGCACCCCGCAGGACGACCGCGTACAGCGGTTGTCCGGGCCCGTCCGCGAAGCCCTCGGGCAGCACCAGCGAGCGGGCGCCGGAGCCGGCGGCGAGCAGGGTGCGCTCCAAGGCGGCCACCGCCTCGGGTCCGGAGCCGGTCCAGCGGCGGAGGGCCACGTCCACGCGCGCGCGTTCCGTCCCGGGAGCGGGTGTGGGCCCGGGCGCGGACTGCGCCGGTGCGTCCGACTCGTCCTCCGCCACGGCCGCCCGCGTGCCCGCCGCGTCCGTGTGGGCGTCCGGGCCGGCGGCGTGGATCTGCCCGGAGGGGTCCGACCAGAGGCTGTGGGCCGTGCCGTCGTCGCCGGTGACGTCGGCACGGACGTACGCCTGGAGTTCGCGGGCGACGTCGCGGACCAGGTGATCGGCCGACAGGGTCATGAAGGAGACGGCCGCCGGGAGCGCGACCGGGCCGGCCGGGTGCCGGGACCCGGCGGCGAGCAGCTCGTCGTGGACGCGGTTGACCTCGCGGACGACCTCGTGGACGGCTTGCTCGTCCGCGGCGGCGGGGGACGGCCCGGCCGCGAGGCGCGCCTCGTACCGTGCCAGGCTGTCGGGCGCCGGGACGCCCGGATCGGCGGACCGGGCCTCGGCCAGGTCCGTGTTCAGCGTGTCCACCGCCCAGCCCAGTACGGCCTGATGGGCCCACCGGACCAGCGCCGCGCGGTCCAGGCGGAGCACCAGCGCGTCCGGGCGGCCGTCCGCCCCGGCTCGCAGGCGGCGGGCCAGCTCCTGGTGCAGCCGGGCGGTGGTGACACCGGGCCCCTCGGCTGCCTCCGCCATCAGGGCGGCCAGGTCGAAGGAGGGCGCGCCGTCGAAAGTCTCCCGGCCGCGGTCCGGCCGGCCGGCCGGTCCGGGCGCCGCCGCGAGCCGGGCCCGCAGCTCGTCCGCCTCGGCCTGGAACAGCTCCAGGTAGACGTCACCGGTGAACGGCTCGCTGTACCGCGTCGCGCGCCGGGTGACCGGCCCGATGAGCTTGCGGACATACGGCTCCGCCTCCAGCCGGTAGCGCCCCCGCACCCGTACCAGCAGGACCGGGCCCTGCTGTTTGACGTGCTGTTCGCGCCGGTGGTTCTCGCTGCCCGCGTCGGCCACTCCGGTGCCGGTGTACCGCGACGCGCTCGTATCACCCCCCGCGGTGTACGGCGGGAAGGCGCGGCCGTCCGACGACTGCGCCGGGTCGTGCGGGTGGAGGACCCCGGAGCCGGAGGCGCCCACGGAGGCGGAGGGCCGCAGCCGATCGTGGCTGGCGCTGACCGTGCTGCCGTCCAGGTGCTTGGTGTAGCGGCCGGTCCCGGTGCCCTGGATCGGGCCGAGGACCTCCAGGTCGTACAGGTCGCCCCGCAGGTACAGCTTGGCCCGGGTCGCGCTGTGGCCGGGGACGAACAGCCCGGGGGTCAGCAGGTGGCGCTGTCCCGCCGAGGCCTTCAGGACGTGGCCGGCCAGATGACCCCGGCTCATCAGCTGACGGATCGTCAGGCTGGTGCGGGTCCTCACGCCGTCCGCGCCGGGCCCGAACAGCCGGGTCATCAGGGTGAGGGCGGCCGGCAGTCCGTCGTCCAGGAGGGCGCCGGCCACGTAGGCGTCGCTCGGCAGGGCGGGCAGCGGCCGGGGGTCGCGCGGGGCGGACGGACCGTACTGGGGACGGAACTCCCCGATGCCGCGCGGGATCTGGAGGTCCAGTACGCCGGTGAGACGGGTGACGGCGGTGGTGGAGCGGGCGGCGTCCAGACCGCGGTACAGCCCGGCCAGCCAGTTGTTCAGCGGCCGGCCCGCCATGTCCAGGCGGCGGACCTCGACGGTGAGGGTGTAGCGGACCCGGGCCAGGTAGGTGCCGTTCCAGTCGTAGGCGGTCCGGATGTCGGTGTCCGTGTCGGTCCGGGTGGCACCCCGGTGGCGGCCCTCGCCGAGGCCGGTCCCCACCTGGCCGGAGGCGCTCGCGTCACCGCCGCCGAGCCTGCCGGGCGTGAGCGTCTGGGAGAAGTCCCGGGAGGCGCCGACGGCGGTGGCCGAGGCGGCGTGGGTGTAACTCTCCAGACCCGTGTCGGGCCGGAAGTCGTGGATCTCGGGCGCCGACTCCAGTACGGCGGAGAGTCTGATCTCCACCACGTCCGACAGCAGCCAGCCGATCGGGTTGACCAGGTAGAAGGCCTGCCCGGCGGGCGAGAGGAAGTCTTCCCACAGGGTCGTGCCGCGGCCGTCGGCCAGCAGCGCCTGGAGGGAGTCGACACCGCCCTGCAGGCGGCCGATCCGTCGCCCGTCGCCGGTCCACAGCTCGGGACGGGAGGCCAGCAGCCCCGGTGCGGCCCGGTCCACCTGGTCGCGCACGACGTCGAACGTCGACCGGCCGTCGTCGTGGCTGACGGCGTGCACCCCGCTGTGGCCGAGGATCCTGCCGCCCGGGTCCTGGCGGGTGAGGTACTCGGGGAGTCCGGTGCCGGGGAAGGCGTCGCCGGGCTCGGCGAGGTCCAGTGCGAACCGGTCGCCGAAGTCGGCCCGGGTGCGCGCGTCCAGGACGGGCAGAGCGCCGTTGCGGTGCAGGTCCGCCAGCGCCTCGGCCAGGGCCCGGCGGTCCGCGGCCAGTGCGTCCAGGGAGTCCGCCACCGCCTGTCCGGCCTCGTCCAGCGGGCGCGGGCCCGGCTCGGGCACCTCCGCCGCCCAGCGGGTCAGCACACCGGCGATGACGTTGCCGCTGAGCCGGAGGCCCCCGTGGTACCAGCGGTTCATCCCGTCGGCGAGAGTCGCGTCGGGGACCGGCACCTCGCCCGCGGCGTACCGGGCGAGCGCCTCCGGTTCGGAGAGCAGGTAGACGACCTCGCGGCCCTTCACCTCGCGCCGGGCCGAGCGCCCGGCCTGCGGCCGCAGTTTGCCGTGCTCCTCCCGGCGGCCGGTGACGGTGTAGTCCACGAGGGCGCGGTAGGCGTAGGCGCGGTTGAAGTCGAGCTGGATCAGTTCGCGGGCGGCGGCGCGCGTCTCGCCGGCGGAGGTGTTCCACTGCAGGCCGCGGCCGGCGTCCGTCTGGCCCTGGAGGAAACCGGTGCCGTCGGAGTCCACGGGGCCGCCGACGGTGATGTCGGCCTGCACCCACCGCAGGCCGTGGGAGGTGGTGTCGGTGGTGCTCACCTGGTTCAGTCCGAACCTGATGACGCCCATCACGAACGGGTCCTCGGTGGCTCCCGTGAAGACGGAGGGCCCCATGGTGCCCCGTATGTCGACCGCGCCGAAGGTGTCACCGAACCAGCCGGGCGCGAAGAACTGGTCGGTGGTGAAGTGCCCGCCGAGAATCTGCTTCAGGTGCCCGCGCACCAGGGTGGTGCCGGTGAAGGAGGCCAGTTCCGGGCCGGCGTGGCCCTGCGGACCGGTCAGGTCGCCGAGCACCGCGCCGGCCGCCTCGCGCAGTCCGCTCGTGTCGGCGTAGTGGACCACCGCCCGGTCGAGCACCGCGGGCGGGGTGGGCTTCGTGGCCGGGCCCGCGGAGCGGCCCGGGTCGCGGAGCGGCAGCAGGTACGCCAGTGCCTCCTGCCGGGGCAGTGAGACCGGCTCGGGGTCGCGTGTGCCGGGCCGCAGCCGGCCCCGCACGCCACCGTGCCGCAGCCGCACGGTGACGGTGTAGTCGCTGACCAGCCCGACCTTGGTCAGGCGTCCATGGTATTCGAGCAGTTCGGGCGCGTTGTCGAGATGCAGGACGTTCTCGCCGGCACCGACCTGGCGGTACAGGTCGACGCCGGTCCCGGCCGCCTTGAGCGGGTTGAACGTGGCCCGGCCCCGGACGCCCGCGGTGATCCGCTTGCTGCCGCCGGTGGACTGGCCCGCGGTGTCCATGCCCATGGCCAGGTTGACGAGGTGCAGCCTCCTGGTCGATCCCGCGAAGCGAGGCGGCGCGTTCTCGGAGGCCGTGGCCTCGATCGTGATCTCCGCGGCGTCCAGCGGGTCGGCCGAGAGGGCACCGCCGTGCCGGTACAGGGTGAAGCTGAACCCTCCCGTCTTGCGCAGGTCGTCGTAGAGCGTCTCCAGACCGCGCACACTGAGGTACTTGTCCAGCATGTCCAGGTTCTTCAGTCGGCTGTCCACCACGTTCGCGTCCGACAGGCGGCCACCGCCCGCCAGCGGCGCACTGTGGTCCTCGGGCAGGAAGCCCAGCCGGGTCAGCTGCCGCGCCACCTCCCGGTGGAGCGTGCTCGCCGTCTCCTCGGCCACGTCGACCAGGCCCGTGCCGATGCCGCGCCCCTCGGTGACGAAGGCGGGCACGTCCATGTGTCCGGGGTCGTCCGGGTCGCGTCCGGTCCCCCGCAGCAGGCCGGGCGCGTGGTCCACGGTGCGCCCCAGCGGCCCCTCCCGGACGATCACCACGGGGTCGGCACCGTTCGTCGCGGCCTCCTCGGGCACCTCGGTGACGGAGGAGGCGAGGACCGGCTCGCCGCGCCGCGCGAGGGCCGCCAGCTCGCCGGGATCGGTGACCGTGTCGAGTTCGGTGATCCACGGCCCTTCGCCGGCCGTACGGGGGCTCGGCGCGGTCTCCTCGCGGGACGTGCCGGAGGTCTCGGCGGTCTCGTCGGTCCCGGGCGTCTCATCCGCCTCGAACACCTGGTCGGTCTCGGATGTCCCCACCGTCTCGGGCACCTCGGCCGTCTCCGCGCGCCCGACGGTCGGAGCGTCCTCCCGGTCGCCGCCCGTGCGGTCCGCCGGGCCGGTCTCGACGACGACGGTGCCCCGCAGTGCCTCCTCGTCCACGGGGAAGCCGTACGCGAAGGCGTCCGGCTCGGGCAGCCGTACCAGCGCCTGGCCGGGCACCCCCGGTGTCCTGGCCGGCACACCGCCGCGCACCGCCACCACGGCGCTGTGCGTGAGTTCCACCCGGTAGGCGGCGGTGTGACCCACCTCGCGGGAGACCAGGACCCACAGACCGGTCCGGCCGGCGGAGACGCCGTCGGAGTTGGTCCAGGCCAGCGAGAGCGAGGCGGAGACGCCGGCCCCCGGGGCGGGACTCGCGGACGGCACCGGCAGCATGTTCAGCTCGGCCGACGGCAGGGTGAGCGAGCTGGAGTTGCCGATCGTATGGCTGCCTCCGGTGCCGTCGATCGCGGTCCGCACCCGCTCCAGGTGGGCCTTGTCACTGGTCACGCCGACCCGCTCGCCGCGGGAGGCCCGTACGGTGTGCACCTCGACGGTGGCGAGCGGCCTGCCGTGCCTGTCGTGGATCACGAACCGGTGGCCCCGCCCGGTCCCGACCGTCTCGTGCAGGCGGGACGGAAGGGAGCGCAGCTTGTGCAGCAGCTCCCGGCGGGGGGCACTGCCGATCGGCAGGCTCAGTCCCTGCGCCTCCAGCGCGGCAGCCGTCCGGTCGAACAGCGCGGGCAGACCGGTCAGGCCGGACGCGTGGTACACCGCCGGCAGCCGGTGCTCGCGCCCCTCGGTGCCCACCGCGGTGACCTGGGACGGCGCCCGGCCGAGGTAGTGGTCGGGCAGGGCGAGCAGCAGGCGCCCGCCGTCCTCGGGCTCCACCGGGGCGGGGTCGATGCCGTCCCAGCCGCGCGCGGTGTCGGTACGCAGCCGCACCGACCAGCCCGGCCGGTAGGCGATCACCGTCGCCGTGTCCGTGGACACCTCGACCTGGCCGCTCTCGACGTCGCCGACGCGGTTGGTGGACCGGGCCGACGCGTTGGCCGTGCCCGACAGGCCCGCGCCGACCCTGGCGGCCTGGAGCACACCGGGGGTGAGGCCGATGCCGTACGACAGTGACACCGCGCCGCGCGTGGCGCTCGTGGGCCCCGCGTGGGTCTGCACGTGCGCCCCGGTCGCGAAGGAGGCGTTCATCCCCCCGACGACGCGGAAGCCCCGCGCCGCCGGGTCGCGCTCGGGCACCAGACCCTGGGGTCCGGCACCGACCGAGGTCATCTCGGCGGCCGGGGCGGGTGCCGCGGCGCCGGGCGCGGGGGCCGCCGGCCGCTCGGCTTCGACGGCAGCGGCCCGCGCGGCCGGCGCCCCGTCGTACGCGGCGGCCGGGAACCGCACCTCCCTGGGGTCGTGCGGGTCGAGCGTGATCAGCACCTCGGCCCCGCCCAGGGTGAGGAGCAGGCCGTCGGCCGACCCGCTCGCCGCCGGCAGCATGGAGGGGTAGTCAAGGCGCTGGGGAAGGCGGTTCCACTCGTCCTCCGTGATCCGCTGTCCGGCCGCCCCGGCCAGCTCCCGCAGCCGGCGGATCACCTCGGGCACGCCCGGCAGCCCGCCCCGGGGAATTCCGATCGACAGCGCCGCGGGGTGCACCTCGACCGGATCGCCGAACACCGCCCCGGCCTCGTACGGGGCCCGCCGTCCCGGGTCGCCGTCGGTCGCGGCGTCGGCGGCCTCGTCCCGGGTCCACGGCTCGGTGCGCCGCTCCTGGAACAGCGGTGCGCCCTCGGGGTGGCCGGCGTCGAAGAGCCGGAAGCCGCCGCCGGGCCGTCCGGCCGCCCGCGTCGCCTCCGGTGCCCGCGCCGCCTCCGGTGACGGTGCTCCCGCCGCTGCCTCCGGGGCCTGCGCCACGTCCGGTGACTGCGCTTGTGCCGGTACTTCCGGTGCCTCGTGCAGGGTGCCGAGGGCCGGGTCCAGGCGGACGCCGCCGGCGGTGGCGACGACCGGCAGTCCCAGGGCTTCGGCGAGCGGCACCGCGAACCGGTCGGCTCCCGGCGCGGCCAGTACGGGGACGTACCCGCGCGCCGCCGCGGACAGCAGGGCGGCGAGCCCGCCGGTGCTCACCGGCCGCCCGCCAACGGCGAGGCCGCCCTCGCGGGGCTCGCCCAGGACCAGGACGGAGTTCTCCGGCAGCAGGTCCGGCAGCCGCTCCAGGGTCGCCCGGTCGAGGCCCATCGCCGTGGCCGGGGCGTCGGCCTCCGGCAGCCACACCGCGACCGGCCGGTCCCCGTGCCAGGCCGTGCGCGACCGCGAGAGGAGTTCCTCCACGAGCACGGCCTCCGTCACCGGCGTGTCCGGCCGCCCCTCGGTCTCGCCCGGCGCCCCGGCGGGCTCAGCCGGATCGTCCTCCTCCGCGATGGACGGCAGCCGTCCGGCGGACACGAACCGTCCCCTCGACGCGGACCGCTCCACGCCCCCGGAACCGACGGGGGCGACGGAGGCGGACGACGTGGTACCCGCCGGCGCCTGTGCCCGCGTCTCCGTGACCGGCTCCGCCTGTCCGTCGCCCGGCTCCGCCACGGCCGTCGCCGCCGCCGTGGCCGGGGCGGGGGTCTCGGCCGCCGCAGGGGTTGCGGCCGCGGTGGGTGCCTCGGTCGCTACGGTCGCTACGGTCGCTACGGGGGATTCGGCCACCGCGGAGGCCGCAGCCGCCGGGCCGGGCCCCGCGGCCGAAGCGGAGGCGGAGGCGGGAGCGAACAGGTGGGGAAGCAGATTCTCCAGGCCGTCGGCCAGCTCGCCGTCCTTCAGCGGGAGCATGCCGGTCAGACCGCCGGGGACGTCCACCTCCAGCCTCCTGGGCGGACCGTCGACCGCTTCCATGACGACGGTGACGTCGAAGCGGTAAAGGCGGAAGCTGCGGACGCCCTCCTTGTTGTGCTCGTCGGTCTCCGCGGCCGCGGAGACCAGTTTCTCCTCGTCGACGACGCCGGCCTCGTAGGGCGTCCGGCCCAGCACGGCGTAGCCCTCCTCACCGCCGCCCGCGTCCGCGCCACCGCCGTGGTGGAAACCCCTCACCCTCTGCTCGGTGTGCTCGTGGTCCTCGTCGTCCTGCTGGTACCGGCGGGCCTTGAACCGCACGCCCTCGGCCGGGCCCAGCGTCCGCGCCCCGGTCAGCTCGAAACCGACCCGCACCGTCCGGCCGCCGGCCATGACCTCGTACTGGTGCCGCAGCACCTCCACCAGGCGGGGGCGGATCGAGCCGGCGCTGGTCTCGTGGGCGTAGCGCAGACCCTGCGTGGACATGAAGTCGGGCCGTCGGGCGAATTCGGCGTCCAGGTCGGGGGTGCGGGAGGACCGCAGTGCCGCCACCCTGGCCCAGCGGTGGACCGCGTCGGCCGCGAACACGTCCCACGGGTGGAGGTTCTGCAGCAGCGCGTCGGGGAGCGCCCCGGCCCGCGTGGCGGTGGCCGGCCGTGCCAGGGCCCAGCGCGGGTTCTCGCCGTACGTCCGCCGCAACGGCGCGGGCAGCGGCTCCCCCGGGCGGGCCGGTGTCGTGAGGTGGTCGGGGACCAGGAGCCGGACGCTGCCGGGGACCAGACGGTCGCCGCCGTCGTCGTACCAGGTCCAGAGCCGGTGCGCCTGCCGGAAGCGGTCCCACTCGTCGCCCCGGTCCGCGGCGCGGGCGACCGCGCCGGCCAGCAGGTCGACGCCCCGCGCGAGAGCGGCCGCGGCCTGCGGCAGTTCGCGGGTGGTGCCCAGCTCGACGCGGAACGCCAGCTCGTGTTCGAAGGCGTGCGAACCATCGCGGGTGTTCGCCCGGATGATGGCGACCTTCTTCTCCAGCTCCGTCCCCGCCGAGACCCGGGTGGCGAGGTACCCCGCCGCGTGGTCGACGCCCGCGTGCCCCTGCCGGCCGCTCTCGGAGTCGTGCTCCCCACCGCGCGCGGTGAAAACCCCTCCGCCGCCGGCGGTGCCGCCCCGTTTCCAGGTGGTCTTGTGCTCCTCCAGGCTCTCGCCGCGCAGCGTGAGCTTCACCTCGGGGCGGGGCCGGTGGGCTCGGGCCGGTTCGACCCGCTCCACCGAGACGTTCACCCACAGGTGGGTCGTGGCACCGGCGAAACCCTTGACCGGGAACCAGGCCCACACGCCGCCGCCGAGCAGACTGCCGAGGCGGGCGACGAGCGCGTGGGAGCCGAACACGGCCTCCAGCGACCTGCGCAGCGGATCGGCGGGACCGGCCCCGTCGCCGGAGCGGGGGCGCAGCACCCCGCGTGCCTCCAGGCGTTCGACGACCGCGTCGAGCACCCCGTCGGCGCGCAGCAGTTCGGGGTGGGCGGCGGTGCGCGGCAGCAGGCCGTCGACGAGGTAGCCGCGGGCGACGGGCGCCGCCGCGACCGCTGCCCGCTCGTCCTGTCCGGTCACCGCGCGCGGCGGCCGGACGTCGGCCACCCGGCCCTGGGGCACCAGCAGGTCCACGGCGTCGGCGAAGCGCAGGTAGCGGGGTGCTTCCTCGACGGTCCGGCCGCCCTTGGTCCTGCTGACGGAGACCTCGAAGACGGGGTCGACGCGATAGGTGTCGGGCTTTCCCGCGTAGGTGGCACGGGTGACGTCGATGAATCCCTCCTCGTGCTCACGGGAGCTGGCCCAGTGCAACCGTGCGGTGCCCTGCGCCATCGCGGTCACCCGGCCACCGGGGCCGCCGCCGTGGTGGCCGGTGACCCCGCCGGACTCGTCGCCGTCCGTGACCTCGGCGTCGGCGCCGGAGTCCGAACCGAACCGGAACTGCGGTCCGGCGGCGGCCTGGACCTCGACGGCGTGACCGGCCTCCCGCGGCATGGCGTGGCGCTCGGCGCCCTGGGAGTACTGCTCGATCTCGGTCTCGCCCTCGGCGGACGCGAGTTTCCTGGGCGCGTAGAGGCGCAGCCGCAGCCGCACCGTGGTGTACGAGCCGTCGGCAGCCGGGAAGTCGGCCGCCCGGCCCCGCTCGCCGGTGAGCTGGTCGAAGTAGGCGGCCAGCGACTGCGGGCCGGTCATCGCCGCGATCTCGCGCGGCAGCGGTGCGCCGCGATGGAGCCGCGCGTACATGCCGGCGAGCGTCTGCCGGAGGGCGGGCATCACCAGGAACGACGGGTACAGGCCGAAGGCACCCGAGGAGAGGTCGAGCATCTCCACGCCGGCCGGCCAGGCGCGCATCGCCCGGCGCAGGGTGCCCGCGGCCAGCGCCTGCTCCTCGGGGACGGGGGTGGCGGGGGCGTGCTCGTGCGGGACGACGATCTGGGCGACCAGGTCCCCGGGCCGCTCCAGCCACCAGGTGTCCGGCGTCTCCTGCCCGATCCCCAGGGACAACTCGTAGGCGACGTCGAGGACGTGCTCGTCGACGTCACCGGTGGTCTCCATACGCCGGTAGGTCTTGGCCACTTTGGTGAAGTGCTCGCCCGAACCGCCGGTGAGGCGGCCCAGCAGGCGCAGGCCGCCCAGCTGGAGGCGGAACACGCCGCCCAGCCCGACGCGGACGGCGCCTCCGGCGCCCGCCTGGAGTGTCCACCGGCTGTCGGTCCCACCGGTCACCGACTGGCCGACGGCCGCCCGGGTGTTGAAGACCATCGGGTACGAGGTGACGCGCAGCGAGTCGAGCAGGTGCGCGCGGACCGTGAGGGTCACCTCGCGCCCGCCGGCCCGCAGGGTGTGGCCGACGCCCGCGAGGACGTTGGTCAGGTCGCCCTCCAGGGCGGGGCGGCCGAGGTGCACGGCGAGCTGGCGGTCCACCGTGGCCCAGTCGATCCGGCCCAGGCGGCCCTGCCGGGCGAGTTCGGCGAGCCGCGCCCGGAAGCCGTCCTCCACCAGCTCCGCGCCAGGCAGCGCGGCGGCGACGGCGTGGCCCAGACCGCGGCGGCTGGCCAGGGCCAGGGGCTCACGGGGATGGCGCACGGGCCGGTGGTCCGGGCCGAGCAGCCGGTCCGGGCGGCCCGTGCGGGCAGCGGGGCGGACGTCGGCGAGCCGTAGCAGCGCCCGCACGTGCGGCTGGGCGTCGACCGGCGCGGACAGCGCCCGTGGCGCGGCGAGAGCGTCGGCCACGTACGGCGTGCGGACCGCGCCCAGCACGCGCTCCTCGAACTCGGCGGCGCCCCGTCCGTCGCGCCACGGCACCCCCAGCTCGGCGTCGACCCGCACGGCGGGGGCCGGGGCTTGCAGGTCCTGGTGGGTGGAGGAGGTCCAGGTGATGTCGAAACCGAGGACCGCCTCGTAACGGGCCTGCGGCTCCGTGGTGTTGAGGATGACGTGGGTCAGCGGCTGCGAGGTGAGGCGGTGGTGCCAGCCACGGGACGTACCGGCCGTGACGGTGAACAGCGGAGCCAGTCCCTTGACCTCGGTGTGGTGGCCGCCGTGCGGCGCGAGCCCCGGGGCGACCAGGCCGGTGGCGTTGACGCCGAAGGTGAGCGAGGCGCCGCTCTCCCCGCCGTCGCCGGTGATCGTCGTCAGCCCCACCCCGAGGTCCGCGCGGGTCCTGACCCCGTCGGTGACGCCGAGGAGGCGCAGGCTCTGCGGGGCGAGGCGCATGCGGACGTGGCCCTCGAACCCGTCGAGGCCGCGCAGGGGGATGCCGTGGCTGATGCGGTCGGAGGAGTCACCGCTGGTGGACAGCCAGCCGTAGCGGCCGATCACGGTGCGCTCGTTGATCCAGCGGCCCAGTTCCCGCACCACCTCGTACGCCGTGGTGGCGGACACCCCCGCGGCGCGCAGCCGGTGCTGTTGGCCGACCAGGACGGGGGTCACGTCGACGGCGTGCAGGACCTCGCCGCCGAGCCTGGGCCTCGCGATGCCGTCGAGCGCGGCCTCGGCTTCCCCGCGCGGGCCCGGACGCGGCTCGGCGGGCCCGGACTGGACGACGGGGAGACCGAGGACGAGGCCGCGGTCCACGGTCTCGTCGACGGTGTGCTCCACCCCGTCGACGAAGAGCCGGACCCTCACACCGGCGGTGAACCGGTTCGTCCCCTCCAGGAAGAGCTTGTTCCCGCTGATCACCGTCTGGCGCACGCCGCGGGACCGGGTCCGCCCGGCCTCGGTCATCACCGCCGGCGCGCCGAGCACCACCGCGGAGGCCGCGGCGGAGGCCACGTTGATCGCCGTGAGCAGCAGCAGGTCGGCGCGGGAGACGACGGTCCTGGAGCGCTCGGCGGCGGCCGCGGTGGAGTTGAACCGCACCCCGTAGCTGCGCACCTCCTCCGGGACGGCCGCCTCCCGCGCCGGTTCGGCCCCGGCCGGCACGGGGCGGATCCACACCAGCCGACCGGTGACGACGCGCAACGCGCCGAGCGCGAGCAGGTCGCCCCAGCTCCTGGCGTCATCGACGAGGAGCATGGCGGCGACCTCGTCGCGCACCCGCCGGGCCAGGACGGGGTCGGCGATCCCCTTGACCACCGCTGTGGCCGCGGTCCGGGCCCGCTCCGGCGTCCACACGGCGACGCCCTGCACCGTGCCCGAGCCGAGCATGCCGTGCCCGGTGTACCAGGGGGCGCGGGGCGCGGGTTCACCGGCGTCCGCGGTGAGCTGCTCGTCGAGTCCCGCGCCGACGACCGGATCGCCCCCGTCGGACATCCCGGCGGCTGCCGGCGCCGGTTCCCGGGGCGCCTCGCCGGCCGGCACCTGCTCCTGCTCCTGCTCCTGCTCCTGCTCCTGCTCCTGCTCCTGCGAAGCCCACTGGGCCGGCCGCGGCTCCCCGGCCGGCGCGCCGCTCCCCGCCGCGGCACCGTTCACCGCGGCGGCATGAGCCGCGGCACTGGGCTCCTCGACGGCGGGCTCGTGGACGGCAGGCTCCTCCAGTACGGGCTTCCGGGCAGCGGGTTCTTCCACCGCGGGCTCGGGTCCGGGCCCCGTGGCCACCTCGTCGCCCGGCCTCCGCGCGCCTGTTGCGGGCGCGCCCTCGCCGTCCACGGACCCCGCCGCGTCCTCCGGGACGGCGGTGGTGGTCTCCCGGTAGGTCTCCAGCGCCCTGGCCAGCCGCTCGGCCTGCTCCGGCCGGCCGTCTCGGCGGGCTTCCTCGGCCGCCGCCCGCAGACCGTTCGCCATCGCGTCGTCGGTGCTGATCATGCCGGTGAAGGGCTGCCGCGACCCGGCCGGACGCCGTGTCCCGGAGGGCTGTGCGGCGTGGCCGCCGGCCGTGGCCGGCCGCCCCTGGCCGGCGCCGCCTCCGTCCTGTCCCCGGGGCGGCCTTCCGGGCCCGCCGGGCCGCTCGTCCGGCCCTCCCCGCCCCGTGCCGCCGCCTCCTTCGAAGAACCTCCGGAGCGCCTGGAGCGCCTCCGTGACCTCCCGCAGCGGTCCCCTCGCGTCCGCCGGGAGATCCCTTCGCCGCAGGAGGCCGTCCAGGACACCGGTCAGGCCGGACAGCGCGCGAAGAGCCGCACGGTACTCGTCACGGGAGGCGGGGACCGGCCGCCGGCCGACCGCGCCCAGCACTCCCCGTACGAGAGCGCGCACCACGGGTTGCGGCAGCAGCGGGCCGGCCTGGAGCCACTGCGGGAGGAGCGCCTCCGACTCGAAGCCCCTGCCCAGCAGCCTGCGCAGCTCGCGAGCCGGAGCAGCGGTGCTGTTCAGCAGGGTGAGCAGTTCCCCGCGGCTCAGTTCGGCGGTCTCCGGGCCCTGGGAGCGCAGGCGGTCGATGTCCTCGTACGCGTCCCTGGCCCATCCGATGACGGTCTGGGACACGCGGCGAAGCTCCGCGACGGAGGTCGCGTCGGCCGGTCCGTAGGAACGCAGTTCAAGAAGGGCCAGCGGCAGCGGCTGGCGCGCCGTGCCGTGCTCGTCCGGGTTGGTGTCGAGGTGCTGGAAGTTGGTGCGGATCCCGAGGACGCCCTGGGACGCCAGGGCGGCCGGGCGGTCGATCAGCAGGTTGTCCAGGTAGTCACCCAGTGTGAGGCCGCTGTCGGTGGTGATCCCTTCGATGTCGAGATACGGGAGCGGCTGCGAGGGGTCCGGCAGGCCGAGCCGGTAGCCGCGCCTGGCGGCGCTGGCGAAGCGGTCCTTGATCTCCTGCGCGTGATCCTCCAGGAAGACGCGGGCGCGCGCGGGCAGTCCGGCGCGGACCCCGGCCAGGGAGGTCCTGGAAGCGGCGGCCAGATAGTTCTTCGCCAGACCGGCGGGACTCTCCGCACGGAGCGACATGTCGTAGAAGTAGGCGGCCATCGCCGCGGCCTGCTCGTACATCAACGCCGTCGCGCCGCGGACCGCCCGCACGTCCTCGTCACGGTCGAGGGCATCGACGAACAGGGGCGGGACGTTCATCCCGGCGAGGTACTGGTGCGAGACGTACTCGGCCGCGGCCCACGTCCCGAAGTGCAGGGCCTCCCGGAGCACTCTTCGCGCCGCCCGCGACGTGGTCCCCTCCAGGACGTGCGCGAGCGCCTCGTACAGGCCCGCCACCGGCACGCCCACCGTGTACTGGGGGTTGATGATGTCCCGGTACGGCGTGCGCCTCAGCCCCAGTCCCCGCGCCTCCTCGGCCACGGTGAACCCCAGGTCGCGGGAGAAGATCCGGTCGAACGGTGTGAGCGGGGGCGGCGCGGCGGCCGCCCCGCGTCCGAGATCGCCGAAGTAGGCGCTCAGGTCGCGGGCGCGGAACCGGCGGTCGAGTTGTTCGAGCCGGCGGAAGTAGTCGTCCAGGTCGAGGCGCCCGGTGTCCCCGGGGACGATGCTCGCCGGGGCGCCGACGATCTCGACGAACAGCCTGCCGTCCACTTCCTCGGTCGCCACCGAGAAGTGGTCGGACCGAGCCACCACCAAGGGGAGCGACCCGGGGTCCACACCCGGGGGGACCTCGATGCCCTGCGCGGGGTACTCCAGCTCCAGGCCGAGCGCTCCGTACCGGTGGTCGCCGGGCGGGTCCGCCAGGACACGGGGCGCGGACTGTGACTCCACGGCCGCCCGGAGTCCGTCCGGTCGTACCCGGCCGTCCCCGCCGACCACCACGGCCCGGGCGTGCAGGGCGTCCCGCGCGGGAGGTGTCGTCGTCACCCTGTGCCCGCTGCGCTCCCGCATCTCGATCCACGCCCCGTCGGCGTACGCGAAGGCGTGCCCGACGTCCTGGCGCCGGCTCCACAGCACCAGCGCCGTCGCGCCCGGACCCGCCGCGTCGGTCGCCTCCGCCAGCGCCTGCCACGACTCCACCCGTGCCCAGCCCGCGCCGGGCGCCAGCCGGGCCGCGGGGCCCAACGCTCCGAGCGCCGAGTCGTCGGCGGTGGCCGCCGGACGAGCCCCGCCGGGCAGCCGCCGGCCGTCCGGCAGACGGGCACCCGGGTAGCGGGCGGCCATCAGACGTTCCAGCAGCAGCACGCACCACGCCAGGTCGCCGGGCTCCTGGGGACCCGTCCGCTCCAGGGTGTCCCGCCGTTCCCGCTCGGCCTTGTCGGCCACCTCGTCCACCAGGCCGGTGAGCCGGTCGAGGCCGGTCTGCGGCGCGTCCCCGCGCATCAGGCGCAGCACGCGCTCCTCCACCGTCTCGGCGGGGTGGTCCTGCGCGTGTGCCCGCACGGAGTCCCCCGGTCGCGCGGCGGGTTCGTCCCGCGGCGCGGGCTCACGCGTCCCGGCGCGCGCGGCGGCCGTGACTTCCGCGCCCGCCGCGTCGAACACCGCGGCGCGCGCGTGAGCGGGGAGGAGTGCCGGATGGCTCGGAGAGATCCGCTCACCGGCCAGGGCGCCGAGGTCCGTCCACAGCACCTCCCCCTCACGCGGCGTGTAGGCGGCCAGCGCCCGGCCGTCCCCGGTATCCGGGGCCGTCCATCGGACCAGGGCCAGGGCGCCCGGACCGAGGTCGCGCAGCTCGGCGGCGAGCGAGGCCCAGTCACCGACCGGGTGCCAGGTCAGGTCCGGCGGCAGCGTCGCGGGAAGGGTTCCCGCCCCGGCCGGCTGGTGGATCGCGTCGCGCAGTTCGGCCAGCGGGCCGACCGCCTGGTCGTCCGGTGCGCCGGTCAGGTGCCCGGAACCGTCCGCCCGCCGGGCCGCGTGGCGGCGGACGGCCCGTACCGCGTCGTCCGCGGCGGCGGAGAGTTCGGCCCGGTTCAGGGCGGCTGACGGTGGCCGGTCGACGGTGCGCAGGAACAGGTTGCCGACGACGTACCGCCGCTCGCCGGTGGGGCCCTGCACGGTCACCTTGGC
This sequence comes from Streptomyces griseoviridis, assembly GCA_014649155.1. Classification (GTDB taxonomy): domain Bacteria; phylum Actinomycetota; class Actinomycetes; order Streptomycetales; family Streptomycetaceae; genus Streptomyces; species Streptomyces griseoviridis. Next base: position 36,256 of record BMSM01000017.1, on the reverse strand, counting down.
GACCGCCGCGACCTGGTAGCTCGTCACGCCGACGCCGTCCGCGGACTCCCCGGTGGTGCCGGAGCGCAAGTACTCGCGCAGTTGGGAGGAGGCGCCCGTGGACTGGCCCGCGCTCGGGCGGTCGCCCGCCAGGGCCGCCCCGGCGGACAGGGCGGTGTCGCCCGCGCCGGTCAGCGGGAAGCCGGCCTGCGCGCCGATGGTGGGGCTCATCGCCGTTCCGGCCCGTGAGGAGTGGCTGTCGCTGACGACCCGGACGTCGTCCAGGGAGGTGTCGGCACCGGCGAGGACGGTGACCGGCTCGTACAACTCGACCCGCAGCGAGGTGCCGGGCACGCCCGGCCCCCCGAGGAACGGCTCGATCTGCTCCGGTCCCCGGGCGGACAGCTCGCCGCTCGCGACGAGTTCGCGCAGCCGGGTCAGCATGGTCTCGGCAGACAGGCTCCGGGCGGTCTCGCGGCGCTGCCCGCGCAGCGTGGGGGCGACCTGGCGCAGGGCCTGCGCCAGGTGGGGCAGGGCGTCGAAGTGCTGGATCTCGAAGGGGCCGCGCGGCCGCCAGGCATCGCCCGCCGTCAGCCGTTCGAAGGACACGACCGCCGCGTCCTCGGGCGTCCGGAGCGGTGCAGCGGGGTCCTCCGTGCGGACGGACGGCTCGATGCGCGGGGGTGCTCCCGCCGGCGCGGCGTCCGCGGCGCCCAGGCGGAGGGTCGCGACCACCCCGGCGGTGGCCCGCACCGTCAGCGGGGCCCACAGCCGGTCCAGCCCGCTCGCGTCGGCGGCCCGGCCCGCCAGCGCGGCGATCCACTCATACGCCGGCGTGGGCAGAACCGTCCTCGGTGCGAGCAGGAGGGCGTTCGGGAGCACTGTGGAACTGACCTCGACCGCGATGTCGTAGGGCACGGGGTAGTCGGCGACGTGCTCGGCGGAGGTGTGCAGCCACACCCGCTCGTCGTGGGTGAAGCCGGCGCTCTGCCCCACGGTGTCCCGGACGCCGTCGCTGAGCGGCAGGCCGCCGCGTACGCCGTCGAGGCCGCCCGAGAGGGTGAGGCCGAGTTCGCCGGTGCGGCTGCGGGACGTGGCGTGGCCGGTGGTGCCGGGCACGGGCAGGGACGATCCCTTGCCGGTGGCCCGTACGAACTGCGTCTCCAGGTCGGAGCCGGGCGCGACGGGCCGGCCCAGGACGCTCTCGAAGCCGGGCACCGGAGTGGCCGTGAGCGAGATCCGCATCAGGCGCGGGCCCAGCCAGCCGTTGGCGACGAAGGAGACGGAGCTGTGCCGGGCGGCGATCAGCGCCTGCAGATGACGGGGCGAGGTGAGTTCGGCGACGCGCTCGCGGAGCCCCGGCACGTGGGTGCTCCGGCCCACGGTGGTGCTGCCGGGCGCGATGTTCTCGACGAGGTCCTCGACGGACTGGCGCAGCGTCTTGCGCACGGCGGGTCCGGCGGTGTCGGCGGGCCGGGCGGTGACCTCGGCGACCTCGATGACGGCTCCCGTTCCGAGGCCGCCGCCGACGGCGTACGCCAGGGGCAGGGGCAGGGTGCGGGGCGGCAGCGGCGGCAGGTCGGTGAGACCGGCGATCCGCGCCAGCCGGGGGTGGCGGGCGAGGTCCCGCTCGCCGAGGAAGAAGTCGACGGCCTGAGGGATCTCGACGGTCGTCCGCCGCACCTCGGGGCCCCGGGAAGCGAGGTCGGAGACGAGGTCGTGGAGCAGTTGGTGCCGCCCGCGCCGGGCCTCGACCACCATCGTCAGGTCGGCGCGGAACCACACCAGGCGGCCGCCGCTCTGGCTGGTGATCCGGTACCCCGTGACCCCGTCGGAACGGGTGTCGCTCTCGCTCCGGCCGGCTCCGAGGCCGTAGCGGCCCGCCACGCCGACCTGGGGGAAGGCGAGGCCGACCTGGGTCATCGGGGAGCCGGAATGGCTGCTGGAGCCGGAGACGGTGACGTCGGACCCTCTGCCGGAGACGTGCCACCGGTCGGTGGTCAGCTCCCCCTCGGCGGGCGCCAGGGGCAGCATCGTGACGTTCTTGAGATAACCCTTGAGGCTGAGCGCGATGTTCGTGCCGACGAGACCGGGGCTGTGTATCTCCGCTTCGCGGCTGTCCCGCAGGATCGACGGCAGGGTGTCCAGGAGGTGGGCGTGCGAGGTCACGGCGCGGACGACCGCCTGTGCCAGGGACGCCGGGTCCTCCATGGCCGGCCCGACGGCCGTCGTGCGCAGGTAACGGCCCAGGTGAGCGGGGAGGGCGGCGGCCCGGTCCAGCGGCCCGCGCGGGGCGTCGGCCACCGCGGACGTCACGTCCCGGCCGGGCGTGCCGGTGAGCGTGCCCCGCTCGGTACCGGACGGGAGGGGCAGCCGCCGCCCCTCCCCGGGAGCGGGCGGGTAGGCGCCGGGCATCGGGACGGGCCCGGCCTCCGCGGTCCGCTCCCGTGGTGCCTGCGCGTCGGGTCCGGTCCGGAAGGAGGCCAGCAGGCGGTTCACCGCCTCGCGGACCGTCTCGCTGCCGTCGAGCCGGTCGACGAACGCCTCCACGGGGAGTCCGGTGACCTCTCCGGAGCGGCGCAGCTCCAGCATCCGCTCGTCCTCCTCGGTGACGGCACGGATGTCGTGCTGCGGGGAGGGGCCGTCCTGCTGCGGGGCGTCCAGGGTACGGAAGGGGGGAACCGCCAGCCGTGCCCGGCCGTTCGCCGCGAAGGGCTCCAGGACGTGGCCGCGGGTCGCGGAGAACTCCACCTCGATCACGAGCTGCGCCTCGAAGACGTCCAGGCCGTCGGAGGTGAAGAGGTAGTTCTCCTGGCCCGTCTGGGTGCTGGCCGCGTCCGTGACCGAGGTGCCGCTGCCGTAGGCGTAGTCCAGGCCGAGGTCGACACCGCCGAGGAGCGCGTTGCCCGTGGGGATGCGGCCGCCGGCCGACAGGCCCGCGCTCACCGCGCCCAGGGTCCGGGTGCGCTGCTCGGTCCCGTCGGACCAGGAGGCCGTGAAGTTCAGCATCCTGACCCCGGGCAGGTGCCGGACGTGCGTCACGTCCCCGTCGGGCGCGTCCGCGGAGCGCGGACGCACGCGGAGGTGCGCGACCACCGTCTCCGCGCCGGTCGCGGTGGACCTGGTGAAGTGCAGGTCCCGCGGCTGCGCCACCAGGTCGCGCAGGGCGACGGCGGACCCCGCTTCGGCCAGCAGCCGGGCGTTGGAGAGCCGCTGCCACCGCTCGGTGACGTCGCCGCTGCCCTGGGGGGCGCGCGCGGGCAGGAAACCGAGGGGGCGCAGCAGCTCCCCGATGTGCCGGAGCACCGGCTCCGCGCCGTCCAGGCGGAGCGGGGTGACCGACAGGCTCAGCGCACGCAGCTCGCGGACGTCCCGGGGCGCGTGACGGGGGGTGGCCGGTCGCCCGGCGGGTGCCGCCCGGTCGGTGACGGTGTGCTGCGCGGCGGCGTCCGGACGCGTGTCGGGGGTTCCCACGGTCTCCGTGCTGGGGACCCGCAGGATCACCGGGTAGCCGCGGGTGCCGGCGGTGAGGGGACCTCGCGTCGGCGGTACGGGCGGGCCGTCGGAGCGCACCAGCGTGAGGTGCGGCACCGCCACCGCGTTGCGCAGCAGGTGCGGCCGGGCGGAGCGCAGTCCGCGCGACATCAGCACGGTGCCGCCGGCGTTGAGCGTGTACGTCTCCCCGAACTGGGTGCCGAGGCGCCCGGAGAGGCTGAGCTGCCCCAGAAGGCTGGCGGCGGCGCCCACGGAGACTCCCACGGAGTTCGTCACGGACGTGCTGGACGTGGCCCGCACCGTCCGGATCACGTCGGCCTCCAGGACCGTGTTCCTGGTGGTGAGGCCCTCGTGGGCGGGTCCGGCCTCGGTCAGGTCGAAGCGCAGCGTCAGGAAGCCCAGCGGCTCCCCGTCCGCGGCGAACAGCAGGGGCGAGGCGTGCGTGTCGACCAGCTTGCGCAGGCCGCCTCGGAAGCCACTCTCCGAGAGGTAGTGCCGCAGGGCGTCCCGGGAGGCCGGTGAGAGGTCCTTCAGCAGGTCGCCGAAGCCTTCCACGACGTCCTGATGGAGCTTCTCGTGCCAGGGGAATGCCTCCAGTCCGAGGAGCGGGGCGTACTCCAGCAGGTCGGCCAGGGGCGCGGGGGCGAGCGGCCCGCCGGGGCGGGCGGCCGGCGGGTGCAGCAGGTGCTCCGGGAACCAGGTGCGCTGCCGCCAGGCGGACCCCTCCTGCACTCGCCACCCGGTCTCGCGGGCGCCGACGGCCTCGGCCGTCCGGGCCGGGTCGGGCGCGATCCGCCACTCGAGCACCGCGTCCCAGTCGTACGCGAAGCCGGGCTCGCCCTGGCCGGCCTGGTAGTCCAGGGTCCGCACGGCGGTGCCCACCGACGCCGAGGTGGCCCGCTGGTTGTGGGTGAGGGAGAGCTGTCCGGTGGCCGACACCGACCGCAGCACGGGGGCGTCCGGGTACGGCCAGGTGTACGAGCCGGCCAGGCTCGCCGAGCGCAGGTCGCCGGTGCCCTCGGTGCGGTCGACGCTGGTGGTGCCGAATCCCCAGCGCTGGACGCCGGCCGGTGCCTCGAACAGCTCCGACGCGGCCGGGCGGGGAGCGGTGAGCCGCATCCTGACCCACAGCGCCCGGTCGCGGGAGTCCAGGGTCCGCAACGGTACGAGGAGCCCCTCCGCGCTGAGCAGTTGCCGCTGCCGGGAGGCCAGGAACTCGGGGGTCAGTCGCGCGGTCACGTCCTCGCGGACCGCCCCGCCGGTCCCCGTGAGCCGAGCCAGTGCCTCGGTCGCCGCGGGGAGCACGGCGCCGTCGGCCAGGACCCGCTCGACCGCCCGGGTCACCGACGCGTGCAGCCCGTCGAGGACGGGACCGGGCACCGGTCCCATGTTCACCAGGCCGCGTACACCGCCGTCCTCCCGGCCCATCCGTGCCACCGTCGGCGGCACGGTGGCCTCGATGACGGGGTGCACGGTGAGGGACGTGCCGGGGACCGGGGCCTCGGGGTCGCCGGGCAGCCGGAGGGGCCGGGCGGTCGCGGGACCGGTGGTGGGTACGGTGCCCGGCTCGGTGGCCGGTCCGGTCCCCGTCGACGGGAGGGAGCGGGGCGCGGCCGGGGCCGGCCGGGCGGATGCGGCCGGCGTTCCTTCGGCGGCGACCGGGCCGGTGCTCCGGAAGTCGGTGATCAGGCCGTCCTTCAGCGTGGCCTCGATGCCGAGGCGGTCGAAGAACGCGCCGCGCACGGTCCGCGTACCGGTGCCCAGGTCCGCGGGCAGGACGTTCGCGGGGTCCTCCGCCACCGTCCGGACGGCGTACAGGATGTCGGCCCAGGTCCACCCGTCGGGGAAGCCGTCGAGGGGCCGGGGGGCGTCGAGGAGCCCCGGCAGGAACCTCTTCTCGTCGCGGAGCATCTTCAGCAGGGCCTCGGAGCGCGCCTCCAGGGACGGCCAGGGCTCGCCCGGGGCGTGGTGGCGGTTCTCCTCCAGGTCGCTGTCGTCCAGGAGGGCCACGGGGTCGTAGGCCGTCGTCAGGGCGACCTCGACCGCCACTTCCGGAGTCTCGGCCGCGCGGTCCCACGCGGCCGTCTCGCGCGGGGGAGCGGAGAGGTCCCCCAGGGACTCCAGCAGGGTGTGCGCGTCCGCGGGCAGGCCCAGCAGCCGGGGCAGGTTCGCCGCCAGGTCCACGGCGTCCCCGGCCTCCGTCACCCGGAGGGTCCGGTGCGCCGCGGCGGCGTCGGCCACCACGTCGACCGACAGCCGCAACAGCGGGTCGTCGTCGGAACGCCGCAGCCGCCCGTACACCTCGTCGACCGCGGCCCCGAAACGCCGTGCGTACGCGTCGGTATCCCCGGGCCCGTCGCCCGCGTCCTGGACCAGGGCGACCCGCATCGTCAGCCGGAGGCCGAACTGACCGCCGGCGAAGAGCGCGTACCGGTACTCGGCGGTGCGCTCGACACCCTCGGCGGAGAAGCGCACGCTCTCGGGCGGTGTCTGGGCCAAGGGCTTCTCCCGCGGCCAGCGCAGGTACGGCTGCCGCGCCGTGGGACGGAACGCGGCGTGGTGGCCGTCGCGGACGATGCCCTCGACGCGCACCCCTTCGACCTCGCCGACCCAGCGGTAGGAGCCGTCCGGCCGGTCCAGGACCGTGTCCGCCTCGACGGCGGCCGCATGCGCGGCGGTCACGGCGTGGCGCACGTCGACAGGGCTCCAGTCCCTGGGGAACATGACGTGGTCGGTGCCGTCGACATGGGACTCCCAGCGGGTGATGAGCCCGCTTTCGAGAGTCGTGTGGTCGACGGCCGGGTCCAGGAACTTCACCACTGCCCGGTACGTGCCGTTGTCCAGGTCCTCATAGGGGAGGACGTCGACTCCGGGGAGGTCACCGCCGTCCATGAGGGGCAGCAGGTGGACCCCGGAGCGTGTGCGGCGGTCACCGAGGCGCGCCACGTCCTCCGCCCGCTGGGAGAACCGGGTACCGCCCCGCCCGGCCGCGGTCGGCCGCATGTACGGGGGGACCCGCAGCCCGCTCTGGTCGCCGGCGGGCCGGAAACCGGTGAACTCCCCTCGCTCCACCTCGCCCTCGATACGGACCCCGCCGTACTCGCCGACCCAGCGGAACACCGCCGCACGCCCCGGCACCGCGGACACGCCGTCGTGCCGCAACGCCCACAGGTAGGCCTGCTCCGCCGCGTGGACGGCGTCGTCCTCGGTCCAGTACCGGGGGAACATCACCGTGGTGGCGCGCTCCCCCGCCCGCCCGGCGGGACCCGCCGCCAGGTCCCCGGCCGCCCGGTTCCAGCCGTCGCCGTCCCGCAGTCCGCCGCGCGACGTCACCGCCCCGTCGGCCGACTCCACCCTGAACACGCCGTTCAGACCCGGCCTGCCCGCCTGCTCGCGACGGGGCCGGTCCGACAGTCCGTCGGGCATCAGATGCCCCCCGGCACCGTCCGCACCGCCGTACAGCACGGCCTGCCTGACCTCGAGGGAGAACTCCGCACGCTCCGGCAGCCCGTCGTCGCGCCGGGCCGCAGCCGCCTGCCCGGCCCCCGCGGCCCGCAGCGCCGCCTCCGCGTCCGCGCCGAGCCGGCGCAGGTACCGGGCGGCGACGAACATCCGGCCGGAACGCAGATCCACCTGCTTCCAGGAGACGTCCGCGTCGACATGGTGCATGTCACGGTCGTCCCTGTGCAGGCTGGCCATCAGACCACCGTCGGTGTACACCGCGCGGAAGCCGTGCGACGCCTCGCGGTACTCGTCGCTGAGCCCGTACCAGTGCCCCACTTCGTGGGCGAACGTCCCCGCGTCGGGGTCCACGACCGAGAACCGCCCGGCGTCGGAACGGAAATCCCGGGTGGACAGCAGCACGGTGCGGTGCGCGTCGGCGGGTGACGAGACCACCTCGAAGTCGAACCTGAGCAGGTCGCCGTTGGGCAGCCGGGCACCGGTGTTCCACACCGTGTCGACTTCCGCCCGGACACGTGCCTCGAACGCCTCGACCCTGTTCGCCGGTTCCGTGCCGGTCGCCGCCCCGTCCCCGCCGGCCGTCCGCGGGTCTCCCGCCGGGTCGAACTCCCACGCGACCCGCACCACGAGCCGGCTGACCGTCTCACCGTCACCCCGGCGATACCGCTCCACGTCATATCGGCTGTCGAACGTACCGAGGTTCGTTCCGTTCGTGCTGCGCACGGCCACCGGCGCGCTCCCCAGCAGCACGGCGTCGTCCCCGATCACGACCACGTCGGCCGCCCCGGCCCCGGACACCGGCGGCCCGGCGTCCGCCACCACGTCCGCGGGGGTTCCGTGGACCGGGGCCCCGGTGTCGCGTCCGGTCACGGAGGACTCGCCGAGCCGGACCGAGTCGGGTCCGAGGGAGTACGACGAGGCGCCGCCGCCCAGGCCCGGGCCCGGTGAACGCAGGGCCGGGTCCGCGGCGGCGAGTGCGTCGGCCTTCTGCCGGCCGGCCTCCGTTCCGCCCTCGTCCAGACTCGCGGCGATCTCGGCGAGCGCGGCGTGCTGGGCGCCGCGCACTGCCCGCGCCTGCTCGTCCTGGCCGATCACCACGGCCGGGCGCAGGAGGGCACCGGCCCGGGTGAGCAGTTCGTCCGCCCGTTCCCGGGTGACGTCCAGCCGTTCCGCCAGCCCGCGTGCCACGGCCGGCATCCCGGTCAGCGCCTCGGGGTCCAGGCCCAGCTCCCGCAGCGCGGTCTCCGCCGTCCGCATCGTCTTCTGGGCCGTTCCCACGGCGCGGACCCGGTGCTTGGCGTCCTGGATCCGCTCCGCGGCGTGCTGTCCCGCCACCGCCGTGTGGTACGCCGACAGCGCCTGCGCCAGCCGCTCCACCTCGCGGTCGGCCGGCCGGACCGTCCCGGTCGCGGTGTTCGCGGCCGCCGCCGGTACGTCCTGGCCCTTGCCCTTCCCCTTGCCCTTGGGGTCCGTGGCGGCGGCCAGCTCCGCGGCCCGCCGCGCCAGCTCGCGCGACGTCACCAGGGCGGGGTGGTTGGACACCGTGCCGATGTCCAGCGGGCCGGGCGTGTACCTGGACCCGTTGCCGTCCCACAGGTAGTCGTTGCCCTGCCGCGTGGCGCTGATCGCGTACACGAGGACGTCCACCCGGCCGTCGTCGGCCAGCACGTACGCGAACGAGGCGCCGCCGCTGCCGCCCCGCAGGTGCACGTGGAGCGCCCGGTCGGTGCCCAGCTCCCGGCCGCGCTCCTGCGGCAGGCGACTGCCCGACGCGACCTCCCGCAGCCTCTCCAGCCGGTCCTCGCCCAACCGGTCCTCGCGGACGTGGCTGGCATAGACCAGCCGTCCGCTGTGCTCCCACGTCTCGGGGGACTGCGGCCGGAACGCCGCCAGCCGTTCCTCCACCGCCGCGGTGTCCTGGGCCAGCCGCGTCTCCCGCGCCGCACGCGCCCGCTCCCACACGCCCCGCGCCGCGTGCCGCACCCGGCCGTGGAAGTCACCTTCCAGGAGGACGCCCATCCGGTCCAGGTGAGCCTGGAGATCGCTGTCGAAGTCCTCCAGGCCGCCCTCGCCTGAGGCCAGGAACTCACCGAACGCGTAGGCGCGCCACGCCCCCGGGTCCCGTGCCACGTCCTCCACCACCGTGGGCGCGCCCAGCAGCAGGGGCAGCAGTTCCGGGTGCTCGCCCAGCTTCCCGGCCAGTTCCGCCGCCGCCGGGTCCAGCAGCAGCTCGCCCGCCTCGGGCACCGACGCCAGGGCCCGGGCCCACACCGACTCGGCCTCCGTGCCCTGGGGGGCGCGGGCCTTCCCGCCGCCCGTGCGCGCCGTCTCGCCGGACCTGCTCGTGCCCGTCGCGCGCGCGGCCTGCCCGTCGCCCGTGGACACGGCCCGTGCCGGAGCGAGCGCCGCCGGCAGCAGTTCTCCCGAGGGGTCCCCGGTCAGCTCGCGGAACCGCTCCGGGTCGCGGGCCAGCCGCTCCAGATCGCCGGCGAAGCCGGGTGTCCCGAGCGCGGCGGCACGCCACCCCGGCACGGTGAAGAACCGCAGGGCGGAGTCGGTGCGGGTGTCGAGGAAGCGCGTCAGCGAAGCATCGCCCAGCAGACGCCGCAGCTCCAGCGGGTCGATGTCCGCCAGGGACTCCGCGCCGGCCGTGAGGACCTCCAGGAGTTTCTCGCGGCCGGCCAGTCTGCGCACCACCTGCGGAGTCAGCGCGTCGGCCAGCGCCGCACCGGCCCGCGCCGCCCGCCACAGCGGACCGTCCGCACGCGCCTGGTCCACCAGCCCGTGGCTGCGCAGCAACGCCGCCGTCAGCCAGGGCGCCTTGTGCAGGTCCCGCCCGATCCGTGGTTCGTCCGCCATCGCCCCGGCCAGCCCGTGGACGGCCTCCAGCACGACCCGCAGGGAACGCTGCCCGCCCGCCAGCTCCGCCGCGATCTCCGGCTGCTCCCGCAGCAGCCGGTGGGCCTCCGGGCGGCGCGCGAGCAGCCGCGCGATCCCCCGGTCCGCCGCGAGGGCCGCCACCACGACCGGGGTGCGCAGTACCGTCTCCAGCAGTTCGGCGGAGCCCAGCACCACGTCCATCTGCTCCGGGTGCTCGGCCAGCACCTCCAGCAGGCCGTCCGCGGTCATGAACCGGAGGAAGTGGCCGGCGTCGGTGAACGCCCGCGGGTGGTTCACCAGGCCGGCGGCCAGCCCCGGAACCCACTCCAGCTGCTCCACCAGCGCCGGGTCCCCGATCAGCGCCCGCGTGACCGCCGGACTGCTGAGCGCGGCGCCGACGGCCAGCGGGCCCGGGTCCGTGGTGAGGTCGATGTCGGCGAGTTCCCTCACCAGTTCGCCGGCCTCGGGCTCCAGGAGCATGAACGCGGCCGGTTCGCCGTCCGCGAAGGCGCGTGCCGTGTGACTGGTCTTGTAGCCCAGGTCCTCCACACGCGGGTCCGTGCTCATCAGGGAGTAGTTCCGCGGCTGGAGGTGGAAGAGCCGGGCCAGTTCGCGGTTGCTCGCGACGTGCCGGGCGAAGTGCGGGTAGGCGTTCAGGATGACGCCGGCCCGGGGGTCTGCCATGACCATGCGGTAGAGGTAGTCGTCGACGCGCAGTGCCTCGGTGAGCGGCGCGTTGCCGTGGAGCGCGGGCAGGAGTTCCGAGGTGTGGTCCATCAGGCGTGCCAGGAGCTGCCGCCTCGCACCGAGCGTCGGCACCAGTTCCTCGTTGGCGTAGAGGGCGGATCCCATGGCGGCGCTGCGCCGGGCGGCGTCGAGCAGGGCCGCGTCCTCGCGGACCGTCTCGTGGACGGCGATCCAGCGCCGACGGGTGGCCTCGTCCGCGTCGAGGAATGGCGGGAGTTGCTCGAGGCGCCGCGCGGCCTCTTCCGGCGCGAGCCGCCAGAGGCCGGCCAGGGCTGTGTCCCGGTCGCCGAGTACGACGCCTTCGGGCGACAGCGTGGGTTCGCCGCTCTCCTTCTCGACGAGCTGGGTGAGTTCGGAGGTCCAGCCCTTGCCCTTCTTCTTCTGCTGCTTCTTCCTCAGTTCGGCCACCTGGGACCGGAATTCCGGGCGGGCCAGAGCCGCGACGAAGCCAGGGCGCGCGATCGCCTCGCGCAGGGCCTCGGGCACGAGCGCCAGCAGGCTCAGCAGCGTCGAGTTGTCCGCGCTGCCCAGCGCCTGGAGCAGCGAAGCGTCGTGGAACAGCCGGCTCCAGTGGGCGGAGGACAGCCGTACGGTGGCCTTCCGGGAGGCCAGCCTCGCCACCACGGCCGGATGGGCGTGCAGGTGGGTCACCACGGCGCCGTGCAGGTGGGCCAGTATGTCCTGGTGCTCCCGCGCCAGCCGGATCGGGGCGGCGTTGTCGCCGAAGAGCACGTCGAGCAGTCGCCGCACATCGGCGGCGTCGGCGAACGTGCTTTCCACCTGCGGGTTCGTCGCGTGGACGAAGAGGCGCTCGTCCGTGGGCCGCACCGCCCAGGCCCTGCGCAGCCCGGTGAGACTCTTCAGCGGCGGGTTGTACCTGAACAGGTGGGCCAGCGCGGGATTCGAGAACGCCATCTCCCCGACGGCGGGGTCGGCCTCGGCCGCTCGCGCGAGCCTGCTGCGCAGGTCGTGCGCGGGGGCGTCGAGGAGGGGGGAGACGCTGGCCGACAGGAACCACTGCCGCAGCTGCTCGTGCCGGAGCGCGGCTCTCAGCAGGTGCGGGGCCAGCAGCGGGGACCCGTCCCGCACCCCCTCGCGCAGCCGGGCCATGTCGGGACTCAGCAGGCGCCGGTACTCGTGGGGGTCCGCCAGAAGACCGGGGTGGCGGACCAGCGTCCGGGCAAGGGCATGGCCGTCCTCGTCCAGGGCGGCCCGCAGGGCGGGATCGGCCGTCAGGACGGTGTCCAGGGCCGGAATCGCCGCCCTGGCCCTGTCCACGGGGTAGGCGGTCGGACCCGGGTCGGCCGGAGCGGGCAGGCGGGGGGAGCGCGTGCTGAGCAGCGCGTCCCGCAGGTCCGCGTCGGGCACCGTGTCGAAGCGGCCGGGAGTGTGGGACAGCGCCCCGGCCACCTCGGGGTTGTCCACCGCCGCCGTGAGCGCCCCGAGGTCACCCGCGAGCCGTTCGGCGAAGGCGGGGACGTCCGTCAGGACGTCGACCAGCCGCGGGCTGGTGGCGAGGGTGTCCACCACGGCCGGGGACGCCACCGCCGCGGCCAGCAGCCGCGGGGCCTTGACCAGCAGCTTCGCCTGATCGGCGTGGAGCTGTAGCTGCTCCCGCAGCCGCTTGTGCTCCTTCGACCTGAGCAGGTTCTCGTAGTCGACGGCGAGGCCCCGGCCCTCCGGACCGGAGACTTCCGACAGAGCCCCGATCAGCGACCACTCCTGTGCGAGTGTCCAGGCCTCCTCCGCGGCGTCGGAATCGTCCATTTTCGCCGTCCTGTTCACCAACGCCGCAGCGAGCGCGCGGTCCTGGACGAGGTGCTGTGCCGCCGGGCCGGGGCCCGCCGCGGCGGTGATCAGGGCCACCCGGTGGTCGAGGGCCGCGGGCAGCCCGGGGGTGGTGAGCAGCGAATGGACCGAGAGGTGGTCCGCCTCGATCGCGTCCACCAGTTCCATGCGGCCACTGCCGTGCGTCCGGAGCAGGTCCTGCATGTACTGCGGCTGCCGCCCGTACTGCGTGAGGACGTCTTCGGGCAGTTTCTGCATCTTCCGCAGCATGGTGCCCGACCGGGACAGCACCTCCAGGAGGTCCGGCTGGAGCTGGAGCAGCACGCCCAGCGTGGAGTTCTCGGCGATCGCCCGGAGCAGGTGCAGGCGGTCCGGGCGCACCAGGGAGTCGACCGTCGACGCGTGCTTCGGTTCCCTCCACGACGGGTTGAACGCCATCGTCAGCATCAGTTCCCTGACCGGCCACCCCTCGTACCAGTCGGTCCTTGTGATGACCTTCTGCACGGGTGCGACCAGGTTCTCCACCGGGTACTGGCCGTGGCCCAGCTCCGTGAACACCTTCCTGGCCAGTTCGCGGAGCTGCCCGGTGGACGGGCCCCCGGACGTCGAGGTGCCGGTGCGCGGGGCCCGGTCGGCCACGGTCTCCGCGGTCCGCCTCCGGGGCGGGGCGCCGCCGACGGGCCCGGCGTCCGCGGACCGCAGGGCCGGATTCCCTTCCACGAGCAGGTCGGCCGTCTCACGGGCGGCTTCCTCCCCCTGCCGGTGCAGACTCTCCGCGATCCTGGCCAGCGCGGCGTGGACGACCGCCCGCTGCCGCTGGGTACGTGTGTCCCAGCCGATCGACACCGGCGGCCGAAGCAGGCCGCTCGCCGCGGTCAGAAGGTCCTGGGCCGTGCCCCGGGGGACGTCCAGCAGTTCGGCCAGTCGTGCCGCTTCCTCCGACGTCCCGGACAGCTCGTCCGGGTCCAGCCCGAGGCCGGCCAGGCGCTGCCGCGCCGCGGCCACCCTGCTCCGCGCCTGGGACAGCGCCCGCGCCTGCGCCCTGGCGTCGCGCGACTGCTGCGCGGCGTCCAGTTCGGCCTGGGCCGTGTGATGGGCGGACAACGCGTCCGCGACCGCCGCCAGCCCGGGATCGCCCGGCGCGGCGGCCGTCTCCGAAGCGGTCCCCGGCCGCTCCTTCTCCTTGCCCTTGCCCTGGCTCCGGTCCTTCGCGCGGACCCTGCCCTTGTCCGCGGCTTCCGCGGCGGACAGCTCCCGTGCCCGCTCCACCAGCTTCCGGGACTCCACGACGGCCTCGTGGTTGTGCACCGCCCCGATCTCCAGCGGACCGTCGACGTAACGTGTTCCGGAGCCGTCCCACCGGTAGGCGTTGTTCTTGCGGTGCGTGCTGACCGCGTAGACCAGCACGTCCACCCTGCCGTCCGCGCCGAGCACGTACGTGAACGACGCGCCGCCCCTGCCGCCCCGCAGGTGCACGTGCAGCGCCTGGTGCGCCCGTGCCTCGTTCTCCCGCGGCCGCAGCTCCCCCGTCGCCACCCGCCGTACGACCTCGAGGTCGTCGGGGTCGTCCAGGCGCACGTCGGCGGTGAACAAGGGACGTCCGCTGTGCTCCCAGGTCCCGGGGTCGTCGGGCCGGAAGGCCCCCAGCCGTGCCGCGGCCTCCGCGTCCTCCCGTGCCCGCCGTGCGTCCCGCTCCTCGCGGGCACGCCGCCACACCTTCAGCGCCTCCTCGCGCACCCGGCCGTGGTAGTCGCCCTCGACGACCGCGCCCACCTGGTCCAGGTGCGCCTGGAGGTCGCTGTCGAAGTCCTCCAGCCGGCCGTCCGGCGAGGACGCCAGGAACTCACCGAACGCGTACTCGCGCCACGCCTGCGGTCGGGCGCTCACGTCCTCCAGCACCGATGCCGAACCCAGCAGGAGCACCATCAGCTCGGGATGGTCACCCAGTTCGCGGACCATCTCCGCGCTCGCCGGATCCAGCAGCAGCCCGGCCACCTCCGGCATCGACGCCAGCGTCCGGGCCCACACCGTCGCCGGGCCCGACCCGGACCCGGTCGCGGTCCTCCCCCTGCCCGCGGTCACCGCCCCGGCGCCCTTGCCCGCGCCCTGCGCGCGGCCGGTCGCGGGCGTCGCGTCCCGGCCGGCCGGCCAGGTGGCCGTCGACGTCCGGGCCGGCGCCAGTTCCCGGAGCAGGGCCCGCTCCGCGCCCTCCTCGAACAGCTCCGGCGAGCGCACCACCAGCCGCCGCAGTTCACCCACGAGCCCAGGCGTTCCCAGCGCACGCTCGCGCAGCCCGGACGCAGCGAGGAACCGCCCGGCGAACCACGGGTGCCCGTCGAGGAAATGGGTCAGGTCGGTGTTGGCCAGCAGACGCCCCAGTTCCGGCCGCCCGACCGCGGCCAGGGACCCCGGCCGCTCCGCCCACTCCCGCAGCAGTGCGTCCCGGCCCACCAGTCTGCGCACCAGTTGCGGCGTCAGGGCACCCGCCAGTACGTCCGCGGCCCGCGCCGCCCGCCACAGCGGAGCCTCCTCGCGTGCGTGCTCCACCAGCGCGTGACTGCGCAGCAGGGCGTCCACCAGCCAGGGCGCCGTCCGCAGGTCCTCCGCCACCCGGCCCACGTCCGCCAGGAGCTGTGCCAGACCCGGCACACCCTGCAGCGCCCTGCGCAGTGCCCTGGAGTCACCCGCCAGATCGCGCGCCACCTCGGGCCGCTCCCGCAGCACCCGGTGCGTCTCCGGCCGGCGTGTCAACACCTCCGCCACCTGGGCGTCCGCCGCGAGCGCCGCCACCACGTCCGGGGTGCGCGACGCGGTCTCCAGCAGCTCCGCGTCGCCCAGCACCACACCCACCAGCTCGGGATGGCTGTTCAGCGCGCTCAGCAGGGGCCCGGCGCTGAGGAAACGTCCGACATGGTCCGCGTCCCGGAACACGCCGGCGTGGTCCGTGATCCCGGCGGCCAGCCCCGCGATCTCCCGCAGCAGCACCGCCTGCTGCGGGGCACGCACCAGCGCCTGGGTGACCGGCACGGCACTGATCGCCGCTCGCACGGCCTCCCGGCCGCCCGGCGACAGGACCAGCTTGTTCAGCACATCGGCCAGTCGGTCAGCGGCAGGTTCCGCCAGCAGGCGGACGACGGGACTGCGGTCCGCGAAGGCGCGCGCGAGGTCCTCACTGGCGCCCACCAGGTAGGCGAGGGGGAGGCGTGATCCCGCCAGCCGGTTCATGTCCGGGGCCAGGTGGAAGAGCCGGGCGTATTCCCGGTTCTGGATGATCAGGCGGGCCTGTACGCGGTCCTCGGCCAGCTTCTCGACGGCACCGGGGTTCTCCGTGAGGTAGCGGTGGAGGTGGTCGTTGGTGCGCAGTGCCCTCGTCAGGTCCGTACGGGACACGAGCAGCGGGAGCAGTCCTGAGGTGCGGTCCAGCAGGAGCGGCAGCAGGGGCCGGACCTCCAGTGTCGGGACCAGTTCCGGGTTGGTGAACAGGGCCGCGCCCAGGGCCGCGCTGCTCCTGGCGGCCGCGAGCAGTTCACTGTTCCCGCGGACCGTCGCGTCGACGGCCAGGAGCCGCGCGAGCCGCTGCTCGTCCTGCGGGTCCCCGTGGAGCGACCTGAGCACGTCCTGGGCCGCGTGCTGCGGGAGGCTCCACAGACGGGCGTGGGCATGGTCCCGCGCGCCCAGTTCCACACCCTCGGGGGACAGTACGGCTTCACCGGCG
This sequence comes from Streptomyces griseoviridis, assembly GCA_014649155.1. Taxonomy (GTDB): domain Bacteria; phylum Actinomycetota; class Actinomycetes; order Streptomycetales; family Streptomycetaceae; genus Streptomyces; species Streptomyces griseoviridis. Next base: position 20,190 of record BMSM01000017.1, on the reverse strand, counting down.
TGGTCCTGGACGGCCCTGACCAGACCGCCGGCCCAGTTCCCCCGCTTCTTCTTCTTCGCCCCGGCCGCCGCCGTGACGGCCTCCCGGAACGCCGGCGTGTCGAGCGCCGCGACGAAGCCGGGCCGCGCGACCGCCTCACGGAGCGCTTCCGGGGCGGACGCCAGCAGACCCAGCATGGTCTCGTTGCGCGGGTCGCCCAGCGCGGTGAGCAACGACGCGTCGCCGAACAGCGCCTTCCAGTGCTGGAAAGGCATCTCCACGGCCGGCCGGGAGGCCAGCACCTTCACCACCTGCGGATGGGCCTGAAGGTTCACGACCATGTCGTCGGTGAGGACGTTGAGGACCTTGGCGTTCCTCCCCGAGACACGGATCAGCGCGGCGTCGTCCTGGAAGAGCACGTCCAGAAGCCGGCGCGTGTCGGAGAGAGTTCCCAGGGCTTGGTAGAAGCCCGGGATCATGACCTTGGTGAAGACGCGTTCGTCGTCGGGCCGCACCGACCAGCCGTGCACCAGGACGGTGAATATCGACAGCTCCCCACCCATGATCAGCAACGGGGCGAGCGCCGGGCTCAAGAACAGCATCTGGCCCACGACGGGGTTCGCCTCGGCCTCGATGGCGATCCTCCGGCGCATGTCCGTGATGGGGGCCGTGACCGGCCCGTCTCCCCAGAGCAGCCACCGCCGGACCGATTCGTGGCGCAGCGCGGAACGCAGGATGTGCGGTGCCAGCAGGGGGGACCCCTCCCGCACGTACGGGATCAGGCTCCGTCCGGCGGAGGACAGCAGGCGCCGGTACTCGTGGGGCCGGTCGAGGAGCTGGGGACGACGTGCCAGCGTCTCGGCCAGCTCCGGGTTCTCCCGCAGGACGTCCGCCAGGCGGGGTTCCTCCGTCAGCAGCGCGTGCAGAACGGGGTTGGCCCCCCTGGCCCGCTCCACGGCCGGCGCCGACGCCTGCGGCGCGGCCGACGCGGGCGGCGGCGTCGGCCGCGTCGCCGCCCGCAGTGCCTGGAGCAGCTCGCCGTCCGGCACCCGGTCGAAATGGGCGGGCCGGTGCGACAGGACCTCGGCCAGGGCCGGGTTGCCCACCGCGGCGTCCAGCCACTGCGGGTCGCTCGCCAGTCGCCCCGTGAAGGCCGGCAGGTCCTCCAGGACGTCGACCAAGGCCCGTTCCCGGCCCAGGGTCTCCAGCACGCGCGGGTCGTTCGCCACCGCGGTGAGCAGCTGCGGCACACGGACCACCAGCTTCGCCATGTTGGCCTGGAGCCGCAACGCGTTCCGCAGCGCCCGGTCGCCGATCACCCGTGCGTAGTCGATGTCGGCCCCGTCCACCGACGCGTTGAACAGGGCGTCGTTCAGCGACCACTCCTCGGCGTACGACCGTGCGCCGCTCACACTGCCCTGTGCCGCCAGGGCTTCGGCGATCTGGGGGAACTGCACGAGGGTCTGCGCCACCGGCCCGTGACCCGACACGGCCAGGATCAGCGGAACCCGCCAACCGAGCGCCGCGGGCAGTCCGGGCGCGTGCAGCAGCATCGCGTGGTCGTCGTGCCCGCCGGCGATCGCCTCGATCAGTTCCCGCCGTCCGTCGTCGGACTTCCTCAGCAGGTCCTCGACGTACTCCGGGTACCGGAGGTAGACGGCGAGGAGGTGTTCCGGCAACCGGCCGAGGGCGTCCAGCACGGTGTCCGACTCGGCCACCACCGCCAGGAGATCGGGGTGCCCGTGCAGCAGTGCTCCCAGGTTGGGCCGGAGAGCGACCGCCCTGATCACGTGCAGATGTTCGGGCCGTGTCAGAGCGTGCAGTGTGTCCCGGTACTCGTCCTGACCGAACTGCGGGTAGACATCCAGAATCCTGGCGACCTCCCCGACCGGCCACTCCTCGTGCCAGGTCCTCCTGGCCACCCTGGCCAGGGGTCCGATCCGCCGGTCCACCTGGGCGGAGTCGTGGCCGAGCGCGCGCAGCGCCTTCGCCGCGACCGGACGGAACCGGTTCATGAACTGGGCGTCGGACGCGAAGGCGCCGCCACGGGAAGCACGGTCGGAGACGGACTCCTGGGCGTCGCGTCCCCGGGGAGGCACGCCGCCCGGCAGGCCGTGCCGCTGCTGGGTGCCGAACTCCGCGCGCAGCTCCTCCGACAGGCTCTCCGCGCGCCGCCGGTCGCCCCGGTCCAGCCGGTACGCCACCGCGTGGGCGATGGATTCGTACAGCTCCCCGTAGGCCGCCTCGTCGCGCGACCGCCCTGTCCGGTCGATCGGCGGGGGCTGGTGACGGCCCGTCATGATGTCCGCGGCCTCCGCCAGCAGCGCGTCACGCCTGGCGGGCTCCAGGCGATCCATCGCTTCGCGGGCCCGCCGGAACTCCTCCGACCGGGCGGCCGGCCCCGCCGGGTCCACCGCCGGGTCCCGCGCCCCGTCCGCCGGCCGGGCGCTCTGGCTCCGGTCCGCCGCTCCCCACTCCTTCGCGGCCTCCTCGCCGCGCTGGGGCACGTCCGGGGAGAGGGGCACGGGAACGCGGACGGCCCGGGCGGTGCCGGTGGTGTCGGGTCCGGGGACGAGGTACAGGGCGCCGCCGGTGACGGTGAGCTGGTACGGGCCCGCCCCGGGTGAGGCGGGCAGGGCCCTCTCGGCGTCCGCCAGCACTCCCTCGGCGTTGTCCAGGACACCGATCCAGCCGCTGTCGCCGCGCAGCAGGTACCCGGCGCCGTCCTCCCGGCTCCCCTGGACGAAATCGTGCCCGTACGGGATCCACGGGCCGTCGGGCAGCATGCGGCCGCCGGGCAGCTCGACGGCGCCCGAGGTGCTCACCCGGTACGTGAAACCGTCGCCCGTACTGCCGCCCGCCCCGGCGACCGGGTACGGCTGGAACACGGTGAGCCACCGCTCCGGCTCCTGCCGCCCCTTGCGCGCGTCCGCCGCGTCGAGAACCCGCGCGGCGGGAACGTACTGCGGCGCAGTGCCGGTCGTACGGGCCCCGGACACCGTGAGGGCGTACCCGGCCGGCCACCGTTCGGCCACCGGATCGGCCCCGGCGTCCCGGCTGCCGCCGAGCATCGGGGCCAGGGTGGAGCTCTGCGCCTGTCCGCCGGCCAGCAGGGCCGCGGCGGTCCGCGCGGCGCGCTGGATGTCGGCCTGCACCGGCGGGACGGCGAGGTCGCGCGGGTAGTACCGCTGGAAGGTGGTGAGGGCGGTGACCGCGGACACCGTGGGGCGGACGGCCTCGGGCAGATAGTGCCGGACGGCCATGACCGCACCGTTCTCCGCGGCGGTCGGAGGGCGGTGGAAGTGGAGGACCAGCTCCGCGTAGACGGTGATCTGCTCGGCGGTCGGACGGCTGCCTGTGCGGGTCTCCAGACCCACCGCGGAGTCGAGGACGTGGAGGGCGTACCGGGCCGCGGTGGTGACGCGCCGCAGAGCCTGCTGCGCGGCGGGCGTCACAGCGGGCGCGGCGAGTGCCTGCCGCGCGCGCCGGTCGAGGTCGTGGACCTCCTGGCGGACGGACGGGGACAGCGGTCCACCGAGGGCGTACGAGGCCGCCGACAGGGCGATCCGTCCCATGGCGGTGGGGGGCAGCAGGAGAACGGGGTTCACGCGTCCGGGGGCGGGCACCCGCAGGCGGGTCGCCTCGTCGAGCCCCCGCAGGGCGGTGACGACCGGGTGGTCGAGGACCCGCACGGCCGCGGGGACGGACAGCTGCATCTGCTGCGCGCGTTCCGCCTCGCCGTAGGCGTCCCGCGCGACCTGCTGGAGCAGGGTGAAGGCCGCTTCGACCTCGGCATCCGTGTGGCGGCCCTGGTCGGCCCCGAAGTTGCGCATCTCCAGCAGCATGAGCCCGTGCCGCAGCGGAGGGTCGCCGCCGAAGTCCAGGTCGAGGTAGTCCTTCATGCCGACCGCCTCGTCCTGGCTGACGCTCTGCTCCTCCGGGACCGGGGTGAACATCGTGGCGAGGTACTGCCGCAACGTGGCGGTGCCCCGGGGCAGCATCTCGTCGAGGATGCGCGCTGTGTCCACCGGCGGCCGGCCGGCGGCCGCCCTGCGCGTGGCGATGAAGTCGCGCACGTCCCCGGCGAAGAGGTTCACGGCCCACGCCTGGTTGGCCGCGAGGAACTGCCGGACGTTCGGGCTCAGCTCCTCACGGATGTCCAGGAACGGCGTTCGGGATGCCGCGACCAGCAGGTTCTTCGACAGGATGTCCGGGTGGAGCCGGCCCACGGTCGCGGGGGCCGCGCCGTGGTTGTAGGCGAGCCAGCCGTAGCCGTGCAGCTCCGCCAGACCGGGGACGGTCGACATCAGGAACGGCAGTTCCGGCGCCGAGACGGTGCGTCCCAGAAGCACCGAGGCGTAGCCTGCGGCGAGTTTGTCCGCGAAAGTCCTTCCGGCCTCCATGTGGGGGACGAGCATGCTGTAGGTGATGTGCTCCAGGGCCACGTCCTGCGCCGTCTTCAGCGCCGCGACCGGAACACCGATGGTGAACTGCGCGTAACCGCGGCCCTCCTCCCCGCGGACCATACGCCCGGCCGCCAGCCGCCGACCGCTCTCGGTGATCGTCCAGCCCTGCTGCGCGGGCAGGAGCGAGGCGAGGTACGTGCGCGCCTCGCCCGCGTTCAGCGCCCGTCGGGTTGCGCGCAGCAGCCGCAGCCCCTCCGTGACCGACAGCCGCCGCTCACCCGGCAGGACGGCCAGCGGCGGCAGGACGATCTCGGGGATGTAGATCTGGACCGACGATGCCTGCCCCGAGTCCGGCAGAGCCCTCCTCGCGTACAGACGCTGGTCCGGCCCCTCGAGTGCCGTGCTCGTCTCCAGGACCACCGTGACACCTGAGGGGTGGGTCGCCAGCACCTCACCGGGCAGCAGCTCGGGGCCGCGCGTGACCAGGAACTCCCGTGTGGTCGGCTCGACCTCCACCCCGATCGCCCCGAAGGAGCGGTCGGCGGCCGGATCGGGCAGGGTGTGCCCGGTCGAGGTCGAGGCGGCGAAGGACTCGTCCTCCCGTGCCTTCAGCGCACGCGCCACGACCCGGGCCGACGCGTCGACGACGACCGCCCGCGCCTGTGCCGGCGCGATCGCCGGGGGCGTGGCGGACAGCCTGGCCGCGCGGGCGGCCAGCAGCTCGATCCACACCACGCCCCCGTCCGGCCCGTCGCCCAGGTGATGGGCGGCCCACGCGTGTCCCCGGCCCTGTGGGCGTCGGGCCAGCACGAACGCGGTGTCACCGGGGCGCATCGCCTCGGCGACCGCTTCGTAGGAGGGGATCGCCGCCCAGCCGTCACCGGGGGCCAGCCGGCTCTCCCAGGCGCGGACGTCCAGTACCGCGTCGTCGACCGTTCCCGCCGGCCGCACCCCCCGGGGGAACAGGACGTCACGCAGCCCGGTGAGCAGGACCAGGCACCACTGCGCCGAGGCGTCGCGCACCGCGCCCGGCGCGGAAGCCGCCTCGCCCGCGGCGTGCTCCGCGGCCGAGACCGCCTCCTCGGCCAGCTCCGCCAGCCGGGCCCGGTCCAGCATCCTGCGTCCGGGCGGCGTCAGCCGGTCCGCCCGAGCGTCCGCGGCGACGGGCCGGGGGGCTGCGGCCGCCCCCTCCCCCGGCTCACCGGCGCGGGTCCGCGGCCCGGGGTCGTCGGGGTGCACCATCGTGTAGTCGACCGCCGGGGCGGTGTCCGCCGGCGGGTTCTCGGCCATCCAGTCGTCCCGGCCCCCCGCACGCCACACCACGACGGGGCCGGCCGGGCCCGGCTCCCAGGTACCGGTCCGGTCCAGCTGCCGGTCGTAGACGGCGACGATCGCCTCCGGACGCAGCTCCCTGGTGAACGCCACCTCCGCCTCGCGGTCGACCATGTCGGCGAGGAAATCCCCCTGCGCCTCGGACGTGGCGATCACGTCGACACCGGTGGTGTCACCGTTGCGGGTGGGGTCGACGCGATACCGGTACCGCTTGTCCCCGTACCAGAGTTCGGCGTCCCGGGTGGTGGACACGAACTGGGCGTAGGGGTTCTCGAGAGCCCATTCGTGCAGGTTCACCACGTTGGTGGTGTCGTCGGCTCGGAAGCCGTGCGTGAAGACGTCCTCGGGCTCCTCCTTCGAGAACCGCCAGAGCGTCTCGCCGGGCCGGCTCTCCACCACACCCAGGCCGGTGTCCTCCTCGTGGATCAGCCGGTAGTCGACTGCGGCCTGAAGGTCGGAGGCGTCCAGGCCGGCCTGCCGTACCACCTCGCCGCGCACGGCGGGGATCTCACCGGCGTGCATGTAGGGCGCGAACACCGCGGCGATCTGCGCCAGATGGTCCGGGGTGAGGACGAACCGCCGCACTCCCGGCGCGCCGGTCAGCGGGCCCATCAGGCTGGAGTCGCCCTCGTCGGGCACCTGCCCGGCGTGACCTCCCGGCGCCAGCAGCGCCCGCGAGTCGAGTCTGTCGTCCCACACCCCGAGGCCGTGCACGAACTCGTGGACCCAGGCGACCGGATACACACCCGCGTGCCAGACGCCCTGCTCCATGGCGTGCGGCGCCCGCGGCCGGCCCGAGCGCACCCTCACCACCGTGTGCGCGGCCTCCGGGTCGTCGGTGAACTCCGCGCTCACCCGCAGCACCGGACCGGGCAGCACCGGCCCGGTGATCCGGTCGGACTGCGCCACCGGCAGCCGGTGACCCCGCTCGTTGACATACGCCTCCAGCGCCTGGACCAGCCCCTTCCGGACCCCCCGCACCTCCTCGGGACTCGCACCGTCGCCGCGCAGGTGGACTCGCCGCGTGAGGTGGAGCACGTCGCCGGCCGGAGTCCCGCTCCGGTGCCACGCCCAGGCATAACCCACCTCGGTACGCTCCCCGGAACCCGGCGGCCGCCGGACCGACAACACCGTTCCGTCCGCGGCCAGAGAGAACGCGAACGCCTGCGGAAGATCCCCACGACGGCCACCGAACGGGACCCAGCGGTCGGTACGCACCTCGCCCGCCCCGAACAGCTCTCCCGGGTCCCCGGCGGTCGCGGAACGCACGGCCGTGACGTCGGCGGCGACCGCGGCCCCCGCCGCAGTGCCGTCGGGCAGATCGTCGAACTCGAACACCACGGCCGGAGCCACGTCCGTGCCCTCGTACGGGGGCGGCTGCTCGTCGGTCCCGGCGTCGTGCGTGCCGTCGTCCGGCTCGCCGGGGCTCCAGGCGATGGTGCCGGTGTCCTGGTTGAAGACTCCGGTCTGCCGGGTGACCCGGTCGAAGACGCTGACCACGGCCCTCGGGGCGATGAAGCCGGTGAACGCGACCTCCTGCTCCTCGCTGAACTCGCCCTGCTCGATGTCCTCGAGGATCTCCTGGGGCAGCACCGCGCCCGCCGCGCGCTGACGCGTGATCGTGGCGTTCAGGTCCACACCCGTCGGATCGTCGTTGAGCGCCGGAACGATCCGGTAGCGGTACCGCTTCCCACGGAACCACAGCTCACGGTCACGGGTCGTCGACACGTAGGGGGAGGCGTCGGGGTCCGCCACCGCCCACTCCCACAGCGGCACGTGTGCGGTCACGTCATCGGCCCTGAAGCCCTGCCGGAACACCTCGAGCGGGTCTAGGGAGGAGAAGCGCCACAGCACCTCTTCCGCACCGCTCGGCACCACGAAGTCATGGTCGTCGGGGTGCACCATCGCGTAGTCCACCGCCGGAGAGACATCCGCCGCTTCCGGGACCGGGCGCGGGATCGGGGGCGTGAGGTGCGGGGGCACGAGTCCCGGGACGGAGTACAGGTCCTGGACGTCGCCGTGGACACCCCGCACCTCCTCGGGAGTGACCGCGTCCGCGAGGTAGGAGGCACGCATGATCTCGAACAGCGAGTGGTCCTGGCCCGGCAGCATCCAGCCCATCAGCGCCTTGCGGAAGTCGCGGATGTCGGCGTCGTCGGCACCCAGCCACCGGAAGACCCGCAGCAGGCGCAGGGTGGTGCCGGAGACCCCGGCGACCAGGGGCATGCCCCTCGTGCCGTGCCACTCCCGGTACCAGGGCGACCGCTCGTCCAGGGAGAAGTAGGCCACCCCCTCGACCCAGCTGAGCGGGAGTTCCGGTCCCTGCTCGCCGTCCAGCACGAGGTCGCCGGCCCGTGGCTCCGGGTGCTGCCGCTTCGTGCCGCGGACGACGGCGACGACGCGTTCGACCGGGGCGCCGGTGCGCAGGGCGGCGGGGACGTCGACGTGGGGGCCGAGCGAGGCCGTGGCGGGGGTGGACACGCGCCGCACCTCGACGGTGACGACGTCCGGCCGGGCCAGCACCTCGGTGAGCACCGGCTCGCCGGTCGCCGGGTCGAACGCCAGCGTGTCCAGCGGTACTTCCTCGGTGTCGAAGCCGACGAGGGAGAGCGGGCGCGAGGTCCGGGCCAGGAACGTGCGTTCCCGCGCGGTCAGCGCGACGCCCAGGTAGCTGTAGTCCCTCGGGGTCTTCTTCCGCTCGGTGAGGAGCCGCAGGTCCTCATGGCGTTCGACGCGGGCGGACTGGCTGGCGACGATCTCCAGTGGGTCCTTCAGGGAGTCCCCGGTCCGGTGGGCCGCCAGGCTGCCCAGGGCGAGGGGGTCCCCCGGCGCGAACAGGTGCCCCTGGCCGCGCCAGGCCGGTGCGTCGAGGACACGCCGCTGGAGTTCCGCGCGCGGTCCGCCGTTGAGGAACACGGCGTATGCCTCCAGCGACGGCCTGTCCAGACCGAGCCGCTCGGCCAGTTCCATCCCCTCGGCCGACACCGGGCCCCGGGACGCGTCCCGCGGGGCCTCCAGGACCCGGCGGAGCACGGCGGTCAGGTGCGGCACCGACGGGTCGTTCTCGAACAGGGCCTTGCGCCCGACGGCGTTGAAGAAGGCCGTCATGACCTCCCGTGTGCTGCCCTCGGTGAGCAGCACGTCCAGCCACGCGGCGGGCGAGCCCTCGGCCGGCGGACCGACCTGGCCCGCACTGCTCGGGTCGGTGGTGAAGAAGGAAGCGGCCAGCACGTCGTCGGAGTACTGGGGGTAGGCGGCGCGCAGCACGTCGGACAGCCGGCGCACGGCCGTACGCGCGGCCTCCAGCGCCGCCGGATCACGGTGGTAGTGGACACCGACGGCCTGCTCGAACTCCGCGTGTTCGCGTTCCGCGGCGACCCTGGCATCCCCGGCAGGGCCGGCGACGGCGTCCGGCACGGAACCGGATGTCCGTGCGCCGTCCCGCCCGGCCGGTGTCGGCGTGTCCGCCGGGGCCTCGTGCTCCGCGGTCGCGTCGGCCGGCGCCGCGGAGAGCCGCTCGTCCCGGACCGCGGCCGCCTCCTCCCCGTAGTGGACGACGGCGTCCGTGGCCCGCGCCGAGGGCCCGGCGTCGAGATAGGTCTCCAGCGACCGGGTCAGCTGCTCGGCCCGCTGGACCTGGCCGTCCCGATGGGCCTGCGCCACGGCCTCCCGCAGCCCCCGCACCATCGCGTCGTCCGTCCCGGCCATTCCGGCGAACGGGGACGACGAGGTGGTGGCGACGGGAGCGTCGCCGGAGCGGAGCCGGGTGCCGAACTGGGACCGCAGGGCTTCGGACAGTTGCTGCGCCCGCTGTGGTCCGCCCCTGTGGAGCGCGTAGGCCACCGCGTCCCTGATCCGGCGGTGGAGCTCCCGGTACGCCTCCCCCGGCCCGGGCGGATTCTCCGCGACGGCCGGCGGGGGCTGGTGGCGGTCGTTCATGATCTGCTGGGCGCCGCGCAGCAGGCTGTCCCGCTCGGGCAGGAGGCGTAGCGCCTCCCGTGACTGCCGGAACGTGTCCTGCCAGAGCGCCAGCACAGCCGGGTCCGCCACCGGGTACCGCGGCGATCGTCCGGCGTGCCCGGCCTGGGCGACCCCCCGGGAGGAGGAGGCCGGGCCGGGGCGTGCCGCCGTCCCGGTGCCGCTGCCCGACGCGGTCGCCGTCAGGGGCACGGCGGGGCGGGCGGACCGCCTCGCATCGTTGATCATTTTTGCGATCGTGGCGGCGATCACGGGCTGCGGCTGGTTGGTCCAGAGGTTCGCGTACATCCGCAGATAGGCCTGGACCGTGGCCGTGTCCACTTCGGCATGCGCCTGGGACAGCCCGATCAGCTCCCGGTTGACCGCCTGGCGCAGCGACTCCCCGGCACCCTGCGCCGCGGCGGCCGTGGAACCGGACGCCGGACTTTGGACCGGACGTTCGGCCGGTGCGCCTGCCGGGGGCAGGGTCGGCAACGCCCGCCTGCGCGTGGTGACCGCGAGACGCCGCTGGAATGCCTGGACGAGGCCGTCCACCGGATCGGCGCCGCGGCCGCCTGCCGCGTCTCCCGGCCGGCGCACGGGGGGTCGCGACGCCGCGGTGTCGCGGCGCGGGACGCGTGCGGCGGCCGACTCCGCCTGCTGGACCCACCGCTCCACCAGGCGGCTCTTGGTCTGCACGTCCCGCTGGCTGTCGTACCGGGTGCCGATCCTCCTGAGTTCCAGCACCACACGCGGCACGCGGGGATCCGGACCGTCGTAGTCCAGGTCGAGTTCGGTCGCGCCACCGAACATGTCCACCTGGCTCACGGTCCTGTAGGGCCGTTCCCGCAGCGCGTTCTGGAGGTAGAGCCCGACGGTGGGTGTGTCGGACAGCCTCGACAGGTCGAGCACGGAACGCCCGGCGAGCGCCGCGAAGTCGATCGTGGGGTTGGTCGCGGTGACCGCGCTCTCGAAGAAACGCGTTATGCGCCCCGCATTGGCCTCCAGGAAGTCCCTGACGTCGCCGGGCAGCTCGGCACGGACCTCGTGCAGGGGAACTCTGGCCAGAACGGCTGTTTCGTTCTTGTTCAGGCCGTTTCCCTTGGCATAGGCGAGAGCCGCTCCGGCCGCCTGGACATAGGTCATGGCGAGATACCCGAGCAGTGTCGCGGCGCTCTCGCCGATCTCCTCCCCGTCCAACAGGTCGTCGGCCTCACCGGTGGCGCCGTCACGTCCGAGGAACCACCGGGTCACCCGGCCGGCGAACAGGTCGGCGGCGACCAGGGTGTCCGTGCCCTTCTCCCGGTCGGGCTGCCGGAGCGAGTACTCCTTGACGCTCCGCAGGAGGTGCCACAGACCTCGGTAACTGACGCCAACGTTGAACTGGGCGTAGACACCCAGGTTCATGTCGGGGAAGACAAGGTCCTCGTACTGCGCGTCCGTCTCGAAACCCTCACTCGGCGGGAACATCTCCTGGAGGGTCCCGCCACGGCGGAGGCGCAGGAACGCGTCCTGGATCGCCGCCTCTATCTCCTCGCTGTCGAAACTGGCGTGCTCGCCCTCCAGGATGGTGTAGGGAGCCGTCACGATCTCGACGATCGAGTGCTTGTCGCCCCGGCTGTCCGCACGATGGTCGATCAGAAGGGCGATCTTGTCGTTCGTCGTCAGGATCGTCGCGTACGGCAGGTGGACGGGAACGGTTCGTCCCCGCCGCACCTCGTGCGCCGAGAAGCCCGTCTCCAGCTCGTCGCCCTTGAGTCCGGCGCGCATCCGCACGGGTTCGCCGTCCACCAGGATCTGCGCGATCGCCTCGCCCCGGGCCCGGGTCGTGGTGTGCCGGTAGGCGTCCGGCAGGACGTCGGCGACCGCCCGCACCTCCAGCGGCGACGGCAGGGCACGGTCCGGCCGAAGGCGCGCGAACTCGCGGCGCACCTCGGTCAGCAGCAGGGGGTCGTGTGCCCCGTCGGCGACGGTGGTTCCGACAGCCCGGTCGTCGACCCGCACGGCCTCCGGGTCCTTGTCACCGGTCGTCCGCACGTGGGAGTCCGTGGCGCCGTCCGCGTCCGTGCGGTGCTCCGCCCCGGTGGACCCGTCGGTGGGCCGGCCGTCGCCGCCGAGGATGCCGCCGCCCCTCGCGGAATGCTCCTTCGCTCCCCCCGTGGCGGCGTCGGGCGCCCGGCCGGTGGACGTGCCGTGCAGGTAAGGAGCGATGACCTCGGCGATCTGTCGCAGGTGTGCGGGCGACAGGACGAGCTGCCGGGAGTGCGCCGGCCTGCCGAGCGGCCCCATCAGGCTCACGGTGCCCGGTGACACGGTCTCCGGACGCCGACCGCCCGGGGTGAACAGCACGCGGGCGTCCGGCACGTCGTCGAGGACACCGAAACCGTGCACGTACTCGTGGAGCAGACCGACGGGGTGGACACCGGCGTACCAGGTGCCCTGCACCATCGGCCGGTCTTCGGCGGGCAGCCCGGTCCGCACGGTGACCGTGCTGTGGGCCGACTCGGGGCGGTCCGCGAAGGCGACGTCGAAGACCAGGCGCGGTCCCGGCGCCAACGGTCCGGCGACCTGGTCGGGCTGCTGCTGCGGCAGCCGGTAGCCGGGAGCGTTGAGGATCTGGGCGACCGCCTGGGCCAACGACTTCCGGAGACCTGTGAGTTCCCGCGAGGTCGCCCCGTCCGGCACCAGGTGGATGCGCCGGACAAGACGGAGCACTTCGGAGCCGGTGGCGTCGTCGCGGTACCAGGTCCAGTCGTAGCCGATGTCCGTGCGCTCGCCGGATGCCGCCGGCCGCAGCACGGTGGGAGGTGTCCCCTCGCCGGGTTCGAACACGAAGGCCTCGGTCCCCTTCGCGGGCAGGCCCGGCCGGGTGCCGAAGGGCAGCCAGCGGTCGGTCCGCACCTCCCCGGCACCCAGGACCTGCCCCGCCGCGATTCCGGCCTCGGACGTCCGCGGCGTGGAGTCCGCCGCCGGCGGCTCGTGGTCGTTCCGGCCCGCCCGCAGCCCGGACGCGACGCCCCGGACCGCTGCCTGCCTGTCGCCCGGCTCCCAGCGCGTCTGGTTCGTTTCCGGGTCCCGTACGCCGGTACGGCGCTCCTCCATGTCGTAGACGCTGACCACGGCGCGCGCGTCGACCCCGCCGGTGAACGTGTGCTCCTGCCCGCCCTCCAGTTCGTCCCCGGTCCCCTGGGGCCCCAGCGCCGGGTCGGCCGCACCGCTGCCGAGGACGGGGTCGATCCAGTAGCGGTAGCGCTTCGCGCCGTACCACAGCCCGTGATCACGCGTCGTCGACTCGGACACGCCTTCCCGGTCGTCGCTGCCCCACTCCTGGACCGAGATGACCTCGTCCACACCGCCGGCGGCGAAGCCGGCGGCCCACACGTCCCGCGGACCGGTGTCGGAAAACCGCCACAGCGTCTGCCCGGCCCGCGAGTTCACCAGGACGACCGCGTCGTCCTCGTGGGTGACAGCCGGGTCCGCACCGCTCACCGAGCCGGCGGACGGCTCCGACGTCTCGCGGCCGCTCCGCGGGAGTGCGGGCTGGACATCGGCGGAAGCGCGGGGGACGGAGGCGATGTCCTTGTGATCGCCGGAGCGCCAGACGACGCGTGATCCCCTGGGGTCCCAGACTCCGGTGCGCTTCAGCTGCCGGTCGTAGACCTCGGTGACTGCGGCGGCGTCGATGTGCCCGGTGAACGCCACCTCCCGCTCCCAGCTGAGCTGGTACCTCACATTGAGGCGCCCCAGGGTCGCTGCGACGTCCACCCCGGTGGGGTCGGCACCGCGCGACGGGGTGATCCCGTACCGGTAACGCTTGTTGAGGTACCACAGCTCCCGGTCGTGGGTGGTGGAGACGTACTGGGCCTTCGCCTTGCCGTGCACCCACTGGTCGAGCAGGACGATCGAGTCGGGGCCGGTGGCGTCGGCGGTGAACCCACTGGTGAACACCTCCTCGGGAGGATGGTCGGAGAACCGCCACAGCTTCTCCTCGGCGAGGCTGGGCACCACGCTGCCCCGGTCGGCCTCGTGGACCAGGCCGAGGTCGACGGCCGGGTCGACGTCCGGGGCGGCCGCCGCGGCGTCCCGGTCGTCGCGGGGGACACGGGTCCGTACCCCGAGGTGTGAGGCCTCCACCCGGTCGCCGGTCCGGGGCCTGGTGGTCCCTGCGTGGAAGCCCTCGACGTCGGTGGTGTCCTCTTCCGCGGTGGACGCGGCGGAGGGCCGGCCGTCGCCGCCGGGGGTGTCATCGTCACGGCCCGCGTCGCCGGGGACGGCACCGTCACGGCCCGCGTCACCGGTCGGGAGGTCGTCGTGGCCGCCGAGGCGGCGGAGCGCGTCCAGGCCGGACAGGGCGGGGGGCGGCGGAAGCGGTACGACGGTTGCCTCGTCGGCCGGTACGGACTCCCGATCGCCGGTGAACTCGTCCCCGTCGGAAGGTCGCTGAAGCTCCGCGGTCCCCTCGTGCGGGGCCGGGGCGCGCCGGGTGCCGTCCCGGCCTGCGGGCCTTCCCGGATGGACGTCCTCACCTGCCCGGACGTCCTCAGCGGTGGACGGGCCGTCCGGTCCGGCGGCGGCGTCCCGCGCGTCCGGTCGCGGCGTGCCCTGGCCGGTGGTCTCCGCCGCGGCGAGGGCCTCCCGGTCGTCGGACGGGGTGCCCGGTGCCTGGCTCGGGGCATCCGGCAGGACCGGCGAGCTGACCGTTTCGAGTGTGGGCGGTGCCCCGGACGCCTCCCGTGCCTCGGACGTGCCGGACACCTCTCGCGGCGCGTCGGGTCCGGCCGTCCCGGCGGGCCGGGCCGCGGGTGCCGTGGGCGGGGAAGGCAGCCGCCCCGCCAGGTCCTGCGGGCCGCGGCCGGAGTCCCGCTGCTCGTTCCGCGCGGTCAGGCCCCGGTCGGTGATCCGTGCGAGGTGGCCGTCGCGTTCCATGCGCGGCAGGGCCGTGCCCATCTCGCGGCGCAGACCGGCCAGCCGCTCCGACTCCGTCCGCGCCTCGTCCAGACGCCGGCGCACGTCGGCGATCCGGTCGGCGATCCCGTTCGGGCTCCCGCCGTCGCTGTCCGTGGCCCGAGCGGTCCCAGGGGACTCCTCCGCCGGTGCGGTCTCCGCGCCGCCGCTCTCGTCCCCGGAACGGGGGCGACCGGGGCCGACGGGGCCGGTGGTGGGCGTCCGCAGGTTCTCCAGCAGGGCTCGCTGTCCGGCCTGCTGCTGCTCCGTAAGGGTGTGCAGCTCCTGTGCCAGGCGCGCGACGTCCCGCAGGCGCTGCGCCTCCTGGCGGTCCAGGAGTTCCTGAAGCCGGTGCAGGCTCCGGGTGTCGGCGTGTTCGTCGGTGCCGTCCAGCACCTCGCGGCGCAGGTCCGCCACCGCGCCGGTCTCGCCGGCGGTGAGCGCCGCGAACCGCCGGCGCAGTTCCTCTTCCGACCGCGGGCCGGTCCCGGTCCCGTCGTCTCCGTCGTCGTTCTGCCTCAGGGTGTCCAGACGCTGCTGCAACTGGCGCAGGTCGCGGTAGTCCTGCAGCTGACGCGTCGCCTGTGCGCGGTCCTCCTCGGTGGTGGCCTCGTCGACCTGGCGGCGCAGCGCGTCCTCGTGTTCGTCGGGACGGATGTCGTCGCGCAGCGCGTCGAGGCGTCGCTGCAGCCCGTCGGCGCCGTCCGGGCCGTCCGCCGGCGCGTCGGAGCGCAGCGTGTCCAGGCGGGCGGAGAGTTCCTGCGCCTCTCGCAGGTCCCGAAGTTCCCGCTCGGCGGCAGCCGCCTGTTCGGGGGTGTCCGCGGTGAGCATGCGCTGCCGCAGCACCGCCTCCCGCTGCTGCGTCTCCGTACCGGAGACGGCCTGGTCGAGGCGGTCGCGCAGGCTGTCCGACAGGGATCGCATCCGCTGGTACTCGCCCAGCGTGTCGCGTCCGCCCCGTCCGGAGAGCAGCTCCTGGCGGAGCCGGGCCACTTCGGGGTCGTGGTGGGTGGGCAGGTCACGGCCCGTCAGCACCTCGACGGGCACGTGCCGTTCGATCAGCGCGGTGTAGTCGCGCAGAGCGCCGTCCACGGCGTCCGGGTCCGCGGTGTGCCACGCCGCACGGACCGCGTCGGCCCGGCTCTGCCACTGGTCGTGGTCGATGCCCAGCGGCTCCAGCCGCTCGAACCCGCCCTCCATCTGCTCGGTGAACGCCTCGTAGCGGCCGCGCAGGTCCTGCATCCGGATCCCGTCACGGAACGCGGCGACCTCGTCCGCGGCCCGGTGCCAGTCCCCCACCGCGGCGGCCTGCCGCGCCTCCCGCGCGAACACCTCGCGCGCCGCGCCGGGCATGCCCACCTCGCGGGCCAGCGAGTCCAGCCGGGACACCGTCCCCCGCACCTGTTCCACCGGCGACACCGGTCGCGTCACCGGCACCGACGGCGCGTCCTGCACCGGACTGCGCGGCGGCGCCTGCGTGGGCACCGTCAGTCCGTCCAGCCTCCGCAGCGCGTCCGCGTCGGCGGTGTCGTCCTCGCCCCGGTCCGGAACGCCGGAGGCATCGCTCCGGTCCGGAACGCCGGAGGCATCGCCCCGGTCCGCTACGCCCGAGTCCTCGCCCCGGACCTGGCCCCGCGGCACCGCGTCCCGCTCCGCCGCCCCCGGCCCCTCGGCCCCGGCCTGCGTGCGCGGGTCCCCGGTTCCCGGACGGTCCGCGGACATGGCCGCCGGCACCGGACCCGGTGTGCCCACCGGGATCGAGGGCACGGACAGATTCCCCAGCCGCGCCAAGGCGTCCGAGCCGGCGCCCGCGCCCGGGTCCGACGCGTCCGGGCCCTCGTCCTGGACAGGGCCGGTGGTGCCGGGGGAGACGGTGAGTCCGCGCAACCGTTCCGAGAGCGCCCGGTACACGGCGTCGTCCTCGCCGCCCGCGCCGGTGTCGTCGGAGCGGTCCGCGACGCCGCCGGTGTTCCCCGCGGCCGTCTCAGCGCCGATGCCCGTACCGGTGCCCTGGCCGATGGTGTTCGGACGCGTACCCAGCGGCCCCGCGCCCGCGCCCGCGCCCGTGCCGGCAGCCATCCCCGCGCCGGCGATCCCCGCTCCACCCCCCGCGGCTGCGGTCGGTGCGCCGGGCAGGACGCGTCGGGACAGTTGCCGGAGGTCGTCGCCGGGGCGGTCGAGGGGGTGGCCGGAGCTGGGCAGCGTGTTGACCGGGGTGCCGGCCGGCAGGGGCGGCGGTGTGCCGATCCCTGTGCCCTGGCGTATCGCCGTGCCCGCCCGGCCGCCGAACTTGCCGCCCGCGTGCCCCAGCATCGCACCGACGGCGCCGGAGGCGAACGTCCCCCACGACGTCGTGAACCGGCCCGTGGTGAAGTAGTTGTACGTGCCCTCGGCGAGGTTCGTCGCCGCGCCCCAGCCCAGCGTGTTCCCGGCGAACGCGCCGGCCTTGCGCCCCCAGTTCGTCCCGAACGCCCGCGCCACGTCGACCGACAGCGCGTGCCGCAAGCCCTGCGGGAGCCCCCGCACACTCGCCGCCAGCGCGTCACCCAGCCTGCGCGTCCCGACGTTGCCGGTGAACGCCCGCGCCCACTCCCCGCCCATGGCCCGCGCGGCCGGCGCGTCCATCACCCCGTCCAGACGCCGCGCGAACACCTCCCCCATCCCGGAGGCGAACGCGTCCGCGGAGAAGTCCTTCCCGCCCAGCCCACCGAGCCCGCGCGTCTGCAGCCCACGGGCCGCATCCGCCGCGCCCAGCGCCACCTCCGCGCCGAAGGTGTCCGCCAGCGGCCCGCCGCCCCGCCCGGACAGGCCCTGCCGGACCGCGCTCCTGACGGCGTCCTGCCCTACCGCGTCCTTGAGTCCGCCCCTCGCGGCGGCGTCCCGGGCCAGATCCCCGGCACCGGGCTTGCCCAGCCCGGCGAGGGCGTCGTCGAGGGTGTCCCGCAGGCCCTTGAGCGCGTCCCGGCCCAGGTTCTTGCCGATCAGACCGCCCAGCGCACCCCCGGCCAGGGGAACGAACGCGCCGAACAACCCCTGGACCGCACCGAAACCCACCGCCTGCTTCAGGCTGTCCCCGCCGTGCGGCACCGAATGCCCCTGCCGGGCCAGGGCCCAGCGCACGAACACATCCGTCGCCGCCGCCAGCCCGACGTTCATCACCACATGTGACCCGACCGCCGCCACGGCCCGGAACACCAGACTCCGCAGGATCGCCCGGTACACCGCCCGCAGCAACGCCTGCCGCATCAACGCCGCGATCGGATTGAACACCGCCATCACCAGCGTGATGGCCCACTCGATGACGAACTGCACCAACTGCGCGACGATCATCCCGCGCGTGTACCGCACCTGCCCGACCGCGTTCTCACCCGCGTCACCCAGCTGCTTCGCCGTCTCCGCCAGGCGCTGCACGTAATCCGCACCGGTCCCGCTGGCGAACGACGACATCGCCCTCGCGTACGACGCGCTCCACCGGCCGGACACCGAACCCTGCACCGAGTTCGTGACCTGGTGCACCAGCTCCTGGAACTCCCGCAGCCCCTGCTCCACGTCACGGTGGGGCAGCACCACCCGACGTTGGACCTCCGCCGTGTCGAGATCCGGCCACTCCATGCCGGTCAACGCGACGAAGAGACCGTCCAGGGACTGCGAGGGCATGATCTATCGCCGCCCGTCGCCGCTGGTGTCGCCGTGAATGCTGTCCAGGGCGTCACCCTGGGTCCGGGAGAAGTCCTGACCCGACGACACCGTCAGGTTCGCGGCACCACCGAGCGCCAGCCCGAGCTGCAGCATGGCCTCACGCAGGGCAGTGTGCGGGCCTTTGTACTGGGCTTCGAAGGCCGCGCCCAGCTTGTCCCGGCCCCAGGGGGGCCTGGCCGGGTCCCACGACGTCAACGCGTCGAAGCCCTGGTGGAACATCTCCACCAGTCGGGCCACCTGGTCGGTGGCGTCACCGCCGCGCTGGACCTCGTCCGGCAGCGCGGCGAACATGTCGCCGTCAGCCACGGGAACCCCCGCCCCGGTTCGCGCCGTCCGTCGGCATCTCGACGCCGAGGGACTTCAGCATGGCGTCCAGGTCCAGGTCCTCCAGCCCCGACATCGCGAGGCCCGAGCCGATACCCGCGACGGAATCAAGGTGCTCGGTGGCGCGGGCCACCACCTCGGTACGCGCCGCGGTGATCGTCTCCATGACGGCAGCCGCCAGCTTCTGCCCGGACATCTCCTTGTGCTTGTCGTTGAGGAACCGCAGCGCGTTCAGCTCGCCCCCGGCCCCCACGGTGACCTCCACCGCGCGGTCCTTGGACCGCACCGTCACCGACAGCGCCGCCACGTCCTGCTGCGCCCGCATCAGCGCGTCGCGGTGCCGGGCGAACTCCGACAACGCCTCCTGGAGCTCCTGCTCCACCGAATCTTCCACGGTGTTCCTTTCCGGTGCGCTTTCGCGCGCGTGCTTCTAGCCGCCGGCGGACGAGGCCGGCTCTTGGGCGGTCGGTCAGCGGCCGATCGACGCCGGCAGTCCGCCTTCTTCTGTTCCCCACACGTCGTCGCCGTCGTCCGACCACCCCGGGGAGCTGGTGGACGGCCGGTTGTATCCGCCAGGTCCGCCCTGGGAGCGGGCCGGTACGCCCAGCAGATCCTCGGGGTCCTCTTCCTCCTCCTCGTACGCGTCCGGCTCCGGCCGGCCGACGGGGCGGGACTGCTGCTGGTTCGGGAAGAAGACGCCGTCGGACTCGTCGTCGCCGTAGACCTCGCGGATGCGTTCTTGTTCCTTGTTGCCCTGCTGGCCCTGCTGGCCCATGCGGGCCATGCCCATCATCATCATCGGCGAGAGCATGCCGCTCAGACTGGAGTCGGCCCCCGGCCCCGTCCCTGCCCCCGCTCCCGCTGCCGGCTGGCCGACGGCGGCCTGCTGCCGGCTGCCGAAGGCCCGGTTCGGGTCGATCGAGGCTTCGGTGCTCTCGCCCGTGGCACCGGTGGGACCGCCCGTGGCGTCGGTGAGGCCGGCCGTCGTGGGACTGGGCACGGTCTGGAACTGCCCGTCCGGACCGGCGATGGTGCTGCTGCCGTCGGGGAAGGTGGTGGTGGTGAACCCGTCCGTGCCCGTGGTGGCGGTGGTGCCGCTCGGGTAGTGCACGGTCGTACTGCCGTCCGGGTCCAGGGTGGTGAGCCGACCTGGGTCGCCGGACGTGGTGGGCAGGTCCGAGAGCGCACCGGGGCCGGTGGTGCCGTCCGGATTCGTGGTGGTGACCGTCCCGTCCGGGTGCAGCGTGTACGTGCCACCGTCGGGCAGGGTGGTCGTCACCGAGCCGTCGGGGCCGATGGAAGTGGTCGACCCGTCGGGGTTGACCAGGCTCTGGCCGGGGTCCAGATGGGTGGTCACGGTCTGTCCGTCCGGGGTGACGGTGGTGACGGTGCCGTCGGGGGCCACCGTCGACACACCTCCGTCGGGGAAGGCGGTGGTCACGCCACCGTCCGGGTTCTGCACGGCGGTGCTGCCGTCGGGGCCGGTCAGCTGCACCTGCCCGTCCGGACCCACCACCTCCGTCACACCGTTGGGGAACTGCGTCACCGA
>BMSM01000016.1 GCA_014649155.1 Streptomyces griseoviridis | reverse complement strand
CCGGAACCTCTTCACCCGCGCCTCACGCTCCGACTCCGACGCCCCGAACGGAATCAGGTCATCGTCATGGAACGTCACCCCGTACGCGCCCAGCTCCGCCAGACGCCGCACCGACTCCACCGGATCAAGCTCCGGCCTCGTCGCGTCCCCGAACGGATCCCTGCCCTGCCATCCAACGGTCCACAGACCGAACGTGAACCTGTCCTCGGGAGTGGGCTGGTAGCTCATGCCGCGGCTCCTTGCTCGCTTGCGACTATTTCGTCATGGCACTTTACAAATTAGTATGCGGACGCAGTCCTGGGAAGAGACCCGGTGTCTCCGTGTGTCCGAGGAGTGATGTCCGTGCCCTCGCGGCCCGGGCACCCGCAGCACCCCAGGCCGGAATCGCGCAGAGCCGCGGAAAGAGGGAGTAGCCCGATGTCAGCAGCCGAGGGTCCGCTCGTCGTCGGCGTGGACACGTCCACCCAGTCCACCAAGGCACTGGTCGTGGACGTGGCCACCGGCCGGGTCGTGGCGAGCGGCCAGGCCCCGCACACCGTGTCGTCCGGAGCGGGCCGCGAGACCGACCCCCGTCAGTGGTGGGACGCCCTGCGCGAGGCCCTGCGCCAGTGCGGCGAGCCGGCCCGCGAGGCGGCCGCGGTGTCGGTCGGCGGGCAGCAGCACGGCCTGGTGACGCTCGACGCGCACGGCGAGCCGGTGCGCCCGGCCCTGCTCTGGAACGACGTGCGCTCGGCGCCGCAGGCACGGCGCCTGATCGAGGAACTGGGCGGCCCCAAGGCGTGGGCGGAGCGCACGGGCAGCGTGCCCGGCACCTCGTTCACGGTCACCAAGTGGGCCTGGCTGGCCGAGCACGAACCGGACGCGGTCCGCGCCACCGAGGCCGTACGCCTCCCCCACGACTACCTCACCGAGCGTCTCACCGGTGAGGGGACCACCGACCGCGGTGACGCCTCCGGCACCGGCTGGTGGGCAGCCGGGACGGAGGCGTACGACGAGGAGACACTCGCGCGCGTGGGGCTCGATCCGGCGCTGCTCCCCCGGATCGTGCGCCCCGGCGAGGTCGCCGGCACGGTACGCGACGGCCAGGACCTGCCGTTCGCGCCGGGCACCCTGGTCGCCGCCGGCACCGGTGACAACGCCGCCGCCGCGCTGGGCCTGGGCATCCGCCCCGGGGTGCCGGTGATGAGCCTGGGGACTTCGGGGACGGTGTACGCCGTGTCCCGGCACCGCACCGCCGACCCGACCGGCACGGTGGCCGGTTTCGCCGACGCCCGCGGCGACTGGCTGCCGCTGGCATGCACCCTGAACTGCACGCTCGCCGTCGACCGGATCGCCGCGCTGCTCGGCCTGGACCGGGAGGCCGTCGAGCCGGGCACCGGCGTCACGGTGCTGCCGTACCTGGACGGCGAGCGCACCCCGAACCTGCCGGGCGCCTCCGGGCTGCTGCACGGGCTGCGGCACGACACCACCGGTGGCCAGCTGCTCCAGGCCGCCTACGACGGCGCGGTCCACGCCCTGCTGGGCGCGCTGGACCTGGTCCTCGACGCG
Organism: Streptomyces griseoviridis; assembly: GCA_014649155.1. Taxonomy (GTDB): domain Bacteria; phylum Actinomycetota; class Actinomycetes; order Streptomycetales; family Streptomycetaceae; genus Streptomyces; species Streptomyces griseoviridis. Next base: position 164,970 of record BMSM01000016.1, on the reverse strand, counting down.
GACGCGGACCCGGCCGCCCCCCTGCTGCTGATCGGCGGCGGCGCCCGCGGGAACGCCTGGCAGCAGACCGTACGACGGTTGTCGGGGCGGCCGGTGCAGATCCCGGAGGCCCGGGAGCTGGTGGCGCTCGGCGCCGCGGCGCAGGCGGCCGGGCTGCTGACCGGGGAGGACGCGGCGGCGGTCGCGCGGCGCTGGAACACGGCGGCCGGGCCGGTGCTCGACGCCGTGGAACGGGACGAGGCGACACTGGCCAGGATCTCCGGAGTACTCTCCGACGCGGCCCCTCTGCTGGACCGGTAGGGCGCCCGCCGACCGGGCGCACCGACCGGGCCGTCCACCGGCACGCACGGTGGCGGCGGGCACGAGAACCGCACGGACAGGGACCGAGGAGGCATGACCGCACCGCCGCACAGGGCGCACCCGGCCGGTCCGGGCCGCCCGTCGCCGGACACCCAGCAAGGCATGCGCCGGCGCAATCTCGCCCGGGTGATGCACACGGTCCGCGCCGAGGGCCGGTTGTCCCGGGCCGCCGTCGCCTCCCGGATCGGGCTGACCCGTGCGGCGGTGTCGACCCTCGTGGACGAGCTCGTCCGCTGGGGCCTGCTGGAGGAGCTGGGACCCGAGCGGCCCGGACGGGTGGGGCGCCCGGGTTCGGCGCTGGCGGTCAGCTCGCGCGGCCCGGCCGGGATCGGCGCGGAGATCGGCGTCGACCATCTCGCGGTGTGCGCGGTGGACCTGCGGGGCCGGGTCCGGTCCCGGGCGGTGCGCCATGTCCGCGACCGGGCCCGCGCCGCCGGGCCGGTGCTCGAACAGCTCACCGCCCTGGTCCGTCAGGTCGTCGGCGAGGCCGAGACCGAGGGGCTGTGGCCGGCCGGGCTGGCCGTGGCGGTCCCGGGACTGGTGGCGCGGGACGCCCTGACCGTCGTACGGGCCCCCAACCTCGACTGGCACGACATCGACCTCGGCGGCCTGCTGGCCGTGGACATGCCCCTGACCGTGGGCAACGAGGCCAACTTCGGCGCCCTCGCCGAACTGTGGCTCGACGACCGCACACCCCGGGACTTCCTGCACGTCTCGGCCGAGATCGGGATCGGCGCGGCGGTGGTCGTGGACGGACGGCTGCTGCGCGGCACCCGCGGCTTCGCGGGTGAGCTGGGGCATGTGCCGGTCCGTCCCGACGGGCCCGCCTGCGCCTGCGGCGGGCGCGGCTGCCTGGAGCAGTACGCCGGCGAGGAGGCCGTCCTGCGCGCGTCCGGTCTGGAACCGGGCGAGAACCGCGTCGGCCTGCTCGCGGACCGCGCGGCACAGGGCGACGCGCGCGTACGCAGTGCGCTGACCGACGCCGGTACGGCGCTCGGCATCGCGCTGACCGGCGCGGTGAACCTGCTGGACCCCGAGAGCGTGGTGCTGGGCGGCGCCCTGGCCGAGCTGGCGCCATGGCTGCTGCCCTCGCTCCGCGCCGAACTGGCCCGGCGGACCGCGGGCCCGGCCTGCCCGGTGACCGTGTCCGCGCTGGGGCCGCAGGGGCCGTTGCTGGGTGCCGCGCACTCCGTGGTCCGGGGCGTGCTGGACGATCCGGCGGTGGTGGCGGAGCGGACCTGACCACCGCCGCGCCCTCGGCCGGAGCGGCGGTCCCTCCCCAGACCGTCGCGGGCTCGCGCGGACATGCCGCCGGGGGCTCTCCTTCACGCACACGGTCCTGCACGGCCGGCGGGCCTCGGGACCGACCGCCGCCACCCTCTCGGACATGGACGCGGTCCCCCCAGACCGTCGCGGGCTCGCGCGCGCCGCCAGGCTCACCTCCTCGCGCCCGGTCCTACGCGCGACCGGCGGGCCTTGGGCTCGGGACCGCACGCGGCCGACGGACCTCGCGCAGGAACGGCCTGCCCTCTCTCCCGCCACACCGCCGGCCCTCACTCGATCGAGTGGCGGAGTTATCCACAATCGGCCAGTTTTCCACCGCGTACCGGCGCGCCCATGGCTCCGATCCGCTTTCGCCGTACCGTGATTCACGCGGAAGGCGACCGCCGCGAGGACGGCGGACACGGACGCCGGACCCACCGCCGTCCGGGGGCGGGACCGGGTCGTGACCGTGCTCCCACCGGTGCGCGCGCCACCCTGGGCACACTGCCCGGCCGCCCCTGTCGCACCGCCCGCGCACGGCCCTCCGACACCCCTCCGACGACCACCCCGAAGCACTGGAATCCGACGACCACCCCGAAGCACTGGAAGGTGACCGCTCATGGAACGAGTACGACCGCTCCCCGGCCGACGACGCCTCCTGGCCGCCGCCGCCCTTGCCACCGTTCCGTCCGCCCTGCTGTCCGGCGCCCCGGCCGAGGCGCGGTCACGGGCCGTGGACCACCCGACCGCCGAATGGCAGCCCGCCAGCGGGGCGAACTACACCAAGTCCAGCCGGCCGACGGCCTACCCCGTCGACCACGTGGTCATCCACGTCACCCAGGAGACCTACGCCGACACCCTCGCCATCTTCCAGAACCCGCAGAAGAGGGTGTCCGCGCACTACGTGGTGCGCTCCTCCGACGGGCACCTCGCCCAGTGCGTCCGCGAGGCCGACATCGCCTGGCACGCGGGCAACTGGGACCACAACACCCGCAGCGTCGGGATCGAGCACGAGGGCTGGGTGGACAGACCGGCGTACTTCACCGACGCGCTCTACGAGAGTTCGGCGGCACTGACCGCGGCGATCTGCGCGAGATACGGCATCCCCAAGGACCGCGCGCACATCATCGGGCATCACGAGGTGCCGGGCAGCGACCACACGGACCCCGGCCCCCTGTGGGACTGGTCCCGCTACATCCGACTGGTCAATTTCATGTGACAGCGGCCGGAGCGACGACGGAACGAGGTCCGGCTCCGTTCCTCCCCGCACAGAGCCTTGTCAGGAACATGGTCAACTCTTACAGTCCCCCACATAGCGATGGGAGCGCTCCCACCCGTCTGACTCCCCCGTCCCAGAGAGGTCCACCCGCATGCGCCCCTCTCCCCACCGACTCTCCGCCACGCGCGCCCTGTTCAGCGTCTTGCTCATGGCGCTCTCCCTCGTCGCCGTCCTCACGACGGCCGCGACGGCCGCGCCGAGCGCCGCGACGACGGGCACCGCGGCCGCGGCGAGAGCCGCTGACACCACGATCTGTGAGCAGTACGGTTCGACCACGATCCAGAACCGGTACGTCGTCCAGAACAACCGCTGGGGCAGCAGTGCCGAGCAGTGCGTCACCGCGACCGACTCCGGTTTCGTGCTCAGCAGGGCGGACGGTTCCGTGCCGACCAACGGCGCCCCGAAGTCGTACCCGTCCGTCTTCAACGGCTGCCACTACACCAACTGTTCGCCGGGCACCTCCCTCCCCGCCCGGGTCGACGCCATATCCAGCGCGCCCAGCGGCATCTCCTACGGTTTTGTCGACAACGCCGTGTACAACGCCTCGTACGACATCTGGCTGGACCCGGCGCCCCGGACCGACGGCGTGAACCGGACCGAGATCATGATCTGGTTCAACCGGGTCGGTCCGATCCAGCCGATCGGTTCCCGGACCGGCACGGCCACGGTGGCCGGGCGCAGCTGGGAGGTGTGGTCGGGCAGCAACGGCTCCAACGACGTGCTGTCCTTCGTCGCCCCCGCGGCCATCGGCAGCTGGAGCTTCGACGTCATGGACTTCGTCCGGCAGACCGTCTCCCGCGGTCTCGCCGGGAACGACTGGTACCTGACGAGCGTCCAGGCCGGCTTCGAGCCGTGGCAGAACGGGGCGGGGCTGACGGTGAGGTCCTTCTCCTCGGACGTCGTCCTGGGCGGCGGGGGGCCGACCGATCCCGGCACCCCGGCCGGCGCCTGCGCGGTGTCCTACGCCACGCAGGTCTGGCCCGGCGGGTTCACCGCCGACGTCACCGTCCGCAACACCGGGTCCGCCCCCGTGGACGACTGGCGGCTGGGCTTCACCCTGCCCTCGGGGCAGCAGATCAGCCACGCCTGGAACGCGACGGTGACTCCGGCCTCGGGCGCCGTGACGGTCCGGGCGCCGGAGCACAGCCCGCGCCTCGCGGCGGGCGGCAGCCAGACGTTCGGCTTCCAGGGCACCTACAGCGGCACGTTCGCCGAGCCGGCGGCCTTCACCCTGAACGGCGTTCCGTGCACCGCCACCTGAGGGTGCCGGACCGGATGCGCGCCGCCGCCCGGCCGGCCGGATCGCTCCGGCGGGCCGGCTCACCCTCCGAACCCACTCGACCGACCGATCACACATCAACCGGAGATCCCATGGCTCGACGCAGCAGACTCCTCACCCTCGCGGCGGTCCTGGCCACCCTGCTCGGTGCGCTCGGGCTGGCCGTCCTCGGACAGGGCAAGGCGGAGGCGCACGGAGTGGCGATGACCCCCGGATCACGCACCTACCTCTGCCAGCTGGACGCCATCACCGGCACCGGCGCCCTGGCCCCGACCAACCCCGCCTGCCAGAACGCTCTGAACCAGAGCGGAGCGACGGCGCTGTACAACTGGTTCGCCGTGCTGGACTCCAACGCGGGCGGCCGGGGCGCCGGTTACGTGCCCGACGGCACGCTGTGCAGCGCCGGCGACCGGTCCCCGTACGACTTCTCCGCCTACAACGCCGCCCGGTCCGACTGGCCGAAGACCCACCTGACGTCCGGCGCGACGATGAAGGTGCGGTACAGCAACTGGGCCGCACATCCGGGCGACTTCCGGGTCTATCTGACCAAGCCCGGCTGGTCGCCCACCTCCGAGCTGGGCTGGGACGACCTCCAGTTGATACAGACGGTCACCAACCCGCCGCAGCAGGGCTCGGCGGGGAGCAACGGCGGCCACTACTACTGGGACCTGGCGCTGCCCTCGGGCCGCTCCGGGGACGCGGTGCTGTTCATCCAGTGGGTGCGGTCGGACAGCCAGGAGAACTTCTTCTCCTGCTCCGACATCGTCTTCGACGGCGGCAAGGGCGAGGTCACCGGCATCCGCGGCTCCGGTGGCACGCCGGAGCCGACCCCCACGCCGACGCCCACCGATCCGCCGCACACCGGCTCCTGCATGGCCGTGTACACCGTGCAGAACAGCTGGAACGGGGGCTTCCAGGGCTCCGTCGAGGTGATGAACCATGGCACGGAGCCCCGTAACGGCTGGGCGGTGCGGTGGACACCCGGGGTCGGGACCCGGATCAGCAGTGTGTGGAACGGGGTGCTGTCCACCGGGTCCGACGGCGCGGTCACGGTACGCAACGCGGATCACAACCGGGTGATAGCCGCGGACGCCAGTGTCTCCTTCGGGTTCACCGCGACCTCCACCGGCAACGACTACCCGGTCGGAACGATCGGCTGCGTGACCCCGTAGGCACCGTCCGCACCCGGACGATCTGCTGTCCTCGATGATCGGCCGCGCTCGGTGACCCGCGTCCCGCCTGGTGATCCGTGCGCACGAGGGCGGGAAGCGCCGCGCGTGACCGCGCGGCGCTTCCCGCCCGGCGGGCGCGGCCGGGTCCCCACCCCGGCACACTTGCCCCACGTGGTACCGGGCGTGACACCGGGTCAGTTACCTCACGCGCCGGTTACAAATCGCTCAACCCCTGGTTGCCGGGCGGTGATGGAGCGACGATAGGGACATGACTCTGGCCCAGCGTGCCCTGGAGCGACTGCAGGACTGGCCCGACCTCACGGCGGGGCCGGCCAGTTGCGGTACCGGACAGGCGCTCCGCTCCGTGCACGACGAGATCATCCACTTCCACTCGGACCGGGACGTGGACCTGAACCTGACCCGACGGGCCGTCCAGCGCTTCCACTACGACCTCGGCGGCTCCAGCGCGATCCACCTCGTGCCGGGTTCCCGCTGGGTGACGGTGCATCTGGACTGCGAGACCGACATCGACCTGCTGATGAGCCTGGTGAGCATCGCGCTCAAGGCCCACCAGACGTGGCCCGCCGCCGAGCCGCCGTCCGGCTGCAACTTCCACCGGGTCACGGTGCTCCACCGCGACAGCGTCCTCGGCGGCTGAGGGCCACCCGCGGCGGCCCGCGGGCGTCCGTGGGAGTGCCTTTCCGTCCCCTTTTCCGCGTCGCGGCCCGGCAGTCGCCTCCGGGACGGCGGCCGTCTGGTGCACTACCTCCCTGAGCGTGCGGCTGACGAGACATCAAGGGGCGTTCGTGACACCTCATGCGGCATTCCGTCGGACACTGGCCTTGCTCGCGGCGTTCGGCGCACTGGCCGGCACGGCGCTGGCGGGTGCGGCACCGGCCGTCGCCGCGCCGGCCGCCGCCGAGATCGCGCCGGGGGTGACGTACGAGGAGTTCGACCTCCCGGCCGCCGGCGGGACCACCCACGCCCACCTCCTCGGCGTGGACCTGGACGCCCCCGGGGTCCGGCTCGGGCTGCTGTACCCGGGGGCGGTGGCGGCGCGGGCCACGGTGTCGCGGATGGCCGCCGCCCAGGGCGCCGTCGCGGGCGTCAACGGCGACTTCTTCAACATCACCGAGAGCCAGCACCCGGGTGTCGAGGCGACCGGCGCGAGCGTGGGACCGGCGATCGCGGAGGGCCGGGCGCTGAAGGCGGCGGTGCCGGACGGCCAGCGCTTCGGACCGGCCATGCCCTCCGGCGTCACCACCGAGGCCGTCTTCGGCGTCGGCGACGACCGGCGGGCCCGGCTGGACCGGCTCTCCCTCGACGGGGAGGTCCGGACACCGGAGGGGACGCTGCCGCTGCGCGGCTTCAACCAGTACGCGCTGCCGGTGGACTCGGTCGGCGCGTTCACCGCCGAGTGGGGCGGCGCCTCCCGGGTGCGGGCGACCTGCGGCACGGACACCGACCGGGCGGCCGCGTGCAGCCCGGACACCTACGAGGTGACGGTCCGCGGCGGCCGGGTGGTCTCCGCCTCCGGCGCCCCCGGCGACGGCCCGGTCGCGGCGGACACGACGGTGCTGGTGGGCCGTGAGGAAGGGGCCCGGCAGCTGCGGAAGCTCGCCAGCGGAGACGCCGTGACCGTCACCCACCGGCTGGTGGCCGCCGTGTCGCAGGAGCCGTACGGGTTCGCCGTCGGCGGTTATCCGGTGCTCTCGGGCGGGCGGGCGCTGCCGGGCCTGGACGGCCGTACGTCGGCCGTGCGGACCGCGGTGGGCATCGCGGACGGCGGACGCCGGGTGCTGCTGCTCGCGCTGGACGGCTCGGCCGCGTACCGATCGGGGCTGACCGTCGCGGAGGTGGCCCAGGCGTTGCTCGCCCGCGGGGCTACGGAGGGGTTCAGCCTGGACGGCGGCGGGTCGACGACGCTGGTCGCCCGCGCGCCGGGCGCGGCCGGCGTCTCGGTGCGCAACCACCCCAGTGGCGGGGCCGAGCGCGCCGTCCCGAACGGGATCGGGGTCTTCTCGGCCGGCTGACGGCGCGGCGAGGGGGTCAGGGTCTGAGGCCGCTGACGATGTCCGCCGTGGCGATCAGCCCGCTGTTGATGGTGGGCGCCATGCTCGTACTCGCCAGGTAGAAGCCCAGCAGCAGACAGACCAGGGCGTGGGAGATCTTGAGCCCGCCGCTGCGCAGGAAGATCACCGCCAGGATCGCCAGCAGCAGCACCACAGAGATGGAAACGGCCATCGTCAACCTCCTCCGCCACGCCGCCTTGTCGGGTTCGCGGCGTTCGGCCGCAAGTGTGGCGTAGCGGAGGGTTCGTCCGGGCGGCTGGGCTGTCCTCCGAACGTGTGGTGTCGTGCCCGCCGGTTACCGCGCCCGGTGGGCGTCCAGGAACGCCTCCAGCCCCGCGAGGTCGTCCGTGTTGAGGTGATCGGTGCCCGCGGCGAGCAGTTCCGTCCAGACCGCGTCCCGGGCCGGGCCCGCCAGATCGGGGGTGGCCCAGAAGCGGACGCGCTGCCCGCGGGCGTGCGCGGTGGCGACGATGCCGTGCAGCTTGCGGCGCTCGGCCGCGGGGAAGGCGCCGACGCCCTGCCAGGTGAAGTTGTTCGCCCAGTTGTCGCTGATCAGCGGGACGAAGGAGGCGGGGGCGGCGCTGCCGAGGTCGGTGAGGCGGCCGTCGTAGAAGGCACTGCGTACGGTCTGCGCCTCCATGGGGGCGCGGGCCGCGCGGTCGCCGGAGACGACGGCGGTGACCGGGCCGGTGCGCACCCGGCCGTGGGCGTAGGTGGTGAACAGGTGCCGGTAGCGGCGGAGCCGGCGGTCGAGTTCCCGGTAGGTCGACGCGCCCTCGGTCTTGACGTCGACGAGCAGTTGGAGCGGGCGGCGGGCACCCCGGTAGACCCGGCCGCCCTGGTCGCGGACGCGGGCGGCGAGCGGGTCGAGGTAGAGGGACTCCAGGGTGCGGGACGGGTCGAGGCCGACGGCGTCGTGGGCGACGAGGAGTTGTCCGTCGACGAGGTGGATGTCGGCCTCGACGCTGCCGAAGCGGTGGTCGAGGGCGTCGAGGAGGGGGCGGGGGTGCTCGTAGTCGTTGTGGGCGTGGGCGTGCCGCAACGGGCGCGCGCGGTCGGCGTGTTCGCCGGCCAGCGCGGTGCCGGCGGGCAGGGCGACCGTGCCCGCGAGGGCGGCGCCGAGGGTGGTGAGGGCTCTGCGGCGGGTGGTGAGGGCCATGCTCTGCCTCCCTGGTAGGGCCTTACGGGACCTCAGTGAGTATGCGATCCGGCAGGGACCGGGAAGCGGGGACGTGCGGGGAGTTGGCCGGACCGCCGTCACCCGTTCACCCGGTGCGCGCGGGGAGGCCGGGCGCGCACGCGAAAGCCCGCCCGGGGGCCGGGCGGGCTGCGACCGAACGTGCGGCGGTCAGGGAGCGGGGAGTTCCACCAGCGTGGCCAGGGCCGCCCGGTGGGCGCCCGCCGTGCCGTAGGCGATCGAGTCGGCCTTGGCCCGCTTCAGGTACAGGTGGACGGGGTGTTCCCAGGTCATGCCGATGCCGCCGTGCAACTGGAGGGCCTCCTCGGCGGCGTGGACCGCGACGGGGGCGGCGTACGCCTGCGCGACGGCCACGGAGACGTCGGCGTCCTCGCCGGTGGCGAGCGCGTCCGCGGCGCCGCGGGCGGCGGCGCGCAGATGGGCGGTCTCCAGCCACAGCGCGGCCAGCCGGTGCTTGAGCGCCTGGAAGCCGCCGACGGACCGGTTGAACTGCTTGCGCTCCTTCAGGTAGCGCACCGTTTCCGCCAGTGTCCAGTCGGCGAGGCCGAGTTGCTCGGAGGCGAGCAGTCCGGCGCCGGTCCGCAGGGCCCGTCGTACGGCGGGTTCCGCCTCCCCCAGCCGCTCCCCCGGCGCGCCGTCCAGCGCGACGTCGGCCAGGGGGCGGGTCAGGTCCAGGGAGGTGCGCGGGGTGACGGTCGCGTCGGCGGCGCGCACGGCGTACAGCCCCCCGTCGTCCGCCGGGACGAGCAGCACGTCGGCGACGGCCGCGTCCGCGATGCCGGTCAGCGAGCCGCTCAAAGTGCCGTTCTCCAGCCGTACGGCGGGGAAGGCGGCGCCGGGGGCGGTGTGCAGGCCGACGGCGAGGGCGGCGATCCGGCGGCCGGCGGCCAGCTCGGTCAGCGTGCGGCCGGCGGCACACTCCAGCAGCGCCTCGGTGGCGACGACGGCGCTGGTCAGATACGGGACGGGGGCGACGGCCCGGCCGAGTTCCTCCAGGACGACGGCCGCCTCCCGGTGGCCGGCGCCCTGACCGCCGTACTCCTCGGGGATCAGCAGGCCGGCCAGGCCCATGGCCTCGGTGAGGGACTTCCACGCGGTCAGGTCGTGCGGGGTGTCCGTCTCGGTGCGGGCGATGACACCGGCCGCGTCACAGTGGTCGGTGAGCAGGTCCCGGACGGCGGCGCGCAGCGCCTCCTCTTCCTCCGAGTACAACAGGTCGCTCATCGGGCGAGGTCCTTCCAGGCGACGTCCTTGTCGGTGCGCGGCTCGGCGGGCAGGCCGAGGACGCGTTCGGCGACGATGTTGAGCAGGATCTCGCTGGTCCCGCCCTCGATGCTGTTGCCCTTGGAGCGCAGGTAGCGGTAGCCGGCCTCGCGGCCGGTGAAGTCGACCAGTTCGGGGCGGCGCATGGTCCAGTCGTCGTAGAGGAGGCCCTCCTCGCCGAGGAGATCCACCTCCAGGCCGCTGATCTCCTGGTTGAGGCGGGCGAAGGCCAGTTTCATGCCGGCGCCCTCGGGGCCGGGGTGGCCGACGGCGAGCTGCTGGCCGAGGCGTTCGCCGGTGAGCCGGGCGACCTCGGCCTCCACCCAGAGGGTGAGCAGGCGCTGGTGCAGGTCGTGGGTGCGCAGCTCGGGGCGTTCACGCCACGTCCGGGCGACCGGGCCGATCATGCCGCCCTCGCGGGGCAGGCGCCGGCCGCCGATGGCGACGCGTTCGTTGTTCAGGGTGGTCTGCGCGACACGCCAGCCGTCGCCGACCTCGCCGAGGCGCCGGGTGTCGGGGATGCGCACACCGGTGAGGAACACCTCGTTGAACTCGGCCTCGCCGGTGATCTGCCGCAGCGGCCGGACCTCGACACCGGGGTCGGTCATGTCACAGACGAAGTAGGTGATGCCCCGGTGCTTGGGCAGGTCCGGGTCGGTGCGGGCGATGAGGATGGCCCAGCGGGCGAGATGGGCGCTGGAGGTCCACACCTTCTGCCCGTCGACCACCCAGTCGTCGCCGTCCCGCACCGCGCGGGTGCCGAGCGCGGCGAGGTCGGAGCCGGCGCCGGGCTCGCTGAACAGCTGGCACCACACCTCCTCACCGGTCCACAGCGGGCGCAGGAAGCGCTGCTTCTGCTCGTCGGTGCCGTACTTCAGGAGGGTCGGGGCGGCCATGCCGAGGCCGATGCCGATGCGCCGGGGGTCGTTGTCGGGGGCGCCCGCGGCGGCCAGTGCGGTGTCCACGACGGGCTGGAGGGTGCGGGGCGCGCCGAGGCCGCCGAGGCCCTCCGGGAAGTGCACCCAGGCGAGTCCGGCGTCGAAGCGGGCCCGCAGGAAGTCGAGGCGGTCGGTGGACGCGGGCGGGTGCGCGGCCAGCAGATCCCGGGTGCGCTGCCTGAGTTCCGCTGCGTCGGTCATGCGCCGGCTCCCTTCTCCAGGACGACGGCCACCCGGCCGGTGGTCACACCGTCGGCGACCCGCTGGACGGCCCCGGCGGCGCCGTCCAGCGGCACCCGCTCGCTGACCAGCGGCTTGACCGTGCCGCGCGCGGCCAGTTCGGTGAGCCGCTCGTGGCACTCCAGGACGAGGCCCGGGTTCCTGGTGTTGTACAGACCCCAGTGCAGGCCGAGCACGGCGTAGTTCTTCACCAGGGCGTGGTTCAGGGCGGCGGCGGGGATCTCGCCGCTCGCGAAGCCGACGACCACGATCCGGCCCTCGAAGGCGACGACCTTCGTGGACTGCTTGAAGGCGGCGCCGCCCACCGGGTCGTAGATCACGTCGGCACCGCGCCCGCCGGTGGCCTCCTTGACGGCGGCGATGACGTCCTCGTTCGTGCGGTCGATGACCAGGTCGCAGCCGAGCGCGCGGGCGACGGCGGCCTTCTCCGGGCCGCCGACCACGCCGATGACCGTGGCCCCGGCGGCCTTGCCGAGCTGCACGGCGGCGCTGCCGACCCCGCCGGCGGCGGCGTGCACCAGCAGGGTCTCGCCGGCCGCCAGGCGGGCCCGGCGGTGCAGTCCGAACCAGCCCGTCTGGTAGCCGATGTGCAGGGCGGCGGCCTCGGCGTCGTCCAGGGCGTCCGGCGCGGGCAGCAGCGCGGCGGCGTCCGCGACGGTGTACTCGGCGAAGCCGCCGCGCGGCAGCAGCGGGGTGGCGATGACCCGGCGGCCGTCCTCGGTCTCGGCGCAGACCTCCACGCCCGGGGTGAACGGCAGCGGCGGCCTGACCTGGTACTGGCCCCGGCACAGCAGCGCGTCCGGGAAGTTGACGTTCGCGGCGCGGACCCGGAGCAGGACCTGTCCCTCGCCCGGGGCCGGCGGGGGGACCTCCGCGAGGCGCATCACCTCGCCCGGCTCGCCGTTCTCGTGCACCTGCCATGCCTGCATGCGGGGCCTCCACCGACTGCGTCGTCCGTCCGGGTCCACCGCATACTAAGCGGTCGCTTGCCGATCAGGGAACCGTCCCGGGCGTCACGATCGGGTGGACCGCGCCCGGACGTGCACCCGCTCGCCCTGCGACCCGAAGAGGCTGAGGAACTCCACCGGCTCCGGCCCGGCCGTCCCGAACCAGTGCGGAACCCGGGTGTCGAACTCGACGGCCTCCCCGGCACCGATCACCAGATCGTGCTCGCCCAGCACCACGCGCAACCGCCCGGACAGCACGTAGAGCCACTCGTATCCCTCGTGGGTCTGCGGGACCGGTTCCTCCTGCCGGGGCGGCACCAGCACCTTGAACGCCTGGAGGCCGCCGGGCTGGCGGCTGAGCGGCCAGTAGGTGCGGCCGTGGCGCTGGAGCGGCTTGGCCCGGACCCGCGGGTCGCCGACCGGCGGGGCGCCGACCAGCTCGTCGAGCGGCACCTGGTGGGCCTGGGCGATCGGCAGCAGCAGTTCCAGACTGGGCTTGCGCAGCCCCGACTCCAGGCGGGAGAGGGTGCTCAGCGAGATGCCGGTCGCCTCGGAGAGCGCGGCGAGGGTCACCTCGCGCTCCTTGCGGATCTGCCGCAGCCGGGGGCCCACACCGGCGAGAACGTCGTCCTTGGTCATGCACTTATTGCAGAACCGGCAAACGCATTTGTCAATCGGCTGCCGTCCGGGCGACTCTCGGTCACGGAGGTGGTCACCGTGACCGAAGCACAGAAGAAGCAGCGGAACGAGGCGTACGACGTGGTCGTGGTCGGGGGCGGGGCGGCCGGGCTGTCCGCCGCGCTGGTGCTGGGCCGGGCCCGGCGGCGGGCCCTCGTCGTGGACGCCGGGGAGCCGCGCAACGCGCCGGCCGCCCACATGCAGGGCTACCTGTCCCGGGACGGGATGCCGCCCGCCGAGTTCCTGGCGGCCGGCCGCGAGGAGGTCGCGTCGTACGGCGTCGAGCAGGTCCGGGACCGGGCGGTCGCCGTGACCCGGGACGACGGCGGCTTCGCCGTGGAGCTGGCCGGCGGACGGCGCGTGCGCGCCCGGCGGCTGATCGTCACCACCGGGCTGAAGGACGAACTGCCGGAGATCCCCGGGGTGGCGGAGCGGTTCGGGCGGGACGTGGTGCACTGCCCGTTCTGCCACGGCTGGGAGGTGCGGGACGAGCGGTTCGGGGTGGTCGCGAGTACGCCGCTGAGCGTGCACCAGGCACTGATGGTGACGGGCTGGTCCGACGACGTCACTCTGTTCCTGCACACCGTCGAGGAGTCCGAGCTGTCCGACCAGGACCTGCGGCGGCTGGCCGCGGCCGGGGTCAAGGTGGTGCCCGGGGAGGTCGCCGGGCTGGTGGTCGACGACGACCGGATCACCGGCGTACGGCTGGCGGACGGCTCGGTGCACGAGCGGTCGGTGGTGTTCGTCGCGCCGCGGGCCGTGCCGCGGACCGGGCTGCTGGAGCAGCTCGGCGCGGAGCTGACGGAGACCCCGTTCGGGTCGTATCCGGTGGTGGACGCGAGCGGGCAGACCAGTGTGCCGGGGGTGTACACCGCGGGCAACGCGATGGGCTTCGGCGAACAGGTCGTACACGCGGTGAGCGGCGGCTACCGGGCGGCCTCCGCCGTCGTCGGCGACCTGATCATGTCGGACGTGGACGCGACGCTGGAGGGATGAGGGGCCGTTCCCCTCTCCGGCGGGGTCCGGCTCGGACGGCCGCCCGTCCGGACCCGGCCGCGCCTCGGAGGGATTCCGGTGAGAAACCCCGGGAGCCCGAGCCGGAGGTGTGAGCCCGCCCCTCCCGGTGCACCATGAAGGGCATGCTGCTCGCCCGGCTGGCCCAGGTGTCCCGGGAGGTCGCCGCCACCTCGGCGCGGTCCCGGAAGACCGCCCTGCTCGCGGAGTTGTTCCGGGAGGCGGAGGCGGCGGACGTCCCCGTGGTCATCCCGTACCTGGCGGGCCGCCTGCCGCAGGGGCGGATCGGCGTCGGCTGGAAGGTGCTGGGCCGGCCGGTCGCGCCCGCCGCCGAACCGGCGCTGACCGTGCGCGAGGTCGACGCCCTGCTCACCCGCCTCGCCGCCGTGTCCGGGCCCGGCGCGCTGGCCGAGCGGACCCGGCTGGCCGGGGAACTGATGGGCGCGGCCACCGAGGACGAACAGCGCTTCCTGCTGGGGCTGCTCACCGGCGAGGTCCGGCAGGGCGCCCTGGACGCGGTCGCCGTCGAGGGCCTGGCCCAGGCCACCGGGGCGGCCCCGGCGGACGTACGGCGGGCGGTGATGCTCGCCGGTTCGCTGCGGACGGTGGCCGAGGCCCTGCTCGCCGAGGGCCCGCAGGCGCTCGGCCGCTTCCGGCTCACCGTGGGCCGCCCGGTGCTGCCGATGCTGGCGCACAGCGCCTCCTCGGTGGCCGAGGCGGTCGGCAAGCTGGGCGGCTGCGCGGTCGAGGAGAAGCTCGACGGCATCCGCGTGCAGGTGCACCGCGACGGGGACGCGGTACGGCTGTACACCCGCACCCTGGACGACATCACCGACCGGCTGCCGGAGGTGCGGGCGGCGGCGCTGGGCCTGCCCGGCGAGCGGTTCGTGCTGGACGGCGAGGTCATCTCCTTCGGCCCGGACGGGCGTCCCCGGTCCTTCCAGGAGACGGCCGGGCGGGTCGGTTCGCGCACGGACGTCGCCACGGCCGCGCGGGCGGTGCCCGTCTCCCCCGTGTTCTTCGACGCCCTGCTGGTCGACGGCCGCGACCTGCTCGACCTGCCGCTGTCCGAGCGGCACGCGGAGCTGGCGCGGCTGGTGCCGGAGCCGATGCGGGTGCGGCGCCTGGTGACGGCGGGCCCCGAGGACGCGGGCGCGGCGGAGGAGTTCCTCGCCCGGACGCTGGCGCGAGGCCACGAGGGCGTCGTGGTCAAGGGCCTGGACGCCGCCTACAGCGCCGGGCGGCGGGGCGCCTCCTGGCTGAAGGTGAAGCCCGTGCACACCCTGGACCTGGTGGTGCTGGCCGCCGAGTGGGGCCACGGCCGCCGCACCGGCCGGCTCTCCAACCTGCACCTGGGCGCCCGTGCCGCCGACGGCTCCTTCGTGATGCTCGGCAAGACCTTCAAGGGCATGACCGACGCGATGCTGGCCTGGCAGACCGGGCACCTGACCGCGCTGGCCGTCGAGGAGCACCGCTGGGGCGTGACCGTCCGCCCCGGCCTGGTCGTCGAGATCGCCTACGACGGCCTCCAGCGCTCGACCCGCTACCCGGCCGGCGTCACCCTCCGCTTCGCCCGCGTGGTCCGCTACCGCGAGGACAAGCGCCCCGAGGACGCCGACACCGTCGAGACCCTGCTCGCCGCCCACCCGGAGATCGCGCCGTGAAGCCACCGGCGGCCGGCCGCCGGGTGCCTCCTGCGACCGGCCGCCGGTCCTCCCCGGGAACCGGCCGGCCAGTCCCCGCGGAGACCGCCCCGCCGGTCCTGCCGGACATCACCCGCCGCATCCCCCCGGAGACCCCCCGATGACTCCCCGCCAAGCCCGGCCCGTCAAGCGCAGCGCCGGTCTCCTGCTGTACCGCCGGGACCCGGAGGGCCGCCTCGAGGTCCTCCTCGGCCACATGGGCGGCCCGTTCTTCGCCCGGCGCGAGCAGGGCGCCTGGACGGTCCCCAAGGGGGAGTACGAGGACGGCGAACCGGCCTGGGACGCGGCCCGGCGCGAGTTCGAGGAGGAGCTGGGGCTGCCGCCGCCCGGGACCGCCGACGCCGTGCCCCTCGGGGAGGTGCGGCAGTCCGGCGGCAAACTGGTCACGGTCTGGGCGGTCGAGGCCGACCTCGACCCGGCGACGGTCGTGCCCGGCACGTTCCGGATGGAGTGGCCGCCGCGGTCGGGCCGGGAGCAGGAGTTCCCGGAGCTGGACCGGGTGGCCTGGCTGCCGCTGGACCGGGCCCGCGAGGTGGTCGTCACCGCGCAGGCCGCGTTTCTCGACCGCCTGGCGGAGCACTCGCACTGACGACGGACCTCCGCGTTGCGGCGCCCGGCGCCCCGCGCGAAGGTCGAAGCACGACCCGCCCCCAGGGAGGCCAGCCATGCCCATCGCCACGGTGAACCCGGCCAGCGGCGAGACGGTCCGGACGTACCAGGCCATGGGCGAGGAGGAGATCGAACGCCGTCTCCAGCTCGCCGAGGCCACGTTCCGCACGTACCGGACGACCACGTTCGAGGAACGGGCCCGGCTGCTGCACCGGGCGGCGGACCTGCTGGAGGCCGACAGGGACGAGATCGGCCGGGTCATCACCACCGAGATGGGCAAGCCGGTCACACAGGCCCGCGCGGAGGCCGCCAAGTGCGCGAAGGCGATGCGCTGGTACGCCGACCACGCGGCGGAGCTGCTGGCCGACGAGGAGCCGGCCGAGGCGGACGTGAAGGACTCCGGCGGCTCCCGCGCGCTGGTGCGCTACCGGCCGCTCGGCCCGGTGCTGGCGGTCATGCCCTGGAACTTCCCCCTGTGGCAGGTCGTCCGGTTCGCCGCGCCCGCGCTGATGGCGGGCAACGTCGGTCTGCTCAAGCACGCCTCGAACGTGCCCGGGACCGCCCTGTACCTGGAGGGCCTCTTCCACCGCGCGGGCTTCACCGAGGGCTGCTTCCAGACCCTGCTGATCGGCTCGGCGGCCGTCGACGACATCCTGCGCGACGAGCGGGTGAAGGCCGCCACCCTCACCGGCAGCGAGCCGGCGGGCCGCGCGGTCGCCGCCACCGCCGGGGAGATGATCAAGAAGACGGTGCTGGAGCTGGGCGGCAGCGACCCGTTCATCGTGATGCCGTCCGCGGACATCGACCGGGCCGCCGAGGTCGCGGTCACCGCGCGGACGCAGAACGCCGGGCAGTCCTGCATCGCCGCCAAGCGCTTCATCGTGCACGCCGATGTCTTCGACGCCTTCACGGAGCGGTTCGTGGCGGGCATGAAGGCGCTGAGGGTCGGCGACCCGATGGAGGAGGACACGCAGGTCGGCCCGCTCTCCAGCGAGCGGGGCGTCGAGGACCTGGTGGAGCTGGTCGAGGACGCCGTGCGCGGCGGCGCGACGGTGCTCTGCGGCGGCGAGCGGCCCGACGGGCCCGGTTGGTTCTACCCGCCGACCGTGCTGGCCGGCATCGACCGGGAGATGCGCATCCACCGCGAGGAGACCTTCGGCCCGGTCGCCACGCTGTACCGGGTGGCCGACCTGGACGAGGCCGTCCTGATCGCCAATGACACCGACTTCGGCCTCAGTTCGAACGTCTGGACGCGTGACGAGGCGGAGGTCGACCGGTTCGTGCGGGACCTGGAGGCGGGCGGCGTGTACGTGAACGGCATGACGGCCTCGCACCCCGCGTTCCCGTTCGGCGGCGTCAAGCGGTCGGGTTACGGAC
The DNA here is from genome assembly GCA_014649155.1 of Streptomyces griseoviridis. Lineage (GTDB taxonomy): Bacteria > Actinomycetota > Actinomycetes > Streptomycetales > Streptomycetaceae > Streptomyces > Streptomyces griseoviridis. The sequence continues at coordinate 147,578 of BMSM01000016.1, read as the reverse complement.
GTGAGCTGTCCGGGCACGGAATCCGGGAGTTCTGCAACATCACCACCGTATGGCACGGAGCGTGACCCGTCCGCGACTACGATCCGTTCCTGTGACCCGCGAAGTGACCCTCCCCCTGATCGTCGACTCCCGCGGCACCCTCCAGGTGGCCGCGGCCGACGTGAGCAAGCTGCTGCGCACGGTCGGCGGGCGGTGGCTGCGCCTGGTGGAGACCGGCGAGGACGGCCGGCTGGACGAGGACACCGTGGCCGCCCTCACCATCGAGCTGGCCAAGCTCGCCGACCGGATCGACGTGGCCTGCATCGCGCACAGCAGCGGTCAGTCGACCTGACCTTCCCCAGGCCGCTCCAGCTCCCACAGGCTGTGCCAGAACAACGCCTCGTACGCCTGGAGCAGCCGCCCGTAGCGGTGCACGAGGTCCTCGTTGAGATGGCCGCCGTCCAGTCCCGCCTGGACGGCGGCCGTCGCCTTGTGCTCCAGGGCGGGGTCGGGCGCGGCGAAGAAGTCGAAGAAGGCGCACGCCTCGTCGGTGAAGCCGTAGTGGCGGCGCAGGGCGTCGGCGACGGTGGCGCAGTAGCCGCCCCAGGCGGAGAAGTTGGCGTGCACGGCGAGGACCGTCTCGGCGGGTGAGCCGTTCAGCGCGAGCCAGGCCACGTACGCGGGGTAGGACTGGCAGCCGGGCAGCGGCTCGTGGGCGACGGACCGGCTCTCCCCCACGCCGCAGGCCGCGGCGAACGCCTCCAGCTTCCCGGCGGCGACCGCCTCGCCCTCCGCGAGCGCGGTGAACCAGTCGGCGAGCGGCGGGGTCCCGGCGGTGCGGTGCGCCAGGTACGCGAAGGCCCGGCGGTCGGCGGCGATCACCCAGCGCTGCTCCAGGGCGAGCGCGGCGAGCGTGTCCCGGCTCGCCGCGCCCGGCGCGAGCAGCGGCACGAACCGGTTGGCCCGGGGGTCAGGGGCCAGCTTCCCGGTGGTCGTCTCCAGCAGCTGCCGTGCCGTCCGGGCCATGGTGTCCTCCGTCTTCCGCGCCGCGCCGCGCCGCCTCCACTCTCCCAGGCTCCCCGGGATGGAGTAACCCCGCGAGAGATCGGCGTCCCGCCGGGTGATCGTTGGAGGAACACCCCCAGGGGTGGACCACTTTCTGACCGGGGGGCGCAAGGGCCTTCCGGGAGGCGAAAGCAGGCACGGTTCATGGCGACTTTGTGCAGACCCTCGGTGTCCGTCCCAGAGCACGTGATCACGATGGAGGAGACGCTGGAGCTGGCGCGTGAGCGTCACGCCGACCACCCCCAACTGCCGCTGGCCCTCCGGCTGATCGAGAACACCGGCGTGCGCACCCGGCACATCGTGCAACCCATCGAGGAAACCCTGAAGCACCCGGGGTTCGAGGACCGGAACAAGCTCTACGAGGCCGAGGCCAAGGCCCGCGTCCCGGCGGTGATCCAGCGGGCGCTGGACGACGCGGAGGTGCTGCCCACCGACATCGACGTGATCATCTACGTCTCGTGCACGGGTTTCATGATGCCCTCGCTCACCGCGTGGCTGATCAACGAGATGGGCTTCGACAGCACGACCCGGCAGATACCCATCGCCCAGCTCGGCTGCGCGGCCGGCGGCGCGGCGATCAACCGGGCCCACGACTTCTGCACGGCCTACCCCGAGGCCAACGCGCTGATCGTGGCCTGCGAGTTCTGCTCGCTGTGCTACCAGCCCACCGACATCGGCATCGGCTCGCTGCTCTCCAACGGCCTCTTCGGCGACGGCATCGCCGCCGCGGTGGTCCGCGGCCGGGGCGGCACCGGCGTGACGCTGGAGCGCAACGGCTCGTACCTGATCCCCAAGACCGAAGAGTGGATCATGTACGACGTGAAGGCGACCGGCTTTCACTTCCTGCTGGACAAGCGGGTGCCGGCCACCATGGAGCCGCTGGCGCCCGCGCTGGTGCGGCTGGCCCGCGACCACGGCTGGGACGCCACCGACCTCGACTTCTACATCGTGCACGCGGGCGGCCCGCGCATCCTGGACGATCTGAGCAAGTTCCTCCAGGTCGAGCCGCACGCGTTCCGGTTCAGCCGGGCGACGCTGACCGAGTACGGCAACATCGCCAGCGCCGTCGTCCTGGACGCGCTGCGCCGCCTCTTCGACGAGGGCGGCGCGCCGGAACGGGCCCGCGGACTGCTGGCCGGGTTCGGTCCCGGCATCACCGCGGAGATGTCGCTGGGCCGCTGGGGGACCGCCGACAAGAAACAGGGCGTGAGACGAACGTGAGCGAAGAGACGATTCCGCAGACCGCGCCGCCCGTGCGGGAGTGGCCGGTCCCGGACCTGCCCGGCACGGAGTTCGACCCGGTGCTGCGCGAGCTGATGGCCGAGGGGCCGGTGACCCGGATCTCGCTGCCCAACGGCGAGGGCTGGGCCTGGCTGGTGACCCGGTACGACGACGTGCGGATGGTCACCAACGACCCCCGGTTCGGCCGGGAGGCGGTGATGGACCGGCAGGTGACCCGACTGGCCCCGCACTTCATCCCGGCCCGGGGCGCGGTCGGTTTCCTCGATCCGCCGGACCACACCCGGCTGCGCCGCTCGGTGGCCGCGGCCTTCACCGCGCGGGGCGTGGAACGGGTCCGCGAGCGGTCCCGGGCGATGCTGGAGGAGCTGACCGACGCGATGCTGGCGCAGGGCCCGCCCGCCGACCTCACGGCGGCGGTGCTCAGTCCCTTCCCCATCGCGGTGATCTGCGAGCTGATGGGCGTCCCCGCGGCCGACCGGCACGGCATGCACACCTGGACCCAGCTCATCCTGTCCTCCTCGCACGGCGCCGACGTCAGCGAACGCGCCAAGCAGGAGATGGGCGCCTACTTCGCCGATCTCATCGGGCTGCGCGAGAACAGCGCCGGCGAGGACGTGGCGTCCCTGCTGGGCGCGGCCGTCGGCCGGGAGGAGATCACCCTCCAGGAGGCGGTGGGGCTCGCGGTGCTGCTCCAGATCGGCGGCGAGGCGGTCACCAACAACAGCGGGCAGCTCTTCTACACCCTGCTGACCCGTCCCGAGCTGGCCGAACGGCTGCGCGCCGAACCGGAGATCCGGCCGAAGGCCATCGACGAACTGCTGCGCTGGATCCCGCACCGCAACGCGGTCGGGCTCTCCCGGATCGCCCTGGAGGACGTCGAGGTCCGGGGGGTGCGCATCCGGGCGGGCGACGCGGTCTACGTCTCCTACCTGGCCGCCAACCGCGACCCCGAGGTGTTCCCCGACCCCGAGGCCATCGACCTCACCCGCGATCCCAACCCGCACGTCTCCTTCGGGTTCGGCCCGCACTACTGTCCGGGCGGCATGCTGGCCCGGCTGGAGTCGGAGCTGCTGGTGGACGCCCTGCTGGACCGGGTGCCGGGGCTGCGCCTGGCGGTGGCGCCGGAGGACGTGCCGTTCAAGAAGGGCGCGCTGATCCGTGGGCCCGAAGCGCTGCCGGTCGCCTGGTGAGCCGACGATGACGGCGACCGAGGGGCTGCTGGTGCCGCCGGGGCACGGCCGGGTGGTCGAGGCCCCGGCCCAGCACGTGACGTTCAAGGTGACCGGTTCGCATTCGCGGATGGCGTCCACCTTCGAGGTGATCGTGCCGCCGGGCTTCGACGTCGGCGCCCATGTGCACACCCGCAGCGAGGAACTGTTCTACGTGCTCGACGGCGAGCTGGACGTGCTCGCCTTCGAGCCGCGCGTCCGCACCCCCGACAACTGGCAGCGCTGGGAGTCGAGTGCGGGCAGCCGGGTGGTCCGTGCCACCCCGGGCACGGTCATCGTCGTGCCGCCCGGCTGCCCGCACGCGTTCGCGAACCCGACGGACACGCCGGCGAAGATGTTCTTCCAGGCGAGCCCGCCACCGGATCACGAACGCTACTTCGAGGAACTCCTGGAGATCCTCCAGGACGGCGGCGAACCGGACCACGCCGCCATCGAGGCCCTCCGCGCCAAGTACGACATCCAGCAGCTCACACCGCTGAGACACCGGTGAGAGCACCGCACCCGGGGGCACGGGGGAACCGCGCGCGGCCCTACCGGATCGGCATCCCCGACAGCGTCCTGGCGATGACCAGCCGCTGGATCTCGCTCGTGCCTTCGAAGATCGTGTAAATGGCGCTGTCCCGGTGCATCCGCTCCACCGGGTACTCCCGCGTGTAGCCGTTGCCGCCCAGGATCTGGACCGCCTGGGCGGTCACCTTCTTCGCCGTCTCGCTGGCGAAGAGCTTGGACATCGAGCCCTCGGCCGCGGTGAACGGCTTGCCGTTGATGGCCATCCAGGACGCCCGCCACACCAGCAGCCGCGCCGCGTCGACGGCGGTGCGCATGTCGGCGAGCTGGAAGGCGACGCCCTGGTTGTCGATGATGGGCCGGCCGAACTGCTCACGGGTCCTGGCGTAGTCGAGGGCGACCTCGTAGGCGGCGCGGGCGGTGCCGACCGCCATCGCGCCGACGGCCGGGCGGGACGCCTCGAAGGTGGCCATCGCCGCGTTCTTCACGCGCTCGCCGCCCTTCCTGGCCTTCTCCCGGGCGCGGGCGAGACGGGCGTCCAGCTTCTCCTTGCCGCCGAGCAGGCAGGAGCCGGGGACGCGCACGTCGTCCAGGATGACCTCGGCGGTGTGCGAGGCGCGGATGCCGTGCTTCTTGAACTTCTGGCCCTGGGAGAGGCCCTTCGTGCCCGGCGGGACGATGAAGGAGGCGTGCCCCTTGGAGCCCAGCTCCGGGTCGACGACGGCGACGACCACGTGGACGTTGGCGATGCCGCCGTTGGTCGCCCAGGTCTTGGTGCCGTTGAGGACCCACTCGTCCTTGGCCTCGTCGTAGACGGCACGGGTGCGCATGGAGGCGACGTCGGAGCCGGCGTCGGGCTCGGAGGAGCAGAAGGCGGCGACCTTGACGTCGTTGACGTCGCCGTACATCTGCGGGATCCAGGTGCCGATCTGCTCCTCGGTGCCGTTGGCGAGGACGCCGACGGCGGCGAGGCCGGTGCCGACGATCGACAGGGCGATGCCCGCGTCGCCCCAGAACAGCTCCTCCATCGTCATCGGGATGCCGAGGCCGGTGGCGTCGAAGTACTGCTGGGCGTAGAAGTCGAGGGAGTAGATGCCGACCTTGGCGGCCTCCTGGATGACCGGCCAGGGAGTCTCCTCACGCTCGTCCCATTCGGCGGCGGCGGGACGGATGACGTCGGCGGCGAAGCCGTGCAGCCAGTCCCGCACCTCCTTCTGTTCGTCGTTGAGCTCCATGGTGAACTCGGCCATGTCCCCTCCAGTGACGCACCTGCGTGTTACTAACGGTAACAGCGAGTCTGTTACCGATGGGTAAGAAAAGTCAACTCCCCTCCGGGGTCGGCAGCCCGTTCGATCACCGAGGGGCGGTGAATGCTAGTTTGCGCAGGCGTCACCGAATCGGCACAGCTGGGGAGAGCACATGGAGACCAGGCAGCGGACCGGTCAGCAGCGGTCCGCCGACCGCCGGCGGCGAGAGCTGCTGGAGGCCGCCGACCGGGTGGTGCTGCGCGACGGGCCGCATGCCTCGATGAACGCCATCGCGGCCGAGGCGGGCATCACCAAGCCCATCCTCTACCGGCACTTCGGCGACAAGGGCGGACTCTACGCCGCTCTCGCCCAGCGCCACACGGACGCCCTCCTCGCCTCGCTGCGGGCCGCCCTGGACGCCCCGGCGGAGCGGCGCCGGCGCGTCGCGTCCACCCTGGACACCTATCTGGCGGCCATCGAGGCCCGCCCGCAGGTGTACCGCTTCCTGATGCATCCGGCCGACAGCCCCCAGGGCGAGGCGGGCTTCGACGTCGGCAAGCACTCGGCGCCGCTGCTGCGCCGCATGGGCGAGGAACTGGCCCAGGTGATCGAGGAGCGGCTCGACCTCGGCCCCGGCAGCGAGCGGCTGTCCCGGGTGTGGGGGCACGGGATCGTCGGGATGATGCACGCCGCCGGCGACTGGTGGCTCGGTGAACGCCCCTGCGACCGCGCGGAGTTGGTCGAAGGACTGACCGACCTGCTGTGGGGCCGGCTGGCGGCGGCGGACGACCGGACCGGCGGCCCCGGTTTCTGATGCCCGCCGGGCTCGCTAGGAAGCGCCGCCCCAGGAGGTCCGGGCGGCCCGCCGCAGCACCCGGCGCCGGCGCCATCCCGTCAGGTGGTCGACGTACAGGCGACCGTCGAGGTGGTCGCTCTCGTGCTGGAGGCAGCGCGCGAAGAAGCCCGAGCCGTGCACGGTGACCGGCGCCCCGTCCGCAGTGAAGCCCTCGACGACGGCGTGGTCGTACCGCTCGGTCCCGGCCTCCAGGCCCGGCAGCGACAGACAGCCCTCCGGACCGCGCACCACCACCCCGTCGGCCGCCACCAGCCGCGGATTGACCACGTGACCCAGGTGGCGCACGTCCTCGTCGTCCGGGCAGTCGTACACGAAGACCCGCAGCGGCTCGCCGATCTGGTTGGCGGCCAGGCCCACGCCCCGGGCGGCGTACATGGTGGCGAACAAATCCTCCACGAGGACGGCCAGTTCGGGGCCGAAGTCGGTGACCTCGCGGCACGGCTCGCGCAGTACCGTGTCTCCGAGCAGGGTGAGGGGCCGGACGCGCCCGCGGGCGCCCGGGATCGGGCCGTGTCGCATGGCCGCAAGCGTACGGGTCCCTCGCACCCCCTTCCGGCCCCGCCCGCGCGGGCCGCGATTCGGGAGTGTTCATGGATCTCGATAGGCTGAGGTCCACACCACGTGGCCGTCAGGCTTCCCAGGCTTCAGGCGCGGCGCGTACGGCAAGGAGGATCGAGAACTGATGGCAGGCAACTCGGACCCGCTCACGCCGCGGGCCAAGCTGGCCGTGACCGCGGGCAAGGCGGTCGCGGCGGCGTCCCGTGCGGCGGGACGCGGCAGCGGTTCGGTGATCGGCGGCCGGGTCGCGCTGAAACTCGACCCCGACCTCCTCGCCCGGCTCGCCCAGCACCTGGACGTGACCCTGGTCTCGGCGACCAACGGCAAGACCACCACCACCCGGCTCATCGCCGAGGCGCTCAAGGCGGCCGGCCCGGTCGTCTCCAACGCGCTCGGCGCCAACATGCCGGCCGGCATCACCTCGGCGCTGGCCGGCGGCGCGGACGCCCGGTACGGCGTCATCGAGGTCGACGAGAAGTACCTCGTCGGCGTCGCCCAGGCCACCGAGCCCAAATGCATCGCCCTGCTCAACCTCTCCCGCGACCAGCTCGACCGCGCCGCGGAGACCCGCATGCTCGCGGAGAACTGGCGGGAGGGCCTGGCCGGCACCAAGTCCGTCGTCGTCGCCAACTGCGACGACCCGCTGGTGGTCTGGGCCGCCTCCTCCTCGCCCAACGTGGTCTGGGTGGCCGCCGGGCAGATGTGGAAGGACGACGCCTGGTCCTGCCCGTCCTGCGGCGGCGTGATGCAGCGCCCCGGCGACGACTGGTTCTGCGGCGAGTGCGGCTTCCGCCGCCCCACCCCGAGCTGGGCGCTCTCCGGCGACCACGTCATCGACCCGAACGGCTCCGCCTGGCCGATCCACCTCCAGCTCCCCGGCCGCGCCAACAAGGCCAACGCCGCCTCCTCGGCGGCCGTGACCGCCGTCTTCGGGGTGCCGCCGCAGGTCGCGCTGGAGCGGATGTACCAGGTGCAGGCGGTCGCGGGACGGTACGACGTCGTCCAGTTCCAGAACCGGGACCTGCGGCTGCTGCTCGCCAAGAACCCGGCCGGCTGGCTGGAGACCTTCTCCCTGATCGACCCGCCGCCCACGCCGGTGATCCTGTCGGTCAACGCGCGCGGCGCCGACGGCACCGACACCTCGTGGCTGTGGGACGTCGACTACACGCGGCTCACCGGCCACCCGATCTGCGTGATCGGCGACCGGAAGCTGGACCTCGCGGTCCGCCTGGAAGTGGCGAACCAGCAGTTCCAGGTCTGCGACAACCTCGACCAGGCGGTGCAGCAGTGCCCGCCGGGCCGGATCGAGGTCATCGCCAACTACACCGCCTTCCAGGACCTGCGCCGCCGCGTCGGCAACTGATCCACGAGACACCTGTAGGGGACTTGAGAGTGAGCGACAATCAGCTGCGGGTCGTGTGGATCTACCCCGACCTGCTCAGCACCTACGGCGACCAGGGCAACGTCCTCGTCGTCGAGCGCCGGGCGCGCCAGCGCGGCCTGGACGTGGCCCGGCTGGACGTGCGCAGCGACCAGCCGATCCCGACCTCCGGCGACATCTACCTGATCGGCGGCGGTGAGGACCGGCCGCAGCGGCTCGCGGCGGAGCGGCTGCGCCGCGACGGCGGGCTGCACCGGGCGGTGGGCAACGGCGCGATCGTCTTCTCGGTCTGCGCCGGCTACCAGATCCTCGGCCACGAGTTCGTCAACGACCTCGGCCAGCGCGAGCCCGGCCTCGGCCTGCTCGACGTGGTCTCGGTGCGCGGCGAGGGCGCGCGGTGCGTCGGCGACGTCCTCGGCGACATCGACCCGCGCCTCGGCCTGCCCCCGCTGACCGGCTTCGAGAACCACCAGGGCGTCACCCACCTGGGCCCGACCGCCCGCCCGCTCGCCCAGGTCCGCTTCGGCAACGGCAACGGCACCGGGGACGGCACGGAGGGCGCGTACAACGACACGGTCTTCGGTACGTACATGCACGGGCCGGTGCTCGCGCGCAACCCGCTCATCGCGGACCTGCTGCTGAAGCTGGCCCTCGACGTGAACGCGCTGCCGCCGACCGACGACCGCTGGTACGAGGCGCTGCGCACCGAGCGGATCGCGGCGGCGGAGCAGCCCGCCTGACGTCTCTCCCAAGGGGAGGCGCGGGGCCCGTCTGATGGGGCATACGCACAGGTGAGCGGGCTCGTCCAGCAAGCGGACGCCCGGTGCGGGCCCGCCCCCCGGTGCCGCTAGGGTGGCGGGGATCGAGCCGGACAGGGCGGTCCGGTCCCGTGTCCCCCTTCGAGAAGGTGTTCCGTGCTATGCGCATTGGTGTCCTCACCTCCGGCGGCGACTGCCCCGGCCTGAACGCGGTCATCCGGTCCGTCGTACACCGTGCCGTCGCCGATCACGGCGACGAGGTCATCGGTTTCCGGGACGGCTGGAAGGGCCTCCTGGAGTGCGACTACCTCAAGCTGGACCTCGACGCGGTCGGCGGCATCCTCGCCCTCGGCGGCACGATCCTCGGCTCGTCCCGGGTCCGTCCCGAGCACCTGCGGGACGGCGTGGAGCGGGCCCGGGGGCATGTCGCGGAGCTGGGACTCGACGCGATCATCCCGATCGGCGGCGAGGGCACGCTGAAGGCGGCCCGGCTGCTGTCCGACAACGGGCTGCCGATAGTCGGGGTGCCCAAGACCATCGACAACGACATCGCCGTCACGGACGTCACCTTCGGCTTCGACACCGCCGTGACGGTCGCGACGGAGGCGCTGGACCGGCTGAAGACCACCGCCGAGTCGCACCAGCGGGTGCTGATCGTGGAGGTCATGGGCCGGCACACCGGCTGGATCGCGCTGCACTCCGGCATGGCGGCCGGCGCGCACGCCGTCGTCGTCCCCGAGCGGCCCTTCGACATCGAGGAACTGGCCGCGAAGGTCGGCGAGCGGTTCTCGGCGGGCAAGCGGTTCGCGATCGTGGTCGCGGCGGAGGGCGCGAAGCCGAAGCCGGGGACCATGGCGTTCGACGAGGGCGGCAAGGACGTCTACGGGCACGAGCGGTTCGCGGGGATCGCCCGGCAGCTCTCCGTCGAACTGGAGCGGCGGCTCGGCAAGGAGGCGCGGCCGGTGATCCTCGGACATGTGCAGCGGGGCGGGACGCCCACGGCGTACGACCGGGTGCTGGCGACGCGGTTCGGGTGGCACGCGGTGGAGGCCGCGCATCGCGGGGAGTTCGGGAGGATGACCGCGCTGCGGGGGACGGACATCGTGACGGTGCCGCTGGCGGAGGCGGTGGAGACGCTGAAGACCGTGCCGGACGAGCGGTACGCGGAAGCGGAGTGCGTGCTTTGACCTGCGGGGCGTCGGCGGGTCGGCTGTGGTTGCGCGCGCCCGCCCGGCGAGCCGCGTGTCGAGTCGGCCCCGCGCCCCTGTGGCGCGCTGCTCCGCCCCCGGTGACGTCAGGTGCCGGGGGCGGTTCTAGTCTTGGGGCGGACAGACCGCGGCAATCAGCACGAAACAGGAGCCGGTGATGGATCACAGCGGGCACGGCATGACCATGGATCTGCCGCCGTTCACGCTGGGGCGGGGGTTCGCGTGGTCGACGGACCCGTTCTTCCTCGTCGCCTGTCTGCTGGGGCTCGCCCTCTACGGCTGGGGGGTCGTGCGGCTGGTGCGGCGCGGGGACGCCTGGCCGGCCGGGCGGACGATCGCGTTCGCCGCCGGTGTGCTGAGCATCGCGCTGATGATGTGCACCAGGCTCAATGACTACGGCATGGTCATGTTCAGCGTGCACATGGTGCAGCACATGGTCATCAGCATGGTGTCGCCGATCCTGATCCTGCTCGGCGCGCCGGTCACCCTCGCGCTGCGCGCGCTGTCGCCGGCCTCGGTGCGCGGCAGCAAGGGGCCGCGGGAGCTGCTGCTGATGCTGCTGCACAGCCGGTACATGCGGGTGATCACCCACCCGGTCTTCACCATCCCGCTGTTCATCGCGAGCCTGTACGCGCTGTACTTCACGCCGCTGTTCGACTTCCTGATGGGCTCGAAGGTCGGGCACGTGGCGATGATGGTGCACTTCCTCGCCGTCGGCCTGGTCTTCTTCTGGCCGATCATGGGCGTGGACCCGGGGCCGCACCGGCCGGGCTACCTGATGCGGATGCTGGAGCTGTTCGCGGGCATGCCGTTCCACGCGTTCTTCGGGATCGCGCTGATGATGGCGTCCTCGCCGATGGTCTCCACGTTCGAGAACCCGCCCGCCTCGCTCGGCATCGACGCGCTCTCCGACCAGAACGCGGCCGGCGGGATCGCCTGGGCGTTCAGCGAGGTGCCGTCCGTGCTGGTGCTGATCGCGCTGCTGTTCCAGTGGTACGCCTCCGACCAGCGGCAGGCCAGGCGGAAGGACCGCGCCGCCGACCGGGACGGCGACAAGGAGCTGGAGGCGTACAACGCGTATCTGGCCTCCTTGCAGACGCGCGGGAGCTGAGCGGGCGCTCCCGGGGCACCATGGAGGGGAACGGACCCTTGAGGAGGGTGTCGCGATGCCCGGTTCCACGGACGGTTCCACGAAGACGATGGGGGCGCTCACCATCGGCGCCCTGGTGGCCGTGACGGCCTACACGGTGGCGCTCGGCAGCAACGGCTGGCTGTGGTTCGGCTGGGTCGTGCTGGGGCTGATCACCCTGGGGATGGTGGCCACGCGCAGCGCCTAGCCGGGGTCACGCGCGCGATGGCCGGACGCCCGGCTGGTACTTCGGGAGCCGGACGGTGATCTTCATGCCGGCGCCGACGGCGGTCTCGATGACGAGGCCGTGGTCGTCGCCGTAGACCTGGCGGAGCCGGTCGTCCACGTTGGACAGGCCGATGCCGCCGGACGGGCTGGCCTCGCGGGCGAGGATGGCCCGGAGCAGGCCGGGGTCCATGCCCGCGCCGTCGTCCTCGATGACGACGAGCGCCTCGGCGCCCGCGTCCTGCGCGGTGATCTGGATGTGGCACCGGTCGGACTTGCCCTCCAGACCGTGTTTGACGGCGTTCTCCACCAGGGGCTGGAGGCAGAGGAAGGGCAGGGCGACCGGCAGTACCTCGGGGGCGATCTGAAGGGTGACCGCGAGGCGGACGCCGAAGCGGGCGCGGACCAGGGCCAGGTAGTGGTCGATGGCGTGCAGTTCGTCGGCGAGGGTGGTGAAGTCGCCGTGCCGGCGGAACGAGTAGCGGGTGAAGTCGGCGAACTCCAGGAGCAGCTCGCGGGCGCGCTCGGGGTCGGTGCGGACGAAGGACGCGATCACCGCGAGCGAGTTGAAGATGAAGTGCGGGGAGATCTGGGCGCGCAGGGCCTTGATCTCGGCCTCGATGAGGCGGGTGCGGGAGCGGTCGAGGTCGGCCAGTTCCAGCTGGACCGAGACCCAGCGGGCCACCTCGCCCGCCGCCCTGACGAGGACGGCGGACTCGCGGGGCGCGCAGGCCACCAGGGTGCCGAGGACGCGGTCGTCGACGGTGAGCGGGGTGACGACGGCCCAGCGGACCGCGCAGTCGGGGGTGGCGCAGGTGAGCGGGAATGCCTCGCCGCGGCCGGTCTCCAGCGGCCCGGCGAGCCGGTCCATGATCTCGGTGCGGTGGTGGGCGCCGGCGCCGTCCCAGACCAGGACGCCCTCGGTGTCGGTCAGGCAGAGCGCGTCGGTGCCGAGCAGGGAGCGGAGCGTGCGGGCGGACTTGCGGGCGGTCTCCTCGGTCAGGCCCGCCCGGAGCGGGGGCGCGGCGAGGGATGCGGTGTGCAGGGTCTGGAAGGTGGCGTGCTCGACGGGGGTGCCGAGCCCGCCGAGGCTCTCGGGGCGGGCGGTGCGCCGGCCCAGCCAGAAGCCGGCCGCGAGGAGGGGGAGCACGGCGACGCAGAGGCCGGCCAGGAATCCGCTCATGACGCCGCCGCCTCCCGGCTCAGGTCCTGGGTGTGCAGTTCCTCGGGCAGGTGGAAGCGGGCCAGGATCGCCGCCGTGCCGGCCGGGACCCGGCCCGGGGTGGCCAGGGAGACCAGGACCATGGTGAGGAAGCCGAGCGGCACCGACCAGAGCGCGGGCCAGGCCAGCAGGGCGTGCGGCGCGCCGGGGCCGGGTGAGCCGGCCATCGTCGCGGCCACGGCGAGCAGGGCCGAGCCGCCGCCCACCAGCATGCCGGCGGCGGCGCCGGGCGGGGTCAGCCGCCGCCACCAGATGCCGAGGACCAGCAGCGGGCAGAAGGAGGAGGCGGAGACGGCGAAGGCGAGGCCCACCGCGTCGGCGACCGGCAGCCCGCCCACGAGGACGCTCGCGGCGAGCGGCACGGCCATGGCGAGGACGGTGCCGAGCCGGAAGTGACGCACCCCCCGGGTGGGCAGCACGTCCTGGGTGAGGACGCCCGCGACGGCCATGGTCAGGCCGGAGACGGTGGACAGGAACGCGGCGAAGGCGCCGCCCGCGACGAGGGCGCCGAGCAGGTCACCGCCCACTCCCCCGATCATGCGGCCGGGCAGCAGCAGGACGGCGGCGTCGGCGTCGCCGGTGAGGGTCAGCTCGGGGGCGTAGAGGCGGCCGAGGGCGCCGTAGACGGGGGGCAGCAGATAGAAGGCGCCGATCAGGGCGAGGACGGCGACGGTGGTGCGGCGGGCGGCGACGCCGTGCGGGCTGGTGTAGAAGCGGACGACGACGTGCGGCAGGCCCATGGTGCCGAGGAAGGTGGCGACGATCAGGCCGTAGGTGGCGTACAGCGGGCGTTCGGTCCGGCTCTCGGCGCGGGACGGGGAGAGGGCGTCGTCGGCGCCGTGCGCGGTGGCCGCCGGGACGGAGGTGCCGGCGGCGAAGGTCAGGCGGGTGCCGGCGGCGATGCGGTGGGGGCCGGCGGGCAGATGGAGCCGGGTGCCGGCGTGGCGGCGGCCGTCCACGGTGCCGTGGGCCTCGACGGTCAGGGGTCGGTCGAGTCTCAGGGTGAGGCCGTCCTCGACGCGTACGGTGCGCTGCTCGCGGAAGGCGGCGGGTTCGTCGAAGGCGCGGCTGGGGGCGCCGTCGGCCTGCCAGGCGAGGATCAGGAAGAGGGCGGGGACGAGCAGGGCGGTGAGCTTGAGCCAGTACTGGAACGCCTGGACGAAGGTGATGCTGCGCATGCCGCCGGCGGCGACCGTGGCGGTGACGACGGCGGCGACGATGACCCCGCCGAGCCAGTCGGGCGCGTCGGTGAGCACGGTCAGGGTCAGACCGGCGCCCTGGAGCTGGGGCAGGAGGTAGAGCCAGCCGACGCCGACCACGAAGGCGCCCGCGAGGCGCCGTACCGCCTGGGAGGCGAGCCGGGCCTCGGCGAAGTCGGGCAGCGTGTAGGCGCCGGAGCGGCGCAGCGGAGCGGCGACGAAGAGGAGGAGCACCAGGTAGCCGGCGGTGTAGCCGACCGGGTACCAGAGCATGTCGGGGCCCTGGACCAGGACCAGGCCGGCGATCCCGAGGAAGGACGCGGCGGAGAGGTACTCGCCGCTGATGGCGGCGGCGTTGAGGCGGGGGCCGACGGTGCGGGAGGCTACGTAGAAGTCGCTGGTGGTGCGGGAGACGCGCAGGCCGAAGGCGCCGACGAGGACGGTCGCGACGACGACGAGGGCGACGGCGGGGACGGCGTAACTGGAGTTCACGGCGGGCGGTTTCCGGTCCTGGTGTTCCTAGCGGTCCTCGACCAGGCGGACGAAGTCGCGTTCGTTGCGTTCGGCGCGGCGGACGTACCAGCGGGCGAGCACGACCAGCGGGGCGTACAGGGCGAAGCCGAGGACGGCCCACTCCAGGCGGCGGGCCCCGGGCAGCGCGGCGAACAGCAGCGGGAGCGGGCCGATGAGCAGGGCGAGCACGGCGAACCCGGTGAGCGCGGCGCGCAGTTGGGTGCGCATCAGTGAGCGGACGTAGGTGTGGCCGAGGGTGGTCTGCTCGTCGATCTCGGTGCGCGGGCGGTAGTAGGCGCGGGGGCGGGGGCCGCGGCGGGGCGGACCGGTGACGGTGACGCGGCGTTCGGCGGGGTCCTGGGGCACGGCTCAGGCCCTCCTCATCAGCAGGTCGCGCAGTTCACGGGCGTGGCGGCGGCTGACCTGGAGTTCCTCGCCGCCGGCGACGACGCTGACCGTGCCGGCGTCCAGGCGGAGTTCGCCGACGTGGCGCAGGGCGACCAGGTGGCGGCGGTGGATGCGGACGAAGCCGCGGGAGCGCCAGCGCTCCTCCAGCGTGGACAGCGGGATGCGGACGAGGTGGCTGCCCTGCGCGGTGTGCAGCCGGGCGTAGTCGCCGCGGGCCTCGACGTGGGTGATGTCGTCGACGGCGACGAACCGGGTGACGCCGCCGAGTTCGACGGTGATGTGGTCGGGGTCGGGTTCGTGCACGGGGATGCCGGGCACGGGGATGCGGGGCAGGGCGCCGCTCAGGTCGGCGGCGCGGCGGACGGCCTCGGCGAGGCGTTCGCGGCGGACGGGTTTGAGGACGTAGTCGACGGCCTTCAGATCGAAGGCCTGTACGGCGAAGTCCTCATGGGCGGTGACGAACACGACCAGCGGCGGCCGGGCGAAGCCGGTCAGCAGCCGGGCCAGGTCCAGGCCGTCCAGGCCGGGCATCTGGATGTCGAGGAAGACCACGTCGAGGGCGTCCGGCCCGTCGGGGCCCGACTCCAGCGCGCGGTTGACGCGGCGCAGCGCCTCGGTGGCGTCGCCGGCGCCCTCCACGGCCGCGATCCGCGGGTCGGCACCGAGCAGGTACACCAGCTCCTCCAGCGAGGGGCGTTCGTCGTCGACGGCGAGGGCGCGCAGCATGGACGTGGAGTCTAGGTGCGATCCGCGTGGGTGAACACGGGCCCGACGTGGACGTATGCGATGGATACAGTGCCCGCATGAACAGCAGGCCGACCTCCTTCGACGAGCTGGACCGGAAGATCGTCACCGCGCTGATGGCCAACGCCCGGACGTCGTTCGCCGAGATCGGCGCCGGCGTCGGGCTGTCGGCGACGGCGGTCAAGCGCCGGGTGGACCGGCTGCGGGAGACCGGGGTGATCACCGGGTTCACGGCGACGGTGCGGCCGTCCGCGCTGGGCTGGCGGACCGAGGCGTACGTGGAGGTGTACTGCGAGGGCGCGGCGCCGCCGCGGCGGCTGGCGGAGGTGGTGCGCAACCATCCGGAGATCACGGCGGCGATGACGGTGACCGGGGGCGCGGACGCGCTGCTGCACGTGCGGGCGCGGGACGTGGAGCACTTCGAGGAGGTGCTGGAGCGCATCCGGGTGGAGCCGTTCATCCGGAAGACGATCAGTGTGATGGTGCTGTCGCACCTGATCCCCGACAGCCCGGAGGCGGGAGCGAGCCACCCGGTGCCGGAGCACGCAGCGGACGTGCGCTGAAGCACTGGACGACGCACGATCGCTGCGCCGACACGCAGCTTTCCGCGCTTGTCGGGCATCTCCGTCCCTTCTTACCGTGGTGATACACCCCGTCACCCATCGTGAGCGAAGCGGAGGACCCCGCTGTGCCCGAATCCCGTGTGCCGCGCCGTGTGCCGCGCGGGCGGCGCTTCCTCGTCTGCGAGCCCCGGTACTTCGCCGTGCGGTACGCGATCAATCCGTGGATGAGCCCGGACCGGCCGGTGGACGTGCTGCGCGCCCTGGACCAGTGGCAGGCGCTGGTCGACGCCTACCGGGCGCACGGCCACGTCGTGGAGCGGGTGGCGCCGGTGCCGGGCCTGCCCGACATGGTGTTCGCGGCGAACGCGGCGGTCATGGTCGGCGGCCGGGTCCTCGGCTCCCGGTTCCGCGCGCCCGAGCGGCGCGCCGAGTCACTGCCGTACGAGGCGTGGTTCAAGGCGCGGGGTTTCGACGTGCGGCAGCCGGAGGCGGTGTGCGAGGGCGAGGGCGATCTGACGCCGGCGGGCCGGTGGGTGCTGGCCGGCACGGGGTTCCGCACCGCGCCCGAGGCGCACCGCGAGGCGCAGGAGTTCTTCGGGGTGCCGGTGATCTCGCTGACGCTGGTGGACCCGTACTTCTATCACTTGGACACGGCGCTGTTCACACTGGACGACGAGAACGTGGCGTACTACCCGGAGGCGTTCAGCCCGGGCAGTCGTGAGGTGCTCGGCCGGCTGTATCCGGAGGCGGTGCTCGCGACCCGCGAGGACGCCCTGGCGTTCGGTCTGAACTCCGTCTCCGACGGGCGTCACGTCTTCGTCTCACCGGGGGCGACCGCCCTCGCCGGCCGGCTCGCCGAGCGCGGCTATGTCCCCGTCCCCGTCGACCTGTCGGAGCTGCACAAGGCCGGCGGCGGCATCAAGTGCTGCACCCAGGAGATCCGTTCATGACCGCGTCCCCGCAGACCCGTACCTCCGCCGAGCTGATCCGCGCCGAGGAGCCCGTCCTCGCGCACAACTACCGTCCGCTGCCCGTGGTCGTCGCCCGCGCCGAGGGCGTCTGGATGGAGGACGTGGAGGGCCGCCGCTACCTCGACCTGCTGGCCGGCTACTCGGCCCTGAACTTCGGGCACCGGCACCCGGCGCTGGTCGAGGCCGCGCACCGGCAGCTGGACCGGCTGACGCTGACCTCGCGGGCCTTCCACAACGACCGGCTCGCCCCGTTCGCCGAGCGGCTCGCCGCGCTCACCGGCACGGACATGGTGCTGCCGATGAACACCGGCGCGGAGGCGGTGGAGAGCGGCATCAAGGTGGCCCGCAAGTGGGCGTACGACGTGAAGGGCGTCCCCGAGGACCGGGCGACGATCGTGGTGGCGGCGGACAACTTCCACGGCCGTACGACGACGATCGTCGGCTTCTCCACGGACGAGACGGCGCGGCGCGGCTTCGGCCCGTACGCGCCGGGGTTCCGCATCGTGCCGTACGACGATCTGGCGGCGCTGGAGGCGGCGGTCGACGGGACGACGGCGGCGGTGCTGATCGAGCCGATCCAGGGCGAGGCGGGGGTGCTGATCCCGGGCGACGGATATCTCGCCGGGGTGCGGGAGGTGACCCGCCGGGCGGGCTGTCTGTTCGTCGCGGACGAGATCCAGTCGGGCCTCGGCCGCACCGGGCGCACCCTGGCCGTGGAGCACGAGTCGGTCGTCCCGGACCTGGTGCTGCTCGGCAAGGCGCTGGGCGGCGGCATCGTGCCGGTCTCGGCGGTGGCCGGGCGGCGCGAGGTGCTCGGGGTGCTGCGCCCCGGTGAGCACGGGTCGACGTTCGGCGGGAATCCGCTGGCCGCGGCGGTCGGTACGGCGGTGGTGGAGCTGCTGGAGACCGGCGAGTACCAGCGGCGGGCGGCCGAGCTGGGCGGGCTGCTGCGCGAGGGGCTCCAGGCGCTGGTGGGGCGGGGCGTGGTGGGGTTCCGGGCGCGCGGGCTGTGGGCGGGCGTGGACGTCGACCCGGCGCTCGGCACCGGGCGTGAGATCAGCGAGCGGCTGATGCGGGAGGGGGTGCTGGTCAAGGACACCCACGGCTCCACGATCCGGATCGCCCCGCCGCTGACCATCACCGCCGACGAGCTGCGGGGGGCGCTGGGGGCACTGGAGAAGGTGCTCACCGCGTAGGCCGGGTCCGCGAAGCCTCCTGCTCCGCGACGCCCGGCACGCCCTCTCGGCGCACCGGACACAGTCCCGGACACGCCCGAGTACGAGGGACTGCGTCCGGCACGGCGGGTCACGCACCGGTCGCCGCCTGCCCCGCCCTCCGGGCGGACGGAGGGACTTCGCGGACACGGCCCCGCGCCGGACGGTGGGTGTACGGGCCGGTGGGTCCAGGGCCTGTCGTTCGGATCAGGTCGCGGGGAATCGGCTGCGTCTTTCCCGCGCCGGTGAGCGGGGCCTGGTGCGTGCGGATGCGAGGCGGAGGAGGGAGTCGACGCGGAGCGTCGGCGAGTGACGACAACGCGGCGGGTGCGCGTGCCAGGCCCCGCGTCCGCGGCGTGCTCCGAACGACAGGCCCTTAGCGCGCGCCGCGGTCCGCGTCGAGGCGGTCGACGTGGGCCATGCTCTCCCGGTCCTCGGCGTCCTCGCTGGGCTCGCCCGCGAACCAGGCGTCGAGGATCTCCTTCAGCACCGGGCCGGAGGTCAGCCGCAGGCCGAGGGCGAGGACGTTGGCGTCGTTCCAGCGGCGGGCGCCGTCCGCCGTGCGGGCGTCCGCGCACAGGGCGGCGCGTACACCGGGGACCTTGTTCGCGGCGATCGACGCGCCGGTCCCGGTCCAGCAGCACACGACGGCCTGGTCGGCCGTGCCGGCGGCGACCTCGCGCGCCGCCCGCTCGGAGCACACCGCCCACGAGGTGTCCGCGCCGGGCCGCAGCGCCCCGTGGGTCACCACCTCGTGGCCGCGCGCCCGCAGCTCCTCGACGAGGAGGCGGGCCACGGGTTCGTCCAGGTCCGAGGAGACGGCGATCCGCATGTCCGGCACCTTACCGGGTGATCCATGCGACACGGACTCGTAAGAGTGAGATCCGCGTGGTGTGGCAGGCGCTGTTGGAAAGCATGTGCACGAGCATGAGTTCCGTTTGGAGCGGTATGCCCCCGGAAAGGAACGCAGTCACGTCTCCCACCGACAACGGCCCCGCGCCCGACTCCGCGGCCCGCAAGCGTCACCCGGCCCTCTTCCGTGCCGTAAGACGCCGGCAGAACCCGAGGTTGCGCCGGTCGGACATCACGGTGACGGACGAGGCGGCGGTCAAGCGGGCGGTGAAGGCGGCCGCCCTCGGCAATGCCATGGAGTGGTTCGACTTCGGCATCTACGCGTACCTGGCCGGCACCATCGGCCGGGTCTTCTTCCCCTCGGGGAGTGAGACCGCGCAGTTGCTGTCGTCGTTCGCGACCTTCGCCGTCGCCTTCCTGGTGCGGCCGGTCGGGGGCATGGTGTTCGGGCCGATGGGCGACCGGATCGGCCGCAAGAAGGTCCTCGCGCTGACCATGATCCTGATGGCGGTCGGCACATTCGCGATCGGCCTGCTGCCGGCCTACGCCGCCGTCGGCTTCTGGTCGCCGCTGCTGCTGATCCTGTTCCGGCTGCTCCAGGGCTTCTCGACCGGCGGCGAGTACGGCGGGGCGTCGACCTTCATCGCGGAGTACGCCCCGGACAAGCGGCGCGGCTTCTTCGGCAGCTTCCTGGAGCTGGGCACGCTGGCCGGCTACACCGGCGCGGCCGGCCTGGTGACGGCGCTCACCGCCTGGCTCGGCACGGACACGATGGACGCGTGGGGCTGGCGCGTCCCGTTCCTGGTCGCCGGCCCGCTCGGCCTCGTCGGCCTCTACCTGCGGATGCGGCTGGACGACACTCCGGCCTTCCTCAAGCTGGAGGAGGGCAATGTGCACGTCGCGGAGGCGGCGAACGCGGTCGAGAAGACCGCCCGGGGCGATCTGGCGAAGATCTTCCGGCAGCACTGGCGGATGCTGGTGCTGTGCATCGCCCTGGTCGGCGCGTACAACATCACCGACTACATGCTGCTGTCGTACATGCCGACGTACCTCTCCGACGAGCTGCACTACTCGGAGACCCACGGGCTGCTGATCCTGGTGGTCACCATGATCGTGCTGATGCTGGTCATCAACCAGGTGGGGCGGATCTCCGACCGCTACGGCCGCAAGCCGGTGCTGATGACCGGCATGCTGGGCTTCCTCGTGCTGTCGGCGCCCTCCTTCCTGCTGGTCCGGCAGGGCAGCCCGGCGGCGGTGGCGGGCGGCATGCTGATGCTCGGCCTGTCGCTGGTCTGCCTGCTGGGCACGATGTCGGCGGCGCTGCCGGCGATGTTCCCCACCTCGGTGCGGTACGGCTCCCTGTCGGTCGGCTACAACCTGTCGACGTCCCTGTTCGGCGGCACCACTCCCCTGGTCATCACCGCGCTGATCGGCGCGACGGGCTCCGAGATGATGCCGGCGTACTACGCGATGGCCGCGGCCCTGGTCGGTGTGGTGGCGGTGGCCTGCATGAAGGAGACCGCGCGGCAGCCGCTGGAGGGCTCGCCGCCCTCGGTGCAGAGCGAGGAGGAGGCGGCGGCCCTGGTGGAGGAGCGGGCACCGGTGCCGAAGTTCTAGGGCGTGGCCGCGACGTCCCTCCGTCCGCCCGGAGGGCGGGCCGCGCGGCGTCCGGTGCCGGTGACACGTGTCCTCGTCGCCGACGACGGGCATCTGATCCGGGCCGCCCTCATCGAGCTGCTGCGGACCGAGGGCGACGTGGAGACCGTCGCCGACACGGCGACGGACGGCAGGTGCTCCCGCTCGCCCGGTGGCCGGTGCCCGCCGGGCCGTCGCCGCCCTGAAGGCCCTGGGGGCGCGCACGGTGGTCGCCGGGCACGGTGCCGTCACCGGGCCCGAGGTGCTGGAGGACACCGACGCCTGCCCGGCGTTCCTCCAGCGTCCGGCCCGGGAGGGGCTCGCGGCCGGCCGTACCCCGCTGGAGGCCGCCCGCGCCGCCGGCCTGGGCCGTTTCGGCGTCTGGCCCGACGCCGAGCGGCTGGTGCCCAACCTGCACCGGGCGTACGCCGAGGAACGCGGCCAGGCCGTCGGTGACGCCGCCGAGACACCCGCGCTCTTCGCCGGGACGGTGGAGTTCCGCGGTGGGCTCCCCGCCTGCCACGCCTGACCGCTCGCTCACGCGCGGACCCCCTCCTCGGCGGCGTGCGGCCAGGCCCGGAAGGAGCCCCGCTGGTGCAGGGCCGGCCGCCGGGGGTGGACGCGCAGGCTCTCCGTCCGGCCGACGAGCAGGGTGTGGTCGGCCACCTCCACGCTGCGCGCGAGCGTGCACTCGGTGTGCGCCGGGACGCCTTCCTCCAGGACCGGCACGCCCGGCACGGTGCGCGCCGGCCGCCAGGGCAGCCCCTGGAACGTGTCGGGGCCCCGGCCGGCGAACACCCCGGCGACCCGTTCGCCGTCCTCGGCGAGCAGGCGCACGGCGAAGGCGCCGCGCAGCAGCAGCGCCGGCAGGGTGCGGGACGCGTTGCCCGCGCACACCGGCAGCAACGGCGGTTCGGGCGAGACCGCCGAGAAGGCGTTGCAGGTGAACCCGAGGGGCCTGCTCTCGGGATCGGCTGTCGTCGCCACGGCCACCGCCGTGGGGATCTCGCCGAAGAACGCCCGGAACCCTGTGGCATCCGCCTGTGTCATGCCGCCTCCGTGGCAGGGGGGAAGCCGTCCGGGCCTCTTCCCGGCCGGCACACCGCAGAGCCCGGCCCCGGTCGATCGACGCGTGGTGGAGGGGTACTGGGGCGGGCGCACCCCGGGCACCGCACCGGACGGGGGTCTCGGCGAGGCACCCCGCCCCTCTTTCTCGTCCCCTTGACGATAACGGCACTCCCGCCTTATCGTCGTCGAGACGAGAAAGAGGGAGCCCTCATGGCCGACATCACCCGGCGCCTGGGCTGGCGCCACCTGCGCGCCACGCCCACGGCCCACATCCGGCACCACCGCGACGGCAGGCTGGTGCACGACGGTCCCGGACTCGGTTTCTGGTTCCGCCCGTTGAGCGCCGCGCTCTCCGAGGTGCCGATCGAGGACCGGGAGCTGGCCATGACCTTCCGTGCCCGCACCGCCGACTTCCAGGACGTGTCGGTGCAGGCGACCGTCACCTACCGGATCGCCGACCCGGCGCTCGCCGCCGCCCGGCTGGACTTCTCCGTCGACCCCGACACCGGGGCCTGGCGCGGGGCCCCGCTGGAACAGCTGGGCACGCTGCTCACCGAGACGGCCCAGCAGCACGCGCTGGACGTGCTGGCCCGCACCCGGCTCGCGTCGGCGCTGGTCGACGGGGTGGCCGCGGTGCGCGACCGGATCGCGGCGGGCCTCGGCGCCGAGCCGCGGCTGCCCGCCACCGGGGTCGAGGTGGTGGCCGTACGGGTCATGGCGGTGCGGCCCGAGGCGGAGGTGGAGCGCGCGCTGCGGACGCCCGCCCGGGAGCTGATCCAGCAGGAGGCCGACCGGGCGACGTACGAGCGGCGGGCCGTCGCCGTGGAGCGGGAGCGCGCCATCGCCGAGAACGAACTGGCCAGCCAGATCGAACTGGCCGCACGCGAACACCGGCTGGTGGAACAGCGCGGCGCGAACGCCCGCCGGGAGGCGGAGGAGGCCGCGGCGGCGGACGAGGTGCGGGCGCGGGCCGAGGCGGCGCGCACGGTCAGGCTCGCCGAGGCCGAGGCCACCCGTTCGGTGACCCTCGCCCGCGCCGAGGCCCAGGCGGCGCGCGAGGTCGGTGAGGCCCGCGCCGAGGCCCAGGCGGCCTGGCTGCGGGTGCACGGCGAGGCCGACGTGGCGACGCTGCACGCGCTCACCGGGACCCGGCTGGCGGAGAACCTGCCGCACATCGACAGCCTGACCGTCTCGCCGGACGTCCTGACCGGACTGCTGGCCCGGCTCGGCGGCGGGGACCGGGGATGAGCCTCGCCCCGCGGGCCGTCCTGGTCCACCGCACCACGGAGTACCAGGAGCTGGTGGCCCGGCATGGCACCCACGGGCAGGCCGCCTTCTTCCTCTCCTCCCGGGGCCGCGACCTCGGGGAGATCGCCGAACGCCACCGCCGCGCGCACCGGGCGCTGGCCGAGGTGGCGGCGGCGGTCCCGGCGACCTGGCGGCAGGCCCGCGTGGAGCGGGGCGACCTGGACCGCTTCCTGTTCGCCCCGGAGGACGTCGTGGTCGTGGTGGGCCAGGACGGACTGGTGGCCAACGTGGCGAAGTACCTCGCCGGGCAGCCGGTGATCGGCGTGGACCCCGAGCCGGGACGCAACCCCGGTGTCCTGGTGCGGCACCGGGCGGCCGACGCGGCGGCGCTGCTGCGCGGCGCGTCCGCCGCCCGCGCGGAGGAGCTGACCATGGTGGAGGCCGTCGCCGACGACACCCAGCGGCTGGTCGCGCTCAACGAGATCTACCTCGGCGCCGTCGGACACCAGACGGCCAGATACCGCCTGGGCCTGGAGGGCGACGGGGGTGTCGTCGAGGCCCAGGCCTCCTCCGGGGTGCTGGTGGGCACCGGCACCGGCGCGACCGGCTGGCTCCGGTCGGTGTGGCAGGAGCGGGCCAGCACCCTGCGCCTGCCGCACCCCACGGAGGACCGCCTGCTGTGGTTCGTCCGCGAGGCCTGGCCCTCGCCGGCCACCGGGACGTCCCTGGTGGCCGGCGAACTCGCCGCCGCCGGCCGGCTGCGCCTCACCGTCGAGTCCGAGCGCCTCGTCGCCTTCGGGGACGGCGTGGAGGGCGACGCCCTGGAGCTGACGTGGGGGCAGACCGTGCGGATGGGCCGGTGCGAGCAGCGGCTGCGGCTGGTGACCGGGGTCCCGGGGCAGCGGTGACCCGGCGCCGCCCGCGCCCCTCGGACGCCCTCGCGGCGGATCGACCGCTCGCCACCGGCCGCACCGCCTGACAGACTGTCAGTGAATCCGGCACCGGGCCGGCACCAGGCGTTCACGCGCCGGCCCGGGGTAGACGCCGGTACCGGACGCGCCCGGCGGAGTAGGAGACGAGCCGTGTTCTACCACCTGCTCAAGTACGTGCTGCTGGGCCCCTTGCTGAGACTGGTCTTCCGGCCCCGCATCGAGGGGCTTGACCACGTGCCCGCGTCGGGGGCGGCCATCATCGCCGGGAACCACCTGTCGTTCTCGGACCACTTCCTGATGCCCGCGGTGCTCAGGCGCCGGATCACCTTCCTCGCCAAGGCCGAGTACTTCACCGGTCCCGGCCTCAAGGGACGGCTGACCGCGGCCTTCTTCCGCAGCGCCGGGCAGATCCCGGTGGACCGCTCCGGCAAGGAGGCGGGCCGGGCCGCGATCCGGGAGGGACTCGGCGTGCTCGGACGGGACGAGCTGCTCGGCATCTATCCCGAGGGCACCCGCTCGCACGACGGCCAGCTGTACAAGGGGAAGGTCGGGGTCGCGGTGATGGCGCTGACGGCGGGGGTGCCGGTGGTGCCGTGCGCGATGATCGGCACGTTCGAGGCGCAGCCGCCCGGCCGGCGCCTCCCGCGGGTGCGCCCGGTGGCGATCCGGTTCGGCGAGCCCCTCGACTTCTCCCGGTACGCGGGCATGGAGCACGAGAAGACGGTCCTGCGGGCCGTCACCGACGAGATCATGTACGCGATCCTGGCCCTGTCCGGGCAGGAGTACGTCGACCGCTACGCCGCCGAGGCCAAGGCCGAGCAGGAGGCGGAGGCCAGGGCCGTACGGGGGCGGCGGTTCCCCCGGATGCCGCTCGGCTAGGGCCTGTCGTTCGGATCAGGTCCCGGGGAATCGGCTGTGCCTTCCTCGCGCCGGTGAGCGGGGCCTGGTACGTGCCGACGCAAGGCGAAGGAGGGAGTCGACGCGGAGCGTCGACGAGTGACGACAACGCGGCAGGTGCGCGTGCCAGGCCCCGCGTCTGCGGCGTGATCCGAACGACAGGCCCTGGCCGGGTTCTGCCCTCGGCAGACGGGCGGGGCGGGGCGGACCCGGCGCGTCTACGGTCCCCGTATGACACGTGCTGTGGTGATCGGGGCGACGGGACAGATCGGGCGGGCGGCCGTGCGGGCGCTGGCCGGGGACGGCTGGGAGGTGACCGCCGTCTCGCGGGGCGGCGGACGGGACCCGGGCTGGCCGGAGGACGTGCGCGCCGCGCGGGCCGACCGGGAGGACGACGACGCGCTGGCCGCCGTGGTGGGCGACGGCTGTGACGTGCTGGTGGACATGGTGGCGTTCGGTCCGGCGCACGCCCGGCAACTGACCTCGCTGGCCGGGCGGATCGGCTCGGCGGTGGTGCTGTCCAGCGTGTCGGTGTACGAGGACGACCGGGGGCGGAACTTCGACACGCAGTCCGAGCCCGACGGTTTCCCCCGGTTCCCGGTGCCGCTCACCGAGGAGCAGCGTACGGTCCGGCCGGGCGACTCCTCGTACAGCACCCGCAAGGCGGCGCTGGAGCGGGACCTGCTCGCCGCGGGCGACCGGCTGCCGGTGACGCTGCTGCGGGCGGGCGCGGTGCACGGGCCGTACTCCCCCATGCCGCGGGAGCTGTACTTCGTGAAGCGGAACCTGGACGGCCGGCGGCGCCGGGTGCTGGCGTACGGGGGCCGGAGCCGTTTCCATCCGGCGGGGGTGCGCAATCTGGCCGAGGTGATCCGGCTGGCCGCGGCGCGGCCGGGCAGCCGGGCGCTCAACGCCGTGGACCCGGACGCCCCGACGGTCGCCGAGATCGCCGCCGCGATCGACGCGGTGATGGGCGTCGAGGCGGAGGACGTCCTGGTGGACGGCGCGCCGCCGGCGCCCGGCGTGGGCCTGACCCCCTGGTCGGTGCCGGCGCCGGTGGTGTGCGGCACGGGCGCGGCGGAGCGGGAGCTGGGCTACCGCCCGGTGGCGCGGTACGCGGATGCCCTGCCGGAGACGGTGGCCTCCATCGAGGAGCGGCTGGCCGGGGCCCCGGACTGGCGGGCGGCGTACCCGAAGATGGCCGAGGCGTACGGCGACCTCTTCGACTACGCGGCGGAGGACGCCTGGCCGGCGGGACGGCACGCGTGAGCCAGGGGGCGGCCGGGAGTACCCGGCCGCCCCCTGGAATGGGACGCGTTACGGCTTCGGCGTGGCGTGCGGGGCGCAGGTCACGTCCCGGCGGTCCACCTCACCGGTGAGGAGATAGGCGTCGACGCGGTCGTTGACGCACGGGTTGGTGAGCCCGGTGACGCCGTGCGAACCGGCGTCCCGCTCGGTGATCAGGCGGGAGCCCCTGAACCGCTGGTGCAGTTCCACGGCACCCTCGTACGGGGTGGCCGCGTCCCGCTCCGACTGGACGATCAGCACGGGCGGCAGACCCTTGCCGCTCCTCACGTCCACCGGGGTGCGCTGCTTGGTGGGCCAGGTGGCGCAGGGCAGGTTCATCCAGGCGTTGGACCAGGTCAGGAACGGGTGGTCCCGGTGCAGCCGGGTGTTGTCCCGGTCCCAGGTCTTCCAGTCGGTGGGCCACTTGGCGTCGGCGCACTCCACGGCCGTGTAGACGGCGTTGCCGTTCTCCGAGGAGGCGTTGCCCGCGGTGTCGGACAGGTCCGGGGCGGCGGCGTCGACCAGGGCCTGGGTGTCCCCGCCGGCGTAGGCGCTGAACACCGAGGCGACGGAGGCCCACGCGGAGTCGTAGTACGGGGCGCTCTGGAAGAAGGAGAGGAGTTCGGCCGGGCCGACGACGCCGCCGATCGGGGCCTTCTTGGCGGTGGCGCGCAGCTTCAGCCACTGGGCCTGGACCTCGGCGCGGGTGTCGCCGAGGTGGTACGTCGCGTCGTTCTCCGCGACCCAGTCCTGCCAGTCCTTCCAGCGGGTCTCGAAGGCGACGTCCTGGTCCAGGTTGGCCTGGTACCAGATCTTCTCCCGGGACGGGTTGACGACGCTGTCGACGACCATGCGCCGGACGTGGCCGGGGAAGAGGGTGCCGTAGACGGCGCCGAGGTAGGTGCCGTAGGAGACACCGAGGTAGTTGAGCTTCTTCTCGCCGAGGGCCGCGCGGATGACGTCCAGGTCGCGCGCGGTGTTCGGGGTGGTCATGTGCGGCAGCATCTCGCCGCTGCGCTCGGCGCAGCCCTCGGCGTACTCGCGGGCCAGCTTGCGCTGGGCACGCTTGTCGGCCTCGGAGTCGGGGACCGGGTCCATCTTCGGCGCCTTGACGAACTCCTGCGGGTCGACGCAGGAGATCGGTGTCGACTTGCCGACACCGCGCGGGTCGAAGCCCACGAAGTCGTACGCCTCGGCCGTCTTCGCCCAGATCGGGTTCTTGCCGGTGACGCGGGCCGGGAAGCGCAGGCCGGAGCCGCCGGGACCGCCGGGGTTGTAGATGAGGGCGCCCTGCCGCTGGGCCTCGGTCCCGGTGTTGCCGATACGGTCGACGGTGAGCGTGATCTGCTTGCCGTACGGCTTGGCGTAGTCGAGCGGGACGGTGACGTGGCCGCACTGGATCGGCGCGGGCAGGTTCCAGTCCGCCGGGCAGTCCCGCCAGTCGATCCCGGCCTTGGCGGCACGTGCCGCGGCGACGGCGGTGCCGTACGCCTCCAGGTCCCGCGGCTGCCCGTGCCGGGCACCCGGGCTGGCGTTGGCCGCGGGCGCGGTGACGGCGCCGGCCGCCAGCGTCGCGGAGACCAGCGCCACGGCGGTGCCGAGCGCGGCCGTGCTCCGCTTCAGTCGTGTCGTCCTCACGTGGACCCTCCCCGTACATCCTTGCGATGGGTACGGGGATCCTCCCGGCTGTGGGCCGCCTGAGAACAGGGGCGGTCCCACTTCTTTGCCAATCCGATAAACGGGACGGCCCGTTCGGTCGGCGGGGCGGGTCAGTCCCGCTCCAGAACGCGGGTCAGTCCCGCTCCAGAACGGCGAGGGCCTCGTCCAGCAGACGGCGCAGGCACAGGGCGTCGGGGGCCAGCGCCGTGACGAGGACCGCGGGCCCGGCGAGCGGCAGCACGGCCGCGCCCTCCCCGAGCATCCGCGCCTCCGGCATCCGTTCCCCGTACCGGGGGTGTACGACGACGACCTGCCCGACGGCGCGGTGTCCCGCCAGCACGGCGGGGCCGTCCCAGCCGCCGGGGGCACCGGGACCGCAGGACAGCTCCTGGTCGAGGACGCACCCTCCGCCGATCCGCACGGTCAGCCGGCTGGTGAGGCGGCCCGGTTCCTCGCCGGCGCGGCCGAGCACCTGCTCCTCGCGGAGCACCAGCCGGGCTCCCGGGGCGAGGTCGGCACGGGTGGTGACGTACAGGTCGCTGCCGCCGGCGGAGATCAACTGCTCGGGCAGCCAGCGCAGTTCGCCGTCGTCGGCGACGGTGATCCGGACGTCGTAGCGGGCCTCCTCCTTGGTCTGGCCGGGCAGGGCGATGGTGGCGGCGGCCGAGCCGACGCGCAGCCGGGCGCCCTCCCCGACCTCGGTCTCGACGGTGAGGCGGTCGCCGCCGAGCGGGCCGCTCATCGCGCCGACCAGCGTCACCCGGGCCTCGTCCCCGGTGCCGCGGGTCCGGCGCGGCGCGAGCGGGCCCTCGCCGTCCAGCACGGGCAGGCAGGTGCCGCCCCGTCCGTCGCGGCGGGCGTGGACGCGGGCCGTGGCGCGGACGCCGGACGTCGTCCTCATGCGGCCCACGCGGCGAGCCGGCCCCGCACCCAGTCGGCCACGTCCCGCACGCCGGCCTCCTGGCGCAGCGACTGGAGGACGACGGGGAGTTCGCCGCGCTGCGCCTCGGCGTCGGCGGCCATCCGGGCGAGGTCGGAGCCGACGTACGGGGCGAGGTCGGTCTTGTTGACGACGAGCAGGTCGGCGGTGGCGACACCGGGGCCGCCCTTGCGCGGGATGTCGTCGCCGCCGGCCACGTCGATGACGAAGATCTGCGCGTCGACCAGCCCCTTGGAGAAGGTGGCGGTCAGGTTGTCCCCGCCGGACTCGACGAGGATGAGGTCCAGCGGGCCGACCTCGTCCTCCAGGTCCTCGACGGCTTCGAGGTTGGCGGAGATGTCGTCGCGGATCGCGGTGTGCGGGCAGGCGCCGGTCTCCACGGCGGCGATCCGCTCGGGCGGCAGCACCGCCTCGCGCAGCAGGAACTCGGCGTCCTCGCGGGTGTAGATGTCGTTGGTGACGACGGCGAGGGACAGTTCGTCGCGCAGCGCCCGGCAGAGCGCGGCGACGGTGGCGGTCTTGCCGGACCCGACCGGTCCGCCGAGTCCGACCCGCAGGGCGCGGCGGGTGCCGTCGGGGCGGTGCGCGTCGGCGCTGACGGCGGCGGGTCCGGAGTGGGTGTGGTCGAGGTGCATACGGGCGGCTCCAAGTCGTCTTTCCACCGGGGCGCGGGAGGCGTCGGGGGCACGGAAGGCATGAGGGGCATGGGGGGGTCCGGGAGGCGCGGGGGTGCTCACGACGCGAAGAGCCGGACCGGCCAGCCCGCGTGGGCCTGGGCCGTCAGCTCCAGCAGCGGCGCGGAGGCCGCGGGCAGCGCGTCGAGGCGGCCCTCGTCGCGGACTTCGCGGGCCGCCTCGACGGCCCGGTCGGCCACCCGGTCCAGCTCGGGGGCGAGCCGGGCCAGCACGCCGGTCGCGTCGAACGGGTCGAGGCCGAGCAGCCGGACGGCCGCCGTCGCCGGTCCGCCGACACTCTCGTACGCCGCGCAGTACGCCGCGTCCTGCGGCTCCAGCCCGGCCGACCGGGCGGTGAGGCCGAGCACGACCGGCTGGTGGGCGCCCTTGGGGAACGCGCGGGCGAGGGCGTCGAGTTCGGGGGACGGCCAGGTGGCGCGTGCGGCCCGCATGAGCTGCCGGCCGAGTCTGCGGGCGGCGGTGCGCAGGGCGGGCGCCGGGGTCCGCGCGTCGGCGGCGGCGTCGAGGGCGACGGGGTCCGTGCCGAGGGCCGCCGCCGCGGCGAGGGCGGCGGACACCAGGCCGGTGGTGTGCAGCCGGCCCCGGCAGAACTCCGCGAGGTCGGCCGCCGCGGTGACGCGTCCGGCCCGGACGGCCGCCTCGACGCCCCCGGAGTGCGCGTGCCCGCCGGCGGGGAAGCGTCCGTCGGCCAGGACCAGGAGTGCGGCCCTGGACATCAGAAGAGGAAGTAACGCTGGGCCATGGGCAGTTCGGGCGCCGGGGCCGCCTCGACCAGCTCGCCGTCGATGTGCACGGCGAAACTGTCGGGATCGATCCGGACGTCCGGGCGGGCGGCGTTCTCCCGCATGTCCGCCTTGGTGACGCCGCGCGTCGACTCGATCGCCACGAACTCCTTGCCGAGGCCCAGCCGCTGGGCCAGCCCGTCCTCCAGCGCCGCCGGGGCGACGAAGTTGACCGAGTTGGCGGCCGGGGCCCGGCCGATCGCACCGTACATGGGCCGGGGCAGGACCGGCTGCGGGGTGGGGATGGAGGCGTTGGCGTCGCCCATCTGCGCGTACGCGATCTGGCCGCCCTTGAGCACGAGGAGCGGCTTGACGCCGAAGAACGCCGGTTCCCACAGCACGAGGTCGGCGAGCTTGCCGGTCTCGACGGAGCCGATCTCGTGCGCCATGCCCTGCGCGAGGGCCGGGTTGACCGTGTACTTGGCGACATAGCGGCGGACGCGGTGGTTGTCGGCCCGGCCGTCGCCGGGCAGCGCGCCGCGCCGGCGCTTCATCACGTGGGCGGTCTGCCAGGTACGCAGGACCACCTCGCCGATGCGGCCCATCGCCTGCGAGTCGGAGGAGATGATCGAGATCGCCCCGAGGTCGTGCAGGACGTCCTCGGCGCCGATGGTGGAGGGCCGGATGCGGGACTCCGCGAACGCGAGGTCCTCGGGGACGGCCGGGTTGAGGTGGTGGCAGACCATCAGCATGTCGAGGTGTTCCTCGGCGGTGTTGACAGTGTAGGGCCGGGTCGGGTTGGTGGAGCTGGGCAGCACGTGCGGCTGGGAGACCACGGTCATGATGTCGGGGGCGTGGCCGCCGCCGGCGCCCTCGGTGTGGTACGCGTGGATGCCCCGGCCGCGGATCGCGGCGAGGGTGTCGCCCACGAAACCGGCCTCGTTGAGGGTGTCGGTGTGGATGGCGACCTGGACGCCGGTGGCGTCGGCGGCGGTGAGGGCGGCGTCGATGGCGGCGGGGGTGGCGCCCCAGTCCTCGTGGATCTTCAGGGCGACCGCGCCGCCCCGGATCTGGGAGAGCATCGCCTCCTGGGAGACGGTGTTGCCCTTGCCCAGCAGGCCGATGTTGAGCGGGTACGCCTCCAGCGCGGCGAACATCCGGGCCAGGTGCCAGGGGCCGGGCGTGACGGTGGTGGCCTTGGAGCCCTCGGCGGGTCCGGTGCCGCCGCCGACCAGGGTGGTGACGCCGGAGGCCAGCGCCTCGTCGGCCACCTGCGGGCAGATGAAGTGCACATGGGCGTCGACCGCGCCGGCCGTCAGGATCCGTCCGTTGCCCGCGATGATCTCGGTCTCGGGGCCGATGACCAGGTCGGGGTGGACGCCGTCCATGGTGTCGGGGTTGCCGGCCTTGCCGATGCCGGTGATCCGGCCGTCGCGGATGCCGACGTCGGCCTTGACGATCCCCCAGTGGTCGACGATCACCACGCCGGTGATCACGGTGTCCGGAGTGCCGTCGGCGCGGGTGGCGCGGGACTGGCCCATCGACTCGCGGATGACCTTGCCGCCGCCGAACACGGCCTCCTCACCGGCGAGCCCGGGGCCGCCGGAACGGTCCTCCTCGATCTCGATCAGCAGGTCGGTGTCGGCGAGCCTGATCCGGTCGCCGGTGGTGGGGCCGAACAGGTCGGCGTAGGCGGGGCGGGAGATCTCAGGCATCGAGGGCACCTCCGGTCTCGCCGCGCAGTCCGGGCACGATCCGGGCGCCGGCGACGGGGACGAGTTCGACCTCGACGGGGATGCCGGGCTCGAAGCGTACGGCCGTGCCGGCGGCGACGTTCAGCCGCTTGCCGCGGGCCGCGGCGCGGTCGAACTCCAGCCCGGGGTTGGCCTCGGCGAAGTGGTAGTGGGAACCGACCTGGACGGGCCGGTCGGCGGCGTTCAGGACCGTCAGCCGGGTGATGTCGCGGCCCTCGTTGTAGACGATCGGACCGTCGGCGAACAGGATCTCTCCGGGGGTCACGGCGGCTCCCCTCAGACGATCGGGTCGTGGACGGTGACGAGCTTGGTGCCGTCCGGGAAGGTCGCCTCGACCTGCACGTCGTGGAGCATCTCGGGGATGCCCTCCATGACGTCGTCCCGGGTGAGCAGTTCACGCCCGGAGGACATCAGTTCGGCGACGGTGCGGCCGTCCCGGGCGCCCTCCAGGATGTGCGACGTGATGAGGGCGACGGCCTCGGGGTGGTTCAGCTTCAGGCCGCGTGCCCGGCGCTTCTCGGCGACGTCGGCCGCCACATGGATGAGCAGCCGCTCTTGCTCGTGCGGGGTCAGTCGCACGTCCCACCTCACAGTCCTCGCTCCGGACCGTGCGGGTCCGGTTGCCGCAGCCACGGGGCAACGTCGCAGGTGGCCGAAGCGGCAGGCTAGTTGCACCGGGTTTCGCTCACGTTAACCCGCCCAAGATCACTTCTCGTTGCCCGAGGCGACTTCTTGGGGGCCCCTTTGCCCGTCCTTGGCCGGGCGGGCGGAGGGGGCGCCCGTCCGGCCCCGCGCGGCCGGGCCGGCCCCGGGCCCGCCGGACCTGGTGCGGAGCGGGCGCCGGCGCCCCGTCAGCTTCTTCACGGTCCCGCAAGAGGGCCGCTGGCCTCCGGGCCCGGCGTGACTGTCGTCCCCTGCCGAACGGATGACCTGGGGGTGGTGTCACCGGGCCCGAGGGGTGCCGTCGGAGACGCTGATCAGAGGTCCGACCACCGCCGCGCGCCGGGCGCAGTGCCCGGCCGTTTGCGGGCGGCAGGTCCGCATGACGTGGATGCGCGAGAACGGCACCCGAGTGTGAGGCCGGCACGCATCGACGTATGGGGGCACGATGGTCGACATCGATGGGGTGGGCGTCTTCCTGGGCCTGGACGTCGGCAGGCACGCGCACCACGGACACGGCCCGACTCCGGCCGGGAAGAGGGTCTTCGACACCCCGCTGCCGAACGGCGAGCTTCACCTGCGGGCCGTGTCCGACAAGCTGAAGGCCGAGTTCGGCACTGTCCTGGTGGTCGTGGACCAGCCCGCCTCGATCGGCGCCCTCCCGCGCACGGTCGCCCGGGACTCGGGCTGCGAGGTCGCCTGTCCGCCCGGACTGGCGATGCGCAGGAGCGCCGACCTCCACCCCGGCGAAGCCAGGACCGACGCGAAGGACGCCGCAGTCATCGCGGACGCGGCCCGCACCATGCCGCACACCCCCCGGAGCGGGCGACGCACGGCCCGGATCACCCGGCCGCCGGGGGTGCCGGCCGACGCTCCCGCCCGCCCCCTGCGCGGTCCCCTCCGGACAGGGCGGAACGGACCGAACGGCGTACCCCCCTTCGGCGTAGGAACACGTCCTTCTCCGGACCCGTCCGGCTTGCGCAACGCGCCTGGTCCGGGAGCGAAATGACCTGTTCCGCCGCTGGTCGGACGGTCATCGGCGCCGTCCCGCCGTCTGGGACGCGGGGCCTTCCACCCGAACGGGTGAGTGGTGAGTAACAACACAAACCACCCGTTCCGTTGGGATTTTCCGACTTCGGTGCGTCAAGATCCCTGTCTGACGACAAGACCCCGCCGCAGTGGCGGGGCGATCCGGGCGGACGCCGAGTCC
This sequence comes from Streptomyces griseoviridis, assembly GCA_014649155.1. Taxonomy (GTDB): domain Bacteria; phylum Actinomycetota; class Actinomycetes; order Streptomycetales; family Streptomycetaceae; genus Streptomyces; species Streptomyces griseoviridis. Next base: position 113,801 of record BMSM01000016.1, on the reverse strand, counting down.
TGCCGCCGCCCGGATGACCGGTCGACAGGAGTGGATCGGCAGGAGTGGAGGACCCGAGCATGACGGGTCGCCGGAACGGTCACGCCATGGCCGGAGCCGAGCAGCCCTTGGGGTGAAGCCGCGTTCGCGCGGCCGGGCAACTTCGCCAGCCCGAATCCGACAGGTCATCCTTCACAGGCGGCTGACGAAGGGTTGCGCATGACTGCGCTCAATCGTGTCCCGTCGCTGATGGTCCGTGCCGGCACGGCCTCGGCCCTCACCATCGCCGCCGTGGGCGGCTCGATCGTGGTTCCCGGCATCGCCTCCGAGGCCGCCGCGGCCACCCACGCGACCAAGGCGCTGAAGATCGCGGCGTCCAAGAAGGGCGCCCCGTACCGCTACGGGGCCACCGGGCCGTCCCGGTTCGACTGCTCCGGGCTGACGCTGTACTCGTTCAAGAAGGCCGGCAAGAAGCTGCCGCGCACGGCGGCCCAGCAGTACAACCGGACGCGCCACATCACGGCCTCCAGCCGCAAGGCCGGCGACCTGGTGTTCTTCCACTCGGGCCGGAGCGTGTACCACGTGGGGATCTACGCCGGGAAGGGCAAGATCTGGCACGCCCCGAAGACCGGTGACGTGGTCCGGCTCCAGAAGATCTGGACGAAGAGCGTCTGGTACGGCCGGGTGAAGTGAGCCGCCCGAGGGGGTGCCGGCGGCCCCGGCGGGCGGTCGTGACGGCCGGTCACCCCCTCGGATTCGCACGTCCGTGCGCACGGTCGGGAGTGATCCGGGCCCCTCGGGATATCCGTGGGGCATGGCCGACCACCGTCCCTGCACCGCGCGGGGTGAGACCCCGCTGCAGCGCGCCGACCGCAACTTCGGCGAGCTGCTCCAGGAGCTGCGGGTCACCCAGACGGGCGTGCAGATCCTCTTCGCCTTCCTGCTGTCCCTGGCGTTCACCCCGCGCTTCCCCGACCTCGACACGGTCCAGCGGGCCACGTACGTCACCACGCTGCTGCTCGCGGTGCTCGCCGCCATCCTGTTCACCGCGCCGGCCGCGCTGCACCGCTCGCTCTTCCAGCAGGGCGCCAAGGCGCACATCGTGCGGGTGTCCTCGCGGCTCGCCTCGGCCGGCATGGGAGTGCTGGTGTTCGCGTTCACCGGCGCGGTGCTGCTCGTCGTGGACGTGACGGCCGGCCGCGCGGGCGGGCTGGCGGCGGGCGCGACGACGCTGCTGCTCTGCCTGGGGCTGTGGGGCCTGCTCCCCCGCCTGGTGCGGCGGCGTACGGCGGGGCGCACCTCCGAGGAACCCGCGGGAGACGCCGCCGGCCCCCGGGCGGACGCGGCGGCCGAACCCCTCGGCGGCGCGTACGCCGGTGCCGGGCGGGCGTCCGGCGGGAGCCGGTCCGCGGCGGCCCGGCGGCTCCCGGAGCCCCGGCGCCGGAACCCGGCGCGCACCGGGCCGTCGACGCGGCGCTGACCCTCCGTCCGCCGCGCCGCGCGCCCCCCGCGCCCGGCGCCTCACTCCGGCGGGTCCCGCCGGTTCGGCCGGGAGGCCCTCGCCGCGGCCGGTTCCGGCCGGGTCCGCCAGGGCAGTTCGACGGAGACGGTCTTGCCGCCCTCCCGCGTGGAGCGGACCGTCAGCCGGCCCCCGCACTCGGCGGCGAGCCAGCGGATGATCACCATGCCGCGCCCGTTGTCCTGCTGGACGGCGGCGGGCAGCCGCTTGGGGAACCGCGGATGGCTGTCGGTGACCCCGATCCACAGGTGTTCGTCGTGGTCCAGCGCCAGGTCCACGGTGAAGGTGGGCGACTGCCCGAGGGTGTGCTGCACGACATTGGTGGCCAGCTCCGACACGATGAGCCGGACCGTGTCGGACACGTCCGTGTCCGCGGGCAGTCCCCACTCCGCGAGCGTGCCGACGACATAGGTCCGGGCGGCGGAGACCGAGGCGGGATCGCTCGGCAGAGTGACGGATGCTTCCAGATGATCTGCCATGGCGACGTCGTCCCTTTCCTGCGGGACCGCGGCCCGACACGGAGTGGACGGTTCGAGTACGGTCCCGGACTGTGCTTGGTCGCCAGAGTGCCATCACCCCACTGGTGGAGGAGGCGATCCCCCAAGATATGCATATATCTGTCGCTCGAAGCGGTGAACTCTGCGCCAGCAGACCTTTTCCGGGCGACTCAAAAGGAGTAAAGGAGTGGGCCCATGCGGCACGGCCCTGTGGTGCGCCGTCGCAAACTCGGCGCCGAACTGCGCGCCCTGCGTACGCGGGCGGGAATCACCAGCGGTGAGGCGGCCCGGCTGGCCGGCTGGCACCAGTCGAAAGTCAGCCGGATCGAGACCGGGACGAGCGGGGCGAAACCCGGCGACGTGGATTTGCTCCTGGACGTCTACGGCGTGGCCGACACCCAGCTCCGCGAAGTGCTCCTGGCCCTGGCCGGCTCCGAGGACGACGGCGGCAGCCGGCAGCACTGGTGGCACCCCTACCGCGGGGTACTGCCGCCCGCCTACCGGGACTTCATCAGCCTGGAGTCGCAGGCCGGCACGATGCGCACCCTGGAGACCACCGTCGTCCCCGGCCTCCTGCAGACCCCGGAGTACGCCCGCGAGGTGACCCGGGCCGCGATGGACGGACTGCCCGAGGAGCGGATCGACGCGCTGGTGCAGGTGCGGCTGACCCGGCAGGACGTGCTGCGTTCGGCCACACCGCTGCGGCTGAGCGCCGTACTGGACGAGGCCGTCCTGCGCCGGCGGGTGGGCGAGCCCGGCGTCATGGCCCGCCAGCTGGAACGGCTGGTCGACGCGGCCCGGCTGCCCCATGTCCGGCTCCAGGTACTGCCGTTCGCCGCCGGGGCGCACATCGGTGTCACCGGCCCTTTCGTTATTTTCTCTTTTTCGAGCACTTCTGATCTGGATGTAGTTGTTCTCGACCACTTGACGAGTAGCCTCTATCTGGAACGGAAAGAAGACCTGGAGGCCTACACCGAGGCTTTCAAAGCTCTGCAAGGGCACGCCCTTTCGCCCGACGACTCGTTGGATCTCCTCGCCGCGACAGCGGCCGGCGCGTAAGGAGGCACCATGCCAGCAGCACCTCCTCGGCACGTTCCTTCCAGTACCCGACTGCCCGGTGTGCGGTGGCTGCGCAGCAGTTACAGCACCGGAGCCAACAACTGCGTGGAGACGGCCCGTCCGTCGGCCGGCCCCTGGGCCGGACTCCTCGCCGTGCGCGACTCCAAGGACCCGGCCGGACCGGCGCTGCTCTTCTCCCCCGGGAGCTGGGCCGGTTTCACCTCCGGGCTCCGCCTGAAGTGACCTGACGCCTGTGCGGCGGTGCGCGGCTCCACGGCCGTGTCACGCCGACTCATGGCCGCGTTGCGCGGACCGTTCGCACAGCACGTCCGATCTGAGCCTCGGTGAGGTCCGCACGAGCGGTCAGCCTGAGCCGTGAGATGCCGTCGGGCACGGAAGGAGGACGGAAGCATCCCACGGCCAGGCCGGCCGTACGGCAGTCCGCCGCCCACCGCACCGCCAGTTCCGGAGAGGGGGCGCGCACCGAGACCACGGCGGCGTCCGGACCGGCCGCCGCCAGACCCGCCGCCGTCAGCCCCGTGTACAGCTCCGCCGCCACCGCGCGGGCCCGCGCCGCCCGTTCCGGTTCCCGGCGCAGCAGCCGCAGCGCCGCCAGCGCGGCGCCCGCCGCCGCGGGCGCGAGCCCGGTGTCGAAGATGAACGTCCGGGCGGCGTTGACCAGATGGCCGATCACCCGCGCCGGACCCAGCACCGCGCCGCCCTGGCTGCCCAGCGACTTCGACAGGGTGACCGTCACGACCACGTCGGCCGCGCCCGCGAGCCCGGCGGCGTGCGCCGCGCCCCGCCCGCCGGCGCCGAGCACCCCGAGGCCGTGGGCGTCGTCGACGACCAGTCCGGCGCCCCGCTCCCGGCAGACCGCGGCCAGCGCGGACAGCGGGGCGGCGTCGCCGTCGACCGAGAACACCGTGTCGGAGACGACCAGCGCGGGTCCGTCGTGGGTTCCCAGCGCCTTGCGCACCGCCTCCGGATCGGCGTGCGGCACGACCTGGGTGGTGCCCCGGGCCAGCCGGCAGCCGTCGATCAGGGAGGCGTGGTTGCCCGCGTCGGAGACCAGGAGCGAGCCGTGCGGCGCCAGCGCGGTGACGGCGGCGAGATTGGCCGCGTAGCCGGAGGAGAAGACCAGGGCGGCCTCGAAGCCGCAGAACGCGGCCAGTTCGCGTTCCAGTTCCGCGTGCAGCTCGGTCGATCCGGTGACCAGCCGGGAGCCGGTGGCGCCGGCGCCCCAGTGCCGCGCGCTCCGGGCCGCCGCCCCGGTGATCTCCGGGTGCCGGGCCAGGCCCAGGTAGTCGTTGCTCGCCAGGTCGAGCAGCGGGGAGCGGGCCGGGCGGGGGCGCAGGGTGCGCAGCAGCCCGGAACGGCGGCGCAGTTCCGTCCGCTCGTCGATCCAGCCGAACGCCATGGGGCGGTCCCTCCGGGGTGCGGGGAGCGGCCGCCCGGACAGAGGCCGGCACTCCGGTGTTTTGTAGGCAGTTCACAGACACTAGCGGGGCTGACAGCCGTACACCGTGTGGCAATACCCACACATCGATCGGCCCTCGTTGTACGAAGTCTCTGTGGCCCGGAACGGTTTCATGCGTCAGGATCGCCTGCCATGGACCTGGACCTGCTGAAGACGCTCGTGGACAAAGGACTGCGGCGCGAGCCGCCGACCCGCGAGGAGGCGCTGGCCGTCCTCGCGTCGTCCGACGACGACCTGCTCGACGTGGTGGCCGCGGCCGGCAAGGTGCGCCGGCACTGGTTCGGACGGCGGGTGAAGCTCAACTACCTCGTCAACCTCAAGTCGGGCCTGTGCCCCGAGGACTGCTCCTACTGCTCGCAGCGGCTCGGCTCGCGCGCCGAGATCCTCAAGTACACCTGGCTCAAGCCCGATCAGGCGTCCGAGGCCGCCGCGGCGGGCGTGGCCGGGGGCGCCAGACGGGTGTGCCTGGTGGCCAGCGGACGCGGCCCGACCGACCGGGACGTGGACCGGGTCTCCGACACCATCAAGGCCATCAAGGAGCGCAACGAGGGCGTCGAGGTGTGCGCCTGCCTCGGCCTGCTCTCCGCCGGTCAGGCGGAGCGGCTGCGCGCGGCGGGCGCCGACGCCTACAACCACAACCTCAACACCTCCGAGGCGACGTACGGGGACATCACGACGACGCACACGTACGCCGATCGGGTGGAGACGGTGCGCGCGGCGCACGCCGCCGGGCTGTCGGCCTGCTCCGGGCTGATCGCGGGCATGGGCGAGAGCGACGCGGACCTGGTGGACGTGGTGTTCGCGCTGCGCCAGCTGGACCCGGACTCGGTGCCGGTCAACTTCCTGATCCCGATGGAGGGCACCCCGCTGGAGCAGGAGTGGCACCTCACCCCGCAGCGGTGTCTGCGCATCCTGGCGATGACCCGGTTCGTCTGCCCGGACGCGGAGGTGCGGATCGCGGGCGGCCGTGAGGTCCATCTGCGGAGCCTCCAGCCGCTGGCGCTGCACCTGGCCAACTCCCTCTTCCTCGGCGACTACCTCACCAGCGAGGGACAGGCGGGCCGGGCCGACCTGGAGATGATCGCGGACGCCGGGTTCGAGGTGGAGGGCGCCGGCGAGGTGACGCTGCCGGAGCACCGGACGGGTGACATCGCCGCCCCGGCGCCGCGGACCGACCTGGTCGCCGTGCGCCGCCGCGGTGCCGGGACGGACCTGGCGCCCAATGCCTGAGCCGACGGCCGCCGGCGCGGGGGGCCTGGCGGTGGCGGAGCTGCTGGAGCTGGACCGGCGGCACGTCTGGCACCCGTACGCGCCACTGCCCGGCCGGACGGACCCCCTGGTCGTCGCCTCGGCGAGCGGGGTGCGGCTGCGCCCGGCGGACGGCTCGCCGGAGCTGGTCGACGGCATGTCGTCCTGGTGGTCGGCGATCCACGGCTACAACCACCCGGTGCTGAACGAGGCGGCGCGCGAGCAGCTCGGCCGGATGAGCCACGTGATGTTCGGCGGGCTCACCCACGAGCCCGCCGTACGGCTCGCGAAGCTCCTTGTCGACATGTCGCCCGATGGTCTGGAGCATGTGTTCCTGGCCGACTCGGGGTCGGTGTCGGTGGAGGTGGCGGTCAAGATGTGCCTCCAGTACTGGCGTTCGCTGGGCCGTCCGGCGAAGCGCCGGCTGCTGACCTGGCGCGGCGGCTACCACGGGGACACCTGGCAGCCGATGTCGGTGTGCGATCCCGAGGGCGGGATGCACGGGCTGTGGGCGGGGGTGCTGCCGCGGCAGGTCTTCGCGGACGCCCCGCCGGCCGCGTACGAGGAGGCGTACGCCGAGGAGCTGCGGACGCTGATCGGACGCCACGCCGACGAGCTGGCCGCGGTGATCGTCGAGCCGGTGGTGCAGGGCGCGGGCGGGATGCGGTTCCACTCCCCCGGGTACCTGCGGGTGCTGCGGGAGGCGTGCGACGCCCATGACGTGCTGCTGGTGTTCGACGAGATCGCCACCGGGTTCGGGCGTACCGGAGCGCTGTTCGCGGCGGAGCACGCGGGGGTGACGCCGGATGTGATGTGCGTGGGCAAGGCGCTGACCGGGGGCTATCTGACGATGGCGGCGACGCTGTGCACGGCGCGGGTGGCGGCGGGGATCGCCCGGGGCGAGGTGCCGGTGCTCGCCCACGGGCCGACGTTCATGGGCAATCCGCTGGCGGCGGCCGTGGCGTGCGCGTCGATCGGACTGCTCCTCGGGCAGGACTGGCGCGGCGAGGTGAAGCGGATCGAGGCGGGCCTGCGCGCGGGGCTGGCGCCGGCCGTCTCGCTGCCGGGCGTGCGGGACGTACGGGTGCTCGGCGCGATCGGCGTCGTCCAGCTCGACCACGCCGTCGACGTGGCGGCGGCGACGCGGGCGGCCGTGCGGGAGGGCGTGTGGCTGCGGCCGTTCCGCGACCTGGTCTACACCATGCCGCCGTACGTCACGGACGACGCGGACGTGGCACGGATCGGCCGCGCGGTCCGCGCGGCGGCACGGGAGGGGTGAGCGCGCGATGACGGTTGTGGTGATCACGGGGACGGGCACGGAGGTCGGCAAGACGGTGGTGACGGCCGCCGTCGCGGCGGCGGCCGTGGCGGCGGGCCGGTCGGTGGCGGTGCTGAAGGCCGCGCAGACGGGGGTGGCGCCCGGTGAACCGGGGGACGCCGAGGAGGTCGCGCGGCTCGCGGGCGAGCGGGTCACCACCGCCGAGGTCGCCCGCTTCCCCGAGCCGTTGGCGCCCGCCACGGCCGCGCGGCGGGCCGGTCTGACGCCGGTCGCCCCGGCGCGGGTGGCCGAGGCGGCGGAGAGACTGGCCGCCGGGCACGACCTGGTGCTGGTCGAGGGGGCCGGCGGGCTGCTCGTGCGGTTCGACGCGGCGGGCGGCACGCTGGCGGACGTCGCCGGGCTGCTGGGGGCACCGGCGCTGATCGTGGCACCGGCCGGCCTCGGCACCCTCAACGCCTCCGAGCTGACCGCCCGTGAGCTGCGCTCGCGCGGGCTGGTCCCGCTGGGCGTCGTGATCGGCAGCTGGCCGCAGGCTCCCGACCTCGCCTGCCGGTGCAACGTCGCGGACCTGCCCGGCGTCACCGGCGCCCCGCTGCTGGGGGCGGTACCGGCCGGCGCCGCCGCGCTCCCGCCCACCGCGTTCCGGGCGGCGGCACCGGGGTGGCTCGCGCCGCGGCTGGGGGGCACGTGGGACGGAACGGGGTTCCGGGAGCGGGAGGGGGCGGCGGTTCCCTGAGGCGGGGGCGGAGGCCGGGGCCCCGGTGTCGCCCTCCCCGGACAGGGTGAAGAGGGGCCTGGGCAGGGGTGCGGCGGCCCGGTACGGGGGACACTCGCCGTAACGCGTCCCTTGGCGAGGGAGGTCCCATGCCACTCCGTCCCGACCGTTCCCCGGCCAGGGAGCGGGATGCCGTGCACCATCCCGTGTTCGCCCGCCGGTACGCCCGGTTGAGCGCGGTCGCCGAGACCCGGTTCGGCATGGGGCCGCTCCGCGACCGGCTGCTCGCCGGACTCTCCGGGCGGGTGATCGAGATCGGCGCCGGCAACGGTCTCAACTTCGCGCACTACCCGGGGACCGTCGCCGAGGTCGTCGCGATCGAACCGGAGCGCCTGCTGCGGCAGTTGGCGGTGGAGGCCGCCCTGCGCACGCAGACGCCCGTCGACGTGGTGCCGGGCGTCGCCGAGGCGCTGCCGGTCAAGAGCGAGGGGTTCGACGCGGCCGTGGTCTCGCTGGTGCTGTGCAGCGTCCGGGACGTGCCGCGGGCGCTCGCGGAGCTGCGGCGGGTGCTGCGGCCCGGCGGCGAGGTGCGGTTCCTGGAGCACGGGCGCGGGGGCGGACGGCTGATGACCCTCACCCAGCGCGCCCTGGACCGGACGGTGTGGCCGTCGCTGGCCGGCGGCTGCCACGTCGCGCGGGACCCGCTGGCCGCGCTGCGCGAGGCCGGGTTCACGCTGGGCCCCTGCCGGCGGACGCTGCTGCCGGAGAAGGGGCCCCGGCTGCCGACGTCGTACTGCGTACTGGGCACGGCGTGGCGGGACGGGGAGCCGCGGTGAGCCTTGCCGGGTGACGGCGACGGGTACCGCCGGGAGCCGCGCCGGGTGGTGCGGGGCGCGCGCTGCGGGCACCGGCGGGGACCGGCCCTCACCCCGGCCACGACGCGGACACCCGCCTCGCCGCGCCTCCGCTCAGTCCCGTCGTGCCGGGACCGCCGCCGTCCGCTCGGCCTCCGCAGCGGTCGCCGCTCCGGAGGAGGCCCGTACGCCGGAGTGGCCGCCGCCGCGGTCCATACGGCCGCCGGCGAAGGCGAAGCCGAGGCCGGCGACGGCCAGGGCCGCGCCCACCAGCGCGGGTGACGCCCAGCCCCAGCCCGCCGAGATGACCAGGCCACCGAGCCAGGCGCCCCCCGCGTTGGCCAGGTTGAAGGCGGAGTGGTTGGAGGCCGCCGCCATGGTCGGGGCGTCGTGCGCCTTGGCCATCAGCAGCATCTGGATCGGCGTGGTGATCAGGGAGCCCATGACGCCGATGAAGGTGATCGTCAGCAGCGCGGGCACCGTGCTGTGGACGGTGAAGTAGAAGACCACCAGCGCCACCGCGAGCAGGGCGAGGCCGCCGTACATGGTCGGGCGCAGGGCCCGGTCGGTGAGCGGGCCGGCGATCAGCGTGCCGAGGGTCATGCCGACGCCGTAGAGAGCGAGGACCAGGGTGGTCGAGGAGTCGGACAGGCCGGTCAGGTTCGTCAGCATCGGCACCAGGTAGCTGTACACGGCGAAGAACCCGCCGAAGCCGACGACGGCGGTGGCGAGACCGATGGCGACCTGCCGGTTGCCCATCGCCCGCAGCTCGTGCCGGATTCCGGTCTGCCGCCCCCGGGGCTGGTGCGGCACGAACGCGGCCAGCGCCGCCAGGGCGACCAGGCCGATGACGGCGACCGCGGCGTACGCGGCCCGCCAGCCGAACTGCTGGCCGAGGGCGGTGCCGGCCGGGACGCCGACGATGTTGGCGATGGTCAGGCCGAGGAACATCTTCGAGACCGCGCGGGCGGCCCGGTCGGGGGCGACCAGCCGCGAGGCGACGACCGCGCCCACGCCGAACAGCGCGCCGTGCGGCAGACCCGACACGAAGCGCGCCGCGAAGAGCAGGCCGAAGTCGGAGGCGAACGCGGAGGCGAGGTTGCCCAGCACGAACAGCCCGGACAGGAGCAGCAGCAGCCGCTTGTGCGGAAGGCGCGCGCCGGCTCCGGTCAGCACCGGGGCGCCGACGACGACACCGAGCGCGTAGGCCGAGACGAGGTTGCCGGCGTGCGGCACGGACACCCCCACCCCCTCGGCGATCTGGGGCAGCAGCCCCATCGTGGCGAACTCGGTCGTGCCGATGCCGAACGCGACGACGGCGAGGGCCAGCAGAGCAAGTGGCATGGTGCGGGGGAAACCTTTCGGGGACTTCTTGGGCTTCTGGGATTTTCCGAGACGTCCGAGGGCCGGTTCCCCTCACCAGGGGGCCGGCCTCGCTGGGCACCCTTGCCCGGGGTGTCCCGGAGCGGCCGGGAGCACACGGGGAGTGCAGCCACGGCGGACGGCCGCGCATTCCAAGATCGGGCCGGCCGCCCCGGTGTCGTGCATCACACCGCGGCGCTCTCCCCCGGACCGGGTCCGCCTACCCTGTCCCCGTGTCGTCCGCGCCCACTCCGTCCATCCCGTCCACCCCGCCCGCCGCCCCCCGCCGGCGCCGCGTGGCCGTGCTCGTCCTGGAGGGCGCGAAGCCGCTGGACGTCGGCATCCCGGCACAGGTGTTCACGACGCGCGCGAGCATGCCGTACGAGGTACGGGTGTGCGGGGCCCGGCCCGGCCTCGTGACCGGCGGCGACGGTCTGTCGTACCACGTGGCGGACGGCCTCGACGCGCTCGCCTGGGCGGACGTCGTCTTCGTCCCGGGGTACCGGTTACCGGACCGGGAGGACCCGCCGGCGGCGGTGGTGGAGGCGCTGGTCGCCGCCCATGAGCGGGGCGCGCGGCTGGCCGCGATCTCCACCGGGGCCTTCGCCCTGGCCGCCACCGGACTGCTGGACGGCCGGCGCGCCACCACGCACTGGCACTACACCGAGGCGCTCGCGGCGAAGCATCCGCTGGTCCGGGTCGACGGGAACGTCCTCTTCGTCGACGAGGGCAGCGTCCTCACCTCGGCCGGCGCCGCCTCCGGCATCGACCTGTGCCTGCACATGCTCCGCGGCGACCTCGGGGTGGCCGCGTCCAACCACGCCGCCCGGCGGCTGGTCGCGGCCCCCTACCGCAGCGGCGGCCAGGCGCAGTACGTGCCGCGCAGCCTGCCGGAGCCGCTCGGCGAGCGGTTCGCGGCGACCCGCGAGTGGGCCCTGCACCGGCTCGGTGAGCCGCTCACCCTGGAGATACTCGCCCGGCACGCGGCGGTGTCGCCGCGCACCTTCTCCCGCCGGTTCGCCGAGGACACCGGGTACACGCCGATGCAGTGGGTGATGCGCGCCCGTCTCGACCGGGCCCGCGAACTGCTGGAGCGCTCGCAGCTCAGTGTGGAGCGGATCGCGGCCGTGGTGGGGCTGGGCACCGGCACCAATCTGCGGCTGCACTTCCACCGCGTGCTCGGCACGACGCCCACCGACTACCGCCGCACCTTCGCCCGGGGCGAGTAGCCCCCGCTCACGGGGGCCGGCACGGGCCGGTGCCGGGCCGGTGCGAGACCTGGCGTGATCCTTTCGAACCCTGGCACTCGCGCCGCTGTCCCCGCCCGGCGCCCCGCGCCAGCCTGGTGGCGAACACGGAAAGGGACGTCACTCATGACTCGCATCGCCATCAACGGATTCGGCCGCATCGGACGCAACGTGCTGCGCGCGCTCCTCGAGCGCGACAGCGCCCTCGAAGTCGTCGCCGTGAACGACCTCACCGAGCCCGCCGGCCTCGCCCGCCTCCTCGCCTACGACTCGACGGCCGGCCGCCTCGGCCGCCCGGTCGACGTCGACGGCGACACCCTCGTGGTCGACGGCCGGCGGATCAAGGTGCTGGCCGAGCGGGAGCCGGCCCAGCTGCCCTGGGCCGAGCTGGGCGTGGACATCGTCCTGGAGGCGACCGGCCGCTTCACCTCCGCGAAGGCGGCCCGTGCCCACCTCGACGCGGGTGCGAAGAAGGTCCTGGTCAGCGCGCCGTCGGACGGGGCGGACGTGACCCTGGCGTACGGCGTCAACACCGACGCCTACGACGCCGAGCTGCACACCGTCGTCTCCAACGCGTCCTGCACCACCAACGCGCTGGCGCCGCTCGCCAAGGTCCTGGACGACCTGGCCGGCATCGAGCACGGCTTCATGACGACGGTGCACGCCTACACCCAGGAGCAGAACCTCCAGGACGGCCCGCACCGCGACGCCCGCCGCGCCCGCGCCGCCGCCGTCAACATCGTGCCGACCACCACCGGCGCGGCGAAGGCGATCGGCCTGGTCCTGCCGAATCTCGACGGCAAGCTGTCGGGCGACTCGATCCGCGTGCCGGTCCCGGTCGGTTCGATCGTCGAGCTGAACACCACCGTCGCCCGCGACGTGACCCGCGAGGACGTGCTGGCGGCGTACCGCACGGCCGCCGAGGGGCCGCTGGCCGGTGTCCTGGAGTACTCCGAGGAGGCGCTGGTCTCCTCCGACATCACCGGCAACCCGGCGTCGTCGATCTTCGACTCGGCCCTCACCCGGGTGGACGGCCGGCACGTCAAGGTCGTCGCCTGGTACGACAACGAGTGGGGCTTCTCCAACCGGGTGATCGACACCCTGGAGCTGCTCTCCCGCTGACACGGGAACGCCCGTGGCACCGACGGACGTGGCACGGCTCCCCCTCCCGCCGCGGGCACGGGGGCGCTGGTGTCACGTCCGTTTCCGTCTCCGGCGTCCACATGGCGAGATCCGCTGGCCGGGCCGTAGCCCGGCTGATGGGATCGGCCCATGACCGATCTGCGGATACGGGCCGCCGGCCCCGAGGACCTGGACGCCGTGCTGGCCTTCTGGAAGGTGGCCGCCGAGGGCACCAGCATCAGCGACGACCGGGAAGGCGTCGAACGGCTGATCGCCCGTGACCCCGAGGCGCTCCTCCTCGCCGAGGCCGACGGGGAGCCGGCCGCCACGGTGATCGCCGGGTTCGACGGCTGGCGGTGCCATCTCTACCGGCTCGCGGTCCACCCCGACCGGCGCCGCCAGGGCATCGCGACGGCGCTGCTCACCGCCGCGGAGGAGCGGTTCACCGCGCTCGGGGGACGGCGTGCGGACGCCATGGTGCTGGTGCGCAACGAGCGGGCCGGGCACGCGTGGACGGCCGCGGGGTACGGGCCGCAGGAGCAGTGGCGGCGCTGGGTGAAGCACCTCGTCTCCTGATCCGTCCGGGACACCATGCCTTTCCCCGGCCGTGCGCGGGCACTCTCGCGAGCATGACGTATCGCGAGTGCCCGCCCCCGGGCCGCCCCGCCGGCGTGCGACAGCGCGCGGCCCGTCCCGCCCTGCCCGATCATGGACGGACGACCGGGGGACGGAGGTGAACCGATGACCGAGGTGCTCCTGCTGCTGGCGGCCGTGCTGCTCGCGCTGGCCTGCGGCGCCTTCGTCGCGGCCGAGTTCTCCCTGACCACCGTCGAGCGCGGCGCGCTGGAACGGGCCGCGGCCCGCGGGGAGCGCGGCGCGGCGGGCGCCCTGAAGGCCGTACGGAACCTGACCTTCCAGTTGTCGGGCGCGCAGCTCGGCATCACGGTGACCAATCTGGTGGTCGGCATGCTCGCCGAGCCGTCGGTCGCCGCGCTGCTCGCGGGGCCGCTGCGGGCTCTGGGCGCGTCGCCGTCGACGGCCTCCTCGATCGCGCTGGTGGTGGGCACCGCGCTGTCCACGGTGGTGCTGATGGTCGTCGGCGAGCTGGTCCCGAAGAACTGGGCGATCTCCTCGCCGGTCGCCGTGGCCAAGCGGGTGGCCACCCCGCAGCGCTGGTTCAGTGCCGCGTTCCGGCCCTTCATCACCCATCTGAACAACACCGCCAACCGTGTCGTACGGCGGTTCGGTGTGGAGCCCGCCGAGGAGCTGGCGTCGGCGCGCGGACCGCAGGAGCTGGCGGCGCTGGCCCGGCACTCGGCCAAGGAGGGCGCGCTGGAGGCGGACACCGCCGAGCTGTTCGTGCGGACGCTGAACCTCGCCGACCTCACCGCCGGGCAGGTGATGACGCCGCGGGTGCAGGTGATCGCCCTGGACGACCGGGCGAGCTGCGCGGACGTGGCGAACGCGACGCGGGCGACCGGGCTGTCCCGGTTCCCCGTCTACCGGGAGACGCTGGACGCGGTGGTGGGCACCGCGCACATCAAGGACGTGCTGGCGGTGCCCGCCGAGCGGCGCGCCGAGGTCCCGGTCTCCGAGCTGATGCGGGACCCGCTGCTGGTGCCGGAGACGCTGACCGTCGACCGGCTCCTCGACCGGCTCTCCGGGCGGCGCACGATGGCCGTGGTGATCGACGAGTACGGCGGCACGGCCGGGGTGGCCACGCTGGAGGACATCGTGGAGGAGGTCGTCGGCGAGGTCCGCGACGAGCACGACCCGCACGAGACGCCCGAACTGGACCCGGCCGGCACCGACGAGCACGGTCACGCCCTGTACCGGGCGGACGGCTCGGCCCGGGTGGACCGGCTGGCGCGGATCGGGCTGCGGGCGCCGGAGGGGCCGTACGAGACGGTGGCGGGGCTGGTCGCGGCGGAGCTGGGCCGCATCCCGGCGGCCGGTGACGTGGTGGAGGTGGCCGGCTGGCGGCTGGAGGTCGTGGACGCGGCGGGCCGCCGGGCCGCCGCGGTGCTGCTGCGCGGGCCCCTCGACGACGAGCGGGGCACGGCCACCGGGCCCGGTGGCGTGGAGACCGGTGACGACGGGGAGGCCGGGCGGTGACCGCCGTACAGCTGCTGATCGGTCTGGTGACCCTGGTCGCCAACGCCTTTTTCGTGGGCGCGGAGTTCGCCCTGATCTCGGTACGCCGCAGCCAGGTCGAGCCGCACGCCGAGGCGGGCGACCGGCGGGCGCGGAGCGTGCTGTGGGGGCTGGAGCACGTGTCGGCGCTGATGGCCGCCGCCCAGCTCGGCATCACGCTGTGCACGCTGGTCCTCGGCATCGTCGCGGAGCCGGCGATCGCGCACCTGCTGGAGCCGGTGTTCCACGCGGTGGGAGTGCCGTCCGGGGCCGGGCACGCGGTCTCCTTCGTGCTGGCGCTGGCGCTGGCGACCTATCTGCACATGCTGCTGGGCGAGATGGTGCCGAAGAACATCGCGCTGGCGGAGCCGGTGCGCAGCGCGCTGCTGCTCGGGCCTCCGCTGGTGGCGCTCTCCCGGGCGCTGCGGCCGGTGATCTTCACCGTCAACGCGTTCGCCAACGCGCTGCTGAAGCTGCTCCGGGTCGAGGCGCGCGACGAGGTGCCGGCCACCTTCACCGACACCGAGCTGGCCCAGATCGTGAAGGACGCGAGCGAGGCGGGACTCATCGACGACCGCGCGCAGGAGCGGCTGCACGACGCGCTGGAGCTGGGCCGGCGTCCGGTGCGGGACGTGGTGATGCCCCTGGAACGCGTGGTGCACGCGCGGGTGGGCGTCACGCCCGAACAGGTGGAGCGGCTGTCGGCCGAGTCCGGGTTCTCCCGGTTCCCGGTGGTGGACGACGGCCGCCGGATCGTCGGCTACCTCCACGTGAAGGACGCCCTGGACGCCGCGCCGCGCGACACGGCGTTCCGGCCGGAGGCGATGCGCCCCGTGGCGCGGGTGCGGGAGAACACGCCGCTGGACGACGTCCTGACGGCGATGCGGGCGAGCCGGACCCATCTGGCGGCGGTCCTGGGCGCCGACGGCCGGCCGGCCGGCATGGTGACCATGGAGGACGTCCTGCGGGAGCTGTTCGGCCGGCGGGCGTGAGGCCGTCCGGGCGGCACGGGGGCGGAATCCCGGGGCTCCGACCGGAGCACGGGCGGGGGTACCGACCGGAGCGCGGGCCAGGGTGCCGACCGGAGCACAGGCGGGGATACCGACCGGAGCGCGGGCCAAGGTGCCGACCGGAGCACAGGCGGGGATACCGACCGGAGCACAGGCCAAGGTGCCGACCGGAGCGCGGGCCGGGGTACCGACCGGAGCACAGGCCAGGGTGCCGACCGGAGCGCGGGCCGGGGTACCGACCGGCGGGTACGCCGATGGGTGCCCCGGGATACCATTTTCGTCGCCATGCAGACGAACCCCACCTTCACCAGCCTGGTCGCGGTCGGCGACTCCTTCACCGAGGGCATGTCGGACCTGCTGCCCGACGGCTCCTACCGGGGCTGGGCCGATCTCCTCGCCGCCCGGATGGCGGGCCGCGCACCCGGTTTCCGGTACGCCAACCTCGCCGTGCGCGGCAAGCTCATCGGGCAGATCGTCGACGAGCAGGTGGACGTCGCCGCGGCGATGGGCGCCGATGTGATCACGCTGGTCGGCGGGCTCAACGACACCCTGCGCCCCAAGTACGACATGGGCCGGGTGCGCGCCCTGCTGACCGAGGCCGTGGAACGGCTGGCCCCGAACTGCAAGCAGCTCGTGCTGATGCGCAGCCCCGGCCGGCAGGGCCCGGTCCTGGACCGGTTCCGGCCGCGCATGGAGGCGCTCTTCGCCGTCGTCGACGACCTCGCCGCCCGGCACGACGCCGTGGTGGTCGACCTGTACGGGGCGCGGTCGCTGGCCGACCCCCGGCTGTGGGACGTGGACCGGCTGCACCTGACCGCGGAGGGGCACCGCCGGGTGGCGGAGGCGGTCTGGCAGGCCCTCGGGTACGAGGCCGAGGACCCGGAGTGGCACGCCCCGCTGCCGACGGCACCGCCGCCGGGCTGGCTGCTGCGCAGGGGCGCGGACCTGAGCTTCGCCCGGCAGCACCTGCTGCCGTGGATCGGCCGCCGGCTGACCGGCCGCTCCTCCGGCGACGGCCGGACAGGCGCCCAGTTCAGCGCTGAGCTGGGCCAAGCGTTCTGGATCACCCCTGCGGACCACACGAACCCCGGCCCCGTGACGGACTGGCTGCGGGTGGGGCACTGATCCGGGCACTGATCCGGAGCCCCGCGCTCCCCGTCCGCCGAACTCCGCTGGTGACGCCTGAGCACGAGGGGGGTTCTTCCAGTACCTGTATCACCAGGGTCTCTCTGTCGGCCGCCCGGGCTGCTTAATCTTGAGTTCGGTTCCCGGCCGAGCGCAGGAAAAGCAATGCGTGAACTGCATGGGCCTGAGCTTCTTCCACGGTGCGCTCCCGGATCCGGCTCAGCTCAACGGCGCGATCGTATCGATCGGGGCATTCGCCCCGGATGCGCGGCCGTGCCGGCGCGATTTCCACGACAGAAAAGACGAAGACCCATGGCGGACATCCGATCCACCACTCACACGGAACTTTTCGATCTGAGGGGGAAGTACGCCCTTGTCACCGGCGGTACCAGAGGCATTGGCCTGATGATAGCGCGCGGCCTTCTCCAGGCGGGCGCCCGCGTCGTCATCAGCTCACGCAAGGCGGACGCGTGCGCGGAGGCACAGCGTCTGCTGTCCGAATTCGGCGATGTCCGAGCCATCCCCGCCGACCTGTCCGGACACGACGAGTGCCAGCGCCTCGCGGACCTTGTCACAGCCGGCTCGGACCGGCTGGACATCCTCGTCAACAACGCGGGAGCGATGTGGCGCGAGCCGCTGGCGACGTTCCCGGACGAGGCCTGGGACACCGTGATCGACCTCAACCTCAAGTCGCCGTTCCGGCTGGTCCAGGCCCTGCTCCCCGCACTGCGCAAGGCGGGCACCGCCGATGATCCCGCGCGGATCATCAACATCGGCAGCATCGCCGCCATCCACGTCGCCCAGTCGCCCAACTACTCGTACGCCAGCAGCAAAGCGGCACTCCACCAACTCACCAGAGTGCTTGCCAGAGAGCTGGGCCCGCAGCACGTCACGGTGAACGCGGTGGCACCGGGAGTGTTCCCGTCGCGGATGATGGCGTCCACGCTCGACGCCGTCGGCGACACGATCGCTGCGGCGGCCCCGCTGCGCCGGCTCGGCCGCGACGACGACATGGCGGGTATCGCCGTGTTCCTCGCCAGCCGGGCGGGGTCCTACCTCACGGGCGCCGTCATCCCGGTGGACGGCGGCATCGCGACGACCGCATCAGGTACCCCTTAAGCTGCGGAACGGAATCACGGCGAGGGGACGGTCACGATGGATTCACGCACCGAGATCCGGGAGTTCCTCAGCTCGCGCCGCGCCCGCATCGCACCCGAGCGGGCGGGCCTGCCCGCTTACGGCGGCAACCGTCGAGTCAAGGGCCTGCGCCGCGAGGAGGTGGCACTGCTGGCGGGGGTCTCGGTCGACTACTACGTGCGCATGGAGCGCGGCGGCCTCGCCGGTGCCTCCGACGGCGTGCTCGACGCGTTGGCCTCGGCCCTGCAACTCGACGAGGCCGAGCGCGACCACCTGTTCCACCTCGCGCGCCGGTCCAGGGAACCCGGCGGCCCGCGCCGGCGCGGGCCCGCCGTGACGGTGCGCCCGACGTTGCAGCAGGTGCTCGACGCGATCTCCGACGCGCCGGCCTGGATCGGTAACGGCCGTTGTGACGTGCTCGCCATGAACCAGCTCGCCCGCGCGCTGTTCGCACCGGTGCTGGCCGACCCGCGACGACCCGCGAACACGGCGCGGTTCGTCTGTCTCGACCCCGAGGCGGCCAAGGCTCTCTTCGTCGACTACGACCAGGTCGTCGGAGCCGTGGCCGCGAAGCTGCGCATGGAAGCCGGCCGCAATCCGCACGACGCGGAGCTGACCGCCCTGGTCGGTGAACTGTCAACCCGCAGTGAGCCGTTCCGGCAGCGGTGGGCGTCTCAGGACGTGCGGCTGCACCGGTCCGGCCGCAAGCGCATGCGCCATCCGATCGCCGGCCGGCTCGACCTGGACGTCGAGTGCCTGGAACTGCCCGCCGAACCCGGCCTGCACCTCAACGTCTACACCGCGCCCGCGGGCACACCGACCGCGGACCATGTGGCGCTCCTGGCGTCCTGGGCGGCCACCCGGCAGACGCCCGCGACCGAGTCCGACGCACACAACGGATAGCCCTTCAGATGGTCGGGGTGTCGTCGACGACCGGCCGGTGGATCTCGACGACCGGCTTCCACCCTGCGGAGAATTCGATGAAGTCCGCACGGGTGGGGTAGGTGTCGATCGCGCGACGGTCACGCTTGGGGCTGTCGCTCCCCTTGCGCCCCCGGGGAATCTGCTCCTCGAAGATGTCGACCTTCACGTCGGGAACCTCCTTGAGGCCCTGGCGCCAGATCTGCACGACGTCGGCACCGAACGCCTGCCGGACCGCGGCGTAAAGGGCCGTAAGGGCCCCCTTGTCACCACCGGGGACGAAAAGTGCCAGGTCCAGCACGACACCGGCGGACTGGAGGACCTCGATGGTCGCCGAGCCGTTCTCGTCGGCCACGTAGATCCCGGCTTCGTTCTCGTCGTCGGGAAGGCAGGAGACTTCTTCCTGGAATACGGTTCGCGCCGTGATCGAGCCGCCCTCGAAATCCTCACCGGACTTGACCAGAAAGGCAGGGACATAGCAGTCGGGAAGCTTGAGTTCTGCCGTGTCGGCGGAAACGAAGATCTTGTCTTTCACACCGAGCTTCGCCACCTCTTCCAGCGAGAGGCGGCGAGCGGCGATCTTCTCCGTGTTCACGATTTCCCTTTCAGGTTGCACTGTCCCTCCGAACCAGGACGCTACCACGAAACTCTGAGGTCAACTGCCCAGTAGCCTCTGGGTAATTGGCCTCCGATGACCCGCCCGGGAGGATACTGAAGCGAGTGTCACTCGCATCCGCCAGGCAGTGTCCCTTGTCCTGACGTTGAAGATCAACTGGCGGTTGCATTTCGGTACGTTGGGCACCGCGGAGGAACTAAGGAAAGTTTGGGGTGGATATCACCCATTCGGCGCGCGTCTCGAAGAGCACAGCGGAAAACGACCCAAAAAGTCGCGTACTGCCACACCCTCTTCGGTCAGGAACGCCCTCGCCCGGCCCGGGCGGCGGAGCGGCGCCCTCGTAGGTTCCTCCAGTCCACCCCTCGGCGCCGGCCTGCACGAATCGCCAGTAGAATCCGTTTACGTGACTTCCGCTCCCGCCAAGCCCCGCATCCCCAACGTCCTCGCCGGACGCTACGCCTCCGCCGAGCTCGCCACGCTCTGGTCGCCCGAGCAGAAGGTGAGGCTGGAGCGGCAGCTCTGGCTCGCCGTGCTGCGGGCGCAGAAGGACCTCGGCATCGAGGTGCCCGACGAGGCGATCACCGCCTACGAGCGCGTGCTCGACCAGGTGGACCTCGGCTCCATCGCCGAGCGCGAGAAGGTCACCCGGCACGACGTGAAGGCGCGGATCGAGGAGTTCAACGCCCTCGCCGGGCACGAGCAGGTGCACAAGGGCATGACCTCCCGGGACCTGACGGAGAACGTCGAGCAGCTCCAGATCCGGCTCTCGCTGGAGCTGATGCGCGACCGGACCGTGGCCGTCCTGGCCCGCCTGGGCAAGCTGGCCGGGGAGTACGGCGAGCTGGTCATGGCCGGGCGGTCGCACAACGTGGCGGCGCAGGCGACGACGCTCGGCAAGCGGTTCGCCACCGCCGCCGACGAGCTGCTCGTGGCGTTCGGCCGGGTGGAGGAGCTGCTCGGCCGCTACCCGCTGCGCGGCGTCAAGGGCCCGGTCGGCACCGCCCAGGACATGCTGGACCTGCTCGGCGGCGACGCGGGCAAGCTCGCGGAGCTGGAACAGCGGATCGCCGGTCACCTGGGCTTCGCCCAGGCGTTCACCTCGGTCGGCCAGGTCTACCCGCGCTCCCTGGACTACGAGGTCGTCACCGCGCTGGTGCAGCTCGCGGCGGCGCCGTCCTCGCTGGCGAAGACGATCCGGCTGATGGCCGGGCACGAGCTGGTCACCGAGGGCTTCAAGCCCGGCCAGGTCGGCTCGTCCGCCATGCCGCACAAGATGAACACCCGCTCCTGCGAACGCGTCAACGGCCTGATGGTGATCCTGCGCGGCTACGCCTCGATGACCGGCGAGCTGGCGGGCGACCAGTGGAACGAGGGCGACGTGTCCTGCTCGGTGGTGCGCCGGGTGGCCCTGCCGGACGCGTTCTTCGCACTGGACGGGCTGCTGGAGACGTTCCTGACCGTGCTGGACGAGTTCGGCGCGTTCCCGGCGGTCGTCGCCCGGGAGCTGGACCGGTACCTGCCGTTCCTCGCCACCACCAAGGTGCTGATGGGCGCGGTCCGCGCGGGCGTCGGCCGTGAGGTCGCGCACGAGGCGATCAAGGAGAACGCCGTCGCCACCGCGCTGGCCATGCGCGAGCAGGGCGCCGACCGCAACGACCTGCTCGACAAGCTGGCCGCCGACGACCGGCTGCCGCTGGACCGGGAGCAGCTCACCGCGCTGATGGCCGACAAGCTGTCCTTCACCGGTGCCGCCGCCGGCCAGGTGGCCGCCGTGGCGGCACGGGTCGAGGAGATCGTCAAGCAGCACCCCGAAGCGGCCGGCTACACGCCCGGCGCGATCCTCTGAGGCGCGGACGGACATGCCGCGCTTCACCCCGGCGGAACTGGAGGCCGCCCGCGACCGTCTCGTCCCGGACGTCGTCGCGGACGGTCTGCGGGTGCTGTTCTGCGGTATCAACCCCGGCCTGATGACGGCCGCGACGGGCCACCACTTCGCGCGTCCCGGCAACCGGTTCTGGCCGGTGCTGCACCTGTCCGGGTTCACCCCGAGGCTGCTCAAGCCGTCCGAGCAAGGGGAGTTGCCGGCGTACGGACTCGGCATCACCAATGTCGTGGCGCGGGCCAGCGCGCGGGCCGACGAGCTGACCGCCGAGGAGTACCGCGCGGGCGGGCGGGAGCTGGCGCTCAAGGTGGCGCGGCTGCGGCCCCGCTGGCTGGCCGTGGTCGGTGTCACCGCGTACCGCGCCGCCTTCGACGACAAGAAGGCCCGAGTGGGGCCGCAGGAGCGGACGATCGGGGAGACCCGGGTGTGGGTGCTGCCCAACCCGAGCGGGCTGAACGCGCACTGGACGGCCGAGACCATGGCGGAGGAGTTCGCCCGGCTGCGGATCGCCGCCGAGGCGGCCGAAGCGCAGGGGCTCACGGCGGGGCCTCCTCCGTGACGGCGGCCAGGAGCTGGACCTCGTCCGCCGCGTCCCGGTCGGCGACGGCGAGCGCGACCCAGCGGCCGGTCCCCCGCGCCTGGCGCACATAGGCCACGCGCGCGCGGGCGGACAGCTCGGCCCACGGCTCGGCGATCTCCCCGGCCCGCTCGGTGCGCAGCAGCACCGTCTGCAGACCGAGGATCTCCGACTCGCCCCAGCGCCCGGCCAGCAGCGCGTCGACGGCGTCCCGCTCCTTCTCGTACTGCCCGGCCGTCGCCGCGCGCTCCGCCGGGTCGCCGCCGCGCAGGCCGTGACTGCCGCTCAGCACCACCAGGTGGTGGCCGTGCCCCGCCGGGAAGGGGCGGAAGCACAGCTCGTCGATGAGGGCGATGTGCCGTGCGATGTCCATGGCTCCAGTAAAGCGGCCACCACTGACAACTGGCTGTGCGTCAGGCGACCCGGCGACGCGGCCGCCACCCGCCCGCCGGCACGGCGGCAGACGCGTGCAGAGCACCGCCACCCGCGCGCCCGGTCCGGGGTTCCGGGTGATCCGGCCCCAGTTCGGACGACGAGAACCCCGGAGTGCGCGGGCGGCGGCGCGCGGGGCGGCGCTCGCCGCGTCCCGGGCCGCCGAGTACGATCCGCCCCACACGCGCACGAGCTGGGAGGACGGACGGTGGGGCGGCTGACCGGCGGGGACCCCTCGCTGCTGCGGAGGATCAACTCCACGGTGGTGCTGCACGCGCTGCGCGCGACGGACTGCGCCACGCTGACCGAGATCACCCGGGTGACGGGGCTGTCCCGGCCGACCGTGGAGGGCGTGGTCGACGGGCTCATCGAGGCCGGTCTCGTGGTGGAGACGGCGCCCGAGGAGGGCACGGCCCGGCGGCAGGGACGGCCGGCCCGCAGGTTCCGGTTCCGGGCGGAGGCGGGGCATCTGCTGGGGCTGGAGATCGGTCCGCACCGGGTCTCCGCGCTCCTCGCCGACCTGGACGGCACGGTGCTCGGCACCCAGGCCAAGGACGTCGACGAGAGCGCGCCGGCCGACGAGCGGCTGGAGCGGCTGCGCGGCGCCGTCGCCGAACTGCTGCGCCGGGCCGGGGTGGCCCGGGGTTCGCTGCGGGCGGTGGGGGCGGCGACGCCGGGGATCGTGGAGGCGGACGGCACGGTGCGGCTGGGCACCGCGCTGCCCGGGTGGACGGGGCTGCGGCTGGGCGAGCGGCTGGGCCGTTCCTTCAGGTGCCCGGTGCTGGTGGAGAACGACGCCAACGCGGCGGCGGTCGCCGAGCACTGGAAGGGCGCGGCCACCGACTCCGACGACGTGGTGTTCGTGCTGGCCGGGCTCAGTCCGGGAGCGGGGGCGCTGATCGGCGGCCGGCTGCACCGGGGGTACGGCGGGGCGGCCGGGGAGATCGGCGCGCTGCATCTGCTGGGCCGCGAGGCGACACCCGAGACGCTGCTGTCCACCACCGGCGAACCCTTGCATCCGCTGGACGAGCAAGCGGTGGCGAAGGTGTTCGCGCGGGCCCGCGACGGTGACGGGCGGGCCCGCGCGGCGGTCGACCGGTTCATCCGGAGGCTGGTGCACGACGTGGCCGCGCTGGTGCTGGCCCTCGATCCGGAGCTGGTGGTGGTCGGCGGCTGGGCGGCCGGCCTCGACGGTGTACTGGAGCCCCTCCGCCGGGAGCTGGCCCGCTACTGTCTGCGGCCCCCTCGGGTCGCGCTGTCCCTGCTGGGCGAGGCGGCGGTGCCGACGGGGGCGCTGCGGCTGGCCCTGGACCACGTGGAGGAGCAGCTCTTCGCGGTGGAGGGCACGACGGCACGCCGCTGAGCGGCCGCCCGCCGGAGCCGTGTACCGTCAGCGGGCCCCGGCCGCGGCTCCCTCGTGGAACTCCACGTCCCCGGCGTCGCCGAAGGTCAGCCGGCAGGTGTCCGCGCGGTACGTGGCGACGCTCAGGGCGGCGGTGGCGGACTCGGTGGCGTACCGGGTGGTGACGACGAGGACGGGGGCGCCGGGCAGCCGGTCGAGTTCCCTCGCCTCCTCGGTCCGGGCGGAGCCCAGCTCGACGGCGCTCTCCTGGCGGGCGAGGGTCAGGCGGCGCAGCTCGCGCAGGACGGCGCGTGCGCCTGCCTCCCCGGAGGGCGCGTCGGACGTGGTGAGGCCGGGGACGGAGGACGCCGGGACGTAGAGGAGTTCGGCCGCGACCGGCTGGTCCTGCGAGACCCGGGAGCGCCGTACGGTGTGCACGGGTTCGTCCCGGCCGGTGCCCAGGGCTTCGGCGACCGCCGGGGGCGGTGTCGCCCGGGTGCTGTCGACCGGCTGCCAGGCGGCGTCGGCCGCACCGGGCCAGGCGTGCCGCCGGGTGCCGACGGCGACGCCCACGCGCGGTGGCGCCACGGTCGTCCCCACCCCGCGGCGGCGCTGGAGGCGGCCTTCCAGCTCCAGCTGTTCCAGGGCCTGCCGGAGCGTGGCACGGGCGACGCCGAAACGGGCGGCGAGATCACGCTCGTTGGGGAGGATCTCGCCCACGGAGAACTCCGAGTCCAGCGCCTCGCTGAGTACGGTCCGCAAATGCCAGTACTTCGGTTCCTGTACCGCTTCCAGCTGCGTGGTCCCCACCCTGTCCTCCGCGGTCGCCGGGTCCGGCGGCGTTTTAACGCCCTTGTTTATTAAAGGTTGTTGCACTTCTCTGCGACCATAGGGCGGCCCTCCCCCTTGGTCAAGACCAATGCGGAAGCGCGCCCCGGGTCTACCCGTCGGTAGCTTTTACTGACACTCTGTCTACGCACGTTCCCGTCACGCGCCACGACCAGGAGTGCCCATGTCCGCAACCGTCTCCTTCACGGCCCCCACGCCGCACGGCCCGCGCGACGTCACCGTGTCCTACGCGCGCGAGGGCCGCGGCGCACCGCTGCTCCTGCTGCACGGCATCGGCCACCACCGGCAGGCCTGGGACCCGGTGACGCACATACTCGCCGCCGAACGGGAGGTGATCGCCCTCGACCTGCCCGGTTTCGGCGCCTCCCCGGCGCTCCCCGCGGGCCTGCCGCACGACCTGCCGACGACCGCCGCCGTGCTCGCCGCGTGCTGCGCGGCGCTCGGGCTGGACCGGCCGCACGCGGCGGGCAACTCGCTGGGCGGCCTGCTCGCCCTGGAACTGGGCCGCCTGGGCCTCGTACGGTCGGTGACCGCGCTCTCCCCGGCGGGCTTCTGGACCGAGCCGGAGCGGCGCTACGCCTTCGGAGTGCTGACCGGGATGCGGGCGATGGCCCGGCGGCTGCCGGGGCCGCTGGTCGAGCGGCTGTCCCGCACCGCGGCCGGCCGCGGTGCGCTGACCAGCACGATATACGCGCGTCCCGGCCGCCGTTCACCGGAGGCGGTGGTCGCCGAGACACGCGCGCTGGCCGGCGCCGAGGGCTTCGCCGAGACCCTGCGGGCGGGCCGGCGGGTCCGCTTCACCGACGACGTCCCCGGCATACCGGTCACCCTCGCCTGGGGCACCCGGGACCGGCTGCTCGTGCCCCGGCAGGGACCACGCGCCAAGGCGGCCGTCCCCGGGGCCCGGCTGGTCCGGCTCCCGGGCTGCGGCCACGTGCCGATGAACGACGACCCCGCGCTGGTGGCCCGTGTCCTCCTCGACGGCAGCCGGGATCACCCGGCGAGCGCCTTGAGCACCTCCCCCAGCACGGTCCTGTTGTAGGGCATGCTCACGTGCGGGGTGTGATCGTCCTTGGCGAGGTCCTGGAGCACGATGTTCTTGACATAGGTGCCCTCCTCCTCCTTGAGGGCGCATGAGGTGTACGGCGTCACGACATCGTCGTACGAGGTGGCGATCACGGTGTGCCGGACGCCCCGGGTCAGCTCACCGGCCTTGGCCAGCTCCTTCTGGAACTCGCTGTCGTGCTGGAGCTGCGGCCAGGCGGGAACGAGCTTGGCGGCGGCCGTCTCCTCGATCAGGGCCTTGGCGGGACCGATCTGCCGCAGGAGGTTCATCAGGCCCTGGGCGGTGACACCGTGGTTGCTGGGCGCGATGCCGACGAAGTTGTGCACCTTGGCGCCGCCGCCCATCGTGTTCATCCAGTAGCGCGGCATCATCCCGCCCTGTGAAAAGCCGACGATGTCCACCTTCTCCGCGCCGGTTCTCTTCAGCACCCTGTCCACGAACTCGCCGAGCTGCCGGGCCGACTCCCTGATGTCGCCCAGCCCGTAGATCTTCGGCTGGATGTGCTTGCCGTAGTCGAGCCGGAAGATCCGGTAGCCGTTCTGCCGGAGCAGGGGAGCCGCTTCGCTCCAGGTGTAGCCGCGGTTGCCGAAGGTGCCGTGGACGAGCACGACCGGGCGGGGGTGCTCGTCGCTCGGCGGCGAGTCCCAGTCGTCTTCCGCGCCGATCATGTCGTCGACGCTCGACACGACCACGGCGCCGGAGACCTGGGTGAGGGCGGCCACGCGGTTGGCGAGTTCCTTGAGGTCGTCGAAGACGTTCTCCGAATTGAGGCCGGGAATCTTGGGAGGAGTGAGCATGGCGTGTCTCCTTTTCCTGGCCGTCGATACACCTGTCGGCAACCGACGGGTCCCTTGAGCCCCAAGTCTCCCGTCCAGGAAATGCGGGAACTATCCCTCGTCCGGGGGAAAGAATTCAGCCTTTCGCGCGCATAGGGACGGCTCCGGCGGGGGCGTAGCGGCGGCCGAGAGCACGCAGCAGACGCACGTGCCGGCTCCACCGGTGCGGCCGGGCGACCTCTCCGGTCAGGACGTGTTCGGCGCGGTCCAGCACATCCCGGAACACCGCGTCGTGCAGCGGCCGGACGACCAGCGCCCACACCGGCCACATCGGCAGCCGGGGACGCACCACCAGGGTGTGCCGCAGCACCGAGCGCCGGTCCCCGAGCCGCTCGACACCGAACTCGTGGAAGCCCTGGAAGCCCCGTGGGCCGGTGAAGCGGAACCGCACCCACCGGCCGGGCACGTAGTCGCTCACCACGTACCGCACCGGCCCGTGCCCGCCCGGGACACCGACGGCCAGGGATCTCTCGAAGCGGATCGGGGGCCACTCGGCCGGCCAGAGGAGGTCGCCGGAGGAGCCCAGCGAATCGAGCAGGACCCCCACGGTCTCCGGCGGGGCGGGCAACAGGCGTTCGTGGACGTTGAGCACGGCGATCACGGGAACAAGGGTGCCGGGTGCCCGGCACCGGGGGGAATTCATCGAGAGGCGAGCCGCACCGCATCCGAGGCGTTCACGGGCGCCGTGCGCGCCGTCGTGTTCACGCCTCACCCCCTTTCACACCCCGCCCGCCCTTTCGCGCCCGCACGCACCGGAAAGAAGCGGGACGGAAGAGGTCGGGCGGATGGCCGGATCACATCGCCCCGGTATGCCGGTCGCAAGCGACCGGTCCTTGCCCCAACTCGCTTCTGCCGAGCGGCTGATGGGCAGAACAAACCCGCGTTCGACCACCGGGGGGCGAAGACCGGCCAAAGGTCGGCGCGACGCCCGAGCGGGCGGAGGGGGACGGCGGCGGCCGAGCGTAAAGACTGATGAGGAAGAAACCAGCGCGGACACCAGGAAGACCCGGCAGGGCCGCACGCGAAGGAGGTCGGTCATGGCCGCACGGCCCGAGGTTCCCGGTTCCGGCCGCGAGGAGGCCGGCCGGCCACCGCTGCCCCGGGCGTGGCAGCCGCTGCTCGCCCGGCCGCCGCTGGCGGAGCTGCTCGGCGACCCCCTGGCGGACGCCGCGCTCGCGGAGATGGCCCGGCTGCTGCCGACGCCGGTGGCGCTGCACTCGCTGCGGACGTTCCTGCTGGCCGACGCGCGGGCGCGGGCCGGCGAGACGGCGTACGACCGGGTCGGCCTGCTGGCCGTCGCGGCGTTCCACGACACCGGGCTGGTGGGGCGCGGGCCGCTCGGCCGGGGCGGATTCCCGGCCCGGGGCGCGGAGTTGCTCGACCGCTTCCTCGCCGGGCGGCAGGTGGACGACGCCCGGCGCCGCGCGCTGACGCGGGCGGTGCGGGAGCACATGCGGCCGTTCCCCGCGTCCGGCTGGGGGCCCGAGGCCCGGCTGCTGCACTTCGGTGCCTGGCTGGACGTCACCGGCCGCGGTGACCGCCGGCTGCCGGGCGAGCGGCGCCTGTTGGCCGAGCTGGCGCCGACGCCCTGGTTCGCCCTCTCCTTCTGCGCCCGGGTGGCGGCCTGCGTGCCGCGCCGGGTGCTGCCGGCCCGGCACGCCGCCCCGCGGTGAACCGCCGGCCGGGCTGTTCGCTTCTCCCGTCGCGAAAGGACCGTAGAACATGCAAGAGGACCAGCGGGATTTCGATGTCGCCATCGTCGGTGGGGGCATCGGCGGGACCACGCTCGGGGCGATCCTCGCCCGGCACGGCGTGCGCACGCTGCTGCTGGAGGGCAGCGGGCATCCCCGGTTCGCCATCGGGGAGTCCACCGTTCCCGAGACCACGTTCGGCCTGCGGGTCCTGGCCCGCCGTTACGACGTCCCCGAGATCGAGCACCTCGCGACCAACGGGGCGCTGCGCCGGCATGTCTCGTCCAACTGCGGGGTCAAGCGCAACTTCGGCTTCGTCTACCACCGGGAGGGCGAGCCCACCCGGGCCGAGGAGTGCACCCAGTACCCCACCTGGGGGCCGCCGCTGGGCCCCGACTCGCACTACTTCCGCCAGGACGTCGACGCCTACATGTTCCACGTCGCCGTCTCCTACGGCGTCACCGCGCACACCCACACCCTCGTGGAGGACGTGAAGTTCGAGGACGACCACGCCACCCTGATCACCCGGGACAAGGGCACCTTCCGCGCGAGCTACGTGGTGGACGCCGGCGGGATGCGGGCGATGCTGCCCGAGCGGCTCGGGCTGCGGCAGGAGCCGCCGTACCGCACCCGGTCGC
The DNA here is from genome assembly GCA_014649155.1 of Streptomyces griseoviridis. Lineage (GTDB taxonomy): Bacteria > Actinomycetota > Actinomycetes > Streptomycetales > Streptomycetaceae > Streptomyces > Streptomyces griseoviridis. The sequence continues at coordinate 85,185 of BMSM01000016.1, read as the reverse complement.
GCACGATCTTCACGCACATGGTGGACGTGCGGCCGTTCGACACCGTGGCGCCGCCGCGCGAACAGCACAAGATGCCGAGCCCCTTCAGCCAGGGCACGCTGCACCACATGTTCAAGGGCGGCTGGCTCTGGGTCATCCCCTTCGACAACCACACCGGCGGAACCAGCGGGCTGTGCAGTGTCGGGATCAATCTCGACCTCGACATGTACCCGCGGCCCGAGGGGGTGCCGGCGGAGGAGGAGTTCTGGCAGCACATCGCGCGGTTCCCCAGCGTGGCCCGGCAGTTCGAGCGGGCGCGGCCGGTGCGGCCGTACGTGTCGACGGACCGGACGCAGTTCTCCTCGCACCAGGTGGTCGGTGACCGCTGGTGCCTGCTGCCGCACGCCAGTGACTTCATCGACCCGCTGTTCTCCAGCGGCCTCGCGGTGACGGTGATGTCGCTCAACGCGCTCGGCCACCGGCTCATCGACGCGGTCCGCCAGGACGACTTCGACACCGCCCGGTTCCAGTACCTGGAGCACTGGACCAAGCGCATGTTCCGCTTCTACGACGACCTGGTGTCGTGCAGTTACATCTCCTTCGACGACTTCGACCTGTGGAACGCCTGGAACCGGGTGTGGACCATCACCACGCTGTACGGCACCAACGCCCAGAACCAGGCCGCCGTCGCCTTCGAGAAGACCCACGACCGCTCCTGCTTCGACGCGCTGGAGCTGCCGCCCTACCGGGGGCTCCAGGGCGTCGACAACCCGTGGGTGGAGCGGCTGTTCAACCAGTCCCGGGACGCCGTACTGGCCTACCGGGACGGTGAGGCGACCAAGGAACGGACCATCGCGCGGATCTACGAGCTGCTGCGCGAGAGCGAGCTGTGCCCGGCGGTGTGGGGGACTCTGGACCCCGAAGACCGGTGCCCCGCCGGGGTGTTCACGCTGTGGCCGCTGACGAAGATCCTGCTCTGGGGGAAGTTCCGCTCCCCGCGGCACGTGCGCGGCGCGTACTTCACCGGGGGCGGCCGGATGATCGCCAAGGAGGCGGCCGAGGTGTACGCCGGCGAGCTGCGGGCGGGCGCCACCCAGGCGCACCAGACGCTGCGGGACATGTGGTTCAACTGGAACCGGGACTGGGCCAAGCGGCCGGCTCCGCGCCCGGGGGCCGCCCCGACCCGGGACTGACCGCCGGAAAATCATTGCCGCGGACTCCGGAGACACATATTCCGGTTTGCCGCCCCAGGGGCTCGGGTAGGAAAAGCGCGTGGCCGCCGGAAACATAAACCGGCCGCCGATTCCCCTGCCTGAAACCGAGAGACAACGGGCTGCAATCCACAATGGCGCCACATTCCACCTGCCAATCGCCCGCTGCATGCTCCTGGGAAGACATCTTCCAGCACCAGGACCGCCTCATGCGGTTGGTTCGACGACGACTGCCGAGTTTTCAGGACGCTGAAGACTGTGTTCAGGAAACCATGGCCAGAGCAGCCGCACACGCCACCCTGGACAGGAATCGACTGGGTCCTTTTCTGACCTCCGTGGCGCTTCGCCTCTGCATCGACTTCTACCGCGAGATGGAGCGCCGCAGCAGGTTGTTGCAGCGTGCGGCACTCCTGGACTTCTCCGGCACGACCGAGGAGGACGTCTGTGACGAGGATTTCGGCAGATGGCTGCTGAGCCAGGTGGAAAAACTGCGCGGCCGGGAGCAGGAGATCATACTGGCTCGCGCCGCCGGCATCTCCACAGCGGAGTTCGCCCGCATCCACAATATCTCCGTGAAAGCGGCTGAAGCCGCCTTCACCCGAGGTCGGGCACGTCTGAAGACGGCGTGTGCCAGGGCCCTGGAGGGCTGCGCACGATAATGCCGCGACAGGCCGCGTCCCCGCATCACCCCATTTCCCGGAAAACATCCGCGGGAATGGGTCCGCCATCCCGTCTGCGTACACCGCAGTAAAGGAAAGGAAGCCCCTCTCATGTCCAAGAGCATCCAGGACATCATCAAGGACCTGATCGGCGACATGGCCGACAGCGGCAAGGAGGCGTTCGACGACCTCCTCGACCGTGCCGACCGGGACGACTGGGACGACTGGGACCGCGACCGCGACGGCTGGCGGGGACGGGGCAGGTCCACCTATTTCGGCCGGGACGACTGGTACGACCGTGACCGCGACGGGTGGCGGGGACGGGGCCGGGGCAGGTCCACCGACTCCGGCCGGGACGACTGGTACGACCGCGACCGCGGGCGGGGACGGGGCAGGTCCACCGATCCCGCCGCGGCGCCGGCCGGGCTGCCCGCGGGCGCCCTGGGCGCACTGACCGGCTCGGGCGGTCCGCTCGCGGGGCTCGCCGGGGGTGCGGCGGGCGGTACCGATCCGCTCGCCGCACTGGGCGGTGCCAACCCGCTCGCCGCACTGGGCGGGGGTGCCGCGAACCCCCTGGCGGCACTCAGCGGGCTCAACCAGCTGGCCGGCGGGGTCGGGCACGCGGCTTCCGGGACGGGTGACGTCCTGTCGTCGGTCGCCGCGCTGCCGAGGCAGATCAACCAGCTCGGCGAGATGATCACGCAGCTGGTGCAGGTGCTCCAGAACAACCCGGTCAGCCAGGCGGCCTCCTCGGCCGGTCAGGCCGCCTCCGCGGCGAGCGGCGCGGCCCGGGCGGCGAGCGACGCCGCCAAGGGGCTCACCGGAACGACCGGTGCGCTGGGCTTCAAGGGCGTCGAGTCGGTCCTGCCCAGGGTCTGACGCCTCCGGTCCCGTCCACCACCGTCCCGCCGTCCCGCTGCGCCGGACACCCTCCGGCCGACGGCCATGGCCTCCGCTGCGCGATCCACGCCGTGCAGATCTTCGCCGTACCGATCTCCGCAGTGCTGATCCCCGCAGTGCCGATCTCCGCAGTACCGATCGAGGAGGAACCCTCACCATGCCGTCTGCCGTCGGCGACCGGCTGCGTCTCGTGGTCAAGGTCCTGGGAAGCCTCGTCGCCGACGAGGTGGGCCAGGCGACCCGGCTCAGGCGCCGGAAGCGGGACACCCCGCTCCCGGCGGCGTCCGACCGGGCCCCGGACGGGGCACCGGAGGACGTCGCCGGGAGCGAGCTACGGCGTGCCAAAGCGGTGCGCCGCGCCCTGGAGAGCCTCGGCCCGTTCTACGTGAAGCTGGGCCAGATGCTCTCCACCCGGCCCGACATGGTCCCAAGGTCGATCCGGGACGAACTGCAGAACCTGCACGACCAGGTCGACATCCAGCCGTTCTCCGTCTTCGAGCCGGTCCTCGCCCAGGACCTGGGCGAGGACTGGAAGCTGCGCTTCGACGACGTCGAGACCGTCAAGCCGCTCGGGGCGGCCTCCCTGGCCCAGGTCTACCGGGTGACCCTGCCCGGCGGCCGGCCCGCGGTGGTGAAGATCCAGCGGCCCGGCATCCAGGAGGGTGTCCTCGCGGACATGGCGCTGATGCGCAAGGCGGCCCGGATCGTCGCCCGGGTCGCGCCCCGCTTCAACGAGGTCATCGACATCGAGGCGATGCTCGGTTCCGTCTTCGACGCGATGGAACCGGAGCTGGACTTCACCGGCGAGGCCCGCAACATGGACGAGGCCCGCGAGCACGTACGGGCCTTCCGCAGCCTGGAGGTGCCCCGTGTGCTGCACGCCGGTCCGCGGGTGCTGGTCCAGTCGCTGGCGGCCGGCACCCCGCTGCACCACGTCGACCGGGCGCACTTCACCGACTCCGAGCGCGTCGAACTGGGCAAGGACCTGCTGCGGTTCATGTACCACGGGTACTTCGTGCACCGGTTCTTCCACGCCGACCCGCACGCCGGGAACATCTTCGCCGCGCCGGGGGTGCCCGCCACGGTGATCGACTGGGGCATGGTCGGCCGCCTGGACCGCCGTACCAGCCTGCAACTGCTGCCCCTGTTCATGACGATCGCGCAGAACGACGGTGCCGGGCTGGCCCAGCACTGGGCGGAGATGGGCCGGGTGACGCCCTGGGCCAACATGTCGGCCTTCATCTCCGACATGTCCGCGTTCGTGCCCAAGGTCTCCCATCTCTCCCTGGAGGACATGAACTTCGGGGTGGCGCTGACCACCGTGCTGGCCAAGGCGAGCCGGCGGGGCATCGGCTCCCCGCCGGCCGTGTCGTTGCTCGGCAAGTCCTTCGCCAACCTGGACGGCTCCATCCGTCACCTGGCACCGGAGATCACCCTGCCCGAGGTGTTCCAGGGCGAGGTGCCGCGCATCATGCTCGCGCTGGGCAAGGAGTTCCTCGGCCGGCACCAGTTCGCCCGCAACTCGATGGAGCTGCTGCTCACCGCCGTCACCAGCCCCGAGCAGGTCCGCGGCGTGCTCTCCGACGTCGCCAACCGGCAGTTCGCGCTGAACGTCCACGAGCCGCGGACGCCCGCCTCGATGGGCGGCCAGCGTCCCACCCGTCCCTCCGGCGGCCTGCTGGCGCTGGGGGCGATGGCCTATCTGATCGGCCGCAACCACGGCCGCTGACCCCCGCTCCCCACCACCACCGCTTACGGAGGTATCCATGCCGGACGCCGCAGAGCCCACGTCCCCGCAGGGTGTGCCCCTGCCCGACGGGCTCTCCAAGGTCGCCGTGTGGACGGCGTCGGCCCACGCCGCGGAACAGGAGCGCGCGACACCGTACGTCCGTGATCCGTGGGCCGCTGACTTCCTGCACGCGGCCGGGTTCCCGCCCGGGGGTCCGCCGGGGGACGGCCCGTTGCAGCGGCTGCTGCCCGACTGGGCGGTGGTGCGCAGCCGCTTCTTCGACGAGCACCTGCTGGCGGCGGCCCGGTCGGGCTGCCGCCAGGTGGTGCTGCTGGGCGCCGGTCTGGACACCCGGGCGTTCCGCCTGGAGTGGCCGCGCGGGGTGCACGTCTTCGAGGTGGAGGACCCGGCGCTGCTGGCCTTCAAGGAGCACGTCCTCGACTGGGCGCCGCCGACCTGCGGACGCCGCAGCACGGTCGGGATCTCCCCGACCGGGGCGTGGACGCGGGAACTGTGCGCCCAGGGCTTCGACCCGGTCCGGCCCACCGCCTGGCTGGCCGAGACGCTGCTGTACCACCTGCCGCCGCGCGACGCGGAGTCCGTCGTCACCACCATGACGGAACTCTCCGCGCCGGGCAGCACCTTCGGCGCGGAGTGCGTCAACGCGCAGGTCAGTTCGTCCTCCCTGGTCACCCCGTTCCTGGAGGCCCTGTCCAGCACCGGGATCTCCTGGCAGTGGCAGCTCGCCGAGCCGGAGCGCTGGTGGGCGGAGCACGGCTGGGAGGCCACGGTGGCCGACCTGTTCACCCTGCCGTACGTGGTGCAGCGGCTGGCTCCCTGCCTGCCGCTGCTCGGCGAGGCCGCGGCGCGGACGGTGTTCCTGACGACCGGGACGCTCCGCGACCCGCGGTGATCACGTCCGCTCCAGCTCCAGCAGCGCCGCCAGCCACAGGTCGGGCAGTTCGTCCGCGGTGGGCAGGTTCTCGTCGTGCACGACGGTCAGGCAGGCGGTGTCGTGCTGGCTGGTCAGGGTCACCAGGCAGCGGATGCCGGAGGTCATGCCGGAGTACACGGCCGCCCACCGCGACGCCGCCCCCCGGTGCAGCAGCGGGGCGCCGAAGCCGACGCCGCTGGCGGGGCCGGACACGACCGCGCCGTTGACCAGGCGCACGCCGATCCGGGCGCCGAGCTGCCGGGGGGTCACCGCGAGCAGCGCCCGGAAGGAGTCGCGCCGGCGGCTCTCCTTCAGGCGCCGGGTGCGCGCCGCCACCACGCGGACGGCCTGTCCGGGCGTGGGCTCGCCGCAGGGCAGCACCACCCGGGCGGTGACCATCCGGTTGCCGGGCGCGAACTCCTCCCCCGGTGCCCGGACCGACATCGGCACCGCCACCGGCAGCGGCGGGTGGACGGTGCCCGTCTCCTTCAGGTGCCAGGTGCGGACGGCGTACGCGAGAGCGCCCAGGTACACGTCGTTGACGGTGGCGCCGTGCGCCCGGCCGAGGGCGCGCAGCCGGTCCAGCGGGACGGTGGCGTGGCAGACGCCGGTGCGGCCGTCGACCGGGCCGTCGAAGCCCGGCTTGGGAGTGCCCGGGCCGAAGCCGGCCACCACGTCGCGGAGGACGCCGGCGAGGCCGCGCGGGGTGGGCCGGGCGGCGGGGGGCGCGGCGGGGTGCGCGTCGGTGCGGTCGTCGAGCAGGGCGCGGGCGGCGTAGGCGGCGCCCATGCCGTCCTGGACGGTGTGGTCGGTGCGGTAGCACAGGAAGTGGCGGCCGTCCGCGGCGTGCACCAGCCAGACCTCCCACAGCGGCCCGTCGCCGGTGGCCATGGGCCGGGACAGCAACAGCCGGCCGGTCGCCGTGCCGTCGGTGTCCTCGGGCAGCCGCAGCTCGCGCACGTGCCGCTCCACCACCAGGGCGCCGGTGCGCCGGAAGACCCGGCCGTCCGGGGCCGGGCGGTAGGTGAGGACCGGGATGTGCGGGGCGCGCTCGGCGACCCGGGCGCGGACCGAGTCCAGGGCCGGCGCGGGGCCGTCGTAGGCGAAGACGAAGGGCAGGGGCAGCGGCCGGCCGCAGGTGGCCCGGCGGTAGGCCAGGTCGACGGTCCGCAGGGGCTGGGTCGGGGGGAGGGGGCCTTCGGTGGTCCGGCCGGGTCGCGTCGGTCGCATGGGGGCCTTTCTGTGGGGAGGTGCGGGTTCAGCCTGCCGTCCGTCGGGGGCTAGCGGTGCGAGCGGCGGGTGACGTGGCCGAGGGTGTCCACACCGGCCCGCAGCACTCCGCGTACGGGGCCTACGACCGGCAGGCGGGGGGCGCGGGAGCGGTGCCAGGGCAGCGGTTCGCCGGGCTCCGGCTCGCCGAGCAGGGCCGCGGCCACGTGCCGGCCGTGTGCGACGGACAGGGCGAGGCCGTGGCCGCAGCAGCCGCCGATGTACCAGACGTCGGCGAAGCCGGGGACCGGCCCGACCACCGGCAGGTCGTCGCCGGTCATGCCGATCCGGCCGGACCACCGGTGGGTGACGCGGAGGCCGGCCAGCTCGGGGTGGAGGGAGCGCAGCCAGCCCTCCAGCCAGCGCCAGGCGCGTTCGCCGCGCGCCCGCAGCCGGGCCGCGCCGAGCCCGGTGGGGACGGTCACCGTGCCGCCGCCGGCCACCATCCCACCGTCGGGGAGCAGCCGGAAGTACGGCGCCATGGGCACGGCGTCCACCAGAGCGCACCCCGCGCGCCCGCCCAGTGCCTCGTACGCCGGGGTGCTCAGCGGTGCGGTGGCGACGGCGTACACCTCCAGCGGCAGGACGGTGCCGACCGGCAGGCCGACCGCGCCGGCGGCGGAGTTGACCGCGAGGAGGGCCTGGCCGGCGTAGAGGCGTCCGTGCGGGAAGACCAGCTCGGGGCCGACCAGTTCGCCGGGGTGCACGGCGAGCAGCGGGCTGTCGCCGTAGAACCGGACTCCCTTGGCGGCGCAGGCGCGGGCCAGGGCGCACGTGAGGGCGGCCGGGTCGAGGGTGGCGGCGGGGCGGTACAGCAGTCCGGCGGTGCGGGGGACGCCGACCCGGTCGCGGACGCCCTCGGCGGACAGCACGGGGACGTCCAGGCCGAGCTGCCGGCAGGCGCGGGCCTGACGGGCGAGTGCCGTCAGGCCCGCGGGCGAGCGGGCGGCCACGATCTGTTCGCCGGGCCGCAGTCCGCAGGGCACGTCGAGCCGGGCGCACAGGTCGAGGACGTCCCGGACGGCGCGGACGCTGGCCTCGTACACGCGGCGGGCGGTGTCCGGTCCGAACCGGCGCACCGCGCGGTCGACGGCCGGACCGGCGCGGGGGCCGAGCAGGCCGGTGCCCCGGCCGCTGGCCCCGGCGGCCGGACCGCGCGCGTCGACGACGGCGATGTCCAGACCGGGGGCGCGTTCGGCGAGGTGGTAGGCGCAGGCCAGGCCGGCCAGGCCCGCGCCGACCACGGCCACGTCGGCGGTGACCACGCCGTGCAGTTGGGGCTGGGCGGGCAGTTCGGCCGGGTCCCAGGGGGGCGTGCCGGACGGGGAGCCGCTCATCCGGTGCCGTCCGGCAGGGATTCGGCGAGCCCCCGGAACCGGCGGTCGTGCCAGAGCAGGGGCCGGCCGCCGCCCACGTGGACGGCCGCGACCCGGCCGACGACCAGGTGGTGGTCGCCGTAGCGGCGGATGTCCTCGGTGAGGCAGACCGACCAGGCGAGGGCGCCGGGCAGCACGGGCACGCCGAGCACCTGGCGGGTGCCGGCGCCGGCGAACCGTTCGGCGGCGGTGGCCGCGGGGGACGCGAACCGGGCGGCCAGCTCCCGCTGTTCCTCGCGCAGCAGGTGCACGGCGAAGGCGCGGCGGGCGCGGGCGGCGGCGAGGGTGCGGGAGCCGTCGCGCAGACAGGCCAGGAGCAGCGGGGGGCGGGCGGAGAGCGAGGTGACCGCGGAGACGGTCATGCCGAGCGGCCCGTCCTCGCCGCGCGCGGTCACCACCGTCACCCCGGCGGCCAGCTTGGCGTACAGGCCGAGGCAGCGGGCGGCGCCCGGACCGGGTTCGGTGAGCAGCAGCGGGTCGGCCCGGTCAGCCACGGGCGGTGGCGGCGCGCTCATCGGTCACCTCCGCTCCCAGCAGCCCCTTGACGATCTCGCCGATGAGATGGCGCAGGGTGGATTCGGCGACCGGGTCGAGGATCTCGGCGAGGCTGGGGATGCCCAGGTCGAAGTCGGCGGTGAAGACGACACGGGTGCCGGTGCCGTGCGGCTCGCAGCGCCAGCCGCCGGAGAAGCTCTGGAAGTCGCCGCTGGTCTGTTCGAAGGCGAGGCTGTGGGTCTCGGGCGCGTAGCTGTCGCGTTCGCGCCAGCGCATCAGGCCGCCGCGGAAGACGACGGCCCAGTCGGAGACCGTGGAGCCGTCGGGCAGCGGCGGCTCCACCCTGACCTCGCGGACGGTGTCGGTGAATTCGGGGTAGCGGCGGAAGTCGCTGATCCTGCGGTAGGCCTCGGCGGGTTCCACCGCGTCGGTGAGCGCGTGCAGCACCACGTGGGGCATGGGTGGGTTCCTTCCCGGTCGGTCCGGAGGGCGGGGTGGGGTCAGCCGGCCATGCGGGCGGCGGTGCTGCCGAGGGCGTCGGCGAAGGTGGTGAGGAAGAAGTCGAGTTCGGCGTCGTCGACCTCGGCCGGCGGGGTGAGCCGCAGCACCCGGGTGGAGTTGAGGGAATGGTTGACGAGGACGCCGCGGGCGATCATCTCCAGCAGGAGTTCACCGACCGCCTGCTCCTCGGCGAACTCGATGCCGATGAGCAGGCCCCGGCCGCGCACCTCGCGGACCAGACCGTCCTGGTACGGCGCGCAGACCTGGCGGACGCCGGCCAGGAGGCGTGCGCCGAGCGCGCCGGCGCGGGCGACGGTGTGCTCGCGTTCCATCGTCTCCACGGTGGCGAGGGCGGCGGCGCAGGCGATCGGCGAGGCGCCGAAGGTGGAGGTGTGCAGGTAGGGGTCGCGGCTGAACGGGCCGTACGCCTCCGCGGTGGCGACCATGGCGGCGATCGGGACGACGCCGCCGCTGAGTCCCTTGCCGACCAGCATGATGTCCGGGCGCACGCCGTCGGCGTCGACGCCCCACCAGGTGCCGAGCCGGCCCATGCCGGTCTGGATCTCGTCGACGATCAGCAGGGCGCCGTAGGTGCGGCACAGCTCGGCGACGCGGGTGAGGTAGCCGGGGCGGGGGATGCGGACGCCGCCCTCGCCCTGGACGGGTTCGACGACGACGCAGGCGGTTTCGCGGCGGGCGGCGAGGGCCTGTTCGAGGTCGTTGGGGTCGTCGTAGGCGACCTGGGTGACATCGGGGAGGAGGGGCAGGAAGGGGGTCCGGTAGGTGTCGTTGGCGGTGACGCTGAGGGCGCCGAGGGTCTTGCCGTGGAAGCCCTTGCGGGTGGTGACGACGCTGGTGCGGCCGTGGGCGCGGGCCAGCTTGAGGGCGGCCTCGGTGGCCTCCGCGCCGGAGTTGACGAAGTGGACGTAGTCCAGGCCGGGCGGGGTGTGGGCGGCGAGCGCGCGGGCGGCGCGGGCGGCGACGGGTTCCAGGAAGACCCGGCTGGCCAGCGGGTGGGTGTCGATCTGCCGGTGGACGGCCTCGACGACGGCCGGGTGGCGGTGGCCCATGAGGAAGACGCCGTACCCGCCGAAGTTCAGGAAGCGGCGGCCGTCGTCGGCGTGGATCCAGGGGCCCTCGGAGCGGACCTCGGCCATGCCGCCCATGACCCGGCCCATCACGGCCCGGCCGGAGCCGATGTGTTTCAGGTACAGGTCGACGACGTCCTCGCCGGCGTCCGCGGGGAGGGCGGGAGCGGGGGGCGATACGGTCATGAGGCCACCTCCGTGGGGGTCTGCGCGGCGCGGCGGCGCCGCGGGGCGGGGCGGGCCGCGCGGTCGTCGGCCCAGCTCTCCAGGTTCCGGACGAGCGCGTCCCGGATGTCGCCGTGGGTCGGGCGGGTGCCGCAGTGCGGCCCGCCGAGGGAGCTGTCGAAGGGCAGTTCGCTCTGGAACACCAGCAGCAGTTCGGCGTAGTAGCGGAAGCGCTGGCGGACCGAGCCGGACAGGGCGGTGCCCTCCAGCATCGGCAGCAGCAGGCGGTGCACGGCCTCGACCGGGATGAGCCGGGGACGCTGCGGCCTGGGCAGTCCGAGACGGGCGGCGAAGTCGGCGCAGGTGTCGGCGATCTCCCGCAGCTCCACCGCCTCCTTGCCGGCGGTGAGCCAGTACTCGCCGCCGCCGACGCCGCCGCGGACCAGGTCGCCGATGGCGCGGGAGACGTAGTCCTGCGGCACCATGTCGATCCGGGCCTCGGGGGCGCCGGGCAGGACGGGGACCTGGCCCAGGACCATCGCGCCGATCGTCTTGGTCAGGCCCTGCTGTCCGGCGATCCGGCCGGTGACGGAGTCGCCCATGACGACGGAGGGGCGGACGATGGCGCCGGGCACCGCCGACTCGCGCAGGAGTTGCTCGGCGCGGGCCTTGGAGCCGAGGTAGGCGGCGGCGCCCGGGAAGCGCTCGCGGTCCTCGTCCGAGGGGGTGTTGGCGACGAACGCGGTGCTCACCAGGTACAGCGGCGCGTCGGCGCGGGCGGCGAGGTCGAGCATGGTGTCGGTGCCGAGGATGTTGGTGCGGGCGATCTCCTCGGGCGGCAGCTGCCAGTTGGTGGCGGCCGCGGAGTGGATGACGACGTCGACGCGGAGGGCGAGTTCGTACCAGGCGCGGGGGCTGAGGCCGAGGCGCGGGGCGAGCAGGTCGCCCTCGATCTCGCGGACCCGGGGGTCCCCGAGCGAGCGGCTGCGGCGCAGGCAGAGCAGGTCGTAGTCGGGGGCGAGTTCGTCGATCAGGGCGCGGCCGAGCACGCCGGAGCCGCCGGTGAGCAGCAGGGCGGGGCGGGCGCCGGGGGTGGTGCGGGACGTGGGCGGGGCGGCGGGACGCGAGAGGTCTCGCGGCATGGTGGACTCCCGGGTGGTTCGGCGGACGGGGCCGCCGGCGGTTCAGGCGATGGTGAGCGGGCTGTCCGCGAGGTAGGCGGAGAACGGGCCGGTCATGCGGGTGCGGGACGGCGGGTGCAGGGCCAGGCCGTTGGCGCAGGCGGCGAGGTGGCCGATCTCGTCGGAGGTCATGAAGTTGAGACCGCCGAGGAGTTCCACCGCGCGCGGGACGATCCGGCCGAGGGCGTCCTGGACGCCGTAGCGGGTGTACAGGGCCTGGGCCAGCGCGGACTCGCCGAGGTCCCCGGAGTCGACGCGGCGGGCGACGCCCTCGGCGGTGGCCATGGCGGCCTCCGTCTCGACGAACAGCCGGACCCGCTCGTGCTCGGGGATGCGGTCGTTGAGCAGCACGCGCTCCACCAGGGCGCTGGCCGCGCCGAGGTAGCTGCCGGTCATCAGCACCTGGAACCAGATGAGCCCGGCGGTCTGGAGCTCGTCGAGGCGTTCCCCGGCGGCGGTGGCGGTGCGCAGGACCAGGTCCGGGGGGACGAGGACGTCGGTGAGCGTGACCTGCTCGCTCTCGGCGCCGGCCAGGAACGCGCTGGACCAGAAGCCGCTGACGGTGAGGCCCTCGCTCTCGGCGGGCACCAGCGCCACGGCGAGTTCGTCACCCTGGCCGTCCTCGCGCGGGATCAGGACGCTGGCGGTCAGGATGTCCATGGAGTGCGCGAGGCTGCACGGCCGTTTGACGCCGTTGATGCGGATGCCGTCGGCGGTGACCGCGGCGGTCATCGACGGGTCGAGGACGCCGGAGCCGGCGCGGCCCTCGGCGAAGCCGGAGGCGATGATGCGGTTGCCGCCGGCGACGCCCTCGACGAGCATCCAGGCCAGGCCGTCGCCGAGGGTGCCGAGACCGACCAGGGTGGCCATGGAGAAGTGGTGCATGGTGGTCGCCACGGCCAGCGACGGTGAGCGGCTGCCGAGGGCCCGCTGCACCCGCAGCGCGTCCAGGGCGGTGGCGCCGCGCCCCTGGTAGGTCTCCGGGACGAGCAGTCCGGGGCCGCCGCTGTCCCGGAACAGCCGGATGCCGGGGCTGCCCGGCCGTTCCAGCTCCATCAGCGGGACCTCGCACAGGGCCGGATCGAGGTCCGGGAGGAGTTTGGCGAGGGTGGTGCGTTCACGCTCGAGGAATCTCATGGCGGTGCGGTCCTCCAGGACGGGGTGGTTCGGGGGCTCAGACGGCGTTGGTGGCGCGCAGCAGCTGCCAGACGGCGCCCGGGCGGCACCGGCCGTGGAAGGCGATGTACTCCGGGAGGACCTCGTGCGGGGCCCACTTCTGCTTGTACTCGAGCTGGGAGGCGGCCGGGTAGACGGCCTCGCCGTGCTCCGCCAGCCAGTGCGCGAACCGGGTGAAGGTGCGGCTGGCGCCGGGCAGTTCACGGGCCGGGTCCAGTCCGGTGAACGGGGTGAAACCGAAGTGCAGCCAGCCGGCGCCCTCGTCGACGAGGTGTTCCATGACGGTGGCGTTGAGCGCCTCCATCACCCCGGGCGGCGCGTCCGGACGCCGTCTGCTGAGGTCGTGCAGCCAGCCGGGGCGGCTGCCGTAGACCGGCGAGTAGTTGATGTAGCCGACCGTCTCGCCCTCGATCCGGCCGGCGAAGAGCCGGCGGTGCCGTTGCAGGCCGCCGGTGCGCTGGCCGACGAGGAACCGCAGCTCCTTGACGTGCCGGCCCTTCTGCTTCAGCCAGATCCGGTCGACGCGGTCGAGGTCGGCGCAGTCGTCGCCGGCCTTGATCTCGGTGACCTCCAGACCGGCCCGCCTGGCCCGGGAGATCTTGTTCCGCAGCCGTACGAAGCGGGAGCCGCGCAGGGTGAAGCGGGAGAGGTCGACGGCGTAGGAGGCCCCGATCTGGTTGACCGTGAAGCCGTGCGCCGCGTACAGCTCGGCGTCCGCCCGTTGCAGCTGGATCGCGACCAGCCGCCGGCCGGCGTGGGCGACGAAGGCGTCGAGCAGCCGCGCCCGGTGCTGCGGCGCGGTGAACGGCCCGCCGAATTGCAGGACGTAGCGCCCGGACGTCCGATAGGCGCAGGCGCCGTCGAAGCGGTCGTCGCGGAAATACTCGTTGCCGCTGTTGAGGGCGAGAAAGGAACTCGGGTTGTCGCTGTGCGCGGCGAGGGTGTCAAGCACGGACGGCATGCGTGCCCTCCACGGGATCGGGGCCGGACCCGGACGCCGGCTCGGGGCCGGAGGGGTGGCCGGGGAACACCGTGCGGCGGCGTTCCTCGAATTCCGCGTAATGCGGATCGGTCGCGGGCTCGAAAGCGACGCCGAACGGTTTCAGGGAGTTGCCGAAGAGGGCGCGATCGCCCATGAGATGGACGGGCAGGGCGAGCAGGGCCCACTCGGGGCGCACGAACAGGGCCCAGGCGCCGGCGATGGCACCGGCCGTGACCAGGCTGTGCATGGTGTTGTAGGCGACGTAGTAACCGCGTGCCACCCGCCGGTCGGGGCTGCGCCGGTAGGCGATCGCTCCGGGCAGGTAGCCGATGACGTCGATCACCGCGAACAGCAGTACGAACACGCCCCATCTGATGTCCGCGCGGTGCTGGAAGGCGAGGACGAGGGACACGGCCAGAAAGCCGAGCCATTCCAGTCGGGAGAGGGCGAAGGTCGTTCTGGTCTCGAAGCGGTTCTTGGCGTCCACGGGCGCTCCAGGATTGCGCGTAGCCGGCGCGTACGAATTCCGGGGCCCGGCATCAGCCTGCCCCCGCACGGTGGTCTGTCACTTCTGTTTACGCCGTAAGGTTCCCAACCCCTCATACGGCGCAGGTGACTTGATCGGGTCACCTGCCGCAAACGTGTCCGCTGTTCACCTCGGGTTTGCGTGCCCGCCGCCGCGCCCCAGTAGGTGTGACGTGCCCGTCCGCCGGTGTCCACCGGCCGGATTCCGACCCCCTCGCCCGGAGGCCGTGCCCATGTCCCACCGTCCGCTTCCCGGCCGCCGCAGCGTGCTGCGCGGCTCCCTCGCCGCCTCGGCGGCGCTCGCCCTGTCCCCCGCCCTCGGCGCGGCCCCGGCCTTCGCCCGCTCCGGTCGGCCGGGCGCGGGCTGGGGTGTGCAGACGGGGGACGTGACCGCGCACTCCGGTCTGGTCTGGGTCCGTTCCGACCGGCCGGCCCGGATGATCGTGGAGACGTCCGCGACCGAGTCGTTCCGCAATCCGCGCAGGTGGCGGGGGCCGCTGCTGGGTTCCGGCACGGACTTCACCGGCACCACCCGGCTGAGCGGGCTGCCGGCCGGTGAGCAGATCCACTACCGGGTGCTGCTGGCCGACCCCGACGACCCGCGCCGTACCGGCGAGCCGGTCACCGGCACCTTCCGCACCGCCTCCGACCGGCGCCGCGACGGCGTGCGGTTCGTGTGGTCCGGCGACCAGGCGGGGCAGGGCTGGGGCATCAACCCGGACATCGGCGGCTACCGCATCTACGACGCCATGGGGAAGCTGGACCCGGACTTCTTCCTGTGCAGCGGCGACAACATCTACGCCGACGGGCCCATATCCGCCACCCAGGCCCTGCCGGACGGCCGCACCTACCGGAACCTCACCACCGTGGAGAAGTCCAAGGTGGCCGAGACCCTCGGGGAGTTCCGCGGCGCCTTCCGGTACAACCTGCTCGACGACAACCTGCGCCGGTTCAACGCCCAGGTGCCGTCGATCATCCAGTGGGACGACCACGAGGTGCGCAACAACTGGTACCCCGGCGAGGTCATCACCGACAGCGCCTACACGGTCAGGGACGTCGACGTCCTCGCCGCGCGGGCCCGGCGCGCGTTCTCCGAGTACGTCCCGATCTCGACGCTGCGGCCGGGCGCACGGGAGGGCCGGGTCCACCGGGTGCTGCGGCAGGGCCCGCTCCTCGACGTCTTCGTCCTGGACATGCGCACCTACCGCAACGCCAACTCCCCCGACGACCAGACCACCGACCCGCAGGGCATCCTGGGCCGGGAGCAGCTGGAGTGGCTCAAGCGGGAGCTGTCCCGGTCGCGGGCGGTGTGGAAGGTGATCGCCGCCGACATGCCGATCGGGCTGGTGGTGCCGGACGGGACCGAGGGCAAGCCCCACTACGAGGCGATCGCCCAGGGCGACCCGGGGACGCCGCTCGGGCGGGAGCTGCAGATCGCGGAGCTGCTGCGGTTCGTCAAGCACCGGCGGATCACCGGCACGGTGTGGCTGACGGCGGACGTGCACCACACCTCCGCCCAGCACTACCAGCCGTCCCGGGCGGCGTTCACCGACTTCGAGCCGTTCTGGGAGTTCGTCTCCGGGCCGCTGAACGCGGGCGCGTTCCCGGCCAGCGCGCTCGACGGCACCTTCGGCCCCGAGCGGGTCTTCGTGAAGGCGCCGACCGCGTCGAACGTCTCGCCCGCCGACGGCCACCAGTTCTTCGGCGAGGTCGACATCGACGGCGACAGCGCGGAGATGACCGTACGGCTGCGCGAGCAGGACGGCACGGTGCTGTTCACCAAGGTGCTCCAGCCGGGCCGGGTGGGGCAGTGACCTCCGGTAACTCCCCTATCCTGTAAGGGTGTCGCGCACTGGAGTCATCCCCCGGTGCGCGACCCGTCCGACGGGTGCGCGGGCGAGCGGGACCGACGGCCGCTCCGGTGAGGAGGGGCAGGGGCCGCAGCGAGGAAGGCAGCGGACGCCCCTGTGAGGAAGAACACGGACAAAAAGTGATCCTTTACCCATCGGACACAACGCGTTCGTGATCGCGCAACACCGTTCCCTCACAGTGGCCGCATGAGTCGAGACAGGTCGCACACCGCCCGCCCCCGGCAGAACCGCCCCGCCACCCGCCAGAAGGCGGTGGCGGGCCTGTGGACACGCTGGACACGACGCCACGGTCACGCGCCGCCGCTGGACGATACCGGCGACGGTCCCGGCCGACCGCCCGCGGGCACCGGCCCCGGTGCCCGCTCCGAGGCCACCGCCGGGGCCGCGGGCGGCGCCGGGGCCGAGGAGAGCGCGCTGTGGCGGATGCGGGCCACCGTACGGGACGAGCCGGGGTCGCTGGCGGCGCTCTGCACGGCCCTCGCCGGTCTGCGGGTGGACATCCTCAGCCTCCAGACGCACCCGCTGGCCGACGGCACGGTGGACGAGTTCCTGCTGCGCGCTCCCGGCGGGCTGGACCTCGCCGAGCTGCGGGAGACCGTGACGGCCGCGGGCGGCAGCGACACCTGGTGCGAGCGGGCCGACGCCCACGACCTGGTCGACGCCCCCACCCGGGTGCTCGGCCTCGCCACCCGCACCGCCGTCGACACCTCCGAACTCCCCCTCGCCCTGCGCCAGTTGCTGGGCCGGTGCACGATCCGGTCACTGCCCGTCCGTACCGCGGCCGGCCCCCGGGACGTGCCGGTGGAGGGCGTCCTGGAGGACACGGTGATGCGGCTGCGCGCCCCCGAGGGCGGTGTCCTCAGCATCGAGCGGCCGTATCTGCCGTTCACCCCCACGGAGTTCGCCCGCGCCCGCGCGCTGGTCGAGCTGGACGCCCGGCTCGGCCCTCGGGTGCCGCGGGGACAGGACGTGCTGACGCTGCCCGAGGGCGCGGACATCACCGTCCGCCGCGCCGACACCGGTGACCTCCCGGCCGCGAAGGCGATGCACGAGCGCTGCTCCGACCGCACCCTCGGCCTGCGGTACCACGGCCCGGTCGGCGACGCGGACCGCTATCTGAACCACCTGCTCAGCCCGCACCACGGCCGCACCCTCGCGGCGTACACCGCCGGGGGCCGGATCGTCGCCCTCGGCCACCTGCTGTGGGACGGCGACGAGACGGAGGTCGCCCTGCTCGTCGAGGACGCCTGGCAGCACCGCGGCATCGGCGGCGAACTCCTCGGCCGGCTCGTGACCATGGCCGCCGGGACCGGCTGCGAGAGCGTCTACGCCGTGACGCAGGCGTCCAACACCGGCATGGTCGCGGCCATGCGCGGCCTGGGCCTCCCCCTCGACTACCAGATCGAGGAGGGCACTCTGGTCATCACCGCCCGCCTGGACCCGGCCGCGCTCGCCGCCCGGCGGGCCTGCGGGGAGCGGATCGGGCGGGAGTAGGGAACCTCCCGGGGCCGGCGGCACGCACCGGCCCCGGACACCCTCACCACTGCGCCGCGGCACCGGCCCCGGGCGCCCCTGCCGCCGGGCCGGGCCGGCCGGGCGCCGTCGCCACGCCCTGAGCGAAATCGGGCCCGTGCCGCCACCGGCCCCCCTTGTGAGGCTGACGCGGCACCGGCATCCGTACGAGGATGTCCGCATGTCAGAGACCAAGAGCCCGCTGCCCCGCGAGGTCGCCGACGCCTACGTCGACGAACTCATCGCCCTCGACCCGGTCACCGGCACCTATCTGGGCGTGCCGGAGAGCGCCGGCCGGCTGCCCGACCTCTCACCCGCGGGCCAGGAGGCCCTCGCGGAGCTCGCGCGGACCACGCTGGCCCGGCTGGACGAGGCGGAGCGCCGCCCCGGCGGGGACAGCGACATCGAGCGGCGCTGCGCCCGGCTGCTGCGCGAGCGGCTCACCGCCCAGCTCGCCGTGCATGAGGCCGAGGAAGGGCTGCGCTCGGTCGGCAACCTCGGGACGGTCGCGCACAGCGTGCGCGAGGTGTTCGCCCTGATGCCGGCGGAGACCGAGGAGGACTGGGCGCGGATCGCCGAGCGGCTGCGCGCGGTGCCGGACGCGCTGGCCGGGTACCGGGCCTCCCTCTCCCTCGGCCTGGAGCGCGAGCTGCTCGCCGCGCCCCGGCCGACCGCGACCTTCGTCACCCAGCTCGGCGAGTGGGCGGACACCGGCGCGGGCCGCGGCTGGTTCGAGGACTTCGCCGCCGCCGGCCCCGAGGCGCTGCGCGCGGAGCTGGACGAGGCGGCGCGGGCGGCGACCGGGGCCGTGGCGGAGCTGCGGGACTGGATGCGGGACGTGTACGCGCCGGCCGTCGCGGACGCGCCGGACACCGTCGGCCGGGAGCGGTACGCCCGCTGGGCGCGCTACTACAACGGCACCGACCTCGACCTGGACGAGGCGTACGCCTACGGCTGGGCCGAGTACCACCGGCTGCTCGGCGAGATGCGGGCCGAGGCCGAGAAGATCCTGCCGGGCGCGGCGACGCCGTGGGAGGCGCTGGCCCACCTCGACGAGCACGGGCGGCACATCGAGGGTGTGGACGAGGTCCGCGACTGGCTCCAGGGCCTGATGGACCAGGCCATCGAGGCGCTGGACGGCACGCACTTCGAACTGGCCGAGCGGGTGCGGAGGGTGGAGTCGCGGATCGCGCCGCCCGGCAGCGCGGCGGCGCCCTACTACACCGAGCCCTCGGAGGACTTCTCGCGGCCGGGCCGCACCTGGCTGCCGACCATGGGACAGACCCGTTTCCCGGTCTACGACCTGGTCTCCACCTGGTACCACGAGGGCGTGCCGGGCCACCACCTCCAGCTCGCCCAGTGGACGCACGTCGCCGGGAACCTCTCCCGCTACCAGGCGTCCGTGGGCATGGTCAGCGCCAACGCCGAGGGCTGGGCGCTGTACGCGGAGCGGCTGATGGACGAACTGGGCTTCCTCACCGACGCCGAGACCCGTCTCGGATATCTCGACGCGCAGATGATGCGGGCGGTGCGGGTCATCATCGACATCGGCATGCACCTGGAGCTGGAGATCCCCGCCGACTCGCCGTTCCACCCGGGCGAGCGCTGGACGCCGGAAATGGCGCAGGAGTTCTTCGGGTCCCACAGCAGCCGGTCGGCGGACTTCGTGGAGAGCGAGCTGACCCGCTACCTGACCATTCCCGGGCAGGCGATCGGCTACAAGCTCGGGGAGCGGGCCTGGCTGCTGGGCCGGGAGAAGGCCCGCGCGCGGCACGGCGACGCCTTCGACCTCAAGGCGTGGCACATGGCCGCGCTGTCGCAGGGCTCGCTGGGCCTGGACGACCTGGTGGACGAGCTGGCGCGGCTGTAGGGCCGTTCAGCGCCTGAAGCCGCCCCCGCTGTCGATGACCTGCCCGGTGGTCCTTCCCCAAGCCCTCGCCCACGTTCGAGCGGGGGAGACCCCAATCGCCTCGTCCGTGGCGAGCCACGCGATGAGGCGGGCCGGGTCGCCCGGCATGCCCCAGCGGCCGGCGGGGAACATCGGGGCGACCGCGTCGTACGCCTCGCCCGTCAGGTATCCGGTGCCCGACGGGCCCGGGGTCGACCGTGTTCACGGTGACGGCGGGTTCGGCGAGCGCCGTCGCCGGGGAGCAGGCGACCGAGGCGGGGGCGCCCTTCTGGAGAGCGTAGGCGATCTCGCCGGGCATGCCTGCGCCGTGGTCCTGCCCGGCGGGCGTCATCCCACCGGGCGCACGCGGCGGCAGCGCGGCGCGCAGCCGTGCGTACGCCTGGACCAGCAGCACCGAGCCGATGTCGACGGCCCAGTGCGCGTCGGGCACCGCGGCGTCGATCACGTCGAGGGTGCCGTCGCCACCGCTGAGCGCGTGGTGGGCGACGAGGATGCCGAGCCGGCCGCCGAGGGCTCGGCGGCGGTGCGGACGGGGGGAGCCCGGCGCGCCGGGGAGCGTGAGGTCGCCGGGGCACTCCGCGACACGTGCGTCCGGGTCGCCGGGGTCGCCGGCCGCCGCGCTGACGGAGGCGCGGACGTCCTCGACGCGGCCGGCGCCCCAGGGTGTCGCGGCGTCGTGCGGCACATGGCGGTGCGGGCAGACGCGCGCGCCGTAGGCGGCGAGCCGGCGCGCCACCCGTGGCCGGTGCCGGCGCGGCGGCCGGCCCGGTGACGAGGCCGTCCGGCCGCGCAGCGGGAGCGGGTCACGGCGGAGGTCTTCCGGGCGTGGCGGTCATGACATGGTCGATCATCCTGGCCGGTCGGCGGGACCGGCACACGTGGATCCCCGGGCAGGGACTCCCGGAAAGGGCGCCCGCCCCGGCCCGGTCAGTCCGTCAGCGGGCGGAGCTGGACCAGGCCGAGCCAGGTCTCCGGGCCGGGCTGGGCGTGGGCGGTGCGGACGGCGTAGTGGCCGGGTGCCAGGGGCACGCGGACGTGGTCGGTGCCCTCGCAGGCGCCGCCCGGCCAGGCGGCGTCGAACAGCAGCACCGGCCCGGGGACCCGCCAGCTCAGCTCCGGGCCCCACTCGGCGGTGCGGAGTGCCTCGGGGACGCCGGCCAGCAGGTCCCCCTCGTCGTCGCCCGCGTACCACCGGACGAAGGCACGGTGCTCGGGCAGGAAGGCGGTCGCGGCGGGTTCGTCCCCGAGGACCAGGGCCGCCGCGTCCCCGACCGGGAGGAGCCCGGCCCGTCCGTCGACCTCGCAGGCCCGGTCGTAGTCGGAGGCGGTCTCGTCGCCGTCGGCGCCGGCCCAGAAGGACAGCACCGTCTCCGGCACCGCTATGAGCGGCCCGCCGCCCGACTCGACCCAGTCCACCGTCTCCGGCTCCGCGTATCGCACCATGCGGCAGAACCTACACGTCCCTCAGCATCCGCAGTCCGCCGCGTCCTCGGGAGCGGTCAGCGGGTCGGCGGCGCGGCGCTCGGCCCCCTGCCAGGTCTCGTACGCGAGGCCCTCCCGCACCCAGTACTCGAACCCGCCGGTCATCTCCTTGACGCGGTACCCGCGTTCGGCCAGGGCGAGGGCGGCGCGGGTGGCGCCGTCGCAGCCGGGGCCCCAGCAGTACGTGACGACCGGCACGCCAGGGTCGAGGAGCCCGTCGGCCTGGTCCGGGATCAGGGCGGTCGGCAGGTGGAGCGCGCCGGGCACGTGGCCCTGCTCCCAGGCGGCGGTGGACCGGGAGTCCACGAGGACGAAGCCGGGGTCCGTGCCGGCCGCGAGCGCGGCGGCCACGTCGGAGACGTCGGTACGGAACGCGAGCCGCGCCCGGAAGTAGGCGGCGGCCTCGGCGGGCGGGGCGGCGGTGACGGCAGGGGCGGGGGCGGCAGGGGCGGGGGCGGCAGGGGCGGGGGCGGTCGGGGCGGGGGCGGTCGGGGCGGGGGCGGTCGGGGCGGGGGTCACGGTCGGGCCTCTCCTCGGCGGTGGTTTCCTGGCTCGAAATCTACGGTCGTGACACCGCGCGGCGAAGGAACGATCCCCGGCGTCCGGTTTGATCCGCCGGGGATTCCCCTGCTATTCCTCCCCCATGACCGCGTATTCCCCGGACGCCACCGACTGGCGCATCCTCGACGTCCTCCAGCGGGAGGGCCGGACCGGCTTCGCCGAACTGGCCCGTGCCGTCTCCATGTCCGCGAGCGCGGTGACCGAGCGGGTCCGCCGCCTGGAGGAGGCCGGCGTCATCCAGGGCTACGCGGCCGTCGTCGACCCCGAGCGGCTGGGGCTGCCGATCCTGGCCTTCGTCCGCCTGCGGTACCCGCACGGCAACTACAAGCCGTTCCACGACCTGGTCGACGTCACGCCCGAGATCCTGGAGGCGCACCACGTCACCGGCGACGACTGTTTCGTCATCAAGGTCGCGGCCCGCTCCATGCGGCACCTGGAGGAGGTGTCCGGGCGGATCGGCGCGCTGGGCTCGGTGACGACCAGCGTCGTCTACTCCTCACCGCTCCCCCGCCGCCCGGTGGGCCGCTGACCGGCGCCCGCGGCTCAGACCCCCCGCTGCCGCAGCACCGAGCCCGTCCGGCTCTTGACGACCTCCAGCTGGGCGTGGACCCGCCGGCGCAGGTCGCCGACGTGGCTGACGATGCCGACGCTGCGGTCCCGTTCCCGCAGGGAGTCGAGGACGTCCAGCACCTCGTCCAGCGTCTGGTCGTCGAGGCTGCCGAAGCCCTCGTCGATGAAGAGGGTGTCGAGGCGGACCCCGCCGGTCTCGTCGGTGACGACGTCCGCGAGGCCGAGGGCCAGGGCGAGGGAGGCGAAGAAGGTCTCGCCGCCCGAGAGCGTCGCCGTGTCCCGCTCACGGCCGGTCCAGGCGTCCACGACATGCAGCCCCAGTCCGCTGCGGCCGCGTCCGGCGCGATCGTCGGAGTGGACGAGGGTGTACCGGCCGGAGGACATCCGCCGCAGCCGGGCCGTCGCGGCGGCGGCGACCTGCTCCAGGCGCGCCGCGAGGACGTACGCCTCCAGGCGCATCCGGCGCTCGTTGTCCGCCGAGGTGCCCGCGGCCAGGCCGGCGAGCCGGGCGACCCGGTCGTACTCCTCGCGCAGCGGGGCCAGCCGGCGGGCGGCCTCGGCGGCCCGTACGGAGAGCCGGTCGAGGTCGGCGCAGCGCCGGGCGGCGGCGTCCCGCGCGGAGGCCGCCTCGCGCAGCCGCCGGGCCGCGTCCTCGGCCGCCCGCTCGGCCACCGCGACCTGGGCGGGCGGCAGGTGCGCGGCGGCGGCGGTGTCCTCCTCGGCGAGCACCGCGCGCACCGCGGCCTCCTCCGCCTGCCAGGCGTCCAGCCGCTGTTGCAGCTCCCGGTGGGCGGCGTCGTCCAGCAGCGCGCCGGCCGCGTCCCGCGGGGTGTCGAACCCGGCGCGGAAGGCGGCGTCGGCCAGCCGCGCATCGGCGTCCTTGAGCCGCCGTGCGGCCTCCTCGGCGTGCCGGGCGGCGTCGGCGGCGTCGGTGAGGAGCGCGGCCCGCCGCTCGCACTGGGCGGCCCGCGCGGCCACGCTGTCGGCGGCGCCCCGGACCCGTGCGACCTCCTCCTCCAGGACCGCCCGCTCACGGTCCAGCCGCTCCCGGCGGCCGACGCGGGCGGCGCTGCGCACGGCGGCCTCGCGCCGGTCCTCGACGCGCCGCTCGCGCTCCCGCTCCGCGTGGCGCAGTTCCTCCCGCGCGGCGTGCAGCGCGGAGGCGGCGGCCCTGGTGCGGGCGTACTCGCGTTCGATCGCGTCGGCCTCCTCGGCCAGCCGCTCGGTGGGGGCGTCGCCCGCTTCGGCGCCGGCCGCGGCGAGCGCCTCCCGTACCGCGCCCAGCCGCCGTTCCCGCTCGGCGTGCTCCTCCTCGGCCCGCCGGGAGGCCGCGAGGGCACGCTCCTCGGCCGCCCGGTCGACGTGTCCGGCGTCCTTGCGGGCGGGCGCGGGGTGCTCGGTGGCTCCGCAGACGGCGCAGGGTTCGCCGTCGGTGAGCCGGGCGGCGAGTTCGGCGGCGATGCCGTCGAGGCGCTGTTCCTTCAGGTCCAGCCAGTGGGTCCGGGCCCGTGCGGCGCGCTCCGCGGAGTCGAGGGCGGCCCGCTGGGCGTCGCCGGTGTCCCGGGCCAGCCGGTCGCGCTGCCGGGCGGCCGCCAGCCGGCGCCGGGCGGGCTCGCGCCGCTCGGCGAGCTGTTCGGCGCGGGCGGCGGCCTCCTGGGCGGACTCCACGGCCGTACGGAGCCTGTCGCGGGTGTCGTCCCAGCCCGCGAGCCAGCTCTCCGCCTCCGCGAGGAGGTCCTCGTCGGCACGCTCGTCGCGGTCGAGGCCGACGCGTTCCTCGGCGAGGGCGGCCAGGCGCCGCTCGGCGCGGCGGGCCGACTCGAGCCGGCCCAGTTCCTCGGCGGCCCGGCGGGCGGCGGCGGCCAGCCCGGCGGCGCCGTCGTCGGCGTGGGCGGCGGGCAGCAGCGCCCGCGCGCGGGCCTCGGCGTCGCTCGCCCCGCGGTGCTCGGTCTCGGCGGCCTGCCGCAGCTCCAGCGCCGGGGCGACCGTCTCCGCCTTGCGGGCCCGCGCCATGCGGGCCTCGGCCTCCCGGTGGGCGCCGGCCCGCTCGGCGAGCCGAGCGGCCCGCGCCCGGGCCTCGGCGAACCGGCGCTGCAACCGCTCCCGCTCCCGTACGCCCGCCAGTTCGCGTGCGGCGGCGGCCTGGGCGGACTCGGCGGCGGTGAGGCGGCAGCGGGCGACGGTCAGCTGCTCCCGGGCGGTGGCGCGGGCGACGGCGGCGGCGCCGAGGACGGCTTCGGCGAGGCCGGGCTCGCCCGGGGCCGCCTCGGGCAGTTCCATGGCGTCCCCGGCGGCCTGCTGCATGCGGTGGGCGTCGGCGAGCAGCGCGCTGTCGCCGTCCCGCACCGCGGCCTCGGTGGACCGGCGCCGCTCCGCGAGGCGCTTCTCCACCTCCGCGAAGCGCCGCGTGTCGAACAGCCGGCCCAGCAGCTTGCCGCGGGCCTCCGCGTCGGCGCGCAGGAACCGCGCGAAGTCGCCCTGGGGCAGCAGCACGACC
Organism: Streptomyces griseoviridis; assembly: GCA_014649155.1. GTDB lineage: Bacteria > Actinomycetota > Actinomycetes > Streptomycetales > Streptomycetaceae > Streptomyces > Streptomyces griseoviridis. The sequence continues at coordinate 60,613 of BMSM01000016.1, read as the reverse complement.
TGGCAGAACTGCTCCCGGCTCATGCCGAGGAGCTGGGTGATCTCCTCGCCGATCTCCTGGTGGGACCGGCTGAGGTCCTTCCAGGCCCCGGCGGCCGGGTCGTACTCGCGCAGCCAGGTCTGGGCCTTGTCGACGGTCGTGCCGGCGCCGCGCTTCTTGGCCCGCTCCCAGGGCGGCTGCCGGGTGACCTCCAGCCGGCGGCCCGCGACGGTGAGGTCGAGGCGGACCTCGGTGCGGGTGCCGGGTGCGGCGTGGTCGCTGCGCAGGGAGCCGCCCTGGCCGCTCTGCCGGGCGCCCGGGACCGATCCGTACAGGGCGTAGCAGACGGCGTCGAGGACGGAGGTCTTGCCGGCGCCGGTGGGGCCGTGCAGCAGGAACAGCCCGGCCGCCGACAGCGCGTCGAAGTCGACGCGCTGGGTGCCGCCGAACGGTCCGAACGCGGTGATGTCCAGCCGGTGCAGCCTCACCGCGCCACCTCCCGCAGCGTGTCGTCGGCGCGCACGGCGTCGAAGGCGTCCCGCAGCACGGCCCGTTCCCGCGGGTCGGGCCCGGCGCCGCGCACATGGGCGACGAAGTCCTCGGCGATCTGCTGGTCGTCCCGGCCGGCCAGCCGCCGCGCGTACGACACGTCGGGGTCGTCCGGGGACCGTTCGGGGTCGAAGACGAGGGCGAGGGTGTGCGGGAAGCGTGCGGCGAGCCGGGCCATGGGGTCGGCGGGCCGCACCGGGTCGGTGAGCGTGGCCTCTACCCACGCCTCCTCGTGGGGGGTCAGCGCGGGGTCGGCGAGCAGGTCCTCCAGCGCGCCCCGCAGCCGGGCCAGAGGACGCGGCACCGGGCAGTCGAGCCGCTCCGCGCGCACCGCTCCCCCGGCGTCCAGGTCGACGAGCCACATGCTCTTGCGGTGCCCCGCCTCCGAGAACGAGTACGGCAGCGGGGAGCCGGAGTAGCGGATCCGCTCCGTGAGGGTCTGGCAGCCGTGCAGGTGGCCGAGCGCCACGTAGTCGACGCCGTCGAAGACCCCGGCGGGGACGGCGGCGACTCCGCCGACGGTGATGTCCCGTTCGCTGTCGCTCGGTTGGCCGCCGGTGACGAAGGCGTGTGCGAGGACCACGGAACGGGTGCCCGGCGCCCGGCCCGCGAGGTCGGCGCGGACCCGGTCCATGGCGGCGGCGAGCACGGTCTCGTGCCCGGCCCGCTCGACCCCGAACTCGTCCTTCACCAGGGCCGGTTCGAGGTAGGGCAGCCCGTAGAAGGCGACCGGCCCGTGCGCGTCCCGCAGGACCACCGGGGTGCCGGCCTCCGCCGGAGCGGTCCGCAGGTGTATGCCCGCCCGGTCGATGAGTCCCGCGCCCACCCCGAGCCGCCGGGCCGAGTCGTGGTTGCCGGAGATCATGACCGTGGGCACCCCGAGGGCGGCGAGGCGGTGCAGGGCGTCGTCGAACAGCTCGACGGCGGCCAGCGGCGGCACGGCCCGGTCGTACACGTCTCCCGACACGACCACGGCGTCCACGGCGTGCTCGCGCACCGTCTCCACCAGGTGGCCGATGAACGCGGCCTGCGCGCCGAGCATGCTCACCCGGTGGAAGGCCCGGCCGAGATGCCAGTCGGAAGTGTGCAGCAGTCTCATGCTCCCCGACACTAACGGCCGGGTCTGACAGCGCGGGCGCTTACTCCCGTTTCGCCCGCTTCCCGCACGGGCGTTACACGACGCTTGCCCGGTATCTCACGTATCTCCGTACGTCTCGCCGCCGAGTTCGAACCCGGCCGTCCCGGCGGTCGCGTCCGCCAGCCAGGCCCGGAAGGCGGGCACGTCGGCGTCCGGCAGGCCGATCCCGATGGTGACGGCCTCGCCGTAGCGCACGTCGCGCACCTCGCGTCCGGCGGTCCGCAGGTCGTTCTGGAGCTTGCCCGCCCGCTGGTGGTCGACGGTGACGGTGGCCAGCCGGAACCGGCGCCGGGTCACCGTCCCCACGGCGTCCAGCGCCTCCCCGACCGCTCCCCCGTACGCCCGGATCAGCCCGCCGGCGCCGAGTTTGACCCCGCCGTAGTACCGGGTGACGACGGCGACGACGTACCGCATCTCGCGGCGCAGCAGCATCTGGAGCATGGGCACCCCGGCGGTACCGCCCGGCTCGCCGTCGTCACTGGCCCGCTGCACGGCGGCGTCGGCCCCGACGACGTAGGCCCAGCAGTTGTGCGTGGCGTCCGCGTGCTCCCTGCGCACGGCCGCGACGAACTCCTGCGCCTCCCGCTCACTTGCGGCCGGCGCGAGCGCGCACAGGAAGCGCGAACGGTTGACCTCGGTCTCGTGCACTCCGGCGCGGGCGACGGTGCGGTACTGGTCCTGCATCGGGCCAGCCTATGCGGTCACCCGTCCGGGCGACGGGCCGGGAATCTCCGCCCGCCCTGATCCGTTACCGCAGCACAGCCACGGGACAACCGTCCGCGAGCACGAGGAGGCAGCCGGTGTACGGCGACGAGGAAACGGTCCGCAAGATCCTCACCCAGCACGGCGGCACCTGGGCCGTGGTCGGGCTGTCCGCGAACCGGCAGCGGGCCGCCTATGGGGTGGCGGGGGTCCTTCAGCGCTTCGGCAAGCGGATCGTCCCGGTGCATCCGAAGGCCGAGACGGTCCACGGCGAGCAGGGGTACGCCTCGCTCGCGGACATCCCCTTCGACGTGGACGTGGTGGACGTCTTCGTCAACAGCGAGCTGGCCGGGGCGGTCGCCGACGAGGCGGTGGCCAAGGGGGCGAAGGCCGTCTGGTTCCAGCTCGGGGTCGTCGACGAGGCGGCGTACGGGCGGACCCGGGCCGCGGGACTGGACATGGTCATGGACCGGTGCCCGGCCATCGAGATCCCCCGGCTCGGCCAGGAGGGCTGAGGGTCAGGTGACGCCCAGCCCGTCCAGGACGACCGCGCCCGGGAGTTCGGCGCACGCCTTGCCGGGGAGCAGCAGCTTGCCGCGGCGCCGGCCGCTGCCGACCAGGACCCAGGGCAGGTCGACGACGGCGGAGTCCACCAGGACCGGCCAGTCGGCGGGCAGCCCGACGGGGGTGATGCCGCCGTACTCCATGCCGGTCTCGCCGGTGGCCGTGTCCATCGGGGCGAAGGACGCCTTGCGGGCACCGAGGTGGCGGCGGACCACGCCGTTGACGTCGACGCGGGTGGTGGACAGCACCAGGCAGGCCGCGAGTGTGGTATCGCCGCCGCGTCTGCCGCTGACGACGACGCAGTTGGCGGACTGCTCCAGCAACCCGCGGCCGTAGTGCTCGACGAAGGTGGCGGTGTCCGCCCACTCCGGTTCGGTGTCGACGTAGAGGATCTGCTCGGCGGGGACGCCGCCGCGCCAGTGGCGTACCGCGTCGGCGACCGGGCGGGTCAGCGCGTCGAGGCAGTCGGGGGCGGGAATCGCCTGGTCGAAGTCTCCGATGGGTGGCTGCATGCCCGCACGGTAACAAGGGCCGCCGGTACGCGTGTCAGCGCACGGGCGGGACCGAGACGGCCATGATCATCTCCATCGGCACGTCCCCGGTGTTTGCGTACGTGTGCGGGGTGTCGGCCTCGAAGGAGGCGCTCGCCCCGGCCGGCACCCGGTGGTCGGTGCCGTCCACGGTGATGGTCAGTTCCCCGGCGGTGACGTGCACCAGCTCGACCGTGCCCGCGGGGTGCGGGTCGGAGGGGCTGTGCTCGCCGGGCATCAGCCGCCAGTCCCACATCTCCAGCGGGCCGGGGGCCTCGGTGCCCGCCAGCAGCCGGTTGTAACTGCCGTCCTCGGTGTGCCAGAGCCGTACCGCCTCTTCGGCGGGGACGACCCGGACCGTGGAGCTCTGCTCCTGGTCGAGGAGGGTGGTGATGCTGACGCCGAGCGCGTCTCCGATCTTGACGACCGTGCCGAGGCTGGGATTGGTCCGGGCCTGTTCGATCTGGATGAGCATGCCGCGGCTGACCCCGGCCCGCCCGGCGAGGGCGTCCAGGGTGAAGCCGCGCTCGGTGCGCCAGCGCCGCACGTTGCGCGCGAGGGACCGGGTCAGCAGGTCGAGGTCCGACACATTCCGTCCAGGGTGGTGCGTGGCTGTACCGACTCGTTCACCGCACTGTACTGCGCGGCCGGGTGCGCTCAGGAGTCGGCGGCCGGGCGGGCGAGGTGCGCGGCCGCCTCCTCGCCCAGCTCCGACAGGGCGCGCAGCTGCGCGGGCGTCACCCCGTCGGGGATCGGCACCGGAGCGGGCGTGCGCAGCGGCGGCTGCCAGCCGTCCTCGGCAGTCCAGCGCCGTACGACGCGGGCGGGGGCGCCCGCCACCACGGCGTGGTCGGGCACCGTGCCCCGGACCACCGCGCCGGCGGCCACCACCACGTTCCGGCCGATCCGCGCGCCGGGCAGGATCACCGCGCCGGTGCCGATCCAGCAGCCGGGGCCGATCCCGACCGGCTCCATGCGGGGCCACTGCTTGCCGATGGGCTGGTGGGGGTCGTCGTAGGAGTGATTGGTGGAGGTGACGTAGACGTACGGTCCGAAGTAGCAGTCGCTGCCGATGGTGACCGTGGTGTCGGCGATGACGTGACTGCCGCGGCCGAGGACGACGCCGTCGCCGATGCGGAGGATCGGCTCGGGGCCGAGGTCGAGGTCGGGCATCAGACCGGCCGTCAGCGTGACCTGCTCGCCGATGACGCAGTGGGCGCCGAGGTGGATCCAGGGTTCCCCGAAGACCGTGCCGAGCGGGAAGGCCAGCCGGGTGCCGGGGCCGAGGGCGCCGAAGCGGAACCGTCCGGGGTGCTCGGCGGTGACCGAGCCGGTGCGCTGCGCCCATGCCCAGCCCGCGTGGACGGCCCGCTGCGCGAGGCGGCGGGGCCAGGAGGCGGGGGTGTTCCGGCGGTTCGGCACCCGCACACGGTACTCAGCGTGCCGCGGGGCCCGGTGCGCGCGGGGCTGTGATCTTCACCCCACCCGGTGGGCTACCGTGCCGGTGACACGACCCGAGCGGGAGGCGACGATGACGCACAAGGCACTGATCAGGGGCATCGGCGGCAGGGAGCCGGAGGTGGACGCGGAGGCGTTCGTGGCGCCGACGGCCTCGGTGCTCGGGGACGTGACGCTGCGCGCGGGGGCGAGTGTCTGGTACGGGGCGGTGCTGCGCGGGGACGTGGAGCGGATCACGGTCGGGGCGGACAGCAACGTCCAGGACAACTGCACGCTCCACGCCGACCCCGGCTTCCCGGTCACCGTCGGCGAGCGGGTGTCCATCGGGCACAACGCCGTGGTGCACGGCGCGAGCGTCGGGGACGACTGCCTGATCGGCATGGGCGCGACGGTGCTGAACGGGGCGGTGATCGGGGCGGGGTCGCTGGTCGCCGCGCAGGCACTGGTGCCGCAGGGGATGGTGGTGCCGGAGGGGTCGCTGGTGGCGGGGGTGCCGGCGAAGGTGAGGCGGGCGCTGACGCCGGAGGAGCGGGAGGGGCTGACCCTCAACGGCACCATGTACGTGGAGCTGGGGAAGGCGCACCGGGGGGAGTTCGGGGGGTGACCGTCGGCCGCGGGCCCCGCGTCCGCTGTGGTCGCTCGCGCCCGCGCGGCGGAGCCGCACGTCGGCACGGTCCGCGCCCTCAGGAGGTCTCCGCCTCCGGCGCCGGGACGGTCTCCGTCTTCCTCGCCCTCCGCCTCAGGACCAGCATCGAGGTGGCGCCGATGAGGACCGCCACGACCAGGCCGAGCCAGGAGAAGCGCTTGAGCCAGTCCTCGGCGACGACGCCGACGTAGTAGATGACGGCGGTGGTGCCGCCGGCCCAGGCGATGCCGCCGAGGACGTTGGCGATCAGGAACTTCCAGTAGGGCATGTGGAGCACGCCCGCCAGCGGCCCCGCGAAGATGCGCAGCAGGGCGATGAAGCGGCCGAAGAAGACCGCCCACATGCCCCACTTGGTGAAGGAGCGCTCGGCGGTGGCGACCTGGGCCTCACCGAAGTGCCGGGGGAACTTCTTCCCCAGCCAGGCCAGCAGCGGACGGCCGCCCCTGCGGCCGATGGCGTAGCCGATGGAGTCGCCGATCACCGCGCCGGCGGTGGCGCAGGCGCCCAGGACCACCGGGTCGACGCCGCCGTGCTGGGAGGACAGCAGCGCCGCCGACACCAGGATGATCTCGCCGGGCAGCGGGATGCCCAGGCTCTCCAGTCCGATGACCAGTCCCACCACGGCGTAGACGGCCGCCGCGGGCACGGTGTCGAGCCATTCCTGGACGTGCACTGCGGGCTCCTCGCGGTTTCGCTCCTGCTGTCCCGGGAAGCCTACTGGGTCACGCGGACCCGGCCGCCTCCGCGCTGGTCCGCAGCCGCAGGTCCCCCGAGGACGCGCCGAGCCACACCGTGCGCCGCCCGGTGCCGGGCACCCAGGCGTGGCGCCGGGCGTCCCAGCTGGACAGGGTGCGGGCGGCGACCCGCACGGTCACCCGGCGCCGCTCCCCCGCCCGCAGCGCGAGCCGCCGGTATCCCGCCAGGACCCGTACGGGCTGGTCCAGCGTCAGGTCGGGCGAGGGTCCGACGTACACCTGCGGCACGGTCACGCCGTCGCGCCGCCCGGTGTTGCGGACGGTGAAGGAGACGTCCAGTCCCCCGTCCCCGACCGGCCGCGCCCGCAGCCGGGTGAAGACGAACGAGGTGTACGACAGTCCGTGCCCGAACGGGAAGAGCGGGCGCACGCCCCGGGCGTCGTACCAGCGGTGGCCGGTGTGGACGCCCTCGCCGTACTCCTCGGTGCCGGCCACGCCCGGGTAGCGCAGCGGGTCCCCGGCGACCGGGTGGCGGTCGTCGGCCGCGGGGTAGGTCTGGGTGAGCCGGCCGCCCGGGTCGCACGCGCCGTACAGCACGGCGGCGGTCGCGGCGGCGCCCTCCTGGCCGGGGTAGTGCATCTGGAGCACGGCGCCGGTCGCCGCCAGCCACGGCATGGTGACGGCCGAGGAGGTGTTGAGGACGACGGTGGTGCGGGGGTTGGCCCGGGCCACGGCCTCGATCAGCCGGTCCTGGTTGCCGGGCAGGGCCAGGGTGGTGCGGTCCTGGCCCTCGGTGGCGTCCTCGTAGGCGAAGAGGACCACGTCGTCGGCGGCGCGGGCGGCGCGTACGGCCTCGGCGACGTCGGCGGCGCGGGTGGCGCCGGTGATGCGGCGCAGCCGGAAGGTCTGCCCGGACCCGCCGCCGGGCGCGGTGATCCGCAGCCGGTGCCGGCCGGCGGTGAGCCGCAGGGTGCGGCGGCGCACGGCGAGCCCGTCGGGCGCGGCGGTGACCAGGCCGCCGGCGAAGTACTCGGTGTAGCCGGGGGCGAGCGGGAAGAGGTTCTCGGCGCCGAGGCGGACCTCGGGGCGGCCGGTGGGCTCCGCCGAGTAGTGCAGGACGAAGGTCCACTCGTCGTCCTCGGGGACGGTGAGGGTGCCGTCGTAGGTCCAGGTCCGGCCCGCCGGGACGTGCCGTTCCCCGGTGTCGAGGGCCGGGTGGAGGGCGTCGGCGGGCAGCGGCTTGCCGTACACGTCCTCGCCGAGGGCGTACGTCACCTCGGCCGCGCGGGCGCCGATGGCGTCCAGGGGGCGGGCGGCGCGGTCGGGCACGACGTGGGCGCTGCCGCCGCCGCCGACCAGGGGGCGGGCGCCGGTGGGGCCGATCACGGCGACGCGGCGGCCGGGGGCGAGGGGCAGCGTGCCGTGCGCGTTGCGCAGCAGGGTCGCGCCGGCCTCGGCGACCTCTCGGGCGACGGCGGCACCGGCGGCGGCGTCCCGGGCGGGGCGGGCCGGCGGGGCCGGGTCGAGGAGACCGAAGCGGTCCATGACGGTCAGGACGCGGCGGACCGCGCGGTCGACGTGCGCCTCGGGGACGGTGCCGTCCGTGACGGCCCTGACCAGCGGGTCGCCGTAGTGCGTGCCGTCCGGCATCTCCAGGTCGAGGCCGGCGGCGAGGGCGGGCGCGGTGGAGTGGGTGGCGGACCAGTCGCTCATGACCAGTCCGTCGAAGCCCCAGCGTTCGCGGAGCACGCCGGTGAGCAGGTCCGCGTTCTCGCCGGCGTGGGTACCGGCGACCTTGTTGTAGGCGGCCATCACCGCGCCGGTGCCTGCGGCGACGGCGGCCTCGAAGGCGCGCAGGTAGACCTCGTGCAGGGTGCGCTCGTCGACCCGGACGTCGATCGTCTCGCGGTCCTGCTCCTGGTTGTTCAGCGCGAAGTGCTTGACGGTGGCGATCAGGCCCTCGCCCTGGACGCCCTCGATCTCGGCGGCGACCAGGTCGGCGGAGAGCAGCGGGTCCTCGGCGAAGGTCTCGAAGTTCCGGCCCGCGTACGGGGTGCGGATCAGGTTGACCATCGGGGAGAGCAGCACGTCCTGGCCGAGGGCGCGGCCCTCGCGGCCGATGACCCGGCCGTAGCGCCGGGCGAGGCCGGGGTCGAAGGCGGCGGCCAGCAGCACGGGGGCGGGGAGGGCGGTGGCCCGGGCGGTGACCCGGACGCCGGCCGGGCCGTCGGCCAGCCGGAGCGGCGGGATGCCCAGGCGGGGCACGCCGGGGACGTGGCCGGCCTGGCCGAGGGGGCGCGGATCGGGCGCCCCGTGCAGGAGGGAGACCTTCTCGGTGAGGGTCAGCCGGGCGAGCAGCGCCTCGACGCGGGGCGGGGCGGGGCTCCCGCCGGGGCCGGTGGCGGTGGCCGGGCCGGACTCCGTGCCGGTCTTCGCGCCGGGGACGGTGTCCGTGCTCGTGGCGGCGTCGGTACCGGTGCCGGGGCCGGCCGCGTGGGCCGTCTCGGGGAGGCCGGCCGCCGCCGCGGTGGCGGCCAGCAGGCGCAGGGCGCCCCTGCGGGAGACGGGGTCGGCGCCGGCCGGGGGCCGCGATCCGTTCGGTGTCTGCACGCAGGCACTATGCGCCACCCCTCGATGACACACCGTCAGACACGCCCGCCGCTGCGACGCACAGGTGGCTGAGAGGTCCTTCCCGGCTCCCTCCCATCCGTCCGCGCCAGCATGGGCGGCATGATCGTCCCCCACACTCCGGCCACGTCCCCGCCCACCGGTGCCGTGCGCAAGGCGGTGGTCCCGGCCGCCGGGCTCGGCACGCGGTTCCTGCCCGCCACGAAGGCCACCCCGAAGGAGATGCTGCCGGTCGTCGACAAACCGGCGATCCAGTACGTCGTCGAGGAGGCCGCGGCGGCCGGGCTGGACGACGTCCTGATGGTCACCGGACGGCACAAGCGGGCCATCGAGGACCACTTCGACCACGCCCTCGAACTGGAGCAGACCCTCGCGGCGAAGGGCGACACCGTACGCCTGGACGCGGTGCGCGATCCGGCGCGGCTGGCGGACATCCACCACATCCGGCAGGGCGACCCGCTGGGCCTCGGCCACGCGGTGCTGTGCGCCCGCCGGCACGTCGGCGACCAGCCCTTCGCCGTCCTGCTGGGCGACGACCTGATCGACCCGCGCGAGACCCTGCTCAGCCGGATGCTCGACGTGCGGGCCCGGCGCGGCGGGAGCGTCGTCGCCCTGCTGGAGGTCGCGCCGGACCAGGCCCACCTCTACGGCTGCGCCGCCGTGGAGAGCGCCGGGGAGGACGGGGTCGTCCGTGTCACCGGGCTGGTGGAGAAGCCCGCGCCGGGCACCGCGCCGAGCCGGTTCGCGGTCATCGGCCGCTATGTCCTCGACCCGGCCGTCTTCGGCGTGCTGGAGCGCACCCCGCCGGGCCGGGGCGGCGAGATCCAGCTCACCGACGCCCTCCAGACCCTCGCCGCGGACGGCACGGTGCACGGGGTGGTCTTCACCGGCCTGCGCTACGACACCGGCGACAAGGCCGACTACCTGCGCACGGTGGTACGGCTGGCCTGCGGACGGTCCGACCTGGGCCCGGCGTTCACGGCCTGGCTGAAGGAGTTCGTGGCCGGGCTGGCGGACGACGGCAGCGGCGCGGACGGGGAGAAGGGGAGCGGGGAAGGGGAGGAGGGAGGCGTCCGGCGCGCCGCCTGACCGTCCCGTCCCGCCGGGCCCCCGTCTCCGTCCGCGGGACCGGGGACCGGCCGGGCACCACGCGGCCGGGTCCCTCCCCTCCGGCTCAGGTGCTGGGCCGCAGCGTCCAGGTCACCGTCATCTCCCCGGTCACGGCTCCGTCCTCCCGCCGGATGGCCACGGTCACCGGGAACTCCGGGCGCCGGCCCTCGTCCAGTTCCGCGACGACCTCGGCGGCGGGGCGGCCGAGCGTGGCGGTCGCCGTGACCGGGCCCAGGGCGATCTTCTTGAACGCGATCTCCGCGTGGACGGGCAGCGGCACGGCCCGCGCGAGCTGGTCCCCGAAGGCAGCCAGGACGATGGCCCCGCTCGCCGACTCCCCGAGGGTGAACATCGCCCCGGCGTGGGGTCCGCCGACGTGGTTGCGGTACTCGCCCTGGTCCGGGAGGGCCAGCACGGCGCGCTCCGGCCCGGTCTCCAGGTACTCCAGCTTCAGGGTCCGGACCATCGGCACCGTGGCGGCGAGCATCTCGCCGATCGACATCTGATCTGCGCTCATGACGACAGGTTACCCGTGAGTAGCATCTTGGGCCAGGGCCGCGCGGGACCTCGCCGCGGGCGGCGGCGGTCCGCTGACGGGACGTCACTTGGCACCGGGCCGCCGGCCCGGCGATAGTCACGGGGTGCCGTCCTTCACCCGCCTGTACAAGCGCCCCGCCTGGGCCGACCGCAACTACACCCTGCTGACGGCCGCGACGGTCGTCACCGGCCTCGGCGGCAACGGCGCGCTGATCGCCGCCGCCTTCGCCGTGCTGGAGGCGGGCGGGGACAGCGGCGACGTGGGCCTGGTGGCCGCCGCGCGGACCCTGCCCCTCGTCCTCTTCCTGCTGATCGGCGGGGCGCTCGCGGACCGGCTGCCCCGGCACCGGGTGATGGTCGCCGCCAACACCCTCAACTGCCTGTCGCAGGCGGCCTTCGCGGTCCTCGTCCTCGCCGGGGAGCCCCGGCTGTGGCAGATGATGCTGCTGGCCGGACTCGGCGGCACCGGCCAGGCGTTCTTCTCCCCCGCCGCCGAGGGCATGCTGATGTCCTCGGTCGACGCGGCGCACGCCGGGCGGGCGTTCGCGGTGTTCCGGATGGCGGTGCACGGCGCGGGCCTGGGCGGCGCGGCGCTGGGCGGCGCGCTGGTCGCCGCGGCCGGACCGGGCTGGGTGCTCGCGGCGGACGCGGCGGCGTTCGCGTGCGCGGCGGCGCTGCGGGGCCTGCTCGACGTGAGCCACATCCCGCCGCGCGCCCCGGGCGGCGGGCTCCTCGCCGACCTGCGGGAGGGCTGGCGGGAGTTCAGCGGGCGGCCCTGGCTGTGGGGAATCGTCGTGCAGTTCTCCGTCTCCAACGCGGTCGTCGGCGCCGCCGAGGCGGTCTACGGCCCGCTCGTCGCCCGTGACCACCTGGGCGGGGCGGGGCCGTGGGGGCTGGCGCTGGCGTGCTTCGGCGCCGGCACGGTCGGCGGCGCGCTGCTGATGACCCGCTGGCGGCCGAGCCGGCTGCTGCTCGCCGGCACCCTCTGCGTCTTCCCGCTGGCCCTGCCCTCCGCCGCCCTGGCCCTGGCGGCGCCGGCCGGCGTGCTGTGCGCGGTGATGCTCGTCACCGGCGTCTGCCTGGAGGTGTTCGGCGTCTCGTGGATGACCGCCCTGCACCAGGAGGTGCCCGAGGAGAAGCTGTCGCGGATATCGGCGTACGACTGGTTCGGTTCGGTGGCGCTGGTGCCCGTGGCGACCGCGCTGGCGGGTCCCTCGGAGGCGGCGTTCGGGCGGACCGCGTCGCTGTGGAGCTGCGCGGTGCTGGTCGTGGTGGTCACGGCCGCGGTGCTGTTCGTCCCGCAGGTGCGGACCCTGCGCCGCCGCCCGGTACCGGTGGCCGGGGCGGCGCGGGCGTCCGCCGGCCCGGACTCAGCCGATGCCGAAGGCGCCGTCGGGCGGCTCGGGTGAGGGGACGGCGTCCTCGTCCCGCACCGGCCGGGCGCCCCCGATGAACCTCCGCAGCGCGGCCCCGTGCTCCACCCGTGCCGGGAAGGCGTCGGCGGCGGTGCGCCGGGCCAGCGCGCCGGCGTCCAGGGGGCGGTGCGCGGCGACCAGCACCGCGTTGCCGAACCGGCGTCCGCGCAGCACGGCCGGTTCGGCGATCAGCAGCAGCTCCGCGAACCGGGCGGCGAAGGTGGCGAGCTGGGAGCGGAGGAAGGCGAACGGCGCGGCGTCGGCGAGGTTGGCCAGGTAGACGCCGTCCGCCCGCAGCACCCGCGCGACCTGCTCGGCGTACCCGTCCGAGGTCAGGTGCGCGGGCACCCGGGAGCCGCCGAACACATCGGCCACCAGCACGTCCGCCGAGTCCGCGGGGGCTTCGGCGAGCCACTCCCGGGCGTCGGCCGCGTGCAGGGCGACCGGGGCGTCCGCCGGGAGCGGCAGGTGCCCGGCGACCAGCTCCAGCAGGTCGCGGTCGAACTCGACGACGTCCTGCCGGGACCCGGGCCGGGTCGCCGCCACGTACCGCGGCAGGGTGAGCGCGCCCCCGCCGAGGTGCAGCGCGTCCAGCGGGCGCCCCGGCTCGGCGACGGTGTCCAGGACGTGCCCGAGCCGCCGCGCGTACTCGAACTCCAGGTGCTCGGGCGCGTCCAGGTCTACGTACGACTGCGGCGCCCCGTCGACCGTCAGCAGCCAGGCCCGCTCCCGGTCGACGTCGGGCATGAGCTTGACGGTGCCCTGCTCGGTGACCCGGTGGACGGGTATCGGCTCGTTCACCTCTTCATTGTGCGGGGCGGACGGCACGGGTCGGCACCGCCGGCGGGGAGCCACCACGGACCCGTGGCTCCCCGCCGGCCTCACGGGACCGGGAACCGCCCCGGACCCGCCTCAGTGGACCTCGGTCACCGTCCCGGCGCCGACCGTCCGGCCGCCCTCGCGGACGGCGAACCCGAGCCCCGGCTCCAGCGGCACCTCCCGCCCCAGTTCCACGGTCATCGTGACCGTCTCCCCCGGCCGGGCGACCCCCTTCTCGCCGAGGTCGACGTTGCCGACGACGTCCGCCGTACGGATGTGGAACTGCGGCCGGTACCCGGTGGCGACCGGCGTCGCGCGTCCGCCCTCCCGGGCCGCCAGCACGTGCACCCGCGCCTCGAAGGACCGCCGCGGCACCACGCTGCCCGGCGCGGCCACCACGTGCCCCCGCCGGACGGCGTCCCTCGGGACACCCCGCAGCAGCAGGGCCACGCTGTCCCCGGCCTGGGCCTCCGTCATCGGCTTGCCGAAGGTCTCCAGCCCGGTGACGACCGTGCCGGCGCCCGCCCCGAGGACCTCGACCCGGTCCCCGACGCGCACCGTGCCGCGCTCGACGGCGCCGGTGACGACGGTGCCCCGCCCGGTGATGGTGAGGACGTTCTCCACCGGCAGCAGGAACGGCGCGTCCGGATACCGCTCCGGCGTCGGGACGTAGGTGTCCACCGCGTCGAGCAGCGCCTCCACGGACGCCGTCCACCGGGGGTCGCCGGCCAGCGCCTTCAGCCCGGAGACCCGTACGACGGGCGCGGTGTCACCGCCGTAGCCGTGCGCGGTGAGCAGCTCGCGGACCTCCAGTTCGACCAGGTCGGTCAGCTCCTCGTCACCGGCGTCCGCCTTGTTGAGGGCGACGACGATGTGGTCGACGCCCACCTGGCGGGCGAGCAGCACGTGTTCGGCGGTCTGCGGCATGATCCCGTCCAGCGCGGAGACGACGAGGATCGCCCCGTCGAGCTGGGCCGCGCCGGTGACCATGTTCTTGACGTAGTCGGCGTGGCCGGGCATGTCGACGTGCGCGTAGTGGCGGGTGTCGGTCTCGTACTCGACGTGCGCGATGTCGATGGTGATCCCGCGCGCCACCTCCTCGGGGGCGCGGTCGATGCGGTCGAACGGCACGAACGCGGCGCCGCCGCGCTCGGCGAGGACCTTGGTGATGGCGGCGGTCAGGGTGGTCTTGCCGTGGTCGACATGGCCCATCGTGCCGATGTTCAGATGCGGTTTGGTGCGGACGTACGCCGTCTTGGACATGGCGGTACCTCGAAGCCTCGGAAGGGAGCTGGGGACCCCGGTGTCTCAACCGACCCTCCCCTGCGGGGTCCGCCGGACGATCCGGGGAGGGTCAGCTTCGGGCGCCGTCGACGACGGCCGGGAAGAGGACGGCAGCCTTCGGGGCGTCCGCGACCGCGGAGGCGACGAGAAGGAAGGCGTACCGGAACATGACGCCGATCATCGCCGACGCTCTGCCCCACGTCGACCCATTTTTCCTGGCACGGGAGTTCGAAAGGACGGTACGCGGTTCAGGATCCAGCGGACCGCAGCGCCTCCCGGACCGACAGCGGCGCGAGCCGGTCGCGGTGCTCGGCGACGAAGCCGCGTACGGCCCCCGGGTCGGTCCTGGCGTACTCGCGCAGGGCCCAGCCGATCGCCTTGCGGACGAAGAAGTCGTCATGGGCGGCGCCGCGCAGGCAGTAGCCGAAGAGGCGGCCGGCGTCGGTGCGTTCCCGGTACCGGAGCTGGTGCAGCAGGGCCGCGCGGACCAGCCACCGGTCCTCGTCGGCGCTCCAGGCGTCCATCCGCGTCCGCAGTCCGGGCCCGGCGGCCACCAGCCCGCCGACGACGTGCGCGGCGAGCGGGTCGACGGTGTCCCACCAGGGGACGGTGGTGAGCAACCACCGGACCACGGGCAGGAAGTCCGGGGAGAGAACCGTCACGTGACGGCGGAGCAGATCCACGGCGAAGTAGTGGTACTCGCGCTCGGGCAGCCGCCAGCAGCGCAACGCGACCGCGGCGCAGTCCGCCTCGTCCGGAGACGGCAGCCCGCGCAGCACTGCACGGTCCAGCCCGCGCCGGACCGTGCTGGTCAGGCCCAGGAAAGGGGCCACGTCCTTCATGTACGCCCGCATCGACCCGGCCCGTTCGGGGTCGGCGTGGTCCGGGTGGACGGCGGTGAGCCGCTCCAGCACCCGGTCGGCGAACGGGCTGTCCGGCACCGCCGGCCCCGGCCCGTTTGTGACGGTCATGAAACGCACCATACGGCGATCACACACCTGTGTCGGTTAGTGTCACCGGATGCTCGATGCCACCACCCGTTCTGGGGGCACCGCCACGGCCTCTCCCCGGGCCACCGTCGGACCGCCGGTCCCGGCCGCCGCGACCGGGCTCTCCGCCCGCGCGGCGCGGATCGCGCTGTCCCCCTGGTCCCGGCTGTCCCTGCTTGTCCTGCTCCTCGCCTCGGCCGGCGTGGCCGTCCTGCTGTTCCAGCCGCAGAGGCTGCTGACGCACGGCTGGCCGGCGGCCCAGCTCGGCGGCGCCGCGGCGGCCCTCGCGTACGCGGTCGCGTACGGGCTGTGCACCGTCGCCTTCGTGCCCCGCCCGCTGCTGAACCTGGCGGCCGGCGCGCTCTTCGGCTCGGTCCTCGGCCTCGGCTCGGCGCTGGCGGGCACGGTGCTCGGCGCCGGCCTCGCCTTCTGCCTGGGCCGGGTCCTCGGCCAGGAGGCGCTGCGTCCGCTGCTGCGCGGCAAGTGGCTGAAGGCCGCGGACGGGCAGCTCAGCAGACACGGCTTCCGTTCGATGCTGGCGGCGCGGCTGTTCCCCGGCGTGCCGTTCGCCGCGGCGAACTACTGCGCCGCGGTCTCCCGCATGGGCCTGCCGCCGTTCCTGCTCGCGACGGCCCTCGGCTCCGTGCCGAACACCGCCGCGTACGTCGTCGCCGGCGCCCGCGCCTCCACGCCCACCTCGCCCGCCTTCCTGATCGCGCTGGCCTGCATCGCGCTGCCCGGGCTCGCCGGAGCCGTGGTGGCCTGGCGCAAACGCGGCCGGCTGCGTGCCCGCTGAGCCTGCCGGGGCCTGTGCCCGGCCTGTCACCCAGGGGCGCTACGCTGCCCTCGACACCCTCGGACCTGATCACCACAGGCGTCGGCGAGGTGTGTCCGTCGTCGCCCGTTCACGATCGGCACTTGGACTCCGTACCTCATGTCTTGGTTTGAATCCCTCATCCTCGGACTCGTCCAGGGGCTGACCGAGTTCCTTCCCGTGTCCTCCAGCGCGCATCTGCGGCTGACCGCGGCGTTCTCCGGCTGGCACGACCCCGGGGCGGCCTTCACCGCGATCACGCAGATCGGTACGGAGGCCGCCGTCCTGATCTACTTCCGCAAGGACATCGTGTCGATCATCTCGGCGTGGTCGAAGTCCTTGACGAACAAGGAGATGCGCCGGGACCCCAACGCGCGCATGGGCTGGCTCGTGATCGTCGGCTCGATCCCGATCGGGGTGCTCGGGCTGACCCTGAAGGACCAGATCGAGGGTCCCTTCCGCGACCTGCGGGTCACCGCGACCATGCTGGTGGTCGTCGGCATCGTGATAGGCGTCGCGGACCGGCTGGCGGCGCGGGACGAGAGCGGTGGCCGGCACCGGGTGGCCAAGCCGCGCAAGGAACTGACGGACCTGGGTGTCAAGGACGGCCTGATCTACGGCCTGTGCCAGGCGGCGGCCCTCATCCCGGGCGTCTCCCGCTCCGGGGCGACCATCAGCGGCGGCCTGTTCATGGGGTACCGGCGCGAGGCCGCGGCCCGCTACTCGTTCCTGCTCGCCATCCCCGCCGTGCTCTCCTCCGGCCTGTTCGAGCTGAAGGACGCGCTGGAGAGCGACCATGTCGCCTGGGGCCCGACGATCTTCGCGACGGTCATCGCCTTCGCTGTCGGGTTCGCCGTGATCGCCTGGTTCATGAAGTACATCTCCACCAAGAGCTTCATGCCGTTCGTCTACTACCGCGTGGCCCTCGGCATCGTGCTGATCGTCCTGGTCAGCATGGGCGTACTGAGCCCGGACGCGGGCGAGGCGGCCCACTAGGGCCCGTCTTCGCGGGCTTCGGGTAGCCGTCCGGTAGCGCAGAGTCAGCGCTTGCGCCTAGGCTTGTCCGCATGTCCCCCGAAGCCCCGGCCCGCGATTCCGCGTGCTCCGCCGCCGAGTTGAACGACCGCATCCGCGCCCTCTGGCGGCGGGCGGGCGGCTCCCTCTCGGCACAGGACCGCGCGGAGTACGAGCTGCTGGTCGTGGAGTGGGCCGCCGCCGTACGCGGCGAGATGGTCGAAGCGGCCTGAGGTCTGTCGGCTCGATCACGCGGCAGGACGTCGGCGGTTCCCGACCGGTGCCGGGCCCCGCGTCCGCGGCGTGATCCGCACGACAGGCCCGGGGCGTCAGCGCCCGCCCGCCACCCGCAGCACCGCGCCGGTCGTGTACGAGGCGTCCGCAGACAGCAGCCACGCGATGGCCGCGGCGATCTCCTCCGCCCGCCCGGCCCGGCGCATCGGCACCCCCGGAGCCATCTCCCGGACGCGGTCCGGGGCGCCCATCGCGGCGTGCATGTCCGTGTCGACCAGGCCCGGCGCGACCCCGTTGACGCGGATGCCGTCCGGGCCCAGCTCCTTGGAGAGGCCGACCGTCAGGGCATCCACCCCGGCCTTGCTCGCCGCGTAGTGGACGTACTCCCCCGGGCTGCCGAGGGTCGCCGCCCCCGAGGAGACGTTGACGATCGCGCCGGCGCCCCGGGCCGACATGAGCTGCGCGGCACGCCGGCAGCACAGCAGGGTGCCCAGCAGGTTGACGTCGAGCACCCGGCGCAGATCGGCCGCGTCGCGGTCGGCGAGCCGGCCCAGCGGGCCGGTCACGGCCGCGTTGTTCACCAGCCCGGTCACCGGCCCGAGCCGGGACTCGGCCTCGTCGAACAGCCGCGCCACGTCCGCCTCCACCGAGGTGTCCACCCGTACGGTGACGGCCCGGCCGCCGGCCTCGCGCACCCCGGCCGCCACCTCCTCGGCGGCGGTCGCGTCCCGGACGTACCCCACGGCCACGTCGTGCCCGTCCGCCGCCAGCCGCCGACAGGTCGCCGCGCCGATGCCCCGGCTGCCGCCGGTGACCACCGTGATGGGACGGGTCACGAGTACCTCCTGCTGAGCATCTTGATCGATCATCGATCATCCTAGGCGCCCATCACCGCGCAGCACACCCATGCTCGGCTCCTCCGTTCTCCTGCTGGCCGGCATCCGGTGTGATCAACTGAACGGGCCCGGCGCCGATCGGACACCGTCCCGGCGCACACTGGAGACACCGCGGGGTAGGGAGGCGCCCATGAAGTCCCTCGGTCGCTGGCTCACCGTGCCCTGGCGCCGCGGCCTCGCCGCGGTGTTCGCGGGCGCCCTGCCGGTCCTCGCCTTCCCCGCGCCGTCCCTGTGGTGGTGGGCCTGGGGCGCCCTGGTCCCCTGGCTGCTCCTGGTGCGGTCGGCGCCGACCGGGCGGCGGGCGATGTACGACGGCTGGTGCGGCGGGTTCGGCTTCATGCTGGCGATGCACCACTGGCTGCTGCCGAGCCTGCACGTGTTCACGTTCGTGCTCGCCGCACTGCTGGGCGCGCTCTGGGCGCCGTGGGGACGGCTGGTGCGGCGGCTGCTGGGCGGGGCGCCCACGGCGGGCCGGGTCGCGGCGGCGCTGGTCGTGGTGCCGTCGGGGTGGCTGGTGATCGAGCTGGTCCGCTCCTGGCAGGGGCTCGGCGGTCCGTGGGGCGTGCTGGGCGCGAGCCAGTGGCAGGTGGCGCCGGCGCTGCGGGTCGCCTCGGTCGGCGGGGTCTGGCTGGTCGGCTTCCTGATCGTGGCCGTCAACACCGCCGTCGCCGTGCTGGTCGCGGTACGCCCGGCCCGGGTGCCCGCCGTGGCCGCCCTCGCCGCGACGGCCGCCGTCGGCTCGGCGGCCTGGGTGGGGTCGCCGCCGCCCTCCCCCTCCGGCACGGGCGACCGGGTGCGGATCGCCGTGGTCCAGGCCGGGGTGGTGGCCGGCGCGGGCAGTCCGGCCCGCCGCTTCGACCGCGAGGAGGCGCTGACCCGGCGCCTGGCCGGGCAGGACGTCGACCTGGTGGTGTGGGGCGAGAGCAGCGTCGGCTTCGACCTGGGTGACCGGCCGGACCTGGCACGCCGGCTCGCGGCGCTCACCCGCGAGACCGGCGCGGACGTCCTGGTCAACGTGGACGCCCGGCGCTCCGACCGGCCCGGCATCTTCAAGAGTTCGGTGCTGGTGGGCCCGGACGGGCCGACCGGCGACCGCTACGACAAGATGCGGCTCGTCCCCTTCGGCGAGTACGTCCCCGCCCGCTCCCTGCTCGGCTGGGCCACCTCCGTCGGCAAGGCGGCCGGTGAGGACCGCAGGCGGGGCACGGAGCAGGTGCTGATGGACGCCGGTGACGGGCTGCGCGTCGGCCCGATGGTCTGCTTCGAGAGCGCGTTCCCCGACATGAGCCGTCATCTCGCCGAGGACGGTGCCGAGGTGCTGCTCGCCCAGTCGTCCACGTCGACGTTCCAGGAGAGCTGGGCGCCCGCGCAGCACGCCTCGCTGGGCGCGCTGCGCGCCGCCGAGACCGGGCGTCCGATGGTGCACGCCACGCTGACCGGGGTCTCCGCCGTGTACGACGCGGGCGGCGCGCCGGTCGGGCCGCGCCTGGGCACCGGCACGAGCGGCGCGCGGGTGTACGAGGTGCCGCTCGCGCAGGGCACCACGCCGTACGTCCGGTTCGGCGACTGGCCGCCGTACGCAGCGCTGGGCGTCCTCGTCGTCTGGGGTGCCGCCGAGGGCGTACGGACGGTGCGGCTCAGGCGGCGCCCGTCAGGACCTCGCGTACCACCCGCTCGCACAGCTCATGGGTCCGCAGCGCGTCCCGGGCGCTGAGCACGGTGCCGGCGCGGACCGCGTCGAGGAAGGCGAGCACCGCCTGCTCGATGCCGCGCTGCCGGGCGACGGGCACCCAGTCGCCGCGCCGCCGCACGGTCGGCTGACCCTTGTGGTCGATCACCTCGGCGAGGTTGACCACCTGCCGCTTGGTGTCCTGGCCGGAGACCTCCAGGATCTCCTCGGCGCTGCCGCTGAGCCGGTTCATGACGCCGAGTGCGGTGAAGCCGTCGCCGGCGAGCTGGAGCACGACGTGGTGGAGGAGGCCGTCCCGGACGCGGGCGCGGACGGTGACGTCGTCGACCTGGCCGGGGACGAGGAAGCGCAGGGTGTCCACGACGTGGATGAAGTCGTCGAGGATCATCGTGCGCGGGTCCTCGGGCAGCCCGGTGCGGTTCTTCTGCATCAGGATCAGCTCGCGGGGGTGCTCGGCACACTGGGTGTAGGCGGGGGCGTGGCGCCGGTTGAAGCCGACGGCGAGGCTGGTGCGGCGCTCCTCCGCGAGGGCCACCAGGCGCTCGGAGTCGGCGAGTTCGTAGGCGAGCGGCTTGTCCACGTAGGTGGGGACGCCGGCCTCCAGAAGCCGCGTGACGATCTGCGGGTGGACGTCGGTCGGTGCGTGCACCAGGGCGGCGTCGAGGCCCTGGGCGAGCAGCGCGTCGAGGTCGGTGTGGCGCTGCCCCGGCGGAACGCGCAGCTCGTCGGCGACGCGGGTGAGGGTCGCCGGGGTGCGGGTGTGCAGGTGCGGTTCGACGTCCGGCAGGAAGGCGAGCACGGGGAGGTACGCCTTGCGCGCGATGTCGCCGAGTCCGATGCAGCCGACCTTCACAGGCGTTCTCCTCAGGTGGTTCTCTCGCGGCCGGGCCGCCGCCGCGACCGCCGGCCCTGGTCCGTCCGGCAGCATACGGGGGCGGCGCGGACGTCCGGCGAGCCGGGAGCGACCCGCCTCCCCCGCCCGGACGGGCACCCTCGCGCGGAAGAGGTGGGGACCACCCGTTGCCGGGCACCCTCGACCGGTCCGCCGGCCGCGCGGAGCCACGCGGCCGGCGGAGGCGAGAGCCGACGAAGCCGAGCCGGGAACGACCCGTACCCGACCCGTTCCCCGACCCCGCACGCGGCCGGCTCCACCGTGCCGGGCAATCGTCCGCCGGTCCACCACCACGCGGAACCACCCGACCAACGGAAGGCGAAGACCGACGAAGCCGAGCCGGAAACAACCCGTCCGCGACCCCGACCCCGACCCCCGACCCCGCACGCGACCTGCATCACCGCGCCGGGCACCGCCGCCCCCGGTCCACCACCACACGGAACCACCCGACCAACGGAAGGCGAAGACCGACGAAGCCGAGCCGGGAACGACCCGTCTCCGTACCCGATCCCGCGCCCCGGGCAGGGCCGACTCCACCCATGCAGGTCCTCTTCGACCGGTCCCCCACCGATCGGACCCACGCGGCCGGCGAAGCGGAGCCGGAAGCAGCCCCTCCCCGAACCCGCTCCCCCGCCCATGCCCCCGCACGCGACCTGCGTCACCCGTGCCGGGCGCCCTCGGCCGGTCCGCCGCCGGCCCCGGACTACGCGGCCGGCCAAGGCTGGCCGGGAGCCCTCCCCACCCCGGCCCCGCGTCCCCGCGCGGAGCCGGCGTCACCCGTGCGGGGCATCCTCGGGCGGTCCGCCGTCGGCCGGAGCCGTGCGGACAGCAGAGTGGCGCGGGTGCAGAGAACGACGACCATCGCGACGCTCCTGGTGACCATGGCTGCCGCGGCCGTGACCGGCTGTGTGACGGTCCAGCGTCCGCCCGCCCCGGACCCGGCGCCGGCCGCGGACCGGACCTCCGCCCCGCGCCCGGACGGACCCCGGCGGCCCGAGGCGGTGGAGCCCCCGGCGCGGGACTCCCTGGAGCGGACCGAGCCTTCGTCGGAACCGGACCGGGGCGAGGCGCACGGGAGGGCGCCCGGCGGGGACCGGCCGGCGGCTCCCCGGACCGGACCCGGCACCGGCCGCAGGGCGGAGCCGCCGCGCCGCCCGGCGCCACCGGCCGCCGCCCGTCCGGAGGTCCGGCCGGACCGGCCCGCGCGGCGGCCCGGCCCCGCGCCCCCGAAGGCCACCCGGCCCGCCCCCGGACGACGCGGCGCCGACGCGGACCTGTGCGGGCTGGGCCGCACCTACGGCGGCTGGCAGCCGGACAGTCCGGAGGCGGTCATCTGCCGTCAGGCGTACGGCCGTTGAGCCCTCCCTCCCGTACGGTCCGGCACGCTCAGGGCCGCTGCCGGGGCGGCCCCCAGGGCGGCCCCTCCGGCCCCCCGGGTCCCTCCGGGAACGGGCCGCCGTCGCCGAGCCGGCGCTCCAGCCGGGCGATGGCCTCGCGGACGCCGGTGGCCCAGCGGTCGTCGCCCAGTGCCTCGGCGGCGCGGCGGGCCCGCCGCAGCTGGGCGCGGGCGGCGTCGCGGTGGCCGAGCCGGTCGTAGTCGGCCGCCAGGTTCAGGTACAGGGAGGGGTAGAGCGAGCGGGCGGCGAGCGCCGAGGCGTGTCCGGCCGGGCGGCCGGCGGTCAGCTCCTGCGCGGCCGACAGCGCCCGCAGGTCCCAGGCCAGCTCGTCCGCCGGGTCGTCCTGGGTGTCGGCCAGGTAGTGCGCCAGGGTGCAGCGGTGCAACGGGTCGCCGTGCTCGCCGATCTCCGCCCACAGGCCGAGGTAGCGGTGCCGGGCCTCCTCGCGGTCGCCCGCGTGGTGCAGCATGACGACCTGTCCGATGCGGGTCGGCACGGCGTCCGGCGCCGTCCGCTCCTGTCCCTGGGCCACCGCGTCCTCCGCGCCACTCCTCGTCCGGCTGTTGCCGACGACGTTAGGCCCTGGCCCGCCGATCGCCCCGCAGACGCGGCGGCCCGGTCCGCACCCCGGTGTCCGCGCCGGTCAGCCCAGGTCGGGGATGGTCCAGTCGATCGGCGCGTGGCCCTGGGCCGCGACCGCCTCGTTGATCTGCGTGAACGGGCGGGAGCCGAAGAACCTCTTCGCCGACAGCGGGGAGGGGTGCGCGCCCTTGACCACCGCGTGCCGCTCCTCGTCGATCAGCGGCAGCTTCTTCTGGGCGTAGTTGCCCCACAGCACGAACACCGCCGGGTCGGGGCGGTTCGCGACCGCGCGGATCACCGCGTCCGTGAACAGCTCCCAGCCGCGCCCCTTGTGCGAGTTGGCCTCGCCCGCCCGGACCGTGAGGACCGCGTTGAGCAGCAGGACGCCCTGCTTCGCCCAGGGCATCAGATAGCCGTTGTCCGGGATCGGGACGCCCAGCTCCGCGTGGAGTTCCTTGTAGATGTTCCGCAGGGACGGCGGGACCTTGACGCCCGGCCGGACCGAGAAGCACAGGCCGTGCCCCTGCCCCTCCCCGTGGTACGGGTCCTGCCCGAGGACCAGCACCTTCACCTGGTCGTACGGCGTGGCCTCCAGGGCGGCGAAGACCTCCTCGCGCGGCGGGTAGACGGGCCCCTTCGCCCGCTCCTCCTCGACGAACTCGGTCAGCTCCTTGAAGTAGGGCTGTTCCAGTTCGCCGCCGAGCACCTCGCGCCAGGACTCGGGCAGCATCGCGATGTCGGTCACGTCAACTTCCTTACGGTGTGCGGTCACTTCCGAAGCGCCGGGCTCCGGAGGCGGGACTTCGGCTTCGGACTCCAGAACCTACAGGCGACCACTGACAACCGGTGCCGCGAGGGGAGGACCGCGAAGGGGCTACCAGCTCGTCTTGCGGTGGAGTTCCCACATCATCATGATCGTCGACGGGTCGAGGGCCCGTTCCGCGCCCGAGATGTCCTCGCTGGAGGCGACGTACTGCCGTCCCTGCCACAGCGGCAGCAGCCGCGCGTCCGCCACCAGGACGCGCTGCGCCTCCTCGAACTCCTCCACCACGTCGGCGCGGTCGCTCTTGCGGCGGGAGCTGGGCAGCAGCTCGCCGGTGATCTCGGGGGCGGGGTAGGGGGTGCCCAGCGCGTTGCGCTCGCCGACGAACGGGGCGATGAAGTTCTCGGCGTCCGGGAAGTCCGGGAACCAGCCCCGGCCGAAGACCTGGTACTCGCCCTTCTGGTAGCCGGCCACGTACGTCTTCCAGGGGCGGCCCTGGAGGGTGACGGTGAAGAGTCCCGACGCCTCCAGTTGGCGTTCGAGCGCCTTGAACAGCAGGGCGGTCTCGGAGCCGTAGCGGTCGGTGGTGTACCAGAGGGTGAGCGGGACGGGCCCGTCGACGCCGGCCTCGGTGAGGAGCGCGCGGGCCTTGGCGGCGCTGGGGTCGCCGAACCGGTCGAAGAAGGCGTTGGTGTGCCCGGTCAGTCCGCGCGGGACCATCGAGTACAGCGGGTCGACGGTGTCCCGGTAGACCTCGTGGGCGAGGGCCGCCCGGTCGATCACCTGGGCGACGGCCCGCCGCACCGCGATGCGGCCGGTCCAGGGGTCGTCGGGGTCGAAGACCAGGTAGCTGATGTCGGCGCCGGTGCCCTCGACGAGCTGGAGGTCCTCCTCCTCGGCGGTGCCGTCCTGGAGGGCGATGACGTCGTCCGCCGCCAGTCCGCGGAACGTCACCTGGATGCGCCCGGCGCGCAGCGCCTTCACCATCTCGGCCGAGCCGTCGAAGTACTCGATGGTCACGGCGCCGTTGCGGCGCTCGGCGTAGCCCTCGTAGCGGTCGTTGCGGACGAGTTCGGCCCGCTCGCCCTCCGTGTAGGACTTCAGGACGTACGGTCCCGAGCCGACGACCCGGCCGTCCCGGCGCACCGCCCGCGCCGGGTAGGTGTCCGGGTCGACGATGGACATCGCGGGGGTGGCCAGCACGAACGGGAACGTGGCGTCCGGCTTGTTGAGGTGGAAGACGACCTCGGTGGCGCTCGGGGCCCGCACCCGGTCCAGGCTGCCCAGCAGGCCGGCCGGGCCGCCGTCGGCGCCGATGTCCCTGATCCGGTCGATGGAGTACTTGACGGCGGCGGCGTCCAGCGGGTCCCCGTCGGAGAAGGTGAGGCCGGGGCGGAGTTCGCAGCGGTACACCTGCTGGGAGCTGTCGGTGAACGCGCAGGCGCGGGCCGCGTCGGGGCGGGGCGTGGTGGTGCCGTTGGGGTAGCTCAGCAGGGTCTGGTAGACGTTGCGGAACAGTTCCCAGGAGCCGTCCCAGGAGGCCGCGGGGTCCAGGGTGGTGGGGGCGCTGGTCGTCCCGACGACGATCGGGCCGTCCTCGTCCGGGTCGTCCGGCGAGAGGATTCCGCACCCGGTGACCAATGCCGCCGTGGACGCCAGCGCGGCCGCGTACCGCAGCCGCCGGTTCCGGTAGAACACGCGCACGCTCCTCGATCCCCCTGCTCAACCGTGCCGAAACTCGGCCGACCATATCGCAGCGGCGGACCCTCAACTCCCCTTCTGCGCAGGGGGTTTGATCGTCCGGGGAGTGACTACGTTGTCATGTCACGGAGGACATCATTCCGTGCTCTGGAGGAGACCGTTCCGTGCGCGGGCGGCGCGGACCGGCCCGTACGAGGGGCCCCGCGCGAGGAAAAAACGGGGGGCGCCCCCGGTGTCCCGCACCGGGGGCGCCCCAGGTCCCGTCGTCGTCTCAGCTCACGCCGGCGTTGAGGAAGATGCCGCCGTCGAGCACCAGGGTCTGGCCGGTGACCCAGGCGGACTGGTCCGAGGTGAGGAACGCGGCGGCGCCGCCGATGTCGGCGGGGACGCCGAGCCGGCCCAGCGGGTAGCCCGCGGCGGCCTCCTCCTCGCGGCCCTCGTACAGGGCGGCGGCGAACTTGGTCTTCACCACGGCCGGGGCGATGGCGTTGACCCGCACCCTGGGCGCGAACTCGTGGGCGAGCTGGCCGGTCAGGTTGATCAGCGCGGCCTTGCTGACACCGTAGGCGGCGATGAAGGGCGAGGGCGCGATCCCCGCGACGGAGGCGATGTTGACGATCGTGCCGCCGTTCTCCTTCTGCCAGGCGTGCCAGGTCTTCTGGGCGAAGCCGAGCGCCGAGATCACATTGGTCTCGTAGACCTTCCGCGCGACGTTCAGGTCGAGGTCGGCGATCGGCCCGAACACCGGGTTCGTACCGGCGTTGTTGACCAGGTGGTCGACCCGGCCGAACGCCTCCATCGCGCGCTCGACGGCGGCGGCCTGGTGGGCCTCGTCGTGCGCCTTGCCCGCGACGCCGATGGCCCGGTCGGCGCCGAGCTTCTCGACGGCCTCCTTCAGGGCCTCCTCGTTGCGCCCGGTGATGCAGACCCGGTCGCCGCGCGCGACCAGCGCCTCGGCGATGCCGTAGCCGATGCCGCGGCTGGCGCCCGTGATCAGCGCCACCTTGCCCGAGAGTTCCGTCATGTCCGTCTGTCCCCAGCCTTCCTAGTCGAGCGGTCCGCCGGCGACGTACAGCACCTGGCCGGAGACGAAGCCGGCCGCCTCGCCGGTGAAGAAGGCGACGGCGTTGGCGATGTCGTCGGCCTCCCCGACGCGCTGCACCGGGATCTGGGTGGCGGCGGCGGCCTTGAAGTCCTCGAAGCCCATGCCGACGCGCTCGGCGGTGGCGGCGGTCATGTCGGTGGCGATGAAGCCGGGGGCGACGGCGTTGGCGGTGACGCCGAACTTGCCCAGCTCCTTGGCGAGGGTCTTGGTGAAGCCCTGCATGCCGGCCTTGGCGGCGGAGTAGTTGACCTGGCCGCGGTTGCCGAGGGCGGAGGAGGAGGACAGGTTGACGATCCGGCCGAACTTGGCGTCCACCATGTACTTCTGGCAGGCGCGGGACATCAGGAACGCGCCGCGCAGGTGCACGTTCATGACGGTGTCCCAGTCCGAGACGCTCATCTTGAACAGCAGGTTGTCGCGGAGCACGCCCGCGTTGTTGACGAGGATCGTCGGGCCGCCCAGCTCCTCGGCGATGCGGGCGACGGCCGCCTCGACCTGGGCCTCGTCGGAGACGTCGCAGCCGACCGCGAGGGCCGTGCCGCCGGCCGCGGTGATCTTCTCCACGGTGTCCTTGCAGGCGGCCTCGTCGAGGTCGATGACGGCGACGGCCCGGCCCTCGGCGGCCAGGCGTACGGCGGTGGCGGCACCGATGCCGCGCGCGGCACCGGTCACGACGGCGACCCGCTGCTCAGTGGTGGACATGCTGCTTCTCCTCGTCCTGGAAATGCGGCTGGGACGGCCGGCCCGCCCTCCGGTGAGCGACCGCTTAGTACCTTCGGCAGACGTGACGCTAGAAGCCCTGGCACGCGGTGTCAACGGGACACCGGCAGGGTGTGATCCATCACCCCCGCCCGCCCGGCCCGGCCGGGTCCGTTCAGCGCACCAGCAGTTCCAGCAGCCGTTCGGCCTCGGCCGCCGGGTCCGCGGTCAGACCGGTGTGGACGGGGCCGGGCTGGAGGACGGCGGAGCGGGGCGCGATCAGCCAGCGGAAGCGGCGGCCGGGGTCGTCGCCGGCCGCCTGCCCGGCCGGGGCGCCGCCGGCGCACACGCCCTCGACGGCGCGCAGCGCGGCGCGCACGCCCGCGACGTCCGCCCGCGGGTCGAGGGCGAGCAGCCGGGCCTCGTCCAGGTGGGTGCGGGCGGCGACGAACGCCTTGGCCCGGCAGTACAGGAGCACCCCCGCGTTGATGCGCTCGCCGCGCTCGACGCGGGGGACGACGCGCAGGACGACGTACTCGAAGACGTCCCGTTCGCTGGTCTCGCCGCCCCGGATGATGTGTCGCTCGACCACGCTGCCGGCCATGTGAATGTGGCGCTCGCTCACTTGCTTCCCTCGTTCTCTCCGCCGCGCTCGCTCACTTGCTTCCCTCGTACTCTCCGCCGCGCCCGCTCACCGGGTCCGCTCGATCCCGGTGATCCGTTCGTGCACGCCGGCGGCCCGCGCGAGCAGCGGCCGGGCGTAGGCGCGTCGCAGGTCGTCGGGGGTGTCGAAGCCGGGTTCCCCCTCCAGCCAGGTGTCGGGGATCTCGGCGGTGACCTCGGCGAGGAGGTCCTCGGTGACGCGGGGCGCCAGGTCCGCGGCGGCGGCGCGGACGTCCGGCGCGAAGGAGGCGAGGGCGTGGTCGGAGGCGTCGTAGGGGCGGGCGGCGGAGGCTTCGGCGCCGGGCCAGTTGTGGTGCCAGATCATGGTGGCGCCGTGGTCGATGAGCCAGAGGTCGCCGTGGTGGCGCAGCAGGTTGGGGTTGCGCCAGGAGCGGTCGACGTTGTTGACCAGCGCGTCGAACCAGACGATCCGTCCGGCCTCCTCGGCGCTCACCGCGAAGGCGAGCGGGTCGAAGCCCAGGGCGCCCGAGAGGTACTCCATGCCGAGGTTGAGGCCGCCGCTGGACCGGAGGAGTTCCTGCACCTCCGGGTCGGGTTCGCCGAGCCCCAGCACCGGGTCGAGGGCGATGGTCACCAGCCGGGGCATCCGCAGGCCCAGCCGGCGGGCCAGTTCGCCGCAGACCACCTCGGCGACGAGCGTCTTGCGGCCCTGTCCGGCGGAGCGGAACTTCATGACGTACGTGCCGAAGTCGTCGGCCTCGACGAGTCCCGGCAGCGAACCCCCCTCACGCAGCGGCGTGATGTAACGGGTCGCGATGACTTCCTTCAGCATCGCCCCAGGTTACCGGCGCCCCGGCCGGCCGCCGGGCCCGCCCGACAGGGGATCGACAGCTGGGCCTCACGCCCGCCCGACCGGGCGCGGGGCAGCATTACGGGACGGTCTGAACGGCGGGTGCCCCCCCGCCCGTACCCCACGGCGAAGCACGCAGCGACCTCCGGAAGGGAACGTCAGCAATGACCAGCGCACCGCTCCACCCCACCGCAGGACCGGCCCGGCGCAGTGTCGTGGCGGCGGTCGGCGCGGCCGGGTCGGCCGCCGCACTGACCGCCTGCTCGGGCTCCGGCTCCGGCGCCTCAGCCGGCCCGGCCTCCGGTTCCGCCGGACCGGAGGGGGCGGGCTCCGCGCCCGCCGCCCCGTCGGGCAGCGGACAGGCCGACGCCGCCGGGCAGGCGCTCGCGGCGGTCTCCGACATCCCCGAGGGCGGCGGCGTGGTCTTCGCCGACCGCGGGGTGGTCGTCACCCAGCCCGTGGCCGGTGAGTTCAAGGCGTTCTCCGCGACCTGTACCCATCGGGGGTGCGCGGTGAAGAATGTGGCCGACGGCGTCATCAACTGCCCGTGCCACAACAGCAACTTCTCCATCGCGGACGGCAGTGTCCGCAGCGGTCCCGCGCGGGAGCCGCTGCCGGCCGTGGAGATCGCCGTCGACGGGGACGCGATCTCACTGGTGTGAGCGCCGAGGACGAAGGAGCCGCATGACCGTCGCACAGCGCAGGGGCCGCCGGATCATGATGACGCCGGGCGAGCTGGACGCCTTCCTGACCGCCCAGCGCACCTGCCGCGTCGCCACCGTCTCCGCCGACGGCGCGCCGCACGTGAGCACGCTGTGGTTCGTCTGGGACGGCGGCTCCCTGTGGCTGTACTCGGTGGTGCGCAGCCGGCGCTGGACCGATCTGCGCCGCGACCCGCGGGTGGCGGTGGTCGTCGACACGGGCGAGGAGTACGGCGAACTGCGCGGCGCCGAGTTGTCGGGCCGCGTCGCGCGGGTGGGCGAGAACCCGCGCACGGGGGAGCCGTGCGCCGGACTGGACGTGCCGGAGACGCTGTTCGCCCGCAAGTACCTCGGCCTCGACGAGCTTCCGCACGACGGCCGCCACGCCTGGCTGCGCCTCACCCCGGAGAAGACGGTCTCCTGGGACTTCCGCAAACTGGCCCCGCGCTGACCCCGCTGCCCCGTCCCGTCCCGTCCGCCCGTCCTATGCGTGGCTGCGCACCGGCCCCGCGTCCAGCGCCCCCGCGATCGCGGCGGCCAGCGCCCCCGCCTCCTCCTCCCCGAGCCGCGCCACGGTGACCCGCAACCCCGGCGCCGAGCCCACCCGGAATCGCGCGCCCGGCGCCACCGCCCAGCCCGCCCCCAGCAGCCGGGCGACGGCACCCGTCTCGTCCGGCACCGGCACCCATACGTTCAGCCCGCTCCGGCCGTGCGCCGCGACCCCCCGTTGGCGCAGCGCGCCGAGCAGCGCGTCCCGCCGCCGCCCGTACGCCGCCGCCACGACCGCCGGGTCCACCGCGCCGTCGGCCCACAGCCGGGCGACCGCCCGCTGGGTGAGCAGGCTGACCCAGCCTGGCCCGAGCCGCTGACGCCCGCGCACCCGGTCGAGGGTGACCTCGTCCCCGGTGAGGACGGCGAGCCGCAGGTCGGGACCGTACGCCTTGGCGGCCGAGCGGACGAACGCCCAGCGGTGCGTCGTACCGGCGAGCGGGCACAGGGGGAGGTCGACGATCCGGTGTCCGTGGTCGTCCTCGACCAGCAGGGTGGCGGGGTGGGCGGCGAGCACGGACCGCAGGGCCCGCGCGCGGGGGGCGCTCACCGCGGCGCCGGTCGGGTTCTGCGCCCGGTCCGTGACGATGAGGGCCCGCGCCCCCGCCGCCAGCGCGGCGCGCACGTCGCCGGGGAGCGGTCCCTCGTCGTCGACGCCGACCGGCACCGGGCGCAGCCCGAGCGCCGGGACGAGGTCGAGCAGGCTGCCCCAGCCGGGGTCCTCCACGGCGACGGCGTCGCCCGGTCTGAGGTGGGCGGCGAGCACCCGTTCCATGGCGTCCAGCGAGCCGGAGGTGACGGCCACCGGCCCGGCCGGCACCCCGTCGGCCTCCAGTGCGGCGCGGGCCAGGCGCTCCAGCTCCGGGTCGACGGGCGCGTGTCCGTACAGCACCGGTTCCCGGTCGCCGCGCCCGGCCGCCGCCGCGAACGCCGGGGCGAGGGCGGGCAGCAGCGCCGGGTCCGGGTTGCCGTCGGACACGTCCCGCACACCCTCGGGCACGTCGACCCGGAGGAACGCGCGACCCGTGGTGGCCGGCGTCGCCCGCACCCGGCTGCCCCGGCGCCCGGCCGTCTCGATGACCCCGCGCTCGCGCAGGGTGCGGTACGCGGCGGCCACGGTGTTCGGATTCACGCCGAGCCGCTCCGCCAGCTCCCGCATGGGCGGCAGGGGCCGGCCCGGTTCCAGGGCGCCCGCCGCCACCGCGCGCTCGACGCTCGCGGAAATGTCGGCTGCGCGCCGACCGGTGATCCGATAATCTCCTAGCACAAAGCCAATTATGCACTAATACAAAGGAGACCGCCATGCAGGGGACCACGGGGGCCACGGGCACCACCGGCGCCACGGGAACGACGGGCGACGCGGAGGCGGCACCGGGGCCCGGCACCGCCTACCCGCCGACCGACCGCACCGTCCCCACCCGCTCCCCCGGCCGGGCCTCGTACGACCGGGAGCTGGTGCACGCGATCCTCGACGAGGGGTACGTCTGCCACCTCGGCTTCGTCCGGGACGGCGCCCCCGTGGTGCTGCCGACACTGTACGGCCGGGTCGGTGAGCGGCTGTACGTGCACGGCTCGACGGGTTCGCGCCCGCTGCGCATGGCGGGGCAGGCGGACCCGGGGCTGCCGGTATGCCTGACGGTCACGCACGTGGACGCCCTGGTCCTGGCCCGGTCGGCGTTCCACCACTCCGTCAACTACCGGTCGGTGGTGGTGCACGGCACCGCGTACGACGTCACGGACGAGGCGGAGAAGCGCACCGCCCTCGACGCCCTGGTCGACCACGTGGTGGCGGGCCGCTCCGGTGACTCGCGCCCCGCGGACAAGAAGGAGCTGGCGGCCACCGCCGTGCTCCGCCTCGACCTGCGCGAGGTCTCCGCCAAGGCCCGCACCGGCGGCGTCAACGACGAACCCGAGGACCTCGCCCTCCCCCACTGGGCCGGACTCCTCCCCCTGCGCAAGGGGTACGACACCCCGGTCGCCGACCCCGGCCTGGCCCCCGGCACCGCGGTACCGGACTACCTCACGGCCCGGTGAGCCGTACCGGGGGCCTCCACGACGGGAGGCCCCCTGGCCCGGACCGGCCAGGGCCTGTCGTTCGGATCACGCCGCGGACGCGGGGCCTGGTGCGCTCACCGGCGCGAGGAAGACGCAGCCGATTCCCCGCGACCTGATCCGAACGACAGGCCCTGGGCGAGCACCGGCCCGTCCGGGCGCACCCGCGCTCGACGTGCCCGGCGTGCCTCGGCCGTCGCGAGGCCGGTGACCGAGCCGAGCAGCAGCAGCGTGCCCGCCAGGGTGGCCGGCGCGATGCGCTCGCCGAGCAGGGCGACGGCCAGGACGGCCGCGGCGACGGGTTCCAGAAGCATGATCACGGACACCGTGGCGGACCGGACCACGGCCGCGCCCGCGAAGTAGAGGCCGTAGGCGAGGGCGGTGGGCACGGCCGCGACATAGGCCAGCAGCCAGAGCAGCCGGACCGGTTCCGCGGTGTGCGGCACCAGCCCCTCGGCCAAGGCGAACGGCAGCAGGCAGAGGCTGGTCACGGCGAACGCGCCGGTCGGCGTCGACGCCGCGTCGGCCCCGCCGTACCGTCCCCACCAGCGGGTCAGCAGCGTCATCGCCGAGTACCCGGCCGCGGACAGCAGCGCCAGCGCGACACCCCACGGCCGTACGGTCGCCCCGCCCCCGCCGAGCACCAGCACGCCGAGCCCGGCCAGCGCCCCGGCGACGGCGGCGGTCCCGCCCCGGCCCAGGCGTTCGCCGAGCGCCGGGCGGGCGCCGAGCGCGATCAGCACCGGGCCGGCGCCGAGGGTGACGACGGTCGCCACGGCCAGTCCGGTGGACCGTACGGCCGCGAAGTAGGCGGTCTGGAACACCGCCAGGCCGACACCCGTCGCGGTCGTCCGCAGCACCCGGCGGCCGAGCGGTTCGGCGACGGCGGCCCGTGCCCGGCGGCGCGGCAGCCGGGCGGCGAGCAGCAGCACCAGGCCGGCCGCGCAGCGCCAGAAGGACAGGGCGACGGGACCGAGGTCACTGGTCCGGTAGACCAGCGAGGCGGCGGCGCCGGCGGTGCCCCAGGCGACACCGGCGACGATCAGGAACAGGAGGCCACGCCCGACGGGCAGGCCGGTCTTCGCATGCGACATGAGTTCTCTCCGCGGTCGCGCGATCGGACGATCGGCGTGGAAGTCGGCAGGGGCCTGCCCCGGATCGGGGGAGCCCCACGGACCTCGTCCGCGGGCAGCACCGGACCGCCCGGCGCCATCGCGCCGGGCCGCTCACGAGTGGGCCGCCCGTCTCAGACGGCCGGCGGCGGGAGAACTAGGGCGTCCGCGTGCATGACCGGCACCCTAGGCGGCCGGTCCCCGGCGGGACAACTCCCTTTCCGGGTCACCCCGCCCCGGTCCGCCGGCCGCGACCGGTTCCGCGCCGGCCGGTGCCGTGGCCGGGGCCGACACCTGGGCGATCAGGGCGCCCGCCAGCACGACCGCGCCGCCGACGACCTGCGGGGCGGAGAGGTGCTCGCCTAGCAGCACCCAGGCCAGCACGGTCGCGATGACCGCCTCCAGACACGCCACCACGCCGGCAACCTGCGGTGACAGACGGCGCACGGCGACGATGCCGGTGAGGTAGGCCAGCACCGTGGCGATCAGCACGATCCAGGCCAGCAGCAGGGCGGCGGGGACCGGGGTGCCGTCGACCGGCACGGAGCGCGCGAGCACCGGCCAGTCCATGCCCCAGGGCCGTGCCACGACGGTCAACACGGCGGCGCCGACGAGCAGGCCGTACGCGATCACCCCGAGCGGGTCGGGGGTGTCGTCGCCGGCGTCGCTGCCCTGGTCGGACAGGACGAAGTAGCCGACCTGGCAGCAGGCGGCGCCCAGCGCCAGCAGCAGGCCGAGGGCGTCGAAGCGCAGGCCCGCCCAGACCTCCACGACGCAGGCGAGGCCGCCGACCGCGAGGACCACGCCGAGCGCGGCGGCCCGGGTCACCGGCCGGCGCTGCACGAACCGCACCCAGCCCAGCACCAGCGCGGGCGCCAGGTACTCGACGAGCAGGGCCACGCCGACCGGGATACGGGAGAGCGCGGCGAAGTAGCAGGCCTGTACGCCGGCCACGGCCAGCAGCCCGAACCCGGCGAGCAGCGCGGGACGCCGGCGGGGCAGCGCCCGGTGGCGCACGGCGAGCGGGAGCAGGACCAGGGCGGCACCGGCCACCCGCAGCCACACCACGTGGAGCGGGTCGAGGCCGGCCTCGATCAGCGGCTTGGCCGCGACCCCGGAACCGCCGAAGGCGACCGCGGAGAGGAGCGCGATGCCCAGTGCGACGCCCTTGCCGGGACCGCCGCGAACGCTGTCAGTCGTATGCACCGGCACATGATGACAGGGGACGACATGACCGTCACCCCGTTGGCACCTGTCTCCTCAGCCGGTGTGGGCGTCGGCGCGGGCGAGGACCGTGCCGCGGTCGACGCCGGCCCGGGCGAGCACCTCGACGGCCCGGACGCCCGGGTCGGCGACGAGGGCCGCGAGGAGGTCGACGCCGCAGGCGCCGGTGGCACCGCGGCGGGCGGCGCGGTCACGGGCGTACTCGATCGCGGCGGCGGCCGACGGGGAGTAGCCGGCCGCGCCGCCGACGGCCGGTACGGCGCCGGAGTCCTCGACGGCGCCCTGCCAGCGCAGGCCGTAGCCGATGCTGCGCTGCACCAGGTAGCCGAGCAGCCGGGCCATCCGGGGTCCGTCGCCGAGCACGGCGCACGCCTCGGGGTCGTGCTCCAGGAGGGAGTGGAGCAGGTGGGCGGTGTCGATCTGCCGGTCACCGTCCCGCAGGGCCCTGCGGCGCGCGCCGGAGACCACCGGTACCAGTCCGGGACCGAGCCGGTCGTCGTCGGGGTGGTCCGGTCGCCGGGCGTCTTGCTCACCGGCCGACCGCCGGGGGATACAGGGTTGCACAATCCCACCCCATCAGTCCGGAGGGGACCGTGACATCCCCGTGGGGGAGCATTTCGGCATCCCACGCGGAGTGGACCCTTCCGTCCGTAATCTCCTCCTCACGGAGGAGATCAGGCTCCCCCGCCCCCGCTCCTCAGTCCTCGTCGGCGAGGATGCGGTACAGCTTCTTGCGGGACTCGTTGATGACGTCGAGCGCCTTCTCCCGCTGTTCCTTGGTGCCGGTCTTCCAGACCTGGCCGAACGCCTCCATCAGGCCGAAGCCGGCCTGCCGGACGTCGTTCAGCGCCTCCCAGTCGACCCCGCGCGACGCCTCTTCCCAGGGCGCCTCGGGGCCCTCCTCGGCGGCGGCGCGCCCGGGCCCGGTGAGGGCGAACAGCTTCTTGCCGCCCTCGCTCTCGCTGACGATCAGCCCCTCGTCCTCCAGCAACTGGAGGGTGGGGTACACCGAACCGGGGCTGGGCTTCCACGCTCCGCCGCTGCGCTCGGCGATCTCCTGGATCATCTCGTAGCCGTGCATCGGCCGGTCCTTGAGCAGGGCCAGGATCGACGCGCGCACATCACCGCGCCGCGCCCTGCCCCGCGGCCCGCCCCGCCCCCGGCCGCCCCAGGGCCCGCCCCCGAACCCCGGCCCGAAGGGTCCGGGCCCACCGGCTCCACCGGGGCCGAAAGGCCCGAAGGCCCGGCGCCCCTCGAAACCGTCTCCCCCGCGCCCGAAGGGTCCACCGTGTCCCCGGCCGCCCTGTCCGCGCTCATGTCCGTGGGTACGCATCGCAACCACTCCATTTCATCGTTGATCTGTCGTGATGCGTCAACGATATATCGGAAGTGTTCTTACGGCAACCCGTGTCCTCACCGGGGACGGGAACGGGCCGGAGGACGGACGAGTGCGTGGCCGCCCCGCCGGCCCTCAGCCGAGCTGCTGGGCCAGCCCGACGATGACGCCCTCGGGGCCGCGGACGTAGCAGAGCCGGTAGCTGTCCTCGTACCGCGCCAGCTCGCCGACCAGTTCGGCGCCGCGCGTCCGCAGACGGGCGACGGTGTCCTCGATGTCGTCGACCGCGAACATGACGCGGTGCGTGCCCAGGACGTTGTGCGGCTGGTCGCGCGGGCCGGCCGCGACCGCCGCGGGACTCCGGTAGCTGGCCAGCTCCAGCCGGCTGCGACCGTCCGGCGTCCGGAGCATCGCGATGTCGCAGTGGACACCGTCGAGTCCGGTGCACTGGTCGGCGACGGGCCCCTTGACCTCCGTCCGGCCCTCCAGCTCCATACCGAGGTCCATGAAGAACGCGACGGCGGCATCCAGGTCCCCGACCACGATGCCGACGTTGTCCATCCGCTGAATCGCCATACCGGCTCCTCCTTCTCCCTCGTGCCGCCCGACGGGCGCCGGCACCCGTGGGACGTGACCGGTGGCGCTTTCCCGACATCCTCCGTCAGGAGAACGCGCGCGACCGCCTGTCCCGGGCCCGGGACGGCCCGACCACCTGGACCCGCTCCCCCGCCTCCGCGGCCGTCCGCACCCACCGCGACCGGTGCCCCGGTGTCGGTGAGGAGGTGGAGGCGTCCAGGGCCGGGCAGCGGGCCGAGACCGCCTGCGGAAGGCCCACGACCACGGGCGGGCCCACCCCGGGTCAGCCGAAGCCCCCGGCTCCGAAGCCCGCCCCGCCTCCACGCCGGATGGTCCCGCGGGGACCGCCGGTCACCCCTCCCCCCCGCCTCCGCAGCAGATGCCCGGCCGTCAGGGCCACTCCCCGGTCCCCGTCGTTCGCCAGTTCCGTGAGCGCGCGGGTCGCCGTGGGGCCGGGGACGTCCGCGAGCGCCTGGGTCAGGCGGCGGCGTACCGCCGGGCCGGCCGTGCCGTCGGCCAGGCGGTCGGTGAGCCCCGTGGCGATCCGCTCGGTCAGCGCGGGGTCGCTCGCCAGCGCGCCCAGCGCGTCGGCCGCGTCCACGTCGTTCGTGCCCGCCACGACCATCTCGACGAGGACCGGGACCGCGTCGGCGACGTGCCGTGCCGCCAGCGCCGGCGCGGCGTACCCGCGGACCACCGCGTCGGGATGGGCGAGGGCGTCCCGCAGCAGTGCGGTCGCCTCGTCGCCGGGCAGTTCCACGAGGGCCCGCACGGCACGTTCGCGTACCGCCGCCCCGGGCGCGCCGAGTCCCTCCGCGAGCAGGGCCGGCGCCCCCTCGCCACCGCCGTGCGCCAGCGCCCAGCGCAGCGCCCCGGCCACGTTCGGGTCCGTCTCCCGCAGCACCGCCGCGACCAGGGCCTCCGCCACTCCGGGCCCTTCCGCCGCGACGGACAGGGCCGCGCGCTGGCGGGTCCCGGCGCTGCCCGACCCCAGCGCCCTCAGGAGCGCGACGATCCGGAGGACGTCCTCCCAGCCGGCGGGCTCCGCGGCGGCGATCCGGCGCAGCCGGGTCAGCAGTTCCGTCTCGCGGGCGATGCGCTCCCGGGTCCGCCGGGCGAGGTCGTCGACGAGTTCCGCGGGCCGGAAGCCGGGGTCGTCCAGCGCGCGTCCCACGTCGCGCAGCGACAGGCCCAGCGAGCGCAGGCTCTCGACATGGAAGATCCGCCGGATGTCCTCGGGCGCGTACTCCCGGTACCCGGCGCCGGACCGGCCGGTCGGCCGCACCAGGCCCAGCGCCTCGTAGTGCCGCAGCATCCGGGCGCTGACCCCCGACCGTCGCGCCACCTCACCGATCAACACCGTCCGTCACTCCTTCCGGCCGTCCGTGCCGAGAGCCACGATGCGCTTCGCCTCCTCGATCGCGCACTCGAACCCGGCATCCGGGTCGTGCCACAGCCGTTCCGTCGCGAGCGCGTGCCGGCGCGCCCGCGGGTCGGCACCGGCCGCCGCGGCGGCCAGCAGCGGCAGGATCACCTCGCCCAGGGCGAGCAGCGCCCGGCTGAGGCTCAGCCGCGTCTCCCGCCCACCGCGCCCGAGCTGGGTCGCCAGCACCTCGGCGAGCCCGGCCTCCTCTCCTTCCGGTACGAGCACCACCGCCGCCCGCCAGGCGCTGCGCGCCACCTCGTCGTCGGCGTCGGTCAGCAGTGCCCGGGTGATCGCCGGCCACGCCCGCCGGTCCCCCGTCTTGGACAGCGTGTGCAGTGCCTGGCTCCGCGCCTGCGCACGGTCCGAGCGGAGTTCGGCGACGAGTCGCGGGACCGTCACCGCCTGCGGGTGCCGGGTCAGCGCCCAGGTGAGCATGTCGCGTACGAAGAACTCGGGTTCGACCGCGCACCGTTCGACGAGCGCGTCGACGAACCGCCGGTCCGGTGCCGAACCGGCCGCCAGCGCGGCCCGCAGCCGGACCGACGCGTCATCGTCCGCCAGCCGTCGCCGTACACCGTCGGGCAGGGTCATCGGGACCACCTCCTGGCCCGCAGTGAAGACCTTGTCACCGTGTCAAGGTCAAGCACACCGCCCGGCGGGCGCTCCCGGAAACCGGTCCACTCCCTCCGCATTGGCCTTGGCCCGCCGCTCCCCCGGGCCCCTACCGTCGACGCATGCGTATCCGAATCGTCGACGCCTTCACCGACCGGCCCTTCGCCGGCAACCCCGCGGGAGTCCTGCTCCTCGACGCCTTCCCGGACGACGGCCTGCTCCAGCGGGTCGCCCTGGAGGTCAACCACGCCGAGACGGCCTTCGCCCACCGTCTGCCCGAGGGCGGCGACGCCGACTGGGCGCTGCGCTGGTTCACCCCGGTCACCGAGGTCGCCCTGTGCGGCCACGCCACCCTCGCCACCGCCCATGTGCTGCACACCACCGGCGCCCACGAGGGCCCGGTCCGGTTCGCCACCCGCGGCGGCGTCCTGGTCGCCACCCCCGACGCGGCGGACGGTTCGATCACCCTGGACTTCCCGACCGCGCCGCTGACCCCGGCCGAGGCGCCCGCCGGACTGGCCGAGGCCCTCGGCACCGAGCCCCGCGCGGTCCTCGACACCGGCCCCGACGTCGGTGACCTGCTGGTCGAGGTGGCCGACGAGAAGACCGTCCGCGCGCTGGCCCCGGACCACAAGGCGCTGGCGGCCCACTCCACGCGGGGTGTCATCGCCACCGCCCGCGCCGAGGACCCCGCACGCGGCTACGACTTCGTCTCCCGCTGCTTCTTCCCGAACGTCGGCATCGACGAGGACCCGGTCACCGGCAGCGCCCACACCGCGCTCGCCCCGTACTGGTCCGAGCGCCTGGGCCGGACCACCCTCACCGGCCTGCAGGCGTCGCCCCGCTCCGGCCTGGTCCGCGTCGAGGCGCGCGGCGACCGCACCCTGCTGACCGGGCACGCGGTGACCGTCATCGAAGGGGACCTGCTCACCTGGTGACCCTCCAGGCCCGCTCAGCGACGGGCGGCTCACGCCGTGGGCAGCCAGCTCACCTTCCCGGCCAGCAGCGCGTACCCGACGAAGGCCCCGATGTCGAGCAGCGAGTGCGCCACCACGAGCGGGCCCACCCGGCCCCAGCGCCGGTACAGCAGGACGAACACCACGCCCATCACCATGTTGCCGATGAAGCCGCCGACGCCCTGGTAGAGGTGGTACGAGCCGCGCAGCACCGAGGCGGCCACCAGCGACGACCGCGGTGTCCAGCCCAACTGGTCCAGCCTGCGCAGCAGATACCCGACGACGATGACCTCCTCCAGGACGGAGTTCTGGAGGGCGGAGAGGATCAGCACCGGGTACTTCCAATACACGTCGGGCAGTGCCTCGGGCACCACCGTGAGGTTGAAGCCGAGGCCCCGGGCGGCCAGGTAGAAGGCGATGCCGCTGCTGCCGATGACGGCCGCGATCACCGCGCCGCGCAGCAGATCCCGGCCCGGCTGGGCGCGGTCGAAGCCCAGAACGCGCAGGCTGCGT
Organism: Streptomyces griseoviridis; assembly: GCA_014649155.1. Classification (GTDB taxonomy): domain Bacteria; phylum Actinomycetota; class Actinomycetes; order Streptomycetales; family Streptomycetaceae; genus Streptomyces; species Streptomyces griseoviridis. The sequence goes on along the minus strand of BMSM01000016.1, from coordinate 21,252 downwards.
CCCTCCCGCAGCAGCAGGTGGGCGACGAGGGCGACCGGCACCAGCGCGGTGGCGATGCCGAACAGCTGCCAGGCCAGGTCGAGCCAGGGCCGGCCGGGCGCGGCCGAGGCGTTGAGGGTGGCCGCCTGGTCCTTCAGACCGCCCGGCCGGGTGACCGACCCGATGAAGCTGATCAGCGCGGAGACGCCGCTCGCGCCCAGCGAGAGGGCCAGGACGAGCAGCGTCTCGTCCCGCAGACCCCGTCGCGTGAGCCGCTCCTGAGGGATGGATTCGACCACCTGGCCCGCCTCCGCCATGCACACCTGCCCCGACCGGACGTCACAGCTTGCCCGATCAGTATGAGACGGGGATCGGCGGGGTGCCGGGCCGGCCGCCGCGCGAAACCACCGGCGCCCGGCCGGCCGCGCCCACCGGCCCCTCGCTCACCGGAGCACCGTCCGGGCCCCGCACCCCGGCCCGGACACCGGAGCCCGGCGCCGACAGCCGGCCGACCGCACACACCGATCCCAACCACCGGCACCGGCACCGGCACCGGCACCGGCCAGGCGACACCGGTCCCCCGTCGACCGGACCCGTGCGACCCGGCCCGAACGCCAAGCCTCGGCGCCTACGGCCGGCCGACCGGCCAGAGGTGGACCGGGTCGCCCTTGTGCATCAGCTCGACGTACCGCCGGGTCGTCGCCGCCAGCGCCGCCTCCCGGGTCATCCCCGCCTCCAGGGCCCGGTGGAACGTGGCCGCCTGCCAGGACGCGCCGTTCACCCGGCGCCGGCACCGCTCCTCGATCACGCCCAGGTAGAAGTCCCGGTCGGCGGGCTCGATGCCCCACGCGTCCAGCCCGGCCCCGGCCAGTGGCAGCAGCTCGTCCAGGACCAGCGCGGCGGCGTCGACCTCGGTGGTGCCGCCGAGCCGGCCGCGCCGGGGCCAGGTGAACCGGGCGTCGATCCCGTACCGGCACGCGGCGTCGAAGTTGGCGGCGGCGGCCTCGAACGGCAGCCGCGTCCACACCGGGCGCGGCTCGTCGGCGAGGGCGCGCACGACACCGTAGTAGAACGCCGCGTTGGCGATGACGTCGGTGACGGTGGGCCCCGCGGGCAGGACGCGGTTCTCCACCCTCAGGTGGGGGACGCCGTCGGCGATGCCGTAGACGGGGCGGTTCCAGCGGTAGACGGTGCCGTTGTGCAGGACCAGCTCGGCGAGGGAGGGCACGCCGCCCGCGTCCAGGACGTCGAGGGGGTCCTCGTCGTCGCAGATCGGCAGCAGCGCCGGGTAGTACCGCAGGTTCTCCTCGAACAGGTCGTACGCCGAGTCCACCCAGCGCTCCCCGAACCAGGTGCGCGGGCGCACCCCCTGGGCCTGGAGCTCGGGCGGGCGGGTGTCGGTGGACTGCTGGAACAGCGGCGGCCGGGACTCCCGCCACAGCTCGCGGCCGAACAGGAACGGCGCGTTGGCCCCGACGGCTATCTGCGCGGCGGTGACCGCCTGCGCCGCGTTCCACACTCCGGCGAAGCGCTCGGGGGTGACCTGGAGGTGCAGTTGCACCGAGGTGCAGGCCGCCTCGGGGGCGATGGACTTCGAGGTGCAGCTGAGCCGTTCGACGCCGTCGATCTCCAGGTGGAAGTCCTCGCCGCGGGCGGCCACGATCTGTTCGTTGAGCAGGGCGTAGCGGTCCACGTCGGAGAGGTTCGAGGAGACCAGGTCGTCCCGGTCGAGGGTCGGCAGAATGCCGATCATCGCGATTCCCGCGTCCAGTTCCCCGGATTTTCGGTCGGCATATGCCAGCGAGGTGCTGATTTCCTCCGCGAGCCGGTCGAATACCCGGCCCTCCAGCCGGTGTGGAGCGATGTTGACTTCCAGATTGAACATGGCGAGTTCTGTTTGGAAGTCACGGCTCGCGATACGTTCGAGCACCTGGCCGTTCAGCATTTTCGGCATCCCGTCCGCCCCGACGAGATTCAGCTCGATCTCCAGTCCCATCAGGTTCTTCGGGCGGTCGAACCGCTTCTCCGCCAGGAGTCGCTCCAGGCCCGCCAGGCAGCGGCCGAGCTTGTCGCGGTAGTGCTGGCGATCGGACAGGTCCGCCTGTCCTGCCGCGACCTTCTCCCCCATGGAAGGGTCCTCCTAGATTTCAACGGGCCGGGGTCCGGCCACCGGCGGGTGCCGGTCAGGATGGATGATGCCCCGCCCAAGCGATCGATAACGTCCTCACCCGGCGTCGCGAGCCGCTACGCTGGCGCGATGTGACCGGAGGCACATTCACCGGGCATGGCGCGAGGGGCTCCGGCCCCCGGAACTGCCCGGCGGAACTCGTGGAAAAGCCCGACGACAATGGGCCGTCCGCTTCGCGGCTATCCACCGAGGTCACGGACGTTTAACGGGCGGAAAATCAGGATATCCTCCGCATATCTCCGACCGAATGCGCCCTTGCCCGTACCGCCGGAAACATGTAGCCGAAACACAGTCCGAACACGCGTCGTATAAACTTCGCGAACACGGCAGAGAGCTGGCGCCTACGGTCGAGTGATACCGCCGAGGCGACGTACGGCAGCCCTCACCCCCGCTTCCCGGCCCTCGGACCCGGCCTCGCCTCTCTGCCCCTGCGAGCTGACAGCGTCGTCCGCCCGGCCCCACGCGCCCTGCCCCGCCCTCGCGCCACCGTGCTTCGATTGAGAGGCGACCCACCATGCCGCTGCATGTCCCCCCGGCTCCCGCACCCGCCCTGCGCACCGTCCTCACCGCCCTGTCCTCGCCGACCGCGGTCCGCGAGGCCCGCACCCCGTCCCTGCTCCGGGCCCGGGGCCCGGTCACCCCCGAACTGCCACTGCCCGTGCACGTCCTGGACCATGTCGCCGCCGACGGGGTGCCGTCCGTCCGGCTCGCCGGGTGGCGCTTCCTGATCCGCAGCGGGGAGCGCGCGGTGGCCGCGGCCGACACCATGCCGACCGCGGACGGCTGGGCCTTCTCCCGCTTCTTCGAGGGGCCCTACGTCACCGCTACCGAGAGCGCGCTGCGCCAGGCGGAGACGATGACGCAGCCCTTCCAGCCGCGGCTGCTGTCCGTGCCCGGCCTGTACATGCTCACCCTGTGGCTGCACGGCGACCTCACCGCGGACGCCGCCGCCGGCCGCCTGCAGGCCACCGATCTGCTGGTGCCGCTGGCCCCGGCGCCGCCCGGCATCGCCGCCCACCGGCCGCACCGGGTCGCGGACCTGCTGCCGGTCCTGACCCTCCGCTCCACCCCGGCCCCCCTCCTGCGCACCACGGCCTGATCCCGCACCGAACCGGTCCCGACCCGGCCCCGCCGTCCCGCCCCGGGACAGCGGGGTCACCCACACCCGGCCCCCTTCGCTCACAAGAGCGCACGGTCGCTCGTAAGGGGTCGTACGACGATGTCACCCGACCGGACCAGCCCCTTCGGGCCGGCGCGAACCAGCGCGGGGGACAACGGAGTTGGGCTGAACCGTCCGGGCGGGTGACGCGTCCTGAACCTGTGAGAGGCGGTGCCGCGAAATACCTGCGGAACGCCGCCCGTGGGGCAACACTGGGTCAGGACCGACCAAGACGACGGGGGGCGGGCCATGCACCACGTTCCACGCCGCGGGACGACCACGACAGCACACCCACACACCACGCCGGAGCGAGAGACCCCTGCCATGTGCCAGCACCAGCCACCCTGCCCGACCGCCGACTCCGCCGACCGGGAATCCGCCCGCCTCGTGGCGCACCACCCCGAACAGGGCTGGAGTCTGCTGTGCAACGGCGTCCTGCTCTTCGAGGACACCGGTGAGCTCCTGCCGGACGGCCGGGTCATCGGCCCGCACCGCCCGCTGGGCGCCGGTCAGGTGGTGACGGCCGCCTGACCGGCCCGTACCGCCGCCGGGACGCCTACCCCTTGGTGGCCCCGGCGGTGAGCCCGCCGACGAGCTGCCGCTCGGCGACGGAGTAGAACGCCAGGGCCGGCACCATCGCCAGCACCAGGTAGGCGAAGACCCGGGCCGTGTCGGCGGAGTACTGGCCCTGGAACTGCTGCACCCCGATCGGGATGGTCCACCAGGTGGAGTCGGTGAAGACCAGCAGCGGCAGGAAGAAGTTGTTCCAGCTGGTGACGACGGCCAGCACCGACACCGTGCCGAGCGCCGGCCGGGCCATCGGCAGCAGAACCCGCCAGAAGAAGCCGAACGGCCCGCAGCCGTCCAGCGTCGCCGCCTCCTCCAGCTCCCCGGGGATCTCCCGGAAGAAGCCGCGCAGGATGATGATGGTCATCGGCAGCCCGAAGGCGGCCTGCGGCAGGATCACACCGAGCGGGTTGTCCAGCAGGCCCATCGAGCGCAGCAGCAGGAACAGCGGCAGCGCCGCCACCGCGAAGGGGAACATCAGCCCCATCGTGAACAGCGTGAACAGCGCCTCCCGCCCCCGGAACGCGAACCGTGCGAACGAGAACGCGGCCAGCGCCGACACCGCGACCACCAGCACCGTGGTCGCCACCGCGATCAGCGTGCTGTTGCCGACCAGCCGCCAGAACGAGCCCGAGCCGAGGATGCCGGTGTAGTTGGAGACCTCCCAGGGGCCCGGCAGCCCCACCGGGTTGTCGGAGAGCTGGTCGGTGGACTTGAACCCGGACAGCACCGCGTACAGCAGCGGCGCGGCCATCACCGCCCCGACCACGATCAGCACGACGTGCAGCGGCAGCGTACGGAACCTGCCACGGGACTTGGCCGTCACTTGCCGTCCCCCCTCATGGTCGTGGTGGCCCCCTGGAGGTCGCGGCGCAGCACGAACCGCTGGTAGGCGAGGGCGAAGACGAGGCTGATGCCGAACATGACGACGCTGATCGCGCTGGCATAGCCGACCTGGTACCGCTTGAACCCGAACTGGAACATGGTCACGGCCATCGTCTCGGAGTGGTGGTCGGGCCCGCCCTGGGTGACCACCCACACCAGGTCGAACAGCTGGATGGCGCCGATGACGGACAGGAAGACGCTGATCCGCAGGGTGGGCGCGAGCAGCGGCAGGGTCACGTTGCGGAAGCGCTGCCACGGCCCCGCGCCGTCGATGAGCGCCGCCTCGGTCAGCTCTCTCGGGATGGACTGGAGGCCGGCCAGGTAGAGCATCATGTGGAAGCCGAAGTACTTCCACGTCATGACGAGGAAGAGGGTCGCCATCACCATCGACGGATCGGCGAACCACTCCCCGCCCAGCCCGTCCAGGCCGACCCCGCCCAGCACCCGGTCGGCGAGCCCGTCGCCCGGCGCGAAGATCATGCCGAACAGCACCCCGGTGATGGCCTCGGAGAGCACGTACGGCGCGAAGAACAGCATCCGGTACACCGCGCGGCCCCGCATCCGCTGGTTCAGCAGCACCGCCATGGCGAGCGCGAAGGGCAGTTGCAGCGCCAGGGAGAGGACCACCAGGAGCAGACAGCGCCACAGGTCGCCGAGGAAGACCGGGTCGTCGAAGAGCCGGGTGAAGTTCTCGGTGCCGACGTAGTCCGAGGGCATGCCGAAGCCGCCCCACCGGAAGAACGCGGCGTACAGGGCGAACAGGATCGGCAGCACGACGAGGACGAGGAACAGCACCAGCGCGGGCAGCTGGAAGCCGACCGCGGTGAGCCAGTGGGTGACGCGGCGCCGGGTCCGCGCCCGGGCCGCCCCGGCCGGCGGGGGCGGTGGGGCGGTACCGGGGCCGGTCCGCCGGTCCGGCAGGAACGTGGAGGTCATCGGCGGCTACTGCTCTTCCTTCGCGGTCTTGGTGATCGACTCGGCGACCTGCTCGGGCGACTTGGAGCCGGCGACGAGCGCGGCGACGCTGTCGTTGACCTCCTGGCCGACGGCGGGCGCGTAGGCCTGGTCGAGATAGAGCTGGAAGCCGGTGGCGGCCTTCAGCTGCTTCTGCACGGCGGTCAGGTTCGGGTCGGTCAGGGCGCTCTCGGCGGCCGTGACGACGGGCAGCACGCCGGTCTTGGTGACCAGCTCCCGGTCGGTGGCCTCGGAGGCGAAGAACCTCAGGAAGTCGACGGCGGCCTGCGGGGCGTCCCGGCGCAGGGCGTGCCCGTTGGCCCCGCCGAACACCTCGGTGAGGGAGCCCTTGCCGCCCTCGACCGCAGGGAACGGGAAGAACCCCAGGTCGTCGCCGAGCCCCTTGCCCGCGTCGGCCTCCACCACGGGGGCCCACTGCCCCATCAGCTCCATCGCCGCCTTGCCGTTGCCGACGGCGGCGGCCTGGCCGTTGGGGTCGGAGTACGCCGCCCCGAGGAAGCCCTTCTGGAACGGCTGGAGGCCGGCGAGTTCCTTCAGGAGCTGCCCCGCCCGCACGAACGCCGGCCCGGTGAAGTCCTTGTCCTCGGCGGCCTTCTGCACGGCCTCGGCCCCGCCGACGCGCATGGCGAGGTAGGCCCAGTAGTACATGCCGGGCCACTTCTCCTTGCCGGCCAGGGCGATGGGCGTGATGTTCTTCGCCTTCAGCGCCTCGACGGTGTCGAGGAACCCGTTCCAGGTGGTGGGGGGCGTGCTGACACCGGCCCGCTCGAACAGCGCCTTGTTGTACCAGAAGCCGACCATGCCGCTGTCGAACGGGATGCCGTAGAGCCTGCCGTCCAGCAGGTAGGGCTCCTTGGCGACCGGCAGCAGGCCGTCCGCCCACTCCTTGGTGCGGTCGGTGAGGTCCTCGACGAGACCGGCGTCGACCTGCTGCCGGAGGACGCCGCCGCCCCAGGTGTGGAAGATGTCCGGGAGCTTCCCGGAGGCGATCAGCGCCGTCATCTTCGACTTGTAGGCGTCGTTCTCCAACTGGACGATCTTTATCTTGACCTTGGGGTTCTGGGCCTCGAACTTCTTGGCCAGAGCCGCCCAGACGTCCTTCGTCGGCTGGGTCGTCGAGATGTTCCACCACTCGACCGTGGTGATCCCGGACGACCCCTCGTCCGAGTCACCCCCGCAGCCGCTCAGTGCCGTCATGCCCAGACCGGCCGCGGCCGAGGCCGCCAGGAAGCCGCGGCGGGACAGTGCCGGGTCGCCCATGGTGCGCTCCTTGGGTGCGTAAGGGTACGAAAGTTTCGGAAGAAATCCAGAAAGCTGCGTTGATGCCGCACCCTAGAGACAGCGCGCAAAGGGTGGCAACCCCCCGTGCACGATGAATCCTCGACCGCCGAACCCCGGAGGACGCAGGGACGGTCCGACCCGAGCCCCGAAACCGCGGGTCCGACGAAACATTCGGATCAACCGGCGAACGTTCCACGCCCACAGCTCGGCCTCGTCAGAACCACCGAGTCACCCTGGCGCCCCCTGACCGGCACCGGGACAGCGAAGAGGGGCCCCGCCGGCGGCGAGGCCCCTCTTCGTCACTCCGGTCGCTCAGTCCTCGTACGCCTCCAGCGGCGGGCACGAGCAGACCAGGTTCCGGTCACCGAATGCCTGGTCGATACGGCGAACCGGCGGCCAGTACTTGTCGGTGGCCGACACCCCGGCCGGGAAGACGGCCTCCTCGCGGCCGTACGCGTGGTCCCACCCGCCGCCCAGCGCGGCGGCGGTGTGCGGCGCGTTCCGCAGCGGGTTGTCCTCCGCCGGCCACTCCCCCGTGCCGACCTTCTCGATCTCCGCGCGGATGGCGATCATCGCGTCGCAGAACCGGTCCAGCTCGGCCAGGTCCTCGGACTCGGTCGGCTCGATCATCAGCGTGCCGGCCACCGGGAACGACATCGTCGGCGCGTGGAAGCCGTAGTCGATCAGCCGCTTGGCGACGTCGTCGACGCTGACGCCGGTCGCCTTGGTCAGCGGGCGCAGATCGATGATGCACTCGTGCGCGACCAGCCCGCCCGGCCCGGTGTACAGCACCGGGTAGTGCGGCTCCAGGCGCTTGGCGACGTAGTTGGCCGACAGCACCGCCACCTGCGTGGCCCGCTTCAGCCCCTCGCCGCCCATCAGACGCACGTACGCCCACGAGATGGGCAGGATGCCCGCCGAACCCCAGGGGGCCGCGGAGACGGGGCCCACGCCCGTCTGCGGGCCCGCCGCGGGCTGGAGCGGGTGATTGGGCAGGTACGGCGCGAGGTGCTCGCGCACGCCCACGGGGCCGACCCCGGGGCCGCCGCCGCCGTGCGGGATGCAGAAGGTCTTGTGCAGGTTCAGGTGGGAGACGTCGCCGCCGAAGTGACCCGGCCGGGCGAGGCCCACCAGGGCGTTGAGGTTGGCGCCGTCCACGTACACCTGGCCGCCCGCGTCGTGCACGGCCGCGCAGATGTCGGCGACGTGCGCCTCGAAGACGCCGTGCGTGGACGGGTAGGTGATCATCAGCACCGCCAGCTCGTCGCGGTACTGCTCGATCTTGGCCCGCAGGTCCTCCACGTCGATCTCGCCGTCCTCGGCGGTCTTCACGACGACGACCTTCATCCCGGCCATCACCGCGCTGGCGGCGTTGGTGCCGTGCGCGGACGACGGGATGAGGCACACGGTCCGCTGCTCGTCCCCGTTGGCCCGGTGGTACCCGCGTACGGCGAGCAGCCCGGCCAGCTCGCCCTGCGACCCGGCGTTGGGCTGGAGCGAGACCTTGTCGTACCCGGTGACCTCGGCGAGCCGCTCCTCCAGCTCACGGATGAGCGTGAGGTAGCCCTGCGCCTGGCCGGCGGGGGCGAAGGGGTGCAGCTGCCCGAACTCGGGCCAGGTCACCGGCTCCATCTCGGTGGTCGCGTTGAGCTTCATGGTGCAGGAGCCCAGCGGGATCATGCCCCGGTCCAGCGCGTAGTCCCGGTCGGCGAGGCGGCGCAGGTAGCGCAGCATGGCGGTCTCGGAGCGGTGCCGGTGGAAGACGGGGTGGGTGAGGAACTCGTCGGTGCGCAGCAGTTCCCCGGGCAGCGCGTCCTCGCTCGACGCGTCCAGCGCCTCGATGTCGCCCTCGACCCCGAACGCGTTCCACACCGCGCCGAGCTGGGCGCGCGTGGTCGTCTCGTCGCAGGCCATGGAGACGTGGTCGGCGTCGACGAGCCGCAGGTTGACCCCGTTCTCCCGGGCGGCGCCGACCACCTCGGCGGCCCGGCCGGGCACTCGCGCGGTGAGCGTGTCGAAGTAGGCGCCGTGCACGATCTCGACGCCGCCCGCCGCGAGTCCGGCGGCCAGGACGGAGGCGTACCGGTGGGTGCGCCGGGCGATGCCGCGCAGCCCGTCCGGCCCGTGGTACACGGCGTACATCCCGGCCATCACGGCGAGGAGGACCTGCGCGGTGCAGATGTTGCTGGTGGCCTTCTCCCGGCGGATGTGCTGCTCGCGGGTCTGCAGGGCCAGCCGGTACGCCCGGTTGCCGTCGGCGTCCACGGAGACGCCCACGAGCCGCCCGGGCAGGCTGCGGGCCATCTTCTCCTGGACGGCCAGGTAACCGGCGTGCGGGCCGCCGAAGCCCATCGGCACCCCGAACCGCTGGGTCGTGCCCACCGCGATGTCGGCGCCCAGCTCACCGGGAGACTTCAGCAGCGTCAGCGCGAGCAGGTCGGCGGCGACGGTGACCAGCGCGCCCAGCTCGTGCGCCCGGTCGATGACCGGCTTGATGTCGCGTACGGCACCGGAGGCGCCCGGGTACTGGATCAGTACGCCGTTGATCTCCCGCTCCGCGATCCCGGCCGGGATGCCCTCGCTGAGGTCGGCGACGACGACCTCGACCCCGGTCGGCTCGGCGCGGGTCTCGATCACGGCGATGGTCTGCGGCAGCGCGTCCGCGTCGACCAGGAAGAGGCCCTTCTTGTTCTTGCCCAGGCGCCGGGAGAGTGCCATCGCCTCGGCCGCCGCCGTGCCCTCGTCGAGCAGTGAGGCCCCGGAGGTCGGCAGCCCGGTCAGCTCGGCCACCATCGTCTGGAAGTTGAGCAGCGCCTCAAGGCGGCCCTGCGAGATCTCCGGCTGGTACGGCGTGTACGCGGTGTACCAGGCCGGGTTCTCCATGACGTTGCGCAGGATCACCGGCGGAGTGAACGTGCCGTAGTAGCCGAGGCCGATCATGGTGTCGAGGACCTGGTTGCGGTCGGCCAGCGAGCGCAGCTCGGCCAGCACCTCGGCCTCCGTGCGCGCGTCCGGCAGGTCCAGCGCGTCGGCGCTCTTGATCACGTCCGGTACGGCGGCGGCCGTCAGCTCGTCCAGCGAGCCGTACCCGACCTGGGCGAGCATCTTGGCCCGCGCCTCCAGGTCGGGGCCGATGTGGCGCTGCTCGAAGGGTGTGCCCCGTTCGAGTTCGGTGAGCGGAGTGCGGTGGGCGGTCATTGCGGAGGCCTCCTGGTCTGACGCGACCTGCGAGGGGCACCACGGCGCGGGTGCCCGGACGGCCTCCCCCTCTGTCATCTCGACCTGAGAGCTTCACCGGGCCGCCCGAGGGTTCCCGGCTTTCACCGTCGGTGAGAACGGGAGCCGTCGACACCCGCTCTGCTTTCCAGAGTGACCTCGTCCGTGCGGTACGTGGGCCTGAGAGATTCCGGGGAGGATTTGCTCCTTCGGCGCCTCCGGTGTGCGACCGGAGGACTCTCCCGCACGGGGTCAGCAGCCGTCGCCAGCCTACCAGCGAGGCCCCCGCACGGTCTTTCGAGTGGCCGCGCATCCGAATGTGCTCTTTTGTAGTGCTTACGGATGATGAACCGGATGGTTGGCGACCAGCTGGAGGGCCCGTGCGTTCCGACATCGACCCGCGCACCCTGATCGGCCGCAAGGCGTTCGACCGCAACGGCGCGAGGATCGGCACCGTCGACGAGGTCTACCTCGACGACGCCACCGGCGTCCCCGAATGGGCGGCGATACGCACCGGTCTCTTCGGCCGGGACGCCTTCGTGCCGCTGGAGCCCAGCGAACTGGTCGACGGCACCCTGCGCGTCCCCTTCGACCGGGCGCTGGTCAAGGAGGCCCCCGACTTCGGCGTCGGCCGCCACCTCTCCCCGGAGCAGGAACTCCAGCTCTACCACCACTACGGTCTCGACGTCGCCGCCCCGCCCCCGCCGCCCGACCACGACTTCGGCCGGCTGGCGGGCCAGGAGGAGCCCACCTGAGCCGGGGGCGCGGCGTCATCCCGCGGCACCGGCCGGCCGCACCGGGCCGGCGTCCTCGGGTCTTCGCTCCACCAGTGGCAGCGGCTCCGCCGGTTCGAGCTCCGGATCGTCGGTCCGGAAGGTCCGCACCCGCCCCGGCCGCGCCGAGTACGGCGTCTCGAACCGCACGGTGACCCGGCCCAGGCCGCTGCCCTGCACCCATCCGTGCCCGTGCACGCTGTGCCGCACGTCGTGCCCCGAGGGCCAGCGGCGCTCGGGGGGCGGAAGGTCCGGCTCGGCGGAAGCCGTCCGGCCTGCCTCCGCGACGGCCGTGTCCGGCGGGGCCCCCGTCACCGCCTGCTCCTCCGCCGCTCCCCGCTCCCCGGGCCCGCCCCGTTCCCCGGCCGCCGCCCGTTCTTCGGCTACGGCCCGTTCCTCCGCCGCCGCCCGCGCCTCGGCCGCCTGCGCGAAGAGGTCCTCCTGCGTGAAGTCGGCCAGCCCGGTGACGCCCACGCCGAGCAGCCGCACCCCGCCGGTGGTGTCCACGGCGTCCAGCAGCCGCGCCGCCGCCTCCGCGACCACCGCGACATCGTCCGTGGGCCCGCGCAGCGTCTCCGAGCGGGTCAGGGTGGAGAAGTCGTACCGCCGTACCTTGAGCACGATGGTGCGCCCCGACAGCCCGGCCCCGCGCAGCCGCCCCACGCACCTCTCGGCCAGCCGCCGCACCTCCAGACCGACCCGGGTGCGGTCGTGGATGTCCACGTCGTAGGTGTCCTCCACCGACACCGACTTGGCCTCCCGCTCGGCGACCACGGGCCGCTCGTCGTGGGCCAGCGCCATGGCGTACAGCGCGTGTCCGTGCGCCTTGCCCAGCAGCCGGACCAGCTCGTCCTCGCCGGCCTCGGCGATCTCGCCGACGGTGGTGATCCCCGCCCGCCGCAGATGGTCGCCGGTGGCCGGCCCCACGCCCGGCAGGGTGCGCACCGGCATCGGCGCGAGCAGGTCGCGCTCGGTGCCCGGCTCGATCAGCACCAGTCCGTCGGGCTTGGCGTCCTCGGAGGCGATCTTGGCGAGCATCTTGGAGGCGGCGAGCCCCACCGATCCGGTGAGCCCGGTGACGGTCCGGATGTCGGCCCGCAGCCGGGTACCGGTCAGCCGCGCCGACTCCGCGTCCCAGGCCGTCCCGCCGGCCTCCAGGTCCACGAACGCCTCGTCCAGGCTCAGCGGCTCCACCAGCGGCGACAGCGCCCGCAGCAGCCCCATCACCTGCTCGCTCACCGACCGGTAGAGCTGGAAGCGCGGGACGAGGTAGGCGGCGTGCGGCGCGAGCCGCCGGGCCTGCGCCATGGGCATGGCCGAGTGGACGCCGAAGACCCGGGCCTCGTAGGAAGCGGTGGCCACCACGCCGCGCGGCCCCAGACCGCCCACCACCACGGCTTTTCCGCGCAGACTCGGCTTCGACGCCTGCTCCACCGAGGCGTAGAAGGCGTCCATGTCGAGATGCAGGATCGTCGGCGCGGTTCTCACATCTCCGATGCTGCCCTACACCACTGACAACGCGGAGGACGCGCGGGTCTCAGACCGCCCGGTTGCGCCGCCGGGCCAGTTCGTCCGCCGGGTTGTGCCCGACCAGGGTCTCCCCGGTGTCGACGCGCTCCCCGTGCAGCTGCGACAGGGCGTTCTCCACGTCCCGCCACACCACCCCGACGGCGATCCCGAAGATCCCCTGGCCGCCCTGGAGCAGGGCGTGCACCTCGTCGGGAGACGTGCACTCGTAGACCGTGGCGCCGTCGCTCATCAGCGTCATCCGCTCCAGATCGCGGAAGCCGCTCTCCCTGAGGTGCTGGACGGTCGTGCGGATGTTCTGCAACGACACACCGGTGTCGAGGAACCGCTTGACGATCTTCAGCACCACCACGTCGCGGAAGCTGTACAACCGCTGCGTCCCCGACCCGTGGGCGGACCGCACGCTCGGCTCCACCAGCCCGGTACGGGCCCAGTAGTCGAGCTGCCGGTAGGTGATACCGGCGGCCGCGCAGGCCGTGGGCCCCCGGTAGCCGATCTGCTCGGACGTCATGGACGCCGCCCCTCCGCCGCTCGGCGCCACCGCGGGGCGGAGCCGAGAACCCTCGGGAGAGTACGGAACGCCCGACCCCGGACCGGGTGCGGGGACGCTCCCCACCGTACTGTCGCCGCTGCTTCTCACGCCGACCTCCGTCCTTGACCTGCCTCCTCGAAGGTAGGCAGTCACCAAGGGTGCGTCAACGATCGCCACACTCGGCACGCCGAGTGATAATCACCCTACGAGTGGTTTGCCGTGCCCCCTCGCGGGGAAAGGCTAGCCGAATGTCCCTTTCGGACGGCTCTCACTGGTTGCTGCTGCCGAAGTCCTCCGGCGAGATCTGGTCGAGGAACTCACGGAACTTCTCCACCTCGTCCTCCTGCTCGTCCGGGATCGCGATGCCGGCGTCGTCCAGCACCGTGTCACTGCCGAAGATCGGCGTGCCGGTGCGCAGCGCCAGCGCTATCGCGTCGGACGGCCGCGCACTCACCTCGACCCCGCTGGCGAAGACCAGCTCCGCGTAGAAGACACCTTCCCGCAGGTCGGTGATGCGCACTTCGGTGAGCTCCTGGCCGACGGCTTCCAGCACGTCCTTGAACAGGTCGTGGGTCAGCGGCCGTGCGGGAGCCATGCCCTGCTGGGCGAAGGCGATGGCCGTCGCCTCCCCGGGACCGATCCAGATGGGGAGGTAGCGGTCTCCTCCCACTTCACGCAGCAGCACGATCGGTTGGTTGGAGGGCATCTCGACCCGGACACCTACGACATCGAGCTCGTTCACACAGCAACCCTAGGCCGTGCCCGGGACGTTTGGGTAGTCGGGCCGGGTACGGCTGGCCGATCCGGGCGCCCCCCTCACGGCAGACGCACCCCGAGAGCGGTCTGCACCAGAGCCGCGTGCAGCTTCACCGCGAGCCCCGCCAGCTCCTTGGTACGGGCCTCCGCATGGGCTCTGGTCTGCGGATTCCGGTGCCGCTTCAGCGGCGCCACCACCTGGTCGACCAGTCCGGCCTCCCGGTCGGCGGCGGCCTTCATCACCCTCAGGTGCCGTGGCTCGATCCCGGACCGCCCCAGCTCCACCACGAGGGTGGCCACGGTGACCGCCTCCGCGTCGTACGACCCGTCGGGCAGCGGGACGATCAGCCCGTACGCCTCCCACTCGTCGAGCTGGCGTTCCTCTATCCCGGCGGCGGCGAGCAGCTCCGCCCGCCCGATCCGGGCGGCGCCGGACGTCCCGGACGGCTCGGGCACGGCGTCACCGCCCTCGCGCTGCCGCCCCACGGTCGGCAGCGGCACCGCCTCCCCGCGCTCCATGGCGTCCAGGTGGTCCCGGATCACCTTGAGCGGCAGGTAGTGGTCCCGCTGCATCCGCAGGACATGGCCGAGCCGCTCGACGTCACGGGCGCTGAACTTGCGGTACCCGGCCGGGGTCCGCCGCGGCTCCACGAGCCCTTCGGACTCCAGGAACCGGATCTTCGAGATCGTGATGTCGGGGAACTCGTCGCGCAGCACGTTCAGCACCGCGCCGATGCTCATCAGACCGTCCGTGGCGGCGGTGCCGGGACCGGCACCACCGCTCGGTGTTTGCACCATGGCCCTTCCCTGGGGATCTCCCCGGACGGAGCCCGGGTCGGCTCAGTAACCCCGCTGGCTCGCGTAGAAGACCAGCCGGTACTTGCCGATCTGCACCTCGTCGCCGTTGGACAGGGCGACCTGGTCGATGCGCTCACGGTTGACGTACGTGCCGTTCAGGCTGCCCACGTCGGCGACCGTGAACGACCCGTCGGGCTGCCGGCGGAACTCCACGTGCCGCCGGGAGACCGTGACGTCGTCCAGGAAGATGTCGCTCTGCGGGTGCCGCCCGGCCGTCGTCAGCTCGCCGTCCAGCAGGAACCGGCTGCCCGAGTTCGGCCCGCGCCGCACCACGAGCAGCGCCGAGCCCAGCGGCAGCGCCTCCACGGCGGCCTGCGCCTCCGGGGAGAGCGTCGGCATCTGCGTCTGCCCGGTCACCTCGGCGTCGTACGCCTCCAGGCCGGAGATCGAGATGGTGGACGTCGTCTCCGAGGGGCGCTCCGCGTGGGCCCCGGCCCGCAGCGGCGCACCGCAGTTGGAGCAGAAGCGGCTGTTCTCCGCGTTGCGGTTACCGCACCTCGTACACACCAGGGCCGACATGGACGGATCCTCCTGCGGCGGCTGCCCCGCCGGGGCGTTGGACGCGTACGGCCCGGGCTGGAACCCTGAACCCGTACTTGAGGTCGACGGTTGCCCGAAACCTATGCCGCCGGACTGCGCAGGGTCAACAGACGGCGCGCCCTGGCCACCCACCTGGTCCCGGAACAGCGGACGCTGACCCTCCGCGTCGGGCTGCGCACGGTGGCGAGCGGTCGCGTTCTCGCTGCCCTCTCGCGCGCTCTTGCCGAACAACTTCGCAAACAACTTCACGGGCGATTCCCCTTGACCGAAACAGACCCGCCCGTGGGGCAGGACGAACCCTGACTGAACGTACTGGCCGACCCGGACATCCTGACAACGTCCGTCTCCGCCAGACAGTTTCCACCACGCACCACCCATTCGGTGCGCCGACCCCCCGCAACCTCATGCCCTCGCCGGACAGCGCCCATGCGCCGCCGGTTCACTCGGAGGACGACCGAGCGTAGTCAGGCTGCTTCGCCGCTCGCAAGGCGTCCACGACGATCTTGCTCGATCGCTCGACGGTGGCGGTGGCCTGTTCCTTCTCCAGAGTCTGCACCACTCCTCCAGGGATGTTGAGCGCGGGTTCCAGGTCCTGCGGCTTGCCGATGACCTGGAAACGATAGGGCGCGTCGATCTTGTTCCCGTCGACGCTCACACCGTCGCCGGAGTCCGTCAGATAGGTGCTCGCGACGATGCGCACGCCGTTGACCTGGATCGCCTCGGCTCCGGCCGCGCGCAGCTCCTGGACGGCGTCGAGCAGGTGCTTCGACTCCACCGTTCCGTGCGGGTCCGTGACGGTCATGGTGATGCCCGGCCCCTGCGCGGCCACCGTGCCCGCCAGGATGCCGAGTTGCCGCTCCTTCTCGATCGTCTGCTTGCGGGCCTCCTCGGCCTGGTCGGAGCTGTTCTCCAGCTCGTCGCGCTGCGCTTCGAGGCCCTGCTTCTCGTCTTGAAGACGTTGCGTACGGTCATCGAGTTCATCGAGGATGCGGACGAGATCTTCCTGCCGGGCGCCGCGCAGCGCGCTGTCCCCGTCGCTGTTGGACGCCACCTGCACGGCCAGGCCGAAGCCGAGCCCGAACAGCAGCAGGGCGACGATGAGTTGGGCCCGGGTGACGCGCGGCGGCCACAGTCCCTGCGCCAGTCGCTGCCGCCCGGTCAGCCCGGCGTCCCTGCCCGCGGCCGGGTTCGGTCCGGCGCCCGGCGCGGGTGCCGGCGTCACCTCCTGGGGCAGTTCGGCGCGGAGCCGGTGCCCGGGCTTTCCCGCGTGTTCGTTGCTCTCGGTCATCGGTCTCACGCCCGGAAGACGTGCCGGCGGATCGCCGCGGCGTTGGAAAAGATGCGGATGCCGAGCACGACCACCACACCGGTGGACAGCTGGGCGCCGACGCCCAATTTGTCGCCCAGGAAGACGATCAGCGCGGCCACGACCACGTTCGACAGGAACGACACCACGAAGACCTTGTCGTCGAAGATGCCGTCGAGCATGGCCCGCAGCCCGCCGAACACGGCGTCCAGCGCCGCGACCACGGCGATCGGCAGATACGGTTCGACGGCCGGCGGAACCTCCGGCCGGACCAACAGCCCGGCCACGACTCCCACGACGAGGCCCAGTACGGCGATCACGATGTGCCCTTCTCGGTTTTCGGCTGTGCGGTGCGCACGATGACGCTCGGCGCGGCCGGCAGCCGGAGGTCGTCCTCCGTGGAGAGACCGGTCCGGATGCCGTAGTTCTCTTTCAGGGCGTCCAGGTACAGCCCGTCTGCGCTGTCCTGGAACCGGCTGCCGAGCGCCTGCCCGTCCCCCACGGCCAGCACCGTGTACGGCGGTACCAGGGGCCGGTTGTCGACCAGTATGGCGTCTCCGGCGGCCCTGATCGCCGAGAGCGCGGTCAGCCGCTGCCCGTTGATGGAGATGGCCTCGGCGCCGGCCGCCCACAGCCCGTTGACCACTCGCTGCATGTCCCGGTCGCGCACCCGTCCGGTGTCGGAGAACCCGGAGGTGCCGCGCGGCTCGCCGTCACTGCCCGTGCCGGATGCGTCGGCGTCGTCCACCACGAGCTTGACGCCCGGACCGTGTACGGCGACGGCTCCCGACAGGAGACCCACGAGCCGGCCGCGGCCGCTGTCCGCGCTGTGCCGGAGCGCCTCGCGCTGCCGGGCGCCCACGTCGTCGCGCAGGGCGTCGACGTCGCCCTCCAGGTCGTCCGCGGCGTCCGTCTCCTGGTCGATGCGGTCGATCAGTTCCTGGCGCTCCTTGGCGGCGGCCGGCGCCGTGACCCGGGCCTGGGCGGCGCCCACGGTCACTACCAGGGCGGCCAGCACCAGCCCGGCGGCGAGGCCCAGCTTGGCCCGGAGGGTCCTGGGCAGGCCGCCGCCGCCCGCGGCCCGCTTGCGGGCCGCCGCCTCGGCGTAGCCGTCGTCGAGGCTGTGGTCCATGACGTTGGTGAGCAACGACATGGAGGCGTCCGGACGTGAGGGCCGCGTGGCTGTGCTCCGAACGGGGGGTTGCTGCGGCATGCCGCACATCGTCGCACGCCGCCGCCCCTGCCTCCGAACGGCCCCACCGGCGTGCCGGACGGGCCCCCTTGGGGGCACTTGTCCGGCACGCGCGCGTACTGCTGTTTTTACCGTCCGGCGCTGTCCACGACCGCCGACCACTCGTCGAGCAGGGCCTGCGCGGAGGCGTCGTCGGGGCCCTCGGCCCACAGGTGGGTGACCGCCTCGGCCGGGTCGGGCAGCACCATGACCCAGCGCCCGTCGGCCTCCACCACCCGCACGCCGTCGGTGGTGTCCACGGAGCGGTCTCCGGCCTCTTCCACGACCCGCCGCATCACCAGGCCCTTGACGGCCCACGGGGTCGCCAGATCGCGCCTGAGGACGTGCGCCCTCGGGATCCGGGCGTCGATCTGGCTGAGGGTGAGCTGAGTCCGCGCCACGAGCCCGATCAGCCGCACGAAGGCCGCGGTGCCGTCGTAGACACTGCTGAACTCCGGGACGATGAACCCGCCCTTGCCGTCGCCGCCGAAGATCGTCCCTTCCTCGCCGCCGACCCGCGTGAGGTCGTCGGGCGAGGTGGTCGTCCACTCGACCTGGGTGCCGTGGTACGCCGCGACCTGCTCGGCGATCCGGGTGGTGGTCACCGGCAGCGCCACCCGGCCGCTGCGCCGCTCGGCGGCGATCAGGTCGAGCATCACCAGCAGCGCCCGGTCGTCCTCGATGATGCGGCCCTTCTCGTCGACGAGCGACAGCCGCTCACCGACGGGGTCGAACCGCACCCCGAACGCGGCCCGCGAGGACGCCACGATCTCGCCGAGCCGGACCAGCCCGGAGCGCCGCATGTCGGCCGACTCGGTCGGCCGGGACTCGTCGAGACCGGGGTTGATGGTCAGCGAGTCCACGCCCAGCTTGCCCAGCAGGCTGGGCAGCACGAGCCCGGCGCTGCCGTTGGAGGCGTCGACGACGACCTTCAGTCCCGATTCGGCGATGCCCGCCGTGTCGACGTTCCGCAGCAGCGACCCGGTGTACGAGTCGAACACGCTGGACGGGAAGTGCAGGTCGCCGATCTCTCCGGGGAACGCGCGCCGGTACTCCTGCCGCGCGAAGACCCGGTCCAGCTTCCGCTGGCTGCCCTGCGACAGGTCGGCGCCCTGACTGTCGAAGAACATGATGTCGACGGAGTCCGGTACCCCGGGCGTCGTACGGATCATGATGCCGCCGGCGCTTCCCCGCGCGGTCTGCTGCCGCGCCACGGGCAGCGGTACGTTCTCCAGGTCCCGTACGTCGATGGCGCTGGCCTGCAGCGCGGAGATGACCGCCCGCTTGAGCGCCCGCGCGCCTCGGGAGTGGTCGCGGGCCGTGGTGACGGTCGACCCCTTCTTGAGGGTGGTCGCGTAGGCGCCGGCGAGCCGCACGGCCAGTTCCGGGGTGATCTCGACGTTCAGGATGCCGGAGACACCTCTGGCGCCGAACAGGTGCGCCTGGCCCCGCGACTCCCAGATCACCGAGTTGTTGACGAACGCGCCGGCCTCGACGGTCTTGAACGGGTAGACCCGCACATTGCCCTGAACGATCGATTCTTCACCGACGAGGCACTCGTCTCCGATGACCGCGCCGTCCTCGATCCGCGCCGCGCGCATGATGTCGGTGTTCTTGCCGACGACGCAGCCGCGCAGGTTGCTGTGCGGTCCGACGTACACGTTGTCGTGCACGACGGCCTTGTGCAGGAACGCCCCGCTCTTGACGACGACGTTGGACCCGATGACGGTGTGTTCCCGGATCTCGGCGCCGGCCTCGACCTTGGCGTAGTCGCCGACGTACAGCGGTCCCCGGAGCACGGCGTCCGGGTGGACCTCCGCGCCCTCGGCCACCCACACGCCGGGCGAGATCTCGAAGCCGTCGATGTCGACGTCGACCTTGCCCTCCAGGACGTCGGCCTGGGCCTTCACATAGCTCTCGTGGGTGCCGACGTCCTCCCAGTAGCCTTCGGCGACATAGCCGTAGATCGGCTTGCCTTCCTTCATGAGCTGCGGGAAGACGTCACCGGACCAGTCGACGGACACATCGGCCTCGACGTAGTCGAAGACCTCCGGCTCCATGACGTAGATACCGGTGTTCACGGTGTCCGAGAAGACCTGGCCCCAGGTCGGCTTCTCCAGGAAGCGCTCGACCTTGCCTTCCTCGTCGACGATGGTGATCCCGAATTCAAGGGGGTTGGGCACGCGCGTCAGACAGACCGTGACGAGCGCTCCCTTCTCCTTGTGGAAATTGATCAGCTCGGTGAGGTCGAAGTCGGTCAGGGCATCACCGGAGATGACGAGGAAGGCATCGTCCTTCAACGCCTCTTCGGCGTTCTTGACGCTTCCGGCGGTACCGAGTGGCTTCTCCTCATTGGCATAGGTGAGCTCCATACCGAGCTCTTCACCGTCACCGAAGTAGTTCTTGACCAGCGAGGCCAGGAACTGCACGGTCACGACGGTCTCGTTGAGCCCATGCCTTTTGAGCAGCCTCAGAACGTGCTCCATGATCGGCCGGTTGACCACCGGCAGGAGCGGCTTGGGCATGCTCGAGGTCATGGGACGAAGGCGTGTGCCTTCGCCTCCGGCCATCACGACGGCCTTCATGTCGGAAGCGTCCTCCTCCAAGAGATGACGGTCTGACCGACTCCACCCGCCTTCGATTGTCCCGCACTTTTCCAGCGCGAGCCATCGGGGCGGCTATGGCCGCTCCATCAGCGAGTTCAATCGGCCATGGTGTCCGCGCGGACCAAGCGGCGGACCTGAACCATGTAGAGGACTCCTGCCCACCAATAGAGGGTTGTACCCCATCCGGCGAACGCCCATCCGAAAATAGCAGCGAGTGACGAGATCCATCCGCTTCCGTCACTGAGCAGGAGCAGCGGGAACGCGTACATCAGGTTGAACGTCGCGGCCTTCCCGAGGAAGTTCACCTGCGGCGGCGGATAACCGTGGCGCCGGAGGATGCCCACCATGACCAGCAGGACCAGCTCACGTGCCAGGAGTACGGCAGTCAGCCAGAGCGGGAGAATCTCCCGCCAGGTGAGGCCGACCAGCGTGGACAGGATGTAGAGCCGGTCCGCAGCGGGGTCGAGCAGCCGGCCGAGGCTGCTGATCTGGTTCCATCGCCGGGCGAGCTTGCCGTCCAGGTAGTCACTGATCCCACTGAGGGCCAGCACCAGCAGGGCCCAGCCGTCGCTCTTGGGGCCGCCGAACTCAGGCCTGAGGATCAGCCACAGGAAGAGAGGCACACCGACGAGGCGCGCCATGCTGAGGATGTTCGGGATGGTGAGGACCCGGTCAGTCTGGACGCGGGTCTCCTGGACCTCCACCCGGGGGCCTCCTGGATGAAATGAGCCAACAATGCCCCCTGACCCTACCTCAACGCAAAAAAGCTCCGGCTCCCGGGCGGTATGCCCAGGAGCCGGAGCTCCAAGAATTGTTCGGCGGTGTCCTACTCTCCCACAGGGTCCCCCCTGCAGTACCATCGGCGCTGAAAGG
>BMSM01000015.1 GCA_014649155.1 Streptomyces griseoviridis | reverse complement strand
GCCGTCAACAAGATGGACCTCGTCGGCTACCAGGAGTCCGTGTTCGCCGCCATAGCCGAGCAGTTCACGGCGTACGCGACCGAGCTGGGCGTGCCCGAGGTCACCGCGATCCCGATCTCGGCGCTGGTCGGGGACAACGTGGTGGAGCCGTCCGCGCACATGGACTGGTACGGCGGCCCGACCGTCCTGGAGCACCTGGAGACCGTGCCGGTCAGCCACGACCTGGCGCACTGCCACGCCCGGCTGCCCGTGCAGTACGTGATCCGGCCGCAGACCGCCGAGCACCCCGACTACCGGGGGTACGCCGGTCAGATCGCCGCCGGTACGTTCCGCGTCGGCGACCCGGTCACCGTGCTGCCCTCCGGGCGGACGACCAGGGTCAGCGGGATCGACCTGCTCGGCGAGCCGGTCGAGGCGGCGTGGACACCGCAGTCGGTGACGCTGCTCCTGGAGGACGACATCGACGTCTCCCGCGGCGACCTCGTCGTGCCCACCCAGGACGCGCCGGCCACCACGCAGGACGTCGAGGCCACCGTCTGCCACGTCGCGGACCAGCCGCTGACCGTCGGCCACCGGGTGCTGCTCAAGCACGGCACCCGCACGGTGAAGGCGATCGTCAAGGACATCCCGGCTCGGCTGACGCTGGACGACCTGTCCCTGCACCCGCACCCCGGCCGGCTCGTCGCCAACGACATCGGCCGGGTGAAGATCCGCACCGCCGAGCCGCTGCCCGCCGACTCCTACGCCGACTCCCGGCGCACCGGCTCCTTCATCCTGATCGACCCCGGCGACGGCACCACGCTCACCGCCGGGATGGTCGGCGAGTCCTTCGCCGCCCCGGAACCGGTCGCGGACGCGGGGGACGACGACGGGTGGGACTTCTGACCATGGCCTCCGCCGCCCGACGCGCCCTGCTGGTGCTCACCGTCCTCCCCCTGCTCGCCCTGGCCGCCTGCGGCTACGGCTCGCGGGCGGTGGACGACGGCACCGTCAAGGCCGTCGCGGGAGCGCCGAGGACGGACGGTCTGGACGAGATCCGGATCGGCTACTTCGGCAACGTCACCCACGCCACCGCCCTCGTCGGCAACCGCAAGGGTTTCTTCCAGAAGGCGCTGGGCGGCACCCAGGCGAAGTACGCGGTGTTCGACGCCGGGCCCTCGGAGATCGAGGCACTCAACTCCGGGTCCCTGGACATCGGCTGGATCGGCCCGTCCCCGGCGGTCAACGGGTACGTGAAGTCGGGCGGGAAGAACCTGCGGATCGTCGGCGGGGCCACCTCCGGCGGCGTGAAGCTGGTGGTCGACCCGGAGAAGATCAGGTCGGTGCGGGACGTCGCGGGCAAGCGGATCGCCACCCCGCAGCTCGGCAACACCCAGGACGTCGCCTTCCTCGCCTGGGCCGCCGACCAGGGCTGGCGGGTCGACGCGGAGAGCGGCACGGGTGACGTCACCGTCGTACGCAGCGACAACAAGGTCACCCCGGACGCCTTCCGGTCCGGGTCGGTGGACGGGGCGTGGGTGCCCGAGCCGACCGCGTCCCGGATGGTCGCCGAGGGCGGGAAGGTGCTCCTCGACGAGGCCGGCCTGTGGCCGGACGCGGAGTTCGTGACCACGAACATCGTCGTGTCGCAGACGTTCCTGGCCGAGCATCCGAAGGCCGTGGAGACCGTGCTGCGGGCGTCGGTCTAGACCAACCGGTGGATCACCGCGCACCCGCGCGAGGCCAAGGCCGCCGCCAACGAGCAGCTTCGGGCGGACACCGGCCGGGCCCTGCCCGCCGAGATCCTCGACCCGGCCTGGGCGTCGCTGAAGGTCACCGACGACCCGCTGGCCGCCACCCTCAGGACCCAGGCGGAGCACGCCGTACGGGCGGGCCTGCTGGAGCGGCCCGACCTCGACGGCATCTACGACCTGACGCTGCTCGACAAGGTCCTCGAGGGCGAGGGCCGCCCGGCCGCCGACGACGCCGGCCTCGGCGTCGCGTAGCCGCCCCCCCTTCCGACCCGTCCCCTGGAGGTGACGACCATGGCCACGACCCTCGCCAAGGCCGCCGAAGGCACCGGGGCCGCCACCCACGCGGCCCGGATCGCGCACGTCTCGAAGTCGTTCCCCGGCCCTGCGGGCGAGCAGCTCGTACTGGACGACATCACCCTCGACGTCGCGCCCGGCGAGTTCGTCACCCTGCTCGGCGCCTCGGGCTGCGGCAAGTCCACCCTGCTGAACCTGGTGGCGGGCCTGGACCGGCCCAGCGCCGGCGCGATCGACACCGACGGGCGGCCGGCGCTGATGTTCCAGGAGCACGCCCTGTTCCCGTGGCTCACCGCCGGCAAGAACATCGAACTCGCCCTGCGGCTGCGCGGCGTACCGAAGGCCGAGCGCCGGGAGAGGGCCGAGGAACTGCTCGCCCTGGTCCGGCTCGGCGGGGCCCACGGCAAGCGGGTGCACGAACTGTCCGGCGGGATGCGCCAGCGCGTCGCCCTGGCCCGCGCGCTCGCCCAGGAGAGCCGGCTGCTGCTGATGGACGAGCCGTTCGCGGCGCTGGACGCCATCACCCGGGACGTGCTGCACGACGAACTGACCCGGATCTGGCGGGAGACGAAGCTGTCCGTCCTGTTCGTCACGCACAACGTGCGCGAGGCCGTGCGGCTCGCCGAGCGGGTGGTGCTGCTCTCCTCCCGGCCCGGCCGCGTCGCCCGCGAGTGGACGGTGGACCTGCCGCACCCGCGCCGCATCGAGGACGCGGCCGTGGCGGACCTGTCCGTCGAGATCACCGAGGAACTACGGGGAGAGATCCGTCGCCATGGCCGGCACTGACACCGCATCCGCGAAGCCCGCGCGGGACCCGGGCGACCTCGCCGGTCTGGAGGCGGGCCTCGACGCGCTGGAGACCGCGCACCCGGGCCGCCGTACACCGTGGCGGCGGACGCTCACCCAGAAGGTGCTGCCGCCGGCCGTCGCCGTGCTGCTGGTGCTGGCCGTCTGGCAGGGACTGGTCTCGTTCGGGATCGTCGACGACCCGACCAAGCTGCCCGCCCCCGCCGACGTGTGGCACGTGGTGCGGGACGCCTGGCTCGAAGGCACCCTGCTCGGTTACATCTGGACCAGCGTCTCGCGCGGCCTGCTCGGTTTCTGCATGGCCCTGGTCATCGGCACCCCGCTGGGGCTGCTGGTGGCCCGGGTGCGGTTCGTGCGGGCGGCGATCGGTCCGATCCTGTCGGGGCTCCAGTCGCTGCCGTCGGTGGCGTGGGTGCCGCCGGCCGTGATCTGGCTGGGCCTGAACGACTCGATGATGTACGCCGTGATCCTGCTCGGCGCGGTCCCGTCCATCGCCAACGGCCTGGTGTCCGGCGTCGACCAGGTCCCGCCGGTCTTCCTGCGGGCCGGGCGCACGCTGGGCGCGACGGGGCTGAAGGGCACCTGGCACATCACGCTGCCGGCCGCGCTGCCCGGCTATGTGGCCGGTCTGAAGCAGGGCTGGGCGTTCTCCTGGCGGTCGCTGATGGCCGCCGAGATCATCGCCTCCTTCCCCGACCTCGGGGTGGGGCTCGGGCAACTGCTGGAGAACGGCCGCAACGCCAGCGACATGGCCATGGTGTTCGAGGCGATCCTGCTGATCCTGACCGTCGGCATCGCCATCGACCTGCTGGTCTTCAGCCCGCTGGAGCGGTGGGTGCTGCGCAGCCGCGGTCTGCTGGTGAGGAGCTGAACGACGCCATGTCCGCACCGGTGCTCCTCGTCATCGCCCACGGCAGCCGCGATCCGCGGCACGCCGCGACCGTGCACGCCCTGGTCCGCCGGGTCCGCGCGCTGCGGCCGGACGTCCGGGTGGAGACCGGCTTCCTCGACTTCAACGTCCCGTCCGTGCCCGGAGTCCTGGAGTCCCTGGCGACGGAGGGCGTCCGGGACGTCGTCGCGCTGCCGCTCCTGCTGACCCGGGCCTTCCACGCCAAGGCCGACATCCCGGCGGTCCTCGCGGACGCGCCGGCCCGGCTGCGGGTCCGGCAGGCCGAGGTGCTGGGCCCGTCGCCGCTGCTGCTGACGGCGCTGGAACGGCGGCTGTACGAGGCGGGCCTGAGCCCCGCCGGCAAGTCCTCGACCGGGGTCGTGCTGGCCTCGGCGGGGTCCACCGACCCGGAGGCGATCGCGGTGATCGCGGCCATCGCGCGGGAGTGGCGGCACACCGGTTGGCGCGCCGTGCGGCCCGCGTTCGCCTCCGCGTCCTTGCCGCGCACCGAACAGGCGGTGCGCGAGCTGCGGGAGCTGGGCTGCGCGCGGGTCGCGGTCGCCCCGTACGTGCTGGCCCCCGGCCGGCTGCCGGACCGGATCGCGCGCGGCGCGGCCGGGGCGGACGTCCTCGCGGACGTGCTCGGCCCGGCGCCGGAGGTGGCGCGGCTGCTGGTGGAACGGTACGAGGCGGCGCGGACGCCGGTGCGGATGGCTCTGGGGGCGTGACGCTCCTGGCGGGGCTCGGCCCGGAGGGGCGTGTCATCGGGGACGCGCCCGGCGGGGGCGGCCCGTAGGGGCTGGCCGGAGGGGCGGTGCGGGTGGCCTCCGGGGCAGGTGTCCCGGTTCCGTGAGACCCTTCCCCCGCCCGTCGCCGATCTGCTGGGATGGGTTCCCTCTGGGTACGAGTGGACGGGGACACGGCACAGGTGGGGGCAGGTCGGATATTCGGGCACCATCTCGGACTGCCCGGTGCGCTGTCGGGGCTGCCGCTCACTCCGTTCGTGGCCGGTTACGCCGAGCTGACCGCCGCGCAGGCCGCGGCCGGCGCCCGGCACGCGGCCGAGATCCTGCTGCCCGCCGGAGGCGGACTGCGGGTGCTGGACGGGCTCGCCGTGCCCTCGGGGCCGCGCGGACACCGCCGGGTGGACGCGGCGCTGCTGGACGAGGCGGCCCCCGGCGACGGCCCGGCGGCGCGGCTCGCCCGGCTGCTGGCGGCCGTGCACCGGCGCGACGCGCAGGCGCTGCGCCGGATCGTGCTCTACCAGGTGATCGGGCTGGTGCAGGAGAGCCCTCCGGAGGAGTGGCAGCGGACCGTCTCCGCGCTCGGTGTCCATCCCGACGAGGGCGCGGGGGTGCTGGCGGCGGCCGGGCAACGGCCGGTCCTCGACCGGGAGCAGCGGGCCGCCGCCGAACTGCTGGGCGACGCCTGGGACCAGCGTCGGCTGCACCGGGTCAAGGCCCTGCTGGGGCGGCTGCCGCAGGGCGACGACCCGGCGCTGCGACGGCTGCGGACGGAGCTGGCCGACCGGCTGACCGGCCTGGAGGCGGCCCTGGACGCGGCCCGCCGGGCGGAGCGGCGCGGGGCCGCCGGGGAGGCGACGGAACAGTATCTGCGGGCCCTGGGCGAGGCCGCCGACGACGGGCGGGCCCTGCACGGGCTCGTCCGCGTCCACCGGCCCGAGCCGGGGGCCGACGCCGCGCTGCGTACCGGACCCGCGGTGGACGGCGTCGCGTTGGAGTGGGACGCGAAGGGGGCCGAGGGCGCCGACGGCTGGCGGCTGCTGTGCCTGCTGCGCGACGCGCGCGGGGCGACCGGGCACCGGGAGGTGGCCGCGGGCCACGGCACCGCGCGGGACACCCGGGCCGTGCCCGGCGGCACGGTGCGCTACGCCGCGCTGCCGCTGCGCGGCGGGCGGGTGGCCGGAGCGCCGCTCGTGTCGCACCGGCTGACCGTCCTCCCGGAGGTGGGCGACCCGTGGGCGACGGACGGCCCGGAACAGCTCACCTGCGGGTGGACGCGTCCGGCCGGCGCCGTGGCGGTGACGGTGGAGCACACCGGGCCGGACGGGACGGCCGGCGCCGTCACCGCCGGCCCCGACGGGTTCACCCTGACCGGACCGGCCGTGGGCGCGCACTCCTTCCGTATCCGCTGCCACTACCGCGCCCCCGACGGCACCCCGGCCGTCTCACCGGGCCGCCTCCTCACCCACACCGTCCGCCCCTGGCCCGAGCCGGTCGGCACGCTCACCGCCCGCGCGGAGGGCGACGCGCTGCGGTTCACCTGGACCGGGGCCGCGGACGCCGAGGTCCGGCTGGTGGAGTGGCCCGGCGCCGTGCCGGCCCCCGGCACCGCCCTGCGCGTGGCCGGACTGCCGCCCCGGCTGGACGAGCCCGCACCGCCCGGCGCGACGGTACGGCCGCGCCGGGGCGCGCGCACCGTGGTCGCCGCCGTCGCCGTACGGGACGGACGCGCCCTGGCCGGACCGGCCGTCGCGGTGGAGGCGCCGCCGCCCGTCACCGGTCTCACCGCCCGGCGGCTGCCCGGCGGAGAGGCCGCCGTCACCCTGGACTGGCCGGACGGCGCCGGGCAGCTCACCGTCGCCTGGGAGCCGCTGCCGGAACCCGGCGCGGCCGGCGGCGGTGACGAAGACGGTGGCCTGGGCGACGGCGGGAGCGGTGGGGCGGGCGTCGACGGGGAGAGCGGCCGGGGCGGCGCGCGGACGGTCACCGCGCACGCCTACCGGAGCGGCGGCCTGCGGCTCCCCGTCGGCCCGCGCCCGGTGCGCGTCCGCGCCTCGGTCACCGCCCCGCCGGCCGGGGCCGTCGTCCTGGACCCCCCGGCCGCCGAGGTGCTGCTCGGCCCGGACCTCGTCGTCGGCTACGAGGTGGTCCGGGCACCGGGCAGGTTCCGCGTGCTGGGCCGCCGGAGCGTCCTGCTCCGGGTCACCCTGCTCGGTCCGGCGCCGCCCGGCACGGACCTCCCCGCCTTCGTGTGCGTGGCGCGCGGTGGCACCCTGCTGCCCCGCCACCCCGCCGACGGCACCACCGTGCTGCGCGTCGACGGCGCCGACCTCGCCCGGCGGGGCACCGTCGAACACGACCTGGCCGCCGCGCCCCGTCCCGTCCCGTACACCCTGCGCGGCTTCCTGCTCGGCGAGCACGCCACGGCCGTACGCCTCGAAGAACCCTCCCCCGCGGCCCTGGTGGTGCGCTGAGCCATGCCGACCGTCACCCGCCCCTCCCGCCTCCCGCGCGCCTCGGCGGCCCGGCCGCCGCACCGCAAGGGGACGGCATGAGCCCCGCGCAGCTGCACGGCACGGACGCCGGGGACGGCACGGGCCTGCGGCTGACGGCGGTCGGACCCGGGGTACCGCGGGAAGTGCTGGAGGAGGCCGCCCGGCTCATCGGGTACGAGCCGCCGCCCGGTCCGCCCGAGCGGTCCGGTGCCGGGCGGCCCGGGGAGTTCCCCCGGGCGCTCGGGTTCCACCGGCTCTCCGACGGGGGCCGGCTGCTGAGCCGTACCGTCCCCGCGGACGGCGACGCCCGTGCCTGCCACGCGCACGCCCTGTACCTGCCGCCGGGCACCCGGCTGCCGGACGGCGCGCTGCCGATCACGGCGTGGGAGTCGCCGAGCTGGGCCGGCCGGCCGCCCGCCGACCCCTGTCCCGGCCCGCTGGACCGGCTGGAGCCCTCGGGGGTGCTGCGCCGGGACTCCCTGGTGGCCTTCGCCGCGTCCCGGGCGGACCGGCTGGCGGCGTTCTTCGCCGACCTGCGGGTCCTGGCCGAGCACCCGGACGCCGGCCGGATCGTCCTGGTGGAGCGGGACAGCACGGCCGTGGCCCGGTGGATCGCGCTGGCCTGCGCGGTGCTGCCCCGGGCTGCGGCGCACGGGCTGACCTTCACCACGTACGCCCGCCGGCCGGAGCGCGCGCCCCAGCAGCTCGTGGGCACGCTGCCGTCCTGCGCGCCGTGCGCGCCCGGTGACCGGGTGCGGGTGCACGACGGCACCGGGGCGCGCCCGGCCGGTCCGGTCGGTGACGCCTGGGCCGACACCTGCGCGCGGATCTGGCGGGCGGCGCGTCCGGAGCTGTTCCGGGACGCCACCTGGGACGTCGGCCGGCTCGCGGCGTCGGCGCTGGCCTCGGGGGTGGCGCTGCGCGCGGACGCGCGGGCCGCCGCCGCGCGCTGGGCGGCCGGCCACGTCACCACGGCGCCGGGGGCGACCCTGACGGGGGTGGTGGAGGCGCTGGGCGCGGGCGGCGAAGAGGAGTGGCGGGCCGAACCGGGGCACGCCGGTGCGGAACGCGCCGCCCTGGCCGTGCTGCTGGAGCGGGTGGACGGGCGGTTGCCGGCCGCCGTGCCGGCGCCGCTGGCCGGGCGGGTGCTGGCCTCGGCGGTGCTCGGCGGCGGGGCGGTGCCCGCGCTGCGCGCCGGGGCGCTGACGCCGCCGGTCCGGGACGCGCTCGCCCGCACACTGGCCGGTCCGCTGCGGTCCGGCATCGCGGACGCCGGCACGGACGCCGCCGGCCGGGCGCTGCGCCTGCTGGGCGCCGCCGACCTGCTCGGCGTCGACTGCCAGGACCTCATGCCGGAGCTGGCCGGGCGGCTGGCGGGGACGCTGGTGCCGGCGGAGGAGGGTTCTTCTGACACGCCGGCCGCTGGAGCCGGGGCGGTCCCCGGAGCCGGGGCGGTCCCCGGAGCCGGGGCGGTCCCCGAAGTCGGGGCGGTCCCTGACGGCGAGTCGACCGCTGAAGCCGCGTCAGTTCCGGCAGCCGAGCCGGCTCGTGGAGCCGGGGCGGTCCCCGGCGGGAAGGACGCCGCGGGGACGGACCCCGCGCTCCTGTCCGCCGTGGAGGAACATCCCGCCCTGCGCACCGCCCTGTTCGCCGCCCTCGACACGCGCGCCGCCGCGGCCCCCGTCGCCGTCGCCCGGCGGCTCGCCGCGGCGCGGCTGCCGGTCGGCGCGCATCCGGGTGGCTTCCCGCACCTGCGGATGTGCGTCCTGACGCCGGGGGCGGCGGCGCCGGACGACCGGATCGGCCGGTTCCGCGCGGTGCTGCGCGCCGCCGGGATCTCCCCGCACGCCGACCCGGCCGTGCTGCGGACCGCCCTGCGCCTGGTGTGGCCGGACGCGCTGCCGGCCGGCGCGGACGCGGCCCTCCTCCTGGACGAGCTGGGCTCCGACCTGCACCGCGCGGCCGGCACCCGCGACCTCCTCGTCGACGCCGCCCTCGCCGCGCCACCGGACGACGCGGACGCTCCCGCCCTCGCCGCCGACCTGCTGCGCCGCTTCCCGGCGGAGCTGCGCCCGGGGCGGCGGTCGGCGCTGCTCCTGCTGGAGTTCACCGGCGTGCTGGGCACCGGGGCGGAGGGCGAGGAGTGGGTCGAGCGGGTGCGCGGCCTGCGCGACGGGGCCGCCGAACCGGTCCCGGACACGGTGACGGAACGGGCGTACACCGCCCTGGCCCGGCGGCTGGTCGACGGGCCCACCCCGGACAGCGAGCTGTACGCGCTGGCCCGCTCGGGCGAATCGGCGCTGCTCACCGCGTACGGACGGGAGGGCCGCGCCGAGCGGGTCCGGACGCGGCTGCGCGCCTCACCGTCGTACGCCGCCGCGTGCTTCTGCGCCTGGAGCGCCTGTCCGGGCGTCCATCCGGCGTGGGACGAGACGCGGACCGCGCTGCTGGCGAAGGTGCTGCGGCCGGCCGTCCGCGCGCTGCCCGCCGGGGAGCGGGCCCGGATCGAGGAGGTCCTGGACCGGACGGGCCGGGGCCGGCTCGACGCGTTCCGCTCCTGGAACCGGCCCGGCGCCCTCGGCCGGCTCGCGGGCCGGCTCGCCGGCCGGGCCCGCTGGGACGGCCGCCCGGCACCGGAACACGACGGAACGGAACGGACATGACGCACCGAGCGGCCTCCTGGGGCCGGCCCGGCGGGCTGCCCGGCGGGCCGATGGCGACCCGGCCGGTCCACTTCACCTGGCTGCTGGACTGCTCGTACTCCATGCGCGGCGACCGGATCGCGCAGCTCAACTACGCGATCCGGGAGGCCCTGCCCGAACTGCGCGCGGTGGCCGCCGAGCAGCCGGCCGCCCGGCTGCTGCTGCGGGCCCTGACCTTCTCCACCACCGCCGCCTGGCTCCACCGGACGCCCGTACCGGTGGAGGACTTCACCTGGCGGGACGTCGAGGTGGACGGCATGACGAACCTGGGCGAGGCGCTGTCCCTGGCCGCCCGGGACCTGCGGGCCCCGGCGATGCCGGCGCGGGCGCTGAAACCGGTGCTCGCGCTGGTGACGGACGGGGTCCCCACCGACGACTGGCGGGCCGGCCTCGCGGCGGTCGACGCCACGCCCTGGGGCCGGGAGGCGGTCCGGGTCGCCATCGCCGTGGGGCGCGACGCGGACGGTGACGTCCTGCGGGCGTTCACCGGCGACCCGGCCGCCGAGCCACTGCGGGCACACAACGGCAAGCAGCTCGCCGCGGCCGTGCGGTGGGCGTCCACCACGGCGGTGCGGGCCGCCTCGCAGCCGGTGGCGGACCCGCCGGAGGGAGCGGCCGGGCAGCCGTTCGCCCCGCCGGTCCTCGGCGTCGACGAGGA
This sequence comes from Streptomyces griseoviridis, assembly GCA_014649155.1. Lineage (GTDB taxonomy): Bacteria > Actinomycetota > Actinomycetes > Streptomycetales > Streptomycetaceae > Streptomyces > Streptomyces griseoviridis. Next base: position 157,343 of record BMSM01000015.1, on the reverse strand, counting down.
CGACGAGGTGTGGTGACCGGCACGACGGCGACCGGCCTGCTCGACCGCGGTACGCGGCTCGTCACGGAGGACGGTGAGGAGATCGAGGTGCTCGCCCTGCTCGGGGCGGGCGGCCAGGGCGAGGTGTACCGGGTCGCGACCTGGACCGGTGAGAAGGCCCTGAAGTGGTACTACCCGGCGTCGGCGACCCCCCGGCAGCGGGCCATCGTCCGGGAGCTGGTGCACCGCGACTTCCACGACGACCGCTTCCTGTGGCCGCAGGCCCATGTGCTGCCCCGCGACGGCTCGTTCGGGTACCTGATGGAGCTGCGCCCCGAGCGCTTCAAGGGGCTGCCCGAGCTGTTCCGCCGCACCCTGCGCACCGACACCCGGGCCCTGCTGCGGGCCTGCCTGTACACGGTGGAGGCGTACCAGGCGCTGCACATGCGGGGCGTCGCCTACCGGGACATCTCCTGGGGCAACCTCTTCTTCGACCCGGCCACCGGTGAGGTCCTGGTCTGCGACAACGACAACGCGGTGGTCGAGGGGGACGTCAGCGGCATCACCGGCACGATGACGTTCATGGCCCCGGAGCTGGTTCGCGGCGATCCCGGCGCCCGCCCCGGCACCCAGTCCGACCTGCACTCGCTCGCCGTGCTGCTGTTCATGCTGCTGATGAACCACCACCCCTTCCAGGGCCGCCGGGAGCTGGCCGTGCGCTGCCTGGACGCGTCGGCGGAGCGCCGGCTGTACGGCCACGACCCGCTGTTCCTCTTCGACCCGGCCGACGACTCCAACGCCCCCGATCCGGCGGAGCAGAGCACCGTACGGGCCACCTGGGCGGCGACGGCCGAACGGCTGCGGGAGCTGTTCCGGCGGGTGTTCACCACCGGTCTGCGGGACCCGGCGGCGCGGGTGCGCGAGTCGGAGTGGCGGGACGCGCTGCGGGCGGTCCTGGACGCGGTGGTGGAGTGCGCGGCGTGCGGCCGGCAGAACATGACGGAACCGGGCGCGGCCCCGCCGCCCCCGTCCTGCTGGGGGTGCGGGGCGCGGGTGGTGCTGCCGCCCCGGCTGACGGTGACGACGGCGGCGCCGGCCGTCGAGCACCACATCCGGCTGGGCCGGGCGGCCCGGGTGCAGGCCCACCACCTGCCGGCGGAGCCCGCACGGCACGACTGCTCGGACGGCACACTCGTCGCGGAGCTGACCGAACACCCGGAGCGGCCGGGCCGGTTCGGCCTCACCAACCGCTCGCCGCGCCCCTGGACCGCCACCCGCTCTGACGGCACCCTCCAGCCGGTCGCCCCGGGCCGTACGGTCCCGCTGCGCGCGGGCCTGGAACTGGACTTCGGGTCGGGCGCGTGGGCGGTGGTGCACGCCCGCTGAGGGTTCGGGCAACCTGAGCGGGCGCCGGGCGGTCCTACCGGGGGGCGGGACCGGTGCCACGGTCTCGCCGGCCGGCGGACGCGGAGACGACCGAGGAGCGGAATGACGGACCTGACGATGCGGGTGACCTGGGTCGACGTACGCGACGGCGTCCCGCCGGACGGCATCCCGGTGGCAGCGGCGATCACGGGCCGGTACCGGGCCGAGGGCGCCGGGCCCGGCGACAGGTCCGGCGAGGCGTTCTGGCTGGTGATGCCGATGCACTTCGCGAGCCTGCACTTCGGCGAGGACGAGACGGAGCACAGGAACTGCTTCGTCGACTCCGACGGCGTCGTCCGTCTCCCCCACGGCCTCGCCTCCGGTCCCGCCTCCGACGAGACGGTGACCCACTGGGCGCTGCTGCCCACCCTGCCGGGCCAGAGGACCCGCTCCCTGCTCGGCGAGGACGTACAGCCCGCCCTCCAGCGCGCGTGGGACGCTCGCACCTGACGCCCGTCCGGTTCCGGGCGGGCAGCGGGCCTCGCACCACATCGGGGAGGAGAATGACCGCGTCCCGGGTGACTCCGGCGTCCTCCGCCGGTACCCGGGCGGCCTCTCTCCTCCTCGCCGTCCTGGCGCTCACCGGGTGCCTCCTGACGGGCGACGCGGACCGGCCGCGACCCGGCGATGCCCTCGCCACCGACGGCGCCCAGTCCAGTGGTGTCGTCGGCCACGACCACGCGCGGCTGGGCCAGACCTGGTACTTCGCGCTGCCCGTGCCCGTCAACGAGTCCGCCGAGCCCGTCGAGATCACGGGCGTCGCCCTCGAACACCTTCCCGTCGGCCTGAAGGTCGTGCGGTACGGCGCCTACGACCTGGAGGACACCGAGGGGCTGCCGCTGCTGGTCAGGGAGGGAGACGCGTACACGCCCGATTTCGATCGGCTCAGGGGTCACGCGGCGCGGCCGGTCGTGGTCCCCGCGCGGCGGGAGAACCGGATCTTCTACCTGGCCGAGTTGCGGATCACCTCGCCGCCCGGGGACACGGCCCGCGGCTGCCGCTTCGACTACACGCAGGGCGGCGAGGTCCACCACCAGACCCTCGACTGCGAGGTCGGACTGAAGGTGGCCCTGTAGACCACTTCACCGCCCGGCGGCAAGCGCACCCTCCTGGCCACGCCCGGGGGAACGGCGTCTCACGGCGCGGTCAGTTCGGCCAGCTTGACGGCGGTGTTCCAGTTGCGCGTGGTGGCGACGAGGCCCTTGGCCACGCGGGGGCGGGAGAGCAGGTCGGCCAGCCGGGAGCGGCCCAGGCCGTCGGGGGCGTACAGGTAGAGAGCGCGGTCGCCGAGGCGGAACTCCTCGGGCCGGCACGCCTCCTGGTCGATCTCCGCGAAGCGCGCCGCGTCGACGGGAGCGGAGAAGTAGGTGACGTGGAGCTGCCTGGGCGCGAGGTCGGCGGCCGGGAACGGGCAGGCGTCGACGACCGCGCGCAGATAGGCGTGGTCGCGGACGAGCACGTCCACGGCGAAGCCGAACCGCCCCTCGATCGCGGCGGACAGCTCGGCGGCGAGGGACTCCTCGTCCCCGTGCCCGCAGGCGAACACGGCCTGCCCGCTCTGCAGATGGGTCCGCACGGCACCGAACCCGGACTCCTCCAGGAGCGCGCGCAGGCCGGCCATCGGGAGCTTCTTCCGGCCGCCCACGTTGATGCCGCGCAGCAGCGCCGCGTACGTCGTCGTCATGGCGGACACCCTAGAACGGCCGTCGCACCCGGTGCGGGCGGGCGCGACGGTCAGGCGCGTCCGGGTCAGGCCCGCCGGGCGGCGGCCAGCTCCGCCTCGATGAGGTCGGCCGCGCGGCGGGTGCCGCCCTCCCGCGCCATCTCCGCCTGGATCTCCTCCAGCCGCCGGGCCGCCTCCGAGTCGTCGACGAGCGCGAGGGCGGTCGTGCGCAGCGCCTCCGCGGTGGCCTCCTCGGTGAGCAGCTTGCGGGCCACGCCGAGCGCCTGGAGCAGGTCCGCGTTGCCGAACTGGTCCACCGCCTGCGGTACGGCGATCATCGGTGTGGCCGTGGCCAGCCCCTCCTGGCTGCCGCCCGCGCCGGCGTGCGTGACGAACAGGTCCGCCTGCCTGAGGATCGCGAGCTGCGGAACCCAGGACCGCACCTCCACGTTCCCGGGGATCTCCCCCAGCTCGGCCGGGTCGACATGCCGGCCGACCTGGAGCACCAGGTGCCAGCCCGGCAGATCGCCGAACGCCCGCACGCACTCCCGGTAGAACGCCGGCTGTTTGGTGAACGACGACCCCAGCGAGACCAGGACGACCTTCTCCGCGTCCGCCGGACGCTCCCACTCGCCCTCGGCGCTCCGGTCGCCCTGGCAGGCGCCGACGAAGGTGTACGTCGTCTCGTCGACCCGGTCGGCGTTCGGCTGGAGCGCCTTGGGGATCAGCACCAGGGAGCGGGCGGGGCGGCCCGAGAAGTCGTCCGGGTGCATGGTGATGCCGTTCTCCGTCAGCCAGGCGCGGAACCGGGCGTAGTACGCCTGCCCGCGCTCGGTCTTCAGCGGCTCCTCCCACATCGGTTCGCCGACCTCCTGCTCATAGCCCTCCCAGGCGACCAGGTTCGGCGAGAGCGAGACGGCGGGCACGCCCCAGCGGTGGGCGAGGACCCGGGCCGGATAGGAGGTGATGTCGTGCAGGACGAGATCGGGCTCGTCCCCCTCGTACGCCTCGATGAGCTGCGGGAGCGCCTGGATCGCGTCGGCCAGGAACGGCTCGACGTTGTCCAGCAGGGTGGAGCCCCACGCGTCCGGGTCGGCGTCCGGACCGGGCAGGGTGCTGTTCCACAGCTTCGGCTCGGCACCGGTCCCGGCGACCTTCTCCGCGAAGGCGGGCGGGATCGCGTACGTCACCCGGTGCCCCCGCGCCACCAGCTCGCGGATCACCTCCAGGCTGGGGTTCACATGGCCGTGGGCGGCGATGGAGAACATGGCGATATGGGCGCGACTGGTCATGACCCGACCGTAGGCGAGACGAGACGTCTCGTGCAATGTATTTACCGCCCGCGGCCCACCCGTCGTACCTGTCCCGCGCGACGCACGTGTCCTGCGGCCGTGGTTCGCCGGTGTGGTCGCCGGTCGGTCCACGGTGTGCGCCGCCGCCATCAGCGACGGCAGACGCCGCGCTCGGGACGGGGACGCCCCGGGTCGCGCGGGTGCGCGAGTGGGCGGGGGCGCGGGGGCGGGGGCACGGGTGGGCGGAGGCGCGGGGGGCGGAGGCGCGAGTGGGCGAAGGCGCGAGTGGGCGGAGCGCGCGGGTAGGCCGGCGCACGGGTGGGCGGAGGCGCGAGTGGGCGGGGGCGCGCAGGCTCAGCGCTGGTACCGCGCCAGCACCAGGTTCCCGTCCTTCTCCAGCCGCTCGCGCAGCTCCCCCTCCCCGATCGCCCCGCTGTAGTACTCCTGGAACGCCGGCGTCGCCACCTTGTCCTTCCATTCGGCGTACCCCCGCACCGACTGCGCCGGCGCCGGCCGCAGATGCTCCGCGAGCGCGGTCCCGACGGCCCAGCCGTCCTTCTCCGTGCGCAGCGCGGGGTCCGCGAGCGCCGAGGTCCCGGTGGGCAGCATCCAGTCGCCGAGGGCGAGCCGCACCATGTTCTCCGGGCGGAGCAGGAAGTCCAGGAACGCCACCGCCTCCTTCTTGTGCGGGCTGTCCCGCGCGATGGAGAGCGTCTGCGGGCTGACGCCCTGGGTCAGCCCGTCCGCCCCCGCCGGAGCGGGCAGCACCCGCCACTCGAACCCCTCCGGCGCCTGCTGCGCGATCTGCTGCCGGTAGGAGAACCCGAGCGGCACCATCGCGTACTTCCCGCCGAAGAGGCCGGGCAGCGTGTCGGAGCCGCCGCTGCCCAGGGTCGTCGGGGAGGCGCTGCGGTCGGTGGTGACCTGGTCGCGCACGGTGCGCGGCACCACCTCGTCGCCGGCCTCGACGCGGACGGTCACCTTGCCGTCCGCCCCGCGGTGGAAGAGGCGTCCGCCCGCGGAGAGGGACAGGTTGAGCGTGGCCGACACGGGCTCCTTGAGCGGCCAGGCCACCCCGTACCGCCCGGGTCCGCTCAGCCGTTTCGTCACGGCCCGGAACTCCGCCCAGCTCCACGGCCGTCCGACCGTCGGTATCCGGACGCCCGCCCGCGCCAGCAGCTTCGCGTCGGCGATCAGCACCCTGGGCTCCTGGAGGAACGGCACCCCGTAGATCCCGTCGCCGAAGGTGACGGTCCGCCAGCCGCGCGCGGGGATGTCCTGCCTGAGCCGGGCGGGCAGCAGGTCCGTCAGGTCGGCGAGGTGTCCGCCGTAGGCGAAGTCCGCGAGGTCGTCGGAGGCGTCGTGGACGACGTCCGGTGCCTCGCCGCCCTCGAAGGCGGTGAGGAGCTGGTCGTGGACGCTGTCCCAGCTGCCCTGGACGTACTCGACGCGGACACCGGGATGCGCCGCGTTCCACTCCGCCACCAGGTCCTTGGTGGCCTCGACCGACTCCCGCTGCCAGGCCAGCGACTGGAAGCGCAGGGTGATCCGGCCGTCGCCGCCGCCCCCGCCGCCGGTGCAGCCCGCGAGCAGCAGGGCCAGCGCGGCCACCACCGCGATCCTCGCCCGTGTCAGCGCCGGCATCAGCTCTTCACCGCCCCGGCCAGCATGCCGCCGGTGATGCGGCGCTGGACGACCGCGAAGACCACCAGCGAGGGCAGCGTCGCGAGGAAGGCCGCCGCGGCGAGCGGCCCGAGGTCCGCGACGCCCTCCGCGCCGAGGAAGTGGGTGAGCACCACCGGCAGGGTCTGCTTCTCCGGCGTCTTCAGCAGCACCAGGGCGAAGAAGAACTCGTTCCACGCCGTGATGAAGGCGAAGAGTCCCGTCGCCACGATCCCCGGTGCCAGCAGCGGCCCGGTCACCGAGGCCAGCGTCCGCAGCTTCCCGGCCCCGTCGACCGCCGCGGCCTCCTCCAGCTCGACCGGCACCGCCCGCACGTACCCGGTCAGCATCCACAGCGCGAACGGCAGCGCCCACACCACGTACACCAGCACCAGCCCCGGCACCGAGTCGATCAGCCGCAGGTTCTTCAGCACCAGGAACAGCGGGATGATCACCAGCACGAACGGGAACGCCTGGCTGACCACCACCCATCCCGTCGCGGCCCGGGACAGCCGCGAGCGGTGCCGTGCCATGACGTACGCCATCGGGGTCGCGATCAGCACGGCGACCAGCGCGGCGCCGAGCGCGGCCAGCAGGGAGTTGAGCCCGGCGCGCAGCAGCGGTTGCTCCTCGAAGGCCTGCCGGAAGTTGGCGAGGGTCGGGTCGCGCGGGACCCAGGTGGGGTGCAGACTCGCCAGCTCGCGGGGCGGCTTGAAAGCGGTGGAGAGCAGCCAGAGGAACGGGAAGGCCAGGAAGACCAAGTAGGCGAGGAGCGCGGTGTACTGGCCCGCGCGGACCCGCTTGGACGTTCTCACGCGTCGTCACCTCCGGTGAGCCGGCCGGCGAGGAAGACGGCCAGCAGGACCGAGACGACGGCGACCATCACGCATCCCATGGCCGCCGCGTAACCGAACTGGCCGTAGCGGAACGCCTCCTCGTAGGCGAAGAGCATCGGCAGCCGGGTACGCCCGCCGGGGCCGCCGCCGGTCAGCACGTAGACCAGGGCGAAGGAGTTGAAGTTCCAGATGAGGTTGAGCGCGGTGACGGCGAGGGCGACGGGTCTGAGGGCCGGCCAGGTCACCGTGCGGAACCGGCGCCAGGCGCCGGCGCCGTCGACCGCGGCGGCCTCGTGCAGTTCGCGCGGGGTGTTCTGGAGCCCGGCGAGCAGCGTGACGGTGGTCTGCGGCATGCCCGCCCAGACACCGACGACGACGACGGCGGGCAGGGCGGTGGCCAGGCCGCTGAGCCAGTCCCTGCCGTCGCCGAGGCCGAGGTCGCGCAGGGTCTCGTTGAGAAGGCCGGCGTCCGGGTTGTAGACCAGGCGCCACATGATGCCGACGACGACCTCGGGCATGGCCCAGGGGATGATCGCCAGGGCGCGGGCCAGCCAGCGCAGCCGCAGCTCCCGGGCGAGCAGCAGGGCGAGGCCGAGGGCGAGCAGGAACTGCGGCACGGTCACGCCGGCCGCCCAGAACAGGCCGATGCGGAACGACTCCCAGAAGAGGGTGTCGTGCAGCAGGTCCCGGAAGTTCAGCGCGCCGATCCACCGGGTGGGGTCGGTGCGGCCGGACTGGGCGTCGGTGAAGGCCAGCAGGACGCCGTACAGCAGCGGGCCGACGCTGAGCACGAGGATGGGGATCAGGGCGGGCAGCACCAGGAACCAGGCGCCGGGCCCGGACAGCCGGCGCGCGGGTCCCCCGGCCGGCTCGGCCGTCTTCGTCACCTGGTCGTCCCCTCCGGCCTGCGCCTGTTCTGTGCCTGTTCTGCGCCTGCGCCTGTTCTGTGCCTGTGCCTGTTATGTGCCGGTGCCTGTGCCTGTGCCTTCCGCGCCTGCTTCGGGTCTGCTCTCCGCTCGGGGGCTGTGCTCGGGGGCTGTGCTCCGGCGCTGTGCTCCGGGGCTGTGCTCCGGTTCTGTTCCGTGGCCGTCTCCGTCCGGCGCGGGTGGGCGTGGTCATGGTCGTCACGGCGGCCCGCCCCGTCAAGGCACCTCGCGGCCCCTCCCCACCTGTGCGAATGCGACACTGGCCGACGGACGGACCGGATGACGGAGGCGGACGATGAACGAGGCAGGGGCGCGCGAGGTACTGGCCGCGGCGGACGTGCTGCCGCCCGGCTCGGCGGCTTCGGCGCGACTGCTCTCGCTGGGTGAGAACGCCGTGTTCGCCGCCGGCGACCTGGTGGTCAAGGTGGGCCGGGACGCCGGGCTGCTGGAGCGGGCCCGCCGGGAGCTGGCCGTCGCGCTGTGGCTCGCGGAGGCCGGGGTGCCGGCGGTCCGGGCGGCCGTGCCCGAGGCGCTGTCGGTCGCGGGCCGTCCGGTGACCGTGTGGCACCGGCTGCCCGAGCCGGTGCGGCCGGCCGAGCCCCGGGACCTGGCGCCGCTGCTGCGGATCGTCCACGCCCTGCCCTCCCCCTCCTTCGGACTTCCGCCCCGCGAACTGCTGGGCGGGGTGGAACGCTGGCTGCGGCTGGCGGGCGGCACGATCGACCCCGCCGACGCGGAGTTCCTGCGGGCCCGCCGGGACGGCTTCGCGACGGCCGCCGCCGCGCTCGTCCCGCACCTGCCGCCGGGTCCGATCCACGGCGACGCGCTGCCCCGCAACGTGCACGTCGGTCCGGACGGTCCCGTCCTCGTCGACCTGGAGACCTTCTCCGCCGACCTGCGCGAGCACGACCTGGTCGTCCTCGCCCTGAGCCGGGACCGCTACGGGTTGCCCGCCGGGGCGTACGACGCGTTCACCGCCGCCTACGGCTGGGACGTGCGCGAGTGGGACGGCTGCGCGGTGCTGCGCGGCGCCCGCGAGACGGCGAGCTGCGCCTGGGTGGCCCAGCACGCGCCGAGCAACCCGAAGGCCCTGGCCGAGTTCGAACGCCGGGTGGCGTCGCTCCGGGACGGGGACCCCACGGTGCGCTGGTACCCCTTCTGAGCCCCGGGGGCGCCGCTCAGACCCGCTCGTCCAGCGGTTCCCGTACCGGCCAGACCCCGTCGACCACCGCGGTGGCGTCGCCCTTGCGGCGCAGGAAGCTCTGGAAGTCCGCCGCCCACTCGGCGTACCACTCGATCTGCCGGCGGTGCAGCTCGGCCGGTGCGAGGGCCGCCACCTTGGGGTGGCGGCCGGCTATCGCGCAGGCCAGCCGGGCCGCCGCGAGGGCGTCGGCCCCGGCGTCGTGCGCGGTGTCGAGCGGCACGCCGTACTCGGCGCAGACCGCCTCCAGGTTGCGCTTGCCGCGGCGGTAGCGGTCGACGGACCGGTCGATGGTGTACGGGTCGATGACCGGGGCGGGGTCGAGGCCGCCGAGGCGGTCGCGCAGGGACGGCAGGCCGTACCGGTGCAGTTCGGCGGTGAGCAGGGTGAGGTCGAAGGCCGCGTTGTAGGCGACGACCGGGACGCCCGTCTTCCAGTAGCCGGTGAGGACGTCCGCGAGGGCGTCCGCGACCTGGTCGGCGGGGCGGCCCTCACCGGTCGCGCGCTCGTTGCTGATGCCGTGGACCGCCACCGCGTCCGCCGGGATCTCCACGCCGGGATCGGCCAGCCACTCCCGGCGGCCCAGCGGCTCCCCGGCTCTGACCTCGATCACGGCTCCCGTGACGATGCGCGCCTCGCGCGGATCGGTGCCCGTCGTCTCCAGGTCGAAGCCGACCAGCAACTCCCGGTGCCAGCCCATGGGCGGCCCCCCTTCTCGGTGCGTTCCCCCAGTGGCCTCCACCTTCGCACGCGCCACTGACAATCAGGCAGCCACCGTCCGCGGCGGGGTCCCGAGGGCGTCAGGACACGGGCCGCGAATCCGCCCACATCAGCTCGAACTCCTCGCGGTAGGTGGAGAAAAGGCCACCTTCGTCCGCATGGTCCGACTTGACCACCTTGCCGCCGTTGCGCCCGTTGCGCAGGACCAGCACCGGCGCCTCCATCCCCCGGGTGCGGCGCAGATAGGACTGGACGACCGCGATGCCGTCGGCGCCGTCGCCGTCGACGAGGTAGGCGGTGAAGCGGGGCGTCTCGTCGAATACCTGGATCTCGAAGGCCCCCGGGTCGCGGAGCCGGGAGCGGACCCGGCGCATGTGCAGGATGTTGGTCTCGACGGCCCGCGCCAGCTCGCCCCGCTTGATGCCGAGTTCGCGCTCGCGGCGCTTGAGGGCGCTGGAGGCCGGGTTGAGGAAGAGCAGCCGCACCCGGCCGCCCGCCTCGGCCAGCCGCACCAGCCGGCGTCCCGAGAAGTTCTGCACCAGCAGGTTGAGGCCGATGCCGATGGCGTCCAGGCGCCGGGCGCCGCCGAAGAAGTCCTCCGCCGGGAACTGGCGCAGCAGCCGAACCCGGTCGGAGTGGACGGCGACCACGTCGGCGTACCGGTCGCCGACCAGGTCCTCGACCGCGTCGACGGGCAGCCGGCGCGCGGAGGGCACGTCGCCGCCCGCGCCGAGCATCTCCAGGAGCCGGGCGGCGGCCCGCTCGGCCTGGCTGAGCACCGCCTCGGACAGGGCCCGGTTGCGGGAGACGACGTTGCGGGTGACCTCCAGCTCGTCCAGGGCCAGCTCCACGTCCCGGCGCTCCTCCAGGTACGGCTCGAAGCAGGGCCAGTGCTGGACCATCAGCTCGCGCAGCTGGGGCAGGGTCAGGAAACTGAGCACGTTGTCGTCGGCCGGGTCGAGCAGGTAACCCTTGCGGCGGCTGACCTCGCGCACGGCGACCGCGCGCTGCACCCACTCCTGGCCGGCCGGTCCGGCGGCGGCGACCACCCAGTCGTCGCCGTGCACCGGTTCGTAGACGGGCCGCAGCACGGCGGCCACGACGGACCGCAGCCGCTGCTCGACGAGGTTCAGCCAGATGTAGGCACGGCCGGCCCGCTGGGCGCGGGTGCGCACCTCGTGCCAGGCGTCGGCGCCCCACTCCAGCTCCGGACCGATCGCGCCCGCGTCCATCGGCCGCGCCAGGGACACCGCACCGGGCGGGACGTCCGTGGAGTTTCCCTCGTGACCCTCGTCACCAGGGGGCAGCTCCAGCCCTCCCGAGCCCACCCGCGCACCGCCTCCCGCATCCCCGACCTGCCCGTCCCAACGATCAAGGAAGGGTACTCCGCGAGCGGCGCGCGGTGCAGCCCGATGGGCAGGCTCGTCCCCCAACTGCGCGCCCGCGGCCGAAGGTTCCCGCTACCGGGCGGTACCGGAGTGAGCCGATTCATAGCGGTGACAGGTGGCGGGAGCAGGGAACCCCTGTGGTTCCGGCATGTCCACCGCACGTCCTGACCGCCCGTCCCGAGTACTCCGGCCGCCTTTCGGGGAGACTCGGGACCCGAGGCGCCCCCACCGGCGCCGTACACCTGAAAGAGTCGTGTCCATGCAGGTCTGGCCTGGAGAGGCATATCCACTGGGTGCCACGTACGACGGCGCGGGCACCAATTTCGCGGTCTTCTCGGAGGCCGCCGACCGAGTAGAGCTGTCACTGCTGCACGACGACGGGTCGGAGACCTCGGTCGAACTGCGGGAGAGCGACGCGTTCGTACGGCACGCCTATGTGCCGGGCGTGATGCCGGGGCAGCGGTACGGCTACCGCGTGCACGGCCCCTACGCCCCGGAGCAGGGGCTGCGCTGCAACTCCGCGAAGCTGCTCCTCGATCCGTACGCGCGTGCGATCAGCGGGTCGGTCCGATGGGGCGAGGAGGTGTACGGCTACCACTTCGACGACCCGGAACGGCGCAACGACCTGGACTCGGCGCCGCACACGATGTCCTCGGTCGTGGTCAACCCCTACTTCGACTGGGGCGACGACCGGCGCCCGCGCACCGAGTACCACCACACCGTGATCTACGAGGCCCATGTGAAGGGCCTGACGATGCGCCACCCCGGGCTGCCCGAGGAGCTGCGCGGGACGTACGCGGGCCTGGCGCACCCGGCGGTGATCGAGCACCTCACCGAACTGGGCGTCACCGCGCTGGAGCTGATGCCGGTGCACCAGTTCGTCAACGACCACCGCCTGGTCGACATGGGCCTGAACAACTACTGGGGCTACAACACCATCGGCTTCTTCGCCCCGCACAACGCCTACGCCTCCTGGGGCGACCGCGGCCAGCAGGTGCTGGAGTTCAAGTCGGCGGTCAAGGCGCTGCACGAGGCCGGGATCGAGGTGATCCTGGACGTCGTCTACAACCACACCGCCGAGGGCAACCACCTGGGCCCGACGCTGTCCTTCAAGGGGATCGACAATCCGTCGTACTACCGGCTGACGGACGATCCGCGCTACTACATGGACACCACCGGAACCGGCAATTCCCTGCTGATGCGGTCCCCGCACGTGCTCCAGATGATCATGGACTCGCTGCGGTACTGGGTGACCGAGATGCATGTCGACGGGTTCCGTTTCGACCTGGCGGCGACCCTGGCGCGGCAGTTCCACGAGGTGGACCGGCTGTCGTCCTTCTTCGACCTGGTGCAGCAGGACCCGGTGGTCTCCCAGGTGAAGCTGATCGCCGAGCCCTGGGACGTGGGCGAGGGCGGCTACCAGGTGGGCAACTTCCCGCCGCTGTGGACGGAGTGGAACGGCAAGTACCGGGACACGGTCCGCGACCTGTGGCGCGGGGAGCCGCGCACCCTCGCGGAGTTCGCGTCCCGGCTGACCGGTTCGTCCGATCTCTACCAGGACGACGGCCGCCGCCCTCTGGCCTCGATCAACTTCGTGACCTGCCACGACGGCTTCACCCTGCACGACCTGGTGGCCTACAACGAGAAGCACAACGAGGCCAACGGCGAGGACAACCGGGACGGCGAGAGCCACAACCGGTCCTGGAACTGCGGCGCCGAGGGCGAGACCGACGACCCGGCCGTGCGGGAGCTGCGGGCGCGGCAGATGCGGAACTTCGTCGCCACGCTGCTGCTGTCCCAGGGTGTGCCGATGATCAGCCACGGCGACGAGTTCGCCCGCACCCAGGGGGGCAACAACAACGCCTACTGCCAGGACAACGAGATCTCCTGGGTGCGCTGGCCGGAGGAGGACCCCGACCTGCTGCGGTTCACCCGGGCGATGGTGTGGCTGCGCAAGGACCACCCGGTCTTCCGGCGCCGCCGCTTCTTCCACGGCAGGCCGGTCGAGGGCACCCACGACGAGCTGTCCGACATCGCCTGGTTCACGCCGGGCGGCGCCGAGATGACGCAGCGGGACTGGGACTCGGCGCAGGCGTCGGCGCTGACGGTCTTCCTCAACGGCAACGCGATCTCCGAGCCGGGTCCGCGCGGGGAGCACATCGGCGACGACTCGTTCCTGCTGATGTTCAACGCCTCGCCGAAGCCGCTGGACTTCGTCGTGCCGGTCGACCACGGCAAGCAGTGGGAAGTGGTCGTCGACACCGCCCTGCCGGACGGCGTCCCCGCGGACGCGGACCGCAAGGTGCAGGCCGGGGACCGGCTGACCCTGGTCGACCGGAGCATGACCGTGCTGCGCCGGCCGGTCTGACGCGACGGGAGGTACGTCTGTGTGGGGGGCCGGTGACAGGAAAGACGGTACGGCGGGTACGTAGCTCTGCATGACACCTGAGCGGACACCCGAGCGCCCCCACCGGGCCCCCACGGCCACGTACCGGCTCCAGCTCCAGCCCGCGTTCCCCTTCGCGGCCGCCGCGGCGGCCGTGCCGTACCTGGCGGCGCTCGGCGTCTCCCATCTGCACCTGTCCCCCGTCCTGGAGGCCGTGCCGGGGTCGGCGCACGGCTACGACGTCGTCGACCACGCGCGCGTACGTGAGGAACTGGGCGGGGAGGAAGGGCTGCGGGCGTTGTCGCGCACCGCGCGGGAGCACGGTCTGGGGCTGGTGGTGGACATCGTGCCGAACCACATGGCGATGTCCCCCCGGCACAACCGCGCCCTGTGGGAGGTGCTGCGCGAGGGGCCGAAATCGCCGTACGCGCGCTGGTTCGACATCGACTGGGCGGCGCGCGGCGGGCAACTGCTGGTGCCGGTGCTGGGCGCCCCGGTCGGCGAGGTCCTGGACGAGCTGCGGGTCGACGGGGACGTCCTGCGCTACCACGAGCACGCCTTCCCGCTGCGCGAGGGCACCGCGCGGCTGCCGCTGCCGCAGCTGCTGGACGCCCAGTGGTACCGCCCGGTCTGGTGGCGGCTGGCCCGGACCGAGCTGAACTACCGGCGCTTCTTCAGCATCTCGGAGCTGATCGGCGTACGCGTGGAGGACCCGGAGGTGTTCGAGGCGACGCACGCCACCGTGCTGCGGCTGCTGCACGAGGGCGTGGTCGACGGACTGCGCGTCGACCACCCGGACGGGCTCGCCGACCCGGACTCCTATCTGCTGCGGCTGCACGAGGCGACCGGCGGCCGGTGGACGGTCGTGGAGAAGATCCTCGCCGACGGGGAGCCGCTCCCGGCCGCGTGGCCGGTGGCGGGGACGACCGGGTACGACGCCCTGCGGCACATCGACGGGCTGTTCACGGACGCCGAGGGGTACGGGGAACTGCTGGCCGCGTACCGGCGGTTCGCGGCGCCGCAGACCGACCGGGGCGGGGAGTGGGCGGCGACCGTGCGGCGGGCGGCGTACAAGGTCCTCACGCACGAGCTGGCCACCGAGACGGACCGGCTCGTACGGGTGGCGCAGCGGTTGTGCGAGGCGTCCCCGGACCCCCGCCTGCGCGACCGCGCGCCCTGGGCGTTGCGGCTGGCCCTGCGGGAACTGCTGGTCCGCATGGAGGTCTACCGGCCCTACACCTCCGTGGACCCGGCCGGGGTGCTCACCGAGGAGGCGGCGGCCGAGGCCCGTACGGCCTTCGCGGTCCCCGAGGAGGCGGACGCGGTCGACGTCGTACGGGAGGTGCTGCTGGGGCGGGCCGGGGAGGGGCCGGACGCGGTGGAGCTGCGGACGCGGTTCGCGCAGACGGCGTCCGCGCTGCGGGCCAAGTCGGTCGAGGACACGGCGTTCTACCGCTATGTGCCGCTGCTGTCGGCGACCGAGGTCGGCGGGGAACCGGGGCGTCCGGCGGTGTCGCCGGAGGAGTTCCACGCGTACGGCGCGCGGGTGCAGCGCGACTGGCCGCTGACCGGCACGGTGGTCAGCACGCACGACACCAAGCGGAGCGCCGACGTCCGGGCGGCGCTGTCCGTGCTGACGCAGTGCCCGGGGCGGTGGGCCGAGGTGCTGGCGGAGGCCGCGCGGGGAGTCGGGGAGGTGCCGGACGGGCAGCTCGCGTGGGCGGCCTGGCAGACGGTGTTCGGGCTCGGTCCGGCGGCGCCGGAGCGGGTCCGGGAGGCGTTGCTGAAGCATGTGCGCGAGGCGGGCATGTACACGAGCTGGACGGAGCAGGAGCCGCCGTACGAAGAGGCGGTGGGGCGGTTCGTCACGGCGGGGCCGTGCGGGCCGCCCGGTGAGCGGGTGGCCGCTCTCCGCGAGGCGCTGGCGCCGCACATCCGGGCCAATGTGCTCGGCACCGCCCTGGTGCACCTGACCATGCCGGGCGTGCCCGACCTGTACCAGGGCACCGAGGGCGAGTACCGGGCGCTGGTCGACCCGGACAACCGCCGCCCGGCCGCCTTCGCCGCGGCGGACGCGGAGCCCGGCGAGAAGGAGGCGGTGACACGGGCGGCGCTGGCGCTGCGGGCCCGGCGGCCGGACGCCTTCGGCGGCGCGGCGACGTACGCGCCGCTGGCCGCCGAGGGGCCGGCGGCGGCGCACTGTGCCGCGTTCGTCCGGTCCGGTGCGGTGCTCACCGCCGTGACCCGGCTGTCGCTGCGGCTCGCCGATGCGGGCGGCTGGGGGGAGACCCAGCTGCCGCTGCCGCCGGGCCGGTGGACCGACGTCCTGACCGCCGGGCGCGAGTTCGGCGGGCACGCGCGCGTGGCCGACCTCTTCGAGCGGCTGCCGGTCGCGCTGCTGGAGCGGGTGGGGGCGGCCGGGGAGTGACGGGGCGCCGGTGGTTCACGCCCGTGCGTCCGGCGGCGTGAACAGGGCGCCGGTGCGGGCGGTCATCACACAGGCGTTGGGGAAGGTCTCCTCGTACTGCACCGGCCGCCCCCGCCAGGTGCCGCGCGCGTGGGCGGTGACCGGGGCGTGGATCATCGGGCAGAGGGACTTGCGCTGCGGGATGGCGCCGATGTCGCCGCGGGCCGCGTCCAGTTCCGCGCAGGCCGCGGCGGCGCGGGCGTGGCCGCGGGGCGGGTCGCACAGCAGCAGGGTGCCGCCGTCGGTGGCGCCGGCCGGGGCGTCGGCCCGGGTGACGGTGAGGAGCAGCCAGTCGCCGGGCGGGGCCGCCGGGGCCGCGGCCCCGGCCGGGGTGGCGGCCGGGAGCGGGGCGGCGTACGGGTCCGAGGCGTCCGCGTGGGCCGGCGCGGCGCAGGCGAGGAGGAGGCCGGCGGCGGTCAGCAGGCCGGTGCGCAGGGCAGCGGCGGTCTTGGTGTGGTTCATTCCCGGTGCATCGGCACGGCGGCCCCCGGACCCCAGTCCGGCTCACCCGAACGGGAGGCGGCCGGCCGCCGCCCGGCCAGTTCGAACGCGGCGAGCACCACCCGGCACTGGTACTCCGCCTGCCGCGCCACCGGTATCCAGCGCGCCGCGCAGCCGTCACGGTAGTCGGCGCACCACTGGTCGAGGAGCCGTTCCAGCTCCGGCAGCGCGCCCGCCGGGTCGCGTCCGGACGCCGTCACCGCCTGGTGCAGCAGGCCCGCCGTGCGCAGGGCGAGCCGCCGGCCGGCGATGCGCAGGGCGACCAGGTGGGCGGTGGTCAGCGGGGGCAGCCCGCGTCCCGAGCCGTCGTCGGTTCCCGGGTCCCAGGCGTCGGCGAGCCGGGGGCAGACCAGCAGGTAGTCGTCGACCGGCGCGAGCAGGCGGGTGGTCTCCTCGGTGCCGGGCAGGTGAGGGCGGAGCCGGACGGCCAGCCGGGTCAGCAGCCGGCTGTCGCGGCGCAGGGCGGAGCTGACCGCGCGCAGCGCCGCGTCGCGGTCGGCGGGCGGGGAGCCGTCCGCCACGGCGTCCACCGCCCACATCGGCGCCTCGACGACGGCGGTGACGGTGCCGTGGTGGCGTGGCCGGGTCCAGGTCGAGTCGACGGCGGCCTCGGTGATCGCCGCGGTGAGGGTGGACCGGCGCGGCGGCGGTATGCGGTAGACGGCCGGGCCCAGGACCGGCCAGTACAGGGCGTCGTAGGAGCCCAGCTCGCGGGGGATGCCGAGGCGGACGGAGGCGTGCGCCAGGCGGCGGGCGAGGCCGGGCAGGTCGTGGGTCAGCTCGGCGAAGCCGCCGCCGACGTCGGCGCCGTGCAGGGAGCACTGGAGGAAGGGGCGCAGTTCGTCCTGGAGGGCGAGCAGGGCGCGGGTCTCGGGCAGCGCGGCCCGGTCCGCGCCGTCCGGCAGCCACTCGGGCTGTTCCAGGAAGCAGGGCCGGAAGAAGTGCCGGACGTAGTGGCCGATGGTGTACGGGCCGGACAGCCAGCCCTCGTTGCGACGCAGGCCGTCGGGGTCGAGGCAGAGCAGCAGGTTCCAGGTGGCGTCGGCGCCCTCGGTGAGCCGGGCGTCGGCGAGGACCCGCTCGGCCAGCCGCAGGACGGTGGCGCCGCCGACGGGCTCGTTGGCGTGCGGACCGGCGACGACGAGGACCTGGCGGCTGCCGTGCCCGAGGGTGAGCAGCAGCAGCGGCTCGCCCGCGCGGGAGGTGCCGACGCGGCGCAGCCGGGCGCGGCGGGGATGCCGGGCCGCGAGCGCCGTGGCCGCGGCGCGCAGCGCGTCGACGGTCGGGTAGCGCGGGAGGGGCGGCAGGGCACACACCTCCACGATGCGGTGCCGTCGGGTTCACCTGGCGTGCGCGGCGTACGGACAGTCAGACACGGGTCGGGGAGTACGTCAACACCGCCTCGGCCCCGTCAGGGCGCGGTCAGCACGAACGCCAGCCGGCCGAACCCGACCTGGTCGCCGTCGCGGACCACGGCGGCGCCGACGACCCGCCGGCCGTTCACCGTGGTGCCGTTGGTCGAGCCGAGGTCGCGCAGCACCCACATGCCGCCCTGGCGGCTCAGTTCGGCGTGGACGCGGGAGACCGTCTCGTGGTTCAGCCGCAGCCCGCTGGCCGGGTCACGGCCGATGCGCAGCGGGTGGCCGGCCGCGGGGTGCGGCAGCAGCAGCTTGGGCAGCCGCTCGGCCCGCCAGGCCCGCCGCAGCCGTACGCCGAACCCGGAGACCGCCTCGACCGTGCCGAACACCGCGCGGGCCAGTCGGCCCTCGGTGCGCAGGTCCGCGGTGAGCGCGGCCAGTTCCTCGGGGCGGCGGGCGGTGAGCGCCAGTTCCATGCGGTGCACGAACGTGTCGTGCGACAGCCGGCCCAGGGCGACCCCGTCCCGCAGGACCCGCAGCGCCTTGTCGCGTTCCGCGTCGGACAGCCGCGCGGGGTGCGTGGGGAACTCGAAGGACGACGTCACGGAGGTGATTGTCGGTCAGCCCGCGCGGGCTGTCCAGGAAACGGGCTCGCCGGGGGCGGGCCGGGTCCCGGCGGACACGGAACCGCCGGTTCGACGGCGGATCGGCCGGGTTTGCAGGACGATGGACGGGCTACGTCACTGTGAGCAGACGAAGGGGAACCGTCCGTGCAGTTCGAGGTGTGGGCACCTGAGGCCGACCGTGTGACGCTCCATTGCGACGGGGTGGCACGAGCGATGGAACGCGCTCCGGAGCGCGCGGGGTGGTGGCGGGGCGAGGCGGAGGCGCGGGACGGCTCGCGGTACGGCTTCGCGCTGGACGACGGCCCCGTGCGCCCCGACCCGCGCTCCCGGCGCCAGCCGGACGGCCCGGACGGGCTGAGCGCGGTCGTCGACCACGGCCGGTACGCGTGGCGCACCGGCCCGTCCGCGCGCCCGCTGGCCGGCGCGGTCCTGTACGAGCTGCACGTGGGCACGTACACGCCCGAGGGCACCCTGGACGCCGCCGCCGGACGCCTGGACCACCTGGTGCGACTCGGCGTCACACACGTGGAGTTGATGCCGCTGTGCCCGTTCCCGGGCCGGTGGGGCTGGGGGTACGACGGGGTCGCGCCGTGGGCGGTGCACGAGCCGTACGGCGGTCCCGAGGCGCTGAAACGGTTCGTCGACCGGGCCCACGAGCTGGGCCTCGGCGTCGTCCTGGACGTGGTCCACAACCACCTCGGCCCCTCCGGCAACCACCTCCCCGCCTTCGGTCCCTACTTCACCGACACCCACCACACGCCCTGGGGCGCCGCCGTCAACCTGGACGCGCCCGGCTCGGACGAGGTCCGGGACTACTTCGTCGGCAGCGCGCTGGCCTGGCTGCGGGACTACCGGATCGACGGGCTCCGCCTCGACGCGGTGCACGCGCTGGCCGACACGCGCGCGTGCCACTTCCTGGAGGAACTGTCGACGGCCGTGGACGCGCTCGCCGAGGAGACCGGCCGCCCGCTGTTCCTGGTCGCCGAGACCGATCTCAACGACCCGCGGGTCATCGCCCCGCGCGCGGCCGGCGGCCTGGGTGTGCACGCCCAGTGGAACGACGACTTCCACCACGCCCTGCACACCGCGCTGACCGGTGAGGCGCAGGGCTACTACGCCGACTTCGCCCGCGATCCCCTCGCCGCGCTCGCCAAGACGCTCACCGGTGGCTACTTCCACGACGGCACCTACTCCAGCTTCCGCGGCCGGCACCACGGCCGCCCGCTGGACCGCTCCCGGGTGGCCGCGCACCGGCTGCTGGCCTACAGCCAGACCCACGACCAGATCGGCAACCGCGCCCAGGGCGACCGCCTCGCCGCCCTGCTCTCCCCCGGGCTGCTGGCCTGCGCGGCGACGCTCACGCTGACCGGGCCGTTCACCCCGATGCTGTTCATGGGTGAGGAGTGGGCGGCGGGCACGCCCTGGCAGTACTTCACCGACCACACCGATCCCGGACTGGCCCAGGCCGTACGGCGCGGCCGGCGGCGGGAGTTCGCGGCGCACGGCTGGAAGGAGGAGGACGTGCCCGATCCGCAGGACCCGGCCACCCGCGACCGTTCCTGCCTCGACTGGTCCGAACCGGACCGCGCGCCGCACGCGCGCGTCCTGGCCTGGTACCGCACCCTCATCGCCCTGCGGCACGAACGTCCCGACCTCACCGATCCCGCCCTCACCGGCACCAAGGTCGCCCACGACGGCGCGGCGCGCTGGCTCGCCTTCCGGCGCGGGGACCTGCGGATCGCGGTGAACCTCGGGACGGCGGAGGCGGCGATCCCGCTGGGCGGCCGTCCGGCGCGGGTGCTGGCGGCGTGGGAGCCGGTGACGGCACCGGGCGCGGACGGGGTGCTGCGGGTGCCGGGGGAATCGGCGGTGGTGCTGGTGCAGGAGTGACGGGCCGGGTCGGAGGGGTGGCCCGTCGTCGTCCCGCGCCGTCCGTCAGCGGGGGCGCGGGCCGGCGTCGTCCGGTCCGGCGGCCCGGGGGCCGTCGGCTGCCGACCGGCCGGCGCCCCCTCGGCCCGCCTCCGGGTGACCGGCGTCCGGCCCGTCGGTGTCCTCGCGCAGCTCCGTGACCCGTTCCAGCAGGATCGGTTCCCAGGCACGGCGCATACGGTCGGCCGGGGCGGGCGGCAGCCCGGGAGCGGGACCGGCGGTGGTGAGGGCCTCGGCGCAGCGCAGGAGGCTCTCGCAGCGGGCCAGCCACAGGCCGCGCAGGCACGGCCGGGCGCCGTACCCGGCGAGGGTGGCCGCCCGCACGGCGGCCGGGGAGCCGACGGCGAGCGCCAGGGCGGCGATGTCCTCGGCGGGGTCCCCGATCACCGCCTCCGACCAGCCCAGCACGCCCCGCACCCGGCCGTCCGCGCCGACGACGAGATGGCCGGCGTCGAGCCGGTGATGGACCAGGGCGGCGGTGCCGGGCTGGGCGGCGAGCTGCGCGGTGCCCGCCGGGGTGAGCTGGGCCAGCCGGGCGGCGTCGAACTCCCCGGCCTCCGCCAGCCGGCGGGCGGCGCCCTCGGCGGCCCGGCGCAGCGCCTCCAGCGAGCGCGGGGAGGTCCGCGGCACGCCCAGGGCCTCCGCCCGGCGGACCGGCACCTCGCGCAGCGCGCCCAGCAGCCCCGCCAGGTCGGCCTCGCCCGCCGCGGACACCTCGTGCTCGTCGGGGGTGCCGCCGGTCAGCCTGGTGTCGAGGGTGCACGGCAGGCCAGGCGCCCACTCGCCGTGCGCCACGCTCACCGGCACGGCGACCGGCAGCTGCGGGCGGACCAGCTCGCGCAGGCGGGGCTCACGGCGGCGGCGCGCGGCGGCCTCGCGGTCGGGCGCGAGCCGCAGCACGTGCCGGGTGCCGACCCACCAGGCGGTCCCGCCGCTCCCGTCGACCGGCCGCACCCCGGGCCCGTCCGCCGGACCGGCCCGGCCCTCGCCGAGCAGGGTGCGGACCAGCCGCCGGACGGCCGGGGCGGTGGGGACGGGGGTGGGTGCCTGGGTCATGGTCGCGCCGTTGTCTTCCAGGGACGTGCGGGGACGGTGGAGGCCGGTGCGGACCGGGGTCACTCCACGACGACCAGCTCCCGCACCGTGTCGTTCAGGCGCCGGCCGCCCTCCTCCGTCACCGTCACGATGTCCTCGATGCGTACCCCGAAACGGCCGGGAAGATAGATGCCCGGCTCCACGGAGAAGCACATCCCGGGCACCAGCGGCTGCCGCTCCCCCTCGATCATGTACGGCGGTTCATGGGTGGTGACGCCGATGCCGTGCCCGGTGCGGTGGATGAAGTACGCCCCGTAACCTGCCTTCTCGATGACCGCGCGGGCGGCCCGGTCCACCTCCTGGCAGGGCACGCCGGGCCGCACCGCCCGGAACCCCGCCTCCTGCGCCTCGCGCACGGTGTCGTGGACCCGGCGCTCCTCGTCCGTGGGCTCCCCGACGTGGACGGTGCGGGAGGTGTCGGAGCCGTAGCCGCCCCTGAGCCCGCCGAAGTCCAGGACGACCATGTCCCCGTCCTCGATGATCCGGTCGCCGGCCTCGTGGTGCGGGTCGGCGCCGTTCGGGCCGGAGGCGACGATGGTGAAGTCCACCACCTCGTGTCCGTGCGCGCGCAGCAGGCCCGCGAGGTCCGCGGCCACCTCGGACTCCCGGCGGCCCCCGAAGCGCACGGTGCGGATGTCCTCGAACGCGGCGTCGGCCGCCGCGCCGGCCGCGGCGAGCAGCTCCAGTTCGGCGGCGTCCTTGACGGCGCGGAGCATCGGGAGCGCCTCGGTGAGGGCGGCGTAGGAGGTGCCGGGCAGGGTGCGCTGGAGGCCCAGCAGGTGCATCGCCCAGGCGTTGTCACTGACCCCGAAGCGTCCCGAACGGTCCAGCAGGGCGGCGGCGACCGCGTAGGGGTCGGTGCCGTCGGTCCAGTCGCGCAGGGTCAGCGCGGGCGCGCCGGGCGCGTGGCCGGCGTCGGCCGCCTCCAGCGTCGGCACGACCAGGACCGGGTCCCGGCCGGGCACCAGGACCAGCAGGGTGAGCCGCTCGGTGATCGCGGTGGGCGTGTAACCGGTGAGCCAGACCAGGTCGGGTCCCGGCGCCACCAGGAGCCCCGCGAGTCCGGCGTCGGCCGCCGCCCGCCCGGCGCGCTCCATGCGCGCCCGGTAGTCGTCGGCGGTGAAGAGAGCGGGCGTGCTGCCGGTCATCCGAGCCTCCCTGATCGGGTGAAGGGGCCACGGCAGCATCCTGCCCGCAGGGCGGGAGCGACGCGAGCGGATGGCCCGGGCATCAGGGACTGCGAGGACTCCACCGACTCCGCGGACCTCACGAACTCCACGAACCTGATGAACCCCGCGAACTCCGCGAACCACGGGGCCTTGAGGGCTCGGGGTGTCTCAGACGACCACCCCCGGTACGACGGGCAGTTGCCGGTAACCGCCGCCGGCGCGGCGCACCGTCAGCCGCACCTCCGTACCCGGCCGGGCACGGGCGACGGCGCGGGCGAGGTCGGCGGCGGAGTCGACGCGGGTGGTGCCGAAGACCAGCAGGACGTCACCGCTGACCAGGCCCGCGTCATGGCCGGGGCCCGGGTCGTGGACGGCGACCACCAGGGCGCCGGGCCCGGCGTCGTCCACCACCGACACCCCGAGCGTCGCCGGCCCGGCGGTGGCCGGGACACCGCCGGTGGACGGCGCGGCGGTCCGGGAGCCGCCCGTGTCCGCGGTGTCGCCCCGGGGCGCCGCGGCCGCCGGGGCCCCGCCCGGCAGGTGCGCCGCGACCGGCCGGCTCAGGCCGGCCAGGGCCGGGCTCAGCGTCCCCAGCCCGGCCCCGGCCAGCAGGAGCACCGTCCCGGCGGACAGGCCGGTGAGCGCCTTGAGCAGCCGGCGCCCTCCCCGGCGGGCCGCCCGCGGGGAGCGGGCGGCCCCCGCTCCCCCGTCACCGCCGGGGTGCCGGCCCGGCATCGGCTTGGGACGCAACGCTGTCTGTTCCATCGATCGATCGCCTCCGACGGGAGCCCTACCCGGGCCCCCGCCGGGCGACGAGCCACGAACGAGTGAGACTGACCGGCGCCGGCCCGGGTTCGGCCGCCGGCCCCCTCGGTACGGCCGCCGTGGGCCCGCGGGGAACCCGGCGGGTCAGTGGAACGCGGGGACGGGGAGCGCCGGGGTCCGGTCCGGCAGGAAGAGGTGACTGCGGCCGGCCAGGTACTCGGCGCGGTAACGGGGGACGCTGCGGTGCCAGTTGAGGATGCCCGCCATCCAGTTCCGCAGGTCGGTCACATAACCGGCCATGACCTCGCGGGCCTCCTCGGACAGCTGGAAGTCGTCGTACACGACGGGCAGTTCGTGGGCGACCACGTGCTCGAACTGGCGCATGCGCTGGTCCATCAGGTCGTGCACCACGTTCAGCGCGGTCGGGTAGTCGATGCCGAAGAAGTTCTGCACGACGAGGATCGCGTTGTGGATCTCGCCCTCGTACTCGATCTCCTTCTGGTAGGAGAAGACGTCGTTGAGGAGGCACGCCCAGTCCATCGCCGCGTTCTCCAGGGAGCGGACCGGGCCGGTGCGGTAGACCTCCGGCGGTACGGCGGGGCCGTGGCCGGCGCGGCACAGGCCGAGGGTGAGGTCGGAGCCGAAGGTGTCGCGCCGCATCTCCAGGTAGTCCACCGGGTCCGGGACGCGGTTGTGGATCTGGTTGGTCAGCTCCCACACCCAGGCGGCTGTCATCTTGTCGATGGCCTGCCGCAGCGGGAGCCGCTGCTCCGGGGTCATGTCCGCCGTGGTGCGGGCCCACAGGTCGGTCAGGGAGCGTTCCATCGCGTTGGCGGGCGGCGGGACCGGTTCGCCGTCCAGGGGCATGCACGCGGACAGGCGGGCGGTGGTGAGCCGGGCGGCGGCCAGGTCGCGGCGGTGGCCGTAGACCAGCGGGTAGTAGTCGTCGCCGTAGGTGCCGAAGGCCAGCCAGCCGGAGGCGAGGTCGAGCCGGTCCTGGGTGGCGTCCGGGTCGAGGCCCGCGGCGCACAGGGGGAGGTCGCAGCTGAGGAGCTTGTCCTCGTCCCACACGCCCTCGCTGAGCATGCCCATCCGCCGTGTCCACTCGGACAGATGGTGCCGGGAGCCGTCCAGGGCGGGGCTGAGCGTGAGCGGGAACGGCATGCGGATGTCGGGGATGCGGGACGGGCCGACCCGCTGGAACGGCACATGGGTGAAGGACCGCAGCCGCCGCTCGGCACCGGCTGCGGCGAGCAGCGCGCGGACGTCGGCGGCGGAGGTGCCGGGGCCGGACGGGGACGGCTGCCAGGGGGTGGTCGTGGACGCGTTCTCGTTCATGTACCGGCTGGAGCGCATGTGCCACTCGTGGCCGCCGGACTGCCAGTCCTGGAGGCCCTTGGCGTAGGCGGCGACGGCGGCGGTGTCGGCCGGGGCGAGGCCCTTCTCCAGGGCGATGGCGGGGACCTCGGTGAACGCGGTGTGCTCGAACTGGTGCAGCCGGGAGGTGAGGACGTCGTTGACGGTGTCGGCGGCCTCCTGGGTGGTGCAGCCGAAGAAGGTCTCCAGGACGAGCACGCCGTTGCTCAGCTCGCCCTCGTCCTCGACCTCGCGCTGGTAGGAGAAGAGGTCGTTGCGCAGGTGGACGGCGTCGGAGAAGGTCTCCATCAGCACCCTGAGCGGCCGGGTGTCCGCGACGGCGGCCGGGACCTCCGCGGTGGCGTACTCCACCAGGCCGGCCGACCAGGGGGCGCCGCCCACCTTGCGGCGCATCTCGATGTACTCGACGGGGTTGGCGATCCGCCCCTCGTTGATGTTGGACAGCTCCCACAGCGACTCGTTCAGCAGGTGCTCGGTGCTGACGGCGAAGCGGCGGCGCCAGTCGGCCGACATGGCCGGGACCGTGCGCCGCCACAGGTCGATGAGGCCGGCCTCGACCGGGTTCTCCGGCTCGGGGACCTCGGCGGCGAGGTCGAGCGGCATGAACAGGGGGAGCCGGTCCAGGTGGGCCTTGCCGGCGACGCGGTCCTGGGTGCGCTTGTACTTCTCCAGGAAGTGGTCGTCGAAGAAGAACACCCACACGTACCAGTCGGTGATCAGGGAGAGGGCGGGTCCGTCGCAGTCGGGGTGGGTGTAGGCGCAGAGCAGGCCGTAGTCGTGGGCGTCGAGGTCGGACTGTTCCCAGACTCCGGAGCCCTCCAGCATCCCCATGTCGCGCGCCCACCGGGTCGAGTGGGCGCGCGCCTCGTCGACATGCGGGTTGAGCCGCGCGGGGTGCGGCAGGTAGAAGTGCGGGAGTTCGAAGGGCTGCTGCGTCATGTGGCCCGCCCTACCCACGGCCTTCCGGGGGCATCCTCCGCACGGCACATGATCACACCATCGCGTGAATCGCGGCGGAACACGGAACTCCGGCGGCCGGTGATCGCGTAGGTACACCGGGAGCGCGCGCCCCCGGTACGGCGGTTCCCTCAGGCCCGTACCTGGATGAGCGCGTGGGTGCCGCCGGTGCGCCAGCGCTGCCGCCCGGTGGCGTCGAGGGCGGCCTCCGTGGCCGGGTCCAGGCCGGTGATCACGTCGGACTTCAGGGTGCGCAGCGCGGCCACCGGGCCGGGGAAGTACGCCGTGACGTCGGCGAAGGGGGTGGTCGGCGGCCAGCGGCGGTCACCGACCAGCCGCCGGTAGTTGAGGTCGCCCTTGAAGACGGTGAGCGTGGCGGCGGCGAACTCCGCGCGCAGGTCCTCCGGTGCGTCGGCGTAGGGCAGCGGCGCGCAGGAGAAGGGGTGGACGCGGACGGTGAGGCGGCCGTCGGCCAGGGCGGACCCGAGCCGGCGTCCGTACCCGGCGGCGGCGCCGGTGGCCCCGGCCAGCCGCCGTACCGCGTCCAGCACGTCGGCGGACGTGGCGTCGGAGACGTAGTACGGGTGCGGTTTGACGTGGAGCAGCACGCGGGCGAGGTGCCCGTGGGTGAGGAGGTGGTCCACGAGGAGCAGGTCGGGGACGAGTTCCCGGCCGGCGTTGTCGGCGACCAGGCACAGGGTTCCGGTACCGGCGCCGGGGGGCGGCAGCAGGGACCACAGGCGCTCGCTGTCGTCGGCGACCAGCGGCGGGGCGCCGGCCCCGGTGGTCCCGGCCGCGGCGCCGGACGCGGTGGAGAGGCGGAAGCCGAGGTCGGCGCGGTTGCCCCAGAGGGAGCCGTGCAGGAGGGCGGCGGCCCGCCGGCCGGCGGGGAGGCCGGCGAGGCGGTCGAGCGCGGCGAGTTCCGCGTCCGTCTCCGGGGCGTGGAGTTCGGCGAGCTTCGCCGGACGGAACGGGTCGACGCCCTGCCAGGGCCCCGGCCCGTACCAGCCCGTCGCGTCGAGCAGCCGGCGGTAGAAGTAGCTCTCGGACCACAGCCACGGCACCTCGAACCAGGACCGGCCGCGGTACTCGTCCGTGCCCCAGGCCGCCCACCGGTCGTGGTCGGGGGCGTCGGCGGGCAGCGGCGCGATGCCGCCGTGCAGGCACTCCTCCAGCAGGGCGTCCAGCGCGCGGCGGCGTTCGGGGTCGTAGGGCGTGTCCTCGGCCACCTGCCGGATGATCGCGGGGTGCCGCTCGGCGAGGACGGAGTACGGGAAGGAGCCGGGTTCGTCGCCCAGGAGGACGGGCGGCAGGGGGGCGCGGGGGGTCATGCGGGCACCGTAGCGCGGGGGCGGGGCGGGTTCCGGCACCGCCCGCGCCGGTCGGACGGCGGAGGCCCGAGGGCGCCCGGACCCCTCACCGGCGGCCGGTCCGCCGGCCGGGGCGGGACGTCAGACGGGGGCCGGGCCGCGTTCCAGGTGAACGGCGAGGCGGGCGTAGTGCGGGCGGCGGGGCACGGGCACCAGGCCGCGGACGAGCAGGCGCCACATCCCGGCGACCCGGCGGGGCTGGCGGGCGACGGGTTCCAGGGCGCGGCCCACGACGCGGGTGCCGACGAAGGAGGAGACGACGCTGTGCGCGACGGCGTCGACATCGATGTCCGGGTGCAGATCGGACTCCTCGACCGCGCCGTCGAGCCGGGCCGAGGCCAGCTCCAGCCACTCGGTGAAGGGGTGCCGCAGGGGCGGGCGGACCGGCACGCCCGCGGTGGCGAGCCCCAGACCCGCGCGGAGCACCGGGCCCTCCACCGCCAGCCGGGTGATGCCGAAGGTGAGCCGCATCAGGCTCTCCAGCGAGGAGTAGCCCCGCCTCTCCAGATCGCGGGAGATCCGGCGCGAGGTGGTGGACTGGAGTTCCAGGATGGCCTGGGCGAGGTCGTCCTTGGCGCGGAAGTGGAAGTAGAGCGCGCCCTTCGTCACACGCGCGTGCTGCACGATGTCGCTGAGGCTGGTCGCCTCGTAGCCCCGGCGGTCGAACAGGTCGGCGGCGGCCGTGATGATCGTCGTACGGGTCTGCTCGGCGCGTAACTGCCTCGCCATCTGCTGAACACTCCTGGGCTGGAAAGCGAACGGGCCATGCCGTTCGCCCTGACCCGGAGCAGACAATAACTCACCTTGCCGGTACGCCGTTTGACGAGGTCGGAGGCCGGCCGGCGCCGTTTCGCGGGGGCGGCCCGCAGGCGCGTGCGGCGTGTCCCGCGGGTGTCCCGGAGGCCGGTCCGGGCCCGCCCCGGTGTGCGCGGCCCCGGGTACCGGCGCCCCGGTTCCCGGGCCCGCCTCCCCCGGCGGCCGGCGCCCGTCCCCGGCTGCCCGTATGGTCACGATGCGGTAGTGACCGCCCCCACCGGATCGTTGGTCACTTGACTACCGGTGGTCACACGCGGTTGGCTCCGGCCAAGCGAGTTCACCCAGTTGGCGCACGGAACGCCGGACGGCGGTGGTTGCTCGCCCCGTTCCTCCGCTCGGCCGCTCAGCGAGGTGCCCCGCCCCCATGAACACCGCTCCCCCGCCGCCCGCCCCGTCCGCGCGGTCGCGCCTCGCCGCCCTGGCGGCCGCGGTCTGCCTGCTGACGGCCGGCTGTTCCGCGACCGGCCCGGACGACGCCGCCGGCGACGCGCGGGACGCCGGGTCCGGCCGTGCCCGGGTCGCCCTGGTCACCCACGGCGGTGACGGCGACGCCTTCTGGGACCTGGTGCGCAAGGGAGCCGAGGCCGCCGCCGCCAAGGACGGCATCGATCTGACGTACGCCGGCGACGCCGACCCGGCGGGCCAGGCCGAGCTGATCCGGGACGCGGTGGGCGACGGGGTCGACGGCCTCGCCGTGACGCTGGCCAAGCCGGGTGCGATGAAGGGTCCGGTCGCCGAGGCGCGCGAGGCCGGCATACCCGTCGTCGGCCTCAACTCCGGCATGGACGCCTGGCGTTCGGCGGGGCTGCTGGAGTACTTCGGACAGGACGAGGGCGTGGCCGGCCGGGCGGTCGGCGACAAGCTGGACGCCCTGGGGGCCGAGCACACGCTCTGCGTCATCCACGAGCGGGGCAATGTCGCGCTGGAGGCCCGCTGCGCCGGGGTGAAGAAGACCTTCGGCGGCCTGACCGAGATGCTCTACGTCGAGGGCACGGACATGGCGGCGGTCCGGGACGCCGTGGCCGCCCGGCTGCGGCAGGACACCCGGATCGACGAGGTCGTGACGAACGGCGCGCGGTACGCGCTGACCGCCGTCCGGTCCGTCCGGGACGCCGGCAGCGGCGCCCGGGTCGCCACCTTCGACCTCGACAAGGACCTGGTCGCCGCCGTCAAGCGCGGGGACGTGCAGTTCGCCGTCGACCAGCAGCCCTACCTCCAGGGCTACCTCGCGGTGGACGCGCTCTGGCTGTACCGGACCAACGGCAACGTCAGCGGCGGCGGCACCCAGCCCGTGCTCACCGGGCCCGCCTTCGTCACCAAGGCCAACGCGGACGCGGTCGGGCGTTTCGCCGCCAAGGGCACCCGGTGACCGGGGCCGTGCCTCCCGTGGGCCGGCCCGGTGCCGTGCCCCCGAACGCCTAGGACGACGACGATGTCTGCACGGACGGGTGCCCGGCGCCGCCGGCTCGGCTCCATACGTCTCTCACTGATCCTGCTGGCGCTCGTGCCGAGCGTCACCCTCGCCGCGATGTGGGGTGTGACGACGACCCAGATGTTCGCCGAGGGGCTGCGGCTGCGGTCGCAGACCCAGCTGAGCCGGGCCACCGGGGCGATGGGCACCGAGGCCACCCTCGCGCTGCAACGGGAGCGCGGCGTCTCCGCGACCTGGCTGGCCGCGTCCGGCGGCTCCCGCGCCGAACTGGACCGGCTGCGCGCCCGGACGGACCGGGCGGTGGCCGAACTCGCCGGGCGGAGCGGGGAGATCCGGCAGGCGCCCGACCGCGTCTCGGAGCGGCTGTACGCGGTGCTCGGCTCGCTGGGCAGCCTGGAGTACTACCGCGACCAGGTCGACGACCCCACCGACATCACCCCCGGCCAGGCCCTCGACCAGTACTCCGCGATCGTCGACGAGCAGATACACGCCTTCCAGGAGCTGTCCCAGGTCGACGACGGCGACCTCACCTCCCAGGCCGGCCCCCTGGTCGCCCTGGAGCACGCGGCGGAACTGACCTCCCAGGAGGACGCCCGCCTCACCCTGGCCTGGCCGTCCGGGCGGCTCTCCGAGGCGGAGTGGACGGCGTTCTCCCAGGCGGTGCACACCCGGCGCTGGCTGGTGCGGGACCAGATCATGCCCTCGCTGCGCGGCACGGCGAAGACCGAGGTCGAGAGCATCCTGGGCAGCGCGGAGTGGCAGGCCCTCGAGGCGGTCGAGGACGAGGTGCTCGCGGCCCGGTCCGCGGACGCGGCGGGCGCGATCCGCGTCCCGGACGCCCGGGAGCGCTGGAACGCCGCCTTCGACGAGGTCTCCGCGCGGTACGCGGCGCTGATCCAGCGGCAGACGGCGGACCTGCTGGACCGCAGTGCCGACGAGGCGCGCGGGCTGCTGCTCACCGCCGGCGCGCTCAGCGCGGGCGGGCTGCTCGCGCTGCTGCTGTGCGTGGTGGTGTCCTGGCGGATCACCCGCTCGCTGTCCCGGCGCCTGACCGGCCTGCGCGAGGCCACGCTGCGCCTCGCCGAGGAGCGGCTGCCCGAGGTGGTGGCCCGGCTGGAGCGCGGCGAGACCGTCGACGTGGAGTCGGCGACCCCGCCGTTGGACTACGGGCACGACGAACTCGGCCAGGTGGCCCAGGCGTTCAACACGGC
This sequence comes from Streptomyces griseoviridis, assembly GCA_014649155.1. Lineage (GTDB taxonomy): Bacteria > Actinomycetota > Actinomycetes > Streptomycetales > Streptomycetaceae > Streptomyces > Streptomyces griseoviridis. Next base: position 126,792 of record BMSM01000015.1, on the reverse strand, counting down.
GCAGCGCACGGCCGTGCACACCGCCGTCGAACTCGCCGACAACCGGCGCGGCTTCCAGAAGGTGATCCTCGGCATCGCCCGGCAGAGCCAGAACCTGGTCAACATGCAGCTCGGCAAGCTCGACGCGCTGGAACGCCGGCACACCGACCCCGAGGTGCTCAAGGGCCTGTACGAACTGGACTCCACCGCCGCCCAGTTGCGCCGCTACGAGGAGAACCTCGTCATCATCAGCGGGGAGCAGCCGCGGCGCAGCTGGCGCGAGCCGGTCGCGCTGATCGACATCCTGCGCGGCGCGGTCGGCGAGGTCGCCGAGTACCGGCGGGTGGAGGTGTGCACCGAGGAGCGCGACGAGGACGTGCACCTGGCGCCGCCCGCCGTGGCCGACGTGATCCATCTGCTGGCCGAGCTGATCGACAACGCCACCGCCTACTCCCCGGCGCCCGCGCCGGTCGGCGTGCGGGCGGCGATGGCCGCCAGGGGCCTGGTCGTGGAGATCGAGGACCGGGGTCTCGGGCTGTCCGAGGAGGACTACGCCTCCTTCAACGAACAGCTCGCGGTGGAGCCCAAGTTCGACGTGGTGGCGCTCGCCGGCGATCTGCGGCTCGGCATGTTCGTCGTCGCCCGGCTCGCCCACCGGCACGGCATCACGGTCACCCTGCGCCCGTCGCCGTACGGCGGCACCACGGCGATCGTGCTCGTCCCGCACGACATCGTCGTACGGGAGCCCGCCGGGGACCGGGAGGGGTCCGGCGGCCGTCCGGACGCCGGGGGCCCGGACGGTCCGGGGGGCCCGGCGGACGCGGGCGCGTCACGCGAGGCGCCGGACCCGGCCCAGCTCCGGCGGCTGCGGGACTCCCTCACCGGCGACGGCGTACGCCCGGTGCCGGACACCGCGGACGCCGGGCGCCCCCCGGCCGGGGCCGTACCGGAGGCGCCCGCACCCGCGGCGAAGACGCCCGCCCTCCCGTCGCGGCGCTCCTCGCCGCTGCCGCGCCGCGTCCCGCAGACGAGTCTCGCGGCGGAGCTGCGGGACGAGCCGGCCGGCGACGGCGCCGGCCACTGGGACGACGACTTCACCGCCGAGCGTGCCGCGTCCTCCCTCGCCGGTTTCCAGCGCGGCACGCTCCAGGCACGTGACGAGGAGTCCACGGACTCCGCCCGCCGACCGCTCACGAAGGACGACACGCCATGACACGCCCCACGCCCGCCACCCACACCCAGCTCGACCAGTTGCTCACCGGACTCGTGGACCGGGTCGCCGAGGTGAACCAGGCCGTCGTGCTCTCCGAGGACGGTCTGGTCGTCAGCAAGTCCACCGGGTTCCCGCGCGACGACGCCGAGCGGCTCGCGGCGACCGCCTCCGGTCTGATGAGCCTCAGCAAGGGCGTCAGCATGGACTTCCGGGGCGGCCCGGTGCGCCAGGCGCTGATCGAGATGGCCCACAGCTACCTGATCCTGACCTCCGCCGGTCCCGGCGCCCATCTGGTGGTGCTGACCGGCGCGCACGCGGACGTCGGTGTGGTGGCGTACCAGATGAACATGCTGGTGAAGAAGATCGGCGAGCACCTCAGCGCGGCGCCCCGGGCCGCCGTGGGCCCCGGCGAGTGACATGAGCGAAGGCGACGCGCAGGGCCGGCTCGTCCGGCCGTTCGCCCTCACCGGCGGGCGGACCCGGCCCAGCCGCGCCGACTTCACCCTCATCACGACGGTGACCGCGGTGGACCCGCCGCCCGAGCGGGCCCCGCGGGGACAGCCCGAGCACGCCCGCATCCTGCGCCTGTGCGCCCGGCCGGTGGCCGTGGCGGAGCTGGCCGCCCTGCTGGACCTGCCGGTGAGCGTGGTCGTCATCCTGCTCAGCGATCTGCTGGAGGCCGGCCGGATCACGGCCCGTGCCCCGCACCCCGTCTCCCGGACCGTCGCGGACCTGGACCTGCTGAAGAAAGTGAGGGAGGGCCTTGGCCGGCTCTGAGACCGCCGCGGGCGCGGCACCCGACGTGGTGAAGATCCTCGTCGCCGGGGGGTTCGGCGTCGGCAAGACCACCCTGGTCGGGTCGGTGAGCGAGATCGCCCCGCTGCGCACCGAGGAACCGCTCACCCTGGCGGGGCTGGACGTGGACGACCTCGCCGGCATCGAGGAGAAGCGGTCCACCACGGTCGCCCTGGACTTCGGCCGGATCACCGTCGGCGACGACCTGGTGCTCTATCTGTTCGGCACGCCCGGCCAGCAGCGCTTCTGGTTCATGTGGAACGACCTGGCGATCGGCGCCCTCGGGGCGGTCGTGCTGCTGGACGTCCGCCGGCCGCAGAGCAGCTTCGCCGCGATCGACTTCTTCGAGCGGCGGGGCATCCCGTTCGTCGTCGCCGCCAACGGCTTCCACGGGGAGCACCCGTACCCGCCGGAGGAGATCCGCGAGGCGCTGGCACTCCCGGACGAGGTCCGGGTGCTGCTGTGCGACGCGCGGGAGCGGACCTCCTCACGGGACGTGCTGATCGCCTTGGTCGACCAGTTGATCGCGGCGGCGGCGGAGTAGCGCCGCCCGGCCCCCGGTCAGGCCAGGCCGGCCGACTTCAGCCAGTTCTTGGCGACGTCCAGCGGGTCCTTCTTGTCGAGCTGCACCTGGGCGTCGAGGGCGAGGAGCGTCTCGGTGTCCAGCTTCGCGGAGACCGCGTTCAGCGCGTCGACGCCCTCCTGGGAGAGGCCGTCCTTGTGGACGAGCGGGGTGACGTTGGCGAAGCCGAAGAAGTTGTCCGGGTCCTTCAGGACGACGAACTTCTCCTTCACGATGGTCGGGTCGGTGGTGAAGATGTCGGCGATCTGGACGGTGTTCCTGGTCAGCGCCGCCTGGGTCAGCGGGCCGCCCGCGTCGAGCGCCTTGAACGACTTGAACTTCAGGCCGTACTCCGACTCCAGCCCCTTCAGCCCCTGCTGCCGGGTCTGGAACTCGGGCGAGCCGCCGATCACCAGTTCCGGGGCGACGTCCTTGAGGTCGGCGATCGTCGAGTCGGAGGTGAGCCGGTACTTCTTCGCCGTCGCGGCGTTGACGGTCACCGAGTCCTTGTCCTCGGCGGGCGACGACTCCAGGAGCGTCAGGCTCTTGTCCAGCTTGGCCTTGACGGCCGCGTTCACGCCCTCGGCGGAGGTCTGTTCGGCGTCGGCGTCGAGATAGGCGAGCAGGGAGCCGTTGTACTCCGGCAGGACGGTGACGGAACCGTTCTTCATCAGCCCGTACGTCGTCTCGCGGCTGCCGATGTTGTGCTTGTAGGTGACCTTGAGGCCCTTGGCCTTGAGCGCCTCGCCGTAGAGGTCGGCGAGCAGGGTGCTCTCGGCGAAGTTGTTGGAACCGACGACGACCGTGCCGGCCTCCGCCTTCTCCCCGTCCAGGGGGTTGTCGCCGGTGTCTTCGCCGTCTCCGGAGGAACAGCCCGCGAGCAGCGCCGCGGCGGCCATGAGCGCGACCGCCGCCACGCCGGTGTGCCTCGTCCTGGACCTGCTGCTTCGCGCGGTAGTAATCATCCACCGATCCAATCCAGCCGCTTCTCGGTCAGTCAAGAGCGGCCGGATCACGGTTTCCTGTCGTCCGGGGCGGATCATCCGCAGGAAACCGCGGCGGCGCGGCGCCGGGCCCGGGTCCGGGCCAGGCTCAGGACCAGGGTGGCCAGGGAGACGACCACGATCGCCAGGGCGTACCCCTCGGTGGCGGTGCGCAGTCCTACGGCGGTGACGGCGACGCCGCCGAGTACGGCGGGCACGCTGTTGCCCAGGTAGGCGATGACGTTGGCCAGGGCGAAGACCTCGCTGCGCTCGTGCGGCGCGGCGACGCGGGCGAAGGTGCCGAAGGTCGCCAGGGCCGACGCGCCGAGCCCGAGGCCGGCGACGACGGTGCCGAGGGCGGCGAGCCAGGTGAGCCCCTCGGCGGTGCCGGCGAGCGAGGCCAGGGTGCCGAGGGCGAGCAGCGCGGCCGAGGGGGCCAGCAGCGCCGCCGCCGGGCGGGAGCGGAGCACGGCGACCGTGAGCGCCCCGGTGCCGGCGAGCAGCGTGACCACGACGCCGCCGATCAGATGGTCGCGCAGCCCCAGCAGCTGGGCGGCGACGGACGGCCCGAGGGAGAGGTACATCCCGGCCAGGGCCCAGCCCGCGATCATCACCGGGACCACCGGGACGATGTCGGCGCGCAGATGCGCGGGGAGCGCGACCCGGGGGCGCAGCGAGGCGCGGGCTCCGGGGCGGCGCGGCGAGGTCTCCGGCAGCAGGGCGACCGCGGCCGCCGCGAGCAGCAGGCCGGCCAGGAGCAGCGCGTAGACCAGCCGGGTCGGGGCGGGGGCGAACTCCACCAGGAGCCCGGAGCCGAGGGCGCCGAGGGCGAGTCCGGTGAGGGGGGCGACGGAGGTGATGACGCCGGCCCGGCCGCGGGCGTGCCCCGGTTCGAGGTCGACGAGGGCGGCGCTCGCCGCGGTGACGGCCGTCCCGGTGGCGATGCCCTGGAGGACCCGGGCGGCGGAGAGGACGACCACGTCCCCGGCGACGAGGAACAGCACGAGCGCGACCGCCTCCAGGGCGATGGCCGCGCCGAGCACCGGCCGGCGTCCGAGGTGGTCGGAGAGCGCGCCGACGACGAGCAGCGCGCCGAGCAGGCCGGCCACGTAGAGGGCGAAGACGACGGTCAGCACCCAGGCGGTGAAGTCCCATCGCTGCTGGTAGACGACGTAGAGCGGGGACGGTGCGCTGGACGCGGCCAGGAAGAGGACCAGGATCGCGGCCACGGCCGGGAAGGCGCCCTTGCGCGGCGCGCGGCGTGGGCCGGGCACGGGCCGCGCGGGGGCGGCGGCCCGTGCGGGGGCAGGGTCGACGGCAGGTTCGGCAGACATGCAGACCTCGCAGTGATCGTTGCGTTAGCGCTCTGAAGGTAGCACAAACGCAGTGATCGTTGCGCAATAAAAGCAGTCATCGGTGCGATACTGGGGTCATGTCTTCCGTGTCCCCCTCGGCCCCCCGCACCGGCCCCGCCGGCGCTCCCCCCGCCGGCAGCCGGCCCGGCGGCCGGTCCGCACGGGTCCGGGCCGCCGTGCACCGGGCGGTCAAGGAGCTGGTCGCCGACGAGTCCGGCGACGCGCTGACGATCCCCGTGGTGGCCGCCCGCGCGGGCGTGCACGCGACCACCGTCTACCGGCGCTGGGGCTCCGTCGGCGAGCTGCTCTCCGACGTGGCGACCAGCCGTTTCACCGGCGGTTTCGTGGTGCCGGACACCGGCAGCCTCCGCGGCGACCTTGAGCGGTACGCGGCCAACATGGCCAGGGACCTGAGCGACCCGGACACCCTCGCCCTGGTGCGCGCCACCCTCGGCTCGGGCGGCGAGCAGGGCGCCGCCGCCTGCCAGGGGGACCGCCGGCAGCAGCTCGCGGCGATCCTGGAACGGGAGGAGGCCCGGGGCGGCGGCACCCCGAGCCTCGATCACCTCACGGACGCCCTGGTGGCGCCCCTGTACTACCGTGCCGTCTTCACCGACCTGCCGCTGGCCACCGCGTGGGCCCGCGACCTCGTCGCCCGCCTGCTTCCGGACGAGGCGCCGCAACTCCCGGCGGACCGGTGAGACCTAGGGCCTGTCGTTCGGAGCACGCCGCGGACGCGGGGAAGGCACCGCCGATTCCCCGCGACCTGGTCCGCACGACAGGCCCTAACGCCGGCGCACCCCGGGCGATACCGCCAGCCGTCCCGCCGCCCAGAACAGGGCGAGCGTGACCAGGGCGAGTACGGCGACCAGGGTGGCGCCGCCGACCACCTTCTCGTAGTCGCGCTGGTAGAGCCCGTCGACGATGTACCGGCCGAGGCCGCCCAGGCTGACGTACGCGGCGATGGTGGCCGTCGAGACGATCTGGATGGCCGCCGAGCGCAGTCCGCTGAGGATCAGCGGCAGGGCGACCGGCAGTTCGACCTGGAGCAGGATGCGGCCCTCCCGCATGCCCATGCCGCGCGCGGCGTCCACCGGGGCCGGGTCGACCGAGCGGACCGCCTCGTAGGTGGTGACCAGGATCGGCGGGACGGCGAGGATCACCAGCGGGATCATCACCGGCAGCAGGCCGAAGCCCATCATGATGACGATCAGCACCAGCAGTCCGAAGCTGGGCAGCGCGCGGGCGGCGGTGGCGACGAGGGCCAGGGCGTTGCCGCCGCGCCCGGTGTGCCCCGTGACCAGGCCGACGGGCAGGCCGATCAACGCGGCCAGGCCGAGCGCGAGCAGCGAGTACTGGACGTGCTCCAGCAGGCGCTGCGGGATGCCGTCGTAACCGTGCCAGTGGGCGCCGTCGCCGAAGAAGGCGCCGGCGAAGTCCAGGACGTTCACTTGGCCATCACCGCCGGGCGGCGCCCGCGTCCGCCGCGCGGCATCCACGGGGTCAGCAGGGCCCGGAGCCCGACCAGGGCCGCGTCGCAGGCGATCGCCAGCAGGGCCGTGGTGAGGACGGAGTTGGCGGCCAGTTCCGGCCGGTCGTACTTCTGCGCGGCGGCCAGCAGGTTGCCCAGGGCGCCCTGGTTGCCGATCAGCGCGCCGACGCTGACCAGCGAGATGCTGGAGACGACGGCGACCCGGAGTCCCGCGACGAGCGCGGGCACGGCGATCGGCAACTGCACCTGGACGTAGCGCCGTACGGGCCCGAAGCCCATGGCGGTCGCGGCGGCCAGGGTCTCCTGCGGGACCGAGCGGACCCCGTCGACGATGGCCGGGACGAGGACCACCAGGCTGTACACGGCCAGCGGGATCATCACGGTCAGCTCGGTCTGGCCGGTGTAGTCGATGAGGACGACGAAGAAGGCCAGCGACGGGACGGCGTAGAGGACGGTGGTCACGCCGAGCACCGGCGGGTAGAGCCAGCGGAAGCGGACGCAGAGCTGGGCCAGCGGCAGGGCGAGGACCAGGCCGGCCAGGACCGGCAGCAGGGCCTCGCGCAGATGCAGGCCGATCAGGCCGGCCCAGGTGTTCTGGAGGTCGCTGGGGATGTCGAAGAAACCGTTCACGAGACCGCCCCGGTGACGGGCGCGGACGCCGCCCCGGCATGGCCGGCGTGCGCGGTCCGGATGGCCTCGCCGATGGCCGACTGCGAGACGACGCCCAGCACCTTGCCGTCGGCGTCCACGGCGACGGCCCAGCCGGTCGGCGAGAGCACCGCGCAGTCCAGGGCGGCCCGCAGCGAGTCGGTGCCCGGCGTGAACGGCCGCCCGTACGGCAGCAGCCGGTCCGTCCCGATGTCGCCCGGGGTCAGGTCGCGCGGCTCGCTCCAGCCCAGCGGGCGCCCGTCGACATCGGTGACCAGCAGGTAGGGGGACTTCGCTGCGGCGCCGAGCCGCTTGGCGGTGGCGTCCACCGGCACCACCGGGACGGTCGTGAGTTCCAGCCCGGCGGCCGGGAAGAAGGACAGCCGCCGCACGCCCCGGTCGGCGCCGAGGAAGTCCTCGACGAAGGCGTCGGCGGGGGCGGAGAGCAGTTCGGCCGGGGGCGCGTACTGGGCGAGGCGCCCGCCCTCGCGCATCACCGCGACCATGGTGCCGAGTCTGATGGCCTCGTCGATGTCGTGGGTGACGAAGACGATGGTCTTGCCCAGCTCGTCCTGGATGCGCAGCAGTTCGTCCTGGAGGCCCTTGCGGACCACGGGGTCGACGGCCGAGAACGGCTCGTCCATGAGCAGCACCGGCGGGTCGGCGGCGAGGGCGCGGGCCACGCCGACGCGCTGCTGCTGGCCGCCGGAGAGCTGGTACGGGTAGCGCCGGGCGAGGGCGGTGTCGAGGCCGACCCGCTCCATCAGCTCGGCCGCCCGCTCCCGGGCCTCGCGCTTGCTCCGGCCGAGCATGCGGGGGACGGTGGCGATGTTGTCGACGATCGTCCGGTGCTGGAAGAGACCGGCGTTCTGGATGACGTACCCCATGGAGCGGCGCAGGGTGGTGACGGGCTGCCGGGTGACGTCCTCGCCGTCGAGGAGGATGGTGCCCTCGCTGGGCTCGACCATCCGGTTGATCATCCGCAGGGTCGTGGTCTTGCCGCAGCCGGAGGGGCCGACGAGGACCGTGATCGAGCGGTCGGGTATCTCCAGCGACAGCCGGTCCACCGCCACCGTGCCGTCCGGATACCGCTTGGTGACTGAATCCATCCGTATCAAAGCGCCGAATACCCTTCGGTGGGCGGACATACCGGGGCGTCCCGGTCAACGGCCGTACGAGCGGCCCTTGCGGTTGCCGGGTGAGTCTAGACGTGGCCGCCCGCACACCTGCCCCCGGCAACGGCCCCTCACGCCACCGGCAGGCCCGGTGAGCGCAGCACCTTGCGGTCGGCGTCCACCGCGAACACCTCGCAGTCCGGGCGGGCGGCGGCCCAGGCGACGCCCTCGCGGCCCAGCGCGAAGGCGGCCGTCGCCGCCGCGTCGGCCTCGGTCAGAGTGGGGGCCACCACGGTCAGGCTGAGCAGCCCGGTCGCCGGGCGTCCGGTGCGGCCGTCCAGGATGTGGTCGCCGCGCTCGTAGCGGGCGGAGGTCGCCACCGCCGCGTCGGTGACGGCCAGGACCGCGCAGAGCCGGCCGGCGTCCTCGGGGTGGCGTACGCCCACCCGCCAGGGCCCGCCGGCGGCGACCACGTCACCGCCGGCGTTGAGGCAGAACCGCCGCGCCCCGGCCGCCGCCAGCAGCCCGGCCGCCCGCTGCACCGACCAGCCCTTCACCACCGCGCAGGGGTCCAGTCCCCGGCCCGGCAGCCGGGCGTCGAAGGCGCCGCCGGTCGCCGCCCGGTACTCCTCGCACAGCCCGAGCACCTCCCGCAGGTCGGCGCTGATCTCCAGCGGCTCGCCCCGGCCGAGGCGGCACACCTCGCTGTCCTCGCGGAAGGGGCTGAAGCGGGCGTCGACCTCGCGCAGCCAGGCGAAGACGGCGTCGGCGGCGCGCTCGGGCACGTCCTCGTCGTCGACGCGCAGGGAGACGGGGAACCCCATGACGTGTTCGACGCGCCGCACGTCAGGCCCCGTTCGCGTCGAGGGCGGCCTGGAGGGACTCCTTGTAGCCCTCGCTGGTGACGGTGGCCCCGGAGACGGTGTCGACGTCGGCGCTCTGCGCCCGGAGGGTCTCCTCGACGAGCCGGGGCACGGCGGCCGTGGTCTGGGGGTGGTCCGGCTGCCGGAGCAGGGTCACGGCGGTGATGCGGTCGCCGTCGAAGGTGACCTGGACCTGGACGGGACCCTTCTCGGTGGTCACCGTCGGCCCGGTGACGGTGTGCCGGGTGGTGCCGTCCGGGGCGGAGGACGCCGTCGGCGCCGGCGCGGGGGCGGCCTGCGCGGTCGTGCCGGTCCCGGGGGCCGGCGGGGCGTACCGCCACACGGGGATCAGTCCGGCGACGCTGAGGACCAGGACGGGCAGGGCTCGTTTCACGGCGGGCTCTCGCCTTCCCCTCAGCCGGCCAGGCTGAAGCGCTCGAAGTGGATCTGCGGGCCGGGCACGCCGAGTGTGCGCAGGCTGCCCAGGACGGCGTTCATCATGGGCGGCGGTCCGCACAGGAAGACGTCGCGGTCGGCGAGGTCGGGGACCAGCCGGGCGAGTTCGGCCGGGGCGAGCCGGTCGGGCACCGGGGGCCCGGTGACCAGGTGCAGCTCGGCGCCCTTGGCGGCGGCGAGGTCGCGCAGTTCGCCGTAGAGGACCGCGTCCCGGTCGGCGGTGACCCGGTAGACGACCACCGCGTGCCCGTCCAGCTCCTCCAGCAGCGCCCGGATCGGCGTGACGCCGACGCCGCCCGCGATGAGCAGCGCGTCGGGGCGGGTGCGGTGCAGGGCGGTGAAGGCGCCGTAGGGGCCCTCGGCGAAGACGCGGGTGCCGGGCTCGATCCGGCGTATCCCGGCCGTGCCGTCGCCGGCCGTCTTCACGGTGAGGCGGAGGGTGCGGCCGTCGGGCGCGGCGGACAGCGAGAAGGGGTTCGCCTGCCACCAGCGGTCCCGGGTGAGGAACCGCCACAGGAAGAACTGCCCGGCCCGCGCGGGCAGCCGGTCCAGGTCGCGGCCGGTCAGGTACACGGACACGACGTGGTCGTTCTCCGGGACGACGGCCGTGACCCGCAGCCGGTGCCGCCCGTTGCGCCACAGCGGCAGCGCGACCCGCCCCGCGAACACCGCGCCGAGCGCCCCGCCCCACAGCGCGTACCAGTACGCCGTCCCCCACGCCGACGAGGTGAACGAGGTCCCGGCGGCGATCTGGTGGGTGAAGGCCAGCACCACCGCGACATACGCGTACAGGTGGACGAAGTGCCAGGTCTCGTACGCCATCCGGCGCCGCGCGGCGCGGGCGGAGACCCCGCCGATCACGACGAGCAGCGCGAGGGCGACGAGCGCCCGCAGCACACCCTCGACGGTCTCGGCGAGGTCGACGAGCTGGTTCAGCGGGTCCAGCCCGGACCCCCGCGCGTAGCCGAAGGTGACGAACACCACGTGGGCGAGGAGCGTCCACAGCACGCCGAAGCCGGTCCAGCGGTGCCAGGAGGTCAGCCGGTCCATGCCGATCCGCCGGTCCAGCCAGGGCAGCCGGGCCACCAGCAGCAGCTGGAACGCCATGAACAGGGCGCCGTACAGCCCGGCCAGGCGGCCCAGCACGATCAGCGCGTTGGAGGCGAAACCGCCCTGCGCGAAGAGGACGGCCACGGCGGCGGCGTGGGCGGCGAGGAACACGTACAGGCCGGCGCGGGCCACCACCCGGGGGCGAAGGACCGGCGCGGGAGGCGGCTGGACGACACGGGGAGCGCGTGGGGCAGTGGTCACGCCCCGAGCTTCACCCGCGCGCCCTGTCGTTCTCCTGTCGGCCGCCTTTCGACTGCCTGTCGATCCCGGTACGGCGAAGACCTGGGGCTCGGCTGCGCGGACCCGGTGCCGCAGTATGGGCGGGTGGACAAAGTACGACTCCTCGTCGTGGACGACGACCCGCCCATCGCCGACCTGGTCGCCACGGTCGCCCGGTACGAGGGCTGGGAGGCGGCCACCGCGCACTCCGGCGAGGAGGCGCTGCGCACCGCCGCCGCGTTCCACCCCGACATCGTGGTGCTCGACCTGATGCTGCCGGACCTCGACGGCTTCGGCGTCCTGGACCGGCTGCGCCGCTCGGGCACCCAGGTGCCGGTGGTGTTCCTCACCGCCCGCGACCAGGTCGCCGACCGCGTGGCGGGGCTGACCCGGGGCGGCGACGACTACCTGGTCAAGCCGTTCGCCGTGGAGGAGCTGATGGCGCGGCTGCGGACCGTGCTGCGGCGCAGCGCCGGGCCCGGCTTCCAGCGGTCGGTGCTGAGCGTCGGTGACCTGACGATGGACGAGGACACCCGGCAGGTGCGGCGCGGCGAGGCCCTGCTGAGCCTCACCCCCACCGAGTACGAGGTGCTGCGCTATCTGATGCGCAAGTCCCCGACCGTGCTGACCAAGGCGCAGATCCTGGACCACGTGTGGGAGTACGGCTTCGGCGGCCGGTCCAACGTGGTGGAGCTGGTGGTCAGCCGGCTGCGCCGCAAACTGGACGAGGCGGGCGACGGCACCCCGCTGATCCACACCGTGCGCGGCTTCGGGTACGCGCTGCGCCGGGCCGCCCCGTGACACGGCTGGTACGGCGGCTGTGGGGCGCCTACCGCGGCTCCCGGCTCGGCACCCGGCTGGCGCTGGGCCTGGGCGCGCTGTCGCTGCTGGCCTTCGCCGTGGTCGGCACGGCGCTCACCACGTACATGCGGGAGTACCTGGAGGCGCGGCTCGTCGACCAGATGAAGCTGGCGCAGGTGGTGCAGACCAAGGACGCGGCCGAGCACGGCACGGTCCGGCGCCGGCCGTACTACGGCTGGTACACGGCCGTCTACGACGTCTCCGGCTCCTCGGCCGACCTGCGCAGGCCCGCCGACGTGCCCGCGGACCCCGGCGCGCTGACCGCGCTGGCCGAGGACATGGCCCACTCGGACGAGGACATCACGCGCACCGTGCGGATCGGCGGCCGGGGGCCGTACCTGCTGCGGGCCTGCGCGGTGGAGCCGGGGGTGGTGCTGGTCAGCGCCGCGCCGCTGGGGGACGTCGACAGCACCATGGACCGGCTGATCGCCGTGCAGGTCGTCGCCTTCGGTCTCGCGCTGCTGGCGCTGGTGGTGTTCGGGCGGCGGATGCTGCGGCGCGGGCTGGAGCCGCTGAGCGACATGGCCCGCACCGCGCACGGCATCGCCTCGCACGACCTGACCGAGTCGGCGGCCCGGCTGCCGCTGCGGGACGGCGGCCGGGACGGCGGCCGCGAGGTGGCGGAGCTGCGCACCGCGTTCAACGCGATGCTGGAGCACATCGACGACTCCCTCGCGGTGCGCGCCGAGGCCGAGCGGCGGCTGCGCCGGTTCGTCGCCGACGCCTCCCACGAGCTGCGCACCCCGCTGATGTCGGTCCGGGGCTACGCGGACCTCTTCCAGTACGCGGCGGCCAACGAGCCCGGCGAGCGGGAGAAGCACCTGGCCCGGCTGCGCGGCGAGGCGGCCCGGATGGGCGTCCTCCTGGACGACCTGCTGCTGCTCGCCCGGCTGGACGCGGCCGAGGTGGAGGCGCCGCTGCGGCAGGCGGAGACGGACCTGACGGACCTGGTCCGGCAGGCCGCCGACGCGTTCCGCGCCTCGCACCCGGGGCGGGCGCTGGCGGTGGCGGCGCCCGCGACGCCGGTACGGCTGCGGCTCGACCCGCAGCGGGTCCGGCAGGTCCTGGACAACCTGCTCACCAACGCGGCCGTGCACACCCCGCCCGGCACGGAGGTACGCCTGCGGGTGTCGGCCGGCGCGGACGCGGCGCGGGTGGAGGTGGCGGACGCGGGGCCGGGCATCCCGCCCGCCGACCAGGAACGCGTCTTCGACCGCTTCTACCGCGTCGACAAGACCCGCAGCCGCGACCGGGGCGGCAGCGGCCTGGGCCTGGCCGTGGCCCGGTCGCTGATCCTCGCCCACGGGGGCACCATCACGGTGGACAGCTCCCCCGGGGCGACGGTGTTCACGGTGACGCTGCCGCTGGACGGGGCGGAGAGCACGAAGGGGGCGGAAGGGGCGGACGGCGGGGGCGGGTCCGCGTCCGTGGACCGGTGACGGCCCGGCTTCCCTCGCGCGCCCGGTCCGGCCCCCGGCGTCACCCGTGCTCCCTGGCGGCCCGCCCCGGTCCGCCGCGCCGCCCGGCAGCGGGGCCTACCCGGCGTCCCCCGCACCGGCGGACCGCCGCTCTCCCGTCTCCACGGGGAAGGGGTACGTTCCGGCCGCGGTGAACGCGTCGTGGATCGGCCTGATGAGCGAGGTGAGGCGGCGGACGCCGGTGTCGCCGATCGGCGTCCACAGCGCGGCGCAGTGCTCGTCGGTCTCGGTCTCGATCCGCTCGCGCGCCGCCCTGCCGGCGCCGGTCGCGGTGCCGTCGGCGTCGAGCCAGCCGCGTGCGGCGAGGCGTGCCGTCGCCGCGGCCACCTCCTCGTCGTCCCACAGCCGGGTGGCCCGCGCGATCGCTTCCGGGAAGTGCCCCGTGGCGGTCTGGAGGACGTTGCAGTCGCACGGCCCGACGCCGTTGGCGGCGAGCACGGTGAAATGCGCGTCGCCCCGCCACTCGCGCAGCACCGTGATCTGCTGCCAGAGCGCGACGAGCGGATCGGCGGGGAGGGGCACCGAGGCGTTGGCGGCGGCCATCGGCTTCCCGGCGTGGTCGGCCCCCGCGACGACCGGGTCGATCAGCGAGCGTGCCTCGGCGATCTGATCGGCGGTGAGGCGCACGCCGACGCGCCGCAGCGCCCGGCCGACGGCGGTGAACCGAGCCGCCTGCCACTCCCGGGGCGCCGCTGCGTCCCACACGCCGGCCATGGCCCGCACCGACCGCGGGCTGAAGCCGTAGAAGGCCGCGAGGGTGACCTGCCAGGGCACCGCGCCCATCGGGGCCGACCGGAACGCGAAGTACGCCGGCCCGGGATCGGTCACGCCCAGCCCGGCGGCCTCTTCCGGCGCCTCGGGGACGAAGTAGACGAACAGGTGGGCCGCGTTGACGGTGAGGCTGACCTCGCGGACGGCCTCCATGCCGATGGCGGCGCGGGCAGAGGTGCTGGTGAGAAGCATCGTGGTGGTCTCCTGACAAGGGTGGGGGAACGGGGACGTGCGCGGTGGGTCCGGCACGTCAGGACGGCTCCGGCGCGGTGATCCGCGCGGAGATCGCGCCGAGTTCCCGCACCTCGATCCGGACCGTGTCCCCCGGTGCCAGGTAGGGGCGGCGGCCGGCCAGCTCCTGGATGCACCCGGTGCCCACGGGTCCGCTGGCGACGATGTCACCGGCTCGCAGCGTGGTGCCGCGCGACGCGTGCGCCAGCATCTCGCCGAACGACCAGTGGATCTCGTCCCAGCTGCCGCCGCCGTAATGCTCGCCGTTGACGTACCCGTCCATCCGCAGCGCGTAGCCCTTGTCCGAGCGGTAGGGCTCCAGTTCGTCGGGGGTGACGAGGAACGGGCCGAGGCTGGTCGAGGCGTCCTTGCTCTTGGACGGGCCGTACACGAACCCCATCTCGCTCGCGGAGATGTCGCGTGCGCTCCAGTCGCAGTAGACCAGGTAGCCGGCGATGTGCCGCTCCGCCGTGGCGGCGTCGAGGTCCGAGCAGTCCCCGGCGATCACCGCGGCGACCTCGACCTCGTAGTCCCACGAGTGCGTGCCCGGGGCGATGGGGACCTCGTCGTACGGCCCCTTGATCGCCGCCGGGTTGGAGAAGTGGAAGAGCGGACACGCGTACCAGGCCGGGCTGACCGTGCCGTCGCCGGTGGCCGCCCTGCCCGCGTTGCTGACGTGGCGTTCGAACGCGGCGAAGTCCCGGACCGACGGGGGCACCGGTATCGGCGCCAGCAGGTCGGCCGTGGCCGTCTCGACGGTCTCGGCCGGTTCCCTGGTGGCGGCGGACTCCAGTCCGCCTTCGGCGCGCAGCAGTTCCAGCAGGTCCGTGCCCACGGCGTGGATCGTGCCGTCGCGCACCACGCCGCAGCGCGTGGACCCGTCCGGGGAACGGTAGCTGACCCACTTCACCGGGCGGGCACCTCCCGGGTACGGCCGGGCAGCCGACTCGCGCCGGCGAGGAAGGATGCCGACGGAACCAGGAGGACCATGGGGCGACGGCCCGACGGACCCGACCGCCCGGCGCCGTCCGTGCCCCCGGTGATCACGACCCTCCTCACGCGGCCACCGCCCGAGCGAACCTGACGATCTCCTCGACGAACAGCGCGGGCTGCTCCAGAGCGGCGAAGTGGCCGCCCGCCGGGATGTCGTCGTTGAAGTACCGCAGGTCGCGGTAGGCGCGCTCGGCCCAGACGCGCGGGGTGCGCGTCAGTTCGTCCGGGAAGACGCTGACCCCGACGGGAAGGTCCACCTCGGCCGGAACGAGCGGCTGCCGGGCGTACTCCCAGTACAGGCGGGCGGCGGAAGCGGCGGTGCCGGTGAACCAGTACAGGGAGATGTGGTCGAGGATCTCGTCGGGGGTGAGGGCGCCCGGCCGGGCCCAGTCGAGGAACTTCTCGTAGATCCAGGCGGCCTGCCCGGCCGGGGAGTCGGTCAGGGCGTAGCCGATGGTCTGCGGCCGGGTGCGCTGCACGACGTGGTACCCCGAGTGGACGGCGAGGAAGTGGCTGCCCTGTTCGAGCGCGGCCTTCTCCTCCGGGGTCGGATCGTCGCCGACCGGTGGCGCGGCGAGGAACTCGGGGAAGTTGACGTGGATCGCCCGCAGGCCCGCCGGGCGCTGCGCCCCCATGCGGGTCGCTACGACACCGCCCCAGTCGCCTCCCTGGGCCAGGTAGGAGTCGTAGCCGAGGCGCCGCATGAGCACGCCGTACGCGCGGGCGATCCGGTCCGGGTCCCAGCCGGTCGAGACGGGGTGGTCGGAGAAGCCGTAGCCGGGCATCGAGGGCACGACCAGGTGGAAACCGCGCTCGGTGAGCGGGCCGACGGTCTTGAGGAACTCCAGGAACGAGCCCGGCCACCCGTGCAGCAGCAACAGGGGGGTGGCGCCGGGGCGGGGCGAGCGCACGTGCATGAAGTGGAGGCCGAGACCGTCGATGGTCGTGCGGAACTGGCCCAGCTCGTTGAGCCGCCGCTCCAGATCGCGCCAGTCGTACCCGGTGGCCCAGTACTCCAGCAGCTCCTCCAGGCGTTCCCGCGGCACCCCCTGTCCGCTGTCCGGCACGGTCTCCCGGCCGGCCAGGCGTACGCGGCGCAGCCGGTCCCCCAGATCCTCCAGGGCACTGTCCGGAAGGGCGATAGGAAACGGTGTCACGCTGTCCGATGTCATGGTCACCACGGTGCGGCCACGACGAGTGCGCGGTCCAATGATTGTTCCGGTACACGTCATACGGTCCGCGTATGACACCAGCTAGGGTGGGGTGGTGTCCGAACGCTTCCCCGCGCCCGTGGACCTCGACCTCCGCCTGGTGCAGTGCTTCACGGTGGTCGCCGAGCACCGGCACTTCGGCCGTGCCGCCGAGGCGCTGCACACCACCCAGCCGTCGCTGAGCCGGCAGATCCGCCGCCTCGAACAGCAGGTGGGCGCCCGCCTGCTCGACCGCACCACGCGCGGCACCCGGCTCAGCGAGGCCGGCGAGGTCTTCCTGCCCCGGGCCGAGCGGCTGCTGCGCGACGCGGCCGAGGCGATGGCCCGCACCCGGGCCGCGGCCCGGCCCGGCAGCATCACCGTCGGCTACACCAGGGGGCTGGTCGTCACCGCGGCCGTACGGGCCCTGCGGGACCGCCATCCCGACGCCGAGGTCCACACCCGTCTGCTCGACTGGAACGACTCGCGCGGCGCGCTGCTGGAGCACCGCGTCGACGCGGTGGTGACGCGGCTGCCGTTCCCCACCGACCGGCTGCGCGTCACCGTCCTCCACGACGAACCGCGTGTGCTGGTCGTGCCCCGGGACCACCGGCTGGCCGGCCGGGAGTCCGTCACCCTCGACGACATCGCCGACGAGCCGATCCCCCACGTACGCCAGTCCGACCCGCTGCTGAACGCCTACTGGCGGCTCGACCCCCGGCCCGACGGGCGGCCCGCGCCCGAAGGGCCCCTGGTCGAGGCGCTGGAGGACAAGCACGAACTCATCGCCGCCGGGCGGGCCGTGGCCATCGGGCCGCCCCTCGACCACGCGACCGGCCTGCACCCCAGCCTCACCACCGTCCCGTTGCGCGGGGTCGAACCGAGCCAGGTCGTCCTCGCCACGCGCGCCGGCGACCGCGGCCGTCTGGTCACCGCGTTCCGCAAGCACGCCGAGGAGCTGCTCACCGGAACCCACCGGGCCGGACCGGCCCGCACCCCCTGACCGGCGGCGGCTCCGCGCTCGATCAGGACGTGCGCGGGCGCCTCACGCGTCAGCACCCGCCCGGCGCGCACCACCCGCCCGCGGTCGCGCCCCGCGCCCACCGCGCGCTCAGGCGCTCCGGGGCACCCGGCACACGTGCGGCCCGGCGCCCGCCGGGCGGAGTTCCGCGAGCGCCGGCTCGCGGACCCGCCCGCCACACCCGCGGCGAGCACCGCGGGCGGAGCCGCAGCTCCACCGCGTCCCGGGCGCCGGGGTCCTCCCCCGGGTGCTCCCGGGCCCACTGCTCCGCCAGGTGGTCGTACTCCCCGGTGGCCGCCGGGCCGCTGTCCGGGAAGGCCCGGACGGCGGACCGCTCCACGATCCGGGCGGCACGGCGGGCCGCGGCGTCCTCGACGACGCGGCCCGCCCAGGCCGGTGACTCCTCGTCCCCGTGGAGGCCGGGCCTCGGGGAACGTGTCCGATCAGCCGGCGTTCTCCTGCGGCCGCAGCCGCAGCGAGATGGAGTTGATGCAGTACCGCTGGTCGGTCGGGGTCGGGTACCCCTCGCCCTCGAAGACGTGTCCGAGGTGCGAGCCGCACCGGGCGCAGCGCACCTCGGTGCGGACCATCCCGTGGGACCGGTCCTCGATCAGCTCGACCGCGCCGGTGTCCTTCGGGTCGTAGAAGGACGGCCAGCCGCAGTGCGACTCGAACTTGGTGTCCGAGGTGAACAGCTCCGCGCCGCAGGCCCGGCAGGAGTAGACGCCCTCGGTCCTGGTGTCGGTGTACTCACCCACGAACGCGGGCTCGGTGCCGGCCTGCCGCAGGACGGCGTACTCGGCCGGGGACAGCTCCGCGCGCCACTGCTCGTCCGGCTTCTCGACGTCGTACGCCATGAGTGCTCAGCTCCCTACTTGCTCAGACGGTCCAGGATCAGCGGGCCGAGGTCGGTGACGTCGCCCGCGCCCATGGTGAGAACGAGATCACCGGGCCGGACCATTCCCGCGACCGCGTCCGGCACCCGCGCCGGGTCGCGGAGCGCGGAGACCTCCGCGCCGGCCGCGCGGGCCGCCTCGATGACCAGGTCGCTGGTGACGCCGGGAACCGGGTCCTCGCGGGCCGGGTAGATGTCGAGGACGACGGAGGCGTCGGCGAGCGTGAGCGCCTGGCCCATCTCCTTGCCGAGTTCCTGGGTGCGGGAGAACAGGTGGGGCTGGAAGACGACGAGGATGCGGGCGTCGCCGGCCGCCGCGCGCATCGCCTCCAGGTCGGCGGTCATCTCGGTCGGGTGGTGGGCGTAGGAGTCGATGACCTGGACGCCGGCCGCCTCGCCCTTGAGCTGGAGCCGCCGCTTGACCCCGGTGTACGCGGCCAGCGCGGCGGCCAGGTCGGCCGCCGGGACGCCGAGCGCCACGCCCGCCGCCAGGGCGGCCACCGCGTTGGACGCGTAGTGCCGGCCGGGGACGGAGACGGTGAAGGTCAGCTCCGCGCCGTCCAGGACGACGGTGACCTCGCTCCTGAGGCCCCGCGCGACCACGGACAGGATGCGTACGTCGGCGTCGGCGGCCTCGCCGTACGTCACCGTCCGCACCGCTCCGGCCAGCCGCCGGGTCAGCTCCCGGGCGCCCTCGTGGTCGGCGGAGACCACCAGCGTGCCGCCGGGCACGATCCGTCCCGCGAAGGTCTCGAAGGACTCGTAGATCTCTTCCAGCGAGGCGTAGTTGGCGTGGTGGTCCAGCTCCACGTTGAGGACGATGGCGACCTCGGGGGCGTACGTGTGGAAGCTGCGGTCGGACTCGTCGGCCTCGGCGACGAAGATCTCGCCGTCGCCGTGCAGCGCGTTGGAGCCGGGCGCGTCCAGGTCGCCGCCGATGGCGTACGACGGGTCCAGGCCCAGCTCGGCCAGGGCGACCGCCAGCATCGAGGTGGTGGTGGTCTTGCCGTGGGTGCCGGCGACCGCGAGCGGACGCGCGCCGTCCATCAGGGCGGCGAGGGCGTCGGAGCGGTGGACGACCGGGACGCCCAGCTCGGCGGCGCGGGCCAGTTCCGGGTTGTCGGCGCGGATCGCGGAGGAGACGACCACGCAGCTCGCGTCATCGGCGAGGTGCTCGGCGGCGTGCCCGATGTGGACCGTCGCCCCCAGCGCGCGCAGCGCCTCGGCGGTCGCGGAGTCCTTCGCGTCGCTGCCGGCCACCTTGGCGCCGCGCTGCGCGAGGATCTTGGCGATCCCCGACATTCCGGCGCCGCCGATGCCGATGAAGTGCGGTCGGTCCATGGCGGTGGGGAGGCCGGGTGCCATGTCTGTCTCCCTGTGCGTGCTGTTCCGTGGGGGTCCGCGGGGTACGGGGGACGTACGGCGGACGTGCGGTGGCCAGCCTATGCCGTGCGCCGCACGCCCGCCGACCGGCGTCGGGAGCGGCCGGGCTCACGCCTCGCTGTGCGAGAACAGCTTCAGCACCGGGACACCGACCTTGTGCCGGGCCCGCGAGGCCCAGTCCCGGTGGAAGAACTCCTCCACGTAGTGCGGGTCGGTCAGCACGATCACCTCGTCGGCGCCGACCTCCTGCACGAGGGACTGCAACTCGTCCAGCGGGTGGGCGTCGATCAGCCGGCCCGCCGCCGCGCTGCCCGAGGCGCGCAGCGCGGTCAGGGAGACCTCCAGGGCCCGCCGCCCCGTGCTCAGCGCCTCCTCGCCCTCGGGCGTCTCGCCCTCGCGGACCGCCTCGTCCAGCTCGCCGAGCGCGACGTCGTCGATGGCCCGCAGCAGCCGGTCCGCCTGGTCGCCGCGCGGCTGGAGCAGCACGTGGAAGGAGACGGACTCGTCCCCGTGCAAGGTGGTGACGAACTCGACGTCGGCGGACGTCAGGGCCTTCTCGATCATCAAAACGCTTGTGAACACCAGCGCCCCTTCTCCCTCGAGGGCCGCTCGGGCCCTCCCTCCGGTAGCCGTGTTCCGGCCCTTGAGGAAACCATCCTGCCCCGTGATCCCACGGGTACTGACGCAATCAGTGTGCCCGTCGCGCGGTAAGCGGAATGGCGGATTCCGCCGATTCCCGGCAGGGTTCCCGGCGGCGCGGTACCCGCCGAACATATACCCGAATGCCGGACCTTCCGGTCTCGCCCCCTACCCTGCGGGCCGCCGGTAGCAGGCATAGAGGAAACCTTCCTCCTCCAAGAGGGAGGCCAGCTCGAACCGCCGCGGCACCGCGAGGGACGGGCCCCCGGCGATCCGCTGCGCGTCCCCCGCCGTCAGCGTCGGGGACACGGTCAGGCACAGCTCGTCGAGGACCCCGGCCGCGACGAACTGGCCCAGCAGCCGCGGCCCGCCCTCGGTCAGCAGCCGTCGGAGGCCGAGCCCGGCCAGCTCCGCGACCGCCCGCGCGGGGTCCACGCCGGCGCCGTCCCCGGCGACCACCACGCGGACGCCGGCCCGCTCCGCCGCGGCGACCCGGTCGGCCGGTGCCGCGGCGCCGGTCAGGAGCAGCGTGGGCACCGGCGGCGCGGCGAACAGCGGCAGCGAGAAGTCCAGCTCAAGACCGGCGCTGACCACGGCGATCGCCGGCACCGGCGCCTGCCCGGCGGCCCGCCGCGCCGCCGCGAACGCGTCCCGCACCCTGGCCGGGCGGTATCCCTCCTGGCGGACCGTCTCGGCACCGGCCACGACCACGTCGGCCAGCGCCCGCAGCGTGCCGAAGATCCGCATGTCGGTGGCGCCGGAGAGGGGGTGGGAGCGGCCGTCGTGCTGGGCGGCCCCGTCGAGGGAGGAGACCATGTTGGCCCGCAGCCACACGTCCGGCCCCCCGCCGCCCGGCCGGTCACCGCCGAGCGCGGGATAGGCGTAGGCGGCGGCCAGCTCCGCGAGGCTCCACTCCCGCTCGGCCTCCCCGGAGGGCGCCGGCGCTGCTGTCTGATCGGTCACAGGGAACAGGCGTCGCATGCGGTGCAGTGTTCCACGGCAACTAGCATGGCGAACCGTGTCGTCTCCCTCCCCGGCCTCCGGCCCCGCCACCTCCGGCCCCGCCGCCTCCGCCCCCCTGGCGGACGGCGCGGACACCGCCCCGCTGTCCCTGTGCGCCCGCGAGCCGCGTGTCCCGGCGGACCGGCTGGTGGCCGAGATGGTGCCACCGCCGCGGTTCGACTCGGTGCGATTCGACACATACGTACCGGACCCGGCGCAGCCCAGCCAGAGCGAGGCCGTGCGGGTGCTGGAGGACTTCGCGGCCGGGCTCGGCGGGACGCCGGCGGCGGGCGGGCGGCGTGGCCTGTTCGGATTCGGCCGGAGCAAGGCGCCGAAGGCCCCCGCGGGCCCCCGCGGTGTCTACCTGGACGGCGGTTACGGCGTCGGCAAGACCCACCTGCTCGCCTCCCTGTGGCACGCCACCGACGCCGAGCCCTCCCGCAAGGCGTTCGGCACCTTCGTGGAGCTGACCAACCTGGTCGGCGCCCTCGGCTTCCAGCAGACCGTGCGGACCCTGTCCGGGCACCGGCTGCTGTGCATCGACGAGTTCGAACTGGACGACCCGGGCGACACCGTCCTCGTCTCCAGCCTGCTGGCCCGGCTGGTGGAGGCGGGCGTGGCGCTGGCCGCCACCTCCAACACGCTGCCCGGCAAGCTCGGCGAGGGCCGGTTCGCGGCGGCCGACTTCCTGCGCGAGATCCAGGGCCTGTCCGCCCACTTCCGCACCCTGCGCATCGACGGCGAGGACTACCGCCACCGCGGCCTGCCCGAGGCACCGGCGCCGTACTCCGACGAGCAGGTCACCCGGGCCGCGCACGCCACCGCCGGCGCCTCCCTGGACGCCTTCCCCGACCTGCTGGACCACCTCGCCCGGGTCCACCCCAGCCGCTACGGCGCGCTGACCGGCGACCTGAGCGCCGTGTGCCTCACCGGGGTGCGTCCGGTGCCGGACCAGTCGACGGCGCTGCGCCTCGTGGTGCTCGCGGACCGGCTCTACGACCGCGAGGTGCCGGTCCTCGCCTCCGGGCTCCCCTTCGACCAGCTGTTCGGTGAGGACATGCTGAACGGCGGGTACCGCAAGAAGTACTTCCGCGCGATCTCCCGGCTGACCGCGCTGGCCCGCGACGCGGCCCGCCTCGTCGACACCCGCTGAGGCGGCGCCCCACCCCGCGCAGCACGCCGAAAGCGCCCCGGGCAAGGGGGTGTTCACGCCACCCGCCCGCTCTTTTCACGCTCTCTTCAGACTCGAAACGTCGAGTTAACCCTGCAAACGACTCCGCCGGGTTACCGTCTCTCTTGACCAGTCATTGACCAAGACTTGGTCTTCGTAAAACGTTCGAACGTCGCGGAGGGGGGCGCATGTTCCGAGGCACGACGGCCCGATCCGTCATCTCCTTCCTCGCCGCCGCCCTGCTCGCCCTCCAGCTCTTCGCACCGAGTGCTCCGTTCGCATCCGCGCATACGACTCGTGAAGCCGTGGCCAAAGCCCCGACCGGGGCCGACCCCGCCGGACGGGCCCTCCGCACGGAGACCGTCAGCTGTCACGACGCCGGCCGGCCCGGGGACCCGACCGGTCCCCTGCGTCCGCGCGACCGGCACCGCGCCACCGCCGCCGGTGCGCCACAGGCCGCCGAGCGGCCGCTCACGAGCCGGCCCACCCCGGCCGTCTCCGACCCGGCCCCGCCCGACCCCGGGCACCGGCGGCCGTCGAGACCCTCGACGGACCGCACCCCGGCGGCACTCCAGGTGTTCCGCTGCTGAGCCTGCCCGCAGCAGCCCCCACCTCTGTCACCTGCCCGTCCGACGCGCCCCCACTGCGCGCCAGGAGGAAAACACCCTCATGCAACCCCTCATCGACCACGCCCGCACGTACGGACAGCGCCCTGAGGAGTTCGCCAGGTACGCCGAAGGCCAGTCCCCCGACGTCCTGTTCATCACCTGCTCCGACTCGCGGGTGGTCCCCGCCCTGATCACGGGCGCCCGCCCCGGCCAGCTCTTCGAGCTGCGCACCGCGGGCAACGTCGTCCCCCCGTACACCGCCGAGCGCCCCACCGGCGAGGCGGCCACCATCGAGTACGCCGTGCAGGTCCTCGGCGTCGCGGACATCGTGGTCTGCGGCCACTCCCACTGCGGCGCCGTCGGCGCGATGGTCCGCGGCGACGACCTGAGCACCGTACCGGCCGTGCGCGACTGGCTGGACTACGGCGCGGACCGGCCGGAGTGCTCCGACCCGGCCGACCCGGCGGTCGCCGAGCCCGTGCAGAACCACGTCCTGGCCCAGGTGCTGCGGCTGCGCTCCTACCCGTGTGTGCAGCGGGGTCTGGCGGAGGGCCGGCTGCGGGTGCACGGCTGGTTCTACGAGGTGCACACCGGAACCGTCCGCGCCCACCGCGCGGACACCGACACCTTCGAGGTCCTGTGAGCGACGCCATGACCCGAATAGCCAAGTACCCGTTCCTGCGGCAGGACTTCGCCGCCTCCCTCGTCGTCTTCCTGGTGGCGCTGCCGCTGTGCGTGGGCGTCGCCGTCGCCTCCGGGGTCCCCGCCGAGGTCGGTCTGATCACCGGCATCGTCGGCGGCATCGTCACCGGCCTGCTGCCCGGCAGCAGCCTCCAGGTGTCCGGCCCCGCCGCCGGACTGACCGTGCTGGTCTACGAGGCCGTCCAGACCTACGGCCTGGCCGCGCTCGGCGTGATCGTGCTGGCCACCGGGCTGCTCCAGCTCGGCATGGGCGCCCTGCGGCTGGGGCGCTGGTTCCGGGCCATCTCGCTCTCGGTGGTCGAGGGCATGCTGGCCGGTATCGGACTGGTCATCATCGCGGGCCAGCTCTACGCGGCGGCCGGCCTGGAGGCCCCCTCCTCCGGCCTCGGCAAGATCGCCGGGCTGCCGGGGGCGGCGGCCGACGCGGTCGGCTCGGCCGAGGCGCTGGCCTCGCTCGCGGTCGGCGCGGGCACCATCGCGGTGATGGTGCTGTGGAAGAAGCTGCCCCGGCAGGCGCAGACCGTGCCGGGCGCGCTCGCCGCGGTCGTCCTCGCCGTCCTCGCCGTCCTCGCCTTCGGGCTGCCGGTCGCCACCGTCGAGGTCAACGGGCTGCTGGACTCCGTCCAGGTGCCCGGCGCCGACGCCTTCGGCGAACTGGCGAGCGTCGGCATCATCGGCACGATCATCGCCTTCACCCTGATCGCCTCCGCCGAGAGCCTGTTCAGCGCCGCCGCGGTGGACCGGCTGCACGACGGTCCGCGCACCGAGTACAACAAGGAACTCATGGCGCAGGGCGCGGGCAACGCGGTCTGCGGCGTGCTCGGCGCGCTGCCGATGACCGCGGTGATCGTGCGCAGCTCGGCCAATGTCGCGGCGGGCGCGAGGACCAAGGCGTCGCGTGTCCTGCACGGCGTCTGGCTGCTGCTGTTCGCGGCGCTGCTGCCCGCCGCGCTGGCCCTGATCCCGCTGCCCGCGCTGGCCGGCATCCTGGTCCACGCCGGCTGGAAGCTGATCCCGTTCCGCGGCCTGGCGGCGCTGTGGCGCACGCACCGGGGCGAGGCGCTCATCCTCGTCGTCACGGCCGTGTCCATCGTCGCGGTCAACATGTTCGAGGGCGTGCTCATCGGCCTGGCCCTGTCGGTCGTCAAGACCGCCTGGGAGGCCTCGCACCTGAGGACCGAGACCGTCGACAAGGGCGCCGGCCCGATCCAGGTGTACCTGACGGGGAACGCCACCTTCCTGCGGCTGCCGAAGATCCTCGACAGCCTGGAGTCGCTGCCCCAGGACCGCCCGATCGAGCTGGACCTGACCGGGCTGCACCACCTGGACCACGCCTGCCGCACGGCCCTGGAGAACTGGGCCGAACGGCACAGCGCCACCGGCACCGACCCGGTGAAGGTCACGGGGCCCACGCGCCCCGCGGAACGCGCGACCGCGGAACGCCCGTCCGCGGAACACACGGCGGCACCCACCGGGTGACGCCCGCCCGGTACGGCCGGCCGCCGCGCACCCCGGCACGGATGCGCGGCGGCCGGCCGTGACACATGCTCCGCGCGTGGTTCCCGAGGCATCTGTGAAGTGATAAACACAGCGGGTCACCGTCCCTGTCCGCCAGCAGGAAGGTTTCCCCATGTCCGTGTCCCCCCGCCCGGCGATCCCGCCGACCGGTCCGGCGTCCCGCCGTGAGATCCTCGCCCGCTCCGGTGCCCTGGGAGCGGGCATCGTCTTCACCGGCGCCCTGACGGAACTCTTCACCGGCACCGCCGCCGCGCGGTCCCTCGGCCACACCGGCTACGGCCCCCTCGTCCCCGACCCCGACGGGCTGCTCGACCTGCCCGCCGGCTTCCGCTACCGGGTGCTGTCCCGGGAGGGCGACCCCCTGCGCTCGGGCGAGGGCCCGGTCCCCTCGAACCACGACGGCATGGCCGCCTTCCCCGTCCGCCGGGGCCGCGGCGCCGTCCACCTGGTCCGCAACCACGAGAACCGCGCCGACGGCCGGGTCCCGGTCACCCCCGTCGAGGGCCTCACCTACGACCCGGCCGGCCGGGGCGGCTGCACCGCCCTCACCCTGGACTCCCGCGACCGGGTCCTGTCCGAACGGATCGCCCTCGCCGGTACGGCCGTGAACTGCGCGGGCGGCCCCACCCCCTGGCACACCTGGCTGACCTGCGAGGAGACCGAGGACCGGGCCGGCACCAACGGCTACACCAAGGACCACGGCTTCATCTTCGAGGTCGACCCGGCCGACCCGCACCGCACCGGGGCGGTCCCGCTGACCGCGATGGGCCGCTTCCAGCACGAGGCGATCGCCGTGGACCCGCGCCGCGGCGTGGTCTACGAGACGGAGGACGCCTTCGACAAGCCCTTCGGCCTCTTCTACCGCTTCCTGCCCGAGAAGCCGCTCGGCGGCACGGGCTCCCTGCGGGCGGGCGGCCGGCTCCAGGCGATGCGGGTGCCCGGCGTCCCCGACCTCTCCACCGTGCGGGAGACCGGCGCCGCCTTCGACGGCGTCGAATGGGCCGACGTACCGGACCCGCTGGCCACCGCGACCCCCATCCGCTTCCAGGACTTCGGCCCCGGCGGCATCACCCACGCGCAGAAACTGGAGGGCTGCTACTGGGGCGGGCGCAGCGTCTACTTCGTGTCGTCCTTCGCCCGCAGCGCGCAGGGCTCGGCCGCCGACCACCACGGGCAGATCTGGCGCTACGAGCCCGAGCGGCGCCGTCTCACCCTGGTGATCGTCTTCGGCCCGGACACCGACGTCCGGCTCCCCGGCGAGTCCCCGGACAACATCTGCCTGGCCCCCAGCGGCGGCCTGATGGTCTGCGAGGACGGGAACGGCGCCCAGCACGTCTACGGGGTGACCAGGAGGGGCGAGGTCTACGCGATGGCCCGGGGCCGCCAGAACATCGGCACGCCCGAGGAGCCGGAGTGGGGCGAGTTCGCGGGCGTCACCTTCTCGCCGGACGGCGAGACGATGTACGTCAACTGCTACACCCCGGGGACGACGTTCGCGGTGACCGGGCCGTGGCGCGGGTGACGCAGCCGCCGTAACGGGGTACCCGGCGCGGTATGACTCAGAACGCGCAGGTCAGCGGCTCGTACTGGTTGGAGACGGCACCGGGTGCGCCCCGCCCCGCCCTGACGGAGGACACCGAGGCCGACGTCGCCGTCATCGGCGGCGGCGTCGCCGGGCTGAGCACGGCGTTCGAGCTGGCGCGGGCCGGGCGGAGCGTGGTGGTGCTGGAGGCCGGGCGGATCGCCGCGGGCGTCACCGGGCACACCACCGCCAAGCTCACCGCCCTGCACACCCTGGTCTACGACAAGCTGCGCCGCACCCGGGGGCCCGAGGGCGCCCGGCTGTACGCCCGTTCGCAGAGCGAGGCGATCGCGCACGCCGCCGCGCTCGTGGACGAGCTGGGCATCGACTGCGACTGGGAGCCGAGGAGCGCGTACACCTACGTCCGGGACGAGAACCGGGTGGACGAGCTGCGGGCGGAGGCCGCGGCGGCGAAGGAGGCGGGGCTGCCGGCCGAGTTCGTCACGGAGACCGGGCTGCCGTTCCCGGTGGCGGGCGCGGTCCGGGTCGCCGGCGGCGCCCAGTTCCACCCGCGGGCGTACCTGCTGGCCCTCGCGGACGCGCTGGAGGCGCTCGGCGGCCGGATCTTCGAGGGGACCACCGTGCACGGCCTGGACGAGGGCGAGCCCTGCCGGGTCTCGGCCGGGACCGGGGCGACGGTACGGGCGAAGGACGTGGTGGTGGCCACCCATTACCCGGTGTTCGACCGGGCGCTGCTGTTCACCCGCCTCAGCCCGCGCCGCGAGCTGGTGGTGGCCGGACCGATCGACGCCGGCCGGGACATCGACGGCATGTACATCACCCCGGACGAGAACACCCGCTCGCTGCGCACCGCGCCCCTCGCCGACGGCCGCCGGCTCCTCATCGTCACCGGGGAGCACTTCACCCCGGGCACCGGCGACACCCGGGAGCGCTTCGACCGCCTCTCCGCCTGGGCCCGCGAGTACTTCCCCGGTGTGGAGCCGACCCACTCCTGGGCCACCCAGGACATCGACCCCACGGACACCGTCCCGATGGTGGGCCCGCTGCACCCCGGCGCCCACCACGCCTACGTGGCCACCGGCTTCGGCGGCTGGGGCCTGAGCGGCGGCATGATGGCGGGCCTGCTGCTCACCTCGCTGATCACCGGCGAGGGCAGCGAGTGGAGCGGCCTGTACGACCCGCGCCGGCTGCGCAGCCAGGTGCGGGAGGCGGGCCGGCTGCTGAAGACGCAGGCCGAGGTGGCGGGCCACTTCGTCGGCGACCGGCTGCGCCCCGCCCCGCCGGTGGACGCCCTGCCGCCCGGCGAGGGCGCGGTCGTCCGCACCGCGAACGGCGACCGCGTGGCCGTCTACCGCGACGAGGCCGGCGTCCTGCACGGCGTCTCCCCCCGCTGCACCCACCTCGGCTGCCTGGTCGGCTTCAACAGCGCCGAACGCGCCTGGGAATGCCCGTGCCACGGCTCCCGCTTCACCCCGGACGGCACGGTCATCGAGGGCCCGGCGACGAAGCCGCTGGAGCGGCGGGAGATCTGACGGCCCGGCACCGGCCCGGTACGGCGGGCGTCCGGCCGCGCGGGTGACCGCGCGGCCGGGTCACGGTCGGGCACCCCGGAAACCAGCGAAGCCGCCCATACGTTCGTACGAT
Organism: Streptomyces griseoviridis; assembly: GCA_014649155.1. Taxonomy (GTDB): domain Bacteria; phylum Actinomycetota; class Actinomycetes; order Streptomycetales; family Streptomycetaceae; genus Streptomyces; species Streptomyces griseoviridis. The sequence goes on along the minus strand of BMSM01000015.1, from coordinate 98,352 downwards.
GATCACTCTCGTACGCCGTGCGGTGCCGCTCTGTCTGCTGGCCGCCGCCCTCGCCGCCTGCGGCACCCCCGAGCCCCCCGCCCACCCGGAGGCCCCCCGGTCCGCCTCCGCCTCCCCCTCCCCCTCCGCCTCCGTGCGGCCGTCCGTGCCGACGCTCGCGCCCGGGCCGGCCGGGCTCACGCCGGTGTTCTCACACGGGCCGCGGGGCGGGGGGCGGAATGTGGCGCTGACCTTCGACGCCGACATGACGGCCGATCAGGGGCCGCGGGCCGCGGCGGGTGAGCGGTTCGACAATCCGGGGCTGATCGCCGCGCTGCGGGAGCTGAAGGTGCCGGCGACGGTGTTCATGACCGGCCGGTGGGCAGAGGAGTATCCGGAGCAGGCCCGGTCGATCGGCCGGGACCGCCTCTTCGAGGTCGCGAACCACTCCTACAGCCACTACGCGTTCACCGGTGACTGCTACGGCCTGCCGACCGTCGCCGCGGACCGGATGCGGGCGGACGTGGAGCGGGCGTACGCGGCGTTCCGGAAGGCCGGGGTGCCGGAGCCGATGCCGTACTTCCGCTTCCCGGGCGGCTGCCACGACCGGGCCGCGCTGAAGGAGCTGACGGCGGCCGGGGTCACCGCCGTGCAGTGGGACGTGGTGAGCGGCGACGCCTTCGCGACGGACGCGGACGCGGTGGCCCGGCAGGTGCTGGACGGGGTCCGGCCGGGATCGGTCGTGGTGCTGCACTGCACCCGCAGCGCCGCCCCGGTCACCGAGCGGGCGGTGCGGGCGATCGTGCCGGGGCTGCGCCGCCAGGGGTACCGCTTCGTGAAGGTGTCCGAGCTGGTCGGCGCCGCCCACGGACGGACCTGACACCGGCCGTCGTACAAGGCCCCCGGCCGGTCCGGGCCGGCCGGGGGCCTTGGCAGACTGGGGTCATGAGCACAGAGCCCACGCCCCCGGCGACCGACAGCCCCTTCCGCGCCGGACCCGGCGACCGCGACCTCGCGCCGCAGTACGTCCTCCCGCTCGTCGTCCGGATCGAGCGGGCGGCGCCGCCGGCCCGGACGGACGCGCTGGAGACCGCCGCGCGGGCGGTGCTGGTCCTGCTCGCCGACGAGCGGTCGGCCGGGGACGGGGAGTGGGCCGGGGCGGTGCGGGACTGGCAGGACGCCCGTATCCGCAAGGTGGTCCGGCGGGCGCGCGGCGCCGAGTGGCGGCGGGCCGGGGCGCTGCCCGGCATCACGGTGACCGGGAAGTCGGCCGAGGTCCGGGTCTTCCCGCCGGTCCCGCTGGACGGCTGGCCCAAGGACCTGGCCAGGCTCCAGGTCTCCGGCACGGAACTGGACGACCCCGAACCGCCGGCCGCGCCCGACCGCTCCGGGCCGGTGCTGTGGCTGAACCCCGAGGTCGGCATGTCGGCCGGCAAGGCGATGGCGCAGGCCGGACACGGTGCCCAGCTCGCCTGGTGGGAGCTGACCGACGCGCAGCGGGCCGACTGGCGGGGCGCCGGCTTCCCGCTGGCCGTACGGACCGCCGACCCGGCGGAGTGGGCGCGGCTCACCGCCGGCGGTCTCCCGGTGGTCCGGGACGCCGGGTTCACGGAGATCGCGCCGGGGTCGTGCACGGTGGTCGCGGACCATCCCGCGCTGCGGTGAGGGCCGAGGGGACGGGGCCGAGGGGGCGGGGCCGAGGGGGCGGGAAACCTCAAATGTTCCTCTGAGCCCTTCCCCGGCACGGTTGCCCCGCCCGCTCCCGGGCGATACCCCAGGCATGAGCGAAGGGAAGGGGGGTGAGGTCGTGAAGCGACTGGGGACCGGCATCGGATGGCGTCCGGAGATCGCGGACGCCGTCGAGGCGATGCCCGGAGTGGACTGGGTCGAGGCCGTGGCCGAGAACCTCTGCCCCGGCCATCTCCCGGCCTCGCTGCTGCGGCTGCGCGAGCGCGGCGTCACGGTGGTGCCGCACGGCGTCTCCCTCGGCCTCGGCGGTGCCGACCGGCCGGACGCGGGCCGGCTCGCGGCGCTGGCCGAGCGGGTGGAGGCGCTGGGGTCGCCGCTGGTCACCGAGCACATCGCGTTCGTCCGCGCGGGCGGCCCCGGCACGTTCTCACCGTGCCTGGAGGCGGGCCACCTGCTGCCCGTGCCGCGTACCCGCGACGCCCTGGACGTGCTGTGCGAGAACGTCCGGATCGCGCAGGAGGCGCTGCCCGTGCCGCTCGCGGTGGAGAACATCGCGGCGCTCTTCGCCTGGCCCGGCGAGGAACTGACGGAGGGCCAGTTCCTCTACGAGCTGGCCGACCGGACCGGCGTACGGCTGCTGATCGACGTGGCCAACCTGCACACCAACCACGTCAACAACGGCGAGGACCCGGCGCGGGCGCTGGCCGAACTGCCGCTGGAGGCGCTCGCCTACGTCCATGTCGCGGGCGGCGTGGAGCGCGACGGCGTCTGGCACGACAGCCACGCCCACCCCGTCCCCGCCCCGGTGCTCGACGTACTGGCCGACCTCGCCTCCCGCGTCACCCCGCCCGGTGTGCTGCTGGAGCGGGACGAGGACTTCCCCGGACCGGCCGAGCTGGAGGGGGAGCTGGCGGCGATCCGGGCGGCGGTGGAGAGGGGGCGCACCGGGTCCCGGGACTCCGCGCGCTGCTCGGGCCGGTCGACCGAGGAGCGGCCGGCCGGGGAGCCCGTACGGCGGCGGCTCGCCCTCGACCAGACCGCGCTGCTGTCGGCGCTGGTGGCCGGCACCCCCGCCCCGGAGGGGTTCGACCGGGCGCGGCTGGCGGTGCAGACCGGCGCGCTCGCCGCGAAGCGGGCCGGGGTGGTCGCGAAGGTCGCCCCCGAACTGCCGGAGATCCTGGGCGCGGCGTACCGGCCGGCGTTCCTGGCGTACGCGGGGACGCGGCCGATGAGCGGTGGCTACCGCCGGGACGCCCTGGACTTCGCGGCTCACCTGCTGGAGCCGGGCGCGCCCGCGGACGCCCGGGTCCGGCGGGAGGTGCGGGCGTGGTGGCGGGAGCGGTCCGGGCCGGTGCCCCGGTCGCGGCGGCCCGTGGTGCGGCTGGTGCGCGGCGTGCGGCGGACGGTGCTGGGGCGCTGAACGGCGCCGGCCGGAACGTCACGTACCGGCCGCACCGGGTCCGGATGCTGAACAGGGCATGGCGCCGGCCCCGGCCCCTGACATAGAAAAACGGCATGTTCTGGGTCCTTCTCCTGCTGCCGGCCTGGGCCGTCGCCGGTACGGCGTGCGCCCGGCTCTGTCTGGCCGCCGCGCGCGCGGCGCACGGTGACACGGACCCGGTCCCGGACCCGGGACGTGAACTCGATCTGTACGAGGCCGCGTTCCTGTCCGGCGGCCCGGCGCGGGTCGCCGATCTGACGCTGGTGTCCATGGCCCGGCAGCGGCGGCTGCTGCTCGCGCACACCGGCTGGGCGACCGTCGTCGATCCGCTCGGGCGGGACGAGATGGAGCGGTCGGTCATCGGGGCCATAGGGCCGGCGGGGCAGTCCCGGATCGCGCCGGTCCGGGCCTCGGCCGCGGCGGCGGACGCGGTGCGCGGGCTGGCCGACCGGCTGGTGAGCGCGGGCCTCGCGGTGCCGGCCGGCGTCCGCACGGTGGCCGGCGCGGTGCGGCAGGTGCGGCTCGCCGCGCTGGCGGTGTGCGCGCTGGGCGGCGCGGCGCTGGCGGTGCCGGCGCACGGCGTGCCGCGTCACCTGGTCGCCCTGTGGTTCGCGCTGCCGCTCGCCCTGACGCTCGGCTGCCTCGCCATAGCGCGCGTCGAGGTCCACCCGTACTCGGCGTGGGCGTCCCCGGCCGGGCAGCGGCTGCTCGGCGCGTTCGCCCGCCGGGCGGGCCGGTCCGGCGCCGTGCCCGCGGACCTCGTCCCGGTCGCCGTCCGCGGCGTCCGGGCCATCGGCGAACCGGACCTGCGCGCGGCCTTCGCCCACCGCGAGGAGCACGAGGGGTTCCGGGACTGATCCGGGAGCGGGGGCGCGCGGCCGGTCCCCGGGGCGCGCGGGGACACTCGGCGCCGACACCCGCCGGGGTCCTTGCCTTCCGCCCCCGCCGAACGAAACATCCCTTTTGTCGTACGCCGCGTACGCCGTGCACCGAAGGGACACTCGATGAGAGCAGCCGTCCGCCACTCGGCCCTCTGTTCGGCCGCCGGGTCCTTGCTCCTGACCGCTCTCACCGCCGCCCCGGCCCGGGGCACCACCGTGGACCCCGGCACGGCCGAGCGGCGCGGCGTGGCGGTGGCCGCCCAGCGGGCCGCGGCGGCCGGCATCCGCTTCGGCGCCTGCCCCGAGGCGGAGGACCTGCCGGGCGGCCTGCGCTGCGGCACGGTCACCGTCCCGCTCGACTACGCCCGTCCGGACGGGCGGCGGATCGAACTGGCCGTCAGCCGGGTCCGGGCCACCGGAAAGGACCCGGCGAACGCCCGGCGGGCGGTGCCCCGGCAGGGCGCGCTGGTCTACAACCCGGGCGGGCCGGGCGCCTCCGGGCTGTACTTCCCGCTGATCGGCATGGTGCCGCGATGGAAGCGGCTCGCGGCCGCGTACGACCTGGTCGGCTACGCGCCGCGCGGGGTCGCCCCGTCCGCCCCGCTCTCCTGCCAGGACCCGAAGCGCTTCTTCAAGGGGCCCCGGCCCGCCCCGGAGCAGCCCTCGGCGGCGCTCAAGAGGGAGCGGGCCGCGGAGGCCGAGGCTTATGCGCGCGGCTGCGCCGAGCGGACCGGCGACGCGCTGCGCCACTACCACTCCCCCAACAACGCCCGGGACCTGGAGGTGATCCGGGCCGCGCTGGGCGAACGGAGGCTGACCTTCATGGGTGCCTCGTACGGCACCTACTTCGGCGCGCTGTACGCCGAGCTGTTCCCGGGGCGGGTGCGGCGGATGGTGTTCGACTCGGTGGTGAACCCCGATCCGGAGCGGGTCTGGTACCGCAACAACCTGGAGCAGTCGGCGGCGTTCGAGCACCGCTGGCGGGACCTGCGGAAGTGGATCGCCGCGCACGACGACGTCTACGGGCTCGGGGACACCCCGCGCGAGGTGGCGGAGAACTACCGGCGGGCGAGCGCCCTCCTCGCACAGCGCCCGGCGGGCGGCACGGTGGGCCCCTCGCAGTTGCAGGGGGCGTTCCTGAAGGCCGGGTACTACGACGAGCACTGGCCGCACCGGGCCCGCGCGCTGTCGGCCTACCTGAAGGGCGATCCCGAGCCGCTGGTCGAGCTGGCGGGGCCGCACCCGGAGGCGGCGCGGGGGGCGGAGAACTCCAGCGCGGTGTACACGGCCGTCGAGTGCAACGACGCGCCCTGGCCGACGGAGTTCGAGGTCTGGGACCGGGACAACACCCGGCTGGCGCGCCGGGCGCCGTTCGAGACCTGGGACAACGTGTGGACCAATCTGCCGTGCGCCTACTGGAAGGCGCCCCGGCAGCACCCGCTGGACGTGCGCACCGCGCCCGGTGAGCTGCCGCCGGTGCTGATCCTGGCCGCCGAGCGGGACGCGGCCACCCCCTACGAGGGGGCGGTGGAGCTGCGGCGGCGGCTGGCGGGTTCGGTGCTGGTCACCGAGCGGGACGCCGGCACCCATGGCGTCGCGGGCGGCCCCAACGCCTGCGTCAACCGCCATCTGGAGGCGTATCTGCTGGAGGGCCGGCTCCCCGCGCGGGACGCGTCCTGCGCCCCGCGCCCGGCGCCGGTGCCGGCCCCGGAGGACTGATCAGGCGAGCCCGGCCACCAGCTCGCCGATGTCCTTGCGGCGGCCCGTGTAGAAGGGGACCTCCTCGCGGACGTGCAGCCGCGCCTCGGAGCCGCGCAGGTGGCGCATGAGGTCGACGATGCGGTACAGCTCGTCGGCCTCGAAGGCGAGGATCCACTCGTAGTCGCCCAGGGAGAACGAGGCGACCGTGTTGGCCCGCACGTCCGGGTAGCCGCGGGCCATCTTCCCGTGGTCGGCGAGCATCCGGCGGCGGTCCTCGTCGGGCAGCAGGTACCAGTCGTAGGAGCGCACGAACGGGTAGACGCTGATGTAGTCGCGCGGCGTCTCGTCGGCGAGGAAGGCCGGGATGTGCGAGCGGTTGAACTCGGCGGGGCGGTGCAGCGCCATGTTCGACCAGACCGGCTCCAGCGCGCGGCCGAGCCGGGTGCGGCGGAAGAGGTTGTAGGCGTCCTGGAGCTGGTCGCTGGTCTCGGCGTGCCACCAGATCATCAGGTCGGCGTCGGCGCGCAGCCCGGACAGGTCGTAGGTGCCGCGGACCGTCACGTCCTTGGCGGCGAGCCGGTCGAACAGCTCCTGGACCTCGTCGGCGTACCCGGCCCGGTCGTCGGGGAGGACGTCCTTCAGCTTGAAGACCGACCAGAGGGTGTAGCGGATGACCTCGTTGAGGTCCTTGGCCAGCTTGCCCTTGTTGGGGATGCGCTCGGCGGCGGGGGTGGAGGCGTCGTCACTCATGGCCTCATTCTCCCGCTCCGCCGTCGAGGCTCCGCACCGGGTGCGCGGTGAGTTCTTCCACACCGGCCGGGTCGCCGAGGAGCTGGTCGACGGCCGCGTGGGCGCTCGCGATGGTCGCGGGGATGCCGACGCCGTCGTAGGCGGCGCCGCACACCGCGAGGCCGGGGAGCTTCGCGACGTGGTCGCGGACGCGGGCCACGCGCGCGTGGTGGCCGACCGGGTACTGCGGCAGGCCGTCGGTCCAGCGGGTGACGCGGGTGGCGACGGGCGCGGCGGACAGACCGGTGGCCTGCTCGATGTCGTGCCGGGAGACGGCGACGAGTGCGGCGTCGTCGCGGCCGAGGACCTCCGTCTCGCCGTGCCGGCCGACCGAGGTGCGCAGCACCACCAGGTCCGGGTCCTCGCGGTCGATCCAGCCCCACTTGCGGGAGGCGAAGGTGGCCGCCTTGATGGTCCGTCCGTCGACCGGCGGGACGAGGAAGCCGCTGCCCCCGGGGAGCGCGGCGGCGTCCGCGCGGCGGTAGGCGAGGGTGATCAGCGCCATGGAGGCGTACTCCACGGCCGCCAGCTCGGCCGCGGCGGCGGGCGCCTCGGCGCGCAGCAGCGACGCGGCGGCCGGGGCGGGCACCGCGACGATCACCGCGTCGGCGGTCAGCACCCGGCCGCCGGCGGTGATCCGCCAGGTGCCGGGCGCGGTGCGGCGCAGCTCGGTGACCGGGGTGCCCAGCAGGATCTCGCCGCCCCGGGCGCGGACGGTGCCGGCGACGGCAGGCGGCAGGGTGCCGATGCCGCCCTCCAGGCCCGCGAAGACCGGTCCTGCGGCCTGCGGGGCGGCGGCCGTACGGCCCTGGATCGCGCGGACCGCCTCGGTCAGGGACGGGTGTGTCCGCGCGGCCTCGAACAGCTGGGGAACGGCGGAGCGCATCGAGATGCGGTACGCGTCCCCCGCGTACACCCCGCCCAGCAGGGGCTCGACCAGGCGGTCGACGACCTCACGGCCGAGCCGCGCCGCCACGTACTCCCCCACCGCGACATCGTCGCCGATCTCGGTGCGGGGCAGCTCGGCGTCGCGCCCGATGCGGGCGAGGCCCTCCTCGGAGACCACGCCGGCCAGGGCGGCGGCGGTGCCGGGGACGCCCATGACGTGGCCCTTGGGCATGGGCCGCAGGGCGCCCCGGGTCCACAGGGCGGCCGTCGCGGTGGCCGGCGGCTGGAGCCGGTCGCCGAGCCCGGCCTCCCGGGCCAGGCCGACCGCCTCCGGGCGGCGGGCCAGCATCGACTCGGCGCCGAGGTCGACCCGGACGCCCGCGATCTCGCCGGGCAGCAGCTTGCCGCCGACGCGGTCCGACGCCTCCAGCACGGTCACCCGCGCCCCGCGCTGGAGCAGCCGGTGGGCGGCGGCCAGGCCCGCCACGCCGGCTCCGACGACGACGACATGCCCCGTGCCCGCACGGGTCCGACTTGCGCACATGCCACCACCTTCTCAGACCCCGCTGACAGCACCCGAAGGACCCCGCGGCCCCACCGGCCGGGCCGCTCGGTCCACCCCGGCCGGGACCCCGTGTCCCCGGTGTCCGTCCCGCGTCCGGACCGTGACCTCTTCGGAACCGCCGGACCCCAACGTTCCGGCCGCTCCCCGCGTCGAAGAGGCGTCAGTGGTCACGTCCCGGGGGAGACCCGCATGCGCACACGCCGTTCCGTACGACCCGTCCCGGCCCTGGCCGGGCTGCTGCTGGCCGCCGCCCTCGCGCTCACCGGGTGCGGCGGCACCGACGACTCGGCGGGGAGCGGCGCCGACAAGGCCGTCTCGGACGCGGCGGGCGGGCAGGGGGCCGCCGGCGCCGGTTCCGGCCGGGGAGCCGAGGGGGCCGGGGGCGCCAAGGGGTCCGGGGCCACCGCGCCGGCCGCGCTCGCCCCCGAGCACGTCATCCGCACCGCCTCCCTGACCGTGCGGGTCGCCGAGGTGCCGAAGGCACTCGCCGAGGCCCGTACCGCCGCCGAGGACGCGGGCGGTCACGTCGGCCGGGAGACCACCGGCCGCGACGAGGAGGGCCACGAGCGGACCGAGGTCGTGCTGCGGGTGCCCGGCGGCTCCTACGACGAGGTCCTCGCCGCGCTGTCCGGCACCGGCGAGCTGCTGGAGCGCAGCACCAAGGCCGAGGACGTCACCGACCAGGTGGTCGACGTGGAGAGCCGGATCGCCTCGCAGCGCGCCAGCGTGGCCCGGGTGCGCGAGCTGATGGAACGGGCGGAGCGGCTGACCGACGTGGTCACGCTGGAGGGCGAGCTGAGCAGCCGTCAGGCCGAGCTGGAGTCGCTGCTCGCCCGGCAGGCGTCGCTGGAGGACCGCACCGCCCTGGCCACCATCACCCTCACCCTCACCGAGACCCCGCCCCCGGCGGACGGCGGGGACGACGACCCCGGGTTCACGGACGCCCTGGCGGGCGGCTGGCACGCCTTCGTGACGATGCTGCGCTGGCTCGCGGTGGTGCTGGGCGCGGTGCTGCCGTTCGCGGCGGTGGCGGTGCTGCTGGTGCTGGGGTGGACCCGGCTGGTACGGCCCCGGTTGCCGCGCCGCCCGGTCCCCGCGCCCGTGCCGGTGCCGTCCGCCCCGGGGCCGCTCCCGTCGGCCCGCCCGGCACCGCAGCCGGCCCGCCCGGACGAACACCCGGAGGGCTGACCGGCGCCCGGCACCCGGAGCGCCGTAGCGTGTCCGCATGGACATGAACGGTGCGGCGGGTGGACGGCGTGAGCGGCTGGTGGTGATCGGCGGCGACGCCGCGGGGATGTCCGCGGCGTCGCAGGCCCGCCGGCTGCGGGGACCGGACGAGCTGGAGATCGTGGCGTTCGAACGCGGCCACTTCACCTCCTACTCGGCGTGCGGCATCCCCTACTGGGTCGGCGGCGAGGTCGACGGGCCGGACCGGCTGATCGCCCGTACCCCCGAGGAGCACCGCGCCCGCCACATCGACCTGCGGACGCGCACCGAGGTCACGGAGATCGACGTGGCGGGGCGGCGGGTACGCGCGCGTGACGTCGATTCCGGCGCCGCGTCCTGGACGTCGTACGACAAGCTCGTCATCGCGACCGGGGCGCGGCCGGTGCGGCCCGACCTGCCGGGCGCGGACGCCCCCGGCGTGCACGGGGTGCAGACCCTCGACGACGGGCAGGCGCTGCTGGACACGCTGGCACGCGCGCGTGGCCGGCGCGCGGTGGTGGTCGGCGCCGGGTACATCGGCGTCGAGATGGCCGAGGCGCTGATCCACCGGGGCTACGAGGTGACGGTCGTCAACCGGGGCCGGGAGCCGATGTCCACGCTCGACCCGGACATGGGCCGCCTGGTGCACAAGGCCATGGAGGGCCTCGGCATCACCATGGTGAACGACACCGGGGTCACCGAAGTGCGCACCGGCGGCGACGGCCGGGCGAGCGCGGTGGTCACCGCGGACGCCGTGTACCCGGCGGACGTGGTGGTGCTCGGCATCGGCGTCACGCCGGAGACCTCCCTCGCGCGGGCCGCCGGACTGCCCGTCGGCGGTCACGGCGGCCTGCTGACGGACCGGGCGATGCGGGTGCGGGGACATGCGGACATCTGGGCGGGCGGCGACTGCGTGGAGGTCCTGGACCTGGTCTCGGGGCAGCTGCGGCACATCGCGCTCGGCACCCACGCCAACAAGCACGGCCAGGTCATCGGCACCAACGCGGGCGGCGGGTACGCCACCTTCCCGGGGGTGGTCGGCACGGCGGTCAGCAAGGTGTGCGACCTGGAGATCGCCCGGACCGGGCTGCGCGAGAAGGACGCCCGCCGGGTGGGCCTGGAGTTCGTCGCGGTCACCATCGAGTCGACCAGCCGCGCCGGCTACTACCCGGACGCCTCCCCCATGACGGTGAAGATGCTCGCCGAACGCCGCACCGGCAAGCTGCTGGGCGTGCAGATCGTCGGCCGGGAGGGCGCGGGCAAGCGGGTCGACATCGCGGCGGTGGCGCTGACGGCGGGCATGACGGTGGAGCAGATGACCGCGCTGGACCTGGGGTACGCCCCGCCGTTCTCCCCGGTGTGGGACCCGGTGCTGGTCGCGGCCCGCAAGGCGGCGCGGGCGGTGGAGGAGAGCGGGTGACGCCCCACGCCGTGCCGTTGAGCCGGTCGATGACCTGCCGGGCCTGTTCCGCCGGCGGCCGGGCCGGCGGCGAGGACACCGGTGCCGGGGCGGGGACCTGCGGCGGCCGCCCTCCGGCCGGCGCGGCCCGCCGCGCGGGGGCGGCGGCCCGCACGGAGCGCAGCCGGTGGCCGGCGGCCTCGTCCCGGGTGACCGGGCACGGCCGCTGCGCCGCCGGACGGCCCGCCTCCCGGCCCAGCCGGGCCACGTCCTCCCAGGGCAGCCGCGGTACCACGGCGCTCCCGGCCTCGCCGCCGGGCAGGGCGCGCGGCGTCGGGCGCGCGGGGGTCGCTCGGTCGTCCGTCGCCTGGTCCTCCCTCGTCCCGCGGCACCGCGCCGCGGCCGGTCGAGGAGTCATACGGGCGTCCGAACGGCGGCGTTCGGACCGCCGCCCGATTCACCGGCCGCGTCCCGGGCAGGAGTGATCCGTGGTCATCCCCGTGCATGATGTGAACCCGGTGCGCCGTACCCCCTGGGTCACCTACGCGCTCATCGCCGCGAACCTCGCGGTGTTCCTCTCCATGCCCGGCATGGCCGGCTCGCTCACCGGTGAGGGCGGTCTGGCCCAGCAGTGCGGTCTCCAGGCGTACCTGGACCACTGGGCGGCGGTGCCCCAGGAGCTGATCCACCATCAGCTGCCCCGGCTGGTCCCCACCGGCGACACCGGGGTCGGCCCGCGCGGGCCGGGGTGCGTGATCGCCCCGCCGGACTACGACAAGTCACCCGAGCTGAGCGTCCTGACCGCGATGTTCCTGCACGGCGGCTGGCTCCACCTGCTCGGCAACATGCTCTTCCTGTGGATCTTCGGCAACAATGTCGAGGACCGGATGGGCCGTCTCCGCTTCCTGCTGTTCTACCTGGTCTGCGGCTACGCGTCCGCGTACGGCTTCGCGCTGACGAACGCCGACTCCGCGGCTCCCCTGATCGGCGCGTCCGGCGCGATCGCGGGCGTCCTCGGCGCGTACCTGGTCCTGTACCCGAGGGCCCGGGTCTGGGTCCTCGTCCCCTTCCTGATCTTCCTTCCCCTGCGCCTGCCCGCCTGGATCGTCCTGGGCCTGTGGTTCGTCCTCCAGGCGTTCTACTCCGCCGGCCAGGGCGTCACCGACACCGGCACCGTCGCCTACGTCGCCCATGTCGCCGGCTTCGTCGCCGGCATGCTGCTGGCCTGGCCGCTGAGGCGGGGCACTCCCCCGCCGCCGGAGCCACGCGGCATCCTCTTCGGCCGCCAGGCCCGGCCGGCGCGGCGGACGTGGTGATCCGGCGCCGGTGAGGAGCGGGCCGCCCCGGCCCCGCCGGCGCGGGGGTGGGGGGGTGCGGCAGGGCGGCCGGTGCTTCGACGGGGGGGACGGGGCAGTCGCCGCCCGCCCGCAGCGGGAAGCGGTCGATCACGGCGACCACCTCGCCCCTGTCGCGGTCGTCGCCGTCGTCACGGTCGTCGTCGACCAGCGGGACCGGGCTCAGCAGCCGGTACTCGTCCCCTCGGGCGGCCGGTCGTCCAGCGACCGGCTGGGGAACACGGCCGGTTCCCTGGTCCGCAGGACGCGCCGGTCCCGGTCCCGCTCGGGGTCGTCCGCCGCCGCTTCCTCCCCCGACCGTCCGAAGGCCACCCCCAGGACGAGCGCGAGGACGTGGCCGAGCCCGGAGTCACCGGTGAGCCGCAGCGGGTTCCGCCGGTCCGGGTCCGCGTCCGGGTCCCACTGCTCCACGGTGGCCTGTCCGGGCGTGGAACCCCGGTCGGGGCGGCCGGTCAGCCGGAACCGGGGCGAGGCCACGAGAACGGCCCGGCCGGGGATCACGCCGTCGATCTCGCGGATCTCGGAACGTCAGGTCACCGGACAGGCCGACGGCGAAGGCCGGCCCCTCCTGCCCGATCCGGTTCCCGGCGGACACATCGAGGCCGAACGAGTCGCCGGGAGAAGGGAGTTGGCCACGAGAGCCCCTCAGACGTCGAGCGGGTCGCCGCCCCGACCGCCCGGTGGTGCCCGGAGGCCGGCCCGACAGACGGAAAGCGCCGACCGCCCAGCCGAACGAGCCAAAAGGCGTGAAGGAGGGCTGTTCCGTGCGACCCGCTCAGCGCGCGGTACGCGTGTGCACGTCCTCCACCAGGCGGGTCAGCGCGTCCGGTTCGGTGGACGGCAGGACACCGTGGCCCAGGTTGAAGATGTGGCCCTCCAGCCCCTCGGCGGCGGCGAGGATCTCACCCGTCTTGGCCTCCACCGCCTCGCGGGAGGAGAACAGGACGGCCGGGTCGAGGTTGCCCTGGAGCGCCTTGCCGGGACCCACCCGGCGGGCGGCCTCGTCCAGCGGGACGCGCCAGTCCACGCCCACCACGTCCGCGCCGGCCTCGCCCAGCAGGCCGAGCAGCTCGCCGGTGCCGACGCCGAAGTGGATGCGCGGGACGCCGTACCCCGCGACGGCCTCGAAGACCTTGGCGGAGGCGGGCATCACCGAGCGGCGGTAGTCGGCGGGGGCGAGGGCGCCGACCCAGGAGTCGAAGAGCTGCACGGCGCTCGCGCCCGCCTCGATCTGCACCTTGAGGAAGGCGGCGGTGATCTCCGCGAGGCGGTCGAGCAGGTCGGCCCAGAGCTGCGGGTCGCCGTACATCAGCGCCTTGGTGTGCTCGTGGTTGCGGGACGGGCCGCCCTCCACGAGGTAGCTCGCCAGGGTGAAGGGGGCGCCCGCGAAGCCGATCAGCGGGGTCTCGCCCAGCTCGGCGGTGAGCAGGCCGATCGCCTCGGCGACGTACGAGACGTCCTCGGGGGTGAGGTCGCGCAGGCGGGCGAGGTCGGCGCGGGTGCGGATCGGCCGCTCGACGACCGGGCCGACGCCGGGCTTGATGTCGAGGTCGACGCCGATGGCCTTGAGCGGGACGACGATGTCGCTGAAGTAGATCGCCGCGTCCACCCCGTGCCGGCGCACCGGCTGGAGGGTGATCTCGGTGACCAGCTCCGGCCGCGTGCAGGACTCCAGCATGGGGACGCCCTCGCGCACCTTGCGGTACTCCGGCAGCGAGCGGCCGGCCTGCCGCATGAACCACACGGGCGTGTGCGGCACCGGCTCACGCCTGCACGCCTTGAGGAACGCGGAGTCGTACGTGGCGGTGGGCGGCTGGCCCGCGGGGTTCTGGTTGGCACTCACGACGGCAAGTCTCGCATGACGCGCCGCCCGCTCCGGACCTCGGGGCACACCGGGGCGGACGGCCCCGGCACCGCGCCCGGTCCGTGCGCCGGACCCCCCGGCCGCGCACCGGCCGCCCCGCCCGCGCGCCGCCCTGCCCGCCCGCGCACCGCGTGATCCGGACATCGCGCGCCCACGCGGGTGTCCTCCCTGCGCCGGGGCCCCGTTCCGCTTAACCTTCCCCGCATGGCTGCGGCTCAGGGACGACTGTCGGACGGCGCTGGCGGAATGGACGAATCCAAGAACATCAAGGACGGCGCGGAGGACGTCCGGCATCCGGAGAGCACGGCTCCCCTGCCGTTCCGGTCCGCCGTCGAGGCGTTGCGGGCCGCGCGGCTGCGTCCGCAGATCGAGGTGGAGGCGACCCGCCCGCCGCAGCGGCTCGCGCCGTACGCGTACGCGCTGGAGGCCGCGGTCGTCGACGGCGACGAGGACCTCGCGGACGGCCGGCTGGTGCTGCTGCACGACCCGGACGGGCACGACGCCTGGCAGGGCACCTTCCGGCTGGTGACGCTGGTGCGCGCCGAGCTGGAACCGGAGCTGGCCACCGACCCGCTGCTGCCGGAGGTGTGCTGGACCTGGCTGACCGGCGCCCTCCAGGGCCGCGGCCTGTCCTACGGCGAGGCCAGCGGCACGGTGACGCGCGCCGGCTCCTACTACTTCGGCGGCCTCGCCGCGCGCCCCTCCGCCTCGCAGATCGAGATCCGCGCCTCCTGGACGCCCCGCGAGGGCCCGGGCGGGGTGCCGGACACCGCGGCACACCTGGGCGCCTGGTGCGATCTGCTGGCCCAGGTCGGCGGACTGCCGCCGGCCGGGCCGGGCGACGCCTCGGTGGTGACGCTGCCGCAGCGCCGGGGGCCGCAGTCGCGATAGGTCCCGCGGGCCCCGGCGGCCCCACGGGCGACGACGGAGGGTACGGCATATGCCGCACCCTCCGTTCCTTTTGTCCGGAATCTTTGGAGTCACTTTGTCGATACGGCCACTTTCGTAAGCGTATCGGCGCAGATCGGAACCGTTCGGTCTTCGAATGATCGATCGCTTGTCCGAATTAGTCGGATTGTTACTCACCAGATCGTGATCTTTCTCTAAAGGGAGACACGTTCCATGCCGAAGACGACTGTGACCTTGAAAGCACGGTTCGTCCCGGCTTCTTCCCCATGAGCCGGCCCCGTCCCCGCACCCAGGAGGCCTGGTGTCCGTTCTTCTTGAGCAGCCCGCAAGCCTGGTCGCCTACCGCCCGAACAAGCCCACCGCCATGGTGGTCGTGGCCGACCCGCGCGTCCGTTCCACCGTCACCCGCCATCTGTGGGCGCTCGGTGTGCGCGACGTGATCGAGGCCTCGTCCGTCGCGGAGGCTCGTCCCCGCATCGGCAACCCCCGCGACATCTGCGTCGCCGACGTCCACCTCCCCGACGGCTCCGGTCTCACCCTGCTGTCGGAGACCCGCGCCGCGGGCTGGCCCAACGGGCTCGCCCTCTCCGCCGCCGACGACATCGGCGCCGTGCGCAACGCCCTCGCCGGCGGCGTGAAGGGCTACGTCGTCACCGGTACCCGTACCAACGTCGGACTCCCCACCCGGCCGGGTGCCGCGCCCATCGGCGCCGCCGCCGCCCGTCTGCACCGCCGCCCCCCGGGTGCCCCGAGCCACCCGGGCGGCTACCGCGAGCTGTCCGGCCGCGAGGTCGAGGTGCTGCGACTGGTCGCGGAGGGCCAGTCCAACAAGGCGATCGGCGTCTCCATGGGCCTGTCCGCCCTGACCGTCAAGAGCCACCTCGCCCGCATCGCCCGCAAGCTCGGCACCGGCGACCGGGCCGGCATGGTCGCGGTGGCCCTGCGCACCGGCATCATCCACTGACCCGACCCTCCCCGCCCCCACCTGACCGGATACCACCCCCCGAGCGCCCGCCGACGGAACGTTCCGTCGGCGGGCGCCGCGCATCCACGGATACCCTTGACAGGTGACCGACGCCCACGAAACCGCAGCAGACCGTTCACTGCGCACCACCGGAGGCGCTCCTCCGGACGAGACCGGAACTTCTGCGACGGAGGCGCCGATCCCCTTGCTGGAGCCACGGGAGGGCATTCCGCCGGTGATCGCCGACGCGGACGCGCTCGCCGGGGTGATCGCCGCCTTCGCCGCCGGCTCCGGCCCCGTCGCCGTCGACGCCGAGCGCGCCTCCGGGTACCGCTACGGCCAGCGCGCCTATCTGGTGCAGCTGCGCCGCGAGGGCGCCGGCACGGCCCTGATCGACCCGGTGGCCTGCCCGGACCTGTCGGGTCTCGGGGACGCTTTGAAGGACGCCGAGTGGGTGCTGCACGCCGCCACCCAGGACCTGCCCTGCCTGCGGGAGATAGGGATGGTGCCGACGCGGCTGTTCGACACCGAGCTGGCCGGGCGGCTCGCCGGCTTCCCGCGGGTCGGGCTCGGCGCGATGGTCGAGGGCGTCCTCGGCTTCACGCTGGAGAAGGGCCACTCCGCCGTCGACTGGTCCACCCGCCCGCTGCCCGAGCCCTGGCTGCGCTACGCCGCCCTCGACGTCGAACTGCTCGTGGACCTGCGGGACGCGCTGGAGAAGGAGCTGGACCGGCAGGGCAAGCTGGAGTGGGCCCGGCAGGAGTTCGACGCCATCGCCGCCGCGCCGCCGGCCGAGCCCCGCAAGGACCCCTGGCGGCGTACGTCCGGCATGCACAAGGTGCGCAGGCGCCGGCAGCTCGCCGTCGTCCGGGAGCTGTGGCAGGCCCGGGACCGGATCGCGCAGCGCCGTGACGTCTCGCCGGGCAAGGTCATCGGTGACGCGGCCATCGTCGAGGCGGCCCTGGCGCTGCCGCCCAACGTGCACGCGCTGGCCCAGCTGACCGGTTTCGGACGGGTCAACCGCCGGCAGCTGGAGCAGTGGCAGGCGGCGGTCGACCGGGCCAGGGCGCTGCCGGAGGCGGAGCTGCCGCAGCCGGGGCAGCCGGTGACCGGCCCCCCGCCGCCGCGGGCCTGGGCCGACAAGGACCCGGTCGCCGCGGCCCGGCTCGCCGCGGCACGGTCCGCCGTCTCGGCGCTGGCCGAGGAGCTGAACATGCCGCAGGAGAACCTGATCGCCCCGGACACCGTGCGCCGGGTCTGCTGGGAGCCCCCGGCGCCGGCCGACGCCGGGTCGGTGAGCGCGGCGCTGGCCGCGCACGGGGCCCGGCCCTGGCAGGTGGAGCAGGTGACGCCGGTCCTGGTGGCGGCGCTGTCCGCCCAGGAGTGAGGCTCACTTCACCGCGCCGCGCGTGAAGCCGTTGTAGATGAACCGCTGGAGGAAGAGGAAGGCGAGCAGCGTCGGCAGGATGACCAGCACCGCGCCTGCCGAGATCGTCTCCCAGTGCGCCCCGAAGGGGCCCTTGAAGCGGAACAGCGACGTCGATATCACGCCAAGATCCTCGGACGGCAGGTAGAGGAACGGGATGTAGAAGTCGTTGTAGACGGTGATGCCCTTCACGATCACGACGGTCGCGATCGCCGGCCGGAGCAGCGGAAAGATGATCTTCCGGTAGATCGTGAAGGCGTTGGCGCCCTCCACCCGGGCCGCCTCGTCCAGGGAGACGGGGATGGACCGGATGAACTGGAGGAAGATGTAGATCGACACGATGTCCGTGCCCATGTAGAGCAGGACGGGCGCCCAGAGGCTGTCGAACATGCCGAGGCTGTTGACGATCTGGAAGGTCGCCACCTGGGTGGTGACGCCCGGGACCAGGGCCGCGACCAGGAACAGCGCCAGCACCGGCTTCTTCATCCGGAAGGCGAAGCGGTCGATCGCGTACGCCGCCATCGACCCGATGACCACCGTCCCGCCGACGGCGAAGAACAGGACGAAGGCCGTGTTGCCGAAGGCCGTGAGCATCCGGCCGTCCTGGAAGGCGGTGACGTAGTTGCCGACGTTGAACGGGTCGTCGGGCGGCGCCAGCGCGCCGGAGCCGTCGGCCATCTCGCGGGAGGATTTCAGCGAGGTCAGCAGGACGACGGCGAGGGGCAGCAGCACCACCAGCGTCGCGGCGATCAGGGAGAGGTGGACCAGGGCGCGGGCCACGGCTCGGCGGGTCATACGGGTTCCGCCTTCCGGTCGGGGTCGTCGGGAATCAGGCGCCGCTGCACCCAGGTGACGGCCAGCACGATCAGCAGCAGGACGACCGCCGCCGCCGAGGCGAGGCCGGTCTTGTTGAACTGGAACGCCAGCTTCACGGTCTGGATCACGAAGGTCTCGGTGCCGGTCGCGCCGCCGGTCATGATGTACGGGATCTCGAAGACCGACAGCGAGCCGGAGACGGCGAGGATCACCGTCAGCCCGATCACCGGGCGGATGCTCGGCGCGATGATGTGCCGGAACTGCTGCCACCGGTTGGCCCCGTCCAGCTCGGCGGCCTCGTACAGCTCGCCCGGGACGGACTGGATGGCGCCCAGGAAGAGCACGAAGTTCAGCCCCGTGTAGCGCCACACCGACACCCCCGCGAGGGAGACGTTGGCCGAGGTGGAGGTGCCGAGCCAGGCGTGGTCGCCGTGGTGGCCGAGGAGGCGCAGCACCGAGTCGAGGGTGCCGCCGTCCTGGAAGAAGTACAGGAAGACGAAACCGATGGCGACGCCGTTGATCAGGTACGGGAAGAACAGCACGCCCTTGAAGAAGGCGCGGAAGCGGACGTCGAAGCTCAGCACCGTCGCGAAGTAGAGCGCGGCGGTGATCTGGACGGCGGAGGCGGCGAGGTAGTAGCCGCTGACGAAGAAGACGCGGAAGAGGTCGGCGCGGGTGAAGATCTCGGCGTAGTTGCCGGCGCCGGTGAAATGGAGTCCGGGGCTGACGCCGTCCCAGTCGGTGAAGCTGTACGCGACCATGTTGGCGATCGGCGCGTAGGTGAAGACGATCAGCAGGGTGAGCGGGGCGAGCAGGAACAGCCAGGGCGTCGGGCTCCACCGGCGCCGGGGCCTGCGCGTCACCTGGCCCCGAGCGGCGGTGGCCGCCGGCGGTGCCGTGCGGGTGAGGCCGGCCATCAGGAGCCCGCCGCCTTCCGGGCCGCGTCCCACTTGCCGCTGAGGCCGTCGAAGAAGTCCGCCAGCTCGCCGTCGGCGGCGCCGCGGGCGAGGTCGACCAGGTCCTGGCGGTAGTCGGGCTTGTAGATGCCGACCTCGGAGGCGTTGTCGAGCGCCTTCACCTCGGCGCCCTTGGTGTCGTCGAGGTCGAGCAGTTTCACGCCCGCCTCCTCGTAGGGCCGGAGCAGGGCGGGCAGCGGGGCGTCCTTCCGCGGGTCGAGGGCGAGGTTGGCGGCGGCGTAGCCGGACCGGTCGGTGAACCAGTCGATCCAGGCGCGGGCGGCGTCCTTGTGCGCGGAGTGGACGTTGACGGCCTGCTGGTAGTCGGGGGAGGTCACCGCGCAGAACGTGCCGTCGCGCCGGGCCGGGAACGGCATGAAGCCGATGTCGTCGGGATCGGTGCCGGCCTGTTCGGCCGCCTGCCGCATCTGGACGACGGCCCAGGAGCCGAGCCACATGGTGGCGATCTCGCCCTTGGCCAGTCCGGGTTTGGAGGCTTCCCAGTTGGTGGTCGTCGGGTCCTTCTCGGCGAGCCCGGAGCGCACGATGTCGTACAGCAGGGTGTCGCCGACGCGCAGGTCGGCGCCCTCGGCCCACGGGTCGCCCTCGGCCAGCTCCGTGGTGGCCCGCGGGTCACAGCCGACCGAGCCGTTGACGTTGGTCCACTGGGTCAGCGGCCACATGTCCTTGAAGTTGGTGTAGTACGGCACGGCGTCGGTCCTCGCCTTGACGGCCTTGAGGCCGGCGAGGAACTCGGCCGGGGTGGTGGGCCAGTCGGTGACGCCGGCCTGCTTCCAGACCCGCTTGTTGTAGACCATGCCGGGGACGACGCCGATCGGGCTCTGCCCGTAGACCTTGCCGTCGACGGTCGAGTAGCCGGTGAAGCGGTACTTCCCGGACAACTCGGCCGCGCTGCCCAGCGAGGCGAAGAACCTCGGGTAGTCCTTCTTCTGCACGACGGACGGGATCATCAGGACGTCGCCGTAGTCCTCGGTGTTCATCCGGATCTTCACCTCGCCCTCGTAGTCGGTGAGGCCGTCGAACTCGACCTTCACCTCGGGGTAGGTCCGGTTGAACTCGGCTGCGTACTTCTTCATCGTCCCGTCCTGTACGAGGTCGGTCCGGTGGGTGAGGACCGTGATGGTCCCCTCGACGGTCGCCGGGTCGCCGGGCGCCTCGGCGTCCGCGCCCTCGGTGCTGCCCCCGGTTCCCGTGCAGGCCGAGGCCAGCAGGGCGAGGACGGCGATCGATCCGGCGAGTACGTGGCGGCTCTTCATGTGCACCAGCTCCGTTCGGGCGGACGAGCACGAGTGGTGGGTGTTGGCCGGTTCCGCACTCTGACAGCGCTCGCTGAACCGGTAAAGTCCCGTTTCCGCCAGACTGACCACCGAACTGACGCCGCACCGACGGCAGTTCGTTGAACCGGTTAAGGGAGTGCGCATGCTTCAGGCGACATCGCTCACCGAGGGCTGGACCCTGCGTCACCCCGACGGCCCGCTGCCGGCGGCGGTGCCGGGCTGCGTGCACACCGACCTGCTGGCGGCCGGCCTGATCCCGGACCCCTTCCTCGGCCGGAACGAGGCCGAGGTGGCGTGGGTGGGCCGCCGCGGCTGGACCTATGAGCGCGTCCTCGACGCGGGCTCCGGGCAGGAGCAGACCGACCTGGTCTTCGACGGCCTCGACACGGTCGCCGAGATCCTGCTGGACGGCCGGCCGCTGGGCCGGACCCGGAACATGCACCGGACGCACCGCTTCGACGTCACCGGGCTGAGCGGGCGGCTGACCGTGCGGTTCGCCTCCGCGTACGCCGAGGCGGAGGCGGTCCGGGGCCGGGTCGGCGAGCGGCCGGGGGCGTACGCCGAGCCCTACCAGTACGTACGGAAGATGGCCTGCTCCTTCGGCTGGGACTGGGGGCCGGCCCTGGTGACCGCCGGGATCTGGCGGCCGGTCCGCCTGGAGCACTGGTCGACGGCCCGCCTCGCCCGGGTCCGCCCCCTGGTCACCGTCGAGGACGGCACCGGCGTGGTCGAACTCCGCGTCGACGTCGAACGCACCCGCGTGGAGGCCCCGCTCGCCGTCGAGGCCACGATCGACGGCGTGACGGCCCGCGCCGCCCTCGACGGCACCCGCGGCACGGTACGGCTGCGGGTGCCGGAGGCGGAGCTGTGGTGGCCGCGCGGTTACGGCGGACAGCCGCTGTACGACGTCGAGTTGACGCTGCTGCACGGGGACGCCGCGCTGGACGTGTGGCGGCGGCGGATCGGCTTCCGCTCCGTCGCGCTGGACACCTCCGCCGACGCGCACGGCACCGGCTTCACCCTGGTGGTCAACGGGGAGCGGCTGTTCGCGCGGGGCGTCAACTGGATTCCGGACGACGTCTTCCCCAGCCGGATCACCCGCGCCCGCTACCGGGAGCGGCTGGCGCAGGCCGCCGCCGCGGGTGTCGACCTGGTGCGGGTCTGGGGCGGCGGGATCTACGAGGGCGAGGACTTCTACGACGCCTGCGACGAGCTGGGGCTGCTGGTCTGGCAGGACTTCCCGTTCGCCTGCGCCGCCTACCCGGAGGAGCAGCCGCTGCGCGGCGAGGTGGAGGCCGAGGCCCGGGAGAACGTCGTACGGCTGATGCCGCACCCCTCGCTGGTGCTGTGGAACGGCAACAACGAGAACCTGTGGGGCTTCCGTGACTGGGCGTGGGAGGGGCGGCTGGCCGGGGAGTCCTGGGGCGAGGGGTACTACCTGGGGCTGCTGCCGCGGGTGGTGGCCGAGCTGGACCCGACCCGGCCGTACACGGCGGGCAGCCCCTGGTCCGGGTCCTGGGACCACCACCCGAACGACCCGGCGCACGGCACGCACCACTCGTGGGAGGTGTGGAACCGGGAGGACTGGGCGGCGTACCGGGCGAGCGTGCCGCGGTTCGTGGCCGAGTTCGGCTGGCAGGCGCCGCCCGCGTACGCCACGCTGCGGCGCGCCCTGCCCGGCGAGCGGCTCGCGGCGGACTCCCCCGGCATGCTGCACCACCAGAAGGCCGACGACGGCAACGGCAAGCTCGCGCGCGGTCTGGAACGGCACTTCGTCCCGCCTCACGCCGGCGACTTCGACCGCTGGCACTACCTCACCCAGGTCAACCAGGCCCGCGCGGTCGCCGCCGGGATCGAGCACTGGCGGTCGCACTGGCCGGTGTGCGCGGGCACGGTGCTCTGGCAGCTCAACGACTGCTGGCCGGTGACCAGTTGGGCCGCGATCGACGGCGACGGCCGGGAGAAGCCGCTCTACCACGAGCTGTGCCGGCTCTACGCGGACCGGCTGCTGGCCCTGCGCGACGCGTCGCTCGCCGTCGTCAACCAGGCCGCCGAGCGCTGGTCGGGGCGGGTGCTGCTGCGCCGGATGTCGGTGGCGGGCCCGGAACTGGGGCGGGCGGAGCTGCCGTTCACGGCGGAGCGGCGGACGGTCGCCGTCCTGGACGTACCGCGGGAGCTGCGGCCGGCCGGGCCGGAGGAGTTCCTCGTCGCCGACGCGGACGGCCTGCGGGCGACGCGCTTCCCGGCGCCGGACCGCGACATCCCCTACGTCGTCCCCGAGTACCGCGTCGCGCTCGCGCCCGGCGGGATCACGGTGACCGCCCGGACCCTGGTCCGGGACCTGCTGCTCCAGGCCGACCGGCTGGACGCGGCGGCACGGGCCGACCGGGGACTGGTCACCCTGCTGCCCGGGGAGAGCGTGACCATCGGCGTGCGCGGCTGGAAGACTCCGGACGCGCACGCCGCCCGGACCGCCCTGTACTGCCTGGAGCCCCCACGATGACCAGCCCCCGCGTGACCATCAAGGACGTCGCCGCGCGCGCCGGCGTGTCCAAGGGAGCGGTGTCCCTCGCCTTCAACCACAAGCCGGGGCTGTCGGAGGCGACCCGGGACCGGATCTTCCGGGCCGCGCGGGACCTGGGGTGGGCACCGGACCCGGCCGCACGGACGCTGGCCGGATCGCGGGTGGACGTGGTGGGGCTGGCGGTGTGCCGGCCCGCCCGGCTGCTCGGTCTTGAGCCGTTCTACATGGAGTTCGTCTCCGGGGTGGAGAGCGTGCTGACCGAGCACTCCTGCTCGCTGCTGCTGCGGCTGGTGCGGACGGTGGAGGAGGAGGCCGGGCTGCTGGAGTCCTGGTGGCGGGCGCGGCGGATCGGCGGGGCGATCCTCGTCGACTTCCGCGCGGACGACCCCCGGGTGGAGCCGGTGCGACGGCTGCGGATACCGGCGGTCGCGGTCGGACACCCCTCGCTGACCGGCTCGCTCACCTCGGTCTGGACCGACGACGCGTCCGCGGTGGGCGAGGCGGTGCGCTATCTGGCGGCGCTCGGGCACCGGCGGATCGCCCGGGTGGGCGGCGCGGCGGCGCTCGGGCACACCGCGATCCGGACGGCCGCGTTCGACGAGGCGGCGCGGACGCTGGGACTGGCCGGGGCGCGGCAGGTGGCCACGGACTTCTCGGGGGACGCGGGGGCGCGGGCCACGCGGTCGCTGCTGACGGCTCCGCCGGGGGACCGGCCGACGGCGGTGGTCTACGACAACGACATCATGGCGGTGGCGGGGCTGGCGGTGGCCGCGGAGATGGGGCTGCGGGTGCCGGCGGACGTGTCGTTGCTGGCGTGGGACGACTCGCAGCTGTGCCGGCTGACCCGGCCGACGTTGTCGGCGATGAGCCATGACGTGCACGGGTTCGGGGCGGAGGTGGCCCGGACGCTGTTCGGGGTGATCGGCGGGGAGGGCGGGGGTTCCCGTCCGGTGGCCACGCCGGTGCTGGTGCCTCGGGGGTCCACTGCGCCGCCTGGTTGACGGCCGTACGGGGGCCGCGGGCTCGGTGTGGCCGATCGCGCGGTTCCCCGCGCCCCTGGCGGTGCCCTCTCACCGCGCGTTCTCATGTGACCTGCGCCGCTGTGTCCGTCAGGACTGGGCAGCTACGTTACTGGTAAGTAGCATGGGTTGGGCAAGCGCTCAGCGTCCCGCACCTCTGGAGGAGAGCCATCGTGCCTCGTACCGTCAGGGACGTCGTCTTCGTAGACGGCGTCCGTACCCCGTTCGGCAAGGCGGGCCCGAAGGGCGTCTACCACGAGACCCGGGCCGACGACCTCGTGGTGAAGGCGATCCGGGAGCTGCTGCGCCGCAACCCCGGCCTGGACCCCAAGAAGGTCGACGAGGTCGCCGTCGCCGCCACCACGCAGATCGGTGACCAGGGCCTGACCATCGGCCGCACCGCCGGCATCCTGGCCGGTCTGCCGACCTCGGTGCCCGGTTACTCCATCGACCGGATGTGCGCGGGCGCGCTGACCGCCGTCACCACGGTGGCCGGTTCCGTCGCCTTCGGAGCGTACGACGTCGCCATCGCGGGCGGTGTCGAGCACATGGGCCGCCACCCGATGGGCGAGGGCGTGGACCCCAACCCGCGGTTCGTGTCCGAGAAGCTGGTCGACGAGTCCGCCCTGTTCATGGGCATGACCGCGGAGAACCTGCACGACCGCTACCCGACCATCACCAAGCTCCGGGCCGACGAGTACGCGGTGCGCTCGCAGGAGAAGGCCGCGAAGGCGTACGCCAACGGCAAGATCCAGGCCGACCTGGTGCCGGTGTCGGTGCGCCGTACCGACCCCGCGAGCGGCGAGACGGGCTGGGGCCTGGTCACCGCCGACGAGCCGATGCGTCCGGGCACCACGCTGGAGAACCTGGCGAACCTGAAGACGCCGTTCCGGGTGCACGGCCGGGTCACCGCGGGCAACGCGGCCGGTCTGAACGACGGCGCGACCGCCTCGCTGATCGCCTCCGAGGACTTCGCCCGCGAGAACGGCCTGCCGGTCAAGATGCGCCTGATCTCCTACGCCTTCGCGGGCGTCGAGCCCGAGGTGATGGGTTACGGCCCGATCCCGGCGACGGAGAAGGCCCTCGCGCAGGCGGGGCTGTCGATCTCCGACATCGGCCTGTTCGAGATCAACGAGGCGTTCGCGGTCCAGGTCCTCGCCTTCCTGGAGCACTACGGCATCGCGGACGACGACGAGCGCGTCAACCAGTACGGCGGCGCCATCGCCTTCGGCCACCCGCTGGCCTCCTCCGGCGTCCGGCTGATGACGCAGCTGGCCCGCCAGTTCGAGGAGCAGCCGCACGTCCGCTACGGCCTGACCACCATGTGCGTCGGCTTCGGCATGGGCGCGACGGTCATCTGGGAGAACCCGCACTTCGAGGGGGACAAGTGAGCACCACCGCAGAGCTGCTGAAGGGTGCGGCCGAGCTGTTCCCCGGCGAGGTCGTCACCCAGGCCCACGTACGCCACTTCGACCTGCCGCTGGGTGCCGGGCGCTTCGCCCTGATCACCCTCGACAACGGTCACGACCACACCAAGCCGACCACCCTCGGCCCGCAGTCGCTGGCGAACATCGACGCCGCCATCGACCAGGTCGAGAAGGAGGCCGCGGACGGCGGCATCGTCGGTGTCGGCGTCACCGGCAAGCCGTTCGTCTTCGCGGTCGGCGCCGACCTCAAGGGCGTCGAGCTGCTGAAGCGGCACGAGGACGCGGTCGCCATCGGCAAGGGCGGCCACGACGTCTTCAAGCGGCTGTCGACGCTGGCCGTGCCGACGTTCGCGTACTACAACGGCGCGGCGATGGGCGGCGGCGTGGAGATCGGCCTGCACTGCGCGTACCGCACGGTGTCGGCCGCGGTCCCCGCGTTCTCCCTGCCCGAGGTCTTCCTCGGCCTGGTCCCCGGCTGGGGCGGCTGCACGCTGCTGCCGAACCTGATCGGCGCCGACAAGGCCGTGACGGTCGTCATCGAGAACAGCCTCAACCAGAACAAGCAGCTCAAGGGCGGCCAGGTCTACGACCTCGGCATCGCGGACGCGCTCTTCGAGGGCGCCGACTTCCTGGAGCAGTCCCTGGTCTGGACGGCGTCCGTCCTCAAGGGCGAGATCGCCGTCGAGCGTCCGGCGATCGACCGCGGCGAGGGCTGGGACCAGGCCGTCGCGCGCGGCCGGTCCATCGCCGACTCCAAGGTGCACGGCGCCGCCCCGGCCGCCTACCGCGCCCTGGACATCATCGCCGCCGCCAAGGACGGCGACCTCCAGGCCGGTTTCGACGCCGAGGACCAGGCCCTCGCCGACCTCATCATGAGCGGTGAACTGCGTGCCGGGCTCTACGCGTTCAACCTGGTGCAGAAGCGCGGCAAGCGCCCGGCCGGCGCCCCGGACAAGAACCTGGCCCGCCCGGTCACCAAGGTGGGCGTGGTCGGCGCCGGTCTGATGGCCAGCCAGCTCGCGCTGCTGTTCGTGCGCCGCCTGGAGGTGCCGGTCGTGCTGACCGACATCGACCAGGAGCGCGTCGACAAGGGCGTGGGCTATGTGCACGCCGAGATCGACAAGCTGCTGCTCAAGGACCGGATCAACCGGGACAAGGCCAACCGGCTCAAGGCCCTGGTCACCGGCGTCCTGGACAAGGCCGAGGGCTTCGCGGACGCGGACTTCGTCATCGAGGCCGTGTTCGAGGAGATCGGCGTCAAGCAGCAGGTGTT
Organism: Streptomyces griseoviridis; assembly: GCA_014649155.1. GTDB lineage: Bacteria > Actinomycetota > Actinomycetes > Streptomycetales > Streptomycetaceae > Streptomyces > Streptomyces griseoviridis. Next base: position 71,983 of record BMSM01000015.1, on the reverse strand, counting down.
CGCCGAGGTGGAGGCCGTGGCGCCGGCGCACGCGATCCTCGCCACCAACACCTCCTCGCTGTCGGTGTCGGAGATGGCGTCGAAGCTGAGGCACCCCGAGCGGGTCGTCGGCTTCCATTTCTTCAACCCGGTCGCGGTGCTGCCGCTGCTGGAGATCGTCCGCGGTGAGCGGACCGACGACGCCTCGCTCGCGACGGCGTTCGCGGTCGCCAGGAAGCTGAAGAAGACGGCCGTCCTGGTCAAGGACGCCCCGGCGTTCGTCGTGAACCGCATCCTGACCCGCTTCATGGGCGAGATCCAGAACGTGATCGACGAGGGCACCCCCGTCGAGGTCGCGGAGAAGGCGGTGGAGCCGCTCGGCCTGCCGATGTCCCCGCTGGTCCTCCTCGAACTGGTCGGCCCGGCGATCGGCCTGCACGTCTCCGAGACGCTGCACCGCGCGTTCCCGGACCGCTTCACCGTCTCCCCGAACCTCAAGGCGGTCGTCGAGGCGGGCAAGCGCGGCTTCTACGTCTACGACAGCGGCAAGCCGGAGCTGGACCCGGAGGTCGCCGCGCTGCTGAAGCAGGGCGACACCGTGCTGACCGAGGAGCAGGTCCGCGACCGCGTCCTGGACGCCGTGGCCCAGGAGATCGGGCTGATGCTCGCCGAGGGCGTCGTCGCCGAGGCGCAGGACATCGACCTGTGCCTGATCACCGGTGCCGGCTGGCCCTTCCACCTGGGCGGCGTCACGCCGTACCTGGACCGGGCGGGCGTCGCCGAGCGGGTGAACGGCAAGCGGTTCCTGGAGCCGGGCGTGGCGAGCGTCCCGGCGTAGACGGCCGGAGGGGGCGGGGGCCGTGCCCCTCGCCCCGCCGGGTCAGAGCCCGGCCGCCCGGGGGTGGCCGGCGGTGACGCCCCGGGGGCCGGGCAGCAGCCGGGGGCGGTCCGCCGGCAGGGCGGGGTCGGACTCCCGGTACGGCCGGAGCAGTACGGTCAGGTCCGCGGCCGCGGCGGCGGGCGGCCCCCGGCCCGCTCCACCGGGGCCCCGGCCACCGTCCACCGCTCCACCCGCCGGTCGCCGTACACCAGCTCGGCACCCGGGCCAGGAAGCGGCCGGCCACGGCCGGCGCGGGGCTTCCCGCTGGTCGGAGACGCCGGGCTTGCAGGTGACGCCGAGCAGCAGGACCCGTGAGCCGCGCACCGCCGGCCCACGTCGTCGAACAACTCCGCGGCGCGGTCCACCACATGCGCCAGCATCCGCTGGTCGATGTCCTGCGCCAGCTCCACGAACCGGAACGGGATGCCGAGCGAACGCACCTTGTACGAGAGGCAGTGGGGGGCGACCGGGATGCGGTGCCCGCCGACGCCGGGTCGACGTCGCCGACGCGCGGGCGATGCGGGCGAGGCGGGCACAGGGGTTCACGGCCGTCCGCGAGCCCGGCGTGATCGCCGCCGCCGGCACGGCGGTGATCCGCGTACCGACCCGCTCACCGCGTACGCCGCCCCTGATCTCCTACGAGCGGTTCGCGTCCCGGGTGGTGGAGGCCAGGGGCGCCCGGGAGGCCGAGTCGGCCGAGCTGCTGGAGGACACCTGCCGGCGCCCGCAGCCGGCCGCCGTGGCCGCGCGGGCGAGGCGAGGGGCAGCCCGACGGGGCCGAGCCCGGTGACGACAAGGTCCGTACTCATCCACCACGCCCGAAAGAGTGCGCCGATCGGGACATACGGCACGAACTGTACGGTGGGTGCCGCCGCGGCCCGTGCCCCCTCCGTCCGCGCGTCCCCCGGCTCTCAGACCTCCTGCCAGGCGGTCAGCGCCAGGCCCGGTTCGTCCTTGCGGCGGGTCAGCAGGAGGCGCCCGGTCGACGGGGAGAGGGTGACCGCGACCACCCGCTCCGTCTCGTCCACGGCCAGGGCGAGTTCGGCGTCGTCGGCGAGCGCGGGCCCGGACTCGGTCCACCAGGCACCCGCCGCCTCCCGCTCGGTCGGGTAGGCCGCGAAGGCGACGCGCCCGCCGGCCGACCGCTGGCCGAGCAGCGTGCAGTCGTACCCCTCGATCACACAGCGCACGGCGGCGACCGGGCCGGGTCCCGCGGCGGCGGCCAGCGCGACGGGCGGCCCGCCGGGACGCCAGGCGCACAGGTCCCCGGAGACGGCGTCGGTGAAGAAGACGGTGGTGTGCCCGGCGGAGGTGGCCAGCGCCCGCAGCGTGCCCGGCCGGACGCTCGCCTCGGCCCGGTCGTCGAGAACCGGCTGCGCGCCCGGCTTCTCCTGCCGCCAGTGCAGCAGTACGCCGTCGGTGGCGGCGTACGCCTCGACGAGACCCGACTCCCCGGTGACGGCGGCGGGTTCGTCCTGGAGTCCCTCGCCCCGGAGGTCCCGCCAGGGCTCCCAGCCGCCCTTCTCCTTCTGGGCCAGCAGGCTCATGCCGCCGCCCGCGTTGCGGACGAAGAGGTGGGCGCGGCCCCGCGCGTCGACCGCGACGGCGGGCGTCCCGGTGCGGGCGCCCTTCTTGTCGGGGTGGCCGACCGGGCTCCAGTCCAGCGGGGCGAGCCGGGGCCGGAAGTGGGTGGAGTGCACCAGGCCGGACTGGCCGCCGCCGGTGGGCCGCCACGCGACCAGATGGGCGTACCGGTCGGCGCCGACGCCGACCGAGAGGCCGGGGCGCAGCTTCTGGTCGCCGCCGATCCGGCGCGGGGCCTCCCAGGGGCCGCCGGGCCCCGGTTCCGCGCGGCACAGGACCGCGTCGCCCGACGGCAGATAGACGCAGAGGCGGCCGTCACGGCCGCGCAGGAGCCAGTCGCCGTTCACCAGTTCACTTTACGCGGCGCCGTTCGCACCCTGCCGTGCGACCCTGACCGCATGGACTCCGACGCCCCCCTGCTCGTGATCGTGGACGCCGCCAACGTGGTCGGGTCGGTGCCCGACGGCTGGTGGCGGGACCGGCGCGGCGCCGCCGAGCGGCTGCGGGACCGGCTGGCCGCGGACGGGGTGCCGGGGCGGGCGGGGCCGGTGGAGCTGGTGCTGGTCGTGGAGGGCGCGGCACGCGGGGTGCCGTCCGTGCCCGGCGTACGGGTGGAGGACGCCCCCGGCAGCGGTGACGACCACATGGTCGACCTGGTCGCGCGGGCCGGCGGCCGCCCCGTCCTGGTGGTGACGGCCGACCGGGAACTGCGGCGCCGGGTGACGGACCTGGGCGCCGAGGTGGCGGGGCCGCGGACGGTACGGCCGGGGCGGGACGCCACCTAGTCAGCGCAGGTAGGCGTCGGTCTCGGTGCCGAGGACGCCGAGCAGGGCGAGGGCCTGGGCGGCGGGGGAACCGGGCGGCGCGCTGTAGAGGACGAGGTGCTGGTCGCGGTCGGTGAGGGCGAGGGAGTCGCAGTCGACGGTGACCTCGCCGACGACCGGGTGCCGGAAGGTCTTCGTCAGGGTCGGCGCGGCGCGCACGTCGTGGCGCTCCCCCAGGCGGGCGAAGTCGGGGCTGGTGGCCCGGAGTTCGGCGACGAGCCCGGTGACCACGGGGTCCGCCGGGTAACGGGCGAGGGCGGTCCGCAGCTGCATGACGACGTGCAGCCGGAACTCGGCCGCGTCCGACACCCCGTACAGCGGGGGGCCGGCCCGGTCCGGGCCGGGGAAGGCGCGGCGCGCGAGGTTGCGCTGCTCGGGGGCGAGCGGGCCGAAGTCCTCCATGAGGGCCGCGGCGAGGTCGTTCCAGGCGAGCACCTCGAAGGCGGCGGACAGGACGAGGCCGCCCGTCTGCGGCAGCCGCTCCAGCAACGCGAGGATGCTCGGCCGGACGTCGCGCCGGTGCGCCCGGGTCCGGGTCGGCGCGGTGCCCGCGAGGACGTGGAGGTGGTCACTCTCGGCGTCGGTGAGCCGCAGCGCGCCCGCGATCCCGGCGAGCACCTCGCCCGACGGGCGGGGCGCCCGGCCCTGTTCGAGCCGGACGTAGTACTCGGTGGAGATGTGCGCCGGCACCGCGACCTCCTCCCGGCGCAGGCCCGGGGTCCGGCGGCGCGGTCCGGTGGGGAGGCCGACGTCCTGGGGGCGGAGCCGCTCGCGACGGGAGCGGAGGAACGCCCCCAGTTCCTGCTTGTCCATACCCCGAAGTGTGCACCCCGCCCGGCCGCCGATCCTGGTACGGGTTGTGCCTGCCTCCGGTCCGGGGCCCGCCCCGACACTGGTGGCATGACGAACCACACCGACATCGCCCCCATCGGCCTGCTCACCGGCAAGGTCGTCCTCGTCACCGGCGCCAGCCGCGGTATCGGGGAGGCCGCCGCCCGGCTCTTCTCCGCCGAGGGCGCCGCCGTCGTGCTCGCCGCCCGCGGCACGGACGCCCTCGACCGCGTCGTCGCCGGCATCCGGGCCGGCGGCGGCACCGCCGACGCGGTCGCCCTGGACCTCGCCGACCCCGACAGCGTCCGCGCGGCGGTCGACCGCGTCGGGGAACTGCACGGCCGGCTGGACGGCGCCTTCAACAACGGCGCGGCGATCCAGCGGCCGGGCCCGCTGCACACCACGAGCGACGAGGACATCGACGTCCAGTTCACCGTGAACTTCCGGGCGCACTGGACCGCCATGAACGCCGAGGCCGCCCTCATGCGGCGCGGCGGTGGCGGCGCGATCGTCAACACCTCCAGCGTCGGCAGCCGCCGCGCCAACCCGGCCCTCCCGGCGTACGGCGCGATGAAGCGCGCGCTCAACAGCATCACCGAGACGGCGGCGGTGACCTGGGCCCCGGAGGGCATCCGGGTCAACGGCATCACCCCCGGCGGCACCACCACGGAGATGATCGACGCGTGGGAGGCGGCGACCCCCGGCGTCGTCGAACGGATCACCTCGTCGGTCCCGCTGGGCCGGATGGCCGAGCCCCGCGAGATCGCCGAGGCCGCCGCCTGGCTGCTCAGCGACCGGGCCTCGTACGTGACCGGCGCGATCGTGCCGGTGGACGGCGGCGCCGGCGCCTGAGCCGAGGCCCGTCCAGGGGCGCCGTAGGGCGCGTACCCCACCGCCCCGTCACGGCCGCCGTACCCGCACATACACCACCGCCCCGTCCACCACCGCCGCCTCCCGGTACCGCTCGGCCAGGAGGCGGCGCAGGGTCGGGAGGTGCGCCGGGGCGTACGGGGCGCCGCGGGAGTCGTCGACGATCAGGGCGGGCGGCCGGGCGGACGTCTCCCGGCGGAAGACGCGCCAGGCGCCCGGGACGGCGTACCGTTCGCCGACCCGGGCGCCGGACCGGCCGCCGCTGTGGTTGGTGAGGAGCCCCGCGGTGAGGTAGCGGCTGGCGGGGGACCGGCCGGCCAGCCAGTACGTCTCCGGGTGCATGCCCCAGACCAGGACCCGGTCGTCCGGCGCGGTGGCGCGGGCCACGGCGTCGGCGAGCCGCCGGGAGTGGTCGAGCGAGGCGCGGGGCGCGAGCAGACCCCAGGTCAGGAAGAGCGCGCAGCAGCAGGCGGTGCCGAGGACCGCGCGGGCGGTGCGCTCCCGGGGCAGGGCGGTGAGCGCGGCCGTCGCCAGCAGGGTCAGCGGCGGCAGCAGCTGGAGGTAGTAGTGGCCGAAGAAGTGCAGGCCGGTGCCGACCGCCAGGGCCGACGCGGCGAGCCACACCCACAGGTCGGCGGCGCGGCCGGGCGGGCGGCGGGCCAGCGGGGGCAGCAGGGCCGCGCAGGCGACGGCGAGGAGCGCCGCGTTGCCGGCGGCGCGCAGTGCGACGTGCGTCCAGGAGCCGGAGAAGGAGGCGTAGGAGCCGGAGCCGGTGACCGTCCAGAAGAGGAAACCGGAGGGGTCGGTGAGCAGGGCCGCGCCGAGGACGGGGAGGGCGGCGCCCGCCGTCAGCCGGAGCAGGGGGCCCCGCCCGTGGCCGCACAGCCACAGCACCGGCAGCAGCACCGCCGCGCCGGTCTGCTTGGCCAGGAAGGCGCAGGCGACGGCCAGCCCGGCGGCGGTCCAGCGGCGGCGGTCGGCGCACCACAGGGCCGCCGCCGTGCACGGCAGTATGAACACCTCGAAGCCGGCGGCCTGGGCGTCCTCGGGGTTGAGGCCGACGGAGACCAGCAGGTACAGCACCCCGGCGGTGCGGCCGGGGCCGTCGCCCCAGCGGCGGCGGGCCAGCGAGGCGAGCAGGGCCGCGGTGGCGAACTGGGCGAGGACCGCCAGGACCCGTACCGACACCAGTGACTCGGAACCGGTCAGCGCGAAGGCGCCCTGGTAGAGCCAGGGCACCAGCGGCGGTTTGCGGTCGACGACCGTCTCGTAGAGCCGGCCGCCCCCGGCGAGCAGCCGGGCCTGCACGGCGAGGTAGCCCTCGTCGGGGTTCCACCAGGGCCGGGTGAAGGACGGGACGCGGGTGAGGCAGGCCAGCGCCGCGAGGAGCGGCAGCACCCGCGTCCAGTACCGGCGCCCGGCACGCGGGACGGCGACGGAGGGTGACGGTGCGGGCAGCAGAGCGTGCATGCCCGCACGCTAGCGGTCCGGCGTCACCCCCGGCCGTTCTCCGCCTCGCCGCGGGCCAGGCGGCTGTGGGTGCGGCCGTAGAAGAAGTACACGACGATGCCGATCACCATCCAGATGCCGAACCGCAGCCAGGTCTCGGCGGGCAGGTTGAGCATCAGCCAGAACGAGGCCGCCACGGAAACGATCGGCAGGACCGGGACCAGCGGGGTGCGGAAGGCGCGGGGCAGGTCGGGGCGGGTGCGGCGCAGGATGATCACGCTGACGGCGACGATCACGAAGGCGAAGAGGGTGCCGATGTTGACCAGCTCGGCGAGTTCGCTCAGGGAGGTGAAGCCGGCGACGATCGCGATGACGACGCCGAGGAGGATCGTCGGACGGTACGGCGTCTTGAACCTGGGGTGGACGCGGGAGAAGAAGCGGGGCAGCAGGCCGTCGCGGCTCATGGCGAAGAAGACCCGGGTCTGGCCGAGCAGCAGGATCATGCAGACGGTGGTCAGGCCGACCGCCGCGCCGAAGCTGATGACGCCGGAGAAGAACGGGTGCCCGGTCGCCTTGAACGCGTCGGCGAGCGGTGCGTCCACCGACAGTTCGCTGTAGTGCTGCATGCCGGTGACGACGATCGACACGGCGACGTACAGGATCGTGCAGATGAAGAGGGACCCGAGGATGCCGCGGGGCATGTCGCGCTGCGGGTTCCTGGTCTCCTCGGCGGCGGTGGCGACGATGTCGAAGCCGATGAAGGCGAAGAAGACGATGGAGGCGGCGGTGAAGATGCCCATCACGCCGAAGTTGGCCGGGGCCCAGCCGAACATGAGCTGGATGAGGGGTGAGTGCAGTCCGCCGCCCGCCTCGACCGGCTGGGACTTCGGGATGAACGGGTCGTAGTTGGCGCCCTTGACGAAGAAGGCCCCGGCGATGATGACGACGAGGACGACGGCCACCTTGATGGCGACGACGACCGAGGTGATCCGCGCCGACAGCTTCATGCCGAGGACGAGGACGGCGGTGAGCACCAGCACCAGCGCGGCGGAGAGGATGTCGAAGCCGAAGCCGTCCGCGCCGTCCCGGCCGCCGAGGTAGTCCGGGAAGTGCCAGCCGGCGTTCTCCAGCAGCGAGCGGATGTACCCCGACCAGCCGACGGCGACCACCGCCGTGCCGAGCGCGAACTCCAGCACCAGGTCCCAGCCGATGATCCAGGCCGGCAGCTCGCCGAGCGAGGCGTAGGAGAAGGTGTACGCCGATCCGGCCACCGGCACGGTGGAGGCGAACTCGGCGTAGCAGAGGGCGGCGAGCGCGCAGACCACGCCGGCGACGACGAAGGCCAGCGCGGTGGCCGGTCCGGCGTTGTTCTTGGCGACCGTGCCGGTGAGCACGAAGATGCCGGTGCCGATGACGACACCGACGCCGAAGACGGTCAGATCGAGCGCGGACAGGGATTTCCTGAGGGCGTGCTCGGGTTCCTCGGTGTCCTGGATGGACTGCTCGATCTGCTTCGTCCGGAAGAGGGTGCTGCTCACGGGACCTCCCACGCTGGTCGCCCTCGACATGATCGAGAGGGGGCGCGGTACGTATGCCCCGGCGGGCGCGCATCCACGCGGACGGGCCGGTTCCGCCACCCCGATGCGGTGGCGGGACCGGCCCGTCGGCGGCGCGTCAGTCGCGGGTGGCCTCCACCGCTTCGGCGCCGGAGCGGTCGTACCGGCCGTCGAGCTTGGCGACCAGCCCGGTGACCTGGCGGGCGATGTCCGGTGCGGTCAGCCCGATCTCGGCGAGGACCTCGGCGCGAGAGGCGTGGTCGAGGAAGCGCGGCGGGATGCCGAAGTCGCGCAGCGGCACGTCCACGCCCGCGTCCCGCAGAGCCTGGGCGATGGCGGAGCCGACGCCGCCGACGCGCGAGTTGTCCTCGACGGTGACGACGACGCGGTGCCGCTCGGCGAGCGGGGCCATCGCCTCGTCCACCGGCTTGACCCAGCGGGGGTCGACGACGGTGGTGGTGATGCCCTGCTTGTCCAGCAGGTCCGCGACCTCCAGGCACATCGGCGCGAGCGCCCCGACGGAGACCAGGAGGACGTCGGGGTTCCCGGTGCCGGGCTCGCGCAGGACGTCCATGCCGCCGACGCGGCCCACGGCGGGGACGGCGGGGCCGACGGCGCCCTTGGAGAAGCGGACCACGGTCGGCGCGTCGTCCACGGCGACGGCCTCGCGGAGCTGGGCGCGGACCTGGTCGGCGTCGCGCGGGGCGGCGAGCCTGAGGCCGGGGACGACCTGGAGGATCGACATGTCCCACATGCCGTTGTGGGAGGCGCCGTCGGTGCCGGTGACGCCGGCCCGGTCCAGGACGAAGGTCACGCCGCACCTGTGCAGGGCGACGTCCATGAGCACCTGGTCGAAGGCCCGGTTGAGGAAGGTGGCGTAGACGGCGAAGACCGGGTGCAGGCCGCCGTGGGCGAGGCCGGCCGCGGAGACCGCGCCGTGCTGCTCGGCGATGCCGACGTCGTAGACCCGCTCGGGGAAGCGCTTGGCGAACTTGTCCAGGCCGACCGGCTGGAGCATCGCGGCGGTGATCGCGACGATGTCGGCGCGCTCCTCGCCGAGCCTGACCATCTCCTCGCCGAAGACGGACGTCCAGTCGGCGCCGGCGGTGGAGATCGGCAGGCCGGTGTCGGGGTGGATCTTGCCGACGGCGTGGAAGCGGTCGGCCTCGTCGGCGAGGGCGGGCTGGTAGCCGCGGCCCTTCTCGGTGAGGCAGTGCACGATGACCGGGCCGCCGAAGCGCTTGGCGCGGGTCAGCGCGGACTCCAGGGCCTCGATGTCATGGCCGTCGATCGGGCCGACGTACTTCAGGCCCAGGTCCTCGAACATGCCCTGCGGGGCGATGAAGTCCTTCAGGCCCTTCTTGGCGCCGTGCAGGGTGTCGTAGAGGGGGCGGCCGACGACCGGGGTGCGCTCCAGGAGGTCCTTGCCACGGGCGAGGAAGCGCTCGTAGCCGTCGGTGGTGCGCAGGGTGGCCAGGTGGTTGGCGAGGCCGCCGATGGTGGGCGCGTAGGAGCGCTCGTTGTCGTTGACGACGATGACCAGGGGGCGGTCCTTGGCGGCGGCGATGTTGTTCAGCGCCTCCCAGGCCATGCCGCCGGTCAGGGCACCGTCGCCGATGACGGCGGCGACGTGCCGGTCCAGGCCCTGGATCTCGTTGGCCTTGGCGATGCCGTCGGCCCAGCCGAGGACGGTGGAGGCGTGGCTGTTCTCGATGACGTCGTGCTCGGACTCGCTCTGCGCGGGGTAGCCGGAGAGGCCGCCCTTCATCTTGAGCCGGGAGAAGTCCTGGCGGCCGGTGAGCAGCTTGTGCACGTAGGACTGGTGTCCGGTGTCGAAGAGCACCTTGTCCCGGGGGGAGTCGAAGACGCGGTGCAGGGCGATGGTGAGCTCCACCACGCCGAGGTTCGGGCCGAGGTGGCCGCCGGTCTTGGAAACGGCCTCGACGAGGAAGGTCCGGATCTCCTGGGCCAGCTGATCCAGCTCCTCCAGGCTGAGCCGGTCCAGATCGCGCGGTCCCGTGATGCGGGTCAGCAGCGGCACCCGTGCCTCCTTGCAGTAGAGCTGTTGCCGGGCCTGTCGAGTCTAATGTTCCGCTCCGGTGCCACGACTCCGGGCGGTGCGGCGTACGTCACGCGTTCGGCCCTACCCCGCAGGGGCCCCTCCTATGACACGGCTGTGCCCGGCACCGCCGTTGGTGCCGGGCACAGGCCGGTTCAGAAGCGGCCGGATCGCTAGGCGCGGCCGGCCGTCTTCTGGGTCTTGCGGGTCACCGCGTCGATGACGACCGTGGCGAGCAGCACACCACCGGTGATCATGTACTGGACCGGGGAGGCGATGCCCTCCAGGGCCAGGCCGTACTGGATGGAGACGATGACCATCACGCCGAGCAGCGCGTCCCAGGTGCGGCCGCGGCCGCCGAAGAGGGACGTGCCGCCGATCACGGCCGCGGCGATGACGTTCATCAGGAACTCACCGGTGCCCGCGCCCTGGTTCGCCGAGGCGATCTTCGACGCGACGAACAGGCCGCCGATCGCGGCGAAGGTACCGGCGATCGCGAAGACCGAGATGCGGACCAGCTCGACGTTGATGCCGGCCCGGCGGGACGCCTCGACGCTGCCGCCGAGCGCGAAGACCTTGCGGCCGTAGGCGGTGCGGCGCAGCACGAAATCGGTGAGCAGCAGGAACGCCAGGAAGATCACGACGGCCAGCGGCAGGCCCTTGTACTGGTTGAAGACGATCGCCACGACGAAGGCGAGGACGCCCAGCAGCACCGTGCGGACGATGATCTCGCTCAGCGGGCGGGAGGGCACCCCGGCGGCCTCGCGGCGGCGGTTGCCGAGGAACGCGGAGAGGAAGTACCCGGCGGTCACCACGACGGCGAGGCCGTAGGCGGCGGCCACGTCGCTGAAGTAGTAGCTGGTCAGGTTGACGACGATGCCGTCGGCGTCCAGGTTGATGGTGCCGTTGTCGCCGAGTATGCGGAGCATGAAGCCCTGCCAGAACAGCAGGCCGGCCAGGGTGACGGCGAACGCCGGGACGCCGATGCGGGCGAAGACGAAGCCGTGGATGGCGCCCGCGACGGTGCCGGTGAGGATGGACAGCACCAGCGCCAGGATCTCGTTCATGCCGTGCGTGACGTTCATGACCGCGAAGGCGGCGCCCGCGACACCGCTGACCGAGCCGACCGACAGGTCGATCTCGCCGAGCAGCAGGACGAAGACGATGCCGACGGCGATCATGCCGGTGCCGACCATGGCGACGGACATGTCGGAGAAGTTGCCGGCGGTGAGGAAGTTGCCGTTGAGGCTGGTGAAGATGGCCCAGATGACCAGCAGGCCCACGACGACCGGCATGGAACCGAGGTCGCCGGCCTTCATCTTGCGCTTGAACTCGCCCACGTAACCGGCGAAGCCCTGTTCGCGGACGAGCAGGCGGGGGTCGACCGCGGGCACCGCGGCGGCGGCGGTCTTCTCGGCCGGCTCGGTGGCGGCCGGGGCGGGGGTCTTGTCGATGCTCACTTCTGGATCTCCCCATTGGTGCGCGCCGCACGACGGGTCACGGCGTTTTCCGTGGCACCGGTGATGGCGGAGATGATCTCTTCCTGGGAGGTCGACTTGACCTCGAAGATGCCGTTGTTGCGGCCGAGCCGCAGGACGGCGACCTTGTCGGCCACGGCCTTCACGTCGGCCATGTTGTGGCTGATGAGGATGACGGCGTGGCCACGCTCGCGCAGCCGCTCGACCAGGTCGAGGACCTGGGCGGTCTGCTCGACGCCGAGGGCGGCGGTGGGCTCGTCGAGGATGACCAGCTTGGGCTCGCCGAGCATCGAGCGGGCGATCGCCACGACCTGGCGCTGACCGCCGGAGAGCGAGGCGATGGGGATGCGGACGCTGGGGATGCGGATGGACAGCGTGTCCAGCAGTTCCCGGGAGCGGCGCTCCATCTCCACCTCGTCCAGGACACCGCGCTTGCGGATCTCCCGGCCCAGGTAGAGGTTGCCGACGACATCGATGTTGTCGCACAGCGCGAGGTCCTGGTAGACGGTCGCGATGCCGAGGTTCTGGGCGTCGTTCGGCTTGCTGATGGTGACGGGCCTGCCGTCCCACTCGATGGCGCCCTCGTCGATGGGGTGGACGCCGGCGATCGTCTTGACCAGCGTGGACTTTCCGGCACCGTTGTCGCCGACCAGGGCGACCACTTCACCGGCGTGGACCTCAAGCTCTACGTCGGTGAGCGCCTGGACGGCACCGAACCGCTTGGAGACCCCGCGCAACGCCAGCACGGGCGTAGCGGACACGTGAACCAACTCCTTCGCCGCCTGACCCGGCGGGAGGTTGTGCAGAAGATTTGGGGGGTGGTGGTCCGTCCGGCGCCCCGCCTAGCTTGCGGGGCTGGTGTGTGCGGGGCGCCGGAGGAGCTGGGGCAGCCGGTCCCGTACGCGGCGCGCGCGGTACGGGAGGCGGTGCTGCTTAGGAGAGGCCGATCTTGTCGCAGGCGCTCTTGTACTTGCCCGCGCAGATCTCGTCGACCGTGTAGAAGCCTTCCTTCACCACGGTGTCCTTGATGTTGTCCTTGGTCAGCGAGACGACCGGGACGAGGACGGTCGGGATGTCCTTGGTGGTGGCGCTGTCGGCCTTGTCCTTGGCGATGGAGTCGAGCGACTCGCCCTTGGCGAGGGCGACGGCCATCTCACCCGCGGTGGCCGCCTCCTGCGGGTAGGACTTGTAGACGCTCATGTACTGCTCGCCGGTGATGATGCGCTGCACACCGTTCAGCTCGGCGTCCTGGCCGGTGACCGGGATGTCGTCGATCCCGGCGGCCTTCAGGGCGGTGATGATGCCGCCCGCCATGCCGTCGTTGGCGGAGTAGACGCCGATGATCTTGTCCTTGCCCAGGGCGGAGATGGCGCCCTCCATGTTGGCGTTGGCGTTCTCCGGCTTCCACTCCTTGGTGTCGTAGGAGCGGCCGATGTTCACCTTGCCCTTGAGGACGGAGAGCGCGCCCTCCTTGAACTGGGCGGCGTTCGGGTCCGTGGAGGAGCCGTTCATCATGACGACCTGGCCGTCCTTGGCCTTGTCGCCCAGCGCCTCCAGCAGGGCCTCGCCCTGGGTCTTGCCGACGGTCACGTTGTCGAACGAGGTGTAGGCGTCGATCGGGCCCTCGGCCAGGCGGTCGTAGGCGACGACCGGGATGCCCTGGTCCTTGGCCTTCTTGATCGAACCGGCGATGGCCTTGGAGTCGACCGCGTCCACGATCAGGACGTCCACCTTGTTGGTGATCATCGTGTCGACCTGCTGCGCCTGCTGGCTGGCGTCCTGCTTGGCGTTGGCGTAGACGACCTCGCCCTTGTTGTTCGTCAGCTCCTTGACCTTCTTCTCGATCAAGGGCTTGTCGAACTTCTCGTAGCGCGCGGTCTGGTTCTCGGGAAGGAGCAGTCCGACCTTGATCGCGTCGCCCTTCTTGCCCGAGTCCTTCGAGGAATCGGCGTTGTCGCCGGACTCCTTGGCACTGCCACAGGCGGCGAGCGAGACGGCCATCGCGGTGGCGGCTACGGCAACGGCGGCACGACGCATACGCGTGTTCACTTCAGAAACCTCCCTGACGAGGCCGCGTCGTTGCGGCCGAGGTGGCTGGAAGTCAACTCGGCCACACGTGCGACGTCAAGAAGTAAATCCTTAACGAGATGGCAACGGTGCCATCCGTTCTCTAAGTGAAGACGGGGGTGGCGGTGGGCCGGGCGCCCGCCGCGCTGCCGTCCAGAAGGGTCGAATCGCCCATCTCGCTGAGCGCGAGGGCGAGCGCGCCCAGCACCTCGGCCCGCCCGCCAAGTGCCCCGGGGAGCACGGAGAGTTGGCGTCCGGCGCTGGGGATGGCGTACCGGCCGACGGACTCCCGGATGGGGCCGAGGACCAGTTCGCCGGCCTCGGCGAGATCGCCGCCGAGGACGACCCGGCTGGGGTTGAGCAGGTTGCAGAGGTTGGCGACGCCGCTGCCGATGTGCCGGCCGACGTCGGCGACGACCCGACGGCAGCCCGGATCGCCGTCCCGGGCCAGCCTGACCATCGCTTCCATGGTCAGATCGGTGCCGTGGCTGGATCTGAGCAGCGGCAGCACGTACCGGGCGGCGGTGAAGGTCTCCAGGCAGCCGCGGTTGCCGCAGCGGCAGACCGGTCCCGACTCGTCGAGGGTGATGTGCCCGATCTCACCGGCCGTGCCGCCCGGCCCCCGGTAGATCTTGCCGTTGATCACCAGCCCGGCGCCGACGCCGCTGGCGACCTTGATGTACGCCAGGTCCCGCACCCCCCGGCCGCTCCCCCAGACCAGCTCGCCGAGGGCGCCGAGGTTGGCGTCGTTGTCCACGTGCACGGGCACGCCGAGCCGCCCCCGCAGCTCCTCGGCGGGCCGGGTGCCGCTCCAGCCGGGCAGGATCGACGTCGAGCCCAGCGTCCCCGACTCCACGTCGATCGGGCCGGGCACGCCCAGACCCACCCCGGCGATCTTGGAACGGTCCACGCCGGTCGCCACGATCAGCCGGCTGACCAGCTGCTCCGCCCGGTCGAAGCCCTGGGCCGAGGAGGCGTCCACGTCCAGCGGCTCGGACTCCTCGGCCAGCACCTGGTGGGCGAGGTTGCCGACGGCGACCCGCAGATGGGTGTGGCCGAAGTCCACGCCGATGACGATCCCGGCGTCCCCGCTGAGCGAGACGCTGCGGGCCCGCCGGCCGCCCGCCGAGGTGGGCGTCACCTCGACCGTGCCGCCGTCCTTCAGCTCCCGGACGATGTTGGAGACGGTCGCGGCGGACAGCCCCGTCGTCCTCGCGATCTCCGCCTGCGTGAGCGACCCGGCCAGCCGTACGGCACGTACGACCCTCTCCAGGTTGGCTCGGTGCAGCGACGACTGCGACCCCGGAGTCTCCACGACGACCTCCTGCGCCGGGGCCGCAGCGATGAGGCCCCGTCTATGTCCAACTAGTGAACTCTAAGCTGAGCCGTTCGGGTCGCCTCCCGTCAAGAGGTTGAACCGCATCCGGGTGCCCCTGCCCTCCTCCGCCGGATCCCCCGCCGCTCCCGCCGGCGTCACTTCAGCGCCCCGGCGGTCAGCCCCTGGACCACCTGCCGCTGGAAGAGGATGTACGCCGCGAGCACCGGCAGCATCGCCATCACCAGGCCGGCGAAGAGTCCCGACCAGTCGCCCTTGTACCCCTGGCTGACCGCGAGCTGCACCAGGCCCTGGGTGAGGACGTGCTTGTCCGGGTCGGTGTTCAGCACGGTCGGCAGCATGTACTGGTTCCACTGCCCGAGGAAGTTGAAGATCCCCACGCTGATCAGCCCCGGCTTGGCCATCGGCAGCATGACCTGGAAGAACGTCCGGGTGTGCGAGGCACCGTCGACGAACGCGGCCTCCGCCACCGAGGTCGGCAGGGTGCGGAAGAACGCGGTCAGGAAGAAGACGGTGAACGGCAGCGAGTAGGCGATGTAGACGAGGATCAGCCCGTGGATGGTGTTCAGCAGCCCCATGTTGTCCACCACGTAGAAGAGGGGGACCAGGGCCAGCATGATCGGGAAGCTCATGCCGCCGACGAACAGGAAGTAGACGAACCGGTTGCCGGGGAAGTCGAAGCGGGCCAGCACATAGGCGGCCATCGAGCCGAGCACCAGGGTGCCGATGAGCGAGCCGCCCACGACCAGCACGGTGTTGAGGAAGTACTCGCTCATGTGGGCCTGGGTCCAGGCCCGGGACCAGTTGTCGAAGTGCAGCGCGTCCGGGAGCGACCAGGGCGAGCCGAAGATCGAGGCGTCGTCCTTGAAGGACGTCATCACCGCCCAGAGCAGCGGCAGCACCACCATGATCGCCCAGAGGACGAGGATGCCGTGCGAGAAGACGTTGAGGGCGGTGCCCTCCTTCTTCCCTGTGCCGTTCCCTTTCCCCTTCGCGGTGGTGGCGGGGGCTTCGGTCGTCTTCATCGTCAGTACTCCAGCCGCTCGCGCCGGCCCAGCCGCATCACCACGGCCGCGAAGGCCAGGGTGACGACGAGCAGGGCGACGCCGATCGTGGTGGCGTAGGCGGCCTGACCGTCACGGAACGCCTTCTGGTACACGTACAGGACCATGACGGTGGTCGAGTAGTCGGGGCCGCCGGGTCCGACGGTCATGATCTGCACGACCGCGAAGGACTCGGCGCCGAGCGCGAGGATGCCCATGTAGACCCAGCCGGACTGCACGGTGTCCCACAGCAGCGGCAGGGTGACCCGGAAGAACGTGGTGAAGCGGGTCGCCCCGTCCAGCAGCGCCGCCTCGTACAGCTCCGCCGGGACGGAGGCCATGCCGGCGGAGAACAGGACCACGAAGAAGCCGACCGTGGACCAGACCAGGACGGCCGTCACCGCCCACAGCGCCAGGTCCGGGTCGCCCAGCCACAGCGGCTGGAGGCCGTCCAGGCCGATGCCGCGCAGCAGGGAGTTGATCGCGCCGCTGTCCGGGTTGTAGGCGAACTGGAAGAGCAGGGCGACGATCGCGATGGAGAGCACCTGCGGGAAGAAGTAGACGATCTTGTAGAAGGCGGAGCCGCGGACGCCGGTGATCACCGGGCCGCCCTTCCGCTTCCGGCCGCCCACGTTGATCATGAAGGAGAGGAACAGCGCGAGGCCGAGCGTCACCAGGGGGACGAGCAGGGCGAAGAGCACGCTGTGCCAGAGCGACTTCCAGAAGATGTCGTCGTCGAGCATGCGGGTGTAGTTGTCGAAGCCGACCATCTCGAAGTCGGGGCTCAGGCCGGTCCAGTCGGTGAAGGAGTAGTAGATGGACTGGACGAACGGCCAGACGACGAAGAGGGCGTAGATCCCCAGCGGCAGCGCCAGGAACCCCACGATGAAGCGGTACTTGCCGTGCTGCATTGCCAACCGACCCCGATCTGCGCGCGGACGGCGCGCCGGGGCCCGTCCGGGGCACGGCGGGCTCCGGACCGGCCCTGGGCGCGCTTCCTTGAGGGTGCTACTGGTGCTTGTAGTGCTTGATCGACGTGTCCTTGGCGGCGTCGTCGGCGTAGCCCTGGATCTTCTTGACGGCCTCGGCCGGGGTGAGCCGGCCGGCCATCATCTCGCCGAGGCCGCCGACGCCGATCTGCTCCTTCTGGAGCTTGACGTACCAGTCCTGGATGCGGGGGTTGACGACGTTCTCGCCGGCCAGGTCGAGGGCGGCGACGCCCGCCTTCAGACCGGGGGTCAGCTCGATGCCGTCGGTGCCGCCGTCGTAGGCGGTCAGGGACTTGACCTTGGAGGTGAAGTTCCTGGACGACGCCTCGCTGAGCATGATGCGCAGCTGCTCCATGCCGCCGGTGCCGTTCCTCGCCTTGGCGGGGACGATGAACGGCTCGCCGCCGGAGGCCCAGATGGTGCCGAACGGCAGCTTGTCCGAGGCGTCCAGGCCGGTGGGCGCGGAGACGGTGACCTGGAAGTCGGCGGGGATGACCTTGGCCGACTCGTTCTCCACCCAGGAGCCGTTGGGCAGGAACAGGGCGTCGCCCTTGGCCCACGCGGTCTGCGACTGGATGTGGTCCAGGCCGGGGGTGCCCTTGAGGACGTACCCCTTCCGGTACAGCTCGTAGTACGCCTCGAAGCACGCCTTGACGGCCGGGTGCTTCCAGGCGTTCGGCTCCAGGTTGTCGATGGCGTCGAGGACCTCGGTGCCGCCCACCTTGGCGATCATCGGGTAGAGCGAGAAGGGGATGTAGTACGGGTACTTGCCCGCGTACGTCCAGCCGGCCATGCCCTTCTTCTTGGCCTTGGCGCAGACCGCGAGCATCTCGTCCCAGGTCTTGGGGTATTCGGCGTCCAGCGAGTCCAGCGCCTTCTGCGAATACCAGACGCCGTACACGGTGTAGGCGTAGTAGAGGATCCAGACCTTCTCGCCGTCGAACCGGCCCATCTCCACGATGCCGGGGCGCAGCGTGTCGCGGACCTTCCTGGCCGGGTCGTCGTACGAGGGGGCGTCGAGCAGCGGGGTGAGGTCCGCGAGCTGGTTCTTGCCGACCAGGACGCCCATGTCCATCTGTTCCGCACCGGAGTTGTCGATGAGGTCGGGCGGGGTGCCCTGGTTGAAGCGGGGCTGAAGGGTCGACTGGATCTTCTGGGTCGCGGAGAATTCGACGGTCGCGTCGGGGAAGTTCTTCTCGTAGATCCTCACCGCGTCCTCGGCGTATTCCTTGCCGAATCCGCCGTCGAAAAGGACGAACTCCAGCTGGGCGCTGCCGTTCACGCCGAGGGGGTTCTCGGCGGTCTTCTTCCCCGTTTCCGCCTTGTCCTCGCCGCCGCCACCGCCCCCGCTGGCACAGGCGGACAGGAAGCTCATCGTGGGGACGGAGATCAGGCCGAGCGCGGCCGACCTCCTGATCAGGTCGCGGCGGCCGACGCCCGCGGGGTGGCCGGTGGTGCCGGTGGGCTCGGCGGAAGTGGATCCCATGCTCAAGTCCTCGCCTTCTCCAGGACTCAGGCGGTGAACCGGAACATCCTTCCCCGGCACCGCGGTTCGGGTCTCGCTGGGTCGTGCAGGAAGTGCGGGAAGTACGGATCGTGCGGGTAGATATCTCTCCGGTGGCCGACAGGTATAGTCCACTTCCCGCCAGCGGAGCAAGATCGAGGGCACGCTCCGGCCCGGGTCTTTTCCGAGTTGAGACCTGGCGGACATATGCGTGGGCTGTGGGCGGATCGCCGGAAAAATCCGCGACATAAACCCCGAACGCCGCAGGCAACACCCTTGACATCCCTGACCCCTTGACCCACTACTGGAGCTTGCGCACAGGAATTGACAACGTTGTCCAGCGCGCAGGGAGGGTCTCGGGAGATGCAGCGCAGAACTCGGCACAGATGGGGTCCGGCGGTCGTG
Organism: Streptomyces griseoviridis; assembly: GCA_014649155.1. Classification (GTDB taxonomy): domain Bacteria; phylum Actinomycetota; class Actinomycetes; order Streptomycetales; family Streptomycetaceae; genus Streptomyces; species Streptomyces griseoviridis. The sequence continues at coordinate 53,129 of BMSM01000015.1, read as the reverse complement.
GTGACGACCGCGTTCGCACTGGCGGCGGGCGCGCAGGGCGCGGCGGTCGCCCTGCCGCGGGCCGCCGCCGCTCCGGACCGGGAGTTCACGTCCTCGTTCGAGGCGGAGGACCCGGCTCCGGACTGGCTCAACACCGTCGACACCGGTCCGGACGGCGACAAGCGCGCCTCGGGGGTGGACGGCGGCTACAGCACCGGCATCCCCGGCAATGTCAGCGGCCATGTCACGGACGTACGGGCCAGCGGGGAGAACGCGGGCGGCAACGAGGTGAAGGAGAACCTCGTCGACACCGAGCCCTCCACCAAGTGGCTGACCTTCGCGCCCACCGGCTGGGTGGAGTTCGACCTGGACGCGCCGACCGCGGTCACCCGGTACGCGCTCACCTCGGCCAACGACCACGACGAACGCGACCCGGTGGACTGGACGCTGCGCGGGTCGGCGGACGGCGAGAACTGGACGACGGTGGACACCCGCTCCGGGGAGTCCTTCGCCGAGCGGTTCCAGACCAGGACGTTCGAGCTGGCCGAGAAGGCCGAGTACCGGCACTTCCGGCTGGAGTTCACCAGGAACAACGGCGCCGGCGACGCCCTCCAGCTCGCGGACGTCCAGCTCTCCACGGGCGGCGACGGCACAGCCGTCCCGGAGGACATGCTCTCCCTGGTCGACAAGGGCCCGACCGGCTCCCCGACGGCGAAGGCGGGCGCGGGCTTCACCGGCAAGCGGGCGCTGCGCTACGCGGGCCGGCACACCGCAGACGGCCGGGCCTACTCGTACAACAAGGTGTTCGACGTCAATGTCAAGGTCGACCGCCGCACCGAGCTGTCCTACAAGATCTTCCCGTCGATGGCCGACGGCGATCTCGACTACGACGCCACGAACGTCTCCGTCGACCTCGCCTTCACCGACGGCACCTACCTCAGCGACCTCGGCGCCACCGACGCCCACGGCTTCCCGCTGACGCCGCGCGGCCAGGGCGCCGCGAAGATCCTCTACGTCAACCAGTGGAACGCGGTGGAGTCGGGCATCGGCTCGGTCGCGGCCGGCAAGACGGTCGACCGCGTCCTCGTCGCGTACGACTCCCCCAAGGGCCCGGCGAAGTTCCGGGGCTGGCTGGACGACATCTCGATCCGCCGGGCGAAGGCCGCGAGGCCCGAGGCCCACCTCTCCGACTACGCGCTGACCACCCGCGGCACCAACTCGAGCGGCAGCTTCTCGCGCGGCAACAACTTCCCGGCGACGGCCGTCCCGAACGGCTTCAACTTCTGGACGCCGGTGACCAACGCCGGTTCGCTGAGCTGGCTGTACGACTACGCGCGCGGCAACAACGCCGACAACCTGCCCACGCTCCAGGCGTTCAGCGCGAGCCATGAGCCGAGCCCGTGGATGGGTGACCGCCAGACCTTCCAGGTGATGCCGTCGGCCGCGTCCGGCACCCCGGACACCGGCCGGGAGGCCCGCGCGCTGCCGTTCCGGCACGAGAACGAGACGGCCCGCCCGTACTACTACGGCGTGACCTTCGAGAACGGCCTGAAGGCCGAGATGGCGCCGACCGACCACGCGGCGCTGATGCGCTTCACCTACCCCGGTGACGACGCGAGCGTCGTCTTCGACAACGTCACCGACCAGGCCGGCCTGACCCTGGACAAGGACAGCGGCACCTTCACCGGCTACTCGGACGTGAAGTCCGGCCTGTCGACGGGCGCGACCCGCCTCTTCGTCTACGGCGAGTTCGACAAGAAGGTGACGGGCGGCGGCTCCAGCGGCGTCAAGGGCCACCTCACCTTCGACGCGGGCCGGGACCGCACGGTCACCCTCCGCCTGGCCACCTCCCTCATCAGCGTCGACCAGGCGAAGGACAACCTGCGCCAGGAGGCGCCGGAGGGCACCTCCTTCGAGAAGGTGAAGCGGTCCGCCCAGCGGGCGTGGGACGAGATCCTCGGCAAGGTCGAGGTCGAGGGCGCCACGCGGGACCAGCTCACGACCCTGTACTCCAGCCTGTACCGGCTCTACCTCTACCCCAACTCGGGCTTCGAGAAGGTCGACGGGACGTACAAGTACGCCTCCCCCTTCCAGAGGATGCCGGAGCCGGACACCCCGACGCACACCGGCGCGAAGATCGTCGACGGCAAGGTGTACGTCAACAACGGCTTCTGGGACACCTACCGGACGACCTGGCCTGCGTACTCCTTCCTCACCCCCCAGAAGGCCGGTGAGCTGGTCGACGGGTTCGTGCAGCAGTACAAGGACGGCGGCTGGACCTCGCGCTGGTCCTCCCCGGGCTACGCGGACCTGATGACCGGCACCTCCAGCGACGTCGCCTTCGCGGACGCCTACGTCAAGGGCGTCGGCTTCGACGCGAAGGCGGCGTACGACGCCGCGGTGAAGAACGCGACCGTGGTGCCGCCGTCCTCCGGCGTGGGCCGCAAGGGCATGGAGACCTCGCCGTTCCTCGGCTACACCGCCACCGACACCCACGAGGGCCTCTCCTGGGCACTGGAGGGCTACCTCAATGACTACGGCATCGCGCAGATGGGCGCCAAGCTGTACAAGGAGACCGGCGAGAAGCGGTACAAGGAGGAGTCGGCGTACTTCCTGAACCGCGCCCAGGACTACGTCAACATGTTCGACGCGAAGGCCGGCTTCTTCCAGGGCAAGGACGCGTCCGGCAAGTGGCGCGTCGACTCGGAGAAGTACGACCCGCGCGTGTGGGGCCACGACTACACCGAGACCAACGGCTGGAGCTACGCCTTCACCGCCCCGCAGGACAGCCGGGGCCTGGCCAACCTCTACGGCGGCCGCTCCGGCCTCGCCGACAAGCTGGACGAGTACCTCGCCACCCCGGAGACGGCCTCCACCGAGTTCGTCGGCTCCTACGGCGGCGTCATCCACGAGATGACCGAGGCGCGGGACGTCCGGATGGGCATGTACGGCCACTCCAACCAGGTCGCCCACCACGCCCTGTACATGTACGACGCGGCCGGGCAGCCGTACAAGACGCAGAAGAACGTCCGCGAGGTCCTCTCCCGCCTGTACACCGGCAGCGGGATCGGGCAGGGCTACCACGGCGACGAGGACAACGGCGAGCAGTCGGCCTGGTTCCTCTTCTCCGCGCTCGGCTTCTACCCGCTGGTGATGGGCAGCGGCGAGTACGCCATCGGCTCCCCGCTGTTCACCAAGGCCACCGTCCACCTGGAGAACGGCCGCGAGCTGGTCGTCAAGGCCCCGCGGAACAGTACGAAGAACGTGTACGTGCAGGGGCTGAAGGTCAACGGCCGCTCCTGGAACTCCACGTCGCTGCCGCACTCCGTGCTCGCCAAGGGCGGTGTCCTGGAGTTCGCCATGGGCGCGCGGCCGTCCTCGTGGGGCACCGGCGAGCACGCGGCGCCGGTGTCGATCACGACCGGCGACGAGGTGCCGGCGCCGCGGAAGGACGCCGTCCGGGGCGACGGCGCGCTCTTCGACGACACCTCGGCGACGGAGGCGGCGGTGACCTCCGTCGACCTCCCGGTCGCCGGGCGCACCGAGGCCGTCCAGTACACGCTGACCTCGCCGAAGGACCGCACGAAGGCGCCGGCCGGCTGGAAGCTGGAGGGCTCGGCCGACGGGACGGCCTGGCGGACGCTGGACGAGCGGACCGGCCAGTCCTTCGCCTGGGACCGGCAGACCCGGGCGTTCTCGGTGCGGGCACCTGGGGCGTACGAGCGGTACCGGCTGGTGTTCACGGGCGGGGCGACGGTCGCGGAGGTGGAGTTGCTGGCGTGACCGCCTCCGGCGTGTGAGAGGGCCCGCCCGGTCTCCGGGCGGGCCCTCCGCGTCGTCCGGGTCCCGGCGTCACTCCGTCATGCCGCGCGGAGGACCCGGGTCCCAGCCGGCGCAGGCTGCGCCTGGCCCCGCGCGAGGCCCAGGCGAGGAGAGCGCCGGGCCCAGCCGGCGTGAGGCCGCAGCGCAGGCGGAGTGGTCGCGGTCGAAGCTCATCCGTGTGGAGACCGGGACGGTGAGTGCGTCCGTCAGTGACCTGCGCGCCCTGCCGGCGAGAACGCGCGAGGGCTTCTGGACAGGCGCCCGTCCAGGCGGGTGGACGGGTGTGCGCTGTCACAGGCGAGGGGCCCTGCGCGAACCGGCCGGGTGTCAAGGCAGGGGCGTGTTCTCCGGCGACCGGAGAACACGCCCCTCGACTGTCGCGCTCCGCCTCTTACTTGCGGATCAGGCTGCGCAGCACGTACTGCATGATGCCGCCGTTGCGGTAGTAGTCCGCCTCGCCGGGGGTGTCGATGCGGACGACCGCGTCGAACTCGACGCCGGTGTCGGTGGTGACCTTCACCGTGCGCGGGGTGGTGCCGTCGTTCAGCTCGGTGACGCCGGTGATGGAGAAGGTCTCCTCGCCGGTCAGGCCGAGGCTCTGGGCGGTGTGGCCCTCGGGGAACTGGAGGGGCAGGACGCCCATGCCGATGAGGTTGGAGCGGTGGATGCGCTCGTAGGACTCGGCGATGACGGCCTTGACGCCGAGGAGCGCGGTGCCCTTGGCGGCCCAGTCGCGGGACGAGCCGGAGCCGTACTCCTTGCCGGCCAGGACGACCAGCGGGATGCCCTGCTCGAGGTAGTTGCGCGAGGCGTCGTAGATGAACGACACCGGCGCGTCGGGCTGGGTGAAGTCGCGGGTGTAGCCGCCCTCGGTGCCCGGCGCGATCTGGTTGCGCAGGCGGATGTTGGCGAAGGTGCCGCGGATCATGACCTCGTGGTTGCCGCGGCGCGAGCCGTAGCTGTTGAAGTCGCGGCGCTCGACGCCGTGCTCGGTGAGGTACTTGCCGGCCGGGGTGTCGGCCTTGATGGCGCCGGCGGGCGAGATGTGGTCCGTGGTCACCGAGTCGCCGAGCTTGGCGAGGACGCGGGCGCCGGAGATGTCCGAGACCGGGGTGGTCTCCATCGTCATGCCCTCGAAGTACGGGGGCTTGCGGACGTAGGTCGACTCCGGGTCCCACTCGAAGGTGTTGCCGGTCGGGATCGACAGCGCCTGCCACTGGGCGTCGCCGGCGAAGACGTCGGCGTAGGACTTGTTGAACATGTCCTCGCCGATGGCGCTCGCGACGACCTCTTCGACCTCGGCCTCGCTCGGCCAGATGTCCTCGAGGTGGACCGGGTTGCCCTCGGTGTCGGTGCCCAGCGCGTCCCTGGTGATGTCCACCTTCATGGAACCGGCGATCGCGTAGGCGACGACCAGCGGCGGGGAGGCCAGGTAGTTCATCTTGACGTCGGGGTTGATGCGGCCCTCGAAGTTCCGGTTGCCGGAGAGGACCGAGGTGACGGCGAGGTCGTGGTCGTTGACCGCCTTGGAGACCTCCTCCGGCAGCGGGCCGGAGTTGCCGATGCAGGTGGTGCAGCCGTAGCCGACGAGGTTGAAGCCGACCTTGTCGAGGTAGGGGGTCAGGCCCGCCTTGTCGAAGTAGTCGGTGACGACCTTGGAGCCCGGGGCGAGGGTGGTCTTGACCCACGGCTTGCGGGTCAGGCCCTTCTCCACGGCCTTCTTCGCGACCAGCGCGGCGGCGACCATGACGTACGGGTTGGAGGTGTTGGTGCAGGAGGTGATGGCCGCGACCGTCACCGCGCCGTGGTCCAGCTCGTAGGTGGAGCCGTCGGGGGCGGTCACCTGGACCGGGTTGCTCGGGGCGCCGTTGGGGGCGACGGCCGGGGAGTCGGAGGCCGGGAAGGACTCCTGGCCGGCCTCGTCGACGTCGTCGACGTAGTTGCGGACGTCCTGCTTGAACTGCTCGGCGGCGTTGGCCAGGACGATGCGGTCCTGCGGGCGCTTCGGGCCGGCGATGGAGGGGACGACGGTGGCGAGGTCCAGCTCCAGCTTCTCGGAGAAGTCGGGCTCGGCCTTCGGGTCCAGCCAGAGGCCCTGCTCCTTGGCGTACGCCTCGACCAGGGCGACCTGCTGGTCGCTGCGGCCGGTCAGGCGCAGGTAGTTCAGCGTCTCGCCGTCGATCGGGAAGATCGCGGCGGTGGAGCCGAACTCCGGGGACATGTTGCCGATGGTGGCGCGGTTGGCGAGGGAGGTCGCGGCGACGCCCTCGCCGTAGAACTCGACGAACTTGCCGACGACGCCGTGCTTGCGCAGCATCTCGGTGATGGTGAGCACCAGGTCGGTGGCGGTGGTGCCGGGCTTCAGCTCACCGGTCAGCTTGAAGCCGACGACGCGCGGGATGAGCATGGAGACCGGCTGGCCGAGCATGGCGGCCTCGGCCTCGATGCCGCCGACGCCCCAGCCGAGGACGCCGAGGCCGTTGACCATGGTGGTGTGCGAGTCGGTGCCGACCAGGGTGTCGGGGTACGCCTTGCCGTCACGGACCATGACGACGCGGGCGAGCTTCTCGATGTTGACCTGGTGGACGATGCCGGTGCCCGGCGGGACGACCTTGAAGTCGTCGAAGGCGGTCTGGCCCCAGCGCAGGAACTGGTAGCGCTCCTTGTTGCGGCCGTACTCCAGGTCGACGTTCTGCTTGAAGGCGTCGCTGGTGCCGAACTTGTCGGCGATGACGGAGTGGTCGATGACCAGCTCGGCCGGGGAGAGCGGGTTGATCTTGTCCGGGTCGCCGCCCAGCTCCTTGACGGCCTCACGCATGGTGGCGAGGTCGACGACACAGGGCACGCCGGTGAAGTCCTGCATGATCACACGGGCCGGTGTGAACTGGATCTCCTGCGACGGCTGGGCCTGGGAGTCCCAGCCGCCGAGGGCGCGGATGTGGTCGGCGGTGATGTTCGCGCCGTCCTCGGTGCGGAGGAGGTTCTCCAGCAGCACCTTCAGGCTGTAGGGAAGGCGCGCGGAGCCCTCGACCTTGCCCAGCCGGAAGATCTCGTACGACTCGTCGCCCACCTGCAGCGTGCTGCGGGCGTCGAAGCTGTTCGCCGACACGACAGTCTCCTTCATTCATGTGCGCGTACCACCGCATCCTGCCGCCACGCCACCCTGGCCGATCCGGTAAGGTGAGGCTAAGTTAGGTCACCCTTACTAGATCGGGCTCCGGGGCGGCGACCGCAGTACGCCTCGGCAGATATCTCGATGTCGAGATAACTCTAGTACATGAGGGCGGAACGGTCATGCCCGGACCCGGCCGTTCCGGCGTGGGGAGCGTCCCGCGGGGGCGGGGCGGGCGGGCCGGCCGGCGGCACGGTCCCGGGTTGGGGGCGGCTGGACCCGTCCAGCGGTCCGGCGCACGGCCCCGCGACGAGTGGTCGCCGACGGTCCGGGCGCGGAGCGCCACCGGCTCGCGGGATGCGCGTCGGCGCACCGGTCGAGTGCCACCGCGGCGTGTCCGCATCCGTACACCTCGGCAGGCGCGTGTGGCCGAGCCCGGCCTCCCCGCCCTCCGGACGCCCCGCGTCGCGCCGATCGAGAGCGACCGCCGCACCCGGAGCGCCCGGAGGGCCATCACTACGCCGTCCGGGGGTATCCGACCGGTGCCGGGACGGCCCGGCACCACTCGGATTGGAGGCACGATGCCCCTCACGTTCCGCAAGAGTTTCCGGATCCTTCCCGGAGTGCGCCTGAACATCAACAAGAAGTCCTGGTCCGTGACGACCGGGGGCAAGAACGGCCCGCGCCACACCCACAGCAGCACCGGACGCCGTACGACGTCGATGGACCTGCCCGGCCCGTTCGGCTGGCGGCGGACCACGAAGGGCCGCTGACCGCCCGTCACCCCGTTCGCCACTCCGTTCGCCACTCGAACGGACCCCCCAAGAGGCGCCATCTCATATCTGAGATAGCCTCAACCTCATGGCAGACGACTACCTCGTACGCATCGGCAAGCTCATCCGTGACGCCCGGCAGCACCGCGGCTGGACGCAGTCACAGCTCGCGGAGGCGCTCGGCACCAGTCAGAGCGCGGTCAACCGCATCGAACGCGGCAACCAGAACATCAGCCTTGAGATGATCGCCCGGATCGGCGAGGCGCTGGACAGCGAGATCGTCTCCTTGGGCTACGCGGGTCCGATGCACCTGCGCGTGGTCGGCGGCCGGCGCCTCTCCGGCGCCATCGACGTCAAGACGAGCAAGAACGCGTGCGTGGCCCTGCTGTGCGGCTCGCTGCTGAACAAGGGGCGCACGGTCCTGCGCAGGGTCGCGCGCATCGAGGAGGTGTACCGCCTCCTGGAGGTGCTGCACTCCATCGGCGTGCGCACCCGCTGGATCAACGACGGCGTGGACCTGGAGATCGTGCCGCCCGCCGAGTTCGACATGGACGCGATCGACGCCGAGGCGGCGGTGCGTACCCGCTCGATCATCTTGTTCCTCGGGCCGCTGCTGCACCGCATGGACCGCTTCAAGCTGCCCTACGCCGGCGGCTGCGACCTCGGCACCCGCACCATCGAGCCGCACATGATCGCGCTGCGCCGGTTCGGTCTGGACGTGGCGGCCACGGAGGGCCAGTACCACGCGGTCGTCGACCGCGCGGTCCGCCCCGGCCGCCCCATCGTCCTGACCGAGCGCGGCGACACGGTGACGGAGAACGCGCTGCTGGCCGCCGCCCGTCACGACGGCGTCACCGTCATCCGCAACGCCTCCTCCAACTACATGGTCCAGGACCTCTGCTTCTTCCTGGAGGCGCTGGGTGTCCGGGTCGAGGGCATCGGCACCACCACCCTGACCGTGCACGGCGTCCCGGTCATCGACGTGGACGTGGACTACTCCCCCTCCGAGGACCCGGTCGAGGCGATGAGCCTGCTGGCCGCGGCGGTCGTCACGGAGTCCGAACTGACGGTCCGTCGCGTCCCCATCGAGTTCCTGGAGATCGAGCTGGCGGTCCTGGAGGAGATGGGCCTCGACCACGACCGCACACCGGAGTACTTCGCCGACAACGGCCGCACCCGCCTGGTGGACCTCACCGTGCGCCCCTCCAAACTGGAGGCGCCCATCGACAAGATCCACCCGATGCCCTTCCCGGGCCTGAACATCGACAACGTCCCGTTCTTCGCGGCGATCGCGGCGTCGGCGCAGGGCAAGACCCTGATCCACGACTGGGTCTACGACAACCGCGCGATCTACCTGACCGACCTGAACCGCCTCGGCGGCCGCCTCCAGCTCCTCGACCCCCACCGCGTCCTGGTCGAGGGCCCCACCCGCTGGCGCGCCGCCGAGATGATGTGCCCACCGGCCCTGCGCCCGGCCGTCGTCGTCCTGCTGGCGATGATGGCGGCGGAGGGGACGTCGGTCCTGCGGAACGTGTACGTCATCAACCGGGGGTACGAGGATCTGGCGGAGCGGTTGAACTCGATCGGGGCGCAGATCGAGATTTTCCGGGACATCTAATTTCCGGGACATCTAATCGGAGGATGCCGCCGCACCCCGTCCGGCCTGCGGCTCAACAGGTCAGGGAGGGGGTGCGGCGGCGACTCCGGGCTTCTCCGTGACCGGACGGGGATCGGCGGCGGGCTCCGCGCCGGTCTCCTGGCAAGGGCTCCGGCTCACCAGGTGACGGGCAGTTCGTGGAGGCCGTAGATCACCGCGTCGTACTTGAAACGGGTGTCCTCCAGCGGGACCGCGGCGCGCAGGGTGGGGACGCGGCGGAGGAGGGTGGGGTAGACCACCTGGAGTTCGAGGCGGGCCAGCGGCTGCCCGACGCAGTGGTGGGTCCCGGCGCCGAACGCCTGGTGCCCGCGCGCGTCGCGGGTGACGTCCAGGCGGTCGGGGTCCGGGAAGACCCGCGGGTCACGATTGGCGAGTTCCCCCAGGAGGATCACGCCTTCGCCGGCCTTGATGGTCCGGCCGCCGACCTCGATGTCCTCCACGGCGGTACGGCGGCGTCCGAGGTGCACGATGGAGAGGTACCGCAGCAGTTCCTCGACCGCGTCGTCGACGGCCCGCTGGCCGGTGGCGTCGCGGACGGCGGCGAGCTGGTCCGGGTGGCGCAGCAGCAACAGCGTGCCCAGGCTGATCATGTTGGCGGTGGTCTCGTGGCCGCCGAGCAGCAGCAGGACCCCCATCGTGGCCGCTTCCCGGCGGGTCAGTTCGCCTGCTTCGATCCGCCGGCCGAGCGCGGACAGCAGGTCGTCGGCCGGCTCGGCCGTCTTCCGCCCCACCAGGTCGTCCAGGTACTCGGACAACGCGGTGTGGGCGGCGTGCCGTTCGTCGCCGGTGGCGACGGCGGACACCATGGTCCTGCTGTTCCGCTGGAAGAACCCGTGGTCACGGTAGGGCACGCCGAGCAGCTCCGAGATGACCAGCGAGGGCAGCGGCAGAGCCAGTGCCTGTACGAGGTCGGCGGGCTTGGGGCCGGCGAGCATCTCGTCGATGAGGGAATCGGTCATCCGCTGCACGGCCGGTCGCATGGCCTGGACCCGTTTGACGGTGAACGCTCCGCTGATCATGCGGCGCAGCCGGTTGTGCTCGGGGTCGTCCATGCCGACGAAGCTCAGGTCCGTCGTTCCGCCCGCGTGGGTGTACCGGGGGTCGACCGGGCTGGGATAACCGGGGCGGGAGAAGTCGACGCTCAGCCGCGCATCGGCCAGGAGGGCCTTCTGTTCGGCGTGTCCGGTGACCGCCCAGGGCGTGCTGCCGCCCCAGGAACGCACGCGGGTCACCGGACCGCGGTCGCTCAGCGCCCGCATGTCCGGGGAGGGGTCGAACGGGCAGCCGGACGAGCGTGGGGCCGGGAAGTCGGGAATCTCCGGGGAGACGGCGGTCTCGGGGTGTGGGGTCATGGTCCTCTCCTTGCGGGTGGGGAGTGGAGGGGAGTACGGAACGGCACCGGGCACGGGGGCGCGGGGTGCCGCCCGGGGCCGGGTGACCGGGGCATCACCGCGGTCGGCGCCTCCCGACCGTCATGGCGCGGTCGGTTCGAGCGGCCTGGTGTAGTGGTCGACGAGACTCGCCCGGTGCGAGCGGGTCTGCCTGGGCATGTTCCAGCCGAGCACACTGACCGGTCCGCGAGGACCGTCCTGGCACACCACGAACCGTCCCTGTGCGAGGTCGCCCTCGACGACCCGTGCCGGAGCCTCGGCGGACGGCAGGCCGAACACCTGGATCCTGACGTCGAACTGGTCGGTCCAGAAGTACGGCACCGGAGAGTAGGGCCGGTTCTCTCCGAGGATGTTCCCGGCCACGGCGAGTGCCTGCTCGGACGCGTTGGTCCGGTTCTCCAGGCGCAGCAGCCGTCCCAGCCCTTCATGGTGCCAGCGCGCCACGTCGCCCACGGCCCATACGCCGTCGGCGGCACGGCAGTACGCGTCGCACACGACGCCGTCGTCCAGGCGCAGGCCGCTCCCGTCGAGCCAGTCGGTGGCCGGTGAGGAGCCGATCGCGGTCACCACCACGTCGGCCTCCAGTTCCTCCCCGTCGCTGAGCCGGACGCCGGACACCCGCCCGTCGCGCGTCAGCAGGCCGTCCAGCAGGACACCGGCGCGCAGGACGACGCCGTTGCCGGCGTGCAGGGCGGAGAGGCGACGGGCGACGAGCGGGCCGAGTTGGCCGGTCATCGGCGCCGGCTGCGGCCCGACCAGGCACACCTCGAGGCCCATCGTCCGCACGGTCGCCGCGGTCTCCGCGCCCAGGACCCCGTCACCGACGACGACGACGCGCCGGGCCCCGAGCAGGTCGGCACGGAGCGCGGCCGCGTCGGCGAGGGTGCGCAGGACGTGCACGCCTTGCGGTCCGCCGTGGCCGGAAAGCCTCCGCGCCCGGATTCCCGTGGCCACGACGATCGCGTCCGCGGTCAGGGTGCGTCCGGAGGCGGTGGACACACTGCGGCGCTCGGCGTCCAGCGCGGTGGCGGGATCGCCGAGGAGGAAGCGGGCGTCCAGTACGTCCAGGACGTCCGGCGTACGCAGGTGCGCGCGGGCAGGCTCCCACGCGCCGGCGAGGACGCGCTTGGACAACGGCGGCCGGTCGTAGGGCGGTTCGGGTTCGGCGCCGGCCAGGGTGAGGCGCCCTGTGAAGCCCTTGCGGCGCAGCGCCTCCGCGGTGCCGAGCCCGGCTGCCGAGGCGCCGACGACCAGGACGTGCCCGGGAGCGTTCACGCCTCCTCGCCCACGTGGATGGCGGCGGCCGGGCAGACCGTGGCGGCCTCGCGCACGGCGTCGTGCCGTTCCCGGTGCGGTCGGGCCTCCAGCAGGACGACGATGCCGTCCTCGTCCCGCTGGTCGAAGACATCGGGCGCGGTCAGCACGCAGCTGCCGGCGCCGCAGCACTTGTCTTCGTCGACCGTGATCTTCATGTGCGCTCCTCAGGTGTGGGGGTGTGTGACGGGAGCGGTGAACAGGCCGACGACCGCGTCCTCCAGTTCGTCGGCGATGTCGGACCATGTGTACGAGGGCAGGGCGTTGCCGTCGGCGAGGTCCCGTTCCCATTCGGAACAGGTCTGGATGATCAGCGTGCGGGCCATGCCGCCACGTCGCCGCCGCACTCCCGGCGGAAGCGGGGACAGACACCGCTCCAGACCCCGGATGACGGCTTGCAGTCCGGGGCGGGTCAGTGCCTCGTCGGTGATCAGGTTCCGGGCCACCGGGTCGGTGAGCACCTGCACGGAGAAGCGGGCCTGCCAGGAGGGAACGCCCAGGGTTCCCAGGTGCTCGGTCACCGGCCGGACCAGGCAACGCACCCAGTCCCGGAGGTCGCCGCCGTCCCTGAGCCCGGACACGTGGCGCTCACGCAGCGCGTCCACCTCACGGCCGTGGCGCGCCATGATGGCCCGCACCAGGTCGAGCCGGGTACCGAAGTGGTAGCCGACGGCGGTCACGTTGCCCTGGCCGGCCGCTTCGCTGATCTGCCGGTTGGACACGGTGGACAGCCCCTGCTCCGCGTACAGCCGTTCGGCCGCCGCCATGATCGCCTCGCGCGTTGCGGCCGAGCGCGCCGCCGGACGGACCCCGGTCATCGCGTGACCGGCCGCTCGTCGCTCGGTACGGCCGGGACCGGGGAGCCGCTCGGCCCCTTCGACCCGTGCCGTGTGCCGCTCGTCCGGGGGGCTGTCGGCCCGGAGCGGAGAGCCCGGACCGACAGCACGGTGGTCCCGTGGTGCCGGGGCTCGGCGTTGCGGTGGTCTTCGGTCACGTGTCTCCAGTCGCGGACGAACGGGTCTCCGGGAGCAGTAGACGCCACAGGAATCACTAAGTCAATCGACTGAATTAATATGGCTCGGACACGTCGCTCCGCCATGGGCCGCGCCGGCCGGCGGGGGCGGGCTCCGGCCGGCCGGGAACCGGGTGGGGCGACCGGGCACCCGAAGCCCGGCCTGCGGCCGCTCAGGCGTCGCTCAGCCGTGGCTCAGGCTCCCTGCGACGTACGTCATGTACTGGACGATCCCGGCCTTGCGCCAGGCGTGGTGGTGCGCCGGCGCCCAGGACCCGGTCCTGCGGCCAGCACTCCCCCGGGCTCGCCCCCGCCCCGCGGACGTGAGGTCGGTGAGGAGTCCGGCCGCCGCGCGGTTCCGGGCGTCGTACCGGTTGCCGTACGGCACCTCGGACAGGTGGCAGGAGCGGGCGGTCGTGCGGCGGAGGATGCCCCACGGCGAGCCGCCGCCCGAGGCCGGGCCGCTGGGTGTCGTACGCCGCGGGGCGGGTGGCGCAGTCGCCGCAGCACAGGCCGGGGAGGCAGGGGCGGTCGCCGAGCCGGATCTCCGCCGTCCGGGTCTCCCGGTCCGTGCGCGATGCCTCGTGCGCCCGGAGCGGGTGTCCGCCGGCGCTCGGGGTGCCGCGGGCCGGTGACCGGAAGCAGATGGCGGTCCTCCCACGACTCGGGGCCGAGCGCGCTCGCCGGCACCGCCGCTTCCGCGTCGTCCGCGAACGGCGCGTCCGGCCAGCGCCGGCGTGCGTGGTCGCGCACGGGCGGCGGCGTCCTACGCGATCCGCCCGGCGAGCGGGCCGGGCGGCACGCCCGGGTGGGGAGGCGGCGTCCACAGCGGCGTGATCCGGCGCCGTACGTCCGGTGCGAGATCCCGGTACGCGGCCGCCGCGTACGGACGGGCCGACAGGACAGGCCCGTACAGCGGTCCGGACATGGCGTTCCCCCCTCGCCGTCGCCCGAGCGTGGGCCCCCTCGCCGGGTCGCCGGCCGGCGCGGGAAAGGGCGTCCATCGGCCGCTCGCACCGAACCCCGTCTCCCTTCTTGTTAAAGTGACAGGAACCCAAGTACCGTACAAGGCATGCAAGATGACGTGTGGTCACCTCCTCCCGTTCTGCTGACGGTCGATCTCGTGATCCTGACGATGCGCGAGGGGCGGTTGTGTGTGCTGCTCGTGGAGCGGGGTGAAGATCCCTTCCAGGGCATGCAGGCACTGCCGGGCGGTTTCCTCAATCACGCCGGTGAGGAGATCCTCGACGCCGCCCACCGTGAACTGCGTGAGGAGACCGCGCTGGGTGCCGGGTCCGTGCACCTGGAGCAGCTCGGCACCTACGGCGCCGCGGGCCGTGATCCCCGGGGGCGGGTCGTCTCCGTGGCCCATCTGGCGATCGCGCCGGGACTCCCCGAACCGGTCGCGGGGACCGACGCCATGAACGCCGGGTGGGTCCCCGCGGAGTCCGTCCTGTCGGGTGAGGTGGCGTTGGCCTTCGACCACCGTCGGATCGTGACGGACGGGATCGAACGCGCGCGGACCAAGCTCGAATTCTCGGCGCTGGCCACGGCTTTCTGCGGAGAACTGTTCACCATAGCCGAGTTGCAGCAGGTGTACGAGGCGGTTTGGGGCACCGAACTCGACACCCGTAATTTCTACCGGAAAGTCCAGGCTGTGAAGGGATTCATCGTCCCCGCCGGTTCGGGGCGCAGGACCACGGGGGGACGGCCGGCGCGGCTGTACCGGGCCGGTCCGAAGACGGTGTTGTCACCGCCGCTGACCCGTCCCACACCGTCCACGACGGAAAAGGAAACGAAGGGAGAAGCGAATTAGATGTCGAAAGACCTGGTGGTGATCCTCACCGCCCTCAATCTCGAGTACGAGGCCGTGCGCCGGAAACTGGCCGGACCGCGGGCGCACCTCCACGAGCGCGGGACCCGGTTCGAGGTGGGAACCGTACAAGGCACTTCGTGCCGGGTCGCGCTGGGGCTGACCAACAAGGGGAACCATTCCGCCGCGGTCATCGCCGAGCGCGCGATCCAGGAGTTCTCGCCGGTGGCCGTGTTGTTCGTCGGCGTCGCCGGTGCCCTGTGGGACACCGCCAGGCTCGGCGACGTGGTGATGGCGAGCCATGTGTACGCGTACCACGGCGGGACCAGCGAGGACGACGGGCTCAAGTCCCGTCCCCGGGTGTGGGAGACGGCCCACGGCATCAGCCAGCTCGGTGCGCACCTGGCCCGGGTCGGCGGCTGGGCCGACGAGTCCCCCGGGCGCGGGCGCGCGCCGCAGGTGCGCTTCGGCGCGATCGCCGCCGGCGAGGTGGTGCAGAACTCGAGGATCTCCGCCGAGGCGCGGTGGATCAGGCAGCACTACAACGACGCGCTCGCCATCGAGATGGAGGCCGCCGGCGTGGCGCAGGCCGGCCATCTGAACGGGGCGCCGGTGGCCATCATCCGGGGGATCAGCGACCGGGCGGACGGCACCAAGAGCAGCACGAAGGACCGTGACCGGCAGCCACGGGCCGCGGCGAACGCGGCGGCGTTCGCCGTCCGGCTGGCCGTGGAACTGGTGGGAGAACAGGAGCAGATCGCCATGTCCCGAGCAGACCGGGCCCGTACGGGCGACAGGCCGAGGGAGCACGTCGACAACACCGCGCACGGCAGCACCGTCGGCATCATGGCCGGCTCCGTCCAGAGCAGCAGCGCGCACGTGAACGCGGCCCCGGCGGTGAGCCGCCCGGCGGACCTGGTCACGGAGCTGGACGGGCTCCGCGACCGCCTGAAGCGTCACCACGCCGAGGGCACCCTCGACGACGACACGCACCGGGAGGCGCTGGCCGAACTGGGCTTCGCCCGCCGGGCGGCGAAGGAGGACACCCCCGCCTCGCGCAAGCGGGCGACCATGGCGCTGAAGAGGTTGCGCGGCCTGGTCGCGGACTCCCCCGAGCTGCTGGCCGCGCTGGCTCCCCTGGTCGCCGCGGCGGGTGACCTGTCATGAGCGACGGCAGCGGGGGCACGTACAACACGGCCGCGTACTCCACCGTCGGGATCCAGGCCGAGACCGTACACAACTCCCAGGTGTACATAGTCCCTCCGGACGCGTCGCCCCAGGAGAAGTACAAGGTCGGTGTGCGGTTCCTGGAGGAGGGCGTCCCCAGCCGAGCCCGCGAGCTGATCGGTGACGCGATCGCCCACGGACATGACAACGCGGAGGTCCGCTTCCACTGGGTGCTCGCCATGCTCAGCGCACGCGCCTACCACGAGCTCGGCGCCGAGGAACTCCAGCGGCTGCACTACGCCTCCGGACTCGTGGGGGCCTACGCCGAGGGGGAGTGGAAGGACGCGCTGCGCGTCACGTTCGAACTGCTGGCGATGCTCAGCACCCCGGACGGCGGGACCGGACGCGTACTGGAGCGGCTGCGGGCCCTGCCGCCGCTCCGGCGGGAGGCGATCCTCCACCACCTCGACCTCGTGCTCACCGGGGGGCTGAAGGACAGCCTGTGGTCCGAGCACCGCGAGCGGGCCGAGGCGGAACGCTTCGGGCATGACCGGGTCCAGCGGGTCTGGGCCTACTTCGAACCCGACCCCATCGGGCCGCGCGCCCTGCCGCCCCGGCCGCGCGCCGACGCCACCGGCCAGGCGGCGGTCCCGGTCCGGGCCGGCCTGTTCGCCGTGAGCGTCGGGGTCTTCTCCGTCCTGGCGCTGCTCGCGGAGCCGGCCACGGCAGTCCCGCTGCTCCTGCTGGCGGGCGGCGCCGCCGCGGCCCTGGTCCGCTTCGGCCGGGCGTGGTGGTACCAGGAACACCGGCTGAAGGCCGCGGGCGCCCGGTCCCCGGCCCCGCACACGGTCGGTCCCGCCTCCGCCTCGGACGGGTTCACCAAGAGCGTCCGCCAGTCGTTCCAGTACTACTTCGGTGTCCACGTGCCCCGCGGTCTGACCGCGCCCCAGTGGCTCAGCCTGAGCGCTGGTGTCCGCGACGGCCTCGTGGCCGAGATCGCGGTCCTCTACCGCGAGAGCCGGATCGGCGTGGACCGGGTCAACTGGCTGATCCGTCACCTCGCCGAGGACGCCCGGGACCGCCACGACGACGGCACCCTGTTCGACCAGGGTCCCCAGCACCGGACACCGGTGCCGGCCAAGGCCCTGTGCGTGGTGGCCTTCATCGTTCTCGCCTTCACCACCTTCGGCCTGCTCGGAGCCGTGGCCTCCGGTTCCGGGGCGTTCCGGACGCTGCTGGCCGTCCTGGCCCTGGCCGGTGCCTTCTGGTCCGGACGCACGGCCGCGACCTTGTGGCTGGAGGCCAAGGACGAGGAACGCGAAGTGGCCGAGGAGCACCGCGCCTACCAGGAGCGGCTGGCCGCGCGGCAGGCCGCGTACCAGAGCTGGAAGTCGTATCTGGACACCACGCGGCCCAGCGAGCTGGAGATGGAGACCTGGCTCAGCTGCGACAAGACGCTGTTCGTCGACGAAGCGCTCCGCCACTACCAGCTCACCTGGCGGGACCTGATCACCCACACCATCCTGGTGACCCCCGCCCGCCCCTACAAGCGAGGGCGCGTGAAGGGCGGTCCCTGGCGGTACTCGCGCTACAGTTTCCGGCTTTTCCTGGTCACCCAGGACGGTGTCCGCGAGATCAGCACGGAATTCGATTTCACCGATGGGAAACGCGAGAACGAGCAGCGGAGCAATTACCGCTTCGACGCGTTGTCCTCCGTGCAGGTCACGGAACGCAGCAATGTCGGGTACGACCTCGAACTCGTCCTCACCAACGGGCCGGCCAGGAACATCCGCGTCAAGGACGCCGACACCCATCAACTGGCGCCGGACGAGAACGCCCAGGAGATCGCCGAGATCAATCTCAACGCGGCCGGTTTCATCCACACCTTCCGCCTCCTGGAGGGAATCGCGGCGGACGGGAAGAAGTGGATCGAACGGAACAACCCCAACAACCTGCCGCCCTTCCGCGCACCTGACTGAGATGTCCGGAGCCCTGAGGGCGGGCGGGGTCCGGAGCGCCGGAACCCCGCCCGCCCCGCGTCGGACCAGCCGGTACCCGAGTTCAGGGAGGGCCGTGGCCGCCACCGAGGACGTCACCGAGAGCAGACTGCTGCTGGCCGAGTACGACCGGCTCAAGGAGGAGCAGAAGACCCGGATAGGCTTCCGTGACAACCTGCTGTACTTCACGCTCGCCGCGGCCACCGCGGTCCTGACGATCACCGTCCAGAGCGGGCAGACCCGGCTGCTGCTCGCCGTCCCCGTGATCTGCCTGGTCCTGGGCTGGACCTACCTGGTCAACGACGAGAAGATCTCGGCGGCCGGCTCCTACGTCCGCGACCGGCTGGGACCGCGGCTGGCCGAACTCAGCGGCGCCGACGGCGTGTTCGGCTGGGAGACCTACCACCGCGACGACGCGGGCCGCGCCACCCGCAAGCGGCTGCAGACCGCCGTGGACCTGATCACCTACCTGGTCCTGCCGATGCTCTGCCTGACCGCGTTCTGGTGCTCGTCCGCCGTCCGGCCGGCGTTCGTGATCGTCTCACTCGTCCAGACGCTCTTCCAGGCCGTCCTGGGCTGGCAGTTCCTGCGCTACGCGGAGCGGTGACCGCCCCGGACGGTGACGAGGCCGCTCAGGTCACCACCCCCGGCGCGGGCGGTGTCCGGTCGTAGGCCCCGGTGGCGGTGAGGGTGTGGAGGCGGAGGGCGGCTTCCAGGAGGTCGGTGTGGGTGGTGTAGAGGGCGTTGACGCCGAAGCGGAGGAGGTCGGGGGCGCGCATGTCGGCCAGGACGCCGTGGTGGGCCAGGGCACGGGTCAGGGCGTGGGCGTCGGGGTGGCGCAGGGTGACCTGGCTGCCGCGGCGGGCCGGGTCGGCGGGGGTGACCGGGGCGAAGCCGAGGGGGGTGAGGAGTTCGTCCGCGCAGCGCAGGAAGAAGCCGGTCAGGGAGAGGCTCTTGGCGCGGACCTGGCGCAGGTCGACGCCGTCGAAGGCGGTGAGGGCCGCTTCGAGGGCGAGCAGGGAGAGGATCGGCGGGGTGCCGATGCGGGCGCGGGCGATGCCCGGGGCCGGGCGGTAGCCGGCGGCCAGGTCGAAGGGGGCGGCGTGGCCGGTCCAGCCGGGCAGGGGCGTCTCCAGCGCGGCGTGGTGGCGCTGGGCGACGTACAGGTAGGCGGGGGCGCCGGGGCCGCCGGAGAGGAACTTGTAGCCGCAGCCGACGGCCAGGTCGACGCCGGTGCCGTCGACGTCGAGCGGGAGGGCCCCGGCGGCGTGGCACAGGTCCCACAGGGCGAGGGCGCCGGCGTCGTGGGCGGCCCGCGTCAGCGCCGCCAGGTCGTACAGCTCGCCGGTGCGGAAGTCGACGGGCGAGTAGCTGACGACGGCGGTCCGGTGGCCCTCGGCGGCGAGGAAGGCCGGGAGGTCCGCCGGAGGCACCCGGCGGACGTCGAGGCCGCGCCGGCGGGCGACCGCGTCGGCCAGGTAGCGGTCGGTGGGGAAGTGCCCGGGGTCGGTGACCAGCAGGGGGCGGTCCGGGCGGAGCGCGGCGGCGGCGTCCAGCGCGGTGAACAGCTGCACGCTGGTGGAGTCGCCCGCGACGGTCTGGCCCGGCGCGGCGCCGATCAGCCGGCCGACGGCGTCGCCCACCCGCAGCGGGGCCTCCCACCAGCCGGCCCCGTTCCAGGAGCCGATCAGGCCGGTGCCCCACTGGCGGCGCACCGCGTCGTCCAGGGCGGGCGGCACGGCGGCGGGCAGCGGGCCGAGGGAGTTGCCGTCGAGGTAGACGACGTCCGGGGGGAGGAGGAAGCGGGCGCGCAGGGGGGCCAGGGGGTCGGCGGCGTCCAGGCGGTCGGCCTGGGCGCGCAGGGCGCGCAGGGCGGGCGGGGCGGGCGGGGCGGAGAGTGCGGTGGTCATCGGGGTGCGGCCTCCTGGTCCGCGCGGCCGGGCGGGAAGGCGGCCGCCAGTTCCCGGAGGGTGCCGGCGACCGCGCGGGCGCCGGGTGCTTCCGGTTCGATGAGGGTGTAGTGGCCGGTGCCGGGCAGGACGACCGTCCTCAGGTCGGTGTGCACGGCCGCGTAGTCGCTGAACTGGGTGAGCGGGACCTCCTCGTCGGCGGCGCCGTGCAGCAGCACCGTGGGCACGCCGGTGGTGCCGGCGGCGCGCAGCAGGGTCAGGGGGTCGACCTCGGGCAGGCGGCGCGCGAAGCTCTCCTCGCCGCCGAGGAGCTGGAGGGCGGCGCCGTCGCTGAGGTCGTCCCGGCGGGTGGCGGTCAGGTCGGTGATCGGGGCGAGGGCGAGCACGCTGGTCGGCAGGGTGCGGGTGTGCCAGCGGGAGCCCTCGGGGAGCAGGCCGCGGGCGGCGCACCACAGGGCCAGGTGGCCGCCGGAGCAGTGGCCCGCGAGGACGTACGGCCGTCCCTCGGGCAGGGTGTCCACGATCCGGGCGACGTCGTCGAAGGTCTCGGGGTAGCCGCCCGCGCCGCCGGAGCGGCGGAAGCCGGGGAGCAGCACGTCGAAGCCCTGCCGGGAGAGGTACGCCGCGAACGGGGTGAGGTGCATCCGGTCGTAGCGCCAGTACCCGCCGTGCAGCAGGACGACCAGGGGGGCGTCGGGGTCGTCGGACGGCCAGCGGTCGTAGGTGTGGTGGGGGTGGTCGCCGTAGCGGCCGTGGGCCGGGGCGAGGACCGGCTTCAGGCTCAGGACGCGGCGCTCCTCCTCGGCCGCGAAGGCGGAGATGGTCCTAGACGGCACCGCGGGCCTCCCACAGCTCCGGGAAGACGGGGCGGGCCGCGCGCCGCTCCAGCCAGGCGAGGCCCGAGGAGCCGGCGCTGCCGGGCTTGGCGCCCATGGCGCGGCGGACCACCGCGACGTGCTCGTACCGCCAGCGGGCGACGAGTTCGGCGACGTCGGTGAGGAGTTCGCCGAGGGCGACGTGGGGGTGGTGCTGGGGACCGGCGTAGATCTGCCGCCAGGTCTCCACGACGCCGGGGTCGGAGGCGTACGGGCGGGTGACGTCCCGTTCGAGGACGTGGGCGGGGACGGGCCGGCCCTGCCGGTGCAGGTGGGCCAGGACCTCGTCGTACAGGGACGGCTCGCGGAAGGTCTCGCCGAGCGCCTCGTGGACGGCCCGGTCGCCGCTGTGGGCCCGCAGCAGGCCGGCGTTCTTGTCGCCGAGCAGGAACTCCATGTGCCGGTACATCGCCGACTGGAAGCCGGACGCCCGGCCGAACGCCGCCCGGAAGCCGTTGAACTGGGCCGGGGTCAGCGCGGCGATGGGCGCCCAGGCGCCGGAGAGGGCGGTCAGCGCGCGGCGGCTGCGGGTGAGCGCGTCCATGGCCGCGGGCAGCTCGTCCTTGGCAAAGGCCACCCGGGCCGTGCGCCACTCGTGCACGATCAGGGTGAACCACAGCTCCATCACCTGGGTGGTGACGAGGAAGCCCATCTCGTCGGGGGCCTCGGTGAGCGGCTGTTGCAGGGAGTTGAGGACGGAGGCGTGGACGTAGGTGTCGTAGGGGCTCGCGCCCGGGAAGGGGCGGGTCAGGGCGTCGTCCGCCACGGGGCGGTCGAGGGTGGTCGTGCTGTCGTTCATCGCGTCTCCTGGGGGTGCGGGCGGGTCACACACCGAGGTGGGCGCCGCCGGAGGCGTCGATCCACTGGCCGGTCACCCAGCGGGCCTCGTCGCTCGCGACGAAGGACACGACGTCGGCGATGTCCACCGGGTCGCCGAGCCGGCCGAACGTGGACGCCTCGGAGTACCTGCGGCGGATCTCCGGGACGGCGAGGGTGGGGTTGATCTCCGTCTCGGTGTAGCCGGGCGCGACGGCGTTGACGGTGATGCCGCGGGGGCCGAGTTCCTGGGCGAGGGTGAGGGTGAGGTGGTCGAGGGCCGCCTTGGTCATGGCGTACGACACGAGGGGCGGGTAGGCGATGCGGGTGACGACGGAGGAGATGTTGATGACGCGCCCGCCGTCGCGCAGGCGGTCCAGACCGCGCTGGATGATGAAGAACGGCGCCTTGGTGTTGATGGCGAAGACCCGGTCGTAGTCGGCCTCAGTGACCCGGGCGAGGGGGCGGGGGAGGGTGATGCCGGCGTTGTTGACGAGGATGTCCAGGCCGGCGGGGGCGTCGTCCCGTTCGGCCAGGGCCCGGTCGAAGGCCGCCCACAGGGTGTCGGCGTCGCCGGGGACGCCGAGTTCGGCGTGGACGGGGAAGGCCCGGCCACCGTCGGCCTCGATCTCCTTGACGGTGCGTTCGGCGGCGGTCGCGTCGTGGCCGTAGTGGACCGCCACCAGGGCGCCCTCGCGGGCCAGGCGGTGGCTGATGGCTCGGCCGATGCCCCGGCTGCCTCCGGTGACCAGGGCGGTCCTGCCCTGGTGGCGGCGCGCGGCGGTGGTCATCTCGGTCTCCTTCGGTGAGCGTGGTGTACCGGCTTCGGTGAGGCGGGGTCAGGCGTCGAAGTCGAGGGTGAGGTCGGGGGTGGCGGGCCGGGCGCGGCAGACGAGGGTGTAGCCGGCGGCGCGGTCGCGGTCGTCCAGGGCGGGCTGGTCGTCCGCCGTCACGCGCCCGGCGACGACCCTGGCGCGGCAGCTGCCGCAGATGCCCTCGCGGCAGGCGTACGGCACGTCGGGGTGGGCGCGCAGCAGCGCGTCGAGGAGTGCGGGGTCCCGGGCCTGGACGGTGGCGGTGCGGCGGCGGCCGTCGAGGAGGGCGGTCACGCGGGTCTCCCCCGCGGCGGTGCGGGCGGGGGCGGGGGGCTGCGCGCCCGGCGTGTCCCGGGGACCCGCCGTGTCCGGCGTCCCCGTCGCCCCCGTCGAACCCGGCATGCCCGGCGTGCCCGGCGTGCCCGGCGTGCCCGGCGTGCCCGGCGTGAACAGTTCCCGGCGGACGAGGGCCGGGTCGGCGCCCCAGTCGGTCAGGGTGCGCAGGGCGGTGTCGAGCAGGCCGGGCGGGCCGCACAGGGCGAAGGCGGTGTGCGGTCCTGGCCGGGCGTCCACGGCGGCCAGCAGGCGGCGCAGGGCGTCGCCGTCGATCCGTCCGGCGAGCGGGCCGCCGGTGCCCCGGTCCTCGCGGGTCAGCACGTGGAGGACGGTGAGGCGCCGGATGTACCGGTCCTTCAGCTCGGCCAGTTCGTCGGCGAGCACGGCGTCGGCGGCGGTGCGCACGGAGTGGACGAGGCTGACCCGGCAGGCCGGGTCACGGCGCAGGGCGTCGGCGGCCATCGGGGCGAGGGGGGTGATGCCGGAGCCGCCCGCGAGCAGGACGTGGTGGCCGCCGGGCGGCAGCTCCGCGAGGGCGAAGGAGCCGGTGGGCGGGGAGAGTTCGAGGTGGTCGCCGGGGGCGAGCCGGGTGAGGGCGTGGGCCCCGAAGCCGTCCGCCGAGCCGCGCTTGATCACCAGGCGGAACCCGCCGGGGTCGTGCGGGGGCGGGCAGAGCGAGTAGCTGCGGCGCAGTTCGCCGCCGGGGCGGCGGTGCCGGACGACGACGTGCCGGCCGGGGCGGTGGGCAAACACGTCCCGCAGGGCGGCGGGGACGTCCAGGGTGACGGCCACGGTGTCGGCGGTCAGGCGGCGCACCTCGGTGACCGGGAGGCGGTGCCAGCCGGCGCGGCGGGGGGTGCCGGGCCGCGTGCCGGGCTGGGAGCCGGTCTGCGTGCCCGGCTGCGTGCCGGGCTGCACGTGGGGCTGGGTGGCGACGGTGTTCACGGGTGCCTCGGGGCGTGGTCGGGGCGGGGGTCACGGGGCCGGGGCCGCACACTGCGGGGCTCGCGGCCGGGAGGGGGCGCGCCGAACGGCGCGGTGCGGTCGGGGTGGGCTCACGGAAGCGCGGCGGCCACGCGACGCGCCCGTCTCACAACGCCCTCACATGGGGGAACGGCTCCTCGCACGCCGTGCACCACAGGACCGACTGGCAGCGGGACGGGCCGAAGGGGCTGTGCGGGCGGGTGGCGCGGGAGGCGCAGTGCGGGCAGGGCACGCCGGCCAGTTCCACGGGGACCGGGCCGCCGTCCGGGGCGGGGGCGACCGGCGGGGCGATCCCGTGCGCGGCGAGGGCGCGCCGGCCCTCGGCGGTGATGCGGTCGGTCGTCCACGCCGGGGACAGCACCTGCCGGACGCGGCCGCCGGGGTGGCCGCAGGCGGTCAGGACGTCCCGTACGGCGGCGGTGATCTCGGGCAGCGCCGGGCAGCCGAGGTAGGTGGGCAGGATCTCCACCTCCAGCACCCCGTCGGCGCCGGGCGCGACCGCGCCGACCACGCCGAGGTCGCCGAGGCCGATCACCGGCAGTTCCGGGTCGGGGAGGGCCGCCACCCGCTCCCGTACCTCCGCCGGCGGCAGCGGTGTGCGCGTCGGCGCGGTCACCAGGTGCCTCCGGGGAACTGCCGGTGCACCGACTGGAGTTCGGCGAGCAGCGGGCCGAACTCCTCGGTGTGCAGGCCGGACCGGCCGCCCGTGGCCGTCCAGGCGGGGGCGGGCACGGTGAGCCCCGCGCCGGTGAGCACGTCGGCGACGGCCCGCTCCCAGGCCCGGCGTACGCCCGCCGGGGAGGGCACCGTGCCGGAGGCCGTCAGACGGCGCAGTACGGCGTCCTCCTCGAAGAGTTCGGCGGTGTACGGCCACACCCGCTCCAGGCCCTCCCGCAGCCGGCGGGCGCTCGTTGCGGTGCCGCCCGCCAGGGTCCTGGTCCAGCGGTCGGCGTGCAGCCGGTGGAAGGCGACCTCCTTGGCGGCGCGGGCGCCGAACGCGGCGAGTTCGGGGTCGGCGCACCCGGCCAGCGCCTCGTAGTACAGGACGGCGTAGTGGGTGTAGGCGAGCTGGCGGGCCACGGTCGCCGCGAAGTCGCCGTTGGGGAGTTCGGCGAGCAGGACGTTGGTGAAGGCGCGCTCCGGGCGGGTGAAGGCCAGGTCGTCCTCGGTGCGGCCGGTGCCGTCGAGCCGGCCGGCCCGGGTGAGCAGGACCCGGGCGTGGCCGATCAGGTCGAGGGCGATGTTGGACAGGGCCAGGTCCTCGTCGACGGTCGGCGCCCAGGTGATCCACTGGCACAGCCGCTGCCCGAGGACGAGGGCGTCGTCGCCGAGGCGCAGCAGGAGCGTGGCCAGGTCGGCGTCTCCGGCCGGGGCCGCCCGGTGCCGGGGCGGGGCCTCACGTGTGGTGGTCACCTTCGGTGCCTTTCTCGGTCAGCGGCGCGAAGTGCTCCGGGTGGCGGTACGGCTTGTGGCGGGCGCCCGCGAAGTACGGGTCGTGTTCGTCCGGGGAGGCCGCGTGCACGGCGTCGGAGCGGACCACCCACAGCGACAGCGGGTCGCCCCGGCGGGTGTACAGGTCGCGGGCGGCGGCCAGGGCCGCGTCCGGGTCCACGGCCCGTACGGAGCCCACGTGCTGGTGGGCGAGGCCCCGGCGGGCCCGCAGGAAGACCTCCCAGGACGCCGGCGCGCCCTCCCGTGCGGCGGCGCTCATCCGTCCTCTCCTCGTGCGGTGTCGTCGGTGCGGGCGGCGTACGCGGCGGCGGCCTCCCGCACCCAGGTGCCGTCCTCGTGCGCGGCCCGGCGGTGCGCGACGCGCTGCCGGGCCCAGTGGGTGTCGTCGCCGAGCGCCTCGCGGTAGGTGTCCCAGTCGACGGGGGTGAAGTCGTAGTGGCCGCGCTCCTCGTTCCAGCGGATCGCCGGGTCGGGCAGTGTCAGACCGAGGCGTTCGGCCTGCGGGACGCAGGTGTCGACGAAGCGCTGGCGGAGTTCGTCGTTGGTGTGCCGCTTGATGCCCCAGGCCAGGGCGCGGCGGGAGACGGCGGCGCCCAGCGCGGCGGTCCGCGCGTCGCCGCCCGCCTCGGTGTCGGGCGGCCCGAACATCAGCGCCACGGCCGGCAGCCACCAGCGGTCCACCGCGTCCTGCGCCATCTCCCGCTGCTCCGGGGTCCCTTCGCACAGGGCGCGCATCAGGTCGTAGCCCTGCCGCACGTGGAACGCCTCCTCCTGGCAGACGCGGCGCATGGCGCGGGCGTACGGCCCGTAGGAGGTACGGCACAGGGGTGCCTGGTTGATGACGGCGGCGCCGTCCGTCAGCCAGGCGATGGCACCGGTGTCGGCCCAGGTCAGCGCGGGGTGGTTGAAGGTCGCGGAGGCGCGCTGCCGGCCGTGGTGCAGGGCGTCGAGCAGGTCGGCGCGGTCCACGCCCAGGGTCTCGGCGGCGGAGTAGAGGTAGAGGCCGTGGCCCGCCTCGTCCTGGACCTTGGCGAGGAGGACGGACTTGCGGTGCAGGGACGGGGCCCGGGTGAGCCAGGCGCCCTCGGGCTGCATGCCGATGATCTCGGAGTGGGCGTGCTGGGCGATCTGGCGGACCAGCATGCGGCGGTACCCGTCGGGCATCCAGTCGCGCGGCTCGATGGTCTCGCCGGCGGCGATCAGCTCCTCGAAGCGGGCGAGCGACGCGTCGGCGTCCACGGCGGGGGCGGCGGTCGGCGCGGTCACCGGGCACCACCCGGGTGGGCGGGGTCCGCCGGGCGGCGCCGCCCCGGGGCCCGGTCCCGGACCCGTACCGGCTGCCTGTGCACTCGTATCACTCCTTCGGTCGGGGCGCTTCGTTGCGGTAAGAGGCGGTGCGCGGGCGCCCGCTATCCCCGCCGGGCGGGGTTCGGGCGCGTGACAAAGCTCACGGGACGGCCCGGGGAGTGCGGCGGGCCCCGTCCGCCTCTGGAGGGGGTGACAGCCGAGACCCGTACGGCGGCCGGCACGCCGAGGAAAGGGGAAACCATGAGCACCGTCCGAGAGTTGCTGGTCGAACTCACCGGCACGGCCGAGTACGCCGACCAGGTCGGCGACGACGTCGACCTGGCCGCGAGCGGCATCGACTCCGGGGACCTGGTGCGGCTCGTCCTCCTCATCGAGCAGCGGCTCGGCGTGGAGATCACCGCCGAGGACATGGAGGAGCTGCGGACCATCGCCGACTACGAGCGTTTCGTCGCCGGACGGCAGGTCGCCGGCGCCGCCGGCGGTGCGTGATGTGGCTGACGCAACTGCTGGAGCGCAACCGCCAGTGCTGGCCGGACCGGACCGCCCTGGTCGACGAGGAGCGCAGCGTCACCTGGGCGGAACTGCACGACCGTACGATCGAACTCGCCCACGGACTGGCGGAGCTGGGCATCGAGCGTGGTGACCGGGTGGCGGTGCTGTCCAAGGACCGCATCGAGGTGCTGGAGAGCTACTTCGCGCTGGCCCGGCTCGGCGCGCTGTTCGTGCCGCTGAACCACAGCCTGGCCGTGCCCGAGGTGGCCGGCATCGTCGAACGCGTCGGGGCGGTGGCCGTCCTCGGCGAGTCGGAGCTGCTGGACCGGCACCCCCGGCTGCCGGCGTCGGTGCGGATCAGGATGGCCCTGGACAAGCCCGCCTTCGAGGCGCTGGGCACCCTGTCCGACCGGCGGGAGCTGCCGGACGTCGCCGACACCGACCCGATCGCCGTGCTGCACACCTCGGCGACCACCGGGCAGGCCAAGGGCGTCACCGTGGACAGCGCGTCGTTCCGGGCGATCGCCCTGGGCTGGCTGGTGATGGCCCGGCCCACCGACGACATCGTCATGGTCAACTGCTGCCCGCTGTACCACGGCAGCATGGTGGTGTCGCTGACCTATCTGGCGGCCGGCGCGACCGTCGTGCTGCTGCCGGGCTTCACCCCGCAGCGGGCGCTCGCCGCAGTGGCCCGGCACCGGGCCACGCACATGTGGCTGGTGCCGCAGATGCTGCGCTTCATGCTCCAGGCCAAGGTGTCCGAGCGCACCGACCTGTCCTCCCTGCGGGAGATCCTCTACGGCGCCGCCCCCATGCCGCTGGACGTCTACGCCGACGCGGTGGAGCGGCTCGGCTGCGGCTTCCGGCAGGTGTACGGGATGACGGAGGTGGGCGGCCCGTTCGTCACGCTCGGGCCGGACGAGCACCCCCAGCCCGGGGACGTCACCGCCCGCATCCCCTGCGGCCGGGTGGTGCCGGGCATGTCGGCGCGCGCGGTGGACGGGGCCGGCCGGGAGCTGCCGCCCGGGGAGATCGGCGAGATCGTGGTGCGCGGGCCGGGCGTCATGCGGGGGTACTGGAACGACCCGGAGGCCACCCGCGAGATCACCCTCGACGGCTGGGTCCGCACCGGCGACCTCGGCTTCCTGGACGAGGCGGGCCGGATCAGCCTGGTGGACCGCACCAAGGACGTCATCATCCGCGCGGGGCAGAACGTCTACCCGTCGGAGATCGAGCGGGCCCTGATGACCCATCCGGCGGTCCGGGACACGGCCGTCGTCGGCACCCCCGACGAGGACTACGGCGAGGTGCCGCTGGCCTACGTCTCCCTGGTGCCGGGCGCGGCCCCGGACCCGGCGCCGCTGCTGGAGCATGTGGCGGGGTTGCTGGCGCCGTACAAGCGGCCGCGCCGCATCGAGTTCATCGAGCAGGTGCCCCGCAACCCGGCGGGGAAGATCGTCAAGAAGCTGCTGCGGGTGTGAGGGGCCCCGGCACGCGCCACGCCTCGGCCGGCGGACCGGTTTCCGGTGCGCCGGCCGAGGCGTTCCCCTCCTTGCCCGCCACCGGGCTCGGGCTCGGCGTCGCCACCGTGTCCGAGGCGGGCCTCGCACCCGCCGGGCCCGCCGAGGCGGCGGCCGCGGCGCGGATGCCCGAGCGGCGCCGGCGGGAGTTCCTGGCGGGGCGGTGGGCCGCCCGGCGGGCGCTGCGCGCGGTGGGGCTGGAGTGCGGGGAGATCCCCCGCGCGGGCCGGCTGCCGGTGTTCCCGCCGGGCCGGGCCGCGTCGATCTCGCACAGTGCCGGGACCGCCGTCGCCGTGGCCCGCGCGCCGGGCCGGGACGACGTCCCGCTCGGCTGTGACATCGAGCTGCGGCCCCTCCCCCGCCGCGCCGCCCGGCTGGTGCTGCGCCCGGACGAGGAACCGCTGCTCGGCGGCGCCCGCCCGTGGTCGGTGACGGAGCTGTTCTCCGCCAAGGAGGCCGCCTGGAAGGCCCTGTACGTGCCGGACGGGCGGCGGCCCGGAAGTGTGTGGGACCTGCTGGCCCGCCCGTACGGGGACGACCTGTGCGTCGCGCACCGGGCCGACCCCGCACGCGCGGTGCGGGTCCGGGTGCGGCCGGCCGGGGCGGGGGTGCTCAGCCTCGTGCTGGGCTGGGCCGGTGACCGCCCCGGCCGGGCGGGTCAGTGCCCGGCGGAGCCGCCGTCCCGGTAGGAGCGGCGGGCCGCGTCGGCGGCCCGGTCGGTCTGGGCGTCGTACCTGTCGCCCGTCCGCCGGTCCACCGCCCGTTCGGCGCCCGCGACGCCCTTGTCGGCCTGGTCGGGGTGGCCCTTCGCCAGCTGCTTGGCCTTGTCCGCCATGTCACCGAGCTTGCCCATGGGATACCTCCCGTGCCTCGCTTCGTGCGTCGTACCCGGCCGCAGGTACCCCGCGTGGACCGCGCGAATCCCCCGGCCGGCGGGGGCTTTCCGGCCGGGGGAAGGGTGGGGCGGTCGCCGGCGGTTCAGTCGCGCAGGGCCTTCGCGACGGCCTCGCCGATCCGGGCGATCGGCCCGGGTTCGGTCATGTCGTAGTGGCCGCACGGGACTTGGTGGTCGTGGAGGGTGCCGTCGACGTACGGCCGCCAGCTGTCGGCCTTCCCCGGCTGGACCGCCAGGTCGGTCGCGGCCCCGGCCGGTTCCTCCTCGGCCGCGCTGAAGAAGAGCACGTCCCCGTGGAAGACGCCGGGGGCGAACTGGGGGGCGATGCGCAGGTTGTTGCGCATGACGGCGGCGATGGCTGCGGCCTCGGCGCGGGTGACCGGGGAACTCGCCGGGTCCGCCGCGACGGCGGCGCCGATGCGGTCCAGGACGGTGCCGACGTCCGGGGGCGCGGTCCCGGCGTCCAGGGGCAGTCCGGCCACCCGCGACAGCAGCGCGGCCACCTGCCGTTCGACCCCGGCCGGGTCGTGGACGGTGCCGTGCGGCTGCGGGGCGTCGAGCAGCGCGAGCAGCTCGACCCGCTCGCCCTCCGCCTGGAGCGCGCAGGCCATGGCGTGCGCGACGAACCCTCCGTAGGACCAGCCCAGCAGCCGGTACGGGCCGTGCGGCTGGATCCGCCGCACCAGGCCGAGGTAGTGGGCGACCATGGCGGCGGCGTCCGGCGCGGGCGGGGCGGTGCCGTCCAGGCCGGCCGCCTGGATGCCGTAGACGGGCTGGTCGCCGCCGAGGTGGGGCAGCAGCCCGGTGTACCGCCAGGAGACGCCCGCGCCGGGGTGGACGCAGAACAGGGGTATGGCGGTGCCCTCCGCGCGCAGCGGCAGCAGCGGCCCGAGCGCGGTGGGCGCGGTGCCCGGCTCCGGCCCGCCCCGCTCGTCGGCGGCGGCGAGGACGCCGGCCACGGTGGGCGCGGCCAGCAGGGTGGCCGCCGGGACGGTGAGGACGCCGGTCCGGCGCAGCCGGCCCGCGAGGAGCACGGCGCGCATCGAGTCGCCGCCGAGGTCGAAGAAGTTGTCGTGCACGCCGATGCCGCCGATGCCGAGGGCCTCTTCCCAGAGCCGGGTGACCGCCGCCTCCCGCTCCGTGCGCGGCGCCACGTGCTCCGTGGTCAGCCGGGGGCGCGGGGCGAGCGCGGGGGCCCTCTCCTCGGTGGCCTGGGTGTCGTCGGCGGCGGCGCGGGCGCCGGGGGCGTCGATCCAGTGACGGCGGCGGTCGAAGGCGTACGGGGGCAGCGGGACCCGCCGGGGGGTGCCCGGAACCGGGGGCAGGGCACCGTCGACGCCCGCGCTCCACAGCCGGCCCAGGGCCTCGGCGAGGACGAAGTCGTCGGACGCCTCGGCCTTGGCGTGCCGCATGGTGGTGACCGTGACCGGTGCCTGGCCGGTGAGGCGGCCGGTGGCGAGCTTGGTCAGGGTGTCGCCGGGGCCGATCTCCACGAGGACGGGGTGCAGCCGGTCCCAGAGGGCGGTGATGCCGTCGGCGAACCGCACGGTGTGCCGGGTGTGGTCGAGCCAGTGCTGTACGGAGGTGGCCTGGGCGTCGGTGGCCCAGGTGCCGGTGACGTTGGTGACGTACGGGACGCGCGGCGGGCGCAGGGTGACCTGGCGCAGGTGGGCCTCGTAGGCGGGCAGGACCGGGTCGAGGACGTGGGAGTGGGCGGCGACGGGGATGCGCAGCCGGCGGAACGGGACGCCGCGGCGGGTGAGTTCGGCCTCGAAGCGGGTGACGGCGTCGAGGTGTCCGGCGACCGTGCAGGCGCCGGGGCCGTTGACGGCGGCCAGGGACAGCGTGTCGTCGAGCAGGGGCCGGATCTCCTCGGCGGGGGCGGCGACGCCGACCGTGGCGCCGCCGGCCGAGGCGATGAGCCGGACCCGCTCGGTGACCAGCGGCAGCATGTCCGCCAGGTCGATGACGCCGGCCAGGCAGGCGGCGGTGTACTCGCCGAGGGAGTGGCCGATCAGCGCGTCGGGGCGGACGCCCGCCTCGATGAGGGTGCGGGCCAGGGCGTACTCGGTGACGACGAGGGAGAGCAGCGCGGAGACCTGGTCGGGTTCGCGCCGCTCGAACAGGGCGGTGCGCGGGTCGGTGCCGAGGGCGGGGCGCAGGATGCGGGCGCACTCGTCGACGGTGTCCCGGTAGACGGCGTGGCCGCGGTAGAGCCCGGCGCCCATGCCGGGGTACTGGGTGCCGCCGCCCGGCAGCAGGAACGCCACGCGGACCGGGTCGTCGGGGACCGGCGGGGTGGCGGGGGCGGCGGAGCGCAGCGCGTCGAGGGCCTCGGCGCGGTCGGCGGCCGTGACGGCGAGGCGGTGGCGCAGCGCGGGCCGGTCGGCGCGCAGGGAGTGGGCGACGTCGTCCAGGCGGAGCGCGGGCCGGTGTTCGAGGTGCCGGGCGAGGGCCTCGGCCTGGCCGCGCAGGGCGCCGGCGGTCCGGGCGGACAGCGGCAGCACGAGGCGGCGGCCGTCCTCGGGCGGCCGGGGGGCGGCGGGCGGGACGGGCGGGGCCTCCTCCAGGACGACGTGGGCGTTGGTGCCGCCGATGCCGAAGGCGCTGACGGCGGCCCGGCGGGGGTGCTCGCCCGCGGGCCAGTCCTCCAGGGCGGTGGGCACCCGGAAGGGACTCGCGGTGAAGTCGATGTGCGGGTTGGGCCGGTCGAAGTGCAGGCTGGGCGGGATCTGCCGGTGTTCCAGGGCGAGGACGGCCTTGATGAGTCCGGCGATGCCGGCGGCGGCGCCGAGGTGGCCGATGTTGGTCTTGACCGAGCCGAGCGCGCAGTACCCGGTGCGGTCGGTGGAGTGCCGGAACGCCTCGGTGAGGGCGGCCACTTCGATGGGGTCGCCGAGTTTGGTGGCGGTGCCGTGCGCCTCGACCAGGCCGATGGTGCCGGCGTCGACCTCGGCCTGGGCCTGCGCGTCGAGGATGACCTCGGTCTGGCCGGCGGAACTGGGCGCGCTGAAGCCGACCTTGCGGCGGCCGTCGTTGTTGACGGCGCTGCCCCGGATGACGGCGCGGACCCGGTCGCCGTCGGCGAGGGCGTCCTCCAGCCGCTTCAGTACGACGGCTCCGACGCCGTCGCCCGAGGAGGTGCCGGCGGCGTCGGCGGCGAAGGCCCGGCAGTGCCCGTCGGGCGAGAAGGGGCCGTCGGGGACGTGGCGGTAGCCGAGCGCGGCCGAGGGATTGAGGGAGACGGCGGCGGCGAGGGCGGTGTCGCAGCGGTGGTCGAGCAGGTCCTGGCAGGCGGTGTGCACGGCGACCAGCGCGGTGGAGCAGGCCGTCTGGACGGAGAGGGCGGGCCCGGTGAGGCCGAGTTCGTAGGCGACGCGGGTGGCGAGGGTGCCCAGCGAGTTGGCGGTGGCCGCGTGGACGAGGGCGACCGAGCCGGGCTGCCCGGCGAAGCGGGGGTACACGTGGGCCGGGTAGTAGCGGCTGTCGCCGCTGCCCGCGTACACCCCGAACCGCTCGCCGGTCCGGTCGGCGCCGAGCCGGCCGGCGTCCTCCAGGGCGTGGTAGGCGGTCTCCAGCAGCAGCCGTTGCTGCGGGTCGATCACGGCGGCCTCGGCGGGGCTCAGGCCGAAGAAGCCGGCGTCGAAGCGGTCCATGCCGTCGACCGTCGACACCATGCGGACCAGCGAGGGGTCATCGAGGTCGCGGGGGTCGCCGCCGGCGGCGAGGAACTCGTCGTCGGTGACGGGGCGGATCGACTCCCGGCCGGCCGCGAGGTTCTCCCAGAAGGCGTCGAGGTCGTCGGCGCCGGGGAAGCGGCCCGCCATGCCGATGACGGCGACGGCGGGGAACTCCTCGTCGGGGAACGCGGCGTCGTGGGGTGCGGTGGTGTCAGGCATGGCCTCGGTCCTTCCCGTGCCGGGCGGTGCGGCGGGCGCGGGCCGCCCGCAGGCGCTGTGCTTGTTCCTTGGCGCGGTCCAGGCCGCTGGGCTCGCGCGGCGGGGACGACGGTCCGGGACCGCCGCCGTCCGCCGCCCGCTCCGCCGGGGTGCGGGCGCCGAGGGCCGCGAGGTGGCGGGCGAGGTCCCGCACGGTCGGGTGGGCGAACAGGTCGACGACCGTCAGCGCGGTGCCGAAGGCGCGGTTGACGGCGGACTGGGCGGTGACCAGCAGCAGGGAGTTGCCGCCCAGGTCGAAGAAGTTCTCGTCCCGGCCCACCCGGTCCCGGCCGAGGACCCCGGACCACACCTCGGCGAGCCGGCCCTCCAGGGCGCCCGGGCCGGCTTCCCGGTCCGCCGCTCCGTCCCGGTCGCCGGTGGCGCCGGCCGAGCGCAGCGTCCACGCGTCGGACAGGCCGGCCGACCCGGCGGCGTCGGCCGCCGCGCGGTACAGGGCGCCCAAGTCGGTGCCGTCCGCCAGGCCGACGCGGGCGGCCAGGCGGCGGACCTGGCGGACGGGGGCGACGACGTGGCTGCGGACCCAGGGGGCGGTGCGGTCGGCGCCGATCAGCAGGTGCGGCGCGTCCAGGGTGCGGGCCAGGTCGAAGGAGCGCAGCGCGGCGGGGGTGTCGAGCAGCCGGTAGCCGCGGGCCTCGGTGAGCGCGGTGAGGCCGTAGCCGCGGCTCATGCCCTTCTCGCGCCACATGCTCCAGGCCAGGGACTGCGCGGGCAGGCCCAGGGCGCGGCGGTGCAGGGCGAGGGCGTCCAGGTAGGCGTTGGCGGCGGCGTAGGCGGCGTTCAGCGCGCCGCCGAACAGGCCGTTGACGGAGGAGAAGGTGACGAAGGAGGCGACCGGGTGGTCCTCGGTGAGCCGGTGCAGCGTCCACGCGCCGCGGGTCTTCGCCGCCACCGCACGCCGCCAGGTGGCGGTGTCCAGTTCGCCGACGGGGCGTTCCACGAGCGTGCCGGCGAGGTGCAGCACCGAGGCCAGGGGGACGCCCCACGCCTCGGCGGCGGCGGACACGGCGGCCCGTACCTGTTGCTCGTCGGTGACGTCGGCGGCGGTGTAGCGGACCTCGCCCAGTTCGCGGAGCCGGCCGAGGGCCTCGTCCGCGGGCCGCTCGGTGCGGCCGACGACGAGCAGCCGGGTGCCGGGGGTGCGCAGCAGGTGGGCGGCGAGTTCGGTGCCGACGCCGCCGAGGCCGCCGGTGAGCAGGGTGAAGCCGTCGCGCGCGGGGGTGGTGGCGCGCTCGGGCCGCTCGGGCAGGGCGGCGAGGCGGCGCACGTGTCGGTGGCCGTCGCGGTACGCCACGTCCGTGCCGTCGGTGGTGACGGTCGCCTCGGCCAGCAGGACGGGCAGCGGGTCCGTGTCCTCGTCCGGCGCCAGGTCGAGGTGGGTGCCGCGCAGCCCGCCGGACTCCTCGCCCAGCGACTTCAGCAGGGCGCCCGCCATGGCGTGCGCGGGTGAGGGCCGCTCGCCGGGGCGTACGGCCTGGGCGCCCGCCGTCACGTACACGAGGTCCAGCGGACGCCGCCGGGCGACCGACGCCCGTGCCAGGGCGAGGAGTTCCTCCACGGCGGTGTGGCCGTCGGCGTTCCCGGGGCCGTAGAGCGCGCCGAGGTGGAGGACGGCGTCGACCGGCCGCCGGTCGTGGGCGAGCCGCTCCAGCAGCGCCGCCCAGTCGCCCGCCTCGCCGGGCCTGACCCGGTAGTGGGCGGCGCCCAGCCGCTCGTACGACGGGCCGGGGTCGACCAGCGTGCACAGGCCGCCGTCGGCCCGCAGGGCGTCGGCGAGGCGCTCGGCGAGCCGGCGGGCGCGGGGATCGGCGCCGGTCGGCACGAGGGTGTGCCGGCCGGGGGGCGCGGGGTGCGGGCCGGGGCGCGCGGCGCGCTGCCAGACCGGCCGCAGGAACCAGTCGGGGACGGTGGCGGCGGTGCCCATCAGGAGCTGGGCGCGGCGGACCTCGTCGTCGAAGTCCCCGGCCTCGAAGCCCTTGCGCAGCTTGGTGCGCTGGATCTTGCCGATCTCGGTCTTGGGGATGGCGTCCCGGCCGACCGGGACGAGGAAGGCGGGGCTGACGCCGATCTCGCGGGTGACCTTCCCGGCGATCTCGCGCAGGGCGTCGGCGGTGGCCTCGCCGGGGAGGTGGCAGAAGAGGGCGAGTTCGTCGGTGGGTGAGGACGGGTCGGTGCGTACGGCGACGGCGGCGGTGAAGCTGCGCTCCACGGTGGGCAGTTCCTCGACGCACGCCTCGATCTCGTGGCTGTAGTGGTTGACGCCGTTGACGATGATGACGTCCTTGGCGCGGCCGGTGATGTACAGCTCGCCGTCGCGCAGATAGGCCAGGTCGCCGGTGTCGAACCAGCCGTCCTCGGTGAACGCCTCGGCGTTGGCGGCCGGGTTGTCGTGGTAGCCGCCGGTCACGGAGGTGCCGCGGACCTGGAAGCGGCCCGCCTCGCCCTCCGGCAGCACCGTGCCCCGCTCGTCGACGATCCGCATGGCGAAGCCGGGGTAGGGCAGGCCGCAGCTGACGAACGTCCCCTCGTCCGGGTCGGGTTCGGCGGGCAGGACGGCGTCGGTGACCACCGAGCAGGTCTCGGACATGCCCCAGCCGGGGTGCATGACGTCCTGCGGCAGGCCGAACGGCTTCAGCGTGTGCAGGAACCGGCGGGCGGCGGAGGCGACGACGACCTCGCCGGCGTTCATCACCAGCCGCATCGGGGACAGGTCCCAGGTGCGGCCGGCGAAGCGGTCGGACTGTTCGGCGAGGAGCCCGAAGGCGAAGTTGGGCGCCCAGGTGACGGTGACCCGGTGCCGGTCGGCGAGGTCCATCCAGCGCAGCGGGTCCTGGAGGACGTACGAGGTGGGGGCGTGGATCTGGCGGCAGCCCAGGTAGACGTCCCGCAGGTGGAACATGACCACGCCGGTGACGTGGTCGAGCGGGATCCAGTTCAGGGTGACGTCGTCGGCGCCGAGCCCGTTCCGCTGCTCGGTGGCGGCGGAGCGGGTGAGGACGTTGCGGTGGGTGAGGCGGACCGCCTTGGGCAGGCCGGTGCTGCCGGACGTCATCAGCATCAGCATCAGGTCGTCCGGCGCGGCGGCGTACCAGTCCCGGTCCTCGGGGGCGTCGCGCAGCGCGTCGGCGGTGGCCAGCCGGAGGCCGGGCCAGTCCTGCCGGGCGGCGACGGCGCGCAGGCCGCTCTCGCGTCCGGCGGAGCAGACGATCCAGGGCCGGCCGAGCATCCGCCAGATGCCCTCCAGCTTGGTCAGGGCCGCTGACGGGGTGTCGTAGGAGGGCGGGACGGTCAGCGGGACGGCGACGAAGCCGCCGAGGACGCAGCCCCAGAGGACGGCGAGGAAGTCCTCGGTGGCGTCGCACTGGAGGATGACCTGGTCGCCGGGGCGCAGGCCCGCCCGGCGCAGTCCGGCCAGGACGCGGGACGCCTCGGGGATCAGGGAGGCGTAGTCGCGCCGGTGTTCGGTGCCGTCGGCGTGGACGTGGACGATGTCGCCGCGGCCCCGCGCGGCGGCGCGGCGCAGGGCGTCGGCCCAGCCCGGCACGGACGGTTCGGTCAGGGCGGGGCCCTCGCTGAGGGCGGGCGCGGCCGAGGCGTTCCGGGTCCGGGCGGCGGGGGCGGGAGCGGCGGTGCGCCCGGGCAGGCCGGTGTGGCGGCGGTCCAGTTCCCCGGGTGCGTCCTCCACCGTCACCTCGGCGGCGGTGACGCCGGGCAGGCCGGCCAGCCGCTCCCGCCAGGCTTCGGCGGCGGCGCGGTCGACGGCGGGCAGGGCGCGCAGCGCGGCGGTGTCGACACCGCCGTCCGCGGTGCGGGGCAGGGCGTTGACGGCGGTGACGCGGACGGGGCCGTGGCCGGCGCGGGCGAGGGCGTCCTCGGCTCGTTCGGCGGCGTCCGCCCGGCCCGGCACCACGTACAGGCGCGGCGGGGTGCCGTCGGCGGCGGGCAGCGCGTGGGCGTCGCGGATGCCCGGCACCGACCGGACGGTGTCGGTGAGGTCGGTGAGGTCGGTGGGGCCGGCCGGGGCGGGGGTCCGCTCGGGCGGCGCGGGCAGCGCGCCGACGCGGAGGCCGGGGTCGGCGCCCACGGCGCGCAGCACGTCGTGCAGGGCGTGCGCGAACGCCTCGGCGGTGCCGGCGTCGTACAGGTCGGTGGCGTACTCGACGTGCAGGGTCAGGCCGTCGGGGGCGCCCTCGGGGGTGCGGCGTTCCTGGGCGTCGACGAACAGGTCGAACTTGGCGGTGCCGGTGGCGGTGGGCCGCAGCTCGGTGCGGCGGCCGTCCAGGTCGAGGACGGCGGGCTCGTTGTTCTGGAGGGCCAGCATCACCTGGAACAAGGGGTGCCGGCCGGGCCTGCGGGGCGGGTTGAGGTCGTCGACCAGCCGGTCGAAGGGCAGGTCCTGGTGGTCGAGGGCGGCGAGGTCGGCGGTGCGCAGCCGGGCGAGGAGGTCCCGGAAGGCGGGGTCGCCGGAGGTGTCGGCGCGCAGCACCAGGGTGTTGGTGAGGAGGCCGATCAGGGGGTCGAGGGCGGGTTCGGTGCGGCCCGCGACGGGGGTGCCGAGCACGATGTCCTCGCCGGCGCCCCAGCGGGTGAGGAGGGCGCCGAGGGCGGCGTGCAGCACCATGAAGAGGCTGGCGCCCGCCCGGTCGGCGAGGTCCAGCAGGGCGCGGTGCCCGGGGGCGTCGACGGTGACCTCGACGTGCGCGCCGGCGCCGCGCGGCACGGCGGGGCGCGGCCGGTCACCTGGCAGGGTGCACTCCTCGGGCAGGCCGGCCAGGGCGGTGCGCCAGTGGGCGGTCAGCCGCTCCAGGTGTCCGGGTCCGTCCGGGGCGGGGGCGAGCAGGGCGCGCTGCCACAGGGCGTAGTCGGCGTACTGGGCGGGCAGCGGGCTCCACTCGGGGGCCCGGCCGGCCCGGCGGGCCGCGTAGGCGGTGCCCAGGTCGTCGGCGAAGGGGCGCAGCGACCAGCCGTCGGCGGCGCTGTGGTGCAGGACGAACAGCAGGGTGGGGCCCAGCAGCCAGACGGCGAGGGGGCTCTCGGCGGTGAGGTCGAAGCGGTGCCGCAGCGCGGCGGTGACGTGGGCGGCGGTCTCCGCCTCGGGGCAGTCGGCCTCGCGCAGCTCCGGCCGGAGTTCGCCGGGCGGCAGGACGCGCTGGTACGGGGTTCCGTCGTGCTCGGCGATCACCGTCCGCAGGATCTCGTGGCGGTCGGCGAGGTCGCCGAGGGCGGCCCGGAGGGCGTCGGTGTCGGGTGCGGTGCCGAGCGGGACGAGGAGCGGGATGTTGTAGGTGGCGGCGCCGTCGTCGAGCCGGTGCAGGAACCACATGCGTTCCTGCGCGTAGGACAGCGGCACCCGCGCGGGCCGCGCGGCGGCGCCGAGGACCGGGCGGGCCGGGGCGGTCCCGTGCGGTACGGCGAGCCGCCGGGCGAGGGCGGCCGGGGTGGGCGTCTCGAACAGGGCGGTGATGGGGATCTCGGCGCCGGCCTCGTGGCGCAGGCGGGCGAGCAGCCGGGTGGCGAGCAGGGAGTCGCCGCCGAGGTCGAAGAAGTTCGCGTCGGTGCCGACGGTGTCCCGGTCCAGTTTCAGGACGTCCTCGAACAGCGCGCAGACCAGGGCCTCCTGGGGGTCCGCGGGGCGGCTGCCGGAGGCGGCGGCGGTGAAGTCGGGGGCGGGCAGGGCGTCGGCGTCGAGCTTGCCGTTGGCGGTCAGCGGCAGGGCGTCCACGGGCACGCACACGGCCGGGACCATGTACTCGGGCAGCCGGGCGGCGGCGTGCGCGCGCAGCGCGGCCGGGTCCGGGGGCGTGCCGCCCGCCGGGACGGTGTAGGCGACGAGCTGCGCGGCGCCGTGCGCGGCGCGGCGGACCAGCACGGCGGCCCGGGCGACGTCCGGGTGCGCGGCGAGGACGGCCTCGATCTCGCCGGGCTCGATCCGGAAGCCGCGCAGCTGCACCTGGGCGTCGGCCCGGCCCACGTAGTCCAGCGTGCCGTCGGGGCGGCGCCGGGCCAGGTCGCCCGAGCGGTACATGCGGGTGCCGGGCGGGCCGAAGGGGTCGTCCAGGAAGCGTTCGGCGGTCAGGCCGGCCCGGTTCAGGTAGCCGGCGGCGACGCCCGCGCCGGAGACGTACAGCTCGCCGGTCGCGCCGGGCGGCACCGGGCGGCCCCGGTCGTCGAGCAGGTGGACGCGCAGGTCGTCGAGGGGGGTGCCGATGACGCTGCCGCGGCGCGGGTCGTCCAGGTCGGCGCGGGTGAGGCGGTGGTGGGTGACGTGCACGGTGGTCTCGGTGATGCCGTACATGTTCACCAGTGCCGGGCGGTCCAGGCCGTGCCGGTCGGCCCAGGGGCGCAGCCGGGCCGGGCGCAGCGCCTCGCCGCCGAAGACGACGTACCGCAGCGCGCCGGTGTCCCCGCCGCGTTCCAGGTCGGCGTCGATGAGCTGCTCGAAGGCGGACGGCGTCTGGTTGAGGACGGTGACGCCCTCGCGGTGCAGGAGGTCCAGGAAGGCGCGCGGCGAGCGGCTGACGGCGTACGGCACGACGACGACCCGGCCGCCGTGCAGCAGGGCGCCCCAGATCTCCCAGACGGAGAAGTCGAAGGCGTACGAGTGGAAGAGCGTCCACACGTCGTCGGCGCCGAAGGTGAAGTGCGCGGCGGCGGCGGAGAAGAGGCGGACGGCGTTGGCGTGCGGGACGGGCACGCCCTTGGGGCGGCCGGTGGAGCCGGAGGTGTGGATGATGTACGCGATGTCGTCCGGGCCGGTCGGGCCGTGCCGGTCGGCGTCGGTGAGGTCGCCGGCCCGGTGGCGGGCGAGGGCGGCGGCGGTCTCGGGGGTGTCGAGGAGGACGGCGGGGAGGGCGTCCCCGGCGAGGTGGGCGTGGGCGCGTTCGGTGACGAGGACGACGGGGGCGGCGTCCTCGACGACCAGGCGGAGCCGTTCGGCGGGGTGGCCGGGGTCCAGCGGGAGGTAGGCGGCGCCGGTCTTGAGGACGGCGAGCAGGGCGGGCAGCAGCCGGGGGCCCCGGTCCAGGGCCAGCGCCACCACCCGGCCGGGGCCGGCGCCGTGCCCGGTCAGCAGCCGGGCCAGCCGGTTGGCCTCCGCGTTGAGGGCGGCGTAGGTGAGGTGGTCGTCGCCGCAGGTGACGGCGGTCCGCTCGGGGCCGGCCGCCGCCTGTTCCTCGAAGAGGGTGGTGAGGGTCCTCGCCACGGGGTGGGTACGGACGGGGGCGTCGCGGGGGTGCTCGCCGGGCAGCAGGACGTCCAGGTCGCCCAGCGGGGTCGTCGCGCCGGCCTCGGCGAAGCGGCGCAGCACCGCGAGGAACCGGTCGCGGTGCAGGGCGAGTTCGTCCTCCTCGTACAGGGCGGGGTTGGCGTCGAAGGCCAGCCAGAGGCCCTCGGCGCGGGCGCCGGGGCGCACCGAGATCTGGAGGTCGTCGACGGCCCCGCCGGACAGGTGGTGCCAGGTGGTGGGGGCGCCGCCGAAGACGGGGGACTCGTCGAACGGGACGATGTTCAGCACCGGCCCGTACAGCCGTCGTCCGGTGCCGAGCAGGCCCAGGTCGCGGCGGAGGAACTCGCCCCGGTAGCGCTGGTGGCGGCGCAGGGCCCGCATCTCCCCGGCGACGGTGCGGGCGAGGTCCCCGAGGGGCGTCTTCGGGCCTGCGGCCACCCGCAGCGGGAGGACGTCGGAGGCGGTGCCGGGGGCGCGCAGGGCGGCGCTGCCGAGCCGGCTCATCGTGGCCAGGCCCAGCACCAGGTCCCGGGCGCCGGTCATCCGGTGCAGCCAGGCGGCGGTGACGGTGGCCAGCAGGTCGGCGCGGGTGACGCCGAGGCGGGCCGCGGCGGCGTCCAGGGCGGCGGTCTCGGCGGGGGTCAGTTCGGCGGTGCGGCGCAGGAAGGGCGCGGTGGGGGGCGCCGTACGGGAGGTGAGCCGGGCGGGTTCCGGCGGCAGGCCGGCCAGGCGCCGCGCCCAGTGGTCGCGGTCGCGGCCGTACCGCTCGGAGGCGCGGTAGGCGGCCTCGTCCTCCTGGAGCCG
The DNA here is from genome assembly GCA_014649155.1 of Streptomyces griseoviridis. Lineage (GTDB taxonomy): Bacteria > Actinomycetota > Actinomycetes > Streptomycetales > Streptomycetaceae > Streptomyces > Streptomyces griseoviridis. Next base: position 11,704 of record BMSM01000015.1, on the reverse strand, counting down.
GGCGGCCGGCGCGAAACCGGAGGGGCCGGGGTCGCGTCCCTCGGCCAGCGCGTTGTACGTCTCGGCGAGGCGCCGGCCGAGGAGCTTGTAGCTGTAGCCGTCGAGCAGGAGGTGGTGGGCGCGCAGCAGCCAGAGGTGGCGGTCGGGGGCGAGGGTCAGCAGGCTGTGCGCGAACAGCGGGCCCTTGTCGAGGTCCACGGGGGTGGCGAGGTCGGCGCGGACGTGGGCCCAGGCGGCGGTCTCGGGGTCCTCGGCGGTGCTGACGTCGGTCCGGTGCAGGACCCAGTCGTCCGCGTCGGCGGCGCGGTGGCAGCGGGGGCCGTCGTCGGTGTCGGTGAAGCGCAGGGCGAAGGTGTCGGCCTCGCCCACGGTCCGCCGCAGCGCGGTCTCGAACAGGTCGGTGTCGAGCGGCCCGTGGATCTCCACGGCCTCCGCGGTGGTGTAGGCGGCGCCGTCCGCCGCGAGCCGCCCGGCGTACCAGAGTCCCTCCTGGGCCCCGGACAGCGGTCGACGTTCGTCCTCCTGGAGTGACATGGCACAACCCTCACGTGGCAAGCGGTGATGTCCCGGACGGCGAAGGCCCGGCCGGATGGGGCGGGTGCGGCCGGCGCTCCGTGCCGCCCGCGCGTCGGGTACACGCGCCGGGCCGGCCCACGGGGCGCAGGAAGGGGCCGCACGCCGGGGGCAGGGGATATGGCCTCTCCCGGCCCCGGTTCCACGGCTCACCACCGTGCGCGGCGCCGGTCCCCGGGTCAAGCCGGACCGGCCGCCGGGGCGGCGATTCAGGGGTTTCCCTGAATTGTGCGCGGCGAGGGAGTGGACGGCGTCCGATCGGGCGGACTTCCCGGAATCCGGGCAGAGTTCTAGGGAAATCACGCGACTTCCCGGTGTGCCGCCTTCCCCGCTGGATTCGGCCGTGCCCGCCGGTGCACTCTCGGATGGCCCCCGGTCCGGGCGTGGGCTCCTCCCCCTCTGAACGCCCTTGGCGGTTCCCCTTCTTGCGCGCCTCTCGCAGGCGTCCCCCCGTGAACGTCCCGGAAATGAACGACGAAAGAAGGCTGACGGCATGCACCGTGCGCTGTGTCCGGTCGAGACGCTCTACGTGGGTCAGAGAAGCAGGGCCGTCCTGTCGTGCTCCCTGCGCGGACGCGTCGACGTCGGTGCGCTGTCGGCCGCGTTCGACGCGCTGACGCGGGCGCATCCGACGCTGCGGTCCCGGATCGCGCGGGACGGCGACGGTTACGCGCTGCACCTGCTCGACGAGGACGAACGGCCCCGGCTGAGCACCCGTACCGGCTCCGACGAGGCGGCGGAGTACGCGGCGGAGCTGAACCGGCCGCTGCCGGTCGGGGGGCCGTTGAGCCGGGCGGTCCTGATCAGCGGACCGGACGGCAAGAGCCATCTGTTCGTGCTGGTCATCGACCACACCGTGACCGACGGCCACAGCAGCATCGCGGCGCTCAACGCGCTGTGGGACCAGTACCGGGCCCTGGTCGAGGGCGAGCCGGTGCCCATGGCGCCCGCCGCCGGCGGGGACGGGGACGGCGGGCCGCACTGGCCGGAGCCGGTGAGCCGGCTGCTGCCCCCGGCCGACGGGGCCGCGACGGCGGCGTACCTGGACCGCCGCGTCGAGGCGCTCCGCCGGCACCCGGTCGACCTGGTCCCGTACGACGTGCCCGGCCCGGCCACGCCCGACGCCCCGACCGGCACGGAGACCGGAGCGGGAACCGGCGGGACGGCCCCGCAGGCCGACGGGGCGCCCCGCGCGCAGACCGCCACGGAGACCGGCGCGGCGCCCCGCGCGGACGGCCCGGAGGGGGCCGGGCGCATCGAGGTGCGGCGGCTGACCCTGGACACGGACCTCACCGCGCGGCTGCGCTCGGCGGCCCGCGCCCACGGTGTCTCCGTGCACGCGTTGATCGGCGCGACCCTGCTGGCCACGGCCCGGCGGCGGCTGGACGGCGACGGACCCCGCACCCTCGGCGTCCTCTCCCCCGTCGACCTGCGCTCCCGGCTCTCCCCGGCACTGCCCGCCGCCCTGCTGGTGCCCGCCGTCACCACCCACCTCCAGACCCTCGACGTGTCCCGGGCCTCCGACCCGGCGGAGCTGGCGCGCACCGTGCACACCCGCCTCACCCGCTTCGTCGCCGACGGGGACCACCTGCACGAGACGCGGATCACCCCGGAGATCCCCCGCGACCCCGCGCTGCAACGGGCGACCGTGATCGCCACCAACATGGGGGTCGTCCCCGGCCCCCGGCTGCCCGGCGGGCTGCGCATGGTGGACGTCCGGCTGGTCCCGGCGCGCGAGCAGTACTTCCCGCAGGCCGGGCGGAGCCCCGTGATGGCGTGCGTCGTCTCCTTCGGGGGCCGGCTCGCCATCGAGTTCCCGCACTCCACCGCCTGCTTCAGCCCGTCCTTCATGCGGGCGTTCCGCGACGACGTGCGCGCCGGGCTGCTCCGCTTCGCGCACGCGGGGCGCCCCGAGCACGTCCCCGCCGCGCACGTCCCCGCGGCCGTGGGCTGAGCGCGACCCGCTCCCGTACCCGCCGCCCGGTCACCGGCCACGATCACCGGTCATCGGTCACCCCAAGGAGCTTGCCCGGCATGACCACCGTCAGTGAACTTCCCTCCCCCCTGACGCTGCTCCCCCGAGCCCAGTCGGGCGACGAGCACGCGATGAACCACCTGCTGAACCGCATCACCCCCTATGTGGCCCGCATCTGCCGGTCCATCACCCACGACGACGGCGCCGACGCCACCCAGGAGGCGCTGCTCGCCATCTACCGCGGTCTGGGTTCCCTGCGCGAACCGGCGGCCTTCTACGGCTGGGTGCGCTCGGTGACGGTCCGCGAGGCCGTCCGCACCGCCCGGCGGTACGGCGAGGAGTGCGCCTGCTCGCAGGTGGAGTCCCGGCAGGAGGCCAACCCCCTGGACGCGGTGCACATCACCGATGTGCTGGACCGGCTCTCCGCGGCGCACCGGCAGGTCCTGACGCTGCGCGCGTACGGGCTCAACGAGGAGGAGATGGCCGAGGTGCTGGAGCTGCCCGTCGGCACCGTCCGCTCCCGCCTCTTCCGCGCCCGCCGCCGGTTCCAGGAGGCGTGGCAGCCCACCGCGGCGTGAGGGCGGCGGACGGGCGCACACGACGGCGGCCGTGGCGGTGCGCACCGCCACGGCCGCCGTCACCGGGCCCGGCCCGTCGTCACCTCACCCGCTCGGGAAGGACCCGCGGCGGCCACTGGCCCGCGGCGAACATCCCCAGCGCGTGCGCCCGCGCCACCAGGGCGGGGCGGTTGGGCGCGTCGAACCGGCGCAGCATCTGCCCCACGCGGTACTCGATCCCCTGACGGCTCAGATAGAGACGGGAGGCCAACTGCACCGTGGACTCGCCACTCGCCACGCCCTCCAGGACCTGTGCGTCCAGGGCGCTGAGCACCGGCCGCCCGGCCGTGCGGTCCCCTTCCGCCGCACCGGCCACGGCCTCCTTACGCTCCGCGCCCGCCCGGTCCACCGCATCCGCCCGGTCCACCGCTTCCGCCCGGTCCGTCACTTCCGCGCGGTCCACCCTCCCCGTGCGGCGCACCGCTTCCGTTTCCGTACGGCGCAGGAGGACGAGGACTCCGGTGGTCCCGCCGGCCGGTGCCCGCACTGCGGTCGCGGTGAGCTCCGCGGTGAACTCCCGCCCGGCGGCGTCCCGTCCGGTCACCTTCCGGGTGACGCGGCGGCACCGTCCCGAGGACAGCGCGGTGAGTTGCTCCCGGAGGCGCCCGGGGGCGGACGACCGCAGCAGCTCGAAAAGACCGCGTCCGCATATCTCTTTGGGCCGGAGACCGAAGAGGCGGGCGAACTCGTGTTCCGCCGCCGTGATGACCAGGGCGCCGGGCGAGGCATGGGCCGTACAGGCACCGCGCGGGACGCGGGGCCGGGGAACGGGGAGGTCGGGGGCGGGCGAAGCCGTGAGCGCGGCTCCGTTCTTGCGGGGCGAAGCGTCGGGGAACCTGGTGGTCGCCACGGACGTACCGTCCTTCTTCCTGCGCGTGGGGGCTGGGAAGGGATGCGAACGCGGAGCCGGCCGGTGCACCGGGCCGGGTGCCGGCGGTGCGCCGGGGCCGGCCGGTGTCACCTGGTGGGTGCGCGGGGCCGGTGTTCCGCGTCGCCCCGGGCCGGCCGGCGCCGGGCGCCGGTCTCCCGGGTCGATCAGGGTGCGGACAGGGACGGGCACCGGGACGGCCGGCACCTGGAAAACGTTGTCACGGCCATTCGATCTCGCCGCTCCCTCCCGGGGGCAGACCCCGGGGGGCGGGGGGAAGGGCGGGAGCGGCGACCGCGGACCGAGGGGCCGGCCGTCGGGGCGGGCCCGGTCGGGCGCTGCGCAGCACGAAAACCTCCGTGAGACGAGTAGGGGATCGCGTCAAGGCGGCGCCTTCGAGATTAAGGGCCGCCCCCGTCTCTGGCAAGGTTTTGCCAGGCGAACCGGAATTCCTGTCAACTTCCTTTCCGAAAGGGAAATTGCAGATGCCCGCATGACGCTCTCCCCTGCCCGTTCCGGAAGCCGAACGGGCACCTCTGAACTGCGCGGTTCCCCGTTCACGGAGAGGCTTGCCCACCGCTACGCCCGCTTCATAAGGTGGTGGCAACTCCATGCGCCCGACCGGGCAGGCCCGGGAAGAAAGAGGCCCTGACGATCGCGCCACGGAACCAAAAGGGGGGAGATGCTGACACAGCCGCATTTCGGCCGCCGGCTGAAGAGGCTCCGGCTGGAGCGGGGCCTGAGCCAGGCCGGTCTCGTCGGCGACGGCATGTCGACGGGATACCTGTCACGTCTGGAGTCGGGGGAACGGCGCCCGACCGAGCGGGCGGTGGCCTATCTGGCCCGCCGGCTCGGCGTCGACCCGTCCGCGCTGACCGGCCCGGCGGACGACCGGTCCCTGACCGGGGTGCTGGCCGCCGTCGCCTCCGCGCCGCCCGGCGCGGACGACACGGCGGCGCTGTGCCGCGCGGTCGAGGAGGACGCCGGTGACGATCCCGCCGCCCGCTGGCAGGCCCTGTGGCTGCTGGGCCGCGCCGCCGGCCGGGACGGCGACCACGAGCGCGAGCGCACCCTGCTCCGCGAACTCGTCGAGCTGGCCGACGAGTTGGGGGCGGCGGAGCTGCGGGCCCGTTCGCGGGTGCAGTACGCCCGCTGCACCAGGGCCCTCGGTGACCTGCGGACGGCGGAGCCCGCGGCCGTCACGGCCCTGTCGGTCGCCCGCACCGAGAAGCTGTCGGTGTCCGACACGCTCGCCGCCCTGATGGTGCTGATCAGCGTCGAGACGGAACTGGGCCGGCTGGAGGAGGCCGGGCGGCACGTCGAGGAGCTGGAGCGGGACCTGCTGCCGCAGGCCGGCCCGGCCCAGGCGGCCGAGGCGCTGTGGACGGCCGCCATGGTCAGCAACCGCGAGGGCGATCACGCGGCCGCCCGGTCCCGCCTCGACCGGGCGCTGGCGCTGCTGCGGGGCAAGGACGACCTGGCCCTGTGGACCCGGCTGCGGGCCGCCGCGACCGCCGCCGCCCTCCAGATGTCACCGCCGCAGGTGGCCGCCGCCGACCGCTGGCTGGGCGAGGCCGCCTCCGTCCTCGACCTGATCGGCACTCCGCTCCAGGTGCAGGAGCTGCATGCCCTCCAGGCCCACCTCGCCTTTCACCAGGGGCGGTTCGACGAGGCCAGATCGCTCAGCCGGCGGCTGCTGCACGAGGAGGACCTGCGGCTGTCCTACCGGGACCGGGTGCGCCTCGCGGTGCTCGACGGGCGGCTGGAGATCCTCGCGGGCCGGGTGGACGAGGGCATCGCGGCGCTGCGGCGGCTCGGCCAGCAGGCGGCCCAGTCGCAGCACCTGGACCTGGCGGCCCACGTCTGGCAGTCCCTGGCCACCACCCTGGCCGACGTCCGCTCCTGACCGGACCGGCCCGCGCCTCCCGCCCGGCCGTCAGCCCCGGACGAGGGTCACGGTCCGCGTCTGCCGGGCGTGGAAGGCGGGGAGCGGCAGGCCGCCGAGGGGGCGCAGCTCCATCAGGGTGGCCTCGACCCGGGCCGGGCCCGGCGCCGGCCCGGCCGGGGCCGACCCGCCGGACGGTCTGCCCGAGTTGGCCCACGGGTGGTCCAGGCCGTCGCAGACCGCGGGGGTGCCGCCGATGCCGTGCCGTACGGACCCGGCGTCCCGGCTCACCGAGGAGGTGACGTAGACCGGGCCGCTCGCGGCGTCGCAGCGGTAGGTGCCGGTGAGGGTGACGGTGCCGTCGGGGGCGATGCGGCCGGCCGGGTCGACGGTCACCGAACCGCCGGCGGCGGGGACGGTTCCGGCCTGGGCGGCGGGGGCGGCGGCCAGCGTGAGCAGGGCGGCGGCGGCGAGTGCGGACGTCAAGGACACAGGGACCTCCTGATCCGAGGGTGGGGTTCCCACTGGTACCCGCCCGTGCGGCGCGCGGCGCGTCCGTCACCCCTTCGGCGGCGCGTTGCCGGGGCGTGCCGGTCGTGTCCGGGTGTTGTCACGGTCGGCCGCCGCGGGTTCCGGCGGGCGCGGGGCGCGGGCATCGTCTCCGGTGAGGAAGGCCCGTATCCCGCGCGGAGGTGCGCCATGTGTTCCCACCGGTCCTCGTGTCCCGGTTCCGACACCGTCCCCGCCCATGTCGTCGCGGCCCGCCCGGAGCAGGGGTGGTACCTGCTGTGCGACGGCACCATCGTCTTCGACGACACCGGTGAACTCCTGCCCGACGGCCGGGCGGTGGGGCCGCACCGGGTCGCCGCCGGGGTACTGACGATCGCCGCCTGAGCGCGCCACCGCTCACGGCAGTACGGCGAGGCCGTCCAGTTCCACCAGCGCCTCCTCGTCCCAGAGCCGGACCACCTGGACGACGGCCATCGCCGGGTAGCCGCGGCCCATCCGCTCCCGCCAGATCCGGCCCAGTTCGGCCGAGTGGGCGCGGTAGGCGGCGACATCGGTGGCGTAGACGGTGACCCGGGCGAGGTCGGCCGGGGCGCCGCCGGCCGCGCGCAGTGCCGTCAGCAGGTTGTCCAGGGCGCGGGCGAACTGGGCGGGCAGGGTCGCGCCGGTCACCGTGCCGGACGCGTCCAGCGCGGTCTGGCCGGCCAGCAGGACGACGCGGCTGCCGGTGGCGACGACGGCGTGCGAGAAGCCGGCCGGCGGGGCGAGGCCCGGCGGGTTCACCCGCTCGGTGCTCATGCCCCCTCCTCGGTCCGCCGGTACAACTCCCGGGCGATGATGTCCCGTTGGACCTCGCTGGCGCCCTCGTAGACGCGGGGGGCGCGGACCTCGCGGTAGAGGTGTTCCAGGAGGTGGCCGCGGGTCAGGGCGCGGGCGCCGTGCAGCTGGACGGCGGTGTCGACGACGTACTGGGCGGTCTCGGTGGCCAGCAGTTTCGCCATCGCGGCGCGCTCGGGGACGTCCGGGGCGCCGGTGTCGTACGCCGTCGCCGCCGCGTGCACCATCAGTCGGGCCGCCTCCGTGCGCACCGCCATCTCGGCGACCTGGTGGGCGACGGTCTGGAGGTCGCGGAGCTTGCCGCCGAAGGCGTCGCGGGCGCGGGTGTGGGCGAGGGTGGCGTCCAGGGCGGCGCCGGCCATGCCGACGGCGAAGGCGCCGACGCTGGGGCGGAACCGGTTCAGGGTGTCCATGGCGACCCGGAACCCCTGGTCGGGTGCGCCGAGCACGTCGTCGGCGGTGACGGGGACGCCGTCGAAGGCGAGGGTGCCGATGGGGTGCGGGGAGAGCATCTCCAGCGGGGTGCCGGTGAGGCCGGGGCGGTCGGCGGGGACGAGGAAGGCGGTGACGCCGCGGGCCCCGGCGCCGGGGGTGGTCCGGGCGAAGACGGTGTACAGGTCGGCCTCGGGCGCGTTGGAGATCCAGCACTTCTCGCCGGTCAGCCGCCAGCCGGCGGTGCCCTCGGGGCGGGCCGCCAGCGCCAGCGCCGCCGCGTCCGAACCGGCGCCCGGTTCGGTGAGGGCGAAGGCGGCCACCGCGGTGCCGTCGGCCACCCGGGGCAGCCAGCGGGCGCGCTGGGCGCCGGTGCCGTGGAGGTGCACCGGGTGGCCGCCCAGGCCCTGGAGGGCGAGCGCGGTCTCCGCCTCCGTGCAGGCGTAGGCGAGGGACTCGCGCATCAGGCACAGGTCGAGGGCGGTGGAGGTGAACAGGCGCGGGAGCAGCCCGAGGGAGCCGAGGGCGGCGACCAGGGGGCGGTTGACCCGGCCGGGTTCGCCGCGCTCGGCGAGCGGGCGGAGCCGTTCGGCGGCCAGGGCGCGCAGGGCGGCGCACCAGGCGGACTGTTCCGGTGCGAGCGAGAAGGCGGTCATCGCCGGTCCCCCTTGGGTGCCTGCGGCTCCTGTGGAGCGAGGCTATCGCGGGGCGTTGACTGCCGTCATCACCGCGCTACGCTCACGGCACGAGTCAGCCTCAGGGGGGCGCCGTCATGAATCCCCGGAGCACCGCCACCGCCCATGTCGACACCTTCGCCCGTGACCGGCTGCCGCCGCCCGGCCAGTGGCCCGAACTCCGCTTCGACCTGCCGGAGTTGCGCTATCCGGCCCGGCTGAACGCCGCCGTGGAGCTGCTCGCCGGCGGCGCCCCGGACCACCCCGTCTTCCGTACCGCCTCCGGTGCCGTGTGGAGCTACGGCGAGCTGGGTGCCCGGGTCGACCGGATCGCGCACCTCCTCACCGGCGGCCTCGGGGTGGTCCCCGGCAACCGGGTGCTGCTGCGCGGCCCCACCACCCCGTGGCTGGCCGCGTGCTGGCTGGCGGTGCTCAAGGCGGGCGCGATCGCCGTGACCGTGCTGGCCGAGCAGCGCCCGCGGGAGCTGCGCCGGATGTGCGCGATCGCGCGGGTCCGGCACGCCCTGTGCGACGCGCGCTCGGTGGACGGCCTGGTCGCGGCGGACGTCCCGGGGCTGCGGATCGCGACGTACGGCGGGGCCGGCCCCGCGGACCCGGCGCACCGCCCGGCGCCGGACACGCCGTACCGGGCCGTGGACACCGCGGCCGACGACGTGGCACTGATCGCCTTCACCTCCGGCACCACCGGCCGGCCCAAAGGCTGCGTCCATCTGCACCGGGACGTCCTCGCGGTCGCCGACACCTTCTCCCGGCACGTGCTCCGGCCGCGTCCTGACGACCTGTTCACCGGCAGTCCGCCGCTCGGCTTCACCTTCGGCCTGGGCGGGCTGGTGATCTTCCCGATGCGGGCGGGGGCGTGCTCCCTGCTGCTGGAGCGGGCCGGGCCGCGCGAACTGCCGCCGGCGATCGCCGGGCACCGGGTGTCGGTGCTGTTCACCGCGCCGACGGCGTACCGCGCGATGCTCGCCGGCCTGGACGCCCACGACGTGTCCTCGCTGCGCCGCTGCGTGTCGGCCGGCGAGAACCTGCCCGCCGTCACCTGGCACGCCTGGCACGAGCGCACCGGCCTGCGGATCATCAACGGCATCGGCGCCACCGAGCTGCTGCACATCTTCGTCTCCGCCGCCGACGACGACATCCGGCCCGGCACGACGGGGGTGCCGGTGCCGGGGTGGCGGGCCGAGGTGCAGGACGCGCGGGGCCGGCCCGTGCCCGACGGGGAGCCGGGGCTGCTCGCGGTGCGCGGCCCGGTCGGGTGCCGTTACCTGGCCGATCCGCGGCAGCGGGAGTACGTGCGCGGCGGCTGGAACATCACCGGGGACACCTACGTCCGCGAGCCCGACGGCCGGTTCCGGTACGTCGCCCGCGCCGACGACATGATCGTCTCGGCCGGGTACAACATCGCGGGCCCGGAGGTGGAGGACGCCCTGCTGCGCCACCCGGACGTGGGCGAGGCGGCGGTGGTGGGCGAACCGGACCCGGAGCGCGGGCAGCGCGTGGTCGCCTTCGTGGTGCCGGCCGAGGGCGCCGCACCGGACGCCGAGGCGCTGCGGACGTTCGTACGGGCGGAACTGGCGCCGTACAAGTGCCCGCGGGAGATCGTGTTCCGCGGCGCGCTGCCGCGCACGGCCACCGGCAAGCTCCAGCGTTTCCGGCTGCTGTCCGACCGGCGGCAGCGCCTCGGGAGCGGCACCGTGACACCGGTCATGACCGGCGAGGATACGGACGACCTAAGATGATCAACGTGTCCGACCAGCATGCACCACGGTCCCTCATCGTCACGCTCTACGGCGCGTACGGCCGTCACGCGCCCGGCCCGGTCCCCGTCGCCGAGCTGATCCGGCTGCTGGCGGCGGTCGGGGTGGACGCGCCGTCGGTGCGCTCGTCGGTCTCCCGGCTCAAGCGGCGGGGGCTGCTGCTGCCCGCCCGTACCGCGCTGGGCGCGGCCGGTTACGAACTGTCCGCCGAGGCGCGGGAGTTGCTCGACGACGGCGACCGGCGGATCTATGCCGCCGCGCCCTGGACCGACGAGGGCTGGGTGCTCGCCGTGTTCTCGGTGCCGGAGTCGGAGCGGCAGAAGCGCCACGTACTGCGCTCCCGGCTGGCCCGGCTCGGCTTCGGCACGGCCGCCCCCGGCGTGTGGATCGCCCCGGCCCGGCTCTACGAGGAGACCCGGCACGCCCTGGGCCGGCTGCGGCTGGAGACGTACGTGGACTTCTTCCGCGGCGAGCACCTGGGGTTCGCGCCGACCGCCGAGGCGGTGGCCCGCTGGTGGGACCTGGCGGCGATCGGCAAGGAGCACGAGGCGTTCCTCGGCCGCCACGAGCCGGTCCTGCGCCGGTGGGAGCGCCGCCCGGACACCCCGCCCGAGGACGCCTACCGGGACTATCTGCTCGCCCTGGACTCCTGGCGCCGCCTGCCCTACTCCGACCCCGGGCTGCCCGCGCGGCTGCTGCCCGGCGACTGGCCCGGGGTGCGCTCGGCGGCGGTCTTCCGGGCGCTGCACGAGCGGCTGCGGGACGCGGGCGCGGTCTTCGCCGGGGTGTCCCCCGGCCCGCTCCCGCCCGTGTGACCCCGGGCACGGCAGCGGTCACTCACGCAACCCTCAGCTCGCTCTGTGCCTCCTCTCAAGTTTCTTACCTACCGTCCATGGGGTCGTCCACGGGGGGAAGAGAGCGAGAAGAGGACTGTTGCGCATGACCACCACGGCAAGACCGCCGGGAGCCACCGTCTGGCTCACCGGGCTGCCGAGCGCGGGCAAGACGACCATCGCCCGGCTGCTCGGTGACCGGCTGACGGCGGAGGGCCGCCGGGTGGAGGTGCTCGACGGCGACGAGATCCGCCGTTTCCTCTCGGCGGGCCTCGGCTTCTCCCGGGCGGACCGGCACACCAATGTGCAGCGCATCGGCCTGGTCTCGGAGGTGCTCGCCCGCAACGGCGTGCTGTCCGTGGTCCCCGTCATCGCCCCCTACGCGGACAGCCGGGATGCGGTCCGCAGGCGGCACGAGCTGAGCGGGACGCCGTACGTCGAGGTGCATGTGGCGACGCCGGTCGAGGTGTGCAGCGAGCGGGACGTGAAGGGGCTGTACGCCCGGCAGGCGGCGGGTGCTCTGTCCGGGCTGACCGGGGTCGACGACCCGTACGAGCCGCCGGAGGACCCGGCGCTGGTGCTGCGGACGCAGGAGCAGACGCCCGAGGAGTCGGCCGCCGCGGTGTACGCGGTGCTGGCGGAGCGGGGGCTGGTGTGAACGACTTCGCCCTGTCGCATCTGGACGCGCTGGAGTCGGAGGCGGTGCACATCTTCCGCGAGGTGGC
>BMSM01000014.1 GCA_014649155.1 Streptomyces griseoviridis | reverse complement strand
CAGTTCCTGCACGATCTCGTCGGCGTGGGAGGTGGAGCCGGCGGCGATGGTGACGTCGATGCCGAGACGGTCGGTGTCGGAGGAGATGACGTCCAGAGCGGTCACCGAGCCGCCCAGCGCCTCCATGGTGGCGGTGAGCCGCGAGACGGCGTTGCCGGCCGCAGGAACCTCCAGCCGGATGGTCATCGAGTAGGAGACGCTGGGCGTGCTCATGGGATGGGTCCTCATCTGTCCTGACACGCGGCGGCGTGGGGGAGCTGCCGTGCGGGTCATGGGTATGGCGTACGGGGGTGTCCGCGCTCGGCGGCCCCGCTCACTTACCTGCGTGAGTCTTGGCGGTGTCGGTCTCGGACACGGTCCCGTCGGTGGTCTCGGCGGCTGGCGGCGGGGTGGCGTCGCCGGACTTCAGGATCTTGCGGGCACGCTCCGTGTCGATGTCGTTCTCCCACTTGCCGATCACGATGGTGGCCACGGCGTTGCCGAGCACGTTGATGAAGACGCGGCCCTCGTTGAGGATGCGGTCGATGCCGACGATGAGGGAGAGGGCGGCGAGCGGGATGTGGCCGACCGCGGTGACGGTGCTGGCCAGGACGATGAACGCGCCGCCCGCGATCCCGGCAGTGCCCTTGCTGGTGAGCATCATGACCCCGACCATGATCAGCTGCTGCTGCCAGGACAGATCGATGCCCATGGCCTGTGCCAGGAAGAGGGAGGCCATCGTGAGGTAGACGGCGGAGCCGTCCAGGTTGAAGGAGAACCCGGAGGGGATGACGATGCCGACGACCGGCCGGCCGACGCCCAGGGTCTCCAGCTTGCGCACGAGCTGCGGCAGGACTGCCTCGCTGGAACAGGTGCTCAGGGCGACGAGCAGTTCGGCCTTGAGGAAGCGCATGAGGCCGAACAGGCTCAGGCGGCAGGCCCGCATGATGGCGCCGAGGACGACCAGGACGTAGACGATGCAGGTCGCGGTGAACAGGACGATGAGGTAGCCGAGCTGTTTGAGGCTTTCGGCGCCGTAGGTGGCGACCACGGTGGCCAGAGCGCCGAAGGTGCCCAGCGGCGCCAGCCGCATCACCCAGCCCACGATGCGGAAGACGACGTCGGAGAGCGCCTTGATGCCGCGGGTCAGCGGCGCGCCGTCCTCACCGGCCATGTTCAGGGCGACGCCGAAAACGATGGAGACCATGAGCGCGGCCAGGATGGCGTCACCAGTGATCGCGCCAAGCAGGGAGGTGGGGATCAGGGAGGAGATGAAACCGGTGAAGGTGGCGTGCTCGGTGGCGGTCTCCGGCACGTCGTCGGCGTTCAGGGACGAGGGGTCGACGTGCAGGCCGGCGCCGGGCTGGAAGATGTTGGCGACCACCAGACCGATCAGCATGGACACCAGGGACAGCACCAGGAAGTAGCCGATCGCCTTCACACCGATCCGGCCCGCCTTGCGCAGGTTGTCCATGGAGGCGATGCCGGTCGTGACCACGCAGAAGACGACCGGGACCACGATCATCTTGACCAAGTCGATGAACCAGTCGTTGAGCGGCTTCAGATCCTCGCCGAGACCGGGGGCGAGGATGCCGACGGCGATACCGAGGACCGCGCCCAGCACGACCTGGAACCACAGCTCACGTATCAGACGGTTCGGCCGTGACCGCTGTGGGCGGCCGGCGTCGGTAGGGGTGGTGCTTGTCATCGAAGGTGCTCCCTTGCACGACGATCGTGTGTTGCCCTGTCCCGTGGGGGGTGTGCGAGGGGGACGCGGTGCGGCTCGCGTCCCCCGTGCTCGTTCGTGGTACTCGGTTCCGGCCGCGGTGACGATCGCCGCGTGAAGCGTCCGGAGCGAGTCGTGCTGCCGCGGTGCCGGTCAGCTGTGCAGGGCGCGCAGCACCTTGTAGAAGGCGGCCTTGCTCTCGAAGCCGATGCCGGGGGTGTCGGTCAGGCCGACGCGGCTCTTCTCGACGACGGCGTCGTCGGCGAAGCCGCCGGTGGGCTGGAACTCGCCCGGGTAGGACTCGTTGCCGCCGAGCTTGAGGGCGGCTGCGATGTGCAGGGAGAACTGGTGCCCGCCGTGCGGGATGCAGCGCCGTGACGACCAGCCGTGCTGCTTGAGCATGTCCTGGATGCGCAGGTACTCGACCAGGCCGTAGGAGAGCGCGGGGTCGACCTGGATGGTGTCGCGGTCGGGGCGCAGGCCGCCGTAGCGGATGAGGTTGCGGGCGTCCTGGAGGGAGAAGAGGTTCTCGCCGGTGGCGATGGCGCCGGTGTAGTGCTCGGCGACGGTGGCGTTGAGGTGGTAGTCGAGAGGGTCGCCGATCTCCTCGTACCAGAAGAGGCCGTAGGGCTCGATGGCTCGCCCGTACTCCAGGGCGGTGTTCAGGTCGAAGCGGCCGTTGACGTCGACGGCGAGGCGGGAGCCGTCGCCGCCGAGGACATCGATGACGGCCTCGATACGGCGCAGGTCCTCGGCCAGGTCGGCGCCGCCGATCTTCATCTTGACGACGTCATAGCCCAGGTCGAGGAAGCCGCGCATCTCGTCCTGGAGGTCGGTGAGGCTCTTGCCGGGGGCGTAGTAGCCGCCGGCGGCGTAGACGAAGACGGAGTCGTCGGGCTGCCCGTCGCCATAGCGCTCGGACAGGTACCGGTACAGCGGCTTGCCCTCGATCTTGGAAGCGAGGTCGAACAGGGCCATGTCTACGACGCCGACGGCGACCGAGCGCTCGCCGTGGCCGCCGGGCTTCTCGTTGTTCATCATGACGTCCCACGCCTTGGCGTGGTCGAAGCGGCCCTGCTCGTCCAGGAGGCTGCCGGGCTCGGCGGCGGTCAGGCGGGGCAGGATGCGGCGGCGCAGGATCTCGCCGGCGCTGTAGCGGCCGTTGGAGTTGAAGCCGTAACCGACGACGGGCTTGCCGTCACGGATGACGTCGCTCTCGATCGCCACGATCGAGCAGTCCATGGAGCTGAAGTCGATCCAGGCGTTGCGGATCGAAGAGCTGATCGGGACGACGCCCTCGTACACATTGGTGATCTTCACGACAGCACCCTTCTCATATCTTATAAGTTGCGTCGGTGTTAGGCTGAGGTGACGCGATGGGAACTGTCAAGAGGGGTGCGAGCACCCGGGAAGGATTTTCGGGGGGCGATGGCCGACACGAATCTCTTCGTCAGCAAGAGCGACTACGCCTACGCGGAGCTGCGCGGACAGATCCTGTCGGGGACGCTTCCCGCCGGGGCGCGGCTCGCGCAGTACGACCTCGCGGAGTCGCTGAACATGAGCATTACGCCGCTGCGCGAGGCGATCCGCCGCCTCAGCAGCGAAGGTCTGGTCACCGTCGAGACCCACCGCGACGTCCGGGTGTCCACCATGAGCTCCGACGAGGCCCGGCAACTGTTCGAGGTACGCCTGTCCCTGGATCCCACGGCCGCGGAACTCGCCGCCCGGCGCCGCACCGGCGAGGATGTCGCCGTCATGCGATCCGCCGTCACCAGGCTGCTGCCCGTCACCCGCCAGTGGGGCGAAGAGGCGCTCACCGCCCACCGCGCCTTCCACCAGGCGCTCTACCGGGCCTCGCACAACGACGTCCTCATCCGCCTCCTGGACGACCTGTGGGACAAGTCCGACCGCTACCGGCGCCTCGGCCTCGAACTGCCGCCCGGCGACGAGCCCCGCACCCGCGACCTCGAGGAACACCACCGGCTCGTCGACCTCGTCGAGGACGGACGGGCCACCGAGGCCGCTCAGCTGATGCGCGACCACATCACCCACAGCCTGACCGCCACCGCCATCAGCGCCCTGGAGGACCGTGAAGGCGTCCGTACGGGCTGAGGCGCCGATGGACATCCCGCAGCCGGAGTGCTTCCTGGCGGTCGTCGACTCCGGCGGTCAGAACCGGGCCGCCACCGCGCCGTACGTGTCGCGGTCGTCCATGTCCAGGCGGGTCCGGACGCTGGAACGCAACCTCGGCTCCGAACCGCTCCACCAAATCGGCGGGCGTGTCGTGTTCACCGAGGTGGGCGGGGCGTCGATCGGTCACACCGCCACCATCCTCCCCGGCATGCTCGTCGGCTGGCTCCGGCCGTCGCCGGACAACCTGGAACCGGTCGGGCCGACGCGATGATGGCGATCCGGACGCCGCGTCCCGGGAATTCGCGCACGACTTCGCCCTGCAGCAATGGGACGTTCTGGTCACCGCTCGGCACGCCGAACCCGAGATCGTCACCGTTTCGCTCCGGGGCACAACGACCGGTTGGTCCACTGACCCCGTCGAACGGGAGGCCGTCTTAACCGCACCTGTCTCTGGGCTACGTGACCGAACCCGTCACCCGACCGCGTACCAAGTCTAGGGCTGCTCCTCTCCGGCAGTCTCGGCGACGAGGTCGCCCGCGGGATTGGTGCGTACCCTCGGGTACGTCATCGAGCGCGTAACGGCCCATGGCGTCGGCCGTGGTCCGCCGCACCGAGTCGTCGACCTCGCTGAGGACCCAGACCGCCGCGCGAGGCACGGGCGCGTCGGACAGGGACGCAACCGTCCCGTGGAGGCGCATCGAGGCTGCGGGCTCGCCGTGAGCGGGCGGAACGGTGGCGCCGCGTCGGCTGTGTACGGTCGCCAGAGTGAGGACTCCGGCCAGGGACGGGCGCGGGTCGTGCGGCTCACCGAAGAGGGGCATCAGCACCTGCTGGGCGCTTTCGAAGCCCATGGGCGTGCCTTCCGCGCGATGCTGCTCGACCGGCTGTCCGCCGAGCAGCGGACGACCCTGCTCGCCAACATGACGGAAGGGCCGGACCGCGCTGCCGGGAGCCGACCCGGCCCACGAGCCGACGCATGGCCCCCCGCTGCTGCTTCCGCGTACCGGTACGTCCTCGAAGGCCGGCGACCAATACGGATGCCGCACCGCACACGGTTGCCCTGAAGAGATCAAAAGGACTCCATGCCACATCTCGCCATCGACTACTCCGTCCGTCTGGGCTCAGCCTTTGAGCACACGGCTCTGATCAGGGAGCTGCGCTCCCTCGTCCGGAGGAGAGCAGATCGCTGCATGTGATGCACGACGCCGCGGATGCCGCCCATCGCCTCACTGCCGTCGGCCCGCCCCGAGCCGCCGTGGATCAGAGCGGGCAGCGGGGAGCCGTGTCCGGTGGAGGGCCTGGTTGCCGTCGTGCTCCAGCACCAGGAGCCTTCCGTGCCAGGGAGCCAGTCCGAGCTGAACCTCGCGGGCGAAACCGGGACCGCCGGTGACGACCGATATGTCGGGCCGGTTAGGTCAGCGGCCGGTCCTTGTCGGCGAATTTGGTGATCAACTCGGCGACGACCGCCAGTCATCTCGGCGGCGTGTTGCGGGCGGTCGACGAGGTGGGGGGCGGTAGCCAGCCGGTCCCGGGGTTGCCCACCCGTACGAGGCCGACCTGCCCGAAGTAGGTCGGGCCGTCGTCGGACCTGCCGGGGGGCCAGTAGAAGTCGACGTAACTGAATCCGCGGGCGCGGACAAACCGGAGAACGCGTCCTCCCATGCGTCCAGCCGCGGATCGAGCGTGGCCATCTCCTGGTCGATCAGTTCCCGGTCCTTGATGAACGCGTCAGCGAGCGGAGTGTCGTTCCAGTACTCACGGTCCGCCGTGACACGGAGTTGCTCGGGGCTCTGGTTCAGACCGGCTTGCCCGAGACTGCTCGTCCCGGAACCGCCGACCCGCAGCGCGTCCGCCATCAGGCACTGGTCCAGCCGCAGCTGCTCGGCGGCCTCGGCGTCGAAACCGTCGTAACTGCCAGCGACCAGGCTGCTGTCGGGCAGCCGTCCCTCGGCCGGGGACTCGCCGAGCAGACCTGCGAGCACCGCGCCGACGGCCAGCAGAGGTAGGAGCGAACCCGACATGAGCCGCCGGGAACGCGTACAGGATCGGGTGCGCTGCGATGATCTGCCGGACGAGCCGTCAGGTGATCTGCAGCGGCGTCTGAACCGCATGGGAGCGTCCTTCAGTCGGATAGGGCGACAGACGGGGGCACACCGCCCCGAGAGACCGACTACGCCTCGCCCTCACCCGTCACGGCATCACTGACGGCCGCATCTCGGCAGGACGAGACCCCTCCCCCGACGACGGCACTCCCCCCCCGTCCTGAAACCGCCACCGGTAGGACCGGTCGATCCCCCGGACGCGGCGGCTCATTCACCCACGGCCAAGATCAGCACTACAAGATCCGGGCCACTGCCTGACCGAAAACAAGCAGCGGTGGGACGGTCGGGGCGGTGCCCTGGGCAAGCGGTCGGTGCTCATCCCGCCGGCGACGTCGACCGGCAACGAGCAGACGCACAACGCCCCCTGCACCTGCGGAAGGCGGGACGGCGGTGGCGATGGTGCGGAGGTGGTACGGCGAAGGGCCTGCGTGTGACGGTGACCCCGGTCCTGGCCTCGGCTAAACGGCGCGAGTTCATGGCGGAGCGGGCTCGGAGCTGCGGCCGGCCGGATACGGCGGAGCAGTGTACGGAGGTGCTGCTCGGCGTCACCGTGTGAGCTGCAGATCCCCGATCACTTCGCGAGCCGACATCAGTTGGGTGGGAGCCAGCCCCGGCCGGAGCAGGAACGGCAGTCCTGCCAGTGGTCGCTCTCAAAGACCTCCCCGCTGCCTCCACAGTGCCAGCATCGCGCCCACCCAGCACTGCGGTACCCCTGCGCGTCTTCCGATCTACGCCTCGCCTTCGACAGGTTTGCCACCACGGAAACCACTATGAGCACAATGCCAAGAGAATGGAGAAATTCACCATTCGAAGCACCATCGGGTGATTCAGAGATCATTCCTCCCACGAAGAACAACAAGACACCTAATAGTCCCATTTGCCCCCCATCAGACGAGTTCGCATCCTTGCCCGTAGAGTCTTCGAACCAAGCGACATTTCGACGCATCCCCCTCCGGAAGGTTTCGCGGCATTTCTCCCGTTTGCCCCCCTTCGCTTCCAACCGTCTGCTTCATGGCTGGAGCGGTTCGCGCGTCTCCATCGTGGCCCGGTGCGTGGACCGCAACAAGGGCGAGCTGCCGGACCGCTGTCACTACGGAGATTTCCACGTCGTCCTCTGAGCCTCTGACACCCTGAACCGCAGCAGGACGGAACGCGCGTCCTGGACGACATCGAAGGGGGCTGCCGGAACGGGCCTTGACCCTGAATCCTGAACACGGGTTATGCGGCTTGGGCCAGCGTAGTTGGTGTGAGGTGGAAGGCGTTTTCGAAGGCGATGGGTGATCGTTGTCCGAGGTGGGAATGTCGGCGTCGGGTGTTGTAGCGGTGGAGCCATCGGAAGGCGTCGAGTCGGGCCTCGCGCTCGGTCGGCCAGCTTTTTCGTCCTTGCAGGGTCTCGCGTTCGAAGGTCGCGTTGAAGGACTCGGCGAGTGCGTTGTCCGCGCTGGACCCGACCGCGCTCATGTTGCGCCGAACCCCTGCTGACTCGCAGGCTTGGCCGAATGCCCTGCTCGTGTACTGGGCTCCGTGGTCGGTGTGCGTGATCGATCCGGCGAGGCTGCCGCGGGTGCGGATCGCCGCGGCCAGGGCGTCGGTCACCAGGTCCGCGCGCATGTGGCCGGCGATCGCCCAGCCGGCCAGACGGCGCGAGGCGAGGTCGATGACGGTCGCCAGGCAGCAGAACTTCCCGCCCTCGACGGGCAGGCAGGTGATGTCGCCGACGTACTTCGTGTTCGGCTTGTCCGCGGTGAAGTCGCGGCCGATCAGGTCCGGTGCCTTGGCCGCGGCCGGGTCGGGGACGGTGGTGCGGTGCCGGCGACGCAACCGGACCCCCTCGATCCCCGACGCCCGCATGATCCTGGCGACCCGCTTGTGGTTGACCGCCTCACCGCTCGTCTCGCGGAGCTCGGTGGTGATCCTCGGGGCTCCGTAAGTGCCGTCCGATTCCTGGTGCACCGCCCGTATCCGGGCCGCCAGGCGGGCGTCGGCCGCCTGCCGGGCGGCCCGGTCGGCGGCTGTCCGGCGCCAGTAGCAGAAGCCCGAGCGGCTGACGCCGAGGATGCTGCACAGCCGCTTCACGCCGTGACGGCGCTGGAGGTCGGCGACGCACTGGAAGCGGTTCACCAGCGCGTCTGGCCGGCGCAATACTTCGCCGCTCTGCGCAGGATCTCGCGTTCCTCCTCCAGCTCACGGACCTTCTTCCGCAAAGCGGCGTTCTCCGCCTCCAGCGGCGCCGGCGGCTGAGAGAGTTCCCGCGTCCGCCTCCCCCGGGGACGGCTCACCCCGGCTGCCCGAACCCAGTTCCGCAGGGTCTCCGGGTTGATCCCCAGATCGGCGGCGACCGACCTGATCGTCGCTTCCGGCCGCGACTCGTACAGCGCGACCGCGCCCGCCTTGAACTGCGGCGGGTAGTTCTTCATGACCACGAGATGTCTGCCCTCAGATCCGCAGGATCCAGTGTCTCGTGTGTTCAACATCAGGGGTCAAGGCCCCTGTCGATCAGACCCATGGGTCAACCTGCTTCACAGAAGGACCATCGGAGCGCCTGAGCAGCGGCACAACGGGCCTGACACCCCATCAGAACGAGCGTCAAATGAGCGTCACGAGCGTCATTTCAGCGTCAAGATATCGCCCGTAACGCCCACAACGCACATAATGCGCACGCACAAAACCGCAGGTCAGGAGCCCTTCGCGGCCGGTTCGAGGATCGCCACGCACTCCACGTGATGCGTCACCGGAAAGATGTTGGCCTGGGCGGGTCACAGAAAAGCCCAGGTCAGATGCACTTTCTCGGCTCATCGGTCTGTATACGGACGCCCAGAGCGTCAAACGAGCGTCATAGCCGACAGTCGAGACCAAGATTTGTCCCGATCGCATCTCCCACTGCTGGTCCGATGCCAAGCTCGAGGAGGTCGGCCGCCGCCACGCCCGCGGCCGCTTCGACCACGAGGACCTGCAGGCGAACGTCACGGGCGCCGAGCGGACTGACGACCAAGCCTCGCCGCCTACGGTGTGGAGGAGGCAGGCCACCATTACCGCTCTCCGAATATGGGCCGCGGAGTGGGCCAACGACCTCGCGCCCCAGCTCCTCAAGGAGTCCCACGATCCAGACATCGGGGCCGACTCCACCAGCTCCACAATGCGCTTCCGGCAGGAGCATCGCCGCAACCACACTGCATGTCATCCAGCGGGGGCCGGAACCGTCCGACGTTGGCAGAGGGTCTCCGACCCGACCGGTGTCGGCATCCCGACCTGTGCACCTCCGTCTTCAGGGGACCCGGGCAAGCCGCACTTCAGCGGCCCCGCTGTCACGCGCAGCCATCTCGGGACGCCCCGCGGTGGCTCCTGACCCGTACGAACCGTGACGCTCAACTATGCAGCCCGGGGAGTCTGCGAAGGTGCTGCCCGGATGCCGACGACCTCCACTTCCACTCCCCACGACCGCAGTGTCTTCGCCGTCTCGACAAGCGTCACCTGGGAGAAGGGAAACAGCGTCTCCGGGGTCAACTCCTCCGTACCATCCTTCAAGAGAATGCCGAACACGAGACGCCGGGGGACGAAGTCGAGGGGCATGATGCGCCTCCCCCTGCTCTGCTCGAAAACCTTGCGGGCGAACTGCGCGCGCACCTCGGCCGACTCCTTGAGCATCTGAACAGCCACCAGCCCCTGACTGAAAAGGTGGCTGAGCGGACCAGACCGGTGGGCGCGCTTCACCAGGACCAGCGTGTTGTCAAGTGTGAGGACATCGCAGATCTCCACCTCATTGCCAGCTTTGAGCGGGTTGCCTACGTTCTTGCGGTCGAGGCAGACGTAGCCGTCCCCCATCCGGGCGACCGACTCGTTGTACAGGTCCTCCTTCTCGCCCGGTTCCCAGGCAGGCAGCTCCACCGACGGCGGACGGTTGATCAACCGTGTCACGGTGTCTTTGATCGCGGCGAGGTACCGCGCCCCGATCTCGTACCACTCGCAGTCCATCAGGAGGAAGCGTCGTTCGCCGAGGGAGATACCGGCCTCGATCCACCGCAGCAGGGGTGTGGCGACGAGCCGGTCCTCGTGAGCGGCCCGGCGGTGACGGTAGAGGGTGACGTTGCTGCGCCGAAGCGCGGCCAGGCGCCCGCCTGCCGGGCGTGTGCGCAGCCGGCCCAGCACATGGTCGAGCTCGAAGGCGTCCCCCATGGTGACACCGCAGCCGTCGATCCTCAGCTGGACGGCGCCAGCGGCCTGGTAGTACGTCCAGTGGTCCCCGGGGACCCCCAGGGTGATCCGTCCGTCGGCGGGATCGCCCAACGCAGCCTCGAGCTCCTGCTCAAGGAGGGCCAGCGTTGCCGTGTCCTTGACCGGCGTGATGTGCTCGACGAATTCCAGCGCGGGATCGGGGGAGTCGTCACGGCACACTCGCGCGATCTCCCGGATGTCCGCGACCAGGTCGGCCGGCTCGATCCCGAGCGGAAGCCGGAGTCCGGCACCCTCTTCCACGCTGACGGTGACGCCTCTGCCGCTCTTAGCACGCGTAAGACCGTTGGACTGGAGGACGCCACGCAGGCTGGTGACGAACTGCTGGTGCTCGCGCACGCCGAAGCGCGTGACGGACGTCCCGCCAGGCACGAGGGCGATGTCGGTCCTGGCCTCGCCCATGGTGTGCGCGATGAGGCCCCTCACCTGCAGCGGGTCGACCTGGCGTGCGGCGTAGCGGAGCCCGAAACGCCGGTCCTTCAGGCGGTCCGGGATCAGGCGGTACCCCTGGTCGTACCCGATGGCGTACACCTCCCCGTCGACGGCGAGCATGAGCAGTGCGGCCGTCCTCCGGACACGCTCGGAAACGTCGCATCCGGTGGTGCGGGCGATCTCGTCGCACCAGGCCGCCTTCTCCTTTTCGATTCCAGCGCTGAGGAACAGCCAGGGCACCGGAAGCCTTTCGTGGTGGGCATCGTGGAACTCGGCGTCGAGCGACGCAAGCTGCTCGTGGTCGAGGGCCGCGCGCATGCCGTCCCGGTTCGGGACGACATCGACGAGACGGTAGAGGGTGCGAAGGGACGTGCTGGGAGCCATGTGTGTCTCCAGTCGGTCGCGTACGTCACCGGTCTCAGGACCGCGGACGTGCCGGTCGGGTGACGGACATCGACATTGACAGGCGAAGTCCACGTCCAGAATCTGACTGCCTGATAGCACCTGCTATCAGGCTTTCCTGCATTGGCACTTCCAGGTCGGTCGTAGAGTGCGAACGGCGCCGGTGCCGCCGCACCGTGGTCGGGCGAAGAGGGGGACCGAAATGCCCAGCACGCACGAAACCCATGCTCTCGGCCCGTCCGGGGAGACGACATGGCGCATCTCGTCAACGGAGATCGCGGCTCTCGCCCGGGTGGAGCGAGCGTGCCTGCCAACTGGCGCCGCCGCCACGGCGACTTCCCGGAACCCATCGCCCGGGACGGCGGCCGTACCTTCTTCGACGGCCGAGAGATCGTCGATTGGCTTCTGACGACGGGCCACGGCAATGCCGACGAGAACGACCTGGGCACGGAGCTGGCACTGCACAGCCTCTCAGCCTGGACCTCGCGCATTCCCGGTCGGCAGCTGCTGGACGTACTGACTGCGCTCATGTGCCTGCGCCACCACGAGGGCGTACCACTGCTTTCGGGGGAAGACACCACTTGGGAGTCGATCGTGGAGCGGGCTGGAATGCTGGACGAGGACGACACCTGTCTGATCAGCGAGTTGACCAACGCCGGCCCTTGGGGACCGCCTCTTTCCCGGCTCACCGACGAACTGGTGGCGGCCGCCGCGAACACAGGCCGACGCCACGGTGGCATGCTGGCGGTTCGTCACGGGCCTGCAGCGGATGCCTTCGAATGGCTGCTCGGCGTGCGCCATAGGCTGGGGTTCCACGATTTGACCGCAGACACCCTCACCCCCGGGATGACCGAGTGCATCGCGCGGCTCACGGGGATCGATGGCACGACCGACCCGGTTATCGCCAACCCGGGTGCCCGCGGCGGAGACCTCCTCGTCGCCCTGCACTCCGCGGCCGGGCCGCAGGTCAGCAGACGCTCGCGGCCGCTCCGAACGGCCTCTCCGCCGCTCGGAGCGTCAATAGAGCGTCATGGCCAGCCAGGGGGACGCCTCTGCTGAGCGACATCAGCGAGGTCTTTCAACAACACTTCAGCCACCAGTTCCTCGACCACGGCCGTATCGTGCTCTGCCATGACCTCGGCCAGCTCAAGGTCCCAGGGTGCCTCGGTGATGCGCCCCGGCTGAGGACCGCGCGGGTTGCGGGCGACCGCGGCACGATATTCCGCTGCCGTCATGCGCCAGGGCCGCGCCGACGTCTTGTCCAGGACGTACGCGGCGATGCGGATGCCTTCGCCGTCGAAGTCGCCGTGGTAGCGAAGAGCCGCGCCGTGGTCCGCGAGCAAGCGCAGGAGCTGGATCGCGGCGCTGTTGGGCCAGCCGGACGTACAGACGAGCGGCGGGCAGCAGGGACCGAAGCGGCGTAGGGCCAGTGCCAGGATGCTGGGGTTCTCCACGACGTGGACGACGGGTACGGGGGCCTCGGAAAGGGTGAACTCGCCCGGGTACCGGACGTGGGCGAGGGTCAGACTGGTGGCCTGACCGGCCTCTGTGCACGCTGTGGTCAGCCGGGCGAGCAGACCGTCACCGACCGGGCGCAGTCCGCCGACGAGGACGGTGGCTGACAGCTCGTCGTCGGCGACACCCGCGCGGGTCCACAGGGCACGCCGTTCCGCGGCGGACTGCGGAGGGACGGTGTCGTACACGGTCGCCAGGGCGCGCAGGACGAGTGCGGACAGGGGTGTGCCGTCGTCGAGTGCGTGCGCTCGGCCGCTCAGGACCCGGGCGGCGAAGACGGGCAGGGGTTCTGCCTGGCCGGGCAGTTCGGCGAGCACCTTGAGCGCGTCCGTAAGCAGCGTGCGGGTGTGCTCCGCCGAGCCGGCGACCACGCCGGCTGCCCGGCAGGTGGCGGCCCAGTCGGAGAGCACCGGCTGGGCCCTCACCGTCTCGTGCACGGCCAGCCAGGTCCACAGCTCCGCCCGCTCTTCCTTCTGGCGGCGCCGCTCGCCGGCTCTGTCTCCGAGAGGGCCGACCAGCTCGGTGACGACTTCTCGTACGGTGCGGCCGGAGACTTCGGTGACGGCGTCTTCCAGGCGGGTCAGGGGGACGGAGGGACGTGCGTCCGGCAGGCGGTCGAGGCCGAGGAGGTCGGCGAGCGCCTCGCGCTGGGTGTCGTCGAGCGGCCCGAAGCGCACCCGTGTGACGGGGCGGCCGGAGGAGAGGCGGCTGTGGAGCGTGTCCCAGAGGGGGCGGAGTTCGGGGCGGCGCAGGGTGGCCTCGCCCGGGGCCGGTTCCGTGGGGATCGTCGCTTCGGTGCTGGTCATTCCACCTCCAGGTCGACGCCGTTCCAGACGAAGCGGGCGCTGGTGACCGCGTCGTCGTCCCCGCCGGTGAGGAGTTGGTGGACGGCGATGCCGGGCAGTTCGCCGTAGGTGCACCATTCGTGGTCGGAGGTGACCATGAGGTCCAGGTCGAGTGCGGTGAGCAGCGCGAAGACCTGCCCGCGGTTGACCGTGTCGACACCGACGAAGACCTCGTCCAGCAGGATCGGCCGGGGTGCCAGGGGCACGGCCTCGTAGTGGGCGGCGACGGCGGCGAACAGCGGCAGGTGCAGTGCGATGGCCTTCTCTCCGCCGGAGAGCGCGCCGTGCAGCTTCTTGGTCAGCGGCTGCCAGCCGGTCCCGTTCGCCCGGTCGAGGCGGACGGTGAAGCGGTGCCAGGCGGTGTAGTCGAGCACCTCACCGAGCTGTTCCTCCCAGCTCGCGGCCGTCTCGCTGCCCTTGGCCTCCTCGATGCGGGCGCGGAAGAAGACGTGCAGGGCCTCCCGGTCGCTCTCGGTGACCCGGCCGGGGTCCTTGAGCAGCAGCTGACGGGCGGTGCGGGTGCTGTCCGGAAGGTCCGGGCGGACGTCCCAGACGAGTTGGACGGCGACGTTGGAGGCGGTGCGGACCCGCTCCAGGTGCCCGTTCATGCGGTCGACGAGTTCACCGGCCTGGCGGATGCGGGCCGCGAGGTGGCGGCGGATGTCGCCGGTGAGGATCTGGTCGAACAGACGCCGCTCGGCGGCCGTGATGTCGTCCCGGCTGCGGTCGCGCTCCTGGGTGAGCGTGCTGAGCAGGCCCGTCGCCCCCACACGTACGCCGTCCAGGGTGGCGGTGAAGAGCTGGATGTCGTCGTCCGGTTCCAGGTCCAGGTCGGCACGGGTGCCGAGGCGCCGGCGGGCCTCGTGGACCGCTTCGGACAGGCGGGTCGCGGCGTCGCCCAGGTTGCGTGGGGCGTGCGGGATGTCCGGCCACTTCGCCGCCGCGGCGCGGGCGGCCTCCAGGGTGGCCTTGGTCCCGTCCTCGGCGTCGAGTGCCGGTGTGATGCCGGCGTCCTCGGCCAGCCCGGCCAGGCACAGGTGCCGGAACCGGTGCGCCGCCGCGTCCCGGGTCGCGACGGCCTGTTCCCGTCGATCGGCGTCCTGGCCGCTGGTGGCCCGCAGTTCTCCGACCTGTCCTTCCAGGCGCAGCAGGAGTTCGGCGGCCCGGCCGGACTCCTCACGGCAGCGACGCAGCTCGGCGCGCGCCTCGGCGACGCGGGCGACGATCTGCCGGTAGTCCGCGCCGACGGTGGCTTCCACTGCCTCCAGGCGCGCTTTCAGCCCCGCTGCCTCCGCTTCGGCGGCGGCCGCGTCCTCGGCGCGTTCCTCGGCGGTCCGGCGCGATCGGTCTGCCTGCGCGGCCCGCTGACGGGCCCGGTCGGCGGCGGCGGTCGCGGCGAGCCGGGCGTCCACCCAGCTGTCGGCGGTGTCCCGGAACCTGTCGATGGCGTCGGAGAGCGTACGCAACCGGGCGCGGTCGGTGGGCAGTCCGTGTTCGGCGGCCCGGCGGTCGAGCGTGCGCAGAGCGCCCGCCACCTCCCTCTCGCACCGCTCCAGACGAGCGGCGACGTCACGCACGGCGTCATCCCGAGCCGCCACTGCGTCCTCTGCGCGGTCCCGGTCCCGCCGTCGGGCGTCGGGTTCCCGGTGGTCGGGGCGGGCGGCGCGGTCGGCGTCCAGCCGGGCGCGGCGAGCGGCGAGGCCGCGCAGCCTGTCGTCGAGTGCGGCGAGGGAGGCGTTCGTCTCGCCGATGCGGTCGGTCAGTTCGCCGATCATGCGCTGCCGGGCTCGCTGACGTGCCAGGGCGCCGATGTGGGCAGGTTCCGGCTTGCTCCATGTCCCGGTGGCGAGCGCGAGACGCCATGCGCCGTCGGCGGAGACGGCCGCGGGGCGCCCGCCCGGCAGAGTGGGGCCGTAGGCGATGCCTGCGAGGATGCGGGTCACGGTGTCGGCCGGGACGGGGATGTCCTCCTCGGGCCTCAGCACCTCCAGCAGGCTGGGCCCCGCGGCGGTCGCGGCCAGGGCGGCCTCGGCGCGGGTGTCGTGACCTGGCAGCGTGAGTCCGTCGTAGGGACTGACCCAGGCATCCAGGAGACCCGACGCCTCCATTGCGGCCTCCACCCCGGACTGAACGGGGAGCGGGACGCCTTCACGGAAAGCGACCAATCGCCACAGGGGTGCTCCCGCCGTCACCGTACGGACGGTGGTGCGGGTGGGCGGGGGCACAGGCGGCAGGTCGGTTTCACCGCTCAGCCCT
This sequence comes from Streptomyces griseoviridis, assembly GCA_014649155.1. Classification (GTDB taxonomy): domain Bacteria; phylum Actinomycetota; class Actinomycetes; order Streptomycetales; family Streptomycetaceae; genus Streptomyces; species Streptomyces griseoviridis. Next base: position 153,949 of record BMSM01000014.1, on the reverse strand, counting down.
CGTAGCTTCTCCTCCAGTAGGTTCCGCTCGTCCCGCAGGCCCTGACGTGCGGCTCGGGTGGTGGCCTCCGCCGTGGCGATCTCCTGTTCCAGCGGGCGTGCGGCGGCTTCGGTCAAGGCCGTCACCTCGGCCTCCGCCACTGCTGCGGCAGCGAGTTCGTCGAGGTCGGTGATGCGCAGTTCCGTGCAGTCCTCGGCCCAGGCGAGCAGGCGTTCCGCCTGTGCGGCAAGGGCGTCGTCCCAGGCGGCGGCCGCCTCGTCCCGCCGGGCGATCGCCTCCGCGAGTCGGGTGCGGGCCTCGTCCAGCAGTTCCTCGGCGGCGCCTCGGTCGCGTACGGCGCGATCATGCTCGTCGATCGCCTCGGTGACGAGGGTGACCTGCTGCCGTCGGGCGGTGTCCGCGCCGCGCAGCAGCCGACGTGCTTGTCGCGCGCCGTTCTCGCCCGCCGTGTGGGGGACGCCGCCCCGATCGCGTCCCGTGCTGTAGGGGAGGGCCACGGCGGGATCCGCGTCGAAGACTGTCCTCACCTCGTGATGGATGGACTCCAGCCCTGCTGCCCGAGCCGCCCTGTGTGCTTCCCCGGCGGCTTCGCGCGCATGCTCGCCGAGTGTGCGGGCCTGGTCCGCCGCCTCGTCGGAGTGCTGCTGGTCCTCCTCCGACCGGGCCTGAGCGGCGTGGGCAGAGGTTCGGTGCCCTTCGGCGGCGGCTGCCACGTCTTCGGTGCGGCGGCGGAGCCGGTCGAGTTCCTCGCCCTGCTGGTACGCATCACTCTCGCGCAGGCCCTCGACGGTCTCGTCCAGCGCGTGCGCGCGCATCTCCTGCTCCTGGCGCCGGGCCTGGGCCGACCGGCGTTCCGCCAGCGCCTGTTCGAGCTCCTCGGCGCTCTGGCGGGCGACCCGGGTGAGGTTGTCCATCTCGGTCGTGGCCGAGATGAGCGCGGCGGAACTCGCACGCAGGACCCGCCGCGCGTAGGCGCGCTGCCGGGACGCGACGGTCTCGGCGGCCGTCACCTCGTCGTCGAGCCGCTTGAGGTGTTCCCGCTGCCGGTCGAGCCGTTCGAAGCCCTCGGCGAGTTCGGCGATCTCCCCCTCGCCCAGCGGGGGCAGGGCACGGGACAGCAGGGTGGAGAGCAGGGACGGGTCGAGCCGCTCCGACAGTTTGGGCTGACGCAGCTGGAGCAGCGCGGACAGCAGCGACTCGTAACGCTGCTCCCCCATCCCCGCGAAGAGTTCACGCCGTACGGCCGTGCGGTAGTCGGTGGCCGAGGCATGGATGTCGCCGCGGTCGCGCAGGGCTTCGGCGAGGGCGGCCCGGGTCAGTGGCTGTCCCGCCTCGTTGACGAGGAGCACACCACCCGGACGGGCGATTCTGGAGCCGGTGGTGAAGTAGTCGGCGTGGACCGCGCTGGTGTGCACGCTCGCCTGCAGGCGCGCCCCGCAGCCGAACCACCGTTCGCTGCCGTCGTCGCCGACGCGGCGGAACTCCATCCACACGTATCCGACGCGGGTCTTGCCGGAGGCGCCCTCGCCCAGCAGGTTCCAGTGCATGGTGCGTTCCGAACCGCCGAATGTGGACAGGCGGTTGGGGCGGAGGCTGGCGTCGAAGAGGAACGGCAGGAGCAGTTCCAGGGCCTTGGACTTGCCCGATCCGTTCTGGCCGCGCAGCAGCAGGCGGCCCTGATGGAAGGTGAACGTCTCGTCGTAGTAGCGCCAGACGTTGAGGATGCCTGCGCGGTGGGGCTGCCAGCGGCTGCCGGCGGCAGCCGCCGCTCGGGCGGCCCCTGCCACGGCTGGTTCGGTGGGCTCTGGTCGCCGCGGGAAGGGAAGCTCTGTCACGCTCACTGCTCGTCTCCTCCTTCGGCGACGCCCTCGGCAGCCGGGCCGCCTGCCGCCTGGGGGGAGGTGGCGTCCCACTCCGGTCCGGGCTTGTCGTCCCGGTCCGGACTCGTCGCCTCCGTCAGGCGGTAGCGGTATGCCGCCGGGCAGGCGACGACACGCCCCCCGGCCCGGCGGGCCAGGCCGACGTCGCGCAGGACGCGTACGGCGTCGTCGGACAACCGGGCCGTGCCGTCCTCGGACTGGTACGCCCTGGCCCACCGCGGGAAGCGCCGCAGCAGATCCACTCCGGCCTCGGCGAGCTGCTCGGGCAGCAGCCCGGCGGGCGCGGCGCACAGCGGCTCCAGGAGGAGCAGCGCGGCGACCCGGGCGGTGGACGTGTCGTCGGGGAAGCGGACATCGGTGGCCAGCCCGTCCGGGTCCACGAGCAGGAAGCCCTCGGCTCGTTCCTCCAGCAGGAAACCGGCCTGCTCGACCGAGCGGCGCAGGATCTGGCGTCCGGTCAGGGAAGTGACGTACGTCAGCTCGTCGTCGGTCAGGTCCGTCCGGTACAGCACGGGGTCGTCGAAGAGGCGGCGCAGCACCGAGTGGCGCAGCCTCAGGTTGCGTTGCGCGTCCGTGGCGGCTCTCTCTCCGTGCGCCTCGTCCGCCGTGCCGTCGGCGACCGCGCCGCCGTAGCGGCGCTCCCGCACCAGACCGGTGAGGAGTTCCCCGAACCGCGCGGGCACCTCGTCCGGGGGTACGGCGAGCCGGGAGGCGCCGACGGGTGCGGCGGGCAGCCGCATCAACAGCGTGCTGTCCACCCGGTAGAGGACCTTCGCCTCGGCGGACTCGACGTACGCCTCGGTGGTCCCGTCGACCGCGCGCAGCACGTCGTACGACTCCAGCAGCTTCAGCACGTCGACGAACGCCATCCGCTCCGGCTTGTGCACCGGGTCGAAAGCGGCCAGCGCCCGGTCGGCCGACGTAGCCTGCACGACACGGTCGGCGAGCATGCCGATGGTCGTCATCGGCATGGACAGCAGCTCGGCGGCGGTCACGCACAGCAGCACGTAACGTCGGCGGTCGAACGGGGCCCGGCCGGAACGCGCCCTGCGGGCCGGCCGGGAGCCGTCCGGGTCGGCACGGACCTTGGTGAGGCGGGCGTAGCCGCGGCGCGGTTCCACCACCAGGCTCCAGCCGCAGGTGTAGTCGAACCACTGGGCCAACGGCTCGCGACGGCGGCGTACGAGTTCGAAGCCAGCCGGGTCGGTGGCCTCGGTCAGCAGGGGCCGGGCCAGCAGGAGACGGACGGCACGGGCGACCTGCTCCCGTTCCGCGGCGGCGAGTTGGTTGGCGAGGGTGCTCATCCGGCTGCCTCGCGCCGCGCGGCGCCCGGCCGTGGGAGGGCGCTCGCTCCGTCGGCCGCAGTGATGAGCACGACGTAGTCCGGTCCGACGAGTGTGCCCTTCGTCGTGCGCAGTACGGCGGTGCGCTCGTCGGGAGGTGGGGACAGCGCGATCTCCACCCGGCCGTCGCCCGTCGTGGCGCGTCGTGAGCCGGTCGTGTCCGGTCGGGCGGCCAGGGCCCGGCCCACCAGGTCGAGCAGCCGCTCGAAAACGGGGGGATCCAGTGTGCCGAAGGAGGACAGGCGCACGGGGCCGTCCGTCTCCAAGGCCTGCCAGGCACGCGCGAGTTCCGCCCGCTCCGCGCGGGCCCGCTCCGCGCGCTCGGCCCTGACCGCCGTGACGTCCCGCACCCTGGCCGTGCGGGTGAAGCGCTCGGTCCGTCCGCTGGTCCGCAGCAGCGCCGACACCTCCACGGGCGGGGCCTCGGACCAGGAACGGGACGACGGGATCAACTCCGGGTCTGGGTGGGCGAGGTGAGCGTGACGCGCCGGGCCGAGTCCGAAGGCCGCCGACCACAGCCGGTGCAGGTCCTCCTCCGCGGGGGCCGCGGCGAACCAGCGCGCCAGCTCCCGGAAGTCCTGTACGGCGCTGGAGGAGCGGCGCCGTGACTCGTTGATCCGCTCCAGGACCTGCAGGAGCGAGACGATGGCGCGCCGGGCGATGTCGTGCAGCTGCTCGATCCGGGGCCGTGCCCCGTCGTCCGGCAGGAACCACGCCCGCAGGCCGGCCCAGCGCGCCCGCCTGCTCTCCAGCCAGCCGGCCGCGGGGTCCTCACCGGCGACCGGGGGCAGTTCGGCCCCGCGCAGGGCGCGCTCGCGCAGCACGGCGGTCCCCCGGTCCTCCACCCGGGCCACGGCGGCGGCGACCGCCTGCCCGCGCCGGTCGAGGTTGACGAGGAACTCCTGGAGGTACGCGACAGTGGCGGCTTTGACCTCACGGAACACGTCCAGGTCCGCGCCCTCGGCGCGCAGGAGGCGCTGCAGTTCGCCGTTGAACGCCTTGGTGTTCTCCACCAGGGCTTCCAAGTGCGCCTCCAGCTCGCGCAGCGTGCTGAAGATCCGCCGATCGGCGGAGGCGGGTTCGGCGGACAGCAGGCACAGGTCGTCCAGTCGGTCGGCGATGGCCTCCAGCACGGCCGTCTGCAACGCCCCTGTGGAAGCCAGCACCTTGAGCGCGTGCCGCACTCCGGCGAGAGCCGCCTCACCTCGGCGGGTCAACGAGTACTGGAGGTTGCGCCGCTCGTACTCCTCGGCCGTGCGGTAGTTCTCCGCATGGTTGTGCACGACGTCGAGGAGCTCCCACTTCACGAGCCGGGCAAGCGCGTCCTGCAGTTCCCCGTCGTCGACGGCCGCCACCCAGCCCACCAGGCGCAGTCGCTCGCGTACCGCGTCGGGCCCCAGCGTGGTTTCGAGGTGCTCGCCGGCCACGCCGAAGGCGTCCAGCACCGCCCCGTTCAGATCGGCCTTCTCCCCCGTCGTGAACCGGAACATCTCCGGTGGCACCCTGCGCACGCCTGTCGTCCCTCCCCACCGCCCCGGCGGCATCGGCGATCTCCACCGTAGAGGGCGGCACCGACATCACGGGCCGTGTCCCGGAAGAGGGGTGTGCGCCCGGTCTGCCGGGGAGTGGGCGGCGACCGGCCTCCCGCCGGCGGTGGCGGTGGTCTAGCGTGACCGTGGACACCGGTTCCGCCCGATTGTGAGGCCCTTCGTGCACATCGCGCCCCTCAGCCCCGACGACCCTTCCGAGCTGGGCGGATACGAACTGCTCGGCCGGATCGGGCAGGGCGGGATGGGCGGCGACTTCCAAGGCTCTCGGCAGCGACCGGACCTTGTTCCAAACCAGGGATAAGCCCGAGGTTCTTCCCCCATGGTCGGAGGGTCGGCCATAGGGACGCTCATCCCCAGCGCTCCTCCTGGTAACGCAGGAGGTCATCGCCGTGGAGTTGCTTGGTGGCGTTGGCACGTCTCGGCATACCTGAAGATCGATTACGGGACACGACGTGAATGTCAGGAAATGGGGAACCAGGCCGACAGACGCTTGGCAATGACCGGTACTTCGACGTTGTCCTGCGCGACTTCCTCGACGAACGGGCCGGCAACGGAGACGGGCGGCGGCACGGTACTGGCGCTGACGCCGTTGAACCGCAGGAAGACACGCATGGCGAGCCAGGCGGTGCGCTTGTTACCGTCGATCAGCGCATGATTGCGGGCAACGGAATGCAGCAGTGCCGCCGCCTTCTCGTGCAGCGTGGGATATAGCTCGGCTCCGAACACGTTCGTCCGGGGTCGCTCGATCGCCGACACCAAAAGTCCCATGTCACGCACACTGTGCTCGGTACCGTTGACCGTGCGAGCAATGGCCAGGATCTCGTCGATCTGGATGTAGCGCACGTCCGTCACTTCAGGTAGTCCAGAATCTCCGCATCGCTGTCCATCAGCTCGGCCAAGACGTCATCGACCTTCAGCTCGGCCCTGTTCTGGGCGTCGCGGATGGCCTCGATGGCAAGTTCCTGCTTGCTGCGGCCCTCCCGACGAGCCCGCTCGGTGAGCTTCGCGTCAAGGTCGTCGGGGAGTCGGAGTGTCATCGCCATACAGAGATGATACCTGACCGGTATCAAGGTGGCACGGTCGAGCCGCGTTCTCTGCCCCCAAGGAACGTGGGGCCGGGGTGGCCTGCTGCACCGCCTGCGGCGGTGCAGCAGAGACTTCCGCTTCGAGCGTCCTCCAAGCGTCAAGAATCTCCGAACAACCCTCTGAAGACGTCGCCGATGCAGGCACCTCGCTCACGAATCCGCAGGTCAGCGAGCTACAAAGATCGATCCGTCCGCTCGAACCGCTGCGCGGAGGAAAACAGGTCGAGCAACCCACCCGGACAACAAAAGAGCAGGTCAGGACCCCTTGCCCGCAGGTTCGAGGATCGCGACGCACTCCACGTGCGACGTCATCGGAAACAGATCGAACACCCGCAACATCCGCACCCGGTACCCCCCACCCCGGAAGTACCCCAGGTCCCGGGCCAACGCCGCCGGATCGCACGCCACGTACGCGATCCTCCGCGCCCCCAGTGAAGCGAGGTGCTCGACCGTCTTCTTGCCGGCGCCCGCTCGCGGCGGGTCCAGGACGACGAGGTCCACCTCGGTGATCCCGGTGCGCGGAAGCACCGCTTCCACCTTGCCCTGTTCGATGCGGACCCGGTCGAAGCCGGACAGGTTGTGCCGCGCGTCCTCCACCGCCCGCTTGCCGGACTCGATGCCGAGGACCGCGCCGGTGTCGCCGACCCGGTCGGCCAGCGCGCCCGCGAAGAGGCCGACGCCGCAGTACAGGTCCAGCGCCATGTCGCCCTTGCGGGGCAGGAGGCCCTGCATGACGGCCGTCACCAGGGTGTCCGCGGCCTTCGGGTGGACCTGCCAGAAGCCGCCGTTGCCGACGCGGTAGGTGCGGCCGTCGGCGCGCTCGCGGACGAAGGGGCGGCCGTGGACGCGGTGGACGCCGCCGTCCTTCTCCTCGACCCGCAGCACCGACACCGGCCGGTCCAGCTCGACCAGCGGCAGCCGCGCGCCCGGCCGCGGCGTCAGGATGACCTGGCGGTCCTGGGAGCCGGAGGCCGCGATGGCCTCCACCGACTCCATGCCCGCCCAGTCCCGCTTCTCGATGCCCAGCTCGGAGACGCCCGGCGCCGCGATCATGCAGTGGTCGATCGGCTCGACCTCGTGGGAGCGGTGCCGGCGCAGGCCCGCGTTGCCGTCGGCGTCGACGGCGTACTGGACGCGCGTGCGCCAGGCGGGGACCTCCCCGGCCGGGACCTTGTCGCCCTCGGCCGGCATCACCGTGCCGTCCCAGCCGGCCTCCTCCGGGGTGAGGCCGGCGAGCCGCTTCAGCTGCTCGGCGACGACCTCGCCCTTGAGGCGGCGCTGGGCGCCCGGCTTGGCGTGCTGCCAGTCGCAGCCGCCGCAGCGGCCGGGGCCGGCGTAGGGGCAGGGCGCCTCGATGCGGTCCTTGGACGCCTCGACGATCCGCACCGCGTCCGCGCGCAGGAAGCGGGCGCCCTCCTCGCCCTCGGTGACCCGGGCGACGACCCGCTCACCGGGCAGCGCGTGCCGCACGAAGAGGACCTGCCCCTCCGACGTACGGGCGACGCAGTGGCCGCCGTGGGCGACGGGGCCGACCTCGACCTCGTACTCCTCCCCGACCAGCGACGTGTTCTCTTCTGCCTGCATGGCGGGGTGACTCCAGTGAGAGGGGGCGATGTACGACAACAGCCCACCAGTCTACGACGACGGCGAGGACTCCTTCGCCGAGTCTTTGGCGGACTCCTTCGACCGGTCGTGGTGGTGGGCCGGGCCGCGCCGGACCGCGCCGGGCGCGTTCCAGTCCTGGCGCCTGCGGGCCCGCCGCTTGGCGGCCTCGGAGGACTCCAGCTGGTAGGGGACGGAGGTCACCATCACGCCGGGGGTGAACAGGAGCCGGCCCTTGAGGCGCAGGGCGCTCTGGTTGTGCAGCAGGTGCTCGTACCAGTGGCCGACCACATACTCCGGGATGATCACCGACACCGCGTCGCGCGGCGACTCCTTGCGCAGGCTCTTGACGTACTCGATCACCGGGCGGGTCACCTCCCGGTACGGCGAGTCCAGCACCTTCAGCGGTACGTCGATCCCGCGCCGTTCCCATTCGTCGCGCAGCGTCTTCGTCTCGGCCGGGTCCACGTTGACGCTGAGCGCCTCCAGGCTGCCCGAGCGCAGCAGCTTGGCGTAGGACAGGGCGCGCAGCGCCGGGCGGTGGATCTTGGAGACGAGGACGACGGAGTGGACGCGGGAGGGCCGCACCACGTCGTCGGTGTCGGGGCCGTCGGGCGGCGCGATCTCCTCGGCCACCCGGTCGTAGTGCCGGCGGATGGCGGTCATCGTGGCGTAGAAGATGCACATGCCGAGCAGCGCGACCCAGGCACCGTGGGTGAACTTGGTGACCAGGACGACGACCAGGACCAGCCCGGTGAAGGTGGCGCCGAAGGCGTTGATCGCGCGGGAGCGGACCATGTGGCGCCGGGTGGCCTGGTCCTTCTCGGTGGCCAGGTGGCGGTTCCAGTGCCGGACCATGCCGATCTGGCTCAGCGTGAAGGAGACGAAGACGCCGACGATGTAGAGCTGGATCAGACGCGTGGAGTCGGCGCCGTAGATCCAGACCAGCAGCATGGCCGCGCCGGCCAGCAGCACGATGCCGTTGGAGAAGGCGAGGCGGTCGCCGCGGGTGTGGAGCTGGCGGGGCAGGTAGCGGTCCTGGGCGAGGATCGAGCCGAGCAGCGGGAAGCCGTTGTACGCGGTGTTCGCGGCGAGGAAGAGGACCAGCGCGGTCGCGGCGGCCAGGACGACGAAGAGGAAGCTGCCCTTGCCGAAGACGGCCTCGGCGACCTGGGAGATCACCGGGTTCTGGACGTAGTCCGCGCCGACCGCGACGCCGTTGTGGATCAGGTCGACGGCCGGGTTCTCGGCCATCCGGACCTTGGTCGTCATCGCCAGGACGATGATGCCGCAGAACATGGTGACGGCGAGCAGGCCCATCATCGCGAGAGTGGTCGCCGCGTTCTTCGACTTGGGCTTGCGGAAGGCCGGGACACCGTTGGAGATGGCCTCGACGCCGGTGAGCGCCGCACAGCCCGAGGAGAACGCCCGCAGCAGGAGGAAGACCAGGGCGAAGCCGGCCAGGCCCTGGTGCTCGGGCTTGATCTGGTAGTCGGCGGTCGGCGCGTGCATCGCGTCACCGAGGACGAGCCCGCGGAACGCGCCCCAGGCGATCATGATGAAGACGCCCGCGACGAAGACGTACGTCGGGATCGCGAAGAGCTTGCCGGACTCCTTCACCCCGCGCAGGTTCATCAGCGTGAGCAGCACGATCACCGCGATGGCGCAGAAGACCTTGTGCTCGACGACGAACGGGACCGCGGAGCCCAGGTTCTCGATGCCGGAGGCGATGGAGACGGCGACCGTGAGGACGTAGTCGACCAGCAGCGCGCTGGCCACGGTCAGACCGGCCCGGGGGCCGAGGTTGGTCGTGGCCACCTCGTAGTCGCCGCCGCCGCTGGGGTAGGCGTGGACGTTCTGCCGGTAGGAGGCGACCACGGTGAACATCAGCACCACGACCGCGACGGCGATCCAGGGGCTGAAGTGGTACGCCGACACGCCCGCGATGGACAGGACCAGCAGCACCTCGCCGGGGGCGTACGCCACGGAGGACAACGGGTCGGAAGCGAAGACGGGCAGGGCGACGCGCTTCGGCAGGAGCGTTTCCCCCAGCCGGTCGCTGCGCAGTGCGCGCCCGATCAGAATCCGCTTGGGCACGTCGGTCAGTTTGGACACAACAGAGGATCGTAAGCGTTCGAACGGGGGGTCGCCCACCCGCCACCCCCGGCGCGGCCGTCCTCTGCCCTCCGGGTGAAATCACCGGGCCGCGCGGCTGCGGATTCCGCAGGTGACGGGCTTGGCATGCCTATATGACAAAACTCGTTTCCCCTGTGCGAAATGCGCCACTTCATTGCGGTTCGCCGCGCCCCAGGAGGTCCCATGCCCGCCGTCGCGGAGCTGATCGGTGCGATCGCCGCACTCGTCGGCCTCGGAATCCTCACTCTTGCCAGCGTCCGCAGCATCGGCCGCCGCCGCTCCTCGGCCGGGAGCTGAACCCCCTCCCCGTGGGTACGCCGGCCCCGCACGGGGGAACCCGGCGTCCCGGCCCCCTGGCGGGGTCAGGGCCGGTGGTCACCGGCATGATGGTCCCCCGCGGCCCGCGCACTGGCCGCGAGAGAGCCGCCAGGTGAGCCGAAAGAGAGACATGCGCACGACATCCACAAAGCTCAGAGGGCCTGCAGGAAGCACGGTGTGACGCGATGCATATTGTCATCATGGGCTGCGGGCGGGTGGGTTCCGCGCTCGCCCACGCCCTGGAACAGCAGGGGCACACGGTCGCCGTGATCGACCAGGACCCCACCGCCTTCCGCCGGCTGGGCTCCTCCTTCGGCGGCCGCCGGGTCACCGGCGTCGGCTTCGACCAGGACACCCTGCGCGAGGCGGGCATCGAGGAGGCCGGGGCCTTCGCCGCCGTCTCCAGCGGGGACAACTCGAACATCATCGCCGCCCGGGTGGCCCGCGAGATGTTCGACGTCGAGCACGTCGCCGCACGGATCTACGACCCCCGTCGCGCCGAGGTCTACCAGCGCCTGGGCATCCCCACCGTGGCGACCGTCCGCTGGACGGCCGACCAGATGCTGCGCCGTCTGCTGCCCTCGGGCGCCGAACCGCTGTGGCGCGACCCCACCGGCGGTGTCCAGCTCGCCGAGGTGCATACGGCCGCCTCCTGGGTCGGCCACAAGGTCAGCCGGCTCCAGGACGAGACCGGGGTGCGCGTGGCGTTCCTCACCCGGCTCGGGGAGGCGATCCTGCCCAGCTCCCAGACGGTGCTGCAGGAGGGCGACCTGGTGCACGTGATGATGCGCACCGACGAGGTCGACAAGGTCGAGGCGGCGTTCGCCAAGGGTCCCGAAGAGGAGGGCGGTCACTGATGAGGGTCGCCATTGCCGGAGCCGGTGCGGTCGGCCGTTCGATCGCGGGCGAGCTGCTGGAGAACGGGCACGAGGTCCTGCTCATCGACAAGGCGCCGACCGCCATCTCGGTCGAGCGCGTCCCGATGGCGGAGTGGCTGCTCGCCGACGCCTGCGAGATCACGTCCCTGGACGAGGCGGCGCTCCAGCGCTGCAACGTCGTCATCGCCGCGACCGGCGACGACAAGGTCAACCTGGTCGTCTCGCTGCTGGCCAAGACCGAGTACGGCGTCCCGCGGGTCGTCGCCCGGGTGAACAACCCCAAGAACGAGTGGCTGTTCAACGAGGCGTGGGGCGTGGACGTCGCCGTCTCCACCCCGCGTCTGATGTCGGCCCTGGTGGAGGAGGCGGTGAGCGTCGGCGATCTGGTCCGGCTGCTGCGCTTCAGCCACGGCGACGCCAACCTCGTGGAGCTGACGCTGCCGGAGGAGTCGGCCCTGGACGGCACGCGGGTCGGTGATGTGCAGTGGCCCGAGGACACGTCCCTGGTCACCATCATCCGCGGCACCCGCGTGCTCGCCCCCTCGCAGGAGGACTCCCTGGAGGCGGGCGACGAGCTGCTGTTCGTCGCGGCGCAGGACCGGGAGGGACAGCTGGAGGACCTGCTGTCGGCCCGCCGCGGTGGCAGCACGGCCGGCTGACGGGCCACGGAGAAAGGGGGCGCCCGGTGATCTCCGGGCGCCCCCTTCGGTCTCAGGGGCGCGGGGAACGGCACGACCAGCCCCTGCCGGCCCGCACCCGGGCCGCGACCACCGGCCCCGTCACCCCTTGCGATGCCGCCCGTTCACGGCCTCGGAGTCACCGGCCGCCGCATTCTCCGCCTTCTCCGCCGCCTCCATCTCCGCGAACACATCGATCGGCGCGGGCGCCTTCGCCAGGAAGACCCAGGTCAACCAGACGGCGAGCAGGAAGGGCGGGATCTTCAGGGCGACCAGCACCCAGCCGAGCTGGGTGGTGTCCGCCCACCAGTACAGCGGGAAGAGGATCGCGCACTTGGCGAGCAGGATGACGCCCCACGCGTAACTGGCCTTGGCGTACGCCTTCTTGCGGCCGGGGTTGCGGGTGCGCCAGGAGAGGTTCTCCTTGAAGACCGGGCCGAGGATCAGACCGATCAGCGGCACCCCGGCCAGCGTCGTGATGATGTACGCCAGCCCGAGCCCGCAGGTGTAGAGCATGCCGGGGAGGTAGAAGTCCTTGGCGTTGCCCGTCATCATCGCGAAGACGACACCGAAGGCGACGCCGAAGACGCCGCTGAAGGCGTGCTTGACGGTGTCCTTCATCACCAGGCGGACGACGACCAGCACCAGCGACACGGCCAGCGCCGCGATCGCGGAGAGGTGCAGGTCCTTGTTGATCGTGTAGATCGTGACGAAGAGCAGGCCCGGCAGGACCGTCTCGATCATGCCCCGCACGCCGCCGAAGGCCTCGAAGAGGGCGGCCTCCGTCACCGCCCGCGCGTCGTCCGCTGCCGTGCCTTCCCTGTCATCGGTCGGCTTGTCGAGGGACGTCACCGGCTACTCCCGTCCGAGGGGTCGCAGTTCGTATTTGGGGTTGAACAGCACCCGGCGGCCCCGGCTCAGCGAGATCCGGCCCGATGCGATGAGCTTGCGCCCCGGCTCTATGCCCGTGATGGAACGCCTGCCCAGCCACACCACGTCGAGTGCCGCGGAGCCGTCGAACAGCTCGGCCTCCAGGGCCGGGACGCCGGCCCGCGGCCGCAGCGTGACCGTGCGCAAGGTACCAGTGACCGTGACGATCTGCCGGTCCCGGCAGTCGCCGATGCGGGTGCAGCCGGTGGTCTTGGTGTCCTCCCGCAGCTCTTCCGACTCCAGGTCCTCCTGCGAGGAGGAGAGCCGGTCGAACATGCGCCGGAACCGGCCCGCCGGCTTGTCGGAACGCGGAACAGCACTCATATCTGAAGCGTACCGGGACACGCCGACAGCCATGCAAACCCGTCCGGCGGGGCCGGGACGCTCACCTCTCGAAGCGGTAGCCCATGCCGGGCTCGGTGATGAAGTGCCGCGGGTGCGCGGGGTCCGCCTCCAGTTTGCGCCGCAGCTGCGCCATGTACACCCGCAGGTAGTTCGTCTCCGTCCCGTACGACGGCCCCCACACCTCCTGGAGCAGCTGCTTCTGGCTGACCAGACGGCCGGTGTTACGGACCAGCACCTCCAGCAGATGCCACTCGGTGGGGGTCAGCCGTACGTCCTTCCCGCCCCGGACGACCTTCTTCGCGGCGAGGTCGACGGTGAAGCCGGGGGTCTCGACGATCACGTCGTCGGTGCCGCCGGGGACCGGTTCGGCGCGGCGGACGGCGGCGCGCAGCCGGGCCAGCAGCTCGTCCATGCCGAAGGGCTTGGTGACGTAGTCGTCGGCGCCCGCGTCCAGCGCCTCGACCTTCTCGTCGGAGGAGTGCCGGGCGGACAGCACCAGGATCGGCACCCGGGTCCAGCCGCGCAGCCCCTTGATCACGTCGACGCCGTCCATGTCGGGCAGGCCCAGGTCGAGGACGATCACGTCGGGGTGGCGGCCGGCGGCCAGTTCCAGGGCGGTGGCCCCGTCGTGCGCGGCGTCGACCTCGTAGTGGCGCGCCTTGAGATTGATCACGAGGGCCCGCACGATCTGCGGCTCGTCGTCGATCACGAGCACCCGGGTCATCGGGCAGCCTGCCTTTCTGCGGGGCTTTCCGCGGTGAGGGCACCGCGGGGTCGGGTGGCCGGTCCCGCCGCGCGGACGGTGAGGACCATGGTGAGGCCGCCGCCGGGGGTGTCCTCGGCGTTCAGGGTGCCGCCCATGGCCTCGGCGAAGCCCCGGGCCACGGCCAGGCCGAGCCCGACCCCGGCGCCGCGCGGGGCGTCCCCGTACCGCTGGAAGGGTTCGAAGATGCGCTCCTTGGCCTCGTCCGGGACACCGGGCCCCCGGTCGACGATCCGTACCTCGACCCGGTCCCCGAGGGCGCTGGCGGCGACCAGGACGGAGCCGCCGGGCGGGCTGTACTTGACGGCGTTCTCCACCAGGTTGGCCACCGACCGCTCCAGCAGGCCGGGGTCGACGGCGACCATGGGCAGCGTCTCGGGGATGTCCAGCTCGATCTCCGCGTCGGCGACCCCGACCAGCGCCATGGGCACCACCTCGTCGACGTCGATCTCCCGGATCAGCGGAGTGACCGTGCCGGTCTGCAGGCGGGACATGTCGAGCAGGTTGCCGACCAGGTGGTCGAGGCGGTCCGCGCCCTCCTCGATGCCCTCCAGCAGTTCGGCCTGGTCCTCCTCGGACCAGGCCACGTCGTCGGAGCGGAGGCTGGAGACGGCCGCCTTGATCCCGGCGAGCGGGGTGCGCAGGTCGTGGCTGACGGCGGCGAGCAGGGCGGTGCGGATGCGGTTGCCCTCGGCCAGCGTGCGGGCCTGGTCGGCCTCCTCGCGCAGCCGCCGCCGGTCCAGTACGACGGCGGCCTGGGCGGCGAAGGCGGCGAGCACCCGGCGGTCCTCGGCGGGCAGCACCCGGCCGGTGAGCGCCAGCGCCATGTGGTCGCCGACCGGCATGTCCACGTCCGCGTCCTCGGGGCGTTCGACGGGCGGTCCCTGGCCGGCCCGGCCCGCGCAGGTCCAGGGCGCCACGTCGTTCTCGCGTTCCAGCAGCGCGGCCGACTCCATGCCGAAGGTCTCCCGGACCCGTTCCAGCAGGGCCTCCAGGCTGGTCTCGCCGCGCAGTACGTCACCGGCGAGGAAGGAGAGTATCTCCGACTCGGCGCGCAGCCGGGCCGCCTGGTGGGTGCGGCGGGCGGCGACGTCGACGACGGAGGCCACGGAGACCGCGACGCCGACGAATATGGCCAGCGCGATGATGTTCTTGGGGTCGGAGATGGTGATCCGGCTGACCGGCGGGGTGAAGAACCAGTTCAGCAGCAGCGAGCCGACCGCGGCCGAGGCGAGCGCCGGGTAGAGCCCGCCGAGCAGCGCGGCGGCGACGGTGAGCGCCAGGTAGAGCAGCACGTCGTTGGCGAGGCCGAGGTGGACGCTCTCCAGGACCGGCGTCAGCAGCAGCGGGCCGCCGATGCCCGCGAGCCAGCCCCAGACGATCCGGGACCGGCCGAGCCGCGCGCCCCGGGCCACCGGCAGTCCGCGGCCCTTGGCGACCTCCTCGTGAGTCACGATGTGCACGTCCAGGTCGGGGCCGGACTCGCGGGCGACGGTGGTGCCGACGCCGGGGCCGAGGACGTACTGCCAGGTCTTGCGGCGGGAGGAGCCCAGCACGATCTGGGTGGCGTTGACACCGCGCGCGAAGTCCAGCAGGGCGGCCGGTATGTCGTCGCCGACGACGTGGTGGAAGGTGCCGCCGAGGTCCTCGACCAGGGTGCGCTGCACCGCCAGTTCCTTCGGGGAGGCGGAGGTCAGGCCGTCGCTGCGGGCTATGTAGACGGCGAGCACCTCGCCGCCGGCGCCCTTCTCGGCCAGGCGCGCGGCCCGTCGTATCAGCGTCCGGCCCTCGGGTCCGCCGGTCAGGCCGACCACGATCCGCTCCCGCGAGCCCCAGATCTTCGACACCCGGTGCTCACTGCGGTACTGCTGGAGGTAGGCGTCCACCCGGTCCGCCACCCACAGCAGGGCCAGCTCGCGCAGGGCGGTGAGGTTGCCGGGACGGAAGTAGTTGGACAGGGCCGCGTCGACCTTGTCGGGGAGGTAGATGTTGCCGTGTGCCATGCGGCGGCGCAGTGCCTCGGGCGACATGTCGACCAGCTCGATCTGGTCGGCGCGGCGCACCACCTCGTCCGGCACGGTCTCCTGCTGGCGCACCCCGGTGATCGACTCGACGACGTCGCCGAGTGACTCCAGGTGCTGGATGTTGACGGTGGAGATCACGTCGATGCCGGCGGCGAGGAGTTCCTCGACGTCCTGCCAGCGCTTGGCGTTGCGCGAGCCGGGCACGTTGGTGTGGGCCAGCTCGTCCACCAGGGCCACCCGGGGGCGGCGGGCGAGGACCGCGTCCAGGTCCATCTCCTCGAAGACCGTGCCGCGGTACTCCAGCTCCCGGCGGGGCACCTGCTCCAGGCCGCGCAGCATCACCTCGGTGCGGGGCCGGCCGTGGTGCTCGACGAAGGCGACGGCGCAGTCGGTGCCGCGCTCCACCCGCCGGTGCGCCTCGGACAGCATGGCGTAGGTCTTGCCGACGCCCGGCGCCGCGCCGAGATAGATCCGAAGCTTCCCGCGTCCCATGTCCTCATCGTCTTCCGGTGCACGCCGACCGCACTGCGTCGACCTTACGGCCGGAAGGCACGGCACACGGGACGCGGAGCCCTGGTCCGGGGCGTCCTTGACACAACCCTGACGCGCGGGGCGGGCTCAGTTCGGGTTGTCGCCGTGGGTGAGGGTCTCCCAGGCCGTGAAGAGGTTGTTGGTGCCGGCCGGGCGGTTGCGCTCGGTGAGCGCCTGGGTGTTGGTCATGGCGACGCCGCGCCGGTTGTGCAGCGCGTTGTACCCGACCTCGGTGACCGGTCCGAGCCCGAGATGGAGGGAGCCGCCGCAGAGCCAGCCCGGCACGGCCGCGCCCAGCTCGTACGTGGACTGGAAGCCGAGGGCCTGCCGCAGCCGTTCGCCCACGTCGGTGCCGTACAGGTCGGTGCCCTGGATGCGGCTGGTCTCGGCGACGTGCGAGATCGCGGAGATGCCGTAGCCGGTGTGGGTGAGGTCGCGGCAGGTCTCCTGGGTGAGGCCGGTGACGAAGGTGGTCTGGCCCTGCCAGTAGGTGACGATCTTGTCGCGGGTGTTCAGGTTCTGGCTCGGCACGGTCTTCGGCAGGTCGCCGTCGGAGGCGAGGTAGACGTAGGCGGCGGTGCGGGTGCGGAACTTCGCCATGGCCTTGTCGTACGACGCCCTGTCCTCCAGGAAGACGGAGATGCCGACGGCGGCCTCCATCATGGACAGCTCCCAGTTGCCGTTGGAGTTCGAGCCGTTGATCACCTCGGGGAGGTAGACGTCGCGCAGCATGGCCGCGAAGCGGCCGGAGTTGGCCCAGGTGCCGGTGTACGTGTACTTGATGATCTCGGCGGCCTTCGGCCAGGAGGAGCCGGCCCAGCCGGTCTGCAGCGGCGCGTTGCTGTTGGTGTGGTCGGTGATCACCGCCGACCAGGCGTCCATGAGCTGGATCGCCTTCTTCGCGTACCGCTCGTCGCGGGTGAGGTACCAGGCGAGGGCGTCGGTGTAGGCGGCGATCGCGTCCTCGCGCTCGTCGGTGCAGCCGTTGTTCGGATTCGAGTACGAGCCGCACTCGACGACCGCGCGGGGCTTGGGGGTGCGGTTGAGGTCCGCGTACCTGCTCGCCAGCATCTGGTCGAGGGCGCCCTTCCAGGGCTGGGCGCCGGCGTCGGTCTTGGCACGGGTGAAGTCGAGCTGGGCCCGGGAGACGGTGACTCCGGGGTGGGCGAAGGCGGTGGGCGCGGCGTCGGCGGGCCAGGCGAGGGTGCCGGCGAGGAGGGCGGCGGCGGCCGTGAGGAGTGCGGTTCTGCGCATGAGCGGAGACTCCGTTCTCGTATGTGAACGAAAAGCGTCTGCGTGAACGAACGCGCTGAGCCGAGACCGTAGGTACGGACCATTACGGCGTCAAGGGTTCACGCGCGAGAAGCGGGGCCACGACGAAAAGGGCCGCATCCCCTGAGGGATACGGCCCTGGTGTCCTGTCCTGCTCAGCGCACCTCGGTGATCTCCGGGCCGCGCTGGAGCTGGCCCATGCCGCCGGCGAAACGGGAGCCGCCCTCTTCCTGCTGGACGCCCTCGGGGACCATCTGCGCGTCGTTCGGCAGCTTCAGGACGATGGGGTCGCGCGGGGCCATCGGACCCTCGCCGCGGACCACGACCGTGTCCCGGAAGATCTGCTCCAGCAGACCGGCGGCCTGCGGCTGCACCGCGCCCTGGCCGGAGATCACCCCGCGCAGGAACCAGCGGGGCCCGTCCACGCCGACGAACCGCACGACCTGGAAGCCGCTGGTCCCGTCCGGCAGCTGCACCGGCACCTGGGCCCGCAGCTCCCAGCCGAGCGGGCCCTCGACCTCGTCGATGATGCCGCCCTGCTGGGTGATGCCGGAGGCGATCTCCTCACGGACCTCGCCCCAGATGCCCTCGCGCTTGGGGGCGGCGAAGGCCTGGAGCTGGATGGCGCTGTCGCGCAGCACGACGGTGGCGGCGACGATCGCGTCGCCCGCGACCTCGACCCGCAGTTCCATGCCGTCGACCCCGGGCACGAACAGGCCGCCCAGGTCCACCCGGCCCTCGGCCGGGTCGCGGACCTCGGTGCTGTCCCAGGGTCCGTCGGGCCGCGGCTCCGGCTCCAGCCGTACGCGCTCGCGCGCCTCGTCCGCCTCGGTGTCGACGCTGTCGACGACCTGCTCGGCCTCGCCGGCCGCGTCCCCGGCGGCACCCTTCTTCTTGCGACGTCCGAACACGTCACTGTCCTTCCCGGTCGGATACGACCGAAGCGTATCGATTCCCACCCGTCGGGCCGCCCTCGGCGACCTGACCGCTTGTGCCGCTTGCCAGGCCCGCGCCGGCGTGCCCGCCGGTGGACCCGAAGCCCCCCTCGGCCCGTGCCGTATCGGGAAGCTCCGCGACCTGGCGGAAGCGGACCCTCTCGACCTGCTGGACGACCAGTTGGGCAATCCGGTCGAAGCGCTCGAACCGCACGGCCTCGCGCGGGTCGAGATTCACCACGATCACCTTGATCTCCCCACGGTACCCGGCATCAATCGTCCCCGGGGCATTCACGAGGGCGACACCGCAGCGGGCCGCGAGGCCGGAACGGGGGTGCACGAAGGCCGCGTACCCCTCGGGGAGCGCCACAGACACCCCGGTGGGCAGGACGGCCCGCTCACCGGGGGCCAGTTCGCGGGCCACGGTCGTCCGCAGATCGGCGCCCGCGTCCCCGGGATGCGCGTACGCCGGAAGCGGTACGTCCGGGTCCACGCGCCGGAGCAGGACCTCCAGCGGGGCGCGGCTCACGGGTTCACCTCGAAGGCGCGCGCCCGGCGCACCTGGTCCGGGTCGTCCAGCGCGGCCCGGATCTCCTCGGGGCGGCCGTGGTCGGTGAAGTGTTCGACCTTGACCTCGACGAAGAGGGCGTCCGCGCGGACGGCGACGGGTCCGTCGGGTCCGCCGACCCGGCCGGTGGCGGTGGAGTAGATCTTGCGGCCGGCCACCGCCGTGACCTCGGCCTCCAGGTACAGGGTGGTGCCGACCGGCACGGGCAGCAGGAAGTCGGTCTCCAGCCGGCCGGTCACCGCGATGGTGCGCAGCAGCCAGCCGAGCGAGCCGAGCGTCTCGTCCAGCGCGCTGGCCAGGACCCCGCCGTGGGCGAGCCCGGGGGCGCCCTGGTGGGCGGGCTGCACGGTGAACTCGGCGGTGACCGTCACACCGTCGCCGGCCCGTGCCACCAGGTGCAGTCCGTGGGGCTGGTCGCCGCCGCAGCCGAAGCACTGCCCGTAGTGCGCGCCGAGCGGTTCGCCGGGCGCGGGGGCATCGGGGTGCCGTACGGGTTTCACGGCGTCGGCGGGGGGCTGAAGGGCCGGGGAAGTACCACTCACAGGCGGAGACCTTACCGCTCCGCCCTGGCTGCGGACCCGCCGCGATCCCGTGCCAAGCTTGGCTCCATGCAGCTCTCCGCCGCCCCTTACGAAGAACGCCTCACCGCGCCCCGCTCGTCGTGGCTGCTCTGCTTCCTGGTGGGGCTCGCGATCGCCATCGTCCTGGTGCCCTTCGGCACGCTCCCGATCCTCGGCGGCCTGGCCTGCGGCACCGCCGCGGCGGCGGTCGTGACCAGCTCGTACGGTGCGGTCCGCATCCGGGTCGTGGGCGACTCGCTGATCGCGGGCGAGGCGAAGGTGCCGGTGGCGGCGCTGGGCGAGGCGGTCGTGATGGACGCGGAGGAGGCCCGCGCCTGGCGGACGTACAAGGCCGACACCCGCGCCTTCCTGCTGCTGCGCGCCTACATCCCGACGGCGCTGCGGGTGGAGGTCACCGACCCCGAGGACCCGACGCCGTACCTGTACCTGTCGACCCGGGAGCCGGAGCGCCTCGCCGAGGCGATCGAGACGGCGAAGCGGTCCGCGGCGGCGTAGCCGGGACGGGGCGGGGCCGCCGGACCGGCGACCGCCGCGCCGCCGTCGCGGGCCGAGCCCCGGGTCCGGCGGCGGGCCGGTGAGGGGGCCGTCAGCGCCCGTCCTCGCCCGTCTCCAGCTCCAGCGCGTCCTCCGGGGCCTCCAGGGCGGGCAGCTCGGGCAGCGCCTCCCAGGGGACCTGGATCCTGCGCAGATCGGCCCGGATGCGCTCGGCGAGCTTGCGGGTGTCGCGGCGGTTCATGACCGCGCCGACGGCGGCTCCCACCATGAACGGCATCAGGTTGGGCAGATTGCGCACCATCCGCTTCATGATCTGCTGGCGCAGCTGGCGCTTCATGTGGCCGTTGAGGGCGGTGCCGAAGGTCGACGGCTCGGTCACGTCGATGCCGCGCTCGTCCGACCAGGAGTTGAGATACGCGGTGCTGCGCCGGCCGAGGCCGCCGGGCGGGCGTACGCCGTAGACCTCGTGGAGTTCGGCGATCAGCTTCAGCTCGATCGCGGCGACGCCGGTCACCTCGGCGGCCAGCTCGGTGGGCATGGCGGGCGGCACCGGCAGCATCGCCGCGGCGCCGACCCCGGCGCCCACGGTCGCCGTGGCCCGGGTGGCACCGGCCACCAGCCGGTCGGCCAGCTCCTCGGGCCCGAGGCCGGGGAACTGCCGCCGGAGCGCAGCCAGGTCCCGGACGGGGACCCGCGGGGCGATGTCGATGACGTGGTCGGCGAGGTGCGCCAGGGCGGACCTGGCGCGGTCGCCGCCCTTGCGGACGCCTTCGGTCGCTCTGTCCCGCAGCACCGCCGCCCGGCGTCGGGCAGCGGGCGCGGGGGCCGGCTCCGGCACCGGGTGGTCGGCCCGGTCGGCAGCCGGTTCGAGCGAGGCCGTCCCCGGGAGGGTCGGGCCCCGCTCGTCGTCACGCGCGCGGTAGGGGCCGTCGGACGGCCCTTGGTCCGCTCCTCGCTTGGAGAAGCGGCGCTTCCAGGGAGGGGTCGAGCCAGTCACGGCCGACCCCGCCTCAGTCGCAGTCGCGGCAGATCGGCTGGCCGTTCTTCTCCCGGGCCAGCTGGCTGCGGTGGTGCACCAGGAAGCAGCTCATGCAAGTGAACTCGTCCTGCTGCTTGGGCAGTACTCGGACTGCCAGCTCCTCGTTCGAGAGGTCGGCTCCGGGAAGCTCGAGGCCTTCCGCGGCCTCGAATTCGTCGACGTCCACGGCGGAAGCCGACTTGTCGTTCCGGCGAGCCTTCAGCTCTTCGAGGCTGTCCGAGTCGACGTCGTCGTCGGTCTTGCGTGGAGTGTCGTAATCGGTTGCCATGTCGCTCTCCCCCTCTGGGTGTCTGCGGTGTCTCCAGCGCACGTAACGCGTGAGAGGCCGGACTTGTGCCCGACCCGAGGCGGAGATTTTGCCTCACATCAAGGTCTGTTACTCAATCGACACCCAACCGGCCTCCGCTTGGGTGATCGGCTTGGATGGCGAAGGGGACCGTACACGGTCCGAATAGTGCACGCCAAAGGCGTCTCACCGTGTACTTCCCGTGATCAAGACCCTGGAAAACCCGGATTTTCCCGGCTTTCCGACGGATTTCTTGATCACGGAGAGTAGGTGGCCGGAAAGGCGCCGCTGTGATCGATCACACACGCGAACACCGGAACGGTGGCCCGGAAATTTCGCTCAAAGCGAACAAGCCCGGACCCTCGGGGCGGCGGTCGGCGCCATGATCTCAGATCCGCGGGCCGCCTCAGACCGGCAGGGTCACCCTCATCACGAGTCCACCCCCCTCGCGCGGCTGGGCGTAGATGTGGCCGCCGTGCGCCCGCGCCACGGAGCGGACGATGGAGAGCCCGAGGCCGACGCCCTTGTCACTGCCGGTCCGCTCGGTGCGCAGCCGCCGGAACGGCTCGAAGATGTTGTCGATCTCGTACGCCGGCACCACCGGGCCGGTGTTGGTGACCACCAGGACCGCCTGGCCGTGCTCCACCTCGGTGGTGACCTCGACCCAGCCGCCCTCCGCGACGTTGTACCGCACCGCGTTCTGCACGAGGTTCAGGGCGATGCGCTCCAGCAGGACGCCGTTGCCCTGGACGACCGCGGGGGCGCGCCGGCCGCGCAGCTCCACGCCCTTGGCCTCGGCCTCGGCGTGCACCTGGTCGACGGCCTGGCCGGCCACCTCGGCGAGGTCGACGGGCTTGCGCTCCACGATCTGGTTGTCGCTGCGGGCGAGCAGCAGCAGGCCCTCCACGAGCTGCTCGCTGCGCTCGTTGGTGGCCAGCAGGGTCTTGCCGAGCTGCTGCAGCTCCACCGGAGCCCCGGGGTCCGACAGGTGGACCTCCAGCAGGGTGCGGTTGATCGCGAGTGGAGTGCGCAGCTCGTGCGAGGCGTTGCCGACGAAGCGCTGCTGGGCGGTGAAGGCCCGCTGGAGGCGCTCCAGCATGTCGTCGAAGGTGTCGGCCAGCTCCTTCAGCTCGTCGTCGGGGCCGTCCAGCTCGATCCGCCGGGAGAGGTCGGAGCCGGCCACCGCGCGGGCGGTGCGGGTGATCCGGCCCAGCGGGGAGAGGACACGGCCGGCCATGGCGTAACCGAAGGCGAAGGCGATCACGGCGAGGCCGAGCAGGGCCAGCAGGGAGCGGCTGAGGAGGCTGTCCAGGGCGTGCTGGCGCTGTTCGTTGACACAGTCGTTCATCGCCGAGTTGACGACGTCGGCCGACGCCTTGGCGGGCAGATTGCACGTGTCGCTGGCGACACTGCCCGAGGTGATCTTGAACGGGAGGTCGCTGCCGACGTTGAGCGCCTGGGCCGCCAGCAGGTAGATGATCGACAGCAGCAGGATGCCGGCGATCAGGAACATGCCGCCGTACAGCAGGGTGAGCCGTATCCGGATGGTCGGCCGCAGCCACGGGAAAGGCGTGACCGACGGGGGGTCCCAGGTGGGCTTCGGGGGCGCCTGAGGGGGTGCGGGGGACGCTGCCACGGGCGATCAGATCCGGTAGCCGGAGCCGGGGACGGTGACGATCACCGGGGGTTCGCCGAGCTTGCGGCGCAGGGTCATGACGGTCACCCGGACGACGTTGGTGAACGGGTCCGTGTTCTCGTCCCAGGCCTTCTCCAGGAGCTGCTCGGCGGAGACCACCGCGCCCTCGCTGCGCATGAGGACCTCCAGGACCGCGAACTCCTTGGGCGCGAGCTGCACCTCCTTGCCGTCCCGGAAGACCTCCCGGCGGTTGGGGTCGAGCTTGATGCCGGCGCGCTCCAGCACCGGCGGCAGCGGCACGCTCGTCCGCCGGCCCAGGGCGCGGACGCGGGCGATCAGCTCGCTGAACGCGAAGGGCTTGGGCAGATAGTCGTCGGCGCCGATCTCCAGCCCCTCGACGCGGTCGCTGACGTCGCCGGAGGCCGTGAGCATGAGCACGCGGGTGGGCATGCCCAGCTCGACGATCTTGCGGCAGACGTCGTCGCCGTGGACGAGGGGGAGGTCGCGGTCGAGCACGACCACGTCGTAGTCGTTGACGCCGATGCGCTCCAGGGCGGCCGCCCCGTCGTACACGACGTCGACGGCCATGGCCTCCCGGCGCAGTCCGGTGGCCACCGCATCGGCGAGCAGCTGCTCGTCCTCGACGACGAGTACGCGCACGTCGCTTGTCCTTCCTGTGTCCGCCCGGCAGCGCCTGGCGGACGCACGCGGGCAGGGGTCTGGTGGGTGTGTTGACCTCCATCCTGCCCTTTTCGGCCATAAGTCGGCGGTAAGGCGGGAGAGCGCCCGGCGTACGGGGACCGAGGTGCGGGGGAGAAAGCGGTTCCGAACGGGAATGCGAGATTTTCTCGGACGGTTCAGGTTTCCGCGGAAGTGAGCGGGGGGAGGACGGCTTTACACCCCGCGATCACGCTCTGCCTGTACCGCTCGTCCAGCGGTGCGCAGCGACCGTTCGCCGCAGGGCGGGCGTGGGTGTCCGGCATCGTCGCCGCCCGGCCGCGCGGCGCTGGGCACCTGTCAGAGACGTGATCGTCCCTTCCGTACGGCACACCCCCGTGCCATCGACCCACGACCCAGGACGAGGGGGCGCAGCATGGACGCTTTCACCACAGGACTTCTGCAGCGCATAAAGGCGACCGAGTCCGACCTCTCGCGGGCCCGTGACGAGGGGGACGACTTCCTCGTCGAGGTGGAACTCGGCGAGCTGGACGACCTCCGCCGCCTCGCCGCCGAGCACGGCGTGGAGGTCACCGCGATCAGCGGCTGACCACCCCGCGAGCCCCTACCGCGCGTACGGCACTCACCCCCGGCGAATCCAGCGCCGGGGGTGAGTGCCGTGCCGTGCCGGGACTCAGTCGTGCCAGGCGCCCAGCTCCTCCAGGAGCCGCTGGAGGGGCTCGAAGACGCCGGGGGTGGCGGCGACCGTCAGGTCGTCCGTCGGGCGCTCACCGGGGCGTCCACCGGTCAGCGCGCCCGCCTCCCGGGCGATGAGGTCGCCGGCGGCGCGGTCCCAGGGGTGCAGGCCCCGCTCGTAGTAGCCGTCGAGGCGGCCGGCCGCGAGGTCGCACAGGTCGATGGCGGCCGAACCGCCGCGCCGGACGTCCCGCAGCCGGGGGATCAGCTGCCGGGCGACCTCGGCCTGGTGGGTGCGGACCGCGGTGACGTAGTTGAACCCCGTGGAGACCAGGGCCTGGTCCAGCGGGGGCGCGGGCCGGCAGGCCAGCCGGCGCTCGCCCGGCCAGGCACCCGTCGCGTGGGCGCCGCCGCCGCGCACCGCGTGGAAGGTCTCCCCGCGCATCGGCACCGCGACCACGCCGACGACCGTCTCGCCGTCCTGCTCGGCGGCGATGGAGACGGACCAGGTCGGCAGCCCGTAGAGGTAGTTCACCGTGCCGTCGAGGGGGTCGATCACCCAGCGGACGCCGCTGGTGCCCGGGCTGGCGGCGCCCTCCTCGCCGAGGAAGCCGTCGTCCGGGCGGCGGTCGGCGATGCAGGTGGTGATCAGCTTCTCCGCCGCGATGTCCATCTCGGTGACCACGTCGATCGGGCTGGACTTGGTCGCGGCGACCGCGAGGTCGGCGGGGCGTCCGTCCCGCAGCAGCTCACCGGCGCGGCGGGCGGCCTCCCGGGCGATCTCCAGCAGTTCGGCGTGGAGGGGGTCGGTCACGTCGGTGACGGGGCTGGTCACGGGGCTCCTCACGCGTAGGGGCTGTCGGCGCCCGCGGCGGCGGGACGGGGGGTGCGGGCGGGGCAGCAGCCCACCGGGCAGACGTTGTGGCTCGGGCCGAGGGCGCCCAGGGCGCACGGTGCGACGCTCCGCCCGCTCTCGGCGGCGGCGCGCTCCAGGATCAGGTCCCGGACGGCGGCGGCGAAGCGGGGGTCGGCGCCGACGGTGGCCGAGCGGCGCACCGGCAGTCCCAGCTCCGCGGCCTTGGCGGTGGCCTCCGTGTCGAGGTCGTAGAGGACCTCCATGTGGTCGGAGACGAAGCCGATGGGGGCCATGACGACGGCCGGGACGCCGGCCGCGTGCCGCTCCTCCAGGTGGTCGCAGATGTCGGGCTCCAGCCACGGGATGTGCGGGGCGCCCGAGCGCGACTGGTAGACGAGCTGCCAGGGCCGGTCGACGCCGGTGCGCTCGCGGACGGCGCCGGCGATCACCTCGGCGACGTCCAGGTGCTGACGGACGTAGGCGCCGCCGTCGCCCTGGTCCTCCACGGGGCCGGAGGTGTCGGCGGCGGAGGTCGGGATGGAGTGGGTGGTGAAGGCGATGTGGGCGCCGTCGCGGACCTCTTCGGGCAGGTCCTCGATCGACCGGACCAGGCCGTCGACCATGGGCTCGATGAAGCCCGGGTGGTTGAAGTAGTGCCGCAGCTTGTCGATCTTCGGCGGCTCCAGGCCCTCCTGCTCCAGGGTGGCCAGGGCGTCGGCGAGGTTCTCGCGGTACTGCCGGCAGCCCGAGTAGGAGGCGTAGGCGCTGGTGGCGAGGACCAGGACGCGGCGCCGCCCGTCGCGGACCATCTCGCGCAGGGTGTCGGTCAGGTAGGGCGCCCAGTTGCGGTTGCCCCAGTAGACGGGCAGCTCCAGGCCGTGCTCGGCGAAGTCCGCGCGCAGGGCGTCCAGCAGGGCGCGGTTCTGGTCGTTGATGGGGCTGACCCCGCCGAACAGGAAGTAGTGCTGCCCCACCTCCTTCAGGCGTTCCTTGGGGATGCCCCGGCCGCGCGTCACGTTCTCCAGGAACGGGACGACGTCGTCGGGGCCTTCCGGGCCGCCGAAGGAGAGCAGGAGCAGGGCGTCGTAGGGGGTGGCATCGAGCACGTCTGGCATGGGTCGATCCTGCCACCCCCCACCGACAGCGGGGACACGGCGGGTGCGTCCCCGGGCTCCCGGCTGGTCCGGACGGGTGCACGGGATCACGGACCGCCGGTAAGCTGTACCGACGGCGTACACGCCTTACCGCGCACCCGGGGCGGCCGCACCGCGCCCCGCCTCGCACCCCACCGAGCCACCGCACCCGTCACCACCGGGCCGAGCCGTACCGGAGATCCCGTTGCCCAGCCCCTACCGCGACCTGTTCGCCGCCCCCGGCTCCAGGGGCTTCTCCGCCGCGGGCTTCCTCGGCCGGATGCCGCTGTCGATGATGGGCATCGGCGTGGTGACCATGGTGTCGCAGCTGACCGGGCGGTACGGGCTGGCCGGGGCGCTCTCCGCCACCATCGCGCTGGCCGCAGCGGTCTGCGGTCCCCAGGTCTCCCGGCTGGTCGACCAGTACGGGCAGCGGCGGGTGCTGCGGCCCGCCACGCTGGTCTCGCTGGCGGCGGCGGCCGGACTGCTGCTGACCGCGCACTTCCGGTGGCCCGAGTGGCTGCTGTTCGTGTGGTGCGTCGGCATCGGCTGCGTGCCCAGTCTCGGTGCCATGGTGCGGGCCCGCTGGGCGGCCCTGTACCGGGGCACGCCGAAGCTGCACACCGCGTACAGCTTCGAGTCCGTGGTCGACGAGGTCTGCTTCATCTTCGGGCCGATCATCTCCATCGGCCTGTCCACCGCCTGGTTCCCGGAGGCCGGTCCCCTGCTGGCCGCCGGCTTCCTGGCGGTCGGCGTCTTCTGGCTGACTTCGCAGCGCGCCACCGAGCCGGTGCCGCACCCCCGGGAGCGCGGCAGCGGCGGCGGCAGCGCGCTGCGCGCCAAGGGTCTCCAGGTCTTCGTCGGCACCTTCGTCGCCACCGGCGCCATCTTCGGATCGGTCGACGTCGTCACCGTGGCCTTCGCCGAGGAACAGGGCCACAAGTCCGCCGCCAGCCTGGTCCTCGCCGTCTACGCGGCCGGCTCGTGCGTGGCGGGCATGGTCTTCGGCCTGCTGCGCTTCGCGGGGGCGCCCGAGCGCCGCTGGCTGCTGGGCGTCTGCGCGATGGCCGTGAGTATGATCCCTCCCCTACTGGTCGGAAACCTGCCGTCTCTGGCCGTGGCGCTGTTCGTGGCGGGTCTGTCCATCGCTCCGACGATGATCACGACGATGTCCCTCATCGAAGAGCACGTACCACGCGCACAGCTCACCGAGGGGATGACCTGGGTGAGCACCGGCCTCGCGGTCGGCGTCGCGCTCGGCTCCGCCGCCGGCGGCTGGGTGATCGACGCGGCGGGGGCGGGCGCCGGGTACGGGGTTCCGGCGGTGGCCGGGGCCGTCGCGGTCACGGTCGGTTTCCTCGGGTTCCGCCGGCTCAAGCGGCCGGCGGTGGGGCGGGGAGGCGTCGTTGAGCAGCACAGCGAGCGGGAGCGGCAGGAACGGCACATGGCGTAACTGGGGCGGCAGCGTCACGTTCCGCCCCGCGCGGGAGGTGACCCCGGCCTCGGCCGACGAGCTGGCCGACGTGGTCCGCCGGGCCGCCGAGGAGGGGCTGCCGGTCAAGGCGGCGGGCACCGGGCACTCGTTCACGTCCATAGCGGCCACCGACGGGGTGCTGATACGCCCCGACCTGCTGACCGGAATCCGGCACATCGACCGGCAGGCGATGACCGTGACCGTGGAGGCCGGCACCCCGCTCAAGAGGCTCAACGTGGCCCTCGCGCGCGAGGGCCTGTCGCTGGCCAACATGGGCGACATCATGGAGCAGACGGTCGCCGGGGCGACCTCCACCGGCACCCACGGCACCGGCCGCGACTCCGGTTCGCTCGCCGCGCAGATCCGCGCCCTGGAGCTGGTCACCGCCGACGGCTCCCTGCTCACCTGCTCCGCGCAGCGGAACCCGGAGATCTTCGCCGCCGCCCGCGTCGGCCTCGGCGCGCTCGGCGTCGTCACCGCCGTGACCTTCGCGATCGAACCGGTCTTCCTGCTCACCGCGCGCGAGGAGCCGATGCCGCTCGACGAGGTGCTGTCCCGCTTCGAGGAACTGTGGACGGAGAACGAGCACTTCGAGTTCTACTGGTTCCCGCACACCGGCAACACCAGCACCAAGCGCAACAACCGCAGCGCGGGCCCGGCCCGCCCGGTGGGACGCCTGCGCGCCCTGTACGAGGACGAGTTCCTCTCCAACGGCGTCTTCCGCGCCGCCAACGAGATCGGCCGCGCCGTCCCGGCCACCGTCCCGGCGATCGCCCGCGTCTCCAGCAGGGCGCTGTCCGCGCGCACCTACACGGACATCCCGTACAAGGTCTTCACCTCGCCGCGCCGGGTCCGCTTCGTGGAGATGGAGTACGCCGTTCCGCGCGCGGCCCTGGTCGAGACCCTGCGCGAGCTGAAGGCGATGGTGGACCGCTCCCGGCTGCGGATCAGCTTCCCCGTGGAGGTGCGCACCGCCCCGGCCGACGACCTCACCCTCTCCACCGCCTCCGGCCGGGACAGCGCCTACCTCGCCGTCCACATGTTCCGGGGCACGCCCTACCGGTCGTACTTCACCGCCGCCGAGCGGATCTTCACGGCGCACGAGGGCCGGCCGCACTGGGGGAAGCTGCACACCCGGGACGCGGAGTACCTGTCCCGGGTGTATCCCCGCTTCGGCGAGTTCACGGCGCTGCGGGACCGTCTTGACCCTGATCGCCGGTTCCGGAACGACTACTTGCGGAGGGTGCTGGGGCCGTAGCCGACGCCCCGGGGTCCCCGGTGGCGGTGCCGTCCGCGCCCTGTCCGTCACCGGTGGCGCTCGGCGTGGGCGTCGGGTCGGAGGCCGTCCCGTCGTCCCGCGCGGAGCCCTCGCCGGAGGAGGCGCCGCCGTCCGCGGAACCCGCCGTTCCGGAGGGGGTGGCCGACGGGGTGCCGGTGGATCCGGAGCCCGTGCCGGAGTCCGCGGAGCGTCCCGGGCCGGTCGACGGGGTGGCCGTGCCGTCGTCGCCCGGGTCCTCGGAGCCGTCGTCCCCGGAGTCCGAGGAGGAGCCGCCGTGTCCGGAGACGGCGTCGCTCACGGTCGTACTGCTCCCGCCGCTCAGGTTGTGGCCCGAGATCAGCTCGTAAGCGGTGATACCGCCCATGGTGACGCCGAAGACCAGGGCCGCGGCGAGCACCGGACGCTTCCAGCTCCTGACCCGCGCGCGGTAGACCGTGCCCTCGGTGAACTCCCCCGGCAGCGAGGGGCCGGCGGCGGCGGGCACCTCGGCCGGCCGGGGCTCCTCGGCGGTGCGCCGCACCTTCAACTGCTCGCCGGTGCGCCGGAAGAAGTGCTGGAAGAGCGTGCCGCCACAGGTGGCGACGACGCTGACCACCCCGGCGCCGAGGATCGTGCCGTACACGCCGAACGAGGAGGCGAGCTTGGCCGCGATCACGGCCGCCAGGGCACCGCCCGCGACCTGGGGCACGTTCAGATCGATCCGTGTGCCCCGCGCGCCTTCCGTACCCTTCGCGTCCTCCTCGCCCCGCCCGCTCCCCGTCGTGTCGTCAACGGACCTTTCCCGCATCACCGGACCTTGCCTGTCTTTCCTCGCGTGAACCTACAACTGCACGAGAAGGGGACGTACGGACGAAACCTTTAGTTCCGTTTCTGGCGGTTGCGTGAAGTAGGCCACGTGCATGATCACGGCACCGGACGGGAAGGTGCCGGGTGACTCTTCCTGGTGGAAGTCGGGCGGCGCGCCGATCCACGCACGTGGCCCGAATGGAGTACTGTTGCGAGCCCTGGGTCCGGTCTCCGCCCAGGGGACGCAGGGCTCGCAAGGACCGCCGGGAGGGGGCTAGTTGCACTGGGTGACCGATTCGGTCACTCAGCGTTGTGAATAGGTAACCGTGCCATAACGGCGATTCAGGGCCCTCGCCCGACACGCCGGGCAACTCGGCAAGGTTGTGGCAGGCTGCACCCGGGCAGGCCACACTCGACAGAGCGGAAGCAGCGACGCACGTGACGTCGGCAGGCACCACCCGGGAGGTCCCCATGCCCGAACTGCGTGTCGTGGCCGTCTCGAATGACGGCACACGGCTGGTGCTGAAGGCTGCCGACGCGACGGAGTACACGCTTCCGATCGACGAGCGCCTCCGGGCCGCCGTCCGCGGTGACCGGCCCCGCCTCGGCCAGATCGAGATCGAGGTGGAGAGCCATCTCCGCCCCCGCGACATCCAGGCGCGTATACGAGCCGGCGCGACCGCGGAAGAGGTCGCCCAGATGGCCGGCATCCCCGTCGACCGGGTCCGCCGCTTCGAGGGCCCCGTCCTCGCCGAACGCGCCTTCATGGCCGAACGCGCCCGCAAGACCCCCGTCCGCCGCCCCGGCGAGAACTCCGGCCCGCCACTGGGCGAGGCCGTCCAGGAGCGGCTGCTGCTGCGCGGCGCCGACAAGGACACCGTCCAGTGGGACTCCTGGCGCCGCGACGACGGCACCTGGGAAGTGCTGCTGGTCTATCTGGTCGCGGGTGAACCGCACTCGGCGAGCTGGACGTACGACCCGCCCCGGCGGCTCGTCCAGGCCGTCGACGACGAGGCCCGCGCGCTGATCGGCGAGTCCGACGACCTCGCCGCCCCGGAGCCGAGCTTCCCCTTCGTGCCGCGCATCGCCCGGCTGCCGCGCGACCGGCCGCTGGACCGGCCCGGCGACCGGGAGCGCGAGCGGCCGGGCCTGCCGGCGCAGCCGCCCGAGCCCGCCGCCGAGGAGAGCGTGAGCGAGCGGGACTCGCTGACCAGTCTGCTGGAGGCGGTGCCCAGTTTCCGGGGCGACCTGGTCGTGCCCGAGCGTCCGGCCGTCGCGCCGGAACCCGTCGAGGAGCCGGTGGGGGACCCGGAGGCCGAGGAGCCGCCGGCCCCCGCCGCGTCCGCCGGCGCGGGCTCCGCGTACGCCGACGTGCTCATGCCGCGGTCGGTGGGCAGCCACCGTGACCGGCTGGTCGGCTCCACCGACCGCCAGGCCGAGGCGGACGGAGTCCGTCCCGGGCGGCGGGCGGCGGTCCCCAGCTGGGACGAGATCGTGTTCGGGACGCGGCGCAAGAAGCAGGAGTAGCGCCCCGGCGTCCCAGAGATCGCGGTGAGGGCCGCCCTCCTGGAGGGCGGCCCTCACTTGTGCCCTCAGCGCGGGTCGGGGCCGACGGCGACCGGCCGCTCCGGGTCCGCCGACCACTGCGACCAGGAGCCCACGTACAGCGCGGCCGGGATGCCCGCGACCGCCAGGGCCAGTACCTCGTGGGCGGCGGAGACGCCCGAACCGCAGTACACGCCGACCTCGGTGTCCCCGGTGGCGCCCAGTCCGGCGAAGCGGGCGCGGAGTTCGGCGGCGGGCCGGAACCGGCCGTCCGCCGTGACGTTCTCGGACGTCGGGGCTGACACCGCGCCCGGGATGTGGCCGCCGACCGGGTCGATCGGCTCGACCTCGCCCCGGTAGCGCTCCCCCGCGCGGGCGTCCAGCAGCAGCCCGGAGCGGGCCAGCGCGGCGGCGCCGTCCGCGTCCAGCAGCCCGTCGGCGGCCGGTGCCGGTGCGAAATCGCCGGGCGCGGGCCGCGGTTCGTCGGCAGACAGCGGCCCCTGCCAGGCCGGCAGTCCGCCGTCGAGGACCCGCACGTCCGGGTGGCCCGTCCAGCGCAGCAGCCACCAGGCGCGGGCCGCCGCCCAGCCCTGCCCGCCGTCGTACACGACGACCGGCCGCCCGGCCGACACGCCCGCCCGGCGCATCACCGCGCCGAACTCCTCCGGATCGGGCAGCGGATGACGGCCGCCGGTCCCGGGCGGGGCGGCCAGTTCCCGGTCCAGGTCGACATAGACGGCGCCGGGCAGATGACCGGCCGCGTACGCCGCCCGGCCGTCGAACGGGGGCGCGCCGGCCGCCTTGGCCGCGCTGAGCTGCCAGCGGATGTCGAGCAGGACCGGCGGGTCACCGCCCGCGAGCGCGCTCGCCAGGTCGGGTGCGGAGATGATGGCGTTCATGGTCCCCATCCTGACGCACTGGCTGGCCGTCGCGTCCCCGCCGGGTTAACCTGCCCGCCGGGCAGCCTCGATCACGAGGTGTACGGATTCGGGCACAGACTGTACAGCCGATCGATTTCTGTCGAGCGATGTGCCGATCGGCACACGGAAACGGGCAGGGAACGGGCGGGGAACGGCAGCGCGACGACGGCCGTTCACGAGCGGGGAGCCGTCCGCGGGGCGGACCCGGAGTACGGGGTGACGGGGCGGGCACCGGTGCGGCAGGCGGTCCGTCCGCAGAGAAGCGACCCGGCCACCGCGAGGGGCCGAGAAGAGAGCGACGATGACCGGATCACGGGGACGGACCGACGGCGACCACGGCGGCGATCGGACCACCCTGCGCGTGCCCGGCACGCCCTGCTGGGTGAGCGCGATGGTGCACGACCTGACGGCGACCCGGGAGTTCTACGGGGCACTGTTCGGCTGGGAGTTCCGGCCGGGCCCGCAGCAGCTCGGCCCCTATGTCCGGGCCCTGCTCGGCGGACGGGAGGTGGCGGGCATCGGGCAGCTGCCGCAGGACCGGCATCTGCCGGTGGCCTGGACGCCGTACTTCGCCTCGGACGACGTGGACCGGACCGCCGAGGCCGTCCGGCTGTGCGGCGGCACGGTCGGGGTGGGGCCGCTGGACGCGGCCGAGGCCGGGCGGATGGCGATCGCGTCCGACCCGGCCGGTGCCGTCTTCGGCATCTGGCAGGCGTCGGCCCATCTCGGCACGGCCCTCAGCGGCGCGCCGGGCGCCCCCGTCTGGAACGAGCTGCTCACCTACGACGCGGCCGGCGTCGCCGCCTTCTACGAGACCGCGTTCGGCCACACCCCGAAGGCGGTGCCCGACGCCGGCACCGACCGGGTGACCCTGCACATCGACGGCCGGCCCGTGGCGGGCCTGCGCGGTCTGGGCGACGCCCTGCCCCGTGACCGGGGACCGCACTGGGTGACGTACTTCGGGACGGCGGACGTGGACGCGGCGGTGGAGCGGGTCGCCGGGCTGGGCGGGCGCGTCCTGGAGCCGGCCCGGGAGAGCGAGCGGGGGCGGATGGCGGTGGTGGCCGATCCGGAGGGGGCGCGGTTCGCGCTGGTGCGGGGCGCGACCGGGTGAGCCGGGGGCCGGGTCAGGGGCCCGCCACCGGCAGCACGTCCGGTGACAGGGCCGCCGCGCGGGCCGTGGCCGCGGTGGTGCGGCGGCGGTGGTGGCGCCGGCACAGCACCTCGTAGCCGACTTCGTCCGGGGACTGGTTCACGTCACCGACGACCACCTGGGCGCCCTCGACGACCATGACACCGCCGACCGTGCGGGCGTTGTGCGTGGCGCGGGCCCCGCACCAGCACAGGGCCTCGACCTGGAGCACCTCTACCCGGTCGGCCAGTTCGACCAGGCGCTGGGAGCCGGGGAACAGCTTGGAGCGGAAGTCGGTGGTGATGCCGAAGGCGTAGACGTCCAGGCCGAGGTCGTCCACGACGCGGGCGAGCTGGTCGATCTGGTCCGGGGCGAGGAACTGGGCCTCGTCCGCGATCACGTAGTCCGCGCGGCCGCCCTGCGAGAGGTGGTCGACGAGGTAGGCGTAGAGGTCGGTGCCGTCCTCGACCTCGACCGCGTCGGTGACCAGGCCGAGCCGGGAGGAGAGCTTGCCCTCGCCCGCGCGGTCGTCCCGGGTGAAGATCATGCCGGTCAGACCGCGCGCGGAGCGGTTGTGCTCCATCTGGAGAGCCAGGGTCGACTTCCCGCAGTCCATCGTTCCGGAGAAGAAGACCAGCTCGGGCATGGTGGGGCTGACACCTTTCGGCGAGGGCTTGCGGGACGGTTCAGGAGCGTACTTCGAGGAGGGGGACGAGCTGCTCGGCGGGGGTCATCGAACCGTGGTTGCCGACCATCGCCGACTCCTTCGGCTCCCGCTCGGAGGCGATGAGCAGGACGTCGTCCCGGGCGGCGGCGAGGACGTCGCCGATGCGGTCGTACACCCGCTCCTCCACCCGCGGACCGAACCAGCCGGCCTCGATCGCCTCGTCCCGGGACGCCACCCAGAACTGCTCGCCGAGCACCTCGCGCCAGCAGGCGAGGACGTCGTCCTGGGCGCCCGGCACCGCGTAGACGTGCCGGGCGCGGCCCTCGCCGCCGAGCAGGGCGACACCGGCCCGCAGCTCCCAGTCCGCGTCGAAGTCGACGCGGTGGTCCTCGTCGAAGGGGATGTCGACCATGCCGTGGTCGGCGGTGACGTAGAGGGCGGTGCGCGGCGGGAGTTGCTCGGCGAGGCGCTGGACGAGCCGGTCGACGTGGGAGAGCCGGCCGCGCCACTCGTCGGAGTCGACGCCGAAGCGGTGTCCGGCGCCGTCGACCTCCGAGTAGTACGTGTACACGAGCGCGCGGTCGGCGGCGGCGAGCTGCCCGGCCGCCAGGTCCATGCGGTCCTCGCCGGACTCGCGGCCGAGGAAGGTGCCGCCGCTGAGCGCGACCTTGGTCAGCGGGGTGTTCTGGAAGGTGGGGGCGGAGACCTGCGCGGCGTGCACGCCCGCCGCGTGGGCGAGCTGGAAGACGGTGGGGCGGGGCTGCCAGACGTGCGGGTCGGTCCAGGGCTGCCAGCGGAGCTGGTTCATCAGCGCGCCGGTGGCCGGGTCGCGGACGGTGTAGCCGGGCAGGCCGTGGGCGCCGGGCGGCAGTCCGGTGCCGACCGAGGCGAGGGAGGTCGCGGTGGTCGCCGGGAACCCGGCGGTGACCGGGCGCCCGGTGCCGCCGCGCGAGCTGCCGAGGAGCGAGGTCAGGAAGGGGGCGTACTCGGGGTGGGCGCGGAGCTGCTCCCAGCCGAGGCCGTCGATCAGGAAGACGCAGTTCCGGTCGGCCGGGGCGAGTTCTCCGATCGTGGCGGTGGTGCCGGGGACCTCCATGCCGGCGGCGAGGGTGGGCAGCAGGTCGGCGAGGGAGCCGCTGCCGTACTCGGGGACGGGCGCGGAGGCGACGGGGAGGGGCTCGGGGTGGAGGTCCCAGGCGGTGGACGGGTGCATCAGCGGGCGCTGTCCGCGGTGGCCTCGGAGAGGGCCTGGGCGAAGGCGAGGGCCTGCCGCACGGTCTCCGGGCCGTCGCCGGCCTCGCTGACGCGCAGGCTGAGGTCGTCGGCGGTGGAGCTGCCCGTGTAGCCGTGGTCGGCCTCGCAGTTGGGGTCGCCGCAGGCGGCGGGCTCCAGGTCGATGCGGGAGACGGCGCCCCAGCCGATGGTCAGCACGATCTCGCGGGGCAGGGTGCCCGGCTTGTACTTCTCGGGGTCGGCGACGACGCGGCTGACGACGATGGAGGAGATCCGGCCGATCTTGACGGACTCCGTGGACGTCGTGGCGTAGGGCGACGGGGAGGTGTCGTCCGCGGCCTGCTCGTCGGTGTGGCTGACGATGAAGCGGTTGTCGGTGAGGACGAGCACGGTCACGTGCCGCCGCACCTCGTTCTGGTCGAACGTGGTCTCCTGGTGGACCAGGTACGACCGCACGGGCTCGCCGCCCACGGCGGCCTCCACCGCCTCGGCCACGAGGGCCGGGTAGTAGCCGCTGCGCTCGATCGCCGCACGCAGCCCCTGGGTCGTCGTACTGGTCTTGGCCATGCCGTCCATCCTACGGGGGACCACTGACTGCCCGGGACGGCCAGGGAGGTCCGGGGCGGTCAGTGGTCCCCCGCCCGGGACCTGGCTCAGTACGCCGGGAGGGTGCGCGGGCCGAGGTCGTCGCGGGCGGGGGGCGGCGCGAGGCGGACGGAGGCGCCGAGGACGCTGAGGCCGCGCGGGGCGACGACGACCGGTTCGAGGGTGACGGCGACGACCTCCGGGTGGTCGTCGACGAGGCGGGAGACGCGCTGGAGCAGCTCCTCCAGGGCGGCGGTGTCGACCGGGTCCGAGCCGCGCCAGCCGAAGAGCAGCGGGGCGGTGCGCACGGACCGGACGAGGGCGGCCGCGTCCCGGTCGGTGACCGGTATCAGCCGGTGCGCGGTGTCGCCGAGCAGCTGGGTGGCGGCACCGGCCAGCCCGAAGGAGAGCACGGCGCCGGCCGCCGGGTCGATGACGGCGCGTACGACGGTGTCGACGCCGCGCGGGGCCATCGCCTGCACCACCGGGCGCAGCTCGGCCGGGGTGCCGAACAGCCCGGTCAGCTCCTCGTAGGCGCGGCGCAGCTGCTCCTCGTCGGCGAGGTCGAGGCGGACGCCGCCGAGGTCGGCGCGGTGGCGCAGGTGGGGGGCGGTGGCCTTCAGGGCGACGGGTCCGCCGAGGCGGCGGGCGGCGGCGACGGCGTCCTCGGGGGTGGGGGCGGGCAGGGCGCGGTGGACGTGGATGCCGTAGCGGCCGAGCAGCGCGCACGCGTCCCGGTCGCCGAGGGTGAGGCCCTCGCCGCGTGCGAGAAGGCCGTCGATCAGCTCGGCGGCGCCCTTCTCGTCGATGTCGGGGTACTCCGGCACCTTGCCCGGTTCGGCGGTGTCGTGGCGCCACTGGGCGTAGGCGACGGCCTGGGCGAGGGCGCGCACCGCGCGTTCGGCGGCCGGGTAGGCGGGGATGAGGCGGGTGTCCTCGGAGGGCTGCTCGGGGGCGGGGGGCGGCGGGGGCGGGATGAGGGAGGCGGTGTCCGGCGGCGGGGGCAGGGTGACGGAGGCGGTGTCCGGCGGCGGGGGCGGGGTGACGGAGGCGGTGTCCGGTTGCGGTGCCGTGCCGGCCGCGGCCGAGAGGGCCTCGGCGAGGCCGCCCAGTTCGACGTGGACGACGAGGACGGGCTTGGCGGGGGCCGCGGCGGTGGCCGCGCGGAGGGCCCCGGCGAGCGCCGCGTCCCCCTCGGCGCCCTCGCCGAGCGCCGGGATGGCGGTCACGACCACGGCGTCGCAGGCGTCGTCGGCCAGGGCCCGGGAGAGGGCGGCCCGGAAGTCGGCGGGGGTGGCGGCGGTGGTCAGGTCCAGCGGGGGCAGCGGGCGCAGTCCCTCGGAGAGGCAGGCGTCGTAGGTGAGCAGGCCCAGGGACTCGGAGTTGCCGAGGATCGCCACCCGGGGGCCGGCGGGCAGGGGCTGGCGGGCGAGCAGCAGGCCCGCGTCGACCAGTTCGGTGATGGTGTCGACGCGGATGACGCCGGCCTGCCGCAGCAGGGCGGAGACCGTGGCGTGCGGCAGGCGGGTGGCGCGGACCGCGTGACCCTGGGGGGCGGCGCCGCCGTGCCGGGCGCCCTGTACGACGACCAGCGGCTTGACGGCGGCGGTGCGCCGCGCCAGACGGGTGAACTTGCGCGGGTTGCCGATGGACTCCAGGTACATCAGGACCACGTCGGTGCCGGGGTCGTCGTACCAGAACTGCAGGACGTCGTTGCCGGAGACGTCGGCCCGGTTGCCGGACGAGACGAACGTGGAGACGCCGGTCACGCCCGTGACGCCGCCGCCGCGCCGGTGCAGCCGGGAGAGCAGGGCGACGCCGATGGCGCCGGACTGGGCGAAGAGGCCGATCCGGCCGGGGCGCGGCATCTCGGGGGCGAGGGAGGCGTTGAGCCGGACCTCGGGCGCGGTGTTGACGATCCCGAAGGCGTTGGGTCCGACGAGCCGCATGCCGTACGCGCGCGCGTGCCGGACGAGGGCGCGCTGGCGCGCGCGTCCCTCGGGGCCGCTCTCGGCGTACCCGGCGGAGACGACGACCAGGCCCTGTACGCCGTGCCGGCCGCACTGGGTGACGACATCGGTGACCCGCTCGGCGGGGACGGCGACGACCGCGAGGTCGACGGGACCGTCGATCTCGGCGACCGAGCGGTGGGCCGGTACGCCGTCCAGTTCGGTCCGGTCCGGCTCGAAGGCGTGGTTCACGGCGTACAGGCGGCCGGTGAAGCCGGCGTCGCGCAGGTTGCCGAGGATGCGGCGGCCGACGCCGCCGGGGGTGCGGCCGGCGCCGATGACGGCGACGGACCCGGGCACCAGGAGCCGGCGTACCGAGCGGCCCTCGGCGCGCTGCTCGCGCGCGTACTGCACGGCGAGGGAGCGGTCGGTGGGCGCGAGGCCGAACTCCAGGCGGACGACGCCGTCCTCGAAGCTGCGTCTCTGGGTGTACCCGGCGTCCGTGAACACCTTGATCATCTTGGTGTTGGCGGGGAGCACCTCGGCGGCGAACCGGCGGATGCCGCGCTCCCGGGCGACCGCGGCGATGTGCTCCAGGAGCGCGGAGGCGACGCCGCGGCCCTGGTGGGCGTCCTGGACGAGGAAGGCGACCTCGGCCTCGTCGGCCGGGGCGTGCGCGGGGGTGCCGTCGGCGGCGATCCGGTCGTAGCGGACCGTGGCGATGAACTCGCCGCCCACCGTGGCCGCGAGGCCGACGCGGTCGACGAAGTCGTGGTGGGTGAAGCGGCGGACGTCCTTGGCGGACAGCCGGGGGTAGGGCGCGAAGAAGCGGTAGTACTTCGACTCGTCCGAGACCTGCTCGTAGAAGCTGACCAGGCGCTCGGCGTCGTCCTCGGTGATGGGGCGCACACGCGCGGTGCCGCCGTCGCGCAGCACCACGTCCGCCTCCCAGTGGGCGGGGTACTCGTGCCGGTCCGACGCGCTCTCCATGCGGCCCAGAGTACGGCCCGGGTACGACAACGGCGCGGGGCCGAGTGGGGCAGTCCGGGGGCGCACCATATGGAAGACTGGTCTAGACAACTCTGCACACCTGAAGGGCAGCACCACATGGCTGAGCGCCGCGTCAACGTCGGCTGGGCCGAGGGCCTCCACGCCCGCCCCGCCTCCATCTTCGTCCGAGCCGCCACGGCCACCGGGGTCCCGGTGACGATCGCCAAGGCCGACGGCGACCCCGTCAACGCGGCCTCCATGCTGGCCGTCCTGGGTCTGGGCGCCCAGGGTGGCGAGGAGGTCGTGCTCGCCTCGGACGCCGAGGGCGCGGACGCCGCCCTGGACCGGCTGGCGAAGCTGGTCGCCGAGGGGCTGGAGGAGCTCCCGGAGACCGTCTGAACCACCGTGCGCGTACGGCAAAGCCGTGCCGGGCCTTCGGGGCCGGCACGGCTTCCGCTATTTCCGGGGGCGACCGCTTGGTCCGGGGTGCGGCCCCTCGTTTTTGCGGGGGCGGCACCACGATGATTTCTCGTCCGCCGGGGAGAAATGGAGCACGACAATAAAAGGGCAGCGGAAATAGACCCCGACCGGAGGATCGGCCGAATAACTTCTCTTTGTATACGGTGGCCGTGTTAATGCCGCAGGCTCGGCATGTTTACGGCATGTTGCGAATTCCTCACACGCTCCGCGCGGCCTGCGCCCGGGGCCGGCCGCAGGCGATGCGCGGCGGTCGACCGCTCGGTGTGCAGCGCGGTCAGCGAGCGCGCCCGCTCGCTGTCGCCCCGGGCCACCGCGTCGACGATGGCGCCGTGCTCCGCCCAGGTGTCCACGGGGCTGGCCGGCGCCTCCACGGCGTACATCCAGGCGATCCGGTGCCGCAGCTGGGTCAGCGTCGAGGTGAGCGCCGCGCTGCCCGCCGCCTGGGCGAGCGTCTCGTGGAACCAGCCGCCCAGGGAGCGCAGGTCGTCGCTGTTGCCCCGTCTGGCCCGCTCCTGGCCGAGCCGCACCAGGCCGCGCAGCACCTTGAGGTGGGCCTCGGTGCGCCGCTGGGCGGCCCGCGCGGCGCCGAGCGGCTCCAGCAGCAGCCGCATCTCCAGCAGGTCGGCGGCCTCCTGCTCGGTCGGTTCGGCCACGCACGCGCCCGCGTGGCGCCGGGTCACCACGAAGCCCTCGGCCTCCAGGGTCCGCAGGGCCTCGCGCACGGGGACGCGGGAGACGCCGTAGCGGCGGGCGAGGAGTTCCTCGGTGAGCCGGCTGCCGCGTTCGAGGACACCGGCGACGATGTCGTCCCTGATCGCCGTGCACACCGAGTGCGCCGGAATACGCATGACCGACCTCCGCCTTAATCCCCGTGAAACGTCGACGATTGACGCGTGTTCAGTGACTCTATTGCAATGCGGCGCGCTTTCCGACGGGGGGCCGCTTTACCGGACGGATTTTGGGTTGTTTTTGGTCAGCTCCTAGGGCCTGTCGTTCGGATCAGGTCGCGGGGAATCGGCTGCGCCTTCCTCGCGCCGGTGCGCGTGCCAGGCCCCGCGTCCGCGGCGTGATCCGAACGAGGCCCCAGGCGCCTGCGACGAGCCCTCGGCGCGCCCCCGACGTGGGAAAGCCCCGGCTCGTGAGCCGGGGCTTTCCAGGAGTGCGGCGGAAGGGTCAGACGGTGACGCCGTGGGAGCGGAGGTAGGCCACGGGGTCGATGTCCGAGCCGTACTCGGCGGTGGTGCGGGCCTCGAAGTGCAGGTGCGCCCCGGTGGTGTTGCCGGTCGCCCCGGAGTGGCCGATCGTCTGGCCCGGGGTGACCGCCTGGCCCACCGAGACGCCGATGGACGACAGGTGGCCGTACTGCGTGTACGTCCCGTCGTGCATCCTGATCACGACCTGGTTGCCGTACGCACCGCCCCAGCCGGCCTCGACCACGGTGCCGGCGCCCACGGCGTGGACGGGGGTGCCGGAGGCGGCGTGGAAGTCGATGCCGGTGTGCGTGCCGGAGGACCACAGGCCGCTGCTGGCCTGGTAGGCGGTGGACACGTACGAGCCGCTGATGGGCGACACGTAGGTGTTCAGGCGCTTGCGCTCGGCCTCGCGGGCGGCGCGCTCCTGGTCCTCACGGGCCTGCTGGGCGGCCTCGGCGGCCCGCTCGCGGGCGGCCCGCTCGGCCTGCTCCCGGGCGGCGGCGAACTCGGCGGCCTGCCGCTGGGCGGCGGCCTGGGCGTCGACTTCCTCGGCCACCGAGTCGCCGAGGGTGACGACCGGGGTGAGGCCGGTCTGCTCGGCGGCCGGTTCGGCGGCGAGCGCCGGGGCGGCCAGGGTGCCGAGGACGCCGGTGGTGGTGAGGGTCGCGACACCCGCCGCGCGGACGGTGGTGCGGTGCATCCGGCCGGGTCGGCGGTGCTTGCCGGTGGCGCGCGTGAACGCCATGTGGGGGCTGGTCCTTTCCTTCCCTCTCGCCTACCGGGTTAGCTGACGGGTTCGGAGCAGGAAGGTCTCCTACGGACCCCCTCGCTCACGCGCGGGCGTCCGATTCACCCCAGGGACGATGGGTCCCCGGCTCCCCTGGCTCGCGCCGTACGGGGACTCGGCGATGACTGTCCGGTGCCGCGGGTGCGGCGCACTGCCTGACGAACAGCCTGGGAGACGCTAAGCGGGCGCCCGTTCAAGACTCAAACAGAACCGGGTTTTTGTTGCTCATCCCACAGCGCAGACAGGCAACCTCTATGCCAATCCGCCCCATTCGGACATAGGGCGGCCCCGGTGACAGAACCGTCACCGGGGCCGCCCCCACGCGTGCGCCGCTACTCGGCGCTCACCACGGTGACTTCGCCGATGCCCAGGGCCTCGACGGGCCCCTTGATCTGCGCGGCGTCACCCACCAGGACGGTCACCAGCCGGTCCACCGGGAAGGCGTTCACGACCGCCGCGGTGGCCTCGACCGTGCCCGTGGTGACGAGCCGCTGGTAGAGGGTCGCCTGGTAGTCGTCGGGCAGGTACTGCTCGACCTGGTCCGCCAGCGTGCTCGCGACGGCCGCCGCGGTCTCGTACTTCAGCGGCGCCACACCCACCAGGTTCTGCACGGCGACGTCGCGTTCGGCGTCGGTGAGCCCGCCCTCGGCGAGGGTGCGCAGCACCTTCCACAGGTCGTCGAGGGCCGGTCCGGTGTTCGGGGTGTCGACGGAGCCGCTGATGGCGAGCATCGCGGCGCCGGTGCCGTCGGGCGCGGAGCGCAGCACCTGGCCGAAGGCCCGCACGCCGTAGGTGTAGCCCTTCTCCTCGCGCAGGACGCGGTCCAGGCGGGAGGTCAAGGTGCCGCCCAGGCAGTACGTGCCGAGCACCTGGGCGGGCCAGACGCTGTCGTGCCGGTCGGGTCCGGTGCGGCCGATCAGCAGCTGCGTCTGGACCGATCCGGGGCGGTCCACGATGACGACCCGGCCGGTGTCGTCGGAGGTCACCGGCGGCACGGGGCGCGGCTCGGCGGCCGAGCCCGTCCACGAGCCGAGGGTGTCGTCGAGCAGGGCGTCGAGGTCGACGCCGGTGAAGTCGCCGACGACCACGGCGGTGGCGGTGGCGGGCCGCACGTGCTTCTCGTAGAAGGCGCGGACGGCGGCGGAGTCGATGCCGGCGACGGTCTCCTCGGTGCCCTGGCGCGGGCGGGACATCCGGGAGTCCGCCGGGAACAGCTCCCTGGACAGCTCCTTGGCGGCCCGGCGCGAGGGGTTGGCCAGCTCGTGCGGGATCTCGTCGAGCCGGTTGCGCACCAGGCGTTCGATCTCGCTGTCCGCGAAGGCGGGCGCCCTGAGGGCGTCGGCGACCAGGCCGAGCGCCTTGGCGAGACGGGAGGCGGGCACTTCGAGGCTGAGGCGGACACCGGGGTGGTCGGCGTGCGCGTCCAGGGTGGCGCCGCAGCGCTCCAGCTCGGCGGCGAACTCCTCGGCGGAGTGCTTGTCGGTGCCCTCGGAGAAGGCGCGGGCCATGATGGTGGCGACGCCGTCCAGGCCGGCCGGCTCGGCGTCCAGGGGCGCCCGCAGGAACAGCTCGACGGCGACGACCTGCTGGCCGGGGCGGTCGCAGCGCAGGACGGTCAGGCCGTTGCCGAGCGCGCCGCGCTCCGGGGCGGGGAAGGCCCAGGGCCTGGGCTCGCCCGCCTGCGGCTGAGGGTGGAATTCCATGGTGGCCAGCTCGGTCACTTGGCCGCCTCCTCGTTCTCGTCGGTGGCGTCGTCGGCCGCGGGGGCGGTGGGCTCGTAGACGAGCACCGCGCGGTTGTCGGGGCGCAGTCGGGCCTTGGCGACCTCCTGGACCTCCTCGGCGGTCACCTCCAGGACGCGCTGCACGGCGGTGAGGGCGAGCTGCGGGTCGCCGAACAGGACCGCGTACCGGCACAGTTCGTCGGCGCGGCCGGCGACCGTGCCGAGCCGGTCCAGCCACTCGCGCTCCAGCTGGGCCTGGGCGCGCTCCATCTCCTCGGCGGTGGGGCCCTCCTCGGCGAACCGGGCCAGCTCCTCGTCGATGGCGGCCTCGATGACCGGCACCTCGACGTCGCCGGAGGTCTTCACGTCCAGCCAGCCGAGGGACGGGGCGCCCGCCAGGCGCAGCAGGCCGAAGCCGGCCGCCACGGCCGTGCGGTCGCGGCGCACCAGGCGGTTGTAGAGGCGGGAGGACTCGCCGCCGCCGAGGACGGTGAGCGCCAGGTCGGCCGCGTCGCACGCGCGGGTGCCGTCGTGCGGCAGGCGGTAGGCGGCCATCAGGGCGCGGGCCGGTACCTCCTCCTCGACGACCTCGCGCACCTGCTCGCCCATGACCTCGGGCAGCGAGCCGTCCCGGGGGGCGGGCTTGCCGTCGTGGGAGGCGATGGAGCCGAAGTACTTCTCGATCCAGGCGAGCGTCTGCTCGGGGTCGATGTCGCCGACCACCGACAGCACCGCGTTGTTCGGCGCGTAATAGGTGCGGAAGAACGCGCGGGCGTCCTCCAGGGTGGCCGCGTCCAGGTCGGCCATGGAGCCGATCGGCGTGTGGTGGTAGGGGTGGCCCTCCGGGTAGGCGAGGGCGGTCAGCTTCTCGAAGGCGGTGCCGTAGGGCACGTTGTCGTAGCGCTGGCGGCGTTCGTTCTTGACGACGTCGCGCTGGTTCTCCATCGACTCGTCGTCCAGGGCGGCGAGCAGGGAGCCCATGCGGTCGGCCTCCAGCCAGAGCGCCAGCTCCAGTTGGTGGGCGGGCATGGTCTCGAAGTAGTTGGTGCGCTCGAAGCTGGTGGTGCCGTTGAGGGAACCGCCGGCGCCCTGCACCAGTTCGAAGTGGCCGTTGCCCTTGACCTGGGCGGAGCCCTGGAACATCAAGTGCTCGAAAAGGTGAGCCAGACCGGTACGTCCCTTGACCTCGTGGCGGGAGCCGACGTCGTACCAGAGGCACACCGCCGCGACCGGGGTCAGGTGGTCCTCGGAGAGCACCACGCGCAGACCGTTGGCCAGGCGGTGCTCGGTCGCTGTCAGGCCGCCGGAGCCTGCCTCGGCTGTGGCCGTGTGACCCATGGGCATGTACGTCCCTTCGATCGCGGAGAACTTGGGCGGGATCACGGACCGGACCGCATCACCGGTCCGCACCGGATCACTGGTCGGAACTGCGGAATTCCTACCGATCCTGCCACTGTATGCAAGCGTGCGGACCTCCGGTGGAGTTCCCGGCTCCGCTACGCCGAGAGCGAGCACGCGCCGGACGCGGCGAGGGGCCCTCCCCGGCAGGGCGTACCCTGCGGGCGGCAGCGGGCCGCGGCGCCCGTCGGAGGTCCTGGTCGGCCGCTGTCAGTGCCGCGGTCCACAATGGGACGCGTCAGATCACCGTTCACGCTTCAGCGAGGAGCCGGCAGCGATGGCCCGCCGTAGTACGAAGACCCCGCCGCCCGACGACCCGTACGAGGAGAAGATCCTCGACATCGACGTCGTCGACGAGATGCAGGGCTCATTCCTTGAGTACGCGTACTCGGTCATCTACTCCCGTGCCCTGCCGGACGC
Source organism: Streptomyces griseoviridis (assembly GCA_014649155.1). Lineage (GTDB taxonomy): Bacteria > Actinomycetota > Actinomycetes > Streptomycetales > Streptomycetaceae > Streptomyces > Streptomyces griseoviridis. Next base: position 109,172 of record BMSM01000014.1, on the reverse strand, counting down.
GCGCGACGGACTGAAGCCGGTGCACCGCCGCATCGTCTACCAGATGAACGAGATGGGGCTCAGGCCCGAGCGCGGCTACGTGAAGTGCGCCCGGGTCGTCGGCGAGGTGATGGGCAAGCTGCACCCGCACGGCGACGCGTCGATCTACGACGCCCTGGTCCGCATGGCCCAGCCGTTCTCGATGCGCGTCCCCCTGGTCGACGGCCACGGCAACTTCGGCTCGCTGGGCAACGACGACCCGCCCGCCGCCATGCGGTACACCGAATGCCGGATGGCCGAGGCGGCCGGGCTGATGACGGAGTCCATCGAGGAGGACACCGTCGACTTCGCCCCCAACTACGACGGCCAGGAGCAGGAACCCGAGGCGCTGCCCGCCGCCTTCCCCAACCTGCTGGTCAACGGGGCCTCAGGGATCGCCGTCGGCATGGCCACCAACATGCCGCCGCACAATCTGCGCGAGGTCATCGCCGCCGCCCGGCACCTGATCCGGTATCCGAACGCCGATCTCGAAGCCCTGATGAAGCACGTCCCCGGCCCCGACCTGCCCACCGGCGGCGTGATCGTCGGGCTGCCGGGCATCCGCGACGCGTACGCGACCGGCCGCGGCACCTTCAGGATCCGCGCCTCGGTGACCGTGGAGACGGTGACGGCCCGCCGCAAGGGCCTGGTCGTCACCGAGCTGCCGTTCGCGGTCGGCCCGGAGAAGGTGATCGCCAAGATCAAGGACCTGGTCGGCGCGAAGAAGCTCCAGGGCATCGCGGACGTCAAGGACCTCACCGACCGTGAGCACGGGCTGCGCCTGGTCATCGAGATCAAGAACGGCTTCGTGCCGGAGGCGGTCCTGGAACAGCTGTACAAGCTGACACCGATGGAGGAGTCCTTCGGTATCAACAACGTCGCCCTGGTGGACGGCCAGCCCCTCACCCTGGGCCTGAAGGAGCTGCTGGAGGTCTACCTCGACCACCGGTTCACCGTGGTGCGGCGGCGCAGCGAGTTCCGCCGGGGCAAGCGGCGCGACCGCCTCCACCTGGTCGAGGGCCTGCTCACCGCGCTGATCGACATCGACGAGGTGATCCGCCTCATCCGCTCCAGCGAGAACTCCGCGCAGGCCAAGGAGCGCCTGATCGAGCGCTTCGGCCTGAGCGACGTGCAGACGCAGTACATCCTGGACACACCGCTGCGCCGGCTCACCAAGTTCGACCGCATCGAACTGGAGGCCGAGAAGGACCGGCTCAACGCGGAGATCGAGGAGCTGACCCGCATCCTCGACTCCGACCAGGAGCTGCGCAAGCTGGTCTCCGCGGAACTGGCGGCGGTGGCCAAGAAGTTCGGCACCGACCGCCGTACGGTGCTGCTGGAGTCGGCGGCGACCCCGGTGGCCGCGGTGCCGCTCCAGGTGGCGGACGACCCGTGCCGGGTGCTGCTCTCCTCCACGGGGCTGCTGGCCCGTACGGCGAACGGCGAGCCGTTGGCCTCGGACGGCGGCGGCAGGCGCGTCAAGCACGACGTGATCGTCTCTGCGGTGCCCGCCACGGCGCGCGGCGAGGTGGGCGTGGTGACGTCCGCCGGACGGCTGCTGCGGATCAACGTGGTCGATCTGCCGCAGCTGCCGGAGGAGATGACCACCCCGAACCTGGCGGGCGGCGCTCCGCTCGCCGAGTTCGTCTCCCTGGACGATGACGAGACGGTGGTCTGCCTGACCACGCTGGACGAGTCCTCGCCGGGGCTCGCTCTCGGCACGGCGCAGGGCATCGTCAAGCGCGTGGTGCCGGACTACCCGGGCAACAAGGACGAGCTGGAGGTCATCACCCTCAGGGAGGGCGACCGGATCGTCGGCGCGGTCGAGCTGCGCACCGGTGAGGAGGACCTGGTCTTCATCACCGACGACGCCCAGCTGCTGCGGTACCAGGCGGCGCAGGTCCGTCCGCAGGGCCGTCCGGCGGGCGGGGTGACGGGCATCAAGCTGGCCGAGGGCGCGAAGGTCATCTCCTTCACGGCGGTCGACCCGGCGGGGGACGCGGTGGTCTTCACCGTGGCCGGCTCGCGCGGGACGCTGGACGACTCGGTGCAGACCACGGCCAAGCTGACGCCGTTCGACCAGTACCCGCGCAAGGGCCGGGCCACGGGCGGCGTGCGCTGCCAGCGGTTCCTGAAGGGCGAGGACTGCCTGGCCCTGGCCTGGGCGGGCACCGCGCCGGCCCTCGCGGCCCAGAAGAACGGCACGCCCGCCCAGCTCCCCGACATCGACCCGCGCCGCGACGGCTCGGGCGTGTCCCTGCCGAAGACGGTGGCGGTGGTGGCGGGGCCCGCCTAGGCCTCCGGTTCCGCCGTCTCGGTTTCCGCCGTCTCGGTTTCCGCCGTCTCGGTGCCGGGGTCCGGCTCGTCCGGGTCCTGCACGTAGCGCAGGACGCCCCACATGCCGTGCTCGTCGGCGTGCGGGGCGTGGTGCGCGCACTCCCGCAGTTCCCCGGTGAGGGCGGGGGTGTCGATGCCCGTGCCGATCAGCACCAGTTGGGTGAGCCGGTCGGCGCCGGGCGGCCAGGGCTCCGGGTAGAAGCGCAGGAAGCGTCCCACGGCGTGCACGAGGTAGCGGTTGCGCGGGTCGTACGGGCCGAAGTCGACGTAGCCCTTGATCCGGTACAGGCCCTCGGGGCGGCTGTCGAGGAAGCGCATCAGGCGCCGGGGGTCGAGCGGCACGTCGGAGACGTAGGACAGGCTGTCGTAGGCGGCGTGCAGATGGCCGGGGTGGCCGTGGCCGTGCGCGCCGCCTCCGTCGTGAGGACCGGCGCCGTCCGTGTCGTCGGGGCCGCCGTCGTCCGTGTGGTCGTGCAGGTCGTCGAAGGAGAGCTGCCCGATCCGCTCCTCGGCGGGCCGGCAGTCGAAGAGGAAGGCGGGGTCGACGCGGCCGTAGGTGGCGGGGACGACGGCGGCGCGGTCGGTGAGGGAGCCGACGAGCGCGAGCACCCGCTCGGCGTCGTCCGCCCGGTCGAGCTTGTTGACCACCACCAGGTCGGCCAGGCCGAGGTGCCGGTCGATCTCGGGGTGCCGGGCCCGGGTCGCGTCGAACTCGGCGGCGTCGACCACCTCGACCAGTCCGCCGTACACGATCCCCGTGAGGTCGCTGGCGAGCAGCATGCGCACCAGTTCCTGGGGCTCGGCGAGGCCACTGGCCTCGATGACGATGACGTCGGTCCCGGTCTCGGGCCGGGCCAGCCGGGCCAGGTAGACGTCGAGTTCACCGGGGTCGACGGCACAGCACAGACAGCCGTTGCCGAGGGAGACGGTGGAGTCGCCGAGCGCGCCGGCCACCGCCATGGCGTCGATCTCGATGGCGCCGAAGTCGTTGACGATCGCGCCGATACGGCTGCCGCCGGAGCGGTGGAGCAGGTGGTTGAGCAGCGTCGTCTTACCGGAACCGAGGAATCCGGCGAGGATGACCACCGGGATCTGCGGGACCGGGCCCCGCGCGGCCGGGACCTGCGGCGTCGGAACCTGCGGGCTCGGGCTCTGCCCCAATGTGCTTGCCTCTCTCGTGCCGCGGGGAGCGTGTGCCGCCCCAGGATACGAGTCACGCGATCACCGCGAAGCGAACGGTCGTCACCAGGATCCGCGGGGCCGACGTCGGGGAAGGCGCCAGTGCGGGCGGCCCTCGCTTCCCTCTGTGCGCCTCCTCTCCGCCTCCCCGCCGGTCAGAGCCGCTCGGCACTCCGGAGGTGGCAAGCGCCGCACATCGCTCGCCGGTCCCGGTCACCCGCCCCGCACGCGACGACCGGCGACGGTCGCGTGAATCGGGGGTTCACATGGTCACGAAGAGGTCGGGCACCGGGAAGGGGGGGCCGCCGCGTTCGGTCTGGGAGTCGTCGCCACCCTGACGCTGACCGCCCTGCGACGCCGCGGCCACGCCGTACGGCTCCAGGAGAGACGTCTGGAGCTGGAGGAACTCGCGGGACGGCGCAGCGCGCTCGCGCATCAGCGGCGCATGCACGGGGACCTGCCGGCCCGGGCGATCGACGATCCGTCCCTCGCCGCAGTGATCGACACCTACGACAAGGCCGTTCCGGCGGAGAAGCGCCGTCCGTTCCTCTACACCAACGCCTGGTACGCGTACCTCTTCCGCGTGTATCTGGCGGGGCTGCTGACCCGCGAGGAGCTGTACACGTATCTGCGCGAGTTCTTCCAGAGCCCGCTCTTCCGTGAGTACTGGGACGCGTCCCGGGCGCAACGGGCGACGCTGCAGCAGACCTCCGAGGAGGCGATGACCGGGCGGATGGCCGACGCCCTCGTCAAGGAGCTGGACGAGGCCGACACGGACGAGTGGTGGGTGGTGGGCACCCCGCCGCCCGCCTGGCCCTCGTCCGATTCCCGTCCCCCCGCCCGCCCGTGCCGACACGGGCGGGTGTCCGCGCCCGTACGGGCGGCCCGGCCTGAGCGGGAACCCGTACCGTTCTGCCAGCACGAAGCCCCTCACGTGAAGGACCGGTCCCTTCGAAGATCGCGCGCCGCATCGGTGTGCCCCGGGCGCCCGAGGCTCCAGCTCCGGAGCCGACTGCCCAGACCTCTTCGAGCTGAGCGACGGCGACTTCGCCGTCATCGGCACCGAAGCCACCGAACCGCTGGAGCGCGAGCTGCCGGCCGACGCCTCCCGCGGGGACGACGCACGCGTCGTCGTCGTCGGCCGCGAGACGCTGATCCGCGCCGAGGCGGACATCCCCGACTCCTGACCCGCGCCGAGGCGGACACCCCCGGCTCCCGAGCCGCGCCGAGGCGGACACCCCCGGCTCCCGAGCCGTACCCCTTCCTCCGTCCGGCCCCCGCTTCCGCCCCGTTCCCCGCCGCCTGCGGGCCGGGACCGGACCGACCCAGCAGCACACCCGGTCGCCGCTCGGCTGCACGTTTCCTCAGGGCACCCGACCGGTTCCCGGGCCTGACGACGACGCCCCCGCACGGCCCGCTACCGGGCGGCCGTCACCGGCTCCGGCCCCGTGTACCGCGCCGCCGGCCTGATGATCTTCGAGTCCCGGGCCTGTTCCAGGATGTGCGCGCTCCAGCCCACGACCCGTCCGGCGGCGAAGGTCGGGGTGAACATCTCCCGCGGCAGACCGCACAGTTCCATGACCACTCCCGCGTAGAACTCCACGTTGGTGTGCAGTTCCCGGCCCGGTTTCAGCTCCGCGAGGATGGCCTCGACCCGGCGCTCCACCTCGACCGCGAACTCGACACGCGGGCCGCCGAAGCCCCGGGCCACCTCGCGCAGCATCCGGGAGCGCGGGTCCTCGGTGCGGTAGACGGCGTGGCCGAAGCCCATGATGCGCTCGCCCGCCAGCACCCGCTCGCGGATCCAGGGGTCGATGCGGTCGGGCGTGCCGATGGCGTCCAGCGTGTCCAGGGCCCGGCTCGGCGCCCCGCCGTGCAGCGGCCCGGACAGCGCGGCCACCGCTCCGGCGAGGCAGGCCGCGACGTCCGCGCCGGTGGAGGCGATGACCCGGGCGGTGAAGGTCGACGCGTTGAAGCCGTGGTCGACGGTGGAGATCAGGTACTGCTCGACCGCCCGGGTCCGCCGCGCGTCCGGCACGGTGCCGGTGAGCATGTACAGGTAGTTGGCCGCGTAGGGCAGGTCCTCGCGCGGCTCGACGGGCTCCAGTCCTTGGCCCAGCCGGTACAGCGCGGTGAGCAGCGTGGGGACGGCGGCGACGGCGGCGAGGGTGTCCTCGCGGCGGCGGCCGGCGTCGAGGTCGTAGACCGGGCGGAAGCCGCGCGCCGCGCCCAGCAGGGAGAGGGCCGTACGCAGGCCGGCCAGTGGACCGGACCGCGCGCCGGCCGCGGCTACGGCGGGCAGCGCCGACCGCACCTCGTCGGGGAGCCCGCGCAGGGCGGCGGTCTCGGCGGTGAACGCGGCGGCCCGCCGCGCGTCCGGCAGTTCGCCGTCGACGAGCAGGTGCCAGACCTCCTCGAAGCGGCGGGTCTCGGCGAGCTGGACGGCCGGGTACTGCCGGTAGTGGTAGAAGCCCTCGGCCCCGCGTACCTCGCCGATCTCGGTGTCGGTCACGACGACGCCCGCGAGCCCGCGCGGGACGTCGACCGGCGCGGCCGCGGCCCGGTCGGTGACGGCTCGGTGGGCGGTCCTGTTGACGGACATGATCTCCTCCTCGGAACTCCCCATGTATTGATGAGACTGTCCATACTTGATTAGTGCTGTGTCAATATTGATCCAGTCAACATGTATCAGGCGGCAACCGAGGGTGGATACGGTGACGTCCATGCGCGATCAAGAGCCCGGTCCCGCCGACGGCGAGCGGCTGAGCACCAGAGAGGCCGCCGAGCTGCTCGGCGTGAAACCGGAGACCGTGTACGCGTACGTCAGCAGGGGCCTGCTCGACAGCCGGCGCACCCCGGGCGGACGCGGGAGCACCTTCGACGCCAAGGAGGTGCGGGCCCTGGCCCGGCGCAACCGGCGCGAGGGCGGCTCCACCGCCTCCCCCGGCGGCGAACCGGCGGTGCGCACCCGCCTCACCCTCATCGACCGCGACCGGTACTACTTCCGGGGCGTCGACGCGGTGGAACTGGCCGGGCGGTGCTCCTACGAGGAGGTCGCCGAGTGGCTCTGGACGGGACGGCCGCATCCCGGCGCCGTCTTCACGGCGCCCGAGGCCTCCGTCGCCGTGGCCCGCCGGGCGGTCGGCGCGCTGCCCGAGCACGCCGGCCCGGCCGACCGGCTGCGGGTCGCCACGATCGCCGCCGCCACCGCCGACCCGCTCCGGTTCGACCTGTCCGAGGAGGCCGTGCTCGGCACCGCCCGGGTCCTCATCCCCACCCTGGTCGCGGCCCTGCCGCCGGTGGGCCAGGACCAGGGCGGCGACGGCCCGCTCGCCCGCCGGCTCTGGGCACGGCTCACCGGGCTCCCCGCCGACCGGGGATCGCTGCGGACGCTGGAGACGGCCCTCGCCCTGCTCGCCGACCACGACCTGGCCGCCTCGACGCTGGCCGTACGCGTCGCCGCGTCGGCCCGCGCGCACGCGTACGCCGCCGTGTCAGCGGGGCTGGGCGTGATCGAGGGTCCGCTGCACGGCGCGGCCAGCGGCCTCGCCCACCGGATGCTGCTGGACGTGCTCGACCGGGGCGCGGCCCCCGTGGTCGCGGAGGAACTGCGGGCGGGCCGCCGGGTTCCGGGGCTCGGCCACCGTCTCTACCCCGGCGAGGATCCGCGCGCGCGGGCGCTGTTCGCCCTCCTGGCGGAGATTCCCCGGGCCGCGCCCGTGCTGGCGGCGGCCCGTGAGGTCGCCGCCACCGCCGCCCGCAGCACCCCGCTGCACGCCAACGTCGACCTGGCGCTCGCGGTGCTGACCGTCTCCTGCGGCATGCCCGCCTCCGCCGGCGAGACGATCTTCGCGGTGGCGCGTACGGCGGGCTGGATCGCGCACGCCCTGGAGGAGTACGCGGAACGGCCCCTGCGGATGCGGCCGAGCGGCGTGTACGTCGGCCCCCGGCCGCCGGTGCCGGTGCCCCTCTCCGAATGACCGGGCGCGCACGGCGCCACCGGCAGGCGGGGGGCCGCCGACGGGCGGCGCGTTCACTCCGCCGGCGGCCGACCGAGTGCGGCGAGAGGCCGGGACCTCCAACTCAGGTTAGGCTCACCTCTGTGAGTCAGTGCTCAATCGTCTCTCAGGACCTCGCCGAGCCCGTTTCGGGGACCGCGGCGACCGCCCGGACCTGGCTGCTGCTGGAACAGCCCGGCCCGTGGGGCGCCAAGGCGCTCACCTCCAGCCACCTGGACCCCGCGGTGGGGCGCGCCCTGGAGAAGGCGGCCCGGGGCACCGGCGTACGGATCGCGCTGATCCGCCGACCCGGGCGCCACGCGGACGCGGGGACGTCCGCCGAGCGCCGCGTCTACGTGGCCCACACCGCCCCGAGGAGCACCTGGCTGCACACCGCCGCGCTCACCGACCCCGCCCGCCTGCTCGGCCTGGACTTCGCCGCGCTCGGCCGGGGCGACCACCGCGGCTTCGACGACGTGCTCGCCGGCACGCCGCACACCGGCGACCCGCTCGTCCTCGTCTGCACCAACGGCAAGCGCGACCGGTGCTGCGCTCTGCTCGGCCGGCCGCTGGCCGCCGAACTGGCCGCCGCCGGGACCGACGGCGTCTGGGAGGTCACCCATCTCGGGGGCCACCGGTTCTCCCCCACCGTCCTCGTCCTGCCGTACGGGTACGCCTACGGCCGGGTCGACGCGGGGGCCGTCCGGGAGATCCTGCGCGGTGTGCGGGAGGGGCGGATCGTGCCGGCGGGCTGCCGTGGCAGCTCGGCCTGGGAACGGCCCGGACAGGCCGCCGAGCTGGCCGTCCGCGCGGCGGCAGGCGAGGACGCCGCCGGGGTGCTGGACGTGGTGCGGACCGACGGCGCGGCACCGCACTGGGAGGTGACCGTGGCCCACACGGACGGACGGCACTGGCGGGTCACGGTGGCCCAGGGCGCGTCCCAGCCGCCGCGCCCGGAGAGCTGCGGAGCCTCCGTCCTCGGCTCACCGGCGCGGATGGAGATCACCGGCGTCCGGGAACTGACGCTGGCGTCGGCCCTCGCGAGCTGACCCGCGCTCCGGCGCCGGGGCGCCCGCGCGCGGGGGCCGCAGCGCCGGGGCGGGGAAGATCCGCCTCCCGCCCCGCTTCGGTCCGCCGCGCGCACCACGTACCGTCAAGGGCCATGAGCTCCACTTCCGCCCCGCGCCGTCTGCGCCTCGGCCTGCCGCGCCGGGTCTTCTCCCAGGTGCTGCTGATGCAGGTGGCGATCGCCGCGGGGGTCGCGGTGCTGGCCACCGGGCTGTTCCTGGCGCCGCTCGGCGATCAGCTGGACGACCAGGCGATGCGCCGGGCGCTGGCCATCGCGCAGACCACCGCGCAGCAGCCGCAACTCGCGGCGGATCTGCGGAGCACGCCCGCGACGGCGGACGGCCCGGTGCAGCGGGAGGCGGAACTGGTCCGCGAGGCCACCGGGGCCGAGTACGTCGTGGTCATGGACCGGCGCGGCGTGCGCTGGTCGCACACCGACCCGGCCCGGATCGGCGCGGCCGTGTCGACCGACCCCGGCGAGGCCCTGGCCGGGCACGAGGTCATGGAGATCGACGAGGGCACCCTGGGCCGCTCGGCGCGCGGCAAGGTACCGCTGCGCGACGGCTCCGGCGAGATCGTCGGGGCGGTGTCCGTGGGCATCGCCTACGACAGCGTCCGGGCCCGTCTGCTGCACGCCGTGCCCGGTCTCCTCGCGTACGCCGGGGGCGCGCTGGCGGTCGGCGCGCTGGCCGCCTGGCTGATCGCGCGCCGGGTCCAGCGGCAGACCCGTGACCTGGCCTTCTCCGACATCGCGGCGCTGCTCGCGGAGCGCGAGGCGATGCTGCACGGCATCCGGGAGGGGGTCGTCGCCCTGGACCGGGAGGGCCGCGTCCGCCTCCTCAACGACGAGGCGCGGCGCCTGCTGGACATCGGCGACGAGGCCCTGGGCCGCTCCCCCGACGAGGCGCTCGGCGCGGGCCGTACGGCCGAGGTGCTGGCCGGCCGGGTCACCGGCACCGACCTGCTCACCGTCCGCGGCCCGCGTGTCCTGGTCGCCAACCGGATGCCCACCGACGACGGCGGCGCCGTGGCCACCCTGCGCGACCGCACCGAACTGGAGCAGCTCGGCCGGGAACTGGACTCCACCCGCGGCCTGATCGACGCCCTGCGCGCCCAGGACCACGAACACGCCAACCGCATGCACACCCTGCTGGGCCTGCTGGAGCTGGAGATGTACGACGACGCCGCGGAGTTCATCGGCGAGGTCGTCGGTGACCAGCGGGCCACCGCCGAGCAGATCACCGAGCGCGTCACCGACCCGCTGCTGGCGGCGCTGCTGGTCGGCAAGGCGACGGTCGCGGCCGAGCGCGGGGTGACCCTGTGGGTGTCGGACCGGACCCGGCTGCCGGGCCGGCTGATCGACCCGGGGGGACTGGTCACGGTCGTCGGGAACCTGGTCGACAACGCCGTGGACGCCGCGGCGGGCACCCGGCACGCGCGCGTGGAGGTCGAACTGCGGGGCGAGGGGCGTACGGCGGTGCTGCGGGTCCGCGACACCGGGCCGGGCATCCCGGCCGACCGGCGGGAGGTGGTGTTCACGGAGGGCTGGTCCACCAAGGAGCCGCCGGCCCACCGGCGGCGCGGCATCGGGCTCTCCCTGGTCCGTACGTTCGCCGAGCGCCAGGGCGGCAGCGTCACGGCCGGCGAGGCGCCCGGCGGCGGCGCCGAGTTCACCGTCGTCCTGCCCGAGGCACTGGCCGCACCCGCGCCTGCGTCTGCGCCTGCGCCTGCGCCTGCGCCTGCGCCTGCGCCGACCCTCGCCGGGTCTTCGTCCGGACCGGCCGATACCGGGAACGCCGCCGGGAACACCGCCGGAACCGCTGCCGGAAGTGCCGCCGGGGAGGGGGAGGGACGGTGATCGAGGTCCTGATCGTGGACGACGATCCCCGCGTGGCACGGGTGAACGCCGCCTACGTCGAGAAGGTGCCGGGCTTCCACGTGGCCGGCGAGGCGCACAGCGCGGCCGAGGCACTGCGGCGACTGGCCGCACCGCCCCGGCCCGACCTCGTCCTCATGGACCACTACCTGCCGGACCGGACCGGTCTGACGGTCGTCCAGGAGATGCGGCGGCTGGGCCTCCAGACCGACGTGATCATGGTGACGGCCGCGCGGGACGTGGCGACCGTGCAGGCGGCGATGCGCCAGGGCGCGTTGCAGTACCTGGTCAAGCCGTTCGCCTTCGCGGGCCTGCGGATCAAACTGGAGGCGTACGCGGAGCTGCGCCGCACCCTCGACGGCGGCGGCGAGGCCGAACAGGCCGAGGTGGACCGGATGTTCGGAGCCCTGTCCGCGCCCTCGGAGCCGGGGCTGCCCAAAGGGCACTCCCCCACCACCGCCGAGCTGGTGCGCCAGTGCCTGATGGGGGCCGAGGGGTCGTTGTCGGCCCAGGAGATCGCCGAGCGGACCGGGGTGAGCCGCCAGACCGCCCAGCGCTATCTGAAACTGCTGGAGCGCACGGGCCGGGCCCGGCTGACCCTCAGATACGGCGACGCGGGCCGCCCGGAACACCGTTACGTGTGGGCGACCCGCGCGTGAGGGTGGGACACCCGGCCGGTACGAGGTGCCGGACCGCTCCGTCACACGGCCCCGGCTCCCGTCAGCGCCCGCACCTCGGTCTCCGCGTGCCTGGCCGGGTCCGGCGGCTCCGGGGAGGTGACCGTGCCGAGCCAGCCCGCGAGGAATCCCAGCGGGATCGAGACGACGCCCGGGTTCTGCAACGGGAAGTACTGGAAGTCGACGCCCGGGAACAGCGCCCCGGGGCTGCCCGACACCACCGGTGACACCAGCACCAGCGACACCGCCGGGACCAGGCCGCCGTAGACCGACCACACCGCCCCCCGCGTGGTGAAGCGGCGCCAGAACAGGGAGTACATCAAGGCCGGCAGGTTGGCGGAGGCGGCCACGGCGAAGGCGAGGCCCACCAGGAAGGCGACGTTGAGGTCCCGGGCCAGCAGATCGGAGCCCGGGTGGATCACGGGTGGAGCCGGAAACGGCCAGGACTCCACCCGTGGGTGGAGTCCTGGGGCGGGACGGCGGGACGGCCCCGCACGGCGGCGGCCCCTGCGGCAGCAGGGCCCTGGACGGGCCCGCACGGCCGCCTTCCCGCAGGCCCGGCGGGCGCGGCAGACGCGGCAGACGCGGCAGACGCGGCAGAGGGCCTCTACGCGTCGATCCGGGACCGGTCGAGCGTCGCCGCCGAGTTGGAGATGAACTCCTTGCGGGGAGCGACGTCGTTGCCCATCAGCAGGTCGAAGACCTGCTCGGCGGCCTCCAGGTCGGTGAGGTTGATCCGGCGCAGGGTCCGCCGCCTCGGGTCCATGGTCGTCTCGGCCAGCTGGTCGGCGTCCATCTCGCCGAGGCCCTTGTACCGCTGGATGGAGTCCTTGTACCGGATGCCCTTGCTCTGGAACTCCATGAGCTTGTCGCGCAGCTCGCGGTCCGAGTACGTGTAGACGTACTTGTCCTGGCCCTTCTTCGGCTGCGTGATCTCGATGCGGTGCAGCGGCGGCACCGCGGCGAAGACCCGGCCCGCCTCGACCATGGGCCGCATGTAGCGGTGGAAGAGGGTCAGCAGCAGCGTGCGGATGTGCGAGCCGTCGACATCGGCGTCGGTCATCATGATGATCTTGCCGTAGCGGGCGGTGTCGATGTCGAAGGTCCGGCCCGAACCGGCTCCTATGACCTGGATGATCGCGCCGCACTCGGCGTTCTTCAGCATGTCCGACACGGACGACTTCTGGACGTTGAGGATCTTGCCCCGGATCGGCAGCAGCGCCTGGAACTCGGAGTTGCGGGCGAGCTTCGCCGTGCCGAGCGCGGAGTCTCCCTCGACGATGAACAGCTCGCTGCGGTCGACGTCGTCGCTGCGGCAGTCGGCCAGCTTGGCGGGCAGCGAGGAGGACTCCAGGGCCGTCTTGCGGCGCTGCGCGTCCTTGTGCTGGCGTGCGGCGATACGGGTGCGGGCAGCCGCGACCGCCTTCTCCATGACGACGCGCGCCTGCTGGGCGGCGTCACGCCTGGTCGAGGTCAGGAACGCCTTGAGTTCCTTGGTGATCACGTTGTTCACGATCCGGCGGGCCGCCGAGGTACCGAGCACCTCCTTGGTCTGCCCCTCGAACTGGGGTTCGGCCAGACGTACGGTGACGACCGCCGTGAGCCCTTCGAGGGCGTCGTCCTTGACGATGTCGTCCTCGGCGACGCGGAGCAGCTTCTTGGCGCGCAGCACCTCGTTCATCGTCTTGGCGACGGCCTGCTCGAAGCCGGCGACGTGGGTGCCGCCCTTGGGCGTGGCGATGATGTTGACGAACGACTTGACCGTCGTGTCGTAGCCGGTGCCCCAGCGCATCGCCACGTCGACCCCGAGGTCGCGGGTGACCTCGGTGGGCGTCATCTGCCCGTGCTCGTCGAGGACGGGCACCGTCTCCTTGAAGGTGCCCTGCCCGGTGAAGCGGAGGACGTCGCAGATGCCCCGGTCGCTGGCCAGGTACTCGCAGAACTCGCTGATGCCGCCGTCGAAGCGGAAGGACTCCTCGCCCTTGCTGCCGCCCTCGCCGAGACCGAACTCGTCCCGGACGACGATGGTCAGGCCGGGCACCAGGAAAGCGGTCTGGCGGGCCCGCTGGTGCAGGTTCTCCAGGGAGAGCTTGGCGTCCTTGAGGAAGATCTGCCGGTCCGCCCAGTACCGCACGCGCGTGCCGCTGCGCGACTTCGGGATCTTCTTGGCCTTGCGCAGCCCGCTCGCGGCCTCGAACCGGGCGTCCGCGCCGCCGCCGGCGAAGGAGCCGGGGACACCGCGCCGGAAGCTGATGGCGTGGGTGTGGCCACCGCGGTCCACCTCGACGTCCAGGCGCGCGGACAGCGCGTTGACCACGGATGCGCCGACGCCGTGCAGACCGCCGGACGCGGCGTAGGAACCGCCGCCGAACTTGCCGCCGGCGTGCAGCTTGGTCATGACGACCTCGACGCCCGAGAGGCCGGTCTTGGGCTCGACGTCGACCGGGATGCCCCGGCCGTTGTCCCGCACCTCCACCGAGCCGTCGTCGTGGAGGATCACGTCGATGTGGTCGCAGTAGCCGCCCAGGGCCTCGTCCACGGAGTTGTCGATGATCTCCCACAGGCAGTGCATCAGACCGCGGCTGTCGGTCGATCCGATGTACATACCGGGGCGCTTGCGCACGGCCTCGAGCCCCTCGAGGACGAGCAGGTGCCGCGCGGTGTAGTTGGAACCGTCCCGGTCTGCTCCTGCCAGCAGCGCAGTGGACGGCACGGACGTCTCGGCGGTCACGCGGTTCGCTCCTCGCTGAATTTCAGATGGGGCCCTGTTGGGTAAGGGCGCGGCGTCGTTCACCGCTCAGAGGGTACCGAGCCCTGGTAGAGCCGTTGTAACGCCACCCTCGTCACGGAGTCAGCCTAGTCCACGGTCGCATACCTGTTCGATCCCTCGATGGAGTGAAGCACACATCACGTTCCCTTCGAGGCATGAACCATTTAGGCTCCGGGCACGTCCTCATGAACAACCGGCAAGCCAGCCGGCGGGGACCGACACTGACCGACAGCGCGAACCCGTACCACACACAGACACGCGATACGGCACATTCGCCGCCAACCGGCAACAGCCAGCCTCCTCGGAAACTTTTTTCGAGGAAAAGCCACGAGCGGGAACGTTTTGGGGCTGGTTGGATGTTGACCCTGGTACGACAGCTCGTCGAGCTAGAGAAGAGGCGACGTGACTACTGTTCTGACTTCCGCGAGCCCGCTGACGGCCGCCGACCGTTGCGACCGCTGCGGGGCCCAGGCCTACCTCCGCGTAGTCCTGCTGAGCGGCGGGGAACTGCTCTTCTGTGCCCACCACGGGCGCAAGTTCGAGCCGGAGCTCAAGAAGATCGCCGCTGAGATACAGGACGAGACCGAGCGCCTGACCTCCGTCCCGGCAAGCGACTCCGAAGACGAGCGCTGATATTTCGCGTCCCACGACGAGCGAGACCGGCACAGGCCGGTGAGGGCGGGCCGCCTCCCAACCCGGAGGCGGCCCGCTCTCGCTCTTTCGCGAAGACCTCTCATCCCCCGTCGGCCGCCCTGGTCCCGCCCTCGGGGGCCGCACCGCCCGCTTCGCGTCCCATGCTCCGCAGGACGGCGGAGACGCGCGTGTACACCCCTGGGCTGTCCGGCCGACCGCAGCCGCTTCCCCAGGACACCAGCCCGATCAGCTTGCCCCGGGCCACCAGCGGCCCCCCGCTGTCGCCCTGGCAGGCGTCCCGGCCGCCGTCCTGGTCACCGGCGCAGACCATCGTCTCGGCGCGGTACTGCCCTTCCTCGCTCCCCGGATACGCCTGCTCGCACAGCGCGTCGGCCAGGACGCGCACGCGGGCCCCGTGCAGGCTGGTCGCGTAGTCACCGGCGCCCGAGGTGTCCCCCCAGCCGTAGACCACCGCTTCCGTGCCGGGCCGGTAGGCGGGGTCGCCCTCGGCCGCCATCGTCAGGACCGAGCCGGCCGGAAGGGGCTCGGAGAGGGTGAGCACGGCGAAGTCGCCGGTGTTGCTGACATCGTCGTAGTCCGGGTTCACCCGGACGTCCCGCACCGGGATCTCCGCTCCCCCGTCCGCCAGCAGGTCCGTACGCCCCGTGACGACCTTGAGGTCGCGCAGCTGCTCCGGCGGTGTTCCGAGGACCTCCCGACCCAGGCAGTGGGCGGCCGTGAGCACGGTCGTCCGCCCGACGGCCACTCCCCCGCAGAACTGCCCCGCCCGCGTCCCCCCGAACCGGTCACGGCTGGACAGGGCCACCGTCCAGGGGCTGTCGGCCACCTCCACCGGGAATCCCCCGACGACGACGCTGTCGGCCACCGCCGGGCGCGCGGCCGGCAGCGGTGATCCCAGGGACGGCCCCGGGGGCACCGCCAGTGATATGGCGATCGAGACGGCCGCCAGGACCAGCGGCCGGGCCAGCGCCCGGACGTAAGGGCGACGCATACGGACTCCTCACTCCATGTGGTCGTGAAACACCCAGAGTGATCCACCCGGAGTCGCCCCGCACCCCAACGGAGGCGGACCCGCGCCCTCCCGGCACGGCGAAGGGCCCGGCCCCCGAGGCGGGGTCCGGGCCCTGACGACCGTGGCGGTGTGACCTAGTCGAGGTAGTCGCGCAGCACCTGCGAACGGGACGGGTGGCGCAGCTTGGACATGGTCTTGGACTCGATCTGGCGGATGCGCTCACGCGTGACGCCGTAGACCTTGCCGATCTCGTCGAGGGTCTTCGGCTGACCGTCGGTGAGACCGAACCGCATGGAGACGACGCCCGCCTCGCGCTCGGAGAGCGTGTCGAGGACGGAGTGCAGTTGCTCCTGCAGAAGCGTGAAGCTGACCGCGTCGGCCGGGACGACCGCCTCGGAGTCCTCGATGAGGTCACCGAACTCGCTGTCACCGTCCTCGCCCAGCGGGGTGTGCAGCGAGATGGGCTCGCGGCCGTACTTCTGGACCTCGATGACCTTCTCCGGGGTCATGTCGAGTTCCTTGGCCAGCTCCTCCGGGGTGGGCTCGCGGCCCAGGTCCTGGAGCATCTGGCGCTGCACACGGGCGAGCTTGTTGATGACCTCGACCATGTGCACCGGGATACGGATGGTGCGGGCCTGGTCGGCCATGGCGCGGGTGATCGCCTGACGGATCCACCAGGTGGCGTACGTGGAGAACTTGTAGCCCTTGGTGTAGTCGAACTTCTCCACCGCGCGGATCAGACCGAGGTTGCCCTCCTGGATGAGGTCCAGGAAGAGCATGCCGCGGCCGGTGTACCGCTTGGCCAGGGAGACCACCAGACGGAGGTTGGCCTCCAGGAGGTGGTTCTTGGCGCGGCGGCCGTCCTCGGCGATGATCTCCAGCTCGCGCTTGAGCTTCGGGGCGAGCTTGTCGGCGTTGGCGAGCTTGTCCTCGGCGAACAGACCGGCCTCGATGCGCTTGGCGAGCTCGACCTCCTGCTCGGCGTTGAGCAGGGGGACCTTGCCGATCTGCTTGAGGTAGTCCTTGACCGGGTCGGCGGTGGCGCCGGCCGCGGCGACCTGCTGGGCCGGCGCGTCGTCCTCGTCGTCGTCGGACAGTACGAAGCCCGCGTTCTCGGTGCCCTCGGGCTCGGCCTCGACCTTGGTGTCCTCGAGCACCTCGTCCTCGAGGAGCTCGGCGTCGTCCTTCTTGGCCGTAGTCTTCTTGGCCGCCGTCTTCTTCGCGGTGGCGGTCGTCTTCTTGGCCGCCGCCTTCTTGGCGGTCGTCTTCTTGGCCGCCGCCTTCCTGGCGGGCGCCTCTTCCTCGACGGCGGGCTCTGCCGCGGGGGGCGCCGGGCTGGCGGCGGCCTTCCTGCTGGTCACCGTCTTGGCCGCGACCGTCTTGGTGGCGGTGCGCTTGGCCGGACTCTTCGCTGCGACGCTCTTTCGGGTGCGCTTGGGCTCCGCGGCACTGACCATCAGCGTCACACCCTCTTCCTCGAGGATCTGGTTGAGGCTGCGCAGTACGTTCTTCCACTGAGTGGCCGGAATCTGGTCAGCTTCGAAGGCCCGACGCACGTCGTCGCCGGCGATCTGCCCCTCAGCCTTTCCCCGCTCAATGAGCGCCATGACAGAGACGGACTCGGCGATCTCCGGCGGGAGCGTACGGGATGTGCTGGCCGACACGAACAACCTCTCGGAACGTTGAAAACGGCTTCCGGCCCCGTCCGGGGAGGACGGGAGCCGACCGCCGGCTTGGGGATGGGCCGACGGCGCGGGCGGGGCCGGGAGAGGCACAGCGCCGTGAACGGCGTCCGTATTCCCTCCGCGGCTGTCACCTCTTAGGTCATCGCGTTGTTCCCACGAGCGTTACGCCCAATCCGCGTGGCCCGAGTCACACCCCGAAAGAGAGCAAACTCGGTCAGATGACTCCAGAAGGGATCACTGACTGTCCCTGTCCGATCCGAACGCGCCACAACCATGACCTCACACCGCCGACCCCGCAGAGCCGTCCAGGCGCTGCGGGGTCGGCGGCGGCGGCGACCGGCCGGGCGCCGCCACAGGAGGGGATGGCACGCCCGGCCGGTTGCCGCTGGGAGGGGCGCTGTCAGTGCTCGCGGGGGGCGGGCACCACGCGCTCCACCTCGGGGTGGACCGTGAGCAGTTGGCGCATGGCCGACTCGGCGCCCATGCCGTCACCGGCCGCGAGGGCGTCGACGATCCGCGCGTGCTGGGCCAGCGACACGTCGTTCGGTCTGTCACAGCCCGTGACCGGGCCGCCGGACACCTGGAGGGCGGCGGACACGATGCCGGAGAGGTGCTCCAGCATGCGGTTGCCCGCGACCTGGATGAGCAGGGAGTGGAATTCGGCGTCGGCACGGGAGAAGGTGAGGGCGTCGCCCTGCGCCATGGCGTGTCCCATGACACCGACCATGTCGGTGAGGCGCTGCTGCACTTCCTCCCGGCCGTGCCCGGCGGCGAGGCGGGCGGCCAGCGGCTCGATCGTCCAGCGCAGCTCGTTCAGCTCACGGCGCTGGTCGTCGCGCTGGGGTCCGAAGGCCCGCCATTCGATGATGTCCGGGTCGAGCAGGTTCCAGTCGCTGACGGGGCGCACGCGCGTACCGACGTTCGGACGGGCGCTCACCAGTCCTTTGGCCTCCAGGACGCGCAGGGACTCCCGGACCACGGTGCGGGACACCTCGAAGCGCTGGCCGATCTCTTCGGGCACAAGGGGACGGTCGGCACCCAGATCTCCGGAAACGATCATCTGACCGAGCTGCTGAACCAGTTGTCCGTGCAGCCCGCGGCCACGGTTGCCCGCGCTGCGCCGGCTCACCCGGCCCAGTTCGGGGTCCGCCCCTTCCCAGGCGGGTGCTCCGACGCGGTCGACGGCGGGCGCCTCGGCGTAGGGGTAGCGGTCGAGTCCGCCCGCACTCGCGAGGCCGGAGTCGGCGTTACGGGCGGCGGTCATCATGGTGTGCGCAAGGGTACTCACGCATCCTTTGTCGGCGCCGTTCCCAACTCCCTTGAGGTCTTTGGTGAAAAGCACACGAAAGGGTGATCGCTCACCCCTTCGCAATTGACGCCTTATCGGAAAGAAATGGACTTTCCTCGGGGAGTTGCGAGCACGCCCGGAATCGAGAGGTCAGACGGTCGTCATCGGACCCGGCCGCGCAGGGCCATGAGCAGATACGCGCAGAGCAGGGTGGTCAGCGACAACGCCAGTGCGCTGCCCACGGGTTGGACGAGCACGCGCAGCACCGCCGCCACGTAACGCTCCCCGCCGAAGGGCCACTGCGACAGCAGAACCTCGCGCAGCCGCATCGGGAAATCCGCCGCGCTGCGAACGGACCGCCCGTTCCAGACCCTCTGCACGACCGGGACGACGAGCACGGGTACGGCCACCACGGCCGCAAGCCCGGCCGTGGTGGACCGGAAGAGACCCGCGGCCAGCAGCCCGGCCCAGGCGCAGCCGATCACCAGACCGGCCCATCCCGCGCTCAAGGAGAGCCAATCCGCAGGAACTCGCGCGAGTTCCCGGCCGTAGAACACGTGGAGCACCTGCGCGTCACAGGCCACCGTGAGCGCGGCCAGCAGCAGCGCGGTCACCGCGGAGACGAGGAGTTTGGCGCTCAGCAGCCCCAGCCGCCGGGGCACGGTGCCGCGGTCCGCCGCCAGGGCGGGGTGACGGAACTCGTCACCGGAGGCGAGGGCGCCCAGCAGTCCCGCTCCGAGCGCGGCCGGCGGCAGCGGCACCTGGCGCGGCCATGCGGCCAGCAGACGCGACTGCGGGGTGTGTCCGATCCGGGCGAGGACCACGGCGGTCACGGCGGACAGGACGAGCACGGCGGCCCCGGTGACGAGCCCGGTGCCGACACCGGTGACGCGGCGGCACTCGTAGCGCAGAGGGCGGAGCGGGCTCGGCGCGGAGCGTACGGAGATGGGGGGCGGGAGCGGTGCGCTGCCGGCGCCGGTCCGCCCGGGGACGAGGGACGTGCCCTGCGGGGGCCTTCGGGGGGTGTTGTCCCGCGTTTCCTGCCCTGCGGGCGCGGTGCGGTCGTCATCGGCCGGTCCGTCGTGCCCGTTGAGCCCGGTGAGGTGCTCACCGGCCGGTCCGTCGTCTCCGGCGACCCCTTCGGAGTCCGCGCCGGGGCCCATGTCGCCCACTTCGTCGGCCAGTCGATGGACGAGGACGCCGTGCCGGAAGGCGGTCTCTCCCACGTCCGCGCACGTACTGCCGTACACGGAGAGCCGGTTGCCGCCTTCGCGGATCACCTCGATCGAACGGTGGCCGGTGCGCGCCTCCTTGGCGAGGAGCGTGGCGAGGCGGGCGGCGTACGGGGTGCGGACGGCGACGCGGGGGCGCAGGCGGGTGCGCGAGAAATCCGCCGCGGACTGGTCGGCTACGAGCCGGCCCCGGTCCAGCGTGACGACGTGGTCGGCGGTGCGCGCGGCCTCCTTGGGGTCGGCCGTGGTGTACAGGACCGTGCCGCCCTGGTCCGCGTAGGTGCGCAGCGCTCCGTGCAGCCAGTGCCCCTCCCGCGTGGAAAGCCCCTCGGCCGGGCCGTCGAGGACCAGGGTGTGCGGATCGGCCAGCAGGGCGCAGGCGAGGCCGAGGCGACGGTCCATGCCGCGCGACAGGGTGCCGAGGCGTTCGTCGCGCAGACTCACGAGACCGACCGCCTCCAGCACTTCGTCGGCGCGGCGGACCGGAACGCCGGCCGCCGCGCAGAGCATGCGCAGATGCCCGCGGGCCGTACGGGCCGGATGGCCGGGCACTTCGCCCAGCAGTACGCCGACTTCCCGTGCCGGGTGGGCGATGCGGTGCAGGGGGCGGCCTCTGAAGTGCGTGATGCCGCGCCCCGGTTGCAGTTCGAGCATGAGTCTCAGCGCCGTCGTCTTACCGGCGCCCGGTGCCCCGAGCAGTGCGGTGACGCGCCCCGCGAGCGCCTCGAAGGAGACATCGTCGACGGCTGGCGGAAGCTCTTTGCGTGGTGTGCTGGTCAGTCCGAAGGCCTGGATCACCCGCAGCAAGATAGCGCGGTATGTCCGGTTTTTCGGGCATCGCACGGCCCGCCCCCAGCACCGGCCGCCCGGCTCGACGGCTCGACGGCTCGACGGCTCGACGGCTCGACGGCTCGACGGCTCGACGGCTCGACGGCTCAACGGCTCAACGGCTCAACGGCTCAACGGCTCAACGGCTCAACGGCTCAAGGATCACCGTACGGGCGATCACCGTACGGGCGATCACCGTACGGCGGCCGGGCGAGCGCGCTGTCTCCGCTCACCTCCGGGCCGTCACACCTCGGGCCGGAGCATGGGCGGGTTGAGCAGTGTCGCGCCGCCGGCCCGGAAGAGCTGGGCCGGGCGGCCGCCCTGGCGGGTGGTCGTGCCGCCCGTGGGGACGAGGAAGCCCGGGGTGCCGGTGACCTTGCGGTGGAAGTTGCGCGGGTCCAGGGCCACTCCCCAGACCGCCTCGTAGACGCGGCGCAGCTCGCCGACCGTGAACTCGGGCGGGCAGAACGCCGTGGCCAGTGACGAGTACTCGATCTTGGAGCGGGCCCGCTCCACCCCGTCGGCCAGGATCTGGGCGTGGTCGAAGGCCAGTGGGGCGACGGGCTCGCCCTCGCGGCCGTAGCCGTTCTGCCCCAGCAGTTCCTCGACCGGCGCCCAGCGGGCGTTGCTGGCGTCGCCGCCCGCCCGGGGTGCGGGCAGGTCGGGCGCGAGGGCGAGGTGGGCGACGCTCACCACCCGCATCCGGGGGTCGCGCCCGGGGTCGCCGTACGTCGCCAACTGTTCCAGGTGGGCGCCGTTGTCCTGGGCGGGGGCGGCGGGGTCGTGGACGCACAGTCCGGTCTCCTCCGCCAGTTCGCGCGCCGCCGCCTGCGCCAGGTCCTCGTCCGGCCGGA
This sequence comes from Streptomyces griseoviridis, assembly GCA_014649155.1. Classification (GTDB taxonomy): domain Bacteria; phylum Actinomycetota; class Actinomycetes; order Streptomycetales; family Streptomycetaceae; genus Streptomyces; species Streptomyces griseoviridis. Next base: position 87,696 of record BMSM01000014.1, on the reverse strand, counting down.
CGAAACCGCCGGGCAGCGCCCAGCGCCCCTTGAACGGTGATTCGCCCCTGCGTACCGCCAGCGAGCACAGGGAGTGGCGACGCACGGTCAGTACGACCAGGTCCACTGTGACGGCGAAGGGCGGGAAGTCTGACGGGTCGTAGGGCATGACGCGATCATAGTCGTCTTCCTGACGATAAACACGTTGTTCACCGCTTGTACCGTCCGCTGGTCCAGCAGCGTACGGGATCGGGCCCACCTTGCGCTCCCGGTGGTCGTACCGTCCGGTCTCGTACCCGGTCACACCCCCAGTTGCAGCCCTTCAGCCGCCTCCTCGACCATGGCCAGGCCCAGTCTGCCGACCCGCACGGAGAAGGGTGCCCCGGCGACCCGGAGCCCGGACAGGCCGATCTCCCCCAGGGGCGCCCCGCGCAGGGGATGCAGGGCGACCGTCCCGGCGGGCACGTCGGGGCGGATGCCCACGAGCGTGGTGAGCAGCGCGACGCCCGCTGCCGCCGCCGTGGCGGCCGGGCGGCAGGCCGCCGGGTGCGGTACGGGAACGCCTCCCTCCGTGCGCTGCTCCCCCGCGTACATCTCGGGCAGCCGGTGGCCGAAGGCGGCGGCTGCGGACAGCACCCCGCGCAGCAGCGCACCGGCCTCCTTCTCATGCCCTGCGGCGGCCAGGCCCGCCACCGCGACCGCCGTCTCATGGACCCGGACGGCGCCGGCGCGGTGACCGAACGGGTTGTACCCCGCCTCCTTGGTGCCGAGTCCGCGCAGTCCCCAGCCGGAGTCCATGGCGGGGCTGCCCAGCAGCCGGGCGAGCTGACCGGTCCGGGCCCCGTCCAGCAGGCCCGGTGCGTGGACGCCTCCGCCCAGCAGCCCGGTGTCGAGGAGGTGCGCGGCGCCTGAACCGAGGTGCCGTACGGGGCGGCCGTCGGGCATGCGGGCCGCCACGGGCCGGCCGCCGCCGGGGTCCTCGATCCAGAAGTCCCGGCGGAACGCGCCGCGCAGGTCCTCCGCCCACTGCCGCAGTCCGGTGCCGCCCGGTCTGCCGCAGGCGTCCAGCAGGTCGGCGCCGAGCAGGGCCGCCCGGTGGGCGTGGGCCTGGGTCTCGCAGCGGACCGGTCCGCCGGGCTGGGGGGAGGGGACGTAGGTGCCGTCTCCTACGGTGTTCCGCAGCCAGGTCAGGCAGTGCTCGGCCGCCGGCAGCAGCTCGTCCGTCTCCGCTTCGGGGAGGCCCCAGCGACGGGCCTCCGCGAGGAGCACGGGGAAGAGCAGGGTGGCCTCGGTGCCGGTGCACACCGCCGGCAGATGCGGGCCGGCGTCGCGTCGGGGTCCGGGGATCATGCCGGAGCGCGGTGTGGCGGCGGGGATCTGGGTGCGGGCGAGGACACGCAGCGTCCCTGCCGCGAGCCGGGTGCCGAGGGGGAGCGCCATCCGGGCCGCCGCGAGTGCCTCGGCCGGGGCGAGGCCGCAGCGCCAGGGTGCTCCGGCCGCCGGATACAGGTCGGCGGGGCGGGTCCGGTCGCGCAGCAGGAGGGCGCGGAGGTCGGCGACGCTCGTCCGGAGGAACGCGGCCACCTGCGGGTCGTCGCCTCGCGCGGTGGCGGAGGCGAGCGGACCGGTCGCGAGGTGACCGGCCGCCCGGACCGGGTTCGCGCCATCCGCCCGCACCTTGAGCTCCAGGCTCGCGTTGCCGCCCGGCGGGAGGTCGAACTCCCAGCGCAGCACTCCCGCCGAGGCGAGCGCGTCGGCGGGTGGCGGGTCGGCCGTGACGGAGGACGTCCCGGCGGGGCATCTCCAGCGCAGGCCCGAGTCGTGCACGGTGGCGGGCAGGTCCGGCCCTGCGGCGCCCGCCGCGATGGTCCCGAGGTCGGCCAGGTCCGTGCCGAGGGACAGCTCGACGGGGAGGCGCAAGGGGCGGGTGGCCGTGTTGCGCAAGGTGATCCGCTCCGTGCCGTCCGCGTGCCGGGTCCGTTCGACGACGACGTCCGGGTCGGGTGTGGGCGGCGAGGAGACACCGACCGTCCCGACGAAGCGGGCACGGTCGGCGGCGGTCATGCGCGCCTGCACGGCGACCGGTTCGCGCCCCGCCACGAGGAGCCGGCTTCGGGAGAGCAGCCGTCTGCCGTTCCGGTAGAACCCCTCCAGCCCACGGCCGGTCAACTGGCCTTGATCACCGGATACGGCCAGGCCCGGCAGCGCGACGCAGATCATGACGTCGTGGGCGGGCGGCAGGGCACCGGAAGGTCGTCCGCCCCTCGGCACGGCGCCTCCGCGAGCGGCCGGCCGGCTGTGCGGCCGCTCCCCCGGGAGCATCCGTGCGTCTGCCCGCGGTGGCGTCCGGCCGTCCGGGCGGGCCGGCGTGGGAGGCGGCAGGGGAAGGGGAGGGTGGCTGGTCGGCGTGGGAGAGGAGTTGGGGGCGGCAGCGGAGCGGGCCGGCGTGGGAGAGGAGTTGGGGGCGGCAGCGGAGCGGGCCGGCGCAGGAGGGGGAGTCGGGACGGCCGGGGTGGCTTCGGAACCGCTCGTCGGCACGTCGTCTTCGCTCTTCTCGACCGGCTTCGGTCGTCCGGCCCCCCGCTCCTCCACTCGCCCCGGTCGCCGGATGTCCCGCTCCCCCGCACACCCCGGTCGTCCGGCATCCCGCTCCTCCCCCCGCCCAGTCCCTCCGGGGGACCTCACCGGTTCACGCCCGTGAGGCGCCCCGGTACCGCCAGGAGCCGGACCGGTGGCGTCGGCCTCGACGGGCGGAGTCGGCTCATGCATACGGGGACTTCCTCTGCGCTCGACAGGGCTCGGGCGGGAACGGTGCCGTCTGCGGAACCGGTCGGGGCCCTGGACCGATGGCCCCGTGGCCCGCCCCGGTGTGCCGCCACATGAGTGAACGGAACCGGCCTCCTCCGGGTCACGCTCACGGCTCCACACGGCCAAGCGGACAGCGGCTCCTCTCAGCCGGGTCATCGACGAGGCCCTCCCTCGGACGGGCTCGCCGACGCGCCGACCCGCGCCCACCGCCCCCGCTCCGCGCCTGGCGGGAAGGAGTTCCACGCACCGGCTACTCCGCATTCGCGGCCTCTCCCCCTCCGCTGTCCCGCTCCCCCGTCCGAAGGTCCGGCCCGGTGCCCGTCTCCCGCCGGCCGAGGTGTGAGCGCCGCGTGCGGTCCGACGAGGCAGGGGCCGGACGTGTACCGGCCCCGGGGGTGCGGGGACGCGTCCGGGCGGCGCCCGCCTCCCGGCCTCGCGTACGCGGACGGCGGCGGGTGCCGCTCAGCGTGCCGGTGGTACAGGCGGGCGTCGGCCGGCGGGCCGTCGTCGACGTCACGGAGACGGAGGAGGACTCGTCCGGCAGCGGGTCCGGCGCGCGACTGTGGGTTTCGTCGGCGGCGGCCTCGTGTCCGGCCGGGCCGGTCCCCGCTTCCCGTCGTACCGGAGTGCGGTCGCTCCCTTGTCCGGCGTCCTCTCCGGTCGGCGTCCCGGTCGTCCCCGAGGGCTGACGGCCCGTGCGTTCACCGCGCAGGCAGGTGCGGATCGTCTCCGGGTCGAGGCCTTCGTTGCAGGCCTGGTGGAGGAGTCGGGCGAAGAGGTAGTCGGGGTCCGCGGCCAGGGCCATGGCCAGCGCTTCTCGCGCCTCCAGTTCATCGCCGGTGGACCAGGCGACCCAGCCGGCCAGGGTGAGGGGCGCGGCGGCGTACTCGCCGTAGGAGCCGGTGCAGCGGCGGGCCAGGGCACGCCACAGCCGCAGCGCCCGAGGTGCCGCGTCGCCTTCCATCCACTCGGCCGCGCGGTCGCGGGTCGTCCGGTCCTGCAGTCCGAGGATCAGCCGGGCGGCCTCGTCAGGGGCCAGCAGTTCGTCGTCGCGCAGGTCGGCCCGGACCACACCGGTCACCGTCGGGGCGCCCGCCAGCCGCTCCATGATCCGCTCCGCCAGTCCGAGCGTCTCCTCGGCGACCTCCGCGCGGCTGCCGTCGTGGAGGATGCGGGAGACCAGGGTCATGCTGGCCGCGTCGAGCGCGGCCTCCTGCGCGCGGGCGGTGGAGCCCTCCGTGGGACGCAGCCTGGCGTGCAGGTCGCGCAGGGTGCCCCGTACCTGGATGCCAGCGTAGGTGGCCGCGGCGGCCAGCACGGATGTGCCGGGCAGGCCCATCGGCGTGCCCTCGGCCGGGCAGCAGGGCTGGTCGCAGCAGTACGACCAGAACCGTCCGTCCGAGATGCACAGGGCCTCGACCACGGGCACGTCGAGAGCGCCGCATTCGACCCGCACCCGCTGGGCCAGAGCGCGCAGCCTGTTCATCACCTGCCGGCCGGTCTCTCCGTCGCCGGGTTCCTGGCAGAGGTAGACCACCATCTGTCCGGGGCGGGCACCCCTGCGCGTACTGCCGGTCACGAGGCCGTGGACGAGTTGCCTGGCCGCCGCGCCCCAGTCGTCCTCGTGCGGGGGGATGCCCAGCCGCGCCCGGCCGCCGAACCGGCCCCGCCCGTCCCGCTCGGTCAGGGCGACCAGGACGATGCTGTCCTCGGGTCGGTAACCGAGGAGGTACGGCAGCGCGTCGGCCAACTCGGCCGGGGTGCGCAAGGTGATCGGGGACGCGTCGTCGTGCGGCTGCGGGACGCTGTGGTCTGACCGCTCCCGGCCGCTGATGTCGCCGTTCTCGGAGGGGCCGGTCGGTCCGTTGTGGTTCGTCATGGCCCGACGATCTCGCGGAACGCAGGACTCCGCTCAGCCCTGTGGATAACTCACATCGCGGACATGCCATCAACGGGAAGCGCGCTGCCGGCGGCGCTCGGTCGCTCCCGCGGGCAGCCGCCCGTCCCGTCACCGCATGGAGACGAGCAAGGGCGTACCGGTACCCGCGACCGCTCCGGAACCACGGGCCGGTGTCCGCCCAAGGGCACGGACGCCGGGAGGCGGCAGTGCCCTCAACGGCTGGGGTGCTCGCACGCCGTGGGAGAGGCGGCGTCCGGGGCGGAAGCCGCGCGTGTCTCGCGGCGGGTGCCGACGGCGGGCGCCAGGAAGACCGCCACGGCCACGAAGGCGAGCACGACGGTCATCGCGGTACGCAGGCCGTAGTGGTCACCGAGGAACCCCAGCCCCGGGGGTCCCACGAGGAAGGCGACGTAGCCGATCATCGCCACGAGGCTGACACGGGCGGCCGAGTCCGGGCCGGAGTCCCCGGCCGCGGAGAGGGCCAAGGGGAAACCGAGCGAGGCGCCCAGACCCCACAGGAGCACGGCCACACCGGCGAGGACGGCGTTGTCGGAGAAGACGACCACGGCGAGGCCCAGGGCGGCGGAGACCGCGCTGGCACGGACGACGGGCGCACGGCCGAAGCGGTCGATGAAGAGTCCGCCGCCGAAGCGGCCGATCGTCATCGCGGCGGCGAATCCCGCGTAGACGGCGGACCCCAGGGCCGGGTCCATGCCGTGCCCGTCGACCATGAGCAGCGGCAGCCAGTCGTTGGCCGCCCCCTCCGCCAAGGCCATGGTGAGCACGATGCCGCCGATCAGCAGCAGACGCCGGTCCTTCCAGGCCGCGGGCCGGCGGGACCTGCCCCGACCGCCGGCGCGTCCGCCGGCGGGTGCCCGGCCCACGCCGTGCGGGATGGCCCGCAGGGCGTGGGCGAAGACGGCGACGGTCACGGCGGCGACGGCCGCCAGGTGCCAGTGCGCGGGGAAGCCGACGGCGGTGCACAGGATGCCGATCGAGGCGCCCACGACGGTTCCGAGGCTGAAGAAACCGTGCAGCGTGGGCAGGACCGTACGGCCGGTGATCCGCTCGACCTCGGCGCCGTCGATGTTGACCGCCACCTCGCTGCCGCCCATGCCCGCGCCGAACAGGAAAAGCCCTGCCGCGACGGCCGGCGCGGACGACCACAGCGTTCCCCCGCCGATCACCCCCATGCCGAGGATGACGAGGGCGGTTCCCCCTCCCATCACGGGCCGGGTCCCGAACCTGGCCACCAGCGCGCCGGAGCCGAGGACGCCGAGCATGGAGCCGACGGAGAGACCGAACAGGACGATCCCCATCTCCGCGGTGGAGGCGCCGAGCCGGTCCCTGATGTCGGGTGTGCGCGTCACCCATGAGGAGATCGACAGGCCGGGCATGAGGAAGAAGAGGAACAGCGCGGTGCGGCGGCGACGCGTGGCCAGGTCTGTCACTACGGGTTCGATCCAGACGTGAGACGACCACGGATGCGGGTCACCCGGGCGAGTACGTACGAACGTACATCCCGGAGGAGATCATAGGAAGGGGGCACCCTGCCGGGACCGCTCGCGCGAGGCCGTCGCCGTCGTGTCGTCGCGGCCCGGCGCCGGGCCGCACCGCCCCCCCAGGGGCGCGGCATCAGCTCGCCGAGCCGTGTGGACGAAGGCGTACGGCCTCCCCGGCAGGGGCGATGACGGCCTATCCGGCCAGGGCCAGGACGAGGGGGAGCACGTCCCCGGCCCCGGCCTGGCGCAGGAGGCGCGCGCCGACGGCCAGCGTCCAGCCCGTGTCGCTGTAGTCGTCGACCAGCAGGACCGGACCGGGCGTGGCGGCCAGGGCGGCGGCGAGTCCCTCGGGCACGGTGAACGAGGCGGCCAGGGCGCGCAGCCGCTGGGCGGAGTTGCTCCGGTGCGCGGCGTGCTCGTCGGCGTGCTCGGTGCGGGCCAGGCTGCCCAGCAGCGGGAGCCTGCCGACCCGGGCTACCCCTTCGGCCAGGGAGGCGACCAGGCGGGGCCGGGAGCGGGAGGGCACGGCGACGACACCCACGGGCCGTGGCACCCGGCCGGGAGAGCCCTCGGCCCAGCCGCCCGGCGACCGTGCCCAGTCCGCCAGCACGGTCACGACGGCGGCCAGCACGTCGTCCGGGACCGGCCCGTCCGGCGCCTGCGCGGCCAGGATCGGCCGCAGCCGGTTGCCCCAGCCGATGTCCGACAGCCTGCCCAGCGCGCGGCCGGTCGACGCCTGCTGCCCCGCGGGGATACGGCCCTTGAGGTCCAGGCCCACCGCGGCCAGCCCCGTCGGCCACATCTTGCGGGGTTCGAGCTCGACACCGGGGCGGTCCAGTTCCCCCGTGGCCGCCGCGAGGGCACCGGCGGAGACGCCGGGGTCGATCCAGGGTCCGGCGCAGTTGTCGCAGCGGCCGCAGGGAGCCGCCTTCTCGTCGTCGAGCTGCCGCTGGAGGAACTCCATCCGGCACCCCGTGCCCGCCACGTAGTCCCGCATGGCCTGCTGCTCCGCCGCGCGCTGCCGCGCGACCCACGCGTACCGCTCCGCGTCGTACGTCCACGGCTGCCCGGTCGCCGTCCAGCCGCCCTTGACGCGCTTGACCGCCCCGTCCACGTCCAGGACCTTGAGCATCGTCTCCAGCCGGGAGCGCCGCAGATCCACCAGCGGCTCCAGTGCCGGCAGCGACAGCGGGCGACCCGCCTCGCGCAGCACCGCCAGCGTGCGCCGCACCTGTTCCTCCGGCGGGAAGCCCACCGACGCGAAGTACGCCCAGATCGCCTCGTCCTCCCGCCCCGGCAGCAGCAGTACGTCCGCGTGGTCGACTCCCCGCCCCGCTCGCCCGACCTGCTGGTAGTACGCGATCGGCGACGAGGGCGACCCCAGGTGGACCACGAAGCCCAGGTCGGGCTTGTCGAAGCCCATCCCGAGCGCGGACGTGGCGACCAGGGCCTTCACGCGGTTGGCCAGCAGGTCCTCCTCCGCCTGCAACCGGTCGGCGTTCTCCGTCTTCCCCGTGTAGGAAGCCACCGCGTGCCCGCGCTGTCGCAGGAACGCCGCGACCTCCTCCGCCGCCGCCACCGTCAGCGTGTAGACGATCCCGGAACCCGGCAGGTCCCCGAGCCGCTCCCCCAGCCACGCCAGCCGGTGCGCCGCGTCCGGCAGTTCCAGCACGCCCAGCCGCAGGCTCTCGCGGTCGAGCGGTCCGCGCAGGACCAGGGCGTCGCCGCTCCCCGTGCCCAGCTGCTCGGCCACGTCGGCGGTCACCCGCGCGTTCGCGGTCGCCGTCGTGGCCAGCACCGGGACACCCTGCGGCAGCTCCGCCAGCATGGTGCGCAGCCGGCGGTAGTCGGGCCGGAAGTCATGGCCCCAGTCGGAGATGCAGTGCGCCTCGTCGACCACGAGCAGGCCGGTGGTGGCCGCCAGCTCGGGCAGTACCTGATCACGGAAGTCCACGGAGTTCAGGCGTTCGGGGCTGACGAGCAGCACGTCGGTCTCCCCTCGCTCCACCTCCCCGTAGACCGCTTCCCACTCCTCCGGATTGGCCGAGTTGATCGTGCGCGCCCTGATCCCGGCCCGCTCCGCCGCCTCGACCTGGTTGCGCATCAGCGCGAGCAGCGGCGAGACGATCACGGTCGGGCCGGCGCCCCGCCTGCGCAGCAGGGCGGTGGCCACGAAGTACACCGCCGACTTCCCCCAGCCGGTCCGCTGCACCACCAGCGCGCGCCGGTGCTCCTCCACCAGGGCCGACACCGCCTGCCACTGGTCCTCTCTGAGCCGCGCGGCGCCACCGGGGCTGCCGACCAGCTCGGCGAGGACGGCGTCGGCTTCGGCACGGAGCTGCGGATTGTCCATGCCCCCATGCAACCCGATCCCACTGACAGTCGGCGAATCCGCGGGATGCCCGCTCGCCCGTGGCAGCCGTGGCGACGGCCGCCCCGCGGCAACGGTGCGGCGAGGACCGGGGAGCGGCGGTACGGCCCGTCCCGGACCGCGGGCACCCGGCTCCGCGGCACGCGCGCGTGCCGATTCCGTGGACACCATGCGTCACGGGCGGAAGCCATGGGTAGGGATATAAAACACACATCACCCGATAACGGTCGACGGCTCCAATTGCTCGTTGCCGCAACCAGGTTCGACAGGAAGAATTGGACTCCGCTCCCCGCACGGCACGGCCGTGATCCGGCAGGGCTTCACTGCGGTGCGCGCCCCCGAATCCGACCCCTGCCCGCGATGTGGGCGCGTAGCCGAAGGGAGGAACGTGACCTTCGGATTCGCTCCGTCCTCGGCCGCGTCGTTGTCGCCGTCCACCGTTTCCGCCACCCGTGTACTGGAACCGGCGGAGTGGGCCGCCGCCGGCATCCCGCTGCTGCGCAGCCCCCGGGAGATCGTCAGCGGACTGCACGCGCGCCATCGTCCCAGGCCCGCCACCACCATCGTGGCCGTGCTGGACCCGGACGAACGCCTGCGTGCCAGCGCCTCGTTCACCAGCCGGCCGGCCGCCGACGGCTGGCTGTACCGCAATGTCCTGCTCGCGCAGCTCCGCCGGGTCATCCCGCACGACCTCCGCCGCCGCACGCCGGTACGCACCGCGGTGCTGCTGCGCTGCCGCGACGGCGACGCGCGCTGGACGGAGGAGGACGGGGCGTGGATGTGGGGCCTGCGGGACGCCTGCACCCTGCACGGCCTGCGCTGCGGGGCGTACATCACGCTGACCCGCGACGGCTGGCAGGTGTTCGGCGAGGGCCGGGGTGGGCGCCACCCCGACTCCGCTTCCGAGCCGGAGCCGTTCGCCACGTCGGAAGCGCCCGTCCCGCTGCCCCGTACGGGCGGCGCGGCGTCCGAGATGCTGCGCCGGGCGGCGGCTCGCTGACCGTCACGGCACGGTCCCGTACGCCTGCGGCCGCAGTCCCGACGGCCGGCAGTCCGGCCGAGCGAGCGAAGCGAGGACGACTTGCCCCGACGCCCCGGCCCCAGCCTCGCGCGGCACGCCGGCGCGGAGCACGCGAAAGCCGCCGCCGTACGGCTGCCGTACGGCGGCTCCTTCGCCACTCCGGCGCGGACCCGGCGCGAGGGAACCGGCTCAGGCCTTCGCGCCCAGCACCCCGTTGATGCGCTGCGGGTCGCCGCAGACGATCAGCAGGGCGCCGGCACGCTCGTGGGCCAGCGACAGCGCGGTGGCGGCCGCCGCTTCGGGACCGCCGTTGACCGCCACGACGACCACGGGCCGCGAGGTGGCACGGCCGGCGGTGGCGGCGTCCGCGTAGAAGACGTCGTCACCGGCGTCGTGCTGGGCCCAGTAGGCGGCCTCACCGAAGGACAGTTCGTGGGTGGCCCACGGGTGGGGGTCGCCGGTGGTGAGCACCAGCACGTCACCTGGGGCGCGGCCCGAGTCCAGGAGCAGGTCCACGGCCTCTTCGGCGGCGTCGAGGGCGCCTTCGACCGAGGCCGGGATCAGCTGGATCTGCGGAGTGGCCGAGGCCGCCGCGGGGGCGGGCCCGGCCGGAGCCGCGTCGCGGGGGGCGCGCTGCGCCGGAGGCGTGGGACGGAGCGGACCGGGACGCCCGGGACGCGGCGGGGCCACGGGGCGGGGACCGGGTACGGGGCGGGGGGTCGGCGCGGTGCGGCCACTGGCCGGAGTGGCGCGGGGACCCTGGGCACTCTCGTGAATCTGAGGCTCCTCGGGAATGAGAGGCATGAGCTGATTTTTATCAAACGTTGGTGCGGTTCGCGTCAGCGGGTGGCACGGACGCACGGACGGCAGCGTCAGAAGTCGAAGCCGAGCTGACCCTCGATCTCCGGACCGCTTCCCTCCGCCGAACTGCGGACCTTCTTGAGGTGCCGCCACTGGGGCAGCGCATCAAGATACGCCCACGACAACCGGTGGTACGGGGTGGGGCCCCGCTCCGCCAGTGCGGCCTTGTGCACGGGCGACGGATACCCGGCGTTGTCCGCAAAACCGAAGTCTGCATGGTCGATACCCAGTTCGGCCATCATTTTGTCGCGCTGGACCTTGGCGATCACCGAAGCCGCCGCGACCGCCACGCACGACTGGTCGCCCTTGATCACCGTACGGACCCGCCAGGGCCTGCCCAGGTAGTCGTGCTTGCCGTCGAGGATGACCGCGTCCGGCCGCACCGGCAGGGCCTCCAGGGCGCGGACCGCCGCGAGTCGCAGCGCGGCCGTCATCCCGAGGCCGTCGATCTCCTCGGGCGAGGCGTGCCCCAGGGCGTACGACGTCACCCAGGTCCGCAGTATCTCGGCCAGCTCGCCCCGCCGCTTGACGGTGAGCAGCTTGGAGTCGGTGAGGCCCTCCGGCGGTCGGCGCAGACCGGTGACCGCGGCGCAGACGGTGACGGGACCCGCCCACGCGCCGCGCCCCACCTCGTCCACCCCGGCGACGATCCTGGCTCCGGTCGTGGCGCGGAGAGAGCGCTCGACGGTGTGGGTAGGCGGTTCGTACGGCATGGCGTTCATAGACTACGCCGCGCCCGACCGCCGTCGGCACCCCGGTTCCCCCCGGTGACTCCCGCCCCTCGGCCGCCCCCTCACCGGTCGCCGCCGGTGCTCTCGGCGGCCGGCGTGGCCCCGGCCGGCCCGCCGGTCCATCCAGCCGTCGCCAGGCGCCGTCAGGCGCCGTGCGGACGCAGCAGCGGCACCATCAACTGGTCGATCATCGTCTCTATCTCCAGGTCCGACCATTCGCAGCCGCACACCTTCGACCGGTACATCATCATCGCCGGGACCGCGTCGAAGACGCAGCCGTTCGCCGCGTCGGAACGCACTTCGTTCCGTTCGATCCCCCGCTCGATGACCTCGCGCAACAGTGTGAGGGTGGGCTCGACGACGCCGTCCATGATCACCGCGTGGAAGCGCTCCGCCTGCACGGTGTCGCACTCGTGAATGACCGAGCGCAGGGCGAGCCCGGGCCGGGAGAACATCGCGTCGCGGGCCCGCCGGCACAGCGCGAGCAGATCCTCGCGCACGCTGCCCAGATCCGGCGCGGTGTCGAAGGCCGGCAGTCCGGAGCGCAGGGCGTCCGCGACGAGGTCCTCCTTGGAGGGCCATCGCCGGTAGACGGCGGCCTTGCCGGTCTGGGCCGCGGCCGCCACACCCTCCATGGTCAGCCCGTTCCAGCCGACGGTGCCGAGCTGGTCCAGCGCGGCGTCGAGGATCGCGCGCTCCAGCACCGCGCCGCGTCGGCGAGAGGCCGTCCGAGCGGAGACGGGCTCCCAGGGCGAAGTAGTCATGCAACTGCCTCCAGGGGCATAGGAAGCGGGATTCCTGCAAGTGGGCGGAGGTGACGTGGAGCCGCTAGGGGGACAGGCCACACGACACGGGCACAGTGAACGGTTGCGTTCACTGTCCGGCAGTCACTACCGTCGTCGTGACAGTGAACGTCAGCGTTCACTATGGACTTCGTGGGGGATTCACTGTGACCACCTCTCCGTTGATACGAGAACAGAAGCCGGAGCCGGTCCGCCGGAACCAGCGGCCCGGCATCGCACTCGCCGTCATCGCGGCCTGCCAACTCATGGTCGTGCTCGACGCGACGATTGTGAACATCGCGCTCCCGCACATTCAAGACGCCCTCAGCTTCAGCACCACCGACCTCACCTGGGTGGTCAGCTCCTACACCCTCACCTTCGGCGGTCTGCTGCTCCTCGGCGGGCGGGCCGGGGACATCCTCGGCCGGCGCCGGGTCTTCATGACCGGCATCCTGCTGTTCACCTTCGCCTCGCTGCTCGGCGGGTTCGCCCAGGAACCCTGGCAGTTGCTGGCCGCGCGGGTGCTCCAGGGAATGGGCGGCGCGATCGCGTCCCCCACGGCGCTCGCGCTCATCACCACGACGTTCCCGGAGGGGCCGGAGCGGAACCGGGCCTTCGGGGTCTTCGCCGCCGTCTCCGCGGGCGGCGGCGCCGTCGGCCTGCTGGCCGGCGGCATGCTCACCGAGTGGCTCGACTGGCGGTGGGTGCTCTTCGTCAACGTGCCGATCGGTGTGCTGATCACCGTACTCGCCCCGATGTTCATCAACGAGTCCGAGCGGCACTCCGGCCGCTTCGACATCGCCGACGCGGCGACCTCGACGGCGGGCATGGCCACCCTGGTGTACGGCTTCATCAGGGCGGCGGACGAGGGCTGGCGGGACAGCCTGACCATCGGCTCCTTCGCCGCCGCCGTGGTCCTGCTGCTCGCCTTCGTGCGGATCGAGTCCCGGGCCAGGGAGCCGATCACGCCGCTGCGGATGTTCACCGACCGCAACCGCTCCGGCACGTATGTGATCATGCTGAGCCTGGCCGCCGCGATGTTCGGGATGTTCTTCTACATCGTGCTCTTCGTCCAGAACGTGCTGGGCTACACCCCCATCCAGGCCGGGCTCGCCTTCCTGCCGGTCACCGTGGTGATCGCGCTCGGCGCCGGTCTCTCGCAGCGGTTCCTCCCCGTCTTCGGCCCCAAGCCGTTCATGCTCACCGGGACGGCGCTCGCCACGGCCGGCCTCGCCTGGCAGGCACTGATCAGCGCGGACAGCACCTACGCGGGCGGCGTACTGGGCCCCATGCTCGTCTTCGGCTTCGGGATGGGGCTGAACTTCGTCACGCTGACGCTGACTGCGGTCTCCGGGGTCGCCCAGCACGAGGCGGGCGCGGCCTCCGGTCTGCTCAACACGGCGCAGCAGGTCGGCGGGGCGCTCGGACTGTCCATCCTGACGACCGTGTTCGGCACGGCGAGCAGGAACGAGACGGAGAAGCAACTGCCGGACTTCCTCGCCGACGGCTCTGCCGAGCAGCGGGCGGAGTTCGCGCGGACCCACCGGCTTCCGGCGCCCTGGGGGCATGACGTGCTGGCCCAGGGCATCTCCGCGGCCTTCGTCCCGGCCGCCGTGATGGCCCTGCTGGCCCTGGCGACGGCATGGCTGGTGATCCGGGTCCGCAAGAGCGACCTGGAGGCGCTGTCCGGAACCGCCGGACCCGGCGTCGGGTGAGGAGCCGGGGCGGCCCGGCCGCGGGCGGTCGGCAGGTCTTCCCACGCCCTGCCGGCCCTCGCCCCGCCGGCCCACGCCCGCGCGCCCGTACGCGCTCCACCGCCGCATGCCCCTTCCCCTCCTGACGACTCACCGCACGCCCACAACCCGCTGCCGCCCTGCCGCTCACACGGCAGACGCCTCACGCGGCACTCGTCATGACAACGCCCGAGCGGTCACCGAGAGTTCCCGAATGCGCAACGAGATATACAGCGAGTAGTCAAGCGGCCCCTGATCCGCCCTCCGCCGGCGGTCAGAGCGCCGCCGTCAGCCACTCCGGCAGCCGCTCGGTCCGCTCCGCCCACGCCACCGGCGGCGCCCCCGCCTCCCCCGCGGCGACCACGCCGCCGACGATGGCGCAGGTGGTGTCGACGTCGCCGCCGACCTGGACCGTGGTCCAGAACGCGCGCTCGTACGCGCCGAGGGCCCGTGCCGCCGACCAGAGCGCGAACGGGACCGTGTCGTGCGCGGACGTACGCCGCCCGCACCCCAGGACCGCCGCCACCGTGGCCGCGTCGTCGTAGTCGAGCAGGTCCCGGGCCCGGCGCAGCCCCGCGCCGACCGCGCTCTTCGCCGGCACCAGGGCGATCACCCCGTCGATCAGCGCCCCGGCTCCCGGCGGGCCGTCGGGCGACGCGGCCAGCGCGGCGGCGGCGGCCACGGCCATGGCGCCGACCACCGCCTCCCGGTGCTGGTGCGTGGGATAGGCGGAGATCTCCGCCTGGTGCGTGGCCTGCTCGGGGTCGTCCGCGTACCAGGCGCCCAGCGGGGCGATCCGCATCGCCGCGCCGTTGCCCCACGAGCCCTGCCCGTCGAAGAGGGCGGCCGCGAGTTCCCGCCAGTCACCGCCCTCCCGGACCAGCCGCAGGAGCCGGTCGACGGCCGGCCCGTACCCGCGGTCGGCGTCATGGCGCACGGCGAAGGAGCGCGCCAGCGCGTCCTGGTCGATACGCCCGTGGGCGGCGAGCACCGCCACCACGGAACAGGCCATCTCCGTGTCGTCCGTCCACTGCCAGTCCCCGCCGGGCACCTCGTGCCGCTTCAGCAGGGGAAGGTTGACGGGCACGAAGTACTGCGAGCCCAGCGCGTCACCCACCGCCAGTCCGCGCAGACTGGCCAGCGCCCGGCCCAGGCGTTCCTCAGCAGGGGTATGTGCGGTATGTGCGGTCATCCGGCTGCCACCCTCATTCGATCATTCAGTACGGTTCCGGGTCCCGCCAGTGGGAGAAGGGGCGGTCGAGCCGGTATCTGCCGTCCTCGCCGAGAACGAGCATCCGGTACTCGCCGTTCCCCGGGTTGGACAGCGACTCGAACTCCGCGACCGTCCAGTGGAACCAGCGCATGCAGAACAGCCGCATGGCCAGGCCGTGCGTCACCAGCAGCACGTTCGGCGGGTGGTCGGGCTCCTCGAAGCTGCGGAAGAGGCTCTCCAGGAAGCCGCCCACCCGGTCGTACACGTCGGCACCGGACTCGCCCTGGGCGAAGCGGTAGAAGAAGTGCCCGTAGGCGTCCCGGTACGCCTTCTGGCGACGTACGTCCTCGCGGTCCTGCCAGTTGCCCCAGTCCTGCTCCCGCAGCCGGGGCTCCTCGCGCACCCGTATCAGCTCGCTGTCGAGGTGGAAGGCGCGCAGGGTCTCGTGGGTCCGCCGGTAGGGGGACACGTACACGCTGACCCGCTCCCGGCCGAACAGCTCGCGCAACTCCTTCCCGGTGTCCCGGGCCTCCTGCCGGCCCCGCTCGGTCAGTCCCAGGGCGTGGTCGGGTTCGCGCTCGTACACGGAGTCGTCGAGGTTGCCCGTCGACTCGCCGTGCCGGACAAGGACGATGCGCCGTGGTCGTGCCATGCCAAGACCCTAGATCGCGCCGGCCGGCGCCGAGCACCCGGGCGGGCTCCATACGGCGTAGGTCACACACGCACGCTCCGGCTCACACGGTCCAGGAGGGCTCCAGCTCCACGACGTCCCCGGTCAGGGCCTCGACATCGGCCTCCGTCTGGGCCCGCAGGGCGAGCCGCTCGATCCGCTCCTCGCGGTACTTGCCGTGCTCGGCGGCGGCCTGCCACATCGACAGCACCAGGTACTCGTTGCCCGGCGCCTCGCCGAACAGGCCCCGGATCATGCCGGGCGACCCGGCCATCGCCGGGTTCCAGACCTTCTCCTGCATCAGGGCGAAGTGCTCGGCGCGCTCCTCGTGCACCCGGCAGAGGGCGACCCGCACCAGGTCGGCGTCGGTGAAGCGGGGTTCGAAGCCGGTCTTCACGTCGAAGCGGTGGTCGAAGAGGCGGGTCCTGGCGTTCTTGAAAGTGCCCGACTGCGCGGCGGCCAGCCGGTCGTGGGAGCGGGCCATGAACGAGTCGTAGAAGGTACGGCTCTCCCAGAAGGTGAAGACGTGCGCGACGTCGGGGCGTATCCGGCTCCAGCCGCCGCCCTGCCCTCGGAAACCCGGCTCCCCCGGAAGCCCCGCCCACTTCCGCTGCCCCCGCTCGAAACCGCGGCGGTCCACCACGGTGCAGCGAATCCACTTGACCAGCACCGCGCCATGGTAAGGCCAGGGCCCGCGGCGCGGTCGCCCTTGCGTGCTCCCGCCGTCCACCGCCGCTCCCCCATGCGTGGCAGGATGGACAACCGGCCGTCGCTGTTCGGCAGTTGGGGTGGACGGACAGGGCGGGCTACCGGGAAGGGGAAGTGAGTGAACGGCCTCAGCAAGGGGATCAGGAAGGTCGAGGTCGCCCTGAGATGGGACCCGAACCCGTCGGGCGAGCCCCCCGCCGATCTGGACGTGGTGGCCGCGACCTACCTGGCGGAGGCGCCGTACGGCGATCCCGCCTATGTGACGCACTTCGACAGCCGCTCCCCCGACGGCACCATCTATCTCAACCGGGACAGCCAGGACGGCAAGGGCTTCGGCTTCGACGAGGTCATGACCCTGGAGCTGGAGCGGGTCGACGCGCGGTACGCGCGCGTGGTGGTCGGTGTCGTCATCCAGCAGCGCGCCGGCCGGCGGACCTTCGCCGGCGTGACCAGCCCGGGACTGCGCATCCGCGAGGGGTACACCGACCTCGCCTCCTCCGACTTCGGGGACGTCCTGGGGGCGACGGCGGCCACGGTCGCGGAGTTCGTCCGGGACGAGGACGGGGCGTGGGAGTTCCGGGCCGGTGTCCACGGCTACGAGGACGACCCGGCGGACTTCACCCGGGTCATGGGCACGCTGCGCCGCCCCTGAGCGGCCACCGGGCATGAGCAGGGGGCGACGGCCAGGGCCGTCGCCCCCTGCTCATGGGGTCCTACGCGTCAGCTGCAGCCGCTGGTCGAACCGCAGCCCTCGCAGATGTAGCAGGAGCCGGCCCGCTGCATCTTCGTGCCGCAGGAGAAACAGAGCGGGGCGTCGGCCTGGATGCCCAGCTGCATCTCCACCAGCTCGGCGCTGGTGTGCGCCTGCTTCGGGGCGGGCTTGGCCGCCTCGACCTCGGCCTTCGGCGTGGCGACCGCCTTCAGTTCCTGGGCGCGCGGCGCCGACTGGGCCAGGCCCTCCACGTCGACCTCGTCGTCGGACGGCTCGTACGAACCGGTCTCCAGGTGACGCTGGCGCTCCTCGGCGGAGTGGATGCCGAGCGCGGAGCGCGTCTCGAAGGGCAGGAAGTCCA
This sequence comes from Streptomyces griseoviridis, assembly GCA_014649155.1. GTDB lineage: Bacteria > Actinomycetota > Actinomycetes > Streptomycetales > Streptomycetaceae > Streptomyces > Streptomyces griseoviridis. The sequence continues at coordinate 70,344 of BMSM01000014.1, read as the reverse complement.
GCGCCAGGCGGCGGAAGATGTAGTCGACGATCGACTGCGCCATCCGCACGTCCGGGTCGTCCGTCATGCCGGCCGGCTCGAAGCGCATATTGGTGAACTTCGAGACGTACGTCTCCAGCGGCACGCCGTACTGGAGGCCGACGGAGACCGCGATGGAGAAGGCGTCCATCATGCCCGCGAGGGTCGAGCCCTGCTTGGACATCTTGAGGAAGACCTCACCGAGACCGTCGTCCGGGTAGGAGTTGGCGGTCATGTAGCCCTCGGCGCCGCCGACGGTGAAGGACGTGGTGATGCCGGGACGTCCCTTCGGGAGGCGCTTGCGGACCGGACGGTACTCGACGACCTTCTCGACCTTGGCGGGCTCGACGGCCGCGGGGGCCTCGGCCTTCTCCTCCTTGACCTCCTTGGTCTTGGCGGAGAGCGGCTGGCCCACCTTGCAGTTGTCGCGGTAGATCGCGAGCGCCTTGACGCCGAGCTTCCAGGCCTCGTAGTAGATCTCCTCGACCTCCTCGACGGTCGCCGTCTCCGGCATGTTGACCGTCTTGGAGATGGCACCGGAGATCCACGGCTGGATCGCGGCCATCATGCGGACGTGGCCCATCGGGGAGATGGCCCGCTCGCCCATGGCGCAGTCGAACACCTCGTAGTGCTCGGGCTTGAGGGAGGGGGCGTCGATCACATTGCCGTGCTCGGCGATGTGGGCGACGATCGCCTCGATCTGCTCCTCCTGGTAGCCCAGGCGGCGCAGGGCCTGCGGCACCGTGCCGTTGACGATCTGCATCGAGCCGCCGCCGACCAGCTTCTTGAACTTGACCAGCGCCAGGTCGGGCTCGACACCGGTGGTGTCGCAGGACATCGCCAGGCCGATGGTGCCGGTCGGGGCGAGGACGGACGCCTGGGAGTTACGGAAACCGTTCTTCTCGCCGAGGTGCAGGACGTCCTGCCAGGCCTCCGTGGCCGCGGCCCACACCGGGGTGTCCAGGTCGTCCATGCGGACGGCCGTGCCGTTGGCGTCGGAGTGCTGCTTCATGACGCGCTTGTGGGCGTCGGCGTTGCGGGCGTAGCCGTCGTACGGGCCGACGACCGCGGCCAGCTCGGCGGAGCGGCGGTAGGCGGTGCCGGTCATCAGGGAGGTGATGGCACCGGCGAGCGCGCGGCCGCCGTCGGAGTCGTAGGCGTGGCCGGTGGCCATCAGCAGGGCGCCGAGGTTGGCGTAGCCGATGCCGAGCTGGCGGAAGGCGCGGGTGTTCTCACCGATCTTCTCGGTGGGGAAGTCCGCGAAGCAGATCGAGATGTCCATCGCGGTGATGACCAGCTCGACGACCTTCTGGAACCGCTCGGTCTCGAAGGACTGGTGGCCCTTGCCGTCGTCCTTGAGGAACTTCATCAGGTTGAGCGAGGCGAGGTTGCAGGACGTGTTGTCCAGGTGCATGTACTCGCTGCAGGGGTTCGAGCCGTTGATCCGGCCGGACTCCGGGCAGGTGTGCCAGTGATTGATGGTGTCGTCGTACTGGATGCCCGGGTCGGCGCAGGCCCAGGCGGCCTCGGCCATCTTGCGGAAGAGGCTCTTGGCCTCGATCTCCTCGATGACCTCACCGGTCATCCGGGCCCGCAGACCGAACTTGCCGCCCTGCTCGACCTCCTTCATGAACTCGTCGTTCACCCGGACCGAGTTGTTGGCGTTCTGGTACTGGACGGACGTGATGTCGTCGCCGCCCAGGTCCATGTCGAAGCCCGCGTCGCGCAGGGCGCGGATCTTCTCCTCTTCCTTCACCTTGGTCTCGATGAAGTCCTCGACGTCGGGGTGGTCGACGTCCAGGATGACCATCTTGGCCGCACGGCGGGTGGCGCCACCGGACTTGATCGTGCCGGCGGAGGCGTCGGCGCCCCGCATGAAGGAGACCGGGCCGGAGGCGTTGCCGCCGGAGGAGAGCAGCTCCTTGGAGGAGCGGATGCGGGACAGGTTCAGGCCGGCGCCGGAACCGCCCTTGAAGATCATGCCCTCTTCCTTGTACCAGTCGAGGATCGACTCCATGGAGTCGTCGACGGACAGGATGAAGCAGGCGGAGACCTGCTGCGGCTGGGGCGTGCCCACGTTGAACCACACGGGGCTGTTGAAGCTGAAGATCTGGTGCAGGAGGGCGTAGGCCAGCTCGTGCTCGAAGATCTCGGCGTCGGCGGGCGAGGCGAAGTACTTGTAGTCCTCGCCGGCCTTCCGGTACGTCTTCACGATGCGGTCGATCAGCTGCCTGAGGCTGGTCTCGCGCTGCGGGGTGCCGACGGCGCCCCGGAAGTACTTGCTGGTGACGATGTTGACCGCGTTCACCGACCAGAAGTCGGGGAACTCGACGCCGCGCTGCTCGAAGTTGACCGAGCCGTCGCGCCAGTTGGTCATGACGACGTCACGACGCTCCCAGGCCACCTCGTCGTAGGGGTGCACCCCCGGGGTGGTGTGGATGCGCTCGACGCGGAGCCCCTTGCTCGCCTTCGTGCCCTTGGCGCGGGAACTCCGTGCCGGACCGCTCGCCGTCTCTGTCATGCCGCCTCCCTGATACGGGCGAAAACGCCCTGAAGTGCCCCGATGTTCCCGTGGCACGGTGTTCTGTCTGGTGCTGCGGACACCTCGCTCCGTCCGCAGCAGGTCTTCTTCTCCGCCGCCGTCCGGCCGGTCCCCGGTTCCTCGGTCCGGGTCCGGCCCGCCGGTCAGTCGGCGGCGCCCGCGGGCTCGGGGACCTGGGCGGTCCCTCCTGGCCCGGGGCCGTCCTCCTGGCTCCCCGCGCCGGCGTCGTCGCCGTCCCCGCCGGGCCGCCCGGTCTCTTCCCTGAGTTCCGCGATCGCGGCCTCGAAGTCGTCGAGCGAATCGAACGCCCGGTAGACCGAGGCGAACCGCAGATACGCGACGAGGTCCAGCTCCTGGAGCGGGCCGAGTATGGCCAGCCCCACGTCGTGGCTGGTCAGCTCGGCGCTCCCGGTGGCCCGCACCGCCTCCTCGACCCGCTGGCCGAGCTGGGCGAGCGCGTCCTCGGTGACGGGCCGCCCCTGACACGCCTTGCGCACGCCGTTGATGATCTTGGCGCGGCTGAACGGTTCGGTGACCCCGGACCGCTTGACCACCATCAGCGAGCAGGTCTCCACGGTCGTGAACCGGCGAGAGCAGTCAGGGCACTGGCGGCGCCTGCGGATCGACGTGCCGTCGTCCGTCGTACGGCTGTCGACGACACGGCTGTCGGGGTGCCTGCAGAAGGGGCAGTGCATGGGACTCCAACCCTCCTCACGGCAGACTCATTGGCCTCACAAGGGCCCTCAGGCCCCTCGAAGCAGCCCCCAGCATAGGCGATCGCCTCCAGCCTCAAGACCGGGGGGACCACAACTTGTGGGCCACTGGTGCAATCCAACCACTACATATGGGGATTGGCTCATACACCCACGCCGTCACGCGTGTCGCGGCCGTCGGAGCGGGCGCCGCCCGTCCGTTCGCCTCGGCGAACCGGGCCCCCGCGGGCCGGGGCCGCCCCGGGAGCCGCCGGGAGGGGCGCGGGGAGCGCGCTCCCGGGCCGCCGCACGGCCCCTCGCGCGGGCCGCCGGCGCGAGCGGCACCGGCCCCCTTCCGCGTGTACGACTGCGAAGCCGGTCGGACGCCACACCTCGCGCGAGCCGCGACGCACCTCCGGATGCGACGCCACGCGCGCGTGACGCGCGGCGGCGCCGGTGCGGCGCGTGCGGAGATACCGTGGTCGCCGCGGGGAGGCGAGGTGGGACTCCCGCACAGATGAGGACCGCGCCCCGCCGGACGGAAGACCGAATGGCAGACTGGGCACCGGTCCGCGAGCGACCACCCCGGCGGTGAAGGGTACAACAATGGGCCCTTATGTCCGTCGAACAGTGCGGGGCAATACACCTGGACACGTGATCACGTCAGGTAATTCGCGTTTTTTCACTCGAACGTGTGTTTGGCGCAACCTTTCGAAAGCAACTACCGTTGTCCAGCAGGGAGACCATCGAGAGGGGCCGACGTGACCACCACCGCAGACAGTGCCGCCATCACCGCCCAGGACCGCTCCCCGGGGCGAATCGAGCCGGTGCACGCGATGAACGAAGCCACGAATCCCGACGGAGCCAAGCGCTCCATGCCGGGCCGACCTCCAGGCATCCGGGCGGACAGCTCGGGACTCACCGACCGGCAACGCCGGGTGATCGAGGTCATCCGGGACTCGGTGCAGCGCCGGGGCTACCCGCCGTCGATGCGGGAGATCGGCCAGGCCGTCGGCCTCTCCAGCACGTCCTCCGTCGCCCATCAGCTGATGGCGCTGGAGCGCAAGGGCTTCCTGCGCCGCGACCCGCACCGCCCGCGCGCCTACGAGGTGCGCGGCTCCGACCAGGCCGCCTCCGTGCAGCCGACGGACACCGCGGGCAAGCCCGCCGCGTCGTACGTCCCGCTCGTCGGGCGCATCGCCGCCGGTGGCCCGATCCTCGCGGAGGAGTCCGTCGAGGACGTCTTCCCGCTGCCCCGGCAGCTCGTCGGCGACGGTGAGCTGTTCGTCCTCAAGGTGGTCGGCGACTCGATGATCGAGGCCGCCATCTGTGACGGCGACTGGGTCACGGTCCGCCGCCAGCCGGTCGCGGAGAACGGCGACATCGTGGCCGCCATGCTCGACGGCGAGGCCACCGTGAAGCGCTTCAAGCGCGAGGACGGCCACGTCTGGCTCCTCCCGCACAACGCGGCCTACGAGCCGATCCCCGGCGACGACGCGACCATCCTCGGCAAGGTGGTGGCCGTCCTGCGCCGCGTCTGACCGTCACGGCGAGCGGGCCTTACGGGCCCCGCCGTCCTGACCGGGCCCCGGGACCCCTGCGCCGGTTCCGGGGCCCTGTGCTGTCCAGGGAACCGCCGGGTCCGGCATCAGCGGACCGCGGGACGGCGCGCTCCGCCGATCACCCGGCCTGAGTCTCCGCCTGCTTCGCCGCCGCGTCGATGGCGGCCAGCGACTTCCGCACCTGGTTACGGTCCGTGGTGTACCAGAAGTCGGGCAGCGACGCCTTCAGATAGCTCCCGTACCGGGCCGTGGCCAGACGCGGGTCCAGTACGGCGACCACACCCCGGTCCCCGGAGGCCCGCACCAGCCGGCCCGCGCCCTGGGCCATGAGCAGGGCCGCGTGGGTGGCGGCCACCGCCATGAAGCCGTTGCCCCCCGCCTCCTCCACGGCCTTCTGCCGGGCGCTCATCAGAGGGTCGTCCGGGCGCGGGAACGGGATCTTGTCCATCACGACCAGCTGGCAGCTGGGGCCGGGGACGTCGACGCCCTGCCAGAGCGAGAGCGTGCCGAACAGACAGGTCCGCGGATCGGCCGCGAAGTTCTTGATCAGCTCACCGAGCGTCTCCTCGCCCTGGAGCAGGATCGGGAACTCGGGAATCCGCGTCCGCAGCTCCTCGGCGGCCAGCTGGGCCGCCCGCATCGACGAGAAGAGCCCGAGCGTCCGTCCGCCCGCCGCCTGGATCAGCTCGGTCAGTTCGTCCAGCATGTCGGCGCGGTCGCCGTCGCGCGCCGGGCGGGCCAGGTGCTTGGCGACGTACAGGATGCCCTGCCGGGGGTAGTCGAAGGGCGAGCCGACGTCGACGCCCTTCCACTGCGGGACGTCCTCGCCCTGGGTGCCCTCGGGGGCGAGGCCGAGGGAGGCACCGACCCCGTTGAAGTCACCGCCCAGCTTCAGGGTCGCCGAGGTCAGGACGACCGACCGGTCGGCGAAGAGCTTCTCCCGCAGCAGCCCGGCGACCGACATGGGGGCGACCCGCAGGGACGCGCCGAAACGGTCGTGCCGCTCGTACCAGACGACGTCCCACTCGGAGCCGTTGGCGATCCGCTCCGCCACGTCGTGCACGGACTCCACGGAGGCGAGGGCCTGCTTGCGGACGGCGTCCTCGTCCTGGACGGACTTGTCGCGGGTGGTGCCGATCGCGGAGATCACCGTACGGCAGGCGTCCCGCAGGGCCATCAGCGCGTAGCCGAGGTCCTCCGGGACCTCCTCCAGGCGGCCGGGCAGGGCCAGCTCCATGACCCGCTCGAAGCCCTCGGAGGCGGTCTGGAGCTGGTCGGCGGCCTTCTCGTTGACCAGCTTCGCCGCCCGGCGCACCGCGCGGTTGACCTGACCCGGGGTGAGTTCACCGGTGGCGACGCCGGTGACCCGGGAGACCAGTTCGTGCGCCTCGTCGACGATGAGCACCTCGTGCTGCGGCAGGACCGGGGCGCCCTCGATGGCGTCGATGGCCAGCAGCGCGTGATTGGTGACGACGACCTCGGAGAGCTTGGCCCGCTCCCGGGCCATCTCGGCGAAGCACTCGGCGCCGTACGCGCACTTCGAGGCGCCCAGGCACTCCCGGGACGAGACCGACACCTGCGCCCAGGCCCGGTCGGACACGCCCGGCGTCAGGTCGTCGCGGTCACCGGTCTCCGTCTCGTCGGCCCAGTCCCGCATGCGCAGCAGGTCCTGGCCGAGCCTGCTGGTCGGGGCGGCGGCCTCGAACTGGTCGAAGAGGCCCTCCTCCTCGTCCTGCGGGACGCCCTCGTGCAGCCGGTGCAGGCACAGGTAGTTCGACCGGCCCTTGAGCATCGCGAACTCCGGGCGGCGGCGCAGCAGCGGGTGGAGGGCGTCCACCGTGCGCGGCAGGTCCCGCTCGACGAGCTGGCGCTGAAGGGCCAGGGTCGCGGTCGCCACGATCACCCGCTCCCCGTGGGCGAGCGCGGGCACGAGGTAGCCGAGCGACTTGCCGGTGCCGGTGCCGGCCTGGACCAGCAGATGCGAACCGTCGTCGATCGCCTCCGCGACCGCTTCGGCCATGGCCACCTGGCCGGGGCGCTCCGTGCCGCCGACGGCGGTGACGGCGGCGTGCAGGAGTTCAGGGAGTGAGGGCTTCGTCATAGCGCGACCACCCTACGGCCCGGCAGTGACAAACGGGTGAGGAAGGCCGCGGGGCGGGACGGACCGCGGAACGACCGGAGGGGGCGCAGGGGAGGAAAGGAGGGCGCACGGGGCGTGCCCGAGGCGGGGTCTCCTTCGCCGAGCTGCGCCGAAGGAGGACCGGCGGCCTCACTCCGGGCAGCGGTCCCGGATCATGAGGGCCGCGCGCTTGCCCGGCAGGACGATCTCGCCGGACGGCCGGAAACCGGCGTTCCGGAAAGCGGCGGCACAGGGCGCGTTGCGCACGTCCGGTTCGGCGAGGACCCGGGTGCACGCGGGCAGCCCCGCCAGCACGAGGCCGGTGACCACGCCGATCAGCAGGGTGCCGAGTCCCCGCCCCCGGTCGGCCGCGTCGCCGATCAGCAGGTGGAGGCCGGTGTCGTGCGGCCGTACCGGGCAGTGGCGGGCCAGTGGATCGAGGTCGGCGCGGTAGATCTCCCAGTAGCTCATCGGCCTGCCGTCCAGGACACCGAGGCACGGCACGCTGTGTCCCGCTCCGGTGAGCTGGGCCCGCACATGGGCGGCGGTCAGGTGCCAGGGTCCGGCCAGCTCCCAGAAGCTGGCGACCGCCGGATCGTTCATCCAGCGGCCGAGCAGCGGCAGGTCCCGCGCCAGGTCGACGGGGAGAAGCCGGAACACGCCGGCCGGGGTGTGGGCGGCCTCCCGCGTGACGGCCTGGACGCCGGCGGGGCGGGGGCTCGCCTCGGTGCGGGGCACGGGTTCGTTCCTCTCGACGTGGGTCAGCGGTGCAGCGGGTTGGGCAGGGTGACGTAGACGGACTGGGTGTCGACCGGGCCGACGAGCTCGTCCAGGCCGCGCAGGCGGGTCAGCAGGTTGGCCTTGCAGCGCAGGACGGGTGAGTCGAGGAGCAGGGCCGGCAGGGTGCCGGGCAGCCGGCGCGGTCCGGCGGCGGCCTCGCGCAGGAAGGCCCGGAAGATCCCGAGGAGCAGCGTCTCGTCGGCGAGCCGCTGGGAGCCGAGGGCGCCCACGAGCCCGAGGACGTTGTTGACGGCCAGGTAGTACGCGAACCGCTCGTCGGCGACCTCGTCGGCGACGAACGTGTCGCTGCGCTCCCCGATGCCGGGCAGCCGGGCGTCGAGTTCGGCGCGGCGGGACTCGCGGAAGTAGTAGCCCTGGTTGTCCCGGTAACGGCCGCCGGCGGGCCAGCCGTCGGCGTCCAGGAGGAGCAGCGTGTTCTGCTGGTGCGCCTCCAGGGCGATGCCCGCCTCGCCGTCCAGCCAGAGCAGGGGCCGTACGACCTGTTCGAGGTAGCGCGGGAACCACTCGGCGGCGACGGCGCCGGGGGTGCGGCCGGTCCGGGCGGCCAGACCGGTGACGACCCGGGCCAGCCGGGACCCGTACGGGTCTCCCGGACCCCCGGCTCCGGGGGCGACGAGTCCGGCGACGCAGGAGACGTCGTCGGACGGCCCGAAGGGGTTGTGCCGGACGACCACGTCGAGTCCGCGCACGGGAGCGCCGTCCGGGCCGTCCACGGCGAGCCAGGCCGGGTCGCGGACGATGTCGAAGCCGGGGTGGGCCGCGCGCCACCGGTCCGCCAGACCGCGCCGCAGCAGGCGGTGGACCTCGACGCCGCGGTGGAGTTCCTTGCGGAGGTTCTCGCGCCGGGAGTTGGTGATGCGCAGGCCCAGGGAGAGCTTCAGCATGGCGGGCGCGTCGGTGCGGTGGACGGTCCGCACGGAGGAGGTCGGATGCCAGGGCGGCCCCTGGGGGCCGAGGTCGCGCAGCAGCCCCGCGTCCAGCAGGGCCTCGACCTCGGGTCTGTGCCGTAGCTCCCGGGCCTGCCAGGGGTGCAGGGGCAGGGCGGCGTATCCGTCCGGGAGTTCCCCTACGGGTCCCAGCCGGGCGGTGAGCCGGGACGCCGGTACGGTCCGGCCGCGTTCGGTCCAGGCGGAGTCGGCGACGAGCAGGGACGGCGCGACGGCCATCCAGTGCAGGCGGAAGGAGCCCCGCAGCTCTGGTGAGTACCGGCGCGTCTCGTGCTCGGAGAGTCCCTCGCGGCTCTTGGGGGTGGGGTGCGTGGGGTGGCCGTGCACGAGGGCCTGCTCCGCGGCGAGGAAGCGGTCGGGAGGGTCGGCGGGCCGGGCCCGGCGGTCGGCGATGAAGAGGGCGGTGCGGCGGACGGAGTCGGCGACCCGGGCCACGAGGTCGAGGGCGGTCGCCTGGGTGGCGCCGGTCGACTCCCTGGCGAGCAGCGCGGCGAGCGTCACCGCGTCCACCGGGCGGCCGGGGCCGGGCGCGCCGACCAGGTGCGGGGCGCCGAAGCGGTGCCAGCCGGTCGGTGACCAGTAGCGCACCGGGACGAGCAGCGCGGTCCCGCTGGCGGGCAGAGGGACGCGGAGGAGGCCCTCCTCCGGTTCGGCCGACCCGCTCTCCCGGAGCCGGCAGCGCAGCAGGTTCTCGACGGCGGCGGCCTGGGCCGCGCTGTGCGGGTCCGGGTCGTCCAGGGGGTCCGGGCGAGCCGAGGGCCCGGCGTCCCGGGCGGGGGCCACCGGTGCCTGCGGCGGCCCGGTCGGGGGCCGCGCGGCCCGGGGCTCGGGTACGGCCTCGGCGATGCCGGGCGGCCTCGACGGCTCCGACGACACAGACGGCTGCGACGGCTGCGGGCAGACGGGGTTCTCGGACGGGTGGAGGGGGTTCACGAGGGGGTTCACGGCGGATCGATCCTCAGAACGAACGTTTTTTCATACGGGTGGACTGCGGTTTGTCATACGGATGTACGGCAACGGGGTACGGGTGTGCCCCGAGGCGGCACGGCGCGGCGGTGCCGTCTCGGGGCCGGGCAGGGCCTCAGCGGGGACGCGGCTCCGGGGAGGCGGGGCCCGAGCCGCCGCGGGCCACCGACTCGACGGCGTCGGCCAGGCGGTCGAGTACCGCCGCCGCCTGTTCCTCCGTGGTGGTCAGCGGCGGCAGCAGCCGGACGACGTGCGCGGGCCGGCCGCCGGCGTCCACGATGAGGCCGCGGCGCAGGCACGCCCGCTGGACGGCGGCCGCGACTCCGGGCGCGTGGGCGCCGGCGCCCCCGGCGCCCACGAACTCGATGCCGAGCATCAGTCCGCGCCCGCGTACGGCGCCGACGCACGGATGCGCGGCGGCCAGTTCCCGCAGCCGGCGAAGCATGCCGGAGCCCAGGGCGTCCGCGTGCGCGGCCAGCCGGTGGGCGCGGACGTGGGCGAGGGTCGCCGTACCGGCGGCCAGGGCCAGGTGGTTGCCGCTGAAGGCGCCGGGACGGGAGCCGCGACGGGCGGGGGCCAGGTCCTCGTGGTGGACGACGACCGACAGCGGCAGGCTGCCGCCGACCGCCTTGGACAACACCATCACCTCGGGCACGATCCCGGCGTGGTCCACCGCCCAGTAGGCGCCGGTGCGGCCTACGCCCGTGCCGGTCTCGTCGGCGATGAGCGGAACGGACCGCTCGGCGGTCAGCCGCCGGACACGGCGCGTCCGGTCGTCGGGGACGGGGACCACCCCCTCCTCCGAGACCGGTGCCAGCAGCACTCCGGCGGGCCGGGCGCGGGGGCCGGCGTCGGGGCCGGTATCGGTACCGAGGTCGGCCCCGACGCCGGTGAGCGCCGCGTCGGACATGCCCTCGGCGTACCGGACGATGCCCGTCCGTCCGGTGGCGGCGCGGACCAGTGTGACGGCCGTCGCCACCGCGTCCGCCTCCCCGGGGCCGCAGAACCGCACGCGGGCGTGCCGGGCCAGGGCGGGCGGCAGCGTGCCGAGCAGCTCGTCCACGAAGGCGTCCCGGACCGGCGACGCCAGGTCGGGGGCGTGCAGGGGGGCGCCCGAGTCGAGCACCGTGCGGATCGCCTCCAGCACGACCGGGTGGTTGTGCCCCAGGGGCAGCGTCCCGCCCCCGGACAGGCAGTCCAGGTAACGGCGGCCGTCCGCGCCCTCGACGGTGAGGCCGCGGGCCCGGACGGGGACGATCGGCAGGGCACGGGGGTAGGTACGGGTCCCCGCCTCACGCCCCGTCTGCCGCCGCGCGCCGCCATCGTGCGCCGGGCGCCTCGTCATCGCCGCGGGCGGCGCTGGCGCCGTGCGCGCCGTCAGCGTCATGGGGGCGTCTTCGGCCCCCGGCCCCCCGCACCCGGATTCGGCCACGGTTCCCTGTCCTCCCGCTGTCCAGAGGCGAGTCGGCGCGGCCGCAGCAGGCCGCTCCTCACCGCTACAACCGCCGATCGCTCATGGAGTTACGGTCTGCAGCCGGCCGACCGCGTCGCGGACGCGACCGGGCCGCCCGGGCGGCGCGGCCGGGCGGTGCGGCGCCCATGGACACCGCCGGGAAACGCGGCGAGGGCCCGTCCGCTGCCGGTGAGCAGCGGGCGGGCCCTCGTCAGGTGCCTCGGGGGCGGATCAGGCCAGCGGGGCCGGGACGTACGGCGTGAGTTCCGCCGCGAGTTCCTCGTGCACCCGCACCTTGAGCAGGGTGCCCTCCGGGGTGTGTTCCTCGGAGATCACCTCGCCCTCGTCGTGGGCACGGGCGACCAGCTTGCCGCGCGTGTACGGCACCAGGGCCTCGATCTCCACCGACGGGCGGGGCAGCTCGCTGTCGATCAGCGCGAGCAGCTCGTCGATGCCCTTGCCGGTCCGGGCGGAGACCGCGATCGAGTGCTTCTCGACCCGCAGCAGCCGCTGGAGGACCAGCGGGTCCGCCAGGTCCGCCTTGTTGATCACGACGATCTCGGGTACGTCGGTGGCGCCGACGTCCCTGATCACCTCGCGCACGGCGGCGAGCTGCTCCTCCGGCACCGGGTGCGAGCCGTCCACCACGTGCAGGATCAGGTCGGCGTCGCCGACCTCCTCCATCGTGGAGCGGAACGCCTCGACCAGGTGGTGCGGCAGGTGCCGGACGAAGCCGACGGTGTCCGTCAGGGTGTACAGCCGCCCGCTCGGCGTCTCCGCGCGGCGCACGGTCGGGTCCAGGGTCGCGAACAGCGCGTTCTCGACCAGGACCCCCGCGCCGGTGAGGCGGTTGAGCAGGGAGGACTTGCCGGCGTTGGTGTAGCCGGCGATGGCGACGGACGGCACCTTGTGGCGCCGGCGCTCCTGGCGCTTGACCTCGCGGCCGGTCTTCATCTCCGCGATCTCCCGGCGCATCTTGGCCATCTTCTCGCGGATCCGGCGCCGGTCCGTCTCGATCTTGGTCTCACCGGGGCCGCGGGTCGCGAGGCCGCCGCGACCGCCACCCATCTGCCGGGACAGCGACTGGCCCCAGCCGCGGAGCCTCGGCAGCATGTACTGCATCTGCGCGAGCGCGACCTGTGCCTTGCCCTCGCGGGACTTGGCGTGCTGGGCGAAGATGTCCAGGATCAGGGCGGTGCGGTCGATGACCTTGACCTTGGCGACGTCCTCCAGCTGGATGAGCTGGCCGGGGCTCAGCTCACCGTCACAGATGACGGTGTCCGCGCCCGTCTCCAGCACGATCTCGCGCAGCTCCTGCGCCTTGCCGGAGCCGATGTACGTGGCCGGGTCGGGCTTGTCGCGGCGCTGGATGACGCCGTCGAGCACGAGCGCGCCCGCGGTCTCCGCGAGGGCGGCCAGCTCGGCGAGGGAGTTCTCCGCGTCGCGGGCGGTGCCCGTGGTCCAGACGCCGACGAGGACGACGCGCTCCAGCCGGAGCTGCCGGTACTCGACCTCGGTGACGTCCTCCAGTTCGGTGGAGAGCCCGACCACACGGCGCAGGGCGGCGCGGTCGGAGCGGTCGAACTGGTCGCCGTCCCACTCCGCGCCGTTTCCGTTGCTCCAGGCGACGTCCTCTTCCATCAGGGCATCGGCCCGAAGACCCTCGGGGTAGGTGTGCGCGAGGCGCTTGGTGTCCTGGGAAGGGGAAGAAGAGGAGGTCATTGGATCCTTACGTCTCTGGAATCGGTTGCTTCGGCGCTCTGCGCGTCACTTCGCACAACGCGCGGGGTCACGGGGAGATTCCCCCGCGAAGCGCGCGGCAATCCCGCGGGCGTGCGATCCGCGCGTCGCTCTGCCGTGCCGTACCGCCGTGCCGCCGTGTCGTGGTGTGTCGTCACGGGGTGCGGCCCTGCCGCGCCGTCGCGAACGATGTTCCCACGGTACGGCCCGTCTCGTCACCGGCTTATTTCCCGGGAGCCGCGCCTACTTCGCGGCGGCCGGCGGCGCGGTGGCCTCCGTCGCCTTCCAGTCGGGGTGGCCGGGCATCGGCGGGGTCTTCTCTCCGTGGAGCCAGGCGTCGAAGAAGGCGTCCAGGTCGCGGCCGGACACCTCGGAGGCGAGCCGGACGAAGTCGGCCGTCGTCGCGGAGGAGTCGCGGTGGCGGGTCACCCAGGTCCGTTCGAGCCGGTCGAAGGCCGGCACGCCGATGGTCTGGCGCAGGGCGTACAGGACGAGGGCGGAGCCGTCGTAGACGTTGGGCCGGAAGATGCCCGTCTTGCGGCCGGGTTCGGGCGGCTCGGGCGCGGCCGGCGGGCCGCCCGCGGCACGCCAGCGGTCGGAGGCGCCGTAGGCGGCCTTCATCCGCGCGGTGAGCGTCCGGCCGGCCCTCTCCTCGGCGTACAGGGCCTCGTACCAGGTGGCGTGCCCCTCGTTGAGCCACAGGTCAGACCAGGTGCGCGGGCTGACACTGTCGCCGAACCACTGGTGGGCCAGTTCGTGCACCATGATCGACTCGACGTACCAGACGGGGTGGGCGGGCTCGGTGAAGAGCCTCCGCTCGAAGAGGGAGAGGGTCTGCGTCTCCAGTTCGAAGCCGGTCGACGCGTCGGCCATGAGCAGGCCGTACGTCTCGAACGGGTAGCGTCCGACCTTGCTCTCCATCCAGGCGATCTGCTCGGACGTCTTCTCCAGCCAGGGCTCCAGCGCGGCGCGGTACCGGGTGGGGACGACGTCCCGTAGGGGAAGCCCGTGCGGGCCGGTGCGGTGCAGCACCGTGGTGCGGCCGACGGAGACCTGGGCCAGTTCCGTGGCCATGGGGTGCCGGGTGCGGTACGTCCAGGTGGTGGCCCCGTCGCCGGCCGGGTACCGGCCCTGCGGCAGCCCGCTCGCGACGGCCGTGTGCCCGTCCGGCGCGGTGACCCTGATGGTGAAGTACGCCTTGTCGGAGGGGTGGTCGTTGCAGGGGAAGACCAGGTGGGCGGCGTCGGCCTGGTTGGCCATGGCGAGGCCGTCCGCCGTGCGCACCCAGCCGCCCTGGCGGTTCTCGGGGTGGACGGGGTCACTGGTGTGCCGCACGGTGATCCGGGTCCGGTCGCCCTCATCCAGCGCGTCCTCGGGCGTGATCACCAGGTCCTCGCCCGCGCTCGCGAACCCGGCGGGTTCGCCGTCGACCTCCACCGAGTCCACGGTGCCGTGCGCGAAGTCGAGGTTGATCCGGTCCAGGTCCGCCGTCGCACGGGCGCTGATGGTGGTGACGGCCCCCAGCGGCTCGGTGGCGTCCCCCGAATAGGTGAACGACAGGTCGTAGGCCATGACGTCGTAGCCGGGGTTGCCCAGGTGGGGGAAGAGGCGGTCGCCGACGCCGAGCGGGACCGGCGGGGCGCTCGCGGCGACCAGGCAGACGGAGACGGCCGGGGCGAGCACCACCGCCGCGCGGAGCCGGGTCAGCGGGCTGGGGGTTGTGTACGGCATCCCCCACCGCTACCAGCGCACCCGTACGGGTCGGCGACGACGCGCGCCCGGCGCACCCGAACGGCTCCCACGCCCCTCAAGGGCCGGCCCCCACGGGTCAGCCGCCCGCCGCCTGCGGCTGTGCCCGGCTCACGTCGTACACGCCCGCCACATTGCGCATCGCGCGCATGAGAGCGGGCAGGTGGGTCGCGTCCGGGAGGCGCACCGTGTAGGTGTGGCGGACCCGCTGACGGTCCGGGGGTTCGACGGTGGCGGAGACGATCTCGGCGCCCTCCAGGGCCATCGCCTCGGTGAGGTCGGCCAGCAGGTGCGGACGGACGAACGATTCGGCGAGCAGGGTCACCCGGCCGCCGGTGGTGTCACCCCAGCGCACGCCGATCTCCGCGCGCCCCCCGCTCTTCATCCGGGCGACCACGGCGCAGCCGGCGCGGTGCACGGTGACCACTCCCCCGCGCACGGCGAACCCGGTGATCTCGTCGGGCGGTACGGGGGTGCAGCACCCGGCCAGCCGTACGGTGGCGTCCGGCAGGTCCGCGAGGACGGCGGGGGCGTCCGCACCGCCGCCCGGGGTGTCCTCGGTACGCCGTACGACCAGGCCCTCGTCGGTGCCCGGCCGGGCGGACCCGTCGTCCTCGGCGGTGTCCCCGCGCCCCGGGTGGGCGGTGAGCCAGCGCTGGATGGCGATCCGGGCGGCGGGCGTGTGGGCGTGCTCCAGCCACTCCCGGGAGGGCTCGGAGGCCGGGTCCTGCCCCATGAGGAGCTGCACGGTGTCGCCGTCGCGCAGCACGGTGCTCAGCGTGGCCAGCCGGCCGTTGACGCGGGCGCCGATACAGGCGTGGGCGTCCTCGCCGTACTGCGCGTACGCGGCGTCCACGCAGGTCGCGCCGTCGGGCAGGCCCAGGGTGCCGCCGTCGGGGCGGAAGACGGTGATCTCGCGGTCCTGGGCGAGGTCCTCGCGCAGGGTGGACCAGAAGGTGTCGGGGTCGGGGGCGGCCCGCTGCCAGTCGAGGAGGCGGGAGAGCCAGCCGGGGCGGGTGGGGTCGACGCGCTCGCCGTCGCCGCCGGCCTGGTCCTCGGGCGGGGCGGTGTAGGGGTTGCCGAGCGCGACGACCCCGGCCTCGGCGACCTTGTGCATCTGGTGGGTGCGGATGAGGACTTCGACGACCTGGCCGCCGTTCTCACGGGCGACGGCGGTGTGCAGCGACTGGTACAGGTTGAACTTGGGTACGGCGATGAAGTCCTTGAACTCCGAGACCACGGGTGTCATGCAGGTGTGCAGTTCGCCCAGGACGGCGTAGCAGTCGGCGTCCTCGTTGACCAGGACCAGCAGCCGGCCGAAGTCGGTGGCGTCGAGCCGGCCGCGTTTGCGGCCCACGCGGTGCACGGAGACGTGGTGGCGGGGCCGGATGAGCACCTCGGCGGGGATGTCGGCCTCGCGGAGCACGGCGCGCACCTCGTCGGCGGTGGCGGCCAGCGGGTCGTCCGCGCGGGCGGCGTTCTCGGCGATGAGTTCCTTGGTGCGCCGGTGGTCCTCGGGGTGCAGGACGGCGAAGACAAGGTCCTCCAGCTCGGTCTTGAGCGCCTGCACGCCGAGCCGTTCGGCGAGCGGGATGAGGACGTCGCGGGTGACCTTGGCGATGCGTTCCTGCTTCTCCTGGCGCATGACGCCGAGGGTGCGCATGTTGTGCAGCCGGTCGGCGAGTTTGATCGACATCACGCGGACGTCGTTGCCGGTGGCGACGAGCATCTTGCGGAAGGTCTCGGGCTCGGCGGCGGCGCCGTAGTCGACCTTCTCCAGTTTGGTGACGCCGTCGACGAGGTAGCGGACCTCCTCGCCGAACTCCGCGCCGACCTGGTCGAGCGTGACGTCGGTGTCCTCGACGGTGTCGTGGAGGAGGGATGCGGTCAGGGTCGTGGTCTCCGCGCCGAGTTCGGCGAGGATGAGGGTGACGGCGAGCGGGTGGGTGATGTACGGCTCGCCGCTCTTGCGCATCTGGCCGCGATGGGAGGACTCGGCGAGCAGGTAGGCGCGGCGCAGCGGGTCGACGGGCGCGTCGGGGTGGTGGGCGCGGTGGGCCTCGACCACATGGCCGATGGCGTCGGGCAGCCGGCCGCGGGTGCCCGACCCGAGCAGCGCCGCGCGGCCCAGGCGGCGCAGGTCGAGGCGGGGGCGGGACTTGCGCCGGGGCGCGGGCGGGGTGACGGCGCCGAGGGCGGTCACGGGCGGCACGGGAGCTGGGCTCGCTGGTTTCGCGGCCTCCGCGTTCATGGGCACCTCCGGCTGCGTCGACCGGCGGGCGGGCCGCCCCGGAGCGGGCAGGGCGCGGGGGGCGGCAGGGGTCCCCCGCCCGAGCCGGTGCTTGATGCTATCGAGCCCATCACGTACGGCCGACCGCCTCTCGTCCAGCGTGAAACGGATCACCCATTCGAGCGATAGGTGACGGGTTTACGTTTCCGAGCGGGCCGCCGAGGTTCGCGCTGGTGCTCACACGGCGGCCCCTGCCCACCACTCCGGGTCGATCTCCCCTTCGGCGACGATCACCGCCGGGCCGGTCATCTCGATCTCGCCGTCCGGCCGCTCGGTGATGACCAGGGTGCCGCCGGGCACGTCGACCGTGTACGTCACCGGGGTGCCCGTGACGGCCGGGTCGGTGCCGTCCCGGCGGGCGGCGGCGACGGCGACGGCGCACGCGCCGGTGCCGCAGGACCGGGTCTCCCCGGAGCCGCGCTCGTGCACCCGCATCGCGACGTGCCGGGGGCCGCGGTCGGCGACGAACTCGACGTTGACCCCGTCGGGGTAGGCGGTGGCCGGGGTGACCGGCGGGGCGGCGCGCAGTTCCCCGGCGTGGGCGAGGTCGGCGACGAAGGCGACGGCGTGCGGATTGCCCATGTTCACGTTCCGGGCGGGCCAGGCGCGCTCGCCGACGCGCACGGTGACCTCGCCCTCGGGGAGCACGGCCCGGCCCATGCCGACGGTGATGTCACCGTCCTTCGCGAGGTGCACGGTCTTCACGCCCCCGCGTGTGGCGACGGCGAGGTCTCCCTCGGTCGCATACCCGGCGTGCTGGAGGTAGCGCGCGAAGACGCGTACGCCGTTGCCGCACATCTCGGCGACCGACCCGTCGCCGTTGCGGTAGTCCATGAACCACTCGGCCTCGGCGGCCAGGTGCCGGGCTTCGGGGTGGGCGGCGGACCGCACCACGTGCAGCAGTCCGTCGCCGCCGAGGCCGGCGCGGCGGTCGCACAGGGCGGCGACGGCGGCCGGGGGCAGCGCGACGGCGTTCTCCGGGTCGGGCACGATCACGAAGTCGTTCTCGGTGCCGTGGCCCTTGAGGAAAGCGATCCGCGTGCTCATTCCTCGATCGTACGGGGTCGGGCCGGCAAGACCGCGGGACAGGGCGTCAGCCGCGCAGCCGGGCCACGCGCCACACGGCGAGGACGACCACCGCGGCGACCACGACGACGTAGGCGAGGACCACCCGCCAGTCGGGGCGGCGGCCCGAGCCGCGCTGCGGCAGGCCGGGCCAGGTGTGGCCCACGCGGCGGGCGGCCATCATGCCCCAGCCCGCGGCGCACGAACAGATCAGCAGGCCCAGCATCGCGATCATCGCGCCGCTGTCGCCGAAGTCGAAGGCGAGCGGGAAGGCGAACATCAGCGAGCCGACCGCGGCCAGGCAGACGATGGGCGCCAGCTGCCAGACGCGCAGCCGCCGCTGCGGCCGCAGTTCGACCTCGACCTCCTCGCCGACCGGGTACATCTCGTCGGGCTCCGGGCCGTCGGCGGCGACCCCGCCCCGGGTCTCGTCGGGTCCGTCCGGGCTCAGCAGGGGACCGTCGTCCGGCTCCGGTTCCGGGCCGCCGACGGCCACGTGCTCGGTGCTCGGTGCGGTGTCACGAGGGCCGGCCTCCATCGCCACGCGCCCTCCCCACTAGGACTCCACTTGGTCGATCGAGCTTGATGATGGCACGCCGCCGTGGACCGGGATGACGGCCGGGGCGTCCCGATGCCATGACGTGATCAGGCTGTAACCGGTCGTTCGACCAACGACAGCGCGAGCCGCGGAAGTTCCCCGAGGTCCGCCGCGGCCCCACTCAACCAGTGCACCCGGGGATCGCGCCTGAACCACGAATCCTGACGGCGCGCGAAGCGTTTGGTGGCCCGTACGGTCTCCTCCCGGGCCTCCTCCAGGGTGCACTCGCCGGCGAACGCCGTGAGCACCTGCTGGTAGCCGAGGGCGCGCGACGCCGTACGCCCCTGGCGCAACCCCTGCGCCTCCAGTGCGCGCACTTCCTCCACGAGACCGGCGTCCCACATCCGGTCGACCCGGCGCGCGATACGGGCGTCCAGTTCCGGGCGGGCCACGTCGACGCCGATCTGCACGGTGTCGTAGACGGAGTCGTGGCCGGGGAGGTTCGCGGTGAAGGGGCGGCCGGTGATCTCGATCACCTCCAGGGCGCGGACGACCCGGCGGCCGTTGCTGGGCAGGATGGCACGGGCGGCCTCGGGATCGGCGGCGGCGAGCCTGGCGTGCAGCGCCCCGGAGCCGCGCAGGATCAGCTCCTCCTCCAGCCGGGCCCGGACCTCGGGGTCGGTGCCGGGGAACTCCATCTTGTCGACGGCGCCCCGGACGTAGAGGCCGGAGCCGCCGACGAGGATCGGCCAGCGCCCGGCGGCCAGCAGGGCGTCGATCCGCTCCCGCGCGAGGCGCTGGTACTCGGCGACGGAGGCGGTGACGGTCACGTCCCAGATGTCCAGGAGGTGGTGCGGGACTCCCGCGCGCTCCTCGGGCGTCAGCTTGGCGGTGCCGATGTCCATCCCTCGGTAGAGCTGCATGGAGTCGGCGTTGACGACTTCGCCGCCGAGCCGCTCGGCCAGGAAGACGCCCAGATCGGACTTTCCGGCCGCGGTCGGTCCGACGACGGCGATGACGCGGGGGGCGGGGGGTGCACTGCTCACCGCCCCAGTCTCGCAAACCCGTGGCCGTGGCCTCGAACGAGTTACGTGACGTGGGCTCCCGGGGTTCGTTGCCCGTTGCGAGGTTCCCGCCCCGGCGCACGGAGGCGGTGGCCCGGCTCGCGCGAACGGACGCGCCGGGCGACGCGGGAATCCGCCCGCACGAGTAGCGTATGGAGTTGATATGGGCGTTTTTGCACGACTTCTTCGGAGGTCGAAGGCCACGGAGGAGGCGTCGGACGCCGGCGCGCGGTCCGGCACGGCTGCCGGGGCGACCGCCGCCGGGGAAGCGGTGGGCACCGGGCGGGAACCGGCGGAGCTGGAGGCCGCCGGGGCCGGCGCCGTGGAGATCCCCCAGCAGTCCGCCGGGGAGGCCGCCGGCCACGAGGCCGGCGAGGGCGCCCGCACCTAGCACGGCACCTGGCGGCCAGCGCCTGACCGCACCACTCGCGTAGGAAGGTGGACCATGGGTCTCCTGGACAACTTGAAGGCCAAGCTGGGCCCGGCGAAGGGCAAGGTCTCCGACCTCGCGCAGCAGCACGGGGACAAGATCCAGCACGGGCTCGACAAGGCGGCGCAGACCGTCGACGAGAAGACCAAGGGCAAGTACAGCGACCGCATCCGGTCCGGTACCGGCAAGGCGAAGGACGCCGTGGACCGCCTCGCCCACCAGGACGACCCGGGGCCCGGTTCCGGCGGCGGGGGCACTCCCCCGGCGGGTCCGACGCCACCGGCCGGCTGAACGGACGCGGGACCGACCGGGCGCACGACGGCGGACGGCCGGGAGCGGCACTCGCTCCCGGCCGTCCGCCGTCGTGTGCCGCGCCCCGCGGTGCGCGGGCGCCCCGGGGGCTACGACCAGGCGGCCACCAGGTAGCCGACCCCGTACGGCGCGTCCTCGTACAGCAGCGTCCCGGCGAGGTCCGCGCCCTCGGCCGCGCCCGCGAGGACCTGCCAGGGCGCCCGCCCCGACACCTTCAGCTCGCGCGCCAGCTCCGCGTCGAGGGCCTGGAGGGCGGCCGGGTCGGCGGCGTCCAGCGCTCGGGCGACCGCCGCGTCGAAGGGCGCCGCCCGCTCGTCGAGGTACCCGGGTGCCTTGACCGTGCGGCACGCGCTGGCGTCGCCCAGGACGAGCAGCGCCAGCCGGCCCGGCCGCCCGGCCAGGTCCCGCCCCAGGGCCACGCAGCGCTCGGCGGTGAGGGACGGCCCGACGCCGAGCCCTTCGACCGGGGCGCCGGCCCGGCCGGTGCGGGCCAGCAGCCAGGCGCCCACGGCGAGCCCGTACGGCAGTTCCCCCAGGGGCTCCGCGACGGCCCCGCCGCCGGTCCCGTCCTCACCCGCGCCGAGCCGTACGTCGACGTCGACGCCGAAGCCGCGGAACGAGCCCCGGGTGCCGGCCGGGTACACCTCGGGTCCGCCGCCCTCCGCCGGGCCGACGACGACCAGGCGGTCGGGGCGGGCGGCGGCGAGGACGCCCAGCGCGTCCGCGCACGCGGCTCGGGCCGGTTCCAGCTCGGGCGCGGCGCCCGCGGCGACCTCCGGGACCAGCAGGGGCGGGCAAGGGCAGACGGCGGCGGCGACAAGCATGATCGGCAGCGTATCCCCGTCGGGGAGCGGGTGCTGCGTCCGGCGCCCTTCCCCAGCAGCGGCCTTCCGCGGCCGTATCCCCGGCGGGACCCGGCGCCCGGACTCGGCGTGCTGTCAGTCGCAGCCGCAGCCGCTCGCCGCGACCGGCAGCGGCTCGGGGACGCCGACCTTCGGCAGCCCCAGCAGCACGCCCGCGGGCTTGGCCTGCTCGGTCGCGGTGCGCTTGGCCCAGGCGTCGCCCGCGCGGGTGCGCCGCACGTCGAGGACGGCGCCCTCGGCGAGGAGGTGGTGCGGGGCGGCGTAGGTGATCTCGACGGTGACCACGTCGCCGGGGCGGACCTCCTGGTCGGGCTTGGTGAAGTGGACCAGGCGGTTGTCGGGGGCGCGGCCGGAGAGGCGGTGGGTGGAGCCGTCCTTGCGGCCCTCGCCCTCGGCGACCATCAGCTCCAGGGTGCGGCCGACCTGCTTCTTGTTCTCCTCCCAGGAGATCTCCTCCTGGAGGGCGACCAGCCGCTCGTAGCGTTCCTGGACGACCGCCTTGGGGATCTGGCCGTCCATCTCGGCGGCTGGGGTGCCGGGGCGCTTGGAGTACTGGAAGGTGAACGCCTGGGCGAACCGGGCCTCGCGGACGACGTGCAGGGTCTGCTCGAAGTCCTCCTCGGTCTCACCGGGGAAGCCCACGATGATGTCGGTGGTGATCGCGGCGTGCGGGATGGCGGCACGGACCTTCTCGATGATGCCGAGGTAGCGCTCCTGGCGGTAGGAGCGGCGCATCGCCTTGAGGACCGGGTCGGAGCCGGACTGGAGCGGCATGTGCAGCTGCGGCATCACGTTCGGCGTCTCGGCCATGGCGGCGATCACGTCGTCGGTGAAGTCGCGCGGGTGCGGGGAGGTGAAGCGGACCCGCTCCAGGCCGTCGATCGTGCCGCAGGCCCGCAGCAGCTTGCTGAACGCCTCGCGGTCGCCGATGTCGGAACCGTACGCGTTGACGTTCTGCCCCAGGAGGGTGATCTCGGAGACGCCCTCGGCGACCAGGGCCTCGACCTCGGCGAGGATGTCGCCGGGGCGGCGGTCCTTCTCCTTGCCGCGCAGGGCGGGGACGATGCAGAAGGTGCACGTGTTGTTGCAGCCCACCGAGATGGAGACCCAGGCGGCGTAGGCGCTCTCGCGGCGGGTCGGCAGCGTGGACGGGAACGCCTCCAGGGACTCGGCGATCTCGACCTGCGCCTCCTCCTGCACGCGGGCGCGCTCCAGGAGCACCGGCAGCTTGCCGATGTTGTGCGTGCCGAAGACGACGTCGACCCAGGGGGCGCGTTTCACGATGGTGTCGCGGTCCTTCTGGGCCAGGCAGCCGCCGACCGCGATCTGCATGCCGGGGCGGCTCGCCTTGCGCGGGGCGAGGTGGCCCAGGTTGCCGTACAGCTTGTTGTCCGCATTCTCGCGCACCGCGCAGGTGTTGAAGACGACGACGTCGGCGTCGCCGTCGGCGCCCTCGGGGGCGCGGACGTAACCCGCGTCCTCCAGCAGACCGGACAATCGCTCGGAGTCGTGGACGTTCATCTGGCACCCGTAGGTGCGTACCTCGTACGTGCGGGGGGCGCCCACGGTCTGGCTCCGGTCGATGCTGGTCATGGCAATAAGGGTAGGCGGTCCGCGGCAGTGACCCCGGCGGCCGGTGGACAACCGCTCCAGCCGCTGGTCAGGGCTCGATCAGGCCCGCCCGGATCGCGTACCGGGTCAGCTCCAGGCGGTCGCGCACGCCGAGTTTCTGGAGCAGGTTGGCGCGGTGGCGTTCGACGGTCTTGGCGCTGATGAAGAGCAGTTCGCCGATCTCCTTCGAGGTGTGGCCCTCGGCGACGAGCTTGAGGATCTCCTCCTCGCGCTCGGTGATCGGCCGCGCGGGCAGGCCGTCGCCCCGGTGCAGACGGTCGAGGTAGGCGCGGACCAGGGCGCGCTCGGCGCCCGGGTAGATGAAGGGCTCGTCGCGGACGGCGGCCCGGCACGCCTCGACCAGGTCGCGGTCGGCGACCGATTTGAGGACGTATCCGCAGGCGCCCGCCTTGAGGGCCTCGAAGAAGTACTGCTCGTTGTCGTACATCGTCAGGATGAGGATGCGCAGGTCGGGCAGGCGGCGGGAGAGTTCGCGGGCCGCCTGGAGGCCGGTCATGCGGGGCATCGCCACGTCCAGGACGGCGAGGTCCACGTCGCCGGCGCGGGCCGCCGTGACCGCCTCGGCGCCGTCCCCCGCCTCCGCGACGACCGTCAGGTCGGGCTCGCCGTCCAGGATCAGGCGTACCCCCCGGCGTACGAGGGTGTGGTCGTCGGCGAGCAGGACGCGGATCGGGGGGCGCGGCGGGGAATGGGCGTTCATCGGTGGCCTCCGGTGTCGGGGGGCACGCGCGCGTGGGAGCCGGTTCCGGCGGGGACGGCGGGCACGCGCGCGTGGGGATCGGTTCCGGCGGGCGCGAGGGGCACCCGCAGGCGTACGTCGGTGCCCCGCGCGCCCGGTCCGGGGCCCACGCTCAGGTCGGCTCCCACCAGCAGGGCGCGCTCGCGCATGCCGGCGAGCCCCGCGCCCTCGGGGGCGTCGCCCAGGCCGGTGCCGTTGTCGCGGACAAGGAGGTCGACGGCGTCGGGCAGGCTGCGCAGGGTGATCTCGGCGCGGTCGGCGGCGGAGTGCCGGGCGGTGTTGGTCAGGCCCTCCTGGGCGACCCGGTAAATCACCAGTTCCGCCTCCGGGGAGAGCGGCGGCAGGTCACCGGGGACGTGGTGGCGGACGGTGAGTCCGTGGTGGGTGAACTCGGCGGCGAGCGACCGCAGGGCGCTGGCCAGGCCCAGTTCCTCCAGGACGCCGGGGCGCAGCCGGCGGGCGATGCGGCGGATCTCGTCCAGCCCGGCCCGGGTGGCCTCCTGCGTCTGGCTCACCTCGTCGCGCAGGTCGGCGGGGACCCGGTCGGCGACCCGCTTGAGCTGGAGCAGGACGGCGGTGAGGGTCTGGCCGACCTCGTCGTGCAGTTCCCGGGCGATGCGGTGGCGCTCGCGCTCCTGGGCGTGCAGGGCGTGCCCGGCCCCGGCCGCGCGCTCCGCCTGGAGCCGGTCGAGCATCGTGTTGTAGGTGGCGATCAGCTCGGCGGCCTCGGCCGGTCCGGACACCTCGGGGCGGGCGCCGGGGCGCAGCAGGTCGGCGGTGGACATGGCCCGCCCGAGCCGGCGCAGGGGGACGAGCCCGACCCGGAGCACGACCGCGTTGCCGACGAGGAGCGCGGCCAGCCCGCCGAGGAGGATCAGCGCCTCGTGCGGCAGGACGGGGGTGGAGACGGTGACCGGCCCGAGCAGCAGCGCGGTGGCCAGGACCAGGCCCGTGGCGTTGAGCGAGAAGATCCGCCAGAACAGCGACACGGTCGTCTTCCCGCTCCCTCCGGCTCGCGCGGGTCCCGTCGGCCGCTCCGATCCGGCGCGCGACACCGCCGGGAGCAGTCTCCGTACTCCCGGCCGGTTGCGTATATCCGTCACGACACCCATATCGCCACCGTACGCGCGGGTGACAGCATGGCGACGCGTCATCGGACACCCGTACGGGCCGGCGGCGCGGCACAGCGAGAGAACGAACGAGGGGAAGACACGTGTCCGCTCCACGCCTGAGGGCGACGCCGCTGCCGGGTATCGGGGTCCAGTACGACCTGGTGACCCGCGAACACCGCCAGCTGTCGGTGGTGGCGCACCGTGACGGCGCCCGCACGGTCAACGTGTACCGGGCCGACGACCCCGACTCCTGCGCCCAGTCCCTGAAGCTGACCTCCTCGGAGGCGGGGGCGCTGATCGACGCGCTGAAGCCGTCGCACCACAGCGCCAGCCTGCTGCACACCTCCGACCTGGGGCTGGTGGCGGAGCGGATCGAGGTGTCCGCGACCTCGCAGTGGAACGGGCGGCTGCTGGGTGACACGCGGATGCGGACGGAGACGGGCGCGTCGATCGTGGCCGTGCTGCGGCACGCCGAGGCGGTCCCGTCCCCCACGCCGGACTTCCGTCTGATGGGCGGGGACACGGTGATCGTCATCGGCACCCGAGAAGGCGTCGACGCCGCCGCGGCGATACTCGGGCGGGAGTGATCCGGTGCACTCTTCCGCGGTTCTGCTGATCGAGTTCGGTTCCATCATCCTGGGTCTCGGCCTGCTCGGCCGGTTCGCCGGGCGGTTCGGGCTCTCCCCCATTCCCCTGTACCTGCTCGCCGGGCTGGCCTTCGGCGAGGGCGGGCTGCTGCCGCTGGGCGCGAGCGAGGAGTTCGTCGCGACCGGCGCCGAGATCGGCGTCATCCTGCTGCTGCTGATGCTGGGCCTGGAGTACACCGCCGGTGACCTGGTCACCAACCTGAAGTCGCACTATCCGGCGGGTCTCGTCGACTGCGCGTTCAACGCCCTGCCGGGCGCGATCGCGGCGCTGCTGATGGGCTGGGGCCCGGTGGCCGCCGTCGTCCTCGCCGGTGTCACGTGGATCTCGTCGTCCGGGGTGATCGCCAAGGTGCTCGGCGATCTCGGCCGGGTCGGCAACCGGGAGACCCCGGTCATCCTCAGCGTGCTGGTCCTGGAGGACCTGGCGATGGCGGTGTACCTGCCGATCGTCACGGCGCTGGTGGCCGGGGCCGGGCTGATGACGGGCAGCGTCACCCTGGCGATCGCGCTGGGCGCGGCCGGGCTGGTGCTGTTCGTGGCGGTCCGCTACGGCCGGCTGATCTCGCGGTTCGTCTCCAGTGACGACCCGGAGAAGCTGCTGCTCGTGGTGCTGGGGCTGACGATCCTGGTGGCGGGCGTGGCCCAGCAGCTCCAGGTGTCGGCGGCGGTCGGGGCGTTCCTGGTGGGCATCGCCCTGTCCGGGGAGGTCGCGGAGGGCGCGCACACGCTGCTGAGTCCGCTGCGGGACCTGTTCGCGGCGGTGTTCTTCGTCTTCTTCGGGCTGCACACCGACCCGGCGAGCATCCCGCCGGTGCTGCTGCCCGCGCTGGCGCTGGCCGTCCTGACCGCGCTGACGAAGATCGCCACCGGGTACTGGGCCGCGCGGCGCGCCGGGATCTCGGTCAAGGGACGCTGGCGGGCGGGCGGCGCGCTGGTGGCCCGCGGCGAGTTCTCGATCGTCATCGCCGGGCTGGCGGTGTCGGCCGGGATCGAGCCGTCCCTCGGCCCGCTGGCGACGGCGTACGTCCTGATCCTGGTGATCCTCGGGCCGCTCACCGCCCGCTACACCGAGTCCGTCGCGACCTGGCTGGCCCGGCGCCGGAACGACCGGCAGGACCGCCGCCCGGACGTGCCGCGGGAGGCGTCGCGGCCGGCGGGCGCGGAGGCGTCGTCGGTGGCGGACTGAGGCGGGGTCCCGCCGCACGGGGAGCCGCACGGGGTCGGACCGGGCCGGGGCGGGGTCAGCCCCGGGGGCGGGGCGGACCGGGCGGAGGCGGGCGCGGCGGAGGGGGGCCGGGCCACGCCGGTTCCCCGGATCGGGCGGAGGCGGGCCGGGGGCCCGGTCCTCCGGGCGGGGCGCGTCCGGAGGACCGGGCGCCCCGCCCTTCAGTCGCCTTCGGCCGGCACCCACCCCTGCCGCCGCAGCACCCCCGCCACGTCCGGCGCCTCGTAGTGCTCCCCCTTGAGGACCTTGCCGTCGGCCCGGCGGCTGACCTGGCCGTCGGGGCCCAGCTTGGTCATGTTGGACCGGTGGATCTCCGCGATCACCGCGTCCAGGTCGATGCCGTGGACCAGGGCCGTGCCGTAGGCGACGTAGACCACGTCCGCCAGTTCGTGCGCGAGCCGGTCCAGCGGGCCGTCCACGGAGACCTCCGCGACCTCGGCGGCCTCCTCCGCGAGCAGCTCGGCGCGGTGCGCGGCGAGTTCCGGCGCCACGCGCGCCGGGGTGCTGCGCGCGGCCAGTCCGAAGGCGTGGTGGAAGGCACGGACCAGGTCTGCGGGGGAGGAACTCATGGACCCGACTGTAACGATCCCCTCCGACAGTCCCGTCCGACAGTCCCGTCCGACCGCCCTGGTCAGCGGACGGACCGGCTGGCAGGATCGCGGCCATGCCCACGCTGTTCTCCCGGTTCGGCCCGCGCCGGCTCCTGACCGCCGCCGCGGCGGCCGTCGTCGCGTTCGGCCTGCTGCTGTGGTGGCTGCTGCCCCTGGGCGAGGAACCGCCGAGCGGGACGATCACCTTCAGCACCGGCACCCGCGCCGGGGTCTACCACGAGTACGGCGACCTGCTCCGCGCCGAGCTGCGCAAGGACATGCCGGGGCTGAAGGTGCGGCTGCTCACCAGCGCGGGGTCCCAGGAGAACGTCGAGCGGGTGGCGACCGGCGCGGCCGACTACGCGGTCGCCGCGGCCGACGCGGTGGAGACGTACGCCTTCGACGACCGCCCCGGCGCGGACCGGCTGCGCGGCGTGGCGCGGCTGTACGACGACTACGTCCAGCTCGTCGTCCCGGTCGACTCCACCATCCAGTCCGTCGCCGACCTGCGGGGCAAGCGGGTCGCCATCGGGCTGCCCGACTCGGGCGTGCGGCTGATCGCCACCCGGGTGCTGGAGGCCGTGGGCATCGACCCGGAGACGGACATCACACCGTCCGCCGACGGCATCGACACCGGGCCCAAGCGGCTCGGGCAGGGCCTGGACGCGTTCTTCTGGTCGGGCGGGCTGCCCACGGACGGATTGCAGCGGATCGCCCGGACGCCGTCCTTCCGGTTCGTTCCGATCGAGGAGGACGTCGTCGCCGAGCTGCACGACCAGCCCGGCCCCACCCGCTACTACCGGTCCACCAACATGCCCGAGTCGGCCTACCCCACGGTCCAGAACGGCTACCCGCTGGAGACCATGGCGGTGGCCAACGTACTGATCGCCCGGGACGACGCCGACCCCCGGATCACCGAGTGGCTGACCCGTACGGTGATCGAGACCCGGGACAGCATCGGCGCGCACGTCCACTCCGCGCAACTGGTCGACCTGCGTACGGCGATCTACACCGACCCCCTCCAGCTCCACGAGGGCGCCCGGCGGTACTACGCCTCCGTCAAGCCCTGACCGCCCGCTCACGGCTGGTGCCGGGGCACCGTCACCGTCACCTTCAGCCCGTGCGGGTGGTGGTGGTCGTAGGTGATCGTGCCGCCGCCCGCCGCGAGCAGGGCGCGGCAGATGGACAGGCCGAGCCCGGAGCCCTTGATGTTCTGGTGCCGGCCGCTGCGCCAGAAACGGTCCCCGACGCGGGAGAGTTCCTCGTCGGTCAGGCCGGGGCCGCGGTCGGCGACGACGACGGTCGACGAGCTGCCGTCGGAGGCGACCGTGACCTGCACGGTCTCGCCCTCGGGCGTGAACTTCAGCGCGTTGTCGACGACCGCGTCGAGGGCGCTGGAGAGGGCCACCGGGTCCGCCCAGGCGGTGGTGGGCGGGCAGTCGCCGGCCAGCACCACGCCCTTGGCGGCGGCGGTCGGCGACCAGGCCGCGACCCGTTCGGAGGCCAGCGCGCCGATGTCGGTGATCCGCAGGTCGGGTGCGGCGTGCTCGGCCAGCGCCAGGTCGAGCAGGTCGTCCAGGACCCGGGCCAGGCGCTTGCCCTCGGTCTGGACGGAGGCGATCTCCGCGCTGCCCTCGGGCAGCTCGAAGGCGAGCAGCTCGATGCGGAGCAGCAGCGCGGCCAGCGGGTTGCGCAGCTGGTGGGAGGCGTCGGCGACGAAGGCGCGCTGCTGCTCCAGGACGTTCTCGACGTTGTCCGCCATCTCGTTGAACGACCGGGCCAGGCGCCGCAGCTCCGGCGGCCCCCCGGAGGGGGCGACCCGGGACTTGAGGCGTCCGGTGGCGATGTCGTGGGTGGTGGCGTCCAGGACCCGTACGGGGCGCAGCACCCAGCCGGTGAGCCGCAGGGCGGCGCCGACGGCCAGGGCCATCGCGGCGATCTCCCCGGCGGCGATCACCAGCCAGCCGTCCAGGGTGCGCGAGCGCATCGGGCCGGTGGGCGAGTCGGTGACCACCACCGCGACGACGTCGCCGTCCCGGATGACCGGCGAGGCCACCACCAGCCGGCCGCTCTCCCAGGGCCACACCTGGGCGGGGTCGTGGCTGCGGCGGCTGAGCAGCGCCTCGTCGAAGGCGTCGCGCACCTCGCCCTCCTGGGGGAGGAACCAGGTCGTCGGGGCGTTGGCCATGGGGATGTGATTGGTGTAGAAGACCGCGGCCCGGATGTCGTAGACCTCGTAGTAACTGGTCAGCTCGCTCTGGAGGGTCTCCAGCCGCTCGGTGGGCGTGGTGCGGGACCCGGAGGGGGCGTCCCCGACGAACTGGGCGAGCGCCGCGAAGCGCGCCGTGTCGTCGATGCGGTCGACGACCGTCTCCTGCTGTTCGGCGCGGGCCACGCTGACGGCGAGCGGCACGCCGAAGGCGAGCAGCACCGCCGCCAGCAGGACGATGAGCAGGGGCAGCAGACGCGCGCGCACCCGGCCGGCCCGCTACGCGGCGGGGGCGACGAGGCGGTAGCCGACGCCGCGGACGGTCTCGATCAGCGCCGGCCGGCGGAGCTTGGAGCGCAGGGAGGCGACGTGCACCTCCAGAGTGCGCCCTGTGCCCTCCCAGCTCGTGCGCCACACCTCGCTGATGATCTGCTCCCGGCGGAAGACCACCCCGGGGCGCTGGGCGAGCAGGGCGAGCAGGTCGAACTCCTTGCGGGTGAGCTGGACGGCCGTACCGTCCACCCGTACCTGGCGGGTGGCCAGCTCGATGTGCACGGCTCCGAGCCGCACCTCGTGCTCCGTGCTCGGCGCGTCCTCGTGGGCGGTGCGCCGGCTGACCGCGTGGATACGGGCGAGCAGTTCCCCGGTGTCGTACGGCTTGACCACGTAGTCGTCGGCGCCGAGGTTGAGGCCGTGGATGCGGGAGCGGACGTCGGCACGGGCGGTCACCATGATCACCGGGGTGGCGGTGCGCTTGCGGATCTTGCCGCAGACCTCGTATCCGTCCTGGTCGGGCAGGCCGAGGTCGAGGAGGACGACCCCGAAGCCGTCGCTCTCGGGGACCAGGGCGCGCAGGGCCTCCTCGCCGCTGCGCGCGTGGGTGACGTCGAAACCGTGGCGTGCCAGTACCGCGGACAGGGCGGCGGCGACGTGGTTGTCGTCCTCGACGAGCAGCAGTCTCATCCGGTCCCCCTTCGGTTCACCCGCCGTACGCCCGGCACGAGTACAACGATCACGAACGCGTCGGCACACGCGCGCGTACCCGTGCAGTCACGCTGATGGACAGGGACGGCGTCAAGGGGGTTCGGGTCGCGGGCACCCCGAAGTTATCCGGCCGATACGCGCCTTGCCCGAAGTGCTACGACACGTGTCCGATTGCTATCCGATCGTGATGCTCAGATTCCCCTCAGATGTAATGACGCAGGTCGCACGGCGTCACTACTGTCCTCCAAAACCGAGGAGGACGGAGCTTCAAGAGCGATGACCGAAGTATCGGTGGCCAAGGACGACGTGGCCGCGACCGGCGACCTGGTCGCACTGAGGAATGTCAACAAGCACTTCGGCGCGTTGCACGTGCTCCAGGACATCGATCTGACGATCGCCCGCGGCGAGGTCGTCGTGGTGATCGGGCCCTCCGGGTCCGGTAAGTCCACCCTGTGCCGCACCATCAACCGCCTGGAGACCATCGACTCCGGCACGATCACGATCGACGGGAAGCCGCTGCCCCAGGAGGGCCGGGAGCTGGCGCGGCTGCGGGCCGACGTCGGCATGGTCTTCCAGTCGTTCAACCTCTTCGCGCACAAGACGGTGCTCGACAACGTGATCCTGGGCCAGGTGAAGGTCCGCAAGGCGGACAAGCAGAAGGCCGAGGAGAAGGCCCGCGCCCTGCTCGACCGGGTCGGGGTGGGCGCGCAGGCCGACAAGTACCCCGCGCAGCTCTCCGGCGGTCAGCAGCAGCGCGTCGCCATCGCCCGCGCGCTGGCGATGGACCCGAAGGTCATGCTCTTCGACGAGCCGACCTCGGCCCTGGACCCGGAGATGATCAACGAGGTCCTGGAGGTCATGCAGCAGCTGGCCCGGGACGGCATGACGATGATCGTCGTCACCCACGAGATGGGCTTCGCCCGGTCGGCGGCCAACCGCGTGGTGTTCATGGCGGACGGCCGGATCGTCGAGGAAGCCACGCCGGACCAGTTCTTCAGCAATCCGCGCAGCGACCGCGCCAAGGACTTCCTGTCGAAGATCCTGCACCACTGACACCACCGGGCCGCACCCGGACGGTGTCGTCACCGGCACCACCGGGCCGCACCCGGACCGTGTCGTCACCGGCACCACCGGCCCTCACCCGGACGGTGTCGTCACCGGCACCACCGGCCCGCACCCGGACCGTGTCACCCGCGCCCGTCGGCCCTCATCGCTCGTCCGAACACAGCTAAAGGATGTCCACCATGAAGCTCCGCAAGGTCACCGCCGCCTCGGCCACCGTCCTCGCCCTCGCCCTGTCCGCCACCGCCTGCGGTTCCGGCGACGACGACGGCGGCTCCTCCGGGGACGGCAAGAAGATCACCATCGGCATCAAGTTCGACCAGCCGGGCCTCGGCCAGAAGACCCCTGACGGCTACGAGGGCTTCGACGTCGACGTCGCCACGTACGTCGCGAAGAAGCTCGGCTACGGCGAGGACCAGATCGAGTGGAAGGAGTCGAAGAGCGCCGACCGCGAGACCATGCTCCAGCGCGGTGACGTCGACTTCATCGCCGCGACCTACTCGATCACCGACGAGCGCGCCGAGAAGGTCGACTTCGCCGGGCCGTACCTGCTGGCCCACCAGGACGTGCTGCTCCGCGCCGACGACAACAAGATCAAGTCGGCCGAGGACCTGAACAACGCCAAGCTCTGCTCGGTCACCGGCTCCACCTCCGCCCAGAACGTCAAGGACAAGCTCGCTCCCAAGGCCCAGCTCCAGAACTACCCGACGTACTCGGCCTGTCTGAACGGTCTCCAGAACGGCGCCATCGACGCGCTGACCACCGACGACTCGATCCTCGCCGGTTACGCCTCCCAGTCGCAGTTCAAGGGCAAGTTCAAGCTCGGCGGCCTGAAGATGACCAACGAGAACTACGGCATCGGCGTCAAGAAGGGCAGCGACCTCAAGGCCAAGATCAACACCGCCCTGGAGGCCATGGTCTCCGACGGCTCCTGGGACAAGGCCGTGAAGGACAACTTCGGCCCCGCGAATTACAAGAACGAGCCCGCGCCGAAGATCGGCGACATCAAGAGCTGAGGCAGCGCCTGACGGAGTGCGCCGCCCCGGGTGGGGGGCGGCGCACCGGTCCGGGCATTCCTACACGCGGAAGCGCGGGAGATCGTGTTCGACTTCTTGGAAGACTACGACCTGCTGGGAGCCTTCTGGACGACGGTGCAGCTCACCCTGCTGTCGGCCGTCGGCTCCCTGATCTGGGGCACCCTGCTGGCCGCCATGCGCGTCAGTCCGGTGCCGCTGATGCGCGGTTTCGGAACCGCGTACGTGAACATCGTGCGGAACATTCCGCTCACCGTCATCATCCTGTTCGCGTCCCTGGGGCTGAGCCAGACGCTGAGCATCAACCTGGGTGCCGACGACTTCGATTCGATCAACTTCCGGCTCGCCGTCCTCGGCCTCATCGTCTACACCGCGGCCTTCGTCTGTGAGGCGCTGCGCTCCGGCATCAACACGGTGCCGGTCGGCCAGGCGGAGGCGGCGCGGGCGATCGGCCTCAGCTTCGGCCAGGTGCTGACCCTGGTGGTGCTCCCCCAGGCGTTCCGCTCCTCGGTGACCCCGCTGGCGAACGTCCTGATCGCGCTCACCAAGAACACCACGGTGGCCGCCGCGATCGGTGTCGCGGAGGCGGCGCTGCTGATGAAGGAGATGATCGAGAACGAGGCCCAGCTGCTGCTGATCTCCGCGATCATCGCCGTCGGTTTCGTGATTCTGACGCTGCCGACCGGCCTGATCCTGGGCTGGGTGGGCAAGAAGGTGGCGGTGAAGCGATGAGCTCCGTTCTCTACGACGCCCAGGGCCCCCGCGCCAAGCGGCGCAACGTCCTGCTCACCGTGGTCTTCCTCGTCCTCGTCGCCCTCCTGCTGTGGTGGGTCATAGGGATCCTGTGGGACAAGGGCCAGCTCGACTGGGCCAAGTGGGAGATGTTCTTCACGGGTTCCGAGGCCTGGACGACGTACATCCTGCCGGGCCTGTGGAGCACCCTGAAGGCCGCGGCGCTGTCGGTGATCATCGCGCTGCCGCTCGGCGCGGTCTTCGGTATCGCCCGGCTCTCGGACCACGCCTGGGTCCGCGTCCCGGCCGGCGTCGTGGTCGAGTTCTTCCGGTCCATCCCCGTGCTGGTCCTGATGATCTTCGGTCTCGCGCTGTTCGCCGAGTACACCAGCGTCAGCTCCGACGACCGTCCGCTGTACGCGGTCGTCACGGGCCTGGTCCTCTACAACGCCTCCGTCCTCGCCGAGATCGTCCGGGCCGGCATCCTCACCCTGCCCAAGGGCCAGTCCGAGGCGGCCATGGCGATCGGCCTGCGCAAGGGCCAGGTCATGCGGCTCGTCCTGCTGCCGCAGGCGGTCACCGCGATGCTGCCGGCCATCGTCAGCCAGCTCGTCGTCATCGTGAAGGACACCGCCCTCGGCGGTGCCGTCCTCACCTACTCCGAGCTGCTCTCCTCGGCCAACACGATGAGCGGCTTCTACGGCGCCAACACCATCGCCAGCTACACGGTGATCGCGGTGATCTACATCGCGCTCAACTTCGCCCTCACCAGTTTCGCGAGCTGGCTGGAGCGCCGGCTGAGGCAGGGCAAGAAGTCGACCGGCGCCGTCCTGACCGCCGACGACAACCAGCCGAACGCCGGCGCGGTCGCGGCCTGACGACCGGTCACGTCGTAGCCTCGTCGGCATGGCTGACCAGGGGGCAGTGGCATGATCGCCACTGCCCCCGGTCGCTTGACGGGGGCACCGGCAGTCTGTTGCATACGTTCTGTGATCGTGCACCCTGCTCCAACGTCCTGTTCACCTGTGTCCGCCGGGACACCGCGCCGGGCAGGGGGCGCCGCGCCGTGGACCCGGTGATCATCGTCGGGGCGGGGCCCGTCGGGCTGACGCTCGCCCTGGCCCTGGCCCGTCAGGAGGTGCCCTGCGTCGTCCTCGACGAGGGCCCCGGCAAGGACGAGCCTCGCCCGGCGCGGACCGTCGTCCTGCCCGAGGACACCGTCGCCCTGCTGGAACGGCTCACCGGGACACCGCTCGGCCGGGCGGGCTTCCGCTGGGCCGGATGGCGGTCGATGCGGCGCAAGCAGGTGACGCGCGAGATCACCTTCGACGAGACCGACCCGGCGCCGCTGCACATCGCCCAGCACCTCCTGACCGGCGCGCTGCGCGCGGCGCTGGCCCGCGAGCCCCTGGCGCGGATCGCGGTGGAGAGCCGGCTGGACGCCCTGGAGCAGGAGCCCTCCGGCGTCACCGCCCACACCCGCGGCCCCAAGGGCACCTGGTGGCGCGGCAGTTACCTGATCGGCTGCGACGGCCCCCGCTCCACCGTGCGCAAGCTCCAGGACATCCGCTTCCCCGGCCGCACCGCGGTGGAGCGGCACGCGGTCGCCGCGCTGCGCACGGAACTGCCCTGGAGCGACGAGGCGTTGCTCCACCGCTCACCGCCGTGGCGCATGTCGGGCCCCTCGGCCGGCGAGATCACCGGCCGCCCGCTGCCCGACGGGGTGTGGCGCCTGGACTGGCTGCTGCCGCCGGGCAAGGACCTGGTCACCCCCGAGCTGCTGGTCAACCGCGTCCGCGAGACCCTCACCGGCTGGAGCGGCGACGGGTCCACCCCGGCGTACGAACTCCTCGACACCGGTGTCCACACCGTCCACCACCGGCTGGCCCGGCGCTGGCGTGTCGGCCGGGTCCTGCTCGCCGGGGACGCGGCGCACCTGCTGGGCGCGCTGGGCACACAGGGTCTCGACGAGGGGCTGCGGGACGCCGACAACCTGGCCTGGAAACTGGCGCTGGCCTGGCACCACGGCCCGGGACCGCACGACGCGCTCCTCGACAGCTACCAGGCGGAGCGGCGTACCGCGGTCGCGGCCCGGCTGCGCGCCGCCGACCAGGCCCTGCCGCTGCTGCGCGGTGGCGGCGGGCTGCGCGGTTACGTCCGCGGCCCGGCCCGCGGGCACGACGCGTTGCTCACGGACGGTCACTTGGGGCGCGGCTTGCTCGGCGCGCCGGGGGCGTACGCCGATTCACCGCTCGCACCACCGCCCCTCGACGGGGAGATCGCGGTCGGTACGGCACCGGGCGAGCAGGTCACGGACGTACGGGTGACCGCGGAGGACGGCACCTTCGTCCGGCTCCGCGACCGGCTGGGCCGCGGGGCGCTGCTCGTGGTGCTGGTCGCGCCGGGTACGGGGGTATGGGAGCGCCGGCACTGGGTGACCGCCGGTGTCATGCCCCGGCTGGCGGCCGCGGTGACCGCGCTGCCGCACCGCGCCGAGCTGCTGGTCACCGAGAGCTATCCGGGCGCCGGTGCGCACACGGTGCTGCTGGTACGGCCCGACGGCCACCTGGTCACGGCCCTGAACGGCGTCCGCCCGGCCGACCTGTACACGGCGGCCGAGGCGGCACTGGGCCGCACGACGGAGCGAGGCGCCGAGCCGGAGGGGGCCCCGGCGGGGGCCGCGGCGGGTGGCGCGTCGGTGGGATCGGCTTCGGGGGCCGGGGCGTCGCCGGGGGACAGGGCGTAGGCGTCGCGGGGCGGAGCGGGAGGGGCGGTACGGGAGTGGGCTGGGATGCGGGGGTGCTGCGGGAGACAGTACGGGGACGGCGCGAAAAGGTGGTACGGGGCGCGCGGGAAGCGGTGCGGGCGAGATGCCGGAGGCGGGGGCGGGCACGCTCGGTGACCGTCCCCGCGTCACACCGTCCGCATGGTGACGGTGAGTTGACCGGTGCGGGCCGCCATGGTTCACTCCGGACCATGACCGACACCGATGTGCGCCTGTGGCGGAGGGTCCATATGGACCTCGTCCGTTACGCGGGCTGCGTGTGTCGTCCGTCCTGCTGACTTCGCCTGCTTCTCCCGCGCGCACCGTTCCGTACGCCGTCGCGCGCGTTCCTCACGCGAACCCCCCAGGACGGTACCCGTGTCTCTCCCCGCCCCTGCCTCCGCCCGCGTCACCGCGCCCACCCAGGCCGAACTGCTCGCCTTCGCGCGCCGGGCCGCCGCCGACACCACCCTCGTCTCCTCACTCCCCCTCGACCCGCAGGGCCGTACCTGGGTCCGGCTGGACGGCCCGGGCGGCAGCGAGGCATGGCTGATCGGCTGGCCGCCCGGCACCGGCACCGGCTGGCACGACCACGCCGACTCGGTGGGCGCGTTCGTGACCGCCGCCGGCGAGCTGAAGGAGAACGCCCTCGCCGCCCGGCTGCCCACCCACGCCTGGCGCACCCTGGAACTGGCCGACGGCGTGGACCGGTCACGCCGTCTGACGGCCGGGCAGGGGCGCGCCTTCGGCCGGCACCACGTGCACGAGGTCCTCAACGAGTCCCCGGACCGGCACGCCGTCTCGGTCCACGCCTACTACCCACCGCTGCCGCTGATGCGCCGCTACAGCCGCACCGGCCCGGTCCTCCGCCTGGAGCAGGTCGAGCGCCCGGAGGACTGGCAGTGAGCGCCGCCGGGGAACGCGACGGCTCCGCAGAAGGGCTCTCTACGGGCCCCGAGGGCATCGACGGCCTGCTGGAACGGGTACGCCGGGGCTACGAGCGGGTCGGACCGCGCGAGGCCTACGAGGCCGCCCGGGCCGGCGACGCCCTGCTGGTGGACATCCGGTACGCCGCGCTGCGCGAACGGGACGGTCTCGTCCCCGGCGCCCTGGTGATCGAGCGCAACGAACTGGAGTGGCGGCTGGACCCCCGGGGCAGCCACCGCGTCCCCGAGGCCACCGGGCACGACCTGCGGGCCGTCGTCATCTGTGACGAGGGGTACGCCTCCAGTCTGGCGGCGGAGTCCCTGCACCGGCTGGGGCTGCGCCGGGCCACCGATCTGATCGGCGGTTTCCAGGCCTGGCGGGCGGCCGGGCTGCCGGTGCGGGCCGTGGGCGGTCAGGCGTCCGGGTCGCAGTAGGACGGTGCCGTGTCCGCGGTGCTCCTGGTGATCAACCGGATCGGCGTCCTGGCGACCTCCTCCGTCTGCCTGCCGCGCAACAGGGCGGTGGCGTTCCGCACGGCCAGTTCGCCGGTCCGGCGGAGTTGGCGACGGTCGCGGAGGACCGTCCGTCCTTGAGCGCGGCCGACGCCCGGTCGGTTCCGTCGACGGTCACGCGGCACCCGGCGTGCGCCGGCCGCGTCGAACGCCGCGCGGGCGGCGCACGCCATCTCCTCGTTCGCGGCGAAGGCGTAGTCCAGGTCCCGATGGTCGCGGATCACGGTCGCGGCGACCTCCCGGACCGTGCCGGCGTTGTACCTCCCGGGCGGGTCGGCGACGACCTCGGCATTGTCGGGCAGCGCCTCGGTGAAACCGCCGACGAGCAGATCGGATGCGGCACCCGGGCGCCCCGGCGATCATCCCGGCGATCACTCCGACGCTCACCGGCCGGTCCTCGGCGTCGCGCGCGATCCACCGGGCGTCGGGCCGGCCCACCGCCTCCAGGTCGACGACGGCCCCGAGGATGTCGTCGGGGCCGGAGCAGGCCCACGCCGGCCGGTGCCTCCTCGCACACCCCGGTCAGTACGCCGTGTCCCCGTCCTCCAGGAAGTCCGCGTCCTCCCCCTCCGCCTCCAGTGCCTGCCGGACCACCCTCAGGGCCAGGCCCTCGGGGTACCCCTTGCGGGCCAGCATGCCCGCGAGGCGGCGCAGTCGCTTGTCGCGGTCGAGTCCCCGGGTGGCGCGCAGTTTCCGGGCGACGAGCTCCCGCGCGGTCGCCTCCTCCTGCTCGGAGTCGAGCCGGGAGACCGCCGCGTCGATGAGGGTGGCGTCGACCCCCTTGGTCCGCAGCTCCCGGGCGAGCGCGCGCCGGGCCAGGCCACGGCCGTGGTGCCGGGATTCCACCCAGGCGTCCGCGAAGGCGCTGTCGTTGATCAGCCCGACCTCCTCGAACCGGGACAGCACCTCCTCGGCGGCCTCCTCCGGAATCCCGCGTTCGCGCAGGGCGTCGGCCAGTTGCTTGCGGGTGCGCGGGGTCCCGGTGAGCAGGCGCAGGCAGAGCGCCCGTGCCTGCTCGACCGGGTCCCGCGGAGGCTCCGCCTTCTCGGCCCTCGACGAGGAAGGGGTGCCTCCGTCCTCGGCGGACAGCCGCTGCCCGCGGTTGCGCGCGCGCCGTCGCCCGCGGCCCCCGTTCGCGCCGCCCGCGGCGTCGTCCGTGTCCCCGAAGCCGCCCGGAGCCCGGAAGTCGCCCGGAGCCCGGAAGTCGCCCGGACCTCCCGGTCCCCCCGTGCCCCGGCCGCCGTACGTATCGCCGTCCAGCCCGTCACCGTCCGTCCCGGCGAAGCCTTCGTCGCCCGGTCCGCCCCGTCGCGCGCGGCGGGGGTCCCGCTCCTGCGCCGGGGCGTCCGGGTGGGCGTACTCGGCCCAGTCGGTTCGTCGTGTCACGGGTCAGCTCTTGGCGGTCGCGGCCTTGGACTTGGTGGCCTTGGCCGCGGGCGCGGGCACCGCCGTGGCCGCGGTGGCCGGCACGGCGGGGACCGTGGCGTCCGCGGCCGGTTCGGCGGCGGGCTCCGCGGGACGCACACCGACGCCCAGCTTCTCCTTGATCTTCCTCTCGATCTCGTTGGCGAGGTCGGGGTTGTCCTTCAGGAAGTTCCGGGCGTTCTCCTTGCCCTGGCCGAGCTGATCGCCCTCGTACGTGTACCAGGCTCCGGCCTTGCGGACGAAGCCGTGCTCCACGCCCATGTCGATCAGGCCGCCCTCGCGGCTGATGCCGTGGCCGTAGAGGATGTCGAACTCGGCCTGCTTGAAGGGAGGCGCGACCTTGTTCTTGACGACCTTGCAGCGGGTGCGGTTGCCGACCGCGTCCGTGCCGTCCTTCAGGGTCTCGATGCGCCGGATGTCGATGCGCACGGAGGCGTAGAACTTGAGCGCGCGGCCACCGGTCGTGGTCTCCGGGGAGCCGAACATCACGCCGATCTTCTCGCGGAGCTGGTTGATGAAGATCGCGGTGGTCTTGGACTGGTTGAGCGCGCTGGTGATCTTCCGCAGGGCCTGGCTCATCAGCCGGGCCTGGAGGCCGACGTGGCTGTCGCCCATCTCGCCCTCGATCTCCGCGCGCGGGACGAGCGCGGCGACGGAGTCGATGACGATGAGGTCGAGGGCGCCGGAGCGGACCAGCATGTCCACGATCTCCAGGGCCTGCTCGCCGTTGTCCGGCTGGGAGAGGATGAGGTTGTCGATGTCGACGCCGAGCTTCTTGGCGTACTCGGGGTCGAGGGCGTGCTCCGCGTCCACGAAGGCGACCTGGCCGCCGGCCTTCTGGGCGTTGGCCACCGCGTGCAGGGTCAGGGTCGTCTTGCCCGAGGACTCGGGGCCGTAGATCTCCACGACGCGGCCGCGCGGGAGTCCGCCGACGCCGAGGGCCACGTCGAGCGCGGTCGATCCGGTGGGGATGACCTCGATGGGCTCGTTCGTCCGGTCACCCATGCGCATGACCGCGCCCTTGCCGAATTGCCGTTCGATCTGTGCGAGAGCGGCGTCCAGGGCCTTCTCTCGGTCGGTTCCTGCCATGGGTTCCACCCGATTTGCTTGAGTCGATCGCTTCACGTCAAAGACGCTAACGCCTGCCACTGACAATGCGCCCCGACGCAGGTCCTGCCTGTGGATAACTCGGGTGCATCTCCGTCGATAGCCAGCCATATCGCCCATCGTGAGCGCCGCTGGAGCTTCCATAAGAATGGATGTTCGATTTTTGTGTCAAGCGCATCACGCGCATCACGCGGCACCCCGGCGCCCCTGATGCAGCCGGGCTGCGCAGGTGTCCAGGTGTCCAGGCGTCCAGGTGTCCAGGTGTCCAGGGGGCTGGGATGCGGCGGCCTCGAAGGCGTCGGGCCGCCCTCCGCGGCACCGTCGGCGTCGCCGCGCCACCCGGCCGAAGATACCTACCGGCCCTCTCCGGCCTCCGGCCCGCCGGCGCCCCCCGGCCCTCCGGGACTCCGCCGGTCTCCCGTGGCTCCAGGCCCTGCGGAGGCCCCCGTCCGCCCGGGCCGCTCCGCCGCCGCCCGTCCGGCGGCCCACAGGCGCCACAGGCGGGTGAGCGGTCCCGGCCCCGCTGTCTGGTTCCGGTCCCGGCGCCCGTGGACGCGGGGGTCGTCCGTCACGGCGTACCGCTTGATGTACGCGCCCAGGAACGCCTGGAGCGTGGCGACCGCCGGGATGGCGATCAGCGCGCCGACGGCACCGAGGAGCGCGGTGCCCGCGATGACCGAGCCGAAGGCGACCGCGGGGTGGATGTCGACGGTCTTCGAGGTCAGCTTGGGCTGCAGCACATAATTCTCGAACTGCTGGTAGACGACGACGAAGCCCAGCACCCACAGCGCGTACCAGGGATTGACCGTGAAGGCGATCAGCATCGGCAGGGCGCCGGCGAGGTAGGTGCCGATGGTCGGGATGAACTGGGACACCAGCCCCACCCACACGGCGAGCGCGGGCGCGTAGGGCACCGCCAGGATCTCCAGCAGGATGTAGTGCGCTATGCCGGAGATCAGCGCCATCAGGCCGCGCGAGTACAGGTAACCGCCGGTCTTGTCCACGGCGATCTCCCACGCGCGCAGCACCTCGGCCTGCCGGGCGGGCGGCAGTACGGAGCAGAGCGCGCGGCGCAGCCGGGGGCCGTCGGCCGCGAAGTAGAACGCGAACAGCGTGATCGTCAGCAGCCGGAACAGCCCGCCGAGGACCTGGGTGGAGACGTCCAGGACGCCGGTGGCGCTGTTCTGCACGTAGTTGCGCAGCCAGTCGGAGCGGAGCAGGCCCTCCTGGATGTCGACCCGTCTCAGCTCGGTGTGGAAGTGGCCGTTGACCCAGTTGATGACGGAGTCGAGGTACTCGGGGAACTCCTCGACCATCTTCACGATCTGCCCCGCGAGCATGGAGCCGAGCAGCGTGACGAATCCGGCGGTGGCGATCAATACGCCGAGGAAGACGAGGAAGGTGGCCAGTCCCCGGCGCAGGCCGCGCCCGGCCATCCAGCTCACCGCGGGCTCGATGGCCAGGGCCAGGAAGAACGCGATGAGGACGTTGATCAACAGCCCGGTGAGCTGGTGGAAGGCCCAGCTGCTGAGCTGGAAGACGGCATAGAGCGTGAGGGCGAGCACCATGGCCCGGGGCAGCCAGCGTGGCATGCGGGCGGCCGGCCCGGCGGGGCCCGCCGGGGGTCCGGCGGGCGGCGTCGGGCCGGCCGGGGATGCGTGCGGGGCTGCCCGCCCGGTCTCGTCAGTGGATGCCACGGTCCC
Source organism: Streptomyces griseoviridis (assembly GCA_014649155.1). Lineage (GTDB taxonomy): Bacteria > Actinomycetota > Actinomycetes > Streptomycetales > Streptomycetaceae > Streptomyces > Streptomyces griseoviridis. Next base: position 28,789 of record BMSM01000014.1, on the reverse strand, counting down.
AGTCTCGCCCACGCCACTGACAGCCGGGCGCCGTCCGGCGATCTTCGTGACGATTCAGCGCTTGTCCTGTGGCACGTTCATGACCGTGCAGACCACGCGCCACACGTCCTTGGCGTCCCAGCCCGCGTTCAGCGCCTCGTTCACCGTCCGCCCGCCCAGTTCCGTCATCACGTGGTCGCGCGCGAAGGTGTCGGCGTACCCGGAACCGAACTGTTCCGCCATCCGCTGCCAGAAGACCGTCAACCGCATGTCCCCAGTATCCCGCCCCCGGGTGTGGCCCCGGGCCGGGCCGCCTGCGGAGACCGCTTTCCGCCCTACGGTCTGACTCATGGCCGAAACCGGAGTCCACCCGCTCCCCCCGATGCCCACGGCGCGCTCCCCGCTGGCCCGCGCCGAGCAGTTCGTGCGGCTCACCGCGCGCGTACTGGACCAGCACCTGTTCGCGTACCACTTCCGAGACGGCGACCCCGCCCCGGTACAGACCGCGCTCGACGCCTACCGCAACCCGGACGGCGGCTACGGCCACGCGCTGGAGCCCCTGCTGCGGGGCCCGGACAGCCAGGTGCCGCACACCGCGCGCGCCCTGCGGGTCCTGGACGCGGTGGGGCGCTGCGACGGGCCGCGCATCGAGCACACCTGCCGGTACCTGGCCTCCGTCTCCGCCCCGGACGGCGCCCTGCCGGCCTCCGCGCGGCCCGCCCCCGGCACTCCCGGCGCGCTGACCGCCACCGGCCCGGTCGTCGGCCTGCTGCACCGCAACCGGGTGTGGCACGCCTGGCTCTTCCGGGCCACGGAGTTCTGCTGGCGGCTCAGCGAGTCACCCCGGAGCATCGACCCGTACGAGATCCAGGCGGCGGTGGCCTTCCTGGACTCCGCACCCGACCGCCCGCGCGCGGAGGCGACCGCCGACCGCCTGGGCCGGCTGCTGCGTGAGCACCGCCTCGCCGTCCTCGACCCGGACGACCGCGACACGGCACCGCCCGTCCCCGGTGAGCGGCGCCGCCTCCTCCCGCACGAGTACGCGCGCGTACCGGGGTCCTGCGCACGCGCGTGGTTCACCGACGCCGAGATGGCGCGCTCCCTCGACGTCCTCGCGGCCGCGCAGGAGGAGGACGGCGGCTGGCCCGCCCCCTGTGCGGGACCGCCGTCGGTCGTCCTGGAGTCCCGCCCGGCAGCGGCCATCAGCGCCCTGCGCACCCTTCGCGCGTACGGCCGCCCCATCGGCTGACGGCGCCGCGGACGCCGGCGCGGTCGCGCGTGCTCACCGGGCCACGGACGCCGAGGGGTCCCCCGGCCCCGAGGGGCTATCCCGCCACGGCCCGCACCCCCGCGGTCACCACCACGGCCACCGTGACGACCAGCAGGAACGGGGCGCGCAGCAGCAGCGCGACGGCCGCCGCCGCGACTCCAGCGGCCCTCGCGTCCAGCATGAGCGCGTGCCCTTCGGCGAAGGTCTGCTGCGCCGTGAGGGCGGCGAGCAGGGCGACGGGGAGCAGCGCGGCCAGCCGGCGCACCACCGGCCGCTCCAGCGCCCCCGCGGGCACCAGCAGCCCGGCCAGCTTGACGGCGTAGCACCCCAGGGCGGTCAGGGCGATCGCGATCCAGACGTTCACCGCGCGTCCTCCCGTCCGCGCCGCCCCCGCGCCCAGAGGACGGCCGGTGCCGCCAGCGCCGCGACCAGGACCGGCGTACCGGCCGGCAGCACGGGCAGCAGGCCGAGCCCGAGCACCACGGCCAGCGCGGCGACCGTCCGCTCGACCGTGCCCTTCAGCATCGGCGCGAGCAGGGCGAGGAAGACCGCGGGGCCGGCCGCGTCGAGCCCCCAGGCGTCGGTGTCCCCGATCGCCTCCGCCCCCAGGGCACCGAGCAAGGTGGTCAGGTTCCACAGCGCGTAGAGGCTCGCTCCGGTGACGGTGAACCCGATCCGGACGGCCCGCCGGGTGGGCTGGGCCAGCGCCACCGCGGTCGTCTCGTCGATGACCCACTGCGCGGCGAACGGCCGCACCGCCCGCGGCAGCGCCAGCAACTGCGACAGGCGCAGTCCGTAGAAGGCGTTGCGCACCCCCAGGAAGAAGGCTCCGGCCGCGGCCGTGAAGGGGTTGCCGCCCGCCGCGAGCGCGCCGACGAGCGCGAACTGGGACGCCCCGGTGAAGACCAGGAGGCTGAGCGCGCAGGTCTGGGCCACGGTGAGCCCGCCGCCCGCCGCGGTCACCCCGAAGGCGAACCCGGACAGGCCCACGGCGACACCGACGCCCAGGGCGTCCCGCACGACCGCCGAGTCGGGCTTCTCCCCCGGGCTGTCCCTCGTGCCCATGGCGTCCCGCGCCCCTGAGGCGTCGGTTCTCACGGCGTCCCGCGCCCCTGAGGCGTCGGTTCTCACGGCGCCCTGCGTCCTTGGGGCGTCGGTTCTCAAGGTGTCCTGTCGTACGGCGTCCGGTTCTACGGCGTCCGGGACCGCTGCCTGTTCTGCTGCCACGTCCCGGACGGTAGGCGGAGCCGCCGCCGCGCGTCTTGTACGTTCTTGCGCTCACGCTGGTAGGCGCCCGGAGGCACCCCCACGATCCGGGTGAAGTGCCGGTTGAGATGCGGCTGGTCGGTGAAGCCCACCAGGGCGGCGGCCTCGGCCGGAGCCGTCCCGGCGTCCAGCAGCCGGCGCGCGCGACGCACCCGCGCGTCGGTCAGCCAGGTGTGCGGCGGCATGCCGTAGACGTCCCTGAAGGCCCGCAGCAGGGCGAACGGGCTGCTCCCCAGGCCGGTCGCCAGGGCCTCCAGGCCTGGCGGGTCGGCCATCCGCTCCTCCAGCACGTCACGCGCGCGTGCCGCGACCCGGGCCCCCGCCGACCGCACCTCCCGGCGCGGCAGTGCCCCGCCGTTCCGCCGCAGCAGCCGGGTCACGGCCACCCGCAGCAGGGTGTCGGCGGCCAGCGCGTCACCCGCGTCCGCCGCCGACAGCACCCGCCGGACCAGCTCGACGGCGTGCGGATCGGCCACGACCGGGCGGACGAACCCCGGCGTCCCCCGCAAGGTGGTGGTCTCACCGGCGATCGCCGCCACCACCTCGGGCGACGGATAGACGGCCCCGTACCGCCAGCCGTCCGGCACCCCCGCCCGGCCGGTGTGCGGGGTGTCCGGGTTGACCAGGGCCAGCTCACCGGCCCCGGCGGACACATCGCCGCCGCCGTGGTGGAAGACCTCCACGCCGTCGTAGATGGCGGCGATGACGAAGTGCTCGTGGGTGTGCCGTACGAACGTCTGCCGTATGTACCGCGCCCGCAGCAGGTCGACGCCCGGCAGCGCGGCGAAGCGCCAGTGCCGCGCCCGCTCGCCGTGTCCCATCCGCCCATTGTCCTCGGGCGGGCCGGCCGCGCCCCGGGGCCCGCCACGGTGGGGCCCTGCGCCGCGGGCCGGGACCGCCGGCAGCCGATTGTCAGTGCCGGGGTGCACGATGGACGCATGGTCAGCTCCGCGCACCGAGCCCTGGACAGCTTCTCCCCCGCGACCCGCGGCTGGTTCGCGGGTGCCTTCTCCGCGCCCACCGCCGCCCAGGCGGGCGCGTGGCAGGCCATCGGCGAGGGGTCGGACGTGCTGGTGGTCGCCCCGACCGGTTCCGGCAAGACCCTGGCCGCCTTCCTCGCCGCCCTGGACCAGCTCGCCTCGACGCCCCCGCCGGCCGACCCGAAGAAGCGCTGCCGCGTTCTGTACGTCTCGCCCCTCAAGGCCCTCGCCGTCGACGTGGAGCGCAACCTCCGCAGTCCGCTCACCGGGATCCGGCAGGAGTCCGTCCGCCTCGGCCTGCCCGAGCCGGAGATCAAGGTCGGCATCCGCTCCGGCGACACCCCGGCCGCCGAGCGCCGCGCCCTGTCCACCCGCCCCCCGGACATCCTGATCACCACGCCCGAGTCCCTCTTCCTGATGCTGACGTCCGCCACCCGCGACGCGCTGACCGGCATCGAGACGGTGATCCTGGACGAGGTCCACGCGGTCGCCGGCACCAAGCGCGGCGCCCACCTCGCCCTCTCCCTGGAGCGGCTCGACGAGCTGCTCCCGCGCCCCGCCCGCCGTATCGGCCTCTCCGCGACGGTCCGCCCGGTCGACGAGGTCGCCCGTTTCCTCTCCCCGCGCCGCAAGGCCGAGGTCGTCCAGCCCCCGTCCGGCAAGGAGTTCGACCTCTCCGTCGTCGTCCCGGTCGACGACCTGGGCGAACTGGGCGGTTCCCCGGTGGCGGACGGCAACGACGGCGCGGAGCGCCCCTCCATCTGGCCGCACGTCGAGGAGCGGATCACCGACCTCGTCCAGTCCCACCGCTCCACGATCGTCTTCGCCAACAGCCGCCGCCTGGCGGAGCGCCTGTGCAACAGGCTCAACGAGATCGCCTACGAGCGCGCGACCGGCGAGTCCCTGGAGGAGCACCACTCCCCCGCCGAGCTGATGGGCGGCTCGGGCGCGGCCCAGGGCGCCCCGCCCGTGATCGCCCGCGCCCACCACGGCTCGGTCTCCAAGGAGCAGCGCGCCCAGGTCGAGGAGGACCTCAAGGCCGGCCGGCTGCCCGCCGTGGTCGCCACCTCCAGCCTGGAGCTGGGCATCGACATGGGCGCGGTCGACCTCGTCATCCAGGTCGAGTCGCCGCCGTCCGTGGCCTCCGGCCTCCAGCGCGTGGGCCGCGCCGGCCACCAGGTCGGCGCGGTCTCCACCGGCGTGGTCTTCCCGAAGTACCGCGGCGATCTCGTCCAGGCCGCCGTCGTCACCGAGCGGATGCGCACCGGCGCCATCGAGTCCCTCAGGATTCCCGCCAACCCGCTGGACGTCCTCGCCCAGCAGCTCGTCGCGATGACCGCCCTGGACACCTGGCAGGTCGACGACCTGCTCGCCACCGTCCGCCGGGCCGCGCCCTTCGCCTCGCTCCCGGAGTCCGCGTTCACCGCGGTCCTGGACATGCTCGCGGGCCGCTACCCGTCCGACGCCTTCGCCGAGCTGCGCCCGCGCGTGGTGTGGGACCGGGTCGCCGGCACGGTCACCGGCCGCCCCGGCGCGCAGCGCCTCGCCGTCACCTCGGGCGGCACGATCCCCGACCGGGGCCTGTTCGGGGTGTTCCTCGCCGGGGCCGACCCGAAGAAGGGCGGCGGCCGGGTCGGCGAGCTGGACGAGGAGATGGTGTACGAGTCCCGGGTCGGGGACGTCTTCACGCTCGGCACCAGTTCCTGGCGCATCGAGGACATCACCCGCGACCGCGTCCTGGTCTCGCCGGCCCCCGGTGTGCCGGGGCGGCTGCCGTTCTGGAAGGGCGACCAACTGGGCCGCCCGCTGGAGCTGGGCCGGGCCCTGGGCGCCTTCCTGCGCGAGGTCGGCTCGCTCACCGAGGAGGACGCCCGGCTGCGCCTGCTCGCCGCCGGACTGGACGACCGCGCCGCCGGCAACGTCCTCGGCTACCTCGCCGAGCAGCGCGAGGCCTGCGGTCACATCCCCGACGACCGCACGATCGTGGTCGAGCGCTTCCGCGACGAGCTGGGCGACTGGCGCGTCGTGGTCCACTCCCCGTTCGGCGCCCAGGTGCACGCCCCGTGGGCGCTCGCCCTCGGCGCCAAGCTGTCCGAGCGGTACGGCATGGACGCGCAGGTGATGCACGCCGACGACGGCATCGTGCTGCGCCTGCCGGACGCCGACCTGATGGGCCTCGACCTCCTCGACCGGGAGCCGGGCAGGTCCGGCACCGAGTACGACGCGGAGCGGTCCCCGGTCGGTGCCGCCGATGTCGTCTTCGACAAGGGCGAGGTCGACCGGATCGTCACGGACCAGGTCGGCGGTTCGGCGCTGTTCGCGTCCCGGTTCCGCGAGTGCGCCGCCCGCGCGCTGCTGCTGCCGCGCCGCAGCCCCGGCAAGCGCACCCCGCTGTGGCAGCAGCGCCAGCGGGCCTCGCAGCTCCTGGAGGTGGCGAGCGAGTTCGGCTCGTTCCCGATCGTGCTGGAGGCGGTCCGCGAGTGCCTCCAGGACGTGTTCGACGTCCCCGGACTGGTCGAGCTGATGGGCGACCTGGAGGCCCGCAAGGTCCGCCTGGTCGAGGTCACCACCCCGGAACCCTCCCCCTTCGCCCGCTCCCTCCTCTTCGGCTACGTCGCCCAGTTCCTCTACGAAGGTGACTCGCCGCTCGCCGAGCGCCGCGCCGCCGCCCTCTCCCTCGACTCCCGGCTGCTGGCCGAGCTGCTCGGCCAGGCGGAGCTGCGCGAGCTCCTCGACGCCGAGGTGCTGACCGAGCTGGAGCGCGAGCTGCAGTGGCGCACCGAGGACCGCCGCGTCAAGGACGTGGAGGGCGTGGCCGACCTGCTGCGCGTGCTCGGGCCGCTCACCGACGCCGAGCTGGCCGAGCGGGGTGCCGAGCCGCAGTGGGCCCCGGAGCTGGCCACCGCCCGCCGCGCGATCAAGGTCAGGATCGCCGGCGCCGACCACTGGGCGGCGATCGAGGACGCGGGACGGCTCCGCGACGCCCTGGGCACGGCCCTGCCCGTCGGCGTGCCCGAGGCCTTCACCGAGCCCGTCAAGGACCCCCTCGGTGACCTCCTGGCGCGCTACGCCCGCACGCACGGCCCCTTCACCTCGGCCACCGCCGCCGCCCGCTTCGGCCTGGGCGTCGCCGTCACCGACGGCGCGCTGCAACGGCTGACGGCGGCGGGCCGGGTCGTCCAGGGCGAGTTCCATCCGGCAGGCATCGGCCAGGAGTGGTGCGACGCGACCGTGCTGCGCCGCCTGCGCCGCCGCTCCCTGGCCGCGCTGCGGCACGAACTGGAGCCGGTGCCGCCGGCCGCGCTCGCCCAGTTCCTCCCCCAGTGGCAGCACATCGGCAAGGGCCACGCGCTGCGCGGTGTCGACGGTCTGGTCCGCGCGGTCGAGCAGCTCCAGGGGGCGTCGGTACCGGCCTCCGCCCTGGAGAAGCTCGTCCTGCCGTCCCGGGTGGCCGACTACAGCCCCGCGATGCTCGACGAGCTGACCGCCGCCGGGGAGGTGGTGTGGGCGGGCGCGGGCTCCCTGCCCGGCAAGGACGGCTGGCTCTCCCTCTACCTGGCGGACAACGCCCCGGTGCTCCTGCCCCCGCCGCACCCCCTGGAGACCACGGCCCTGCACCAGTCCGTTCTGGACGCCCTCGCCGGCGGCTACGGGCTCTTCTTCCGCCAGATCGCCGACCAGGTCCGGGCCACGACCCACCCCGACGCGACCGATCCGCAGCTGGCCGACGCCCTGTGGGACCTGGCCTGGACCGGCCTGCTGACCAACGACACGCTCGCCCCGCTGCGCTCCTTCCTGGGCTCGGGCCGCACCGCGGGCTCCACCGCCCACCGCGCCAGACGCGGAGTCCCGCGCGGGCGCTACGGCTCCCTCTCGGCCGCGGCCCGCCCCGCCTCCCGTACGGGCCCGCCGACCGTCGCCGGCCGCTGGTCGCTCCTGCCGGCCCGCGCGACCGACACCACCGTCCGGGCCCACGCCCTGGCCCGCACGCTCCTCGACCGGCACGGCGTGGTGACCCGGGGCGCCGTCTCGGCGGAGGGCGTCGAGGGCGGCTTCTCGGCGACGTACCGCGTGCTGTCGGTCTTCGAGGAGAGCGGCCAGGCGCGGCGGGGCTACGTGGTCGAGGGCCTCGGCGCGGCCCAGTTCGCGATGGACGGCGCCGTGGACCGGCTCCGCGCGGTGGCCAACGCCCGCGACCGCGGCACCGGCCCCGCACCCACGCCGGGCGGCAGCCCCTACGGCAACCAGTCTTCGACACACTCCGGCCCGTACGGCGACCAGCACCCGGCGGACACCAACCCGTACGGCATCCAGCCCGCGCCGGGCGCCGACGCCCACGCGGCCCCGGGAACCCCCACGGAACCCGACTGGTCCACCGACGCCCCTTTCCCCGCGCTCGACACCGACTTCGCCGCCCCGGCGCCCGAGGGCGAGTACGGGGACTACGGCCCTTACTCCGCACCGGGTGCCGGCGGCCCCCGCGGCGGCGGCACGCCCTACGCGGCCCCGGGCCCCGGCTTCCCCCGCGCATCCCACGGGCGCGCCGGCCACCCCGGTCGCCGGGACCGCCCCGACCGCTCCTCCACCCCCGGCTCCCGGGCCGTCGTCCTGGCCGCCGCCGACCCGGCCAACGCCTACGGCGCCGCACTTCCCTGGCCCGAGCCCCCGACCGGCGCCGGACACAAACCGGGCCGCAAGGCGGGTTCCCTGGTGGTGCTGGTCGACGGCGACCTGGTCCTCTACATGGAGCGCGGCGGCAAGACGCTGCTGGCCTGGCCCGCGGACCCCGAGACGGCGGCGACCGACGACGTCCGGCTGCGCGCGGCCACCGAGGCACTGGCGGCCGCCGCACGCGACGGCGCGGTCGGCACGGTCACCGTGGAGCGGGTCAACGGCACGGCCGCGCTGACCTCCCCGCTGGGCACCCTCCTGGAGGAAGCGGGGTTCGTCGCCACCCCCCGGGGCCTGCGCGTCCGCGGGTGAGGCACAGCCGCGCGCCCTCGTGCCACCCTTGACCCATGCCCGAAGGAGACACGGTCTGGCAGGCCACGAAGCGGCTGCACGCGGCCCTCGCGGGCAGGGTGCTGACCCACACCGACTTCCGTGTGCCCCAGTACGCCACCGTCGACCTCACCGGCCGTGCCGTCCTCGACGTCACACCGCGCGGCAAGCACCTGCTCATCCGGATCGAAGGCGGGCTGACCCTCCACTCTCATCTCAGGATGGACGGCACCTGGAAGGTGTTCGCGCCCGGCCGGCGCTGGAGCGGCGGCCCCGCCCACCAGATCCGCGTCGTCCTCGGCACGGACGACCGCACCGCCGTCGGCTACCGGCTGCCGGTTCTGGAGCTGATCCGCACCGCCGAGGAGGAACGGGCCGTCGGCCACCTGGGCCCGGACCTCCTGGGCCCCGACTGGGACGCCGACCGCGCCCTGGCGAACCTCCTCGCGGACCCCGCCCGTCCGCTCGGCGAGGCCCTGCTCGACCAGCGCAACCTCGCCGGCATCGGCAACGTGTTCAAGAGCGAGCTGTGCTTCCTGCTCGGCGTCACCCCCTGGCTCCCCGTCGGTGACCTGCCCGCCGACCGCGCGGCCGTCCTGCCCGCCCTCGCCGCCCGGCTCCTGGAGGCCAACCGCGACCGCCCGGTCCGCAACACCACGGGCCGCCGGAACCCGGCCCTGTTCGTCTACGGCCGCGCGCCCCGCCCGTGCCTGCGCTGCGGCATCCCGATCCGCGTCGCCGACCAGGGCGACGGCTCGCGCGACCGCCCGACCTACTGGTGCCCGGCCTGCCAGACGGGCCCGGCCCCTACGCCCGCCCACCGACACCCTCGCCTCTAGGCGTTCGGATCACGCCGCAAACGCGGGGACCCGCCCCTCACATATGGCTCCACCCCACGTCCCCACCCCACCCCCGTCACCCGGGCCGAGGCCATCCCCGCCCCCGTCACCCGGGCCGAGGCCCATCCGCACCCCGGTCCCCCCGCTGCTCCGCATCCCCCCACCGCCCCGCGGCCCGCGCCCCGTCCGCGTCTCCCACCCGCCAAGCCCGCCGCCACCGCCCCTCCCGTACCGCCCCTTCCGCCCGGCGTCTCGCCACACAGTGCACCGGCAGCACGCTCAGCCCCCACCCGCCGGCCGCGACCGCTCCTTCCACCACACCGGTGTCGGAGGACAGCGTCAGCCGCAGCACCGCCCACCACCACACCGCCCCGAGCCCCAGCGCAGCCCCCCGGCGCACTATTCGCCCCGGCATGCTCCGTCACCTCCAGGCCCGCGTACGCCCCGGGAGGAGCGGCCTCACCCGTTCTCGGCCTGGAACATCCAGTGCTGCTTCTCCAGGTCGGCCGTGACCTGGATGAACAGGTCCTGCGTCACGGGGTCGGGATCACCTGTCGCCGCGATCCGCTCCCGCATCCGCCCGATCACCGCGCCGAGGGCGTCCACGATCGCCGCCACCGCCGTCGAGTCGTCGATCCAGCCCTCGGGCGTCGCCCCGATGCCGCTGCCGACCGCCACGGTCGCGGCACGTCCGTCGGGCGGGACGCCCAGCGCGGCGGCACGTTCGGCGACCGTGTCGGAGTGCGTGCGCGCGGTGGCGACCACCTCGTCGAGCTGGAGGTGCACGGATCGGAAGCGCGGCCCGACCACGTTCCAGTGGATCTGCTTCGCCACGAGGGCCAGGTCCACCAGGTCGACCAAGGCTCCCCGCAGCGCCTCCGACACGGTCTTCAGACTCGCGTCGGACAGCGGGCTCTTCACGACGTACATCCGCACCTCCGTCGGCCTGCCCCCGTCATCCCTCCACGATGACCGCAGCACCGACCACCGGCAAACGCACCCGCACCCGCACCCGCACCCGGAACGCGCGGACCTCGTCCCCCACCCACACATGCGAAAACCCCGACCCACCGCTCCGAATCCATCTCGGAGCGGCCCTGGCCGGGGCCCTGCACACTTCCTCACGCCGGGCGGACCGCCGCACGGCATGTCGCTCAGGCGGCGACGACATCCACCGCTTCGGCGGGCGCCTTGATCGTCACCCGTTCCGGTGGCACACCGGTCACCGACACGGAGCCCAGCATCGGACGGCGCACCGGCGTGGGAACGGTTTCGCTCGGGGTGGCCGCCGCGGACTGCGCCAGCTCGGCGAGGGCCAGTTCGTCGCTCACTTCCCGCATGAGTTCGGACATCCGTACGTCCAACGCGTCGCAGATGGCGGAGAGCAGCTCGGAGGAAGCCTCCTTCTGCCCCCGCTCCACCTCGGAGAGATAGCCGAGTGAGACTCGGGCGGACGAGGAGACTTCGCGCAGAGTACGGCCCTGGCGCTGGCGCTGCCGACGCAGCACGTCACCCAGCAGGCGACGGAGCAGAATCATCGGTGGCTCCCTCCTCGGACCGCGTAGCCGCATCCTTCTCGCCCCACCGTACCGCCTCGCGCCGCGGCCGTGCGGGGAGCGATGTCGTGTTCACTCAGGGCTGCAAACATCAAAACCCCCCGTTCTGTTCCGTATCCTGTGCCCGCTCATTCCTGGTCTGTTCGCCCACCAGCTCCCGCAGAAGCAAGGCGAGTACGCTCCGTACACTCTCCCTACGGATTTCCGCACGGTCGCCGTTCAACCGCAGCCCCTCCACTTTTCCGCCAGAGGCAGAACCCTTGGCTGCGCCGGAGGGTCCGTCGACGGCGACGAAGACCGTCCCGACCGCCTGTCCGTCCTGGGGGTCCGGGCCGGCCACGCCGGTCGTCGCGACACCCCAGTCCGCGCCGAGCGCCTTCCGTACGCCCGTCGCCATCTGGGCGGCGACCTGCGGGTCCACCGCGCCGCGCGCCGCCAGCAGACCGGCGTCCACCCCGAGCAGCCGGTGCTTCAGCTCGGTGGCGTAGGCGGTGACCGATCCCCGGAAGACCCGGGACGCGCCGGGGACCGAGGTGATCTCCGCCGCCACCAGGCCACCGGTCAGCGACTCGGCGACCGCGACGGTCGCGCCGTTCACTGTCAGTAGTCGCACCACATCGGCGGCCTCGGGGCTCAAACTTCCGTCTCCTTCAACGCCGCCTCGCGGTCGGCGATTCCCTTCCTGCGCAGCACAATGGCCTGTTTCACATAGTCGAGGCCGGTCACCACGGTGAGGACGACCGCCACGGCCATCACCCAGAACCTCAGGGTCGCCAGGGGGCCCGTGAGCGCCAGCACGTACATACCGACGGCGACGCCCTGGGTGAGGGTCTTGAGCTTGCCGCCCCGGCTGGCGGGGATGACGCCGTACCGGATGACCAGGAAACGCAGGAGGGTGATCCCGAGTTCCCGGCCGAGGATCACGGCGGTGACCCACCACGGCAGGTCGCCCAGGGCGGAGAGACAGATCAGCGCCGCCCCCATGATCGCCTTGTCGGCGATGGGGTCGGCGATCTTCCCGAAGTCGGTGACGAGGTTGTACGTGCGCGCCAGGTGACCGTCGAACAGGTCGGTGATCATGGCGATGGCGAAGGCGGCCCAGGCGAACGACCGCCAGGCCGGGTCGTCTCCGCCGTTGCCGAGCATCAGCGCGACGAAGACCGGCACCAGGACCAGGCGCAGCATCGTCAGCAGATTGGCGACGTTCCAGACACTGGCCTGGTCGACGGCGGCGGCGACGATCTTCCCGCCGCGCGGGGCGGCCCCGCGCCCGGCACCCCCCTCGGCCTCCGTCCCCGGCCCGGCCGCACCACCGGCGTCGGTGCCGCGCCCGCCCGAAACCCGTCCCCCGCGCTCACTCCCGGAGCCCCGGCCGGCCCCCGGCCCGTGCCCGGTGCGCTCCACCGCTCCCGGCACCGCTCCTGACACCGCCCCCGAGCCCGATCCCGGAACCGCCCCGGCCACCGCTCCCGGTACGACCCCGGGTACGGCACGCGAGCCGATCCGCCGCGCGCCGGAGGAGCCTCCCGCCGCGGACGCCGGTGCTCCGGTCATCTGCCCGCCTCCTCAGTACACGCGGACGAGTCCTCGACGCGGCCGTCCTCGCCGGGACCCTCGTACGAGCCCGCCAGCGGCTCGGCCACCAGGTCGACGCCTTCCGTGCCGACCACCTTCGCGTCGACCATACGACCGACCCGGAGCCCTTCGCCGCTCGTGAGCAGCACCTGGCCGTCCGTCTCGGGGGCCTGGTGGGCGGCTCGCCCGTACACGCCCTCGTCCCCGCCGGTGGACTCCACCAGCACCCGCACGGTCGAGCCCACCCGCTCCTCGGCACGCTGCGAGACGAGTTCCTCGGCCAGCCGGGAGACCCGCGCCAGCCGCGCGGCGACGACGTCCTCGTCCAGCTTGCCCTCGTACCCGGCGGCCTCCGTGCCCTCCTCGTCGGAGTAGCCGAAGACCCCGATGGCGTCCAGCCGCGCGTGGTTCAGGAACCGCTCCAGCTCGGCCAGGTCGGCCTCGGTCTCCCCGGGGAAGCCCACGATGAAGTTGGAGCGCACACCCGCCTCGGGTGCCTTGCTCCGGATGGTGTCCAGCAGTTCCAGGAAGCGGTCGGTGTCGCCGAAGCGGCGCATCGCGCGCAGCACGTCCGGCGCGGAGTGCTGGAAGGAGAGGTCGAAGTACGGGGCGACCTTGGGCGTCCCGGTCAGGACGTCGATCAGGCCGGGCCGCATCTCGGCCGGCTGGAGGTAGCTGACCCGCACCCGCTCGATGCCGTCGACCTCGGCCAGCTCGGGCAGCAGGGACTCCAGCAGGCGGATGTCGCCGAGGTCCTTGCCGTAGGAGGTGTTGTTCTCGGAGACCAGCATGACCTCCTTGACGCCCTGCTCGGCCAGCCAGCGCGTCTCGTTCAGGACGTCGCTGGGGCGGCGGGAGATGAAGGAGCCCCGGAAGGAGGGGATGGCGCAGAAGGAGCAGCGCCGGTCGCAGCCGGAGGCGAGCTTGACCGAGGCGACCGGGGAGCCGTCCAGGCGGCGGCGCAGCGGCGCGCGCGGCCCGGAGGCCGGGGCGAGCCCCTCCGGGAGATCCGCCGGCGCGGACTCGTCCACCTCCCCCGCACCGTGCCCCGGAAGCGCCACGGCGGCCCCGGCGTCCTGCCGCGCGGCCGGGCTGATCGGCAGCAGCTTGCGCCGGTCGCGCGGGGTGTGCGCGGCGTGGATGCCGCCGCCCAGGATGGTCCGGAGCCGGTCGGAGATGTCGGCGTAGTCGTCGAAGCCGAGCACGCCGTCGGCCTCGGGGAGGGCCTCGGCGAGTTCCTTGCCGTACCGCTCGGCCATGCAGCCCACCGCCACCACGGCCTGCGTTCTCCCATGGCCCTTGAGGTCGTTGGCCTCCAGGAGGGCGTCCACCGAGTCCTTCTTGGCGGCCTCGACGAAGCCGCACGTGTTCACCACGGCGACGTCCGCGTCCTCGGCGTCCTCCACGAGCGTCCAGCCGTCCGCCTCCAGACGGCCTGCGAGCTCCTCGGAGTCCACCTCGTTACGGGCGCAGCCAAGGGTGACGAGTGCGACGGTGCGGCTTTCAGGCATGGGCTCAAGACTACTTCGTCCCGCCGACAGCCCCCGTCGACGGGGTTGGCCGATTGTGGCCGCCCCCGTACCGTCCCGCCGCTCCGGGTCCCCGTTGCGCCCCCTTTGTCCGGCCTGTTCAGCCGACCTCGGGATCGCCCTTGGTGTACGTCAGCCGCTCCACGGAGCCCGGCTGGAAGTCGTCCTCGATCTTCTTGCCGTTCACCTGGAGCTGGATCGCGCCGGCGTCCCCGAGGACCAGCTCGATCTTCTCGCTGTCCTGGAAGGTCTGGGAGTCGCCCTGGTCGAGCACCCCGTCGAACAGCTTCCGGCCGTTGTGATCCTTCGCGGAGATCCAGCTGCGGCCGTCCGTGGCGCTGACCTGGACGGTCACCTTGTCCTGCGGTACGGCGGCGATGGCGCTGTCGCTCGGCTTGGGCGCGGCGGGCTTGACGGGATCGGCGGACGCGGAGGCGGAGGCGCTCGCGGTCGCCGTGGCACCCTCGGCCACGCTGGCCTCGGTGGCGCCGTCGTCCCCGTCGCCCTTGACCATGGTGAACCCGACGAAGCCGATCACCGCGACGATCGCGGCGACCATGGCGGCGGTCCAGTTGGGCCCGCGCCGCTCCGGACGGATGCGCTCCGCCTCGAACAGCGGCGCGGCGGGGGTCGGCTCCGGCACACCGCCGCGCTCGGCGGCGTACTGGTCCAGCAGGGGCGCCGGATCGAGGCCGACGGCCCTGGCCAGCGTACGGATGTGACCCCGGGCGTAGACGTCCCCGCCGCAGGGCGCGAAGTCGTCGGCCTCGATGGCGTGCACGATGGCGATCCGCACCCGGGTGGCGCCGCTGATGTCGTCGACGGTCAGCCCGGCGGCGATCCGCGCCTGCCGCAGGACGTGGCCGATGGAGGGGCGGGCTTCCGCAGTAACGCCATCGGACACGTCGTCGGGCGCGGCTGCGAACGGACGCTCGTCTTCGGGGGAGTTGCCGGGAGAGTTGCCGATGGACACGGGGGCGCCTTTCGAGCGGTTGGCCGCCTGTGCTGGACGTTCAGTCTAGGGGGGGTACGAACGGGTGGGGCAACCGGGCGGTGGGACTTTGTACGCCATCGGAATGGCCGTCGGGACGGCCCGTCGGACCGGCCCGGCAGCCCGATGATGACGCGGTCGTTCGTCGCTTTCCTCAACTTGACGTGCGTCGGGGGGAAACGGTTGCCCACCGTTGCATTGCGGATGGATCACGGCGTCCGAACCAGCCGGCGCAGCCGTTTCCCTACCCTTCAGACTCCCCCCGGATCACGGCCAGCACGCCGTCCAGTTCGTCAGGCTTCACAAGAACGTCACGCGCCTTCGAACCCTCGCTCGGCCCGACGATGTTCCGCGACTCCATGAGGTCCATCAGCCGGCCGGCCTTGGCGAAGCCGACCCGCAGCTTGCGCTGGAGCATGGACGTCGACCCGAACTGGGTGGAGACCACCAGCTCGGCCGCCTGGCACAGCAGGTCGAGGTCGTCGCCGATGTCCTCGTCGATCTCCTTCTTCTGCTTGGTGCCGACGGTGACGTCGTCCCGGAAGACGGGCGCCATCTGGTCCTTGCAGTGCTGGACGACCGCCGCGACCTCCTCCTCGGTCACGAAGGCGCCCTGCATGCGCGTCGGCTTGTTCGCGCCCATCGGGAGGAACAGCCCGTCGCCCTTGCCGATGAGCTTCTCGGCGCCCGGCTGGTCGAGGATGACCCGCGAGTCGGCGAGCGAGGAGGTGGCGAAGGCGAGCCGGGAGGGCACGTTCGCCTTGATGAGACCGGTGACGACGTCGACGGAGGGCCGCTGGGTGGCGAGCACCAGGTGGATGCCGGCCGCGCGCGCGAGCTGCGTGATCCGCACGATCGCGTCCTCGACGTCCCGCGGCGCGACCATCATCAGGTCGGCCAGCTCGTCGACGATCACCAGCAGGTACGGGTACGGCTGCAGCTCGCGCTCGCTGCCCTCGGGCAGCTTGACCTTGCCCTCGCGCACCGCTCGGTTGAAGTCGTCGATGTGCCGGTAGCCGTAGGCCGCCAGGTCGTCGTACCTGAGGTCCATCTCCCGTACGACCCACTGGAGGGCCTCGGCGGCCCGCTTCGGGTTGGTGATGATCGGCGTGATCAGGTGCGGGATGCCCTCGTAGGCGGTCAGCTCGACGCGCTTGGGATCCACCAGGATCATCCGGACGTCCTCCGGGGTCGCCCGCATCATGACCGAGGTGATCAGGCAGTTGATGCAGGAGGACTTGCCGGAGCCGGTGGCGCCGGCGACCAGCATGTGCGGCATCTTCGCCAGCGAGTGCATGACGTACCCGCCCTCGACGTCCTTGCCGAAGGCGACCAGCATCGGGTCGTCGTCCTCGGCGGACTCCGCGAGCCGCAGCACGTCACCGAGGTTGACCATCTCCCGGTCGGTGTTCGGGATCTCGATGCCGACCGCCGACTTGCCGGGGATCGGGCTGATGATCCGCACGTCGGGGCTGGCGACGGCGTACGCGATGTTCTTGGTCAGCGCGGTGATCCGCTCGACCTTGACGGCGGGGCCCAGCTCGACCTCGTACCGGGTGACCGTCGGCCCGCGGGTGAAGCCGGTGACCCGGGCGTCGACCTTGAACTCGGTGAAGACGGTGGTCAGCGACTCCACTATGGCGTCGTTGGCGGCGCTGCGGGCCTTGCCGGGGCCGCCGCGGGTGAGGAAGTCCAGGGACGGCAGGGCGTAGGTGATGTCCCCGGAGAGCTGGAGCTGCTCGGCGCGCGGCGGCAGCTCGCGCTCCTCGGCGGGCGGCTTCTTGGTGAGGTCGGGGACCGGGCCGCTGGGCGACTTCTCCCGCTGGGACCGGGCACCCGGCACCGGCTTGGTCGCGGGGAGGGGGGTCGGCGTGGTCTGCTCCCGTTCCCCGCTGCCGACGCCCTGGGTGAGGTCGGCGACCAGCGGCGACGGCGGCATCCCGTGCAGCACGGCACCGTCCAGCGCGGCCGCCGCGGCGGCGGCGACGTCCACGGCGTCCGGCTGCCGCTCCCCGTCGGGCCCCGGCAGGGCGGACCGCCGGGGCCGGCCGCGGCGCCGGGTGGTGAGCGCCTCCTCCTCCGCCGGGTCGGGGTCGTACGACCGCGGGGCGGGCCCCCGGCGTCCGCGGGACCCGGCGGCGGGGAGCGCCTCCCGCCACTGCTCCTCGTACCGCTCGTCGTCGTCGGTGAGGACCACCGGATCGCGGACGAGGCCGAGGCGGACGCCGAGCAGCCGCAGCCGCTGCGGGATGGCGTTGACGGGCGTGGCGGTGACGACCAGCAGCCCGAAGACGGTGAGCAGCACCAGCAGCGGCACGGCCAGCACGTCGGTCATGGTGTAGGACAGCGGCGTCGCCACCGCCCAGCCGATCAGCCCGCCGGCGTCCCTTATCCCCTGCATGCCGTCGTCCCGGGCCGGTGAGCCACAGGCGATGTGGACCTGGCCGAGGACGCCGATGACGAGCGCGGAGAGGCCGATCACGATCCGGCCGTTGGCCTCGGGCTTCTCCGGGTGGCGGATGAAGCGCACGGCGATGGTGAAGAGCAGGATCGGCACGAGCAGGTCGAGCCGCCCGAAGGCGCCGGTGACCAGGATCTCGACGAGGTCGCCGACCGGGCCCTCGAGGTCGGCCCAGGTGCCCGCGGCGACGATCAGCGCGACGGCGAGCAGCAGCAGCGCCACGCCGTCCTTGCGGTGGGCCGGGTCGAGGTTCTTGGCGCCCTGCCCTATGCCGCGGAAGACGGCGCCGACGGCGTGCGCCAGACCCAGCCAGAGGGCGCGGATCAGCCGGAAGACGGCGTTGGTGGGGTTGGGCGCCGGAGCGGGCGCGGGTCTGCGCGCCGCGGCCTTCCGGGCGGGAGCCTTCCTCGGGGGTGCCTTCTTCGCGACGGCCTTCTTCGCCGGAACCTTCGCGGGAGCCGCCTTCTTCGCGGGCTGCTTCTTGGCTGCGGAGGGACGTGAGGCCATAGGTGTGAGGTTACCGGTGGAGACGGCAACGGACACGTGTGCCTCTCGCTTCACCCGTTCGTGTCGCTCCCCCGACCGCCCCGGAACTGACGCTTCCGCCTGGGGTGCTGACAGGCGCTCATGGCGGGCCGCAACCGCCGTACGGCGCTCAGTTGGCGGCGGTCTGCCCGCTCGAACCCGGCTCCAGCGCGTCCAGCGCCCGCCGCAGTCCGGTCAGCTTGCGCTCCAGGTGCGCCGCCGTGGCCACGGCGGCGGCGTCCGTGGACTCGTCGCCCAGCTGCTTGGAGAGCGCCTCGGCCTGCTCCTCGACGGCCGCGAGGCGCGCCGACAGCTCGGCGAGCAGCCCGGCCGGCTCGGTGGCCGCGCCGGCCGGCTTGCCGCCGGAGCCCTCCAACTGCAGGCGCAGCAGGGACGCCTGCTCGCGCAGCTGGCAGTTCTTCATGTACAGCTCGACAAAGACGGAGACCTTGGCGCGCAGCACCCACGGGTCGAACGGCTTGGAGATGTAGTCCACCGCACCGGCCGCGTACCCGCGGAAGGTGTGGTGCGGTCCGTGGTTGATCGCGGTGAGGAAGATGATCGGGATGTCCCGGGTCCGCTCCCGCCGCTTGATGTGCGCCGCGGTCTCGAAGCCGTCCATCCCCGGCATCTGGACGTCCAGCAGAATGACCGCGAAGTCGTCCGTGAGCAGTGCTTTGAGCGCTTCCTCCCCGGACGATGCCCGCACCAGCGTCTGATCGAGCGCCGAGAGGATCGCCTCCAGCGCCAGCAGATTCTCCGGCCGGTCATCGACCAGGAGGATCTTGGCCTTCTGCACCATGGCCCGCCCTCCTCGCCCCGGCGTGGGGCCTCCCCTGTCCGCAGGACTCGGGGTGGCACCGACCGGTGCCGCCCCCGGGGACGACTCCCTTGCGTCGCCCGTCCTTGTGCCGGTCATCGTAGCCGCACCCCGCCCGTCGCCACACCCTGTCACCGAGATGTCACTGTGCACGTAGCGGAAACGGGGCGTGGGACCAGAAGGTTCCCCGGATCCCGCGCCTCTACACGGCTTCGGGCACACTGCGTCAGCGACCGCGTGCGCGGCACGACCCGTCCCGCCACAACCGTCGGTACTACGTTCCCACGCCCGCCGGCACCGCCGCGCGGGCACCCCCTCCCCGCGGTCAGGCCCCGCGCATCCACTCCTGCATGACCGTCAGCAGATGGTCCGGATCGACCGGCTTGGTCACGTAGTCGGAGGCGCCGGACTCGATCGCCTTCTCCCGGTCGCCCTTCATCGCCTTGGCGGTCAACGCGACGATCGGCAGCCCGGCGAACTGGGGCATCCGGCGGATCGCCGTGGTCGTCGCGTACCCGTCCATCTCGGGCATCATGATGTCCATCAGCACCACGGCGACGTCCTCGTGCTGCTCCAGCACCTCGATGCCCTCGCGCCCGTTCTCGGCGTACAGCACGGACAGGCCGTGCTGCTCCAGGACGCTGGTCAGCGCGAAGACGTTGCGGATGTCGTCGTCGACGATCAGCACCTTCTCGCCGCCGAACCGGATGCCCCGCACCGACTGCGGCAGCGCCTCCGGCTCCATGGCCGGCCGGGTCTCCGGCGCCGCGTACCGCGCCCCGTCGTCGGCCGGCTCCGGCAGCGCCCGGCGCCGGCGCCGGAACAGCGCGGCGGGGCCGTTCTGCGTCTCCTGGTACGACTTCACCTCGGCGGGCGTCTCGACCGGCTGCTCCTCGTCCCGCGCGGCGGCGGACACCAGGTCGCCGGCCTCCAGCGCGGCCGCCGGCTGCTGGTAGCCCTGCGGCGGCAGCTCGCTGAGGTGCAGCGGCAGGTACAGCGTGAACGTCGACCCGCGGCCGGGCTCGCTCTGCGCGTGGATCTCGCCGCCGAGCAGCTGGGCGATCTCCCGGGAGATCGACAGCCCGAGCCCGGTGCCGCCGTACTTGCGGCTGGTGGTGCCGTCGGCCTGCTTGAACGCCTCGAAGATGACCCGCATCTTGCTGGCCGCGATGCCGATGCCGGTGTCGGTCACCGAGAAGGCGATCAGCGCTGCCCCCGGGTCGGTCAGCGAACCGGCCTCCAGGAGCTGCTCGCGGATGCGCTGCGGCACGTCGTCCCGGGCCGGCCGGATGACCAGCTCGACCGAGCCGGAGTCGGTGAACTTCACCGCGTTGGACAGCAGGTTGCGCAGCACCTGGAGCAGCCGCTGCTCGTCGGTGTGGAGCGTGGCGGGCAGCTCCGGCGAGACCCGCACCGACAGGTCGAGGCCCTTCTCGGCGGTCAGCGGCCGGAAGGTGGCCTCCACGTAGTCGACGAGCTGGACGAGCGCGATCCTGGTCGGCGAGACGTCCATCTTGCCCGCCTCGACCTTGGACAGGTCCAGGATGTCGTTGATCAGCTGGAGCAGGTCGGAGCCGGCCCCGTGGATGGTCTCGGCGAACTCGACCTGCTTCGGGGAGAGGTTCCCCTCGGCGTTGTCGGCGAGCAGCTTGGCGAGGATCAGCAGCGAGTTGAGCGGCGTACGCAGCTCATGGGACATGTTGGCCAGGAACTCGCTCTTGTAGCGCATCGACACCGCGAGCTGCTCGGCGCGCTCCTCCAGGACCTGCCGGGCCTCCTCGATCTCGGTGTTCTTCACCTCGATGTCACGATTCTGCTGGGCCAGCAGCTCGGCCTTCTCCTCCAGTTCGGCGTTGGACGCCTGGAGCGCCTTCTGCCGCTGCTCCAGCTCCTCCGACCGCTCACGCAGCTGCTCGGTCAGCTCCTGCGACTGCTTCAGCAGCACCTCGGTCTTGGTGTTGACCGAGATGGTGTTGACACTGGTGGCGATCATCTCGGCGATCTGGTTGAGGAAGTCCTTCTGGATCTGCGTGAACGGTGTGAACGACGCCAGCTCGATGACGCCGAGCACCTTGCCCTCGAACAGCACCGGCAGCACGATCACCTGCGCGGGCGGCGCCTCCCCGAGCCCCGAGGAGATCTTCAGGTAGCCGCTGGGCGCGTTCTCCACCAGGATGGTGCGCTTCTCCTGCGCGGCCGTTCCGACCAGCGCCTCCCCCGGCCGGAACGAGGTCGGCATCGACCCCATCGAGTACCCGTACGAGCCCAGCATCCGCAGCTCGTACTGGTCCTCCCGGGCGGCGGCGATCTCCTGGCCGTCGACCAGCGGCATGGCGAGGAAGAACGCGCCGTGCTGGGCGGAGACCACCGGCGTCAGCTCGCTCATGATCAGCGAGGCGACGTCCTGGAGGTCGCGCCGGCCCTGCATCAGGGCCGAGATGCGCGCCAGGTTGCCCTTGAGCCAGTCCTGCTCCTTGTTGGCGATCGTGGTGTCGCGCAGGTTGGCGATCATCTTGTTGATGTAGTCCTGGAGTTCGGAGATCTCCCCCGAGGCGTCCACGTCGATCTTCAGGTTCAGGTCGCCGCGGGTCACCGCGGTCGCCACCCGCGCGATGGCCCGCACCTGCCGGGTCAGGTTCCCGGCCATCTCGTTCACCGACTCGGTCAGGTCCCGCCAGGTGCCGTCGACGTCACGCACGCGTGCCTGCCCGCCGAGCTGCCCCTCGGTGCCCACCTCGCGCGCGACCCGGGTGACCTCCTCGGCGAACGAGGAGAGCTGGTCGACCATGGTGTTGATGGTCGTCTTCAGCTCCAGGATCTCGCCGCGCGCGTCGATGTCGATCTTCTTGGTCAGGTCGCCCTTGGCGATCGCCGTGGTCACCATGGCGATGTTGCGCACCTGCCCGGTCAGGTTGGACGCCATCTGGTTCACCGACTCGGTGAGGTCCTTCCAGGTGCCCGAGACGCCCGGTACGTGCGCCTGGCCGCCCAGGATGCCGTCGGTGCCCACCTCGCGGGCCACCTTGGTGACCTGGTCGGCGAAGGAACTCAGGGTCTTCACCATGGTGTTGAAGGTGTCGGCGAGCTGCGCGACCTCACCGCGCGCCTCGATCGTCACCGTCCGCGTCAGATCGCCGTTGGCGACGGCGGCGGCCACCTGGGAGATGTTCCGCACCTGGACGGTCAGGTTCTTCGCCATCAGGTTGACGTTGCCGCTGAGGTCCTTCCAGATGCCCGTGACGCCGGGCACATGCGCCTGTCCGCCGAGGATGCCCTCGGTGCCCACCTCGCGGGCGACCCGCGTGACCTGCTCGGCGAAGGACGACAGCTGGTCCACCATCGTGTTGACGGTGGTGACGAGTTCGAGGATCTCGCCCTTGGCGTCGACGGTGATCTTCTTCGACAGATCGCCCTTGGCGACGGCGGTGGTGACCTCGGCGATGTTGCGCACCTGGAGGGTCAGGTTGTTCGCCATGCCGTTCACCGACTGGGTGAGGTCCTTCCAGGTGCCGGAGACGCCCTGGACCTCGGCCTGTCCGCCGAGGATGCCCTCGGTGCCCACCTCGCGGGCGACGCGGGTGACCTCCTGGGCGAACGACGACAGCTGGTCCACCATCGTGTTCAGGGTGTTCTTCAGCTCCAGGATCTCCCCGCGCGCGTCCACGGTGATCTTCTGGGAGAGGTCGCCGCGGGCCACCGCCGTCGCCACCTGCGCGATGTTGCGCACCTGCGCGGTCAGGTTCCCGGCCATGCCGTTCACCGAGTCGGTCAGGTCGCGCCACACGCCGGCGACTCCGGGCACCTGGGCCTGCCCGCCGAGCCGGCCCTCCGTACCCACCTCGCGGGCCACCCGCGTGACCTGCTCCGCGAACGACGACAGCTGGTCCACCATCGTGTTGATGGTGTTCTTCAGCTCCAGGATCTCCCCGCGCGCGTCCACGTCGATCTTCTGCGACAGGTCACCGCGCGCCACGGCCGTCGTCACCTGGGCGATCTGCCGCACCTGGGAGGTGAGGTTCCCGGCCATGAAGTTGACCGAGTCGGTCAGCTCCTTCCAGGTCCCGGACACCCCGTCCACCCGCGCCTGACCGCCGAGCCGCCCCTCCGTGCCGACGTCCCGCGCCATCCGCGTCACCTGGTCGGCGAAGCTGGAGAGCTGGTCGACCATCGTGTTCACGGTGTTCTTCAGCTGGAGCATCTCGCCGGAGACGTCCACGGTGACCTTCTGCGACAGATCGCCGTTGGCCACCGCCGTCGTCACCTGGGCGATGTTGCGCACCTGCCCGGTGAGGTTGCGGAACGCGGTGTTCACCGAGTCGGTGAGGTCCTTCCACGTCCCCGCCGCGCCCGGCACCTGCGCCTGCCCGCCCAGCTCACCCTCGACACCGACCTCACGCGCCACGCGCGTCACCTCGGCACCGAAGGCGGAGAGCTGGTCGACCATGGTGTTGACGGTGTTCTTCAGCTCCAGCATCTCGCCGGCCACGTCCACGGTGACCTTCTGCGACAGATCGCCGTTGGCCACCGCCGTCGTCACCGCGGCGATGTCCCGCACCTGCGTGGTGAGGTTCCGGAAGACCGTGTTGACCGAGTCCGTCAGGTCCTTCCACGTCCCCGCCGCGCCCGGCACGTTCGCCTGCCCGCCGAGCTGCCCCTCGGCACCGACCTCGTTGGCCACCCGCGTGACCTCGTCCGCGAAGATCCGCAGCGTCTCGGTCATCTGGTTGATCGTCTCGGCGAGCTGCGCGACCTCGCCCCGCGCCGGCACGGTCACCTTCCGCGACAGGTCGCCGTTGGCGACGGCGGTCGTCACCTCGGCGATCCCGCGCACCTGCGCGGTCAGGTTCCCGGCCAT
Source organism: Streptomyces griseoviridis (assembly GCA_014649155.1). Classification (GTDB taxonomy): domain Bacteria; phylum Actinomycetota; class Actinomycetes; order Streptomycetales; family Streptomycetaceae; genus Streptomyces; species Streptomyces griseoviridis. Next base: position 5,142 of record BMSM01000014.1, on the reverse strand, counting down.
CGTGTTGACGGAGTCGGTCAGCTCCTTCCAGACGCCGGCCACCCCGGGCACCCTGGCCTGCCCGCCCAGTTCGCCCTCGGTGCCGACCTCGCGCGCCACCCGCGTCACCTCCGACGAGAACGCCGAGAGCTGGTCGACCATCGTGTTGACGGTGTTCTTCAGCTCCAGCATCTCGCCGGCCACGTCCACGGTGACCTTGCGCGACAGATCGCCCTTGGCGACCGCCGTCGTCACCAGCGCGATGTCCCGCACCTGCGCGGTCAGCCGGTACGCCATCGTGTTGACGGAGTCCGTCAGGTCCTTCCAGGAACCCGACATCCCGCGCACCCGCGCCTGACCGCCCAGCTTGCCCTCGGTGCCCACCTCGCTGGCCACCCGCGTGACCTCGTCGGTGAACGTCGACAGCTGGTCGACCAGGTTGTTGACCGTCCGCCCGACCTTCAGGAACTCCCCGCGCAGCGGGTGCCCGGCCCCCTCCGGCGCCTGCGTCCGCAGCTCCATGCGGGGCGACAGATCGCCCTCGGCCACCGCCGTCAGCACCCGGCCGACCTCGGAGACGGGGCGCACGAGGTCGTCCACCAGCGCGTTGGAGTTGTCGATCGCGGTGGCCCACGACCCCTCGCACGCCCCCGTCTCCAGCCGCTCCGTGAGCTTTCCCTCACGTCCGACCATCCGCCGCACCCGCGCCAGCTCTCCCGTGAGATGCAGATTGCGGTCGGCCACCTCGTTGAAGACGGCGGCGATCTCCGCCATCACATCGTCCCCGGAGACCGTCAGGCGCCTGCGGAAGTTCCCGTCCCGCATGGTCACCAGCGCGGCCAGCAGCCGGTTCAGCGAGGCCGTGTCCACGACGGTGGTGCCCTGCCCCCTCCTGCCGTGGTTGCCCTGGTTGCCCGGGTTGTTCGGGACTTGTCCGCCTTTCGCGCGCGTCTTCGTGCCCCGCGTCGCTGCGCCAGACTCCACTGTGTCCCTCCCGCAGGGGTCGACCATTACCGCCGTGCCCGGGTACCACGTCCCGGCGTACCGGTTACTTCCTGGTATTTCCTGTACTGCCGCGCATTCCGGCCCGGTTCCCCGGGCTCCTTCCAGGGCTGCTGCCCACCCTGGGCTCCCGGCACTCGGCCCGCCGGAACCTCCACTGGAAGACTGCCCAGTGTTTCACCCGTACCGAACCAGGCCATAACAGTTCGGCAGCTTCGCACATCGTCCGCACACCCCCGGGGCGGAAACACCGCGGACCGGCATCCGCACGGGCGGCGAAGGTAAGTAACCTTGCATGCGGCTGTCCAGCCATGCCGGTCCCGTCCGGCCTGGGCGGTGGCACGAGACGAGCGGGCATCTGAGGGGCGGCCGACACATGACCACCGGACTGTTGCCGGGGGGACAGCCCCCGGAACCCCGGCCGAGGGACGACCTGCCGCGGCAGCGGCCGGAACCGGTCGACGGCGCGGTCCCGCACGGACAGAGAGGGTCGAGGAGTTCTGTGATCACCGCGCGTGCGGCCGCCAGCTTCGAGCCCGTCGGGCGATCGGTCGCGAGCGCCCGTTCCTTCGTCCGGGACACCCTCCAGGGCTGGGGCTACGCCGACATCGTCGACGACGCCGTGGTGCTGACCAGCGAGCTCGTCACCAACGCCGTGGTGCACGCCGGCACCTCCGCCGACGTGGTCTGCCTCCGCAGCGACGAGGGCGTACGCGTCGAGGTCGCCGACCACTACCCCGAACGTGAGGTTCCGCTCCAGTCCTCGCCGTCCGCCATGGGCAGCCCGGACCGCGAGGGCGGCCGCGGCCTCCAGCTCTGCGCGGCGCTGGCCGACCGCTGGGGTGTCGAGTACACGCCGACGCACAAGACCGTCTGGTTCCGCCTCACCCTCCCCGAGCGTCCCGTCGGCACCCGGGCCGCCGGGCCCGCCCTGCCGGCCGCGCTGCTGCCGCTCGCCGACGGCCGCGTCCGGGTCGCCGTCGTCCAGATCGACCGCTCGGGCACCCTCACGGCCTGGAACGAGGACGCGGAGGAGTTGTTCGGCTACCCGGCCGAGCAGGTCATCGGCAAGCCCCTGACCGACTTCGCCGCCTGGCCGCACACCCCGGGCACCAGCACCGGCATCGTCGAGGCCCTGCGCCTGTCCCGCTGGGAGGGCAGCTACGGCATCCGCGGCGCCCACGGCCGCGTCATCCCGGTCTACGCCTCCCATCTGCGGGTCCGCGACACCGGCGGGGAACCGTCCACGGTCTGCCTCCTCGTCCGCGACCATGAGCGCGCGGTGCTCCAGACCCCGTTGCGCGTCCCGGCCTCCGACGCCGGCACCTCCTCGGAGGGGCAGAGCACCGATCCCTTCGAGGTCTTCATCGGCTCCCCCGCCCCGGACGACCTCGACGGCCTCCTCCAGCGCACGGTCGAGCGGGCCCGCGACATGCTCGACGGCGACGCCGCGTTCCTGCTCCTCGCCACGGACGACGAGACGGAGCTGGAGGTCCGCGCCTCCACCGGCCTGCCCTCCGCCCGCCAGCGCTTCGCCCGGGTCCCCGTGGAGGCCGGACCCGGCCGCTACGGTTCGGCGCGCATGCCGGCCGTCCACGACGATCTGGCCGCCGTACCGGGCGCGGTCCCCCTGCTGGCCGGCACGGGCATGCGCTCGGTCGTCACCGTCCCGCTCAAGGTGGAGGGACGCCTCACCGGCTCCCTGGGTGTCGCCGCGGAGGCCGCGGGCCGTTACACCAACGAGGAGGCGTTGCGCCTTCAGTTCGCCGCCGACCGGATCGCCCTGGCCGTCGAGTCGGCCCGCCTCGGCGAGCTGGAGCGGCTGCGCCGCGGCTCGCTCAGCTTCCTGGTGGAGGCGTCCGACCTGCTCGCCGGCACTCTGGACCGGGACCAGACCCTCGCCCTGATGGCGCAGATGACGGTGCCGACGCTGGCCACCTGGTGCGCCGTCTACACCATCGCCGACCAGGCCTCGGAGCCGTATCTCTCCTACGTCCTGCACGAGGACGAGGAGCTGATCGACGGCATCAAGTCCCTCCTGTCGAAGGTCCCGCCGCCCGACCCGGTGCCGACCCCCGGCGCCCGCGTCTGGACCATCCCCGCGGAGAGCGCCCACCAGGCGGCGCTGCGCAGTTCCATGCGCAGCCTCGGCCTGAGCAGCACCCCCACCCGCCAGGTCACCCCGGGCATCGGCCCGACCCTCGCCACGGCCTCCGCGGTCGGCGGTGAGACGGTGGTGCTGCCCCTGGTCGCCCGTAACCGCGTCATCGGCATGCTGACCCTCGGCAAGCCCGCCGACGAGCACTTCCGCCAGGAGATCCTCGAACTGGCCGAGGACCTCTCCCGCCGCGCCGCCCTGGCCCTGGACAACGCCCGCCTCTACTCGGAGCGCACGGCCATCAGCCAGTCCCTCCAGCGCAGCCTGCTGCCCCCGGAACTGCCGCAGATCCAGGGCGTGGAGGTCGAGGTCATCTACCGCGCGGCGGGCGAGGGCAACGAGGTCGGCGGTGACTTCTACGACCTCTTCCCCATCCGCGACGGCGCGTACGGCTTCGCCATCGGCGACGTCTGCGGTACGGGCCCGAACGCGGCGGCGGTCACGGGCCTCGCCCGGCACGCCCTGCGTCTTCTGGCCCGCGAGGGCCTCAGCGGCCCGGCGGTCCTGGAGCGGCTCAACGCGGCCATCCTCGACGAGGGCGAGCGCAGCCGTTTCCTCACCCTCCTGTACGGCGAGATGCGCCCCTTGGCGGAGGGCGGCGCGGAACTCAAGGTGGTCTGCGCCGGCCATCCGCTCCCCCTGCGCCTCCGTCAGGACGGCACGGTCGAACCGGCGGCCGAACCGCAGCCCCTGCTCGGTGTCATGGACGACCTGGAGCTGTACGAGGAGACGGTCACCCTCGACCCGGGCGATGTCCTGCTCTGTGTCACGGACGGCGTCACCGAGCGCCGTGAGGGCTCGCGCATGCTGGGAGACGACGGTCTCGCCGATGTCCTCACCACGTGCACGGGGCTGACGGCCGGCGCGGTGGCGGCCCGCATCATGCGCGCGGTGGAGCGGTTCGCGTCGGACGCCCCGTCCGACGACATGGCCATTCTGGCGATGCGCGTCCCGGAACCGCACCACGACTGAGGCACGAGAAAGGCCCCGCCCGAGTGGGCGGGGCCTTTCTTTTTTTCGGAGCCCCCAAACGGAATCGAACCGTTGACCTTCTCCTTACCATGGAGACGCTCTGCCGACTGAGCTATAGGGGCCGGTCGCTTTACGAGGTTTCCCTCGCGGCAACGGAATAGATCATACCCCGAACACAGCCGTGCTCCCAACCACTTCAAAGGGCGGCCTGAAGCAGTCCGCCGAGGGCGTTGCACGCGGACACGATCCGCTGCATGTCCCGTTTGGTCAATGAGCCGTCGACGGGCAGGGCGAGCGTCTCGTCGGCGGCCCGTTCGGTCTCCGGCAGCGTCACGCAGCGCCGGAACTCGGGCAGCCGGTGCACGGGGGTCTTCACCGGTACCCGGCAGTCCACGCCCCGGCCGCGCAGAGCCCGAGCGAAGGCGTCCCGGTCGGGCCGCCCATTCCCCAGGACCCGCACGACGTACTGCCCGTAGGTGTGCCCGTCCCCGCCGTCCGGTGTCCGCACTCCGCGCAGCCGCGCGTCGAGGTACGCCGCCCGCTGCCTGCGTCGCGCTATCTCGTCGTACGGCGCCGGCTCACCTTCCTGCAGCACCAGCAGCCCGTGCCGCTGCCCCAGCTCGTGCAGTCGTTCCAGGTCCGCGGTCCGTCCGAAGCGGTGTATGGCCACGACGGCCGCGGTCCGTGGCCCGACGGCGGCCGCGACGGCGGCCGGGTCGAGGCAGTAGGTGACCGGATCTATGTCGGCGAACACCGGCATCGCACCGGCGAGGGCGACGGCCTCGGCGACTTCGATGTTCCCGAAGGCCGGCACCACGACCTCGTCACCGATTCCGACACCGGCGGCCCTGAGCATTGCTGCAGTACCCATGGCTGGATGGTGGTTGCGGAACGTGAACACCAGGTGACAGACAACAAAAAAGGGTGGGACCCGGAACGAAAGTTCCGGGTCCCACCCTTTTATAAGAATCGTTCGGCGGTGTCCTACTCTCCCACAGGGTCCCCCCTGCAGTACCATCGGCGCTGAAAGG
>BMSM01000013.1 GCA_014649155.1 Streptomyces griseoviridis | reverse complement strand
AGTCTGGAGGGCGGGATCGTGGCGTGGCGGGACGCGGGCGCACCACTGGTACGGGAGTGAACCCCGTGGAGCGGAGGGCGCAGTTCCCGATCCTGGCCGCCCATCCGGAACTGGTGTACTTCGACAGTGCCGCCACCGCGCAGAAACCGCAGGCGGTGCTGGACGCCGTGCAGACGTATCTGACGACGGCCAACGCCAACGCGGGCCGGGGCACCTACCCGTGGGCCAACCGGACCACCGAACTCGTCGAACGGACCCGGCGGCGCGTCAAGGAGTTCCTCGGCGACCCCCGGCCCGAGCGGTCCACCGTCCACTTCACCAGCGGGACGACCGAAGGGCTGCGCATCGTCGCCCGCGACTGGCTGGTCCCGCTGCTGACGGACGGGGACGAGATCCTCGTACCGTTCGCCGACCACCGGGCGAACCTGGAACCCTGGCAGGAGGCCCGGCGGCTGCTGGCCGAGCGCGGGGTGGCGGTGACGCTGCGGGCACTGCCGTACCAGGCGGCCTCCGGTGACTACGACCACCGGGCGCTGGCCGAGGCGGTCGGCCCCCGGACGCGGTTCGTCGCCGCCACCCACGTCCACCACGTGTACGGCGGCGACATGAACGTCCACCGGCTGCGGGCGGCGGTCGGCCCCGGCGTGCCGATCTGCCTGGACGCGGCCCAGAGCGTCGGCCACCTCCCGGTCGACGTCGGCCACCCGGACCTCGACGTCGACTTCGTGGTGTTCTCCGGGCACAAGGCGATGGCGCTGCCCGGCACCGGAGCGGTGTGGGCGCGCAACACCCGGGGGCCGGAACTGCGGCCGGCCGGCTGGGCCGGCACGCCGAACACGGTGGGCATCGTGTCGCTGCTGGCCGCCCTGGACTGGCTGGAGTCCGCCGGGGTGGACCGGATCGCCCGGCACGCCGTGCGGCTGGCCACCCGCCTCACCGACCGGCTCCGGCGGCTCGACGCCTACGAGATCGAGGGGTGCCAGGCCAGTCTCGCCGCCGATTCCGCGCTCGGCGAGGGACAGCGGCGGCAGGGCATCGTCACCTTCCGGCACCGGGAGATCCCCTCCGACGACCTCGGGTTCATCCTCTTCAGCCACGGGTTCATGGTCCGGGCCGACAGCCTGTGCCAGGCGGGCGCGGACGAGAAGGACGGCGTCGTACGGGTGAGCCTGCACGTCTACAACACGGAGGAGGAGATCGACCGCCTGCTGGCCGTACTCGAGTCATTGGCATGAAGAGCCACCGGACGACCGTCCCCTCCGTGGCCCGCGCGGCGGTCGCGGCGGAGGAGACGGAAGGGGTGGCGCGACCGGATGGGCGTGGGCATGGAGACGGCCGGGACGTGGGTGGAGCGCTGGGAGCGGCAGCAGCAGCGGTACGCGGTCGACCGCGAGGAGCGGTTCACCGTGATCTCCGATGTCGTGGAGCACCTCTGCGCCGGCCGCGCCCGGCCGCTCCTGCTCGACCTGGGCTGCGGGCCGGGTTCGCTGTCCGCGCGGCTCGCCCGGCGGCTGCCGGACGCGGAGATCGTCGCCGTCGACATGGACCCCGTCCTGCTGGAACTGGGACGGACGCACCACGCCGACGCCGCGCGGTACGTGGAGGCGGTCATCGGGGAGGAGGGCTGGACGGACGCCCTCGGGCTCTGCCGCGCCCTGGACGTGGCCGTCTCGACGACCGCCCTGCACTACCTCCCCGCGCCCGTCCTGGCGCGGATCTACCGCACCCTCGGGGCGCTGCTCCGGCCCGGCGGTGCACTGGTCAACGGGGACCACTTCCCGCCGGACGTGGGGTTCTGCTCCGACCTGACGGCCCATGTGGGGCGGTGCCGGGCCGAGCGGGCCGGTGACCACGGCCACGAGGACTGGGAGTCCTGGTGGCGGGCGGTGGCGGCCGAGCCCGAACTGGCGGACCTCTTCGCGCGCCGGGAGCGGAGCCGGCCGGCCGCCGGCGGTGGTGGCGGCAACCGGCACCTGTCCGTGCGCCGCCACGCCGAGCTGCTGCGGCGGGCGGGCTTCCGGCATGTCACGCCGGTGTGGCAGGTCGGGGACAGCCGCGTCCTCGTGGCCGTCAAGGGCTGAGCGGGGCCCCGGCCGCCGCGACCGTCACAGCGGCTGCCAGATCCGGGCCAGCGCCGCCGTGGTGAGGACGTCGTCCGGCCGGCCCCGCCCGGCGAGGTGGCCCTCGCGCAGCAGGAGGCAGGTGTCCGCCGCGCGGGCCGCCCCGAGGTCGTGCGTCGCCTGGACGACCGTCACACCGTCGGCGACGAGGCCCGTCAGCAGGGCGCCGATGCGGTCCCTGGCCTCCGGGTCGAGTCCCGTGGTCGGCTCGTCCAGCAGCAGCAGGTCGGACTCCTGGGCCAGCCCCTGCGCGATCAGGGCGCGCTGCCGCTGGCCGCCGGACAGCTCGCCGAGCTGGCGGGCGGCGAGGTCGCCGATGCCGAGCCGGTCGAGCGCGGCGTCCACCGTCGCGCGGTCCCGCCGGGTCAGCCGGCGCCACGGCCCCCGCTCGCCCCAGCGCCCCATCTCCACCGTCTGCCGGACGGTGAGCGGCAGGGCGTCCCCGACCGCCCCGCGCTGCGGAACGAAGGCGGGCGGCCGGCCTCCGTGGTGGCGCAGCTCACCGGATGTCGGGCGGATCACACCGGCCAGCACCCCGAGCAGGGTCGACTTGCCGCTGCCGTTCGGACCGACCAGCGCGGTGGTCGCCAACCCCGGTATCTCCGCGCTGAGTCGACGCAGGACGGGGCGGCCCGGGTAGCCGGCGCAGAGTCCGGTGAAGCGCACCCGTGCGGCACGTTCCGTGGGCGGGGGCGGCACGGAGGCCGGTTTTTTGAACATGATTTTCATTGTAGTGTCTTTGCCATGGAGTGGTTGACGGCCCCCTTCGAGGTGTCCTTCGTGCAACGTGCCCTGTGGGGCGGGTTCCTGGTGTCCGCGATCTGCGCACTGGCCGGTACCTGGGTGGTGCTCAGGGGAATGGCCTTCCTCGGTGACGCCATGTCCCACGGGCTGCTCCCGGGGGTGGCGCTGGCCGCGCTGTCCGGCGGCAACCTGATGGTGGGGGCGGTGGCCAGCGCGGCCGTCATGACGGCGGGCGTCACGGCGCTCGGCCGCACCCCCCGGCTGTCCCAGGACACCGGCATCGGGCTGCTGTTCGTCGGCATGCTCTCGCTCGGCGTCATCATCGTGTCGCGGTCGCAGTCCTTCGCGGTCGACCTGACCGGGTTCCTCTTCGGCGACGTCCTCTCCGTACGGCAGCGGGACCTGTACCTGCTGGGCGCGGCCCTGCTGGCGGCGCTGGCCGTCGCGGCCCTCGGCCACCGGGCCTTCCTCGCCCTCACCTTCGACGCCCGCAAGGCCCGCACCCTGGGGCTGCGCCCGCGCCTCGCGCACGCCGTCCTGCTCGGGCTGCTGGGCCTCGCGATCGTCGCCTCCTTCCACATCGTGGGGACGCTGCTGGTGCTGGGGCTGCTCATCGCGCCCCCGGCGGCGGCCCTGCCGTGGGCGCGCGGCGTGCGCGGGGTGATGGTCCTGGCCGCGCTCCTCGGCGCCGGCGCCACGTTCGGCGGGCTGCTGCTCTCCTGGCACCTGGGCACCGCCGCCGGGGCGACCGTCGCGGCCCTCGCGGTGAGCCTGTTCTTCCTCTCCCACCTGGCGTCCGGCCTGCGGCACCGCCGTCCCCGCCCCGCGCCCGTCCCCGCCCCCGAAGCCCACTGAAAGAAGCCTGAGGCGATCGTCATGACCGTCCGAAGAAACGTCACTCCCCGGGCCGCGGCCGCCCTCGCGCTCACCGGACTGCTCGCCACGGGCTGCTCGGCGGGCCAGGGCGGCGACAACGACCCGCGCCCGGCGGCGAGTTCCCCGTCCGTCACTCCGCACGGATACGTGGAGGGCGCGCGGGAGGCCGCCGAGCAGCAGTCCCGTCTGCTGCTCAACGACCCCGTGAGCGGAGACACCCGGGTGCTCGACCTCATCACCGGCGAGGCGCACCGGACCGCCCGGGTGGCGGACGCCGTCCGGCTGGACACGGACGGGCGGTTCGGCCACCTCCACACCGCCGCCGGCACGCGGGTGCTCGACAGCGGCGCCTGGACGGTGGACCACGGCGACCACGTCCACTACTACAGCGCCGCGATACGCGACGTGGGCGAGTTCCCCGCGAGCGGCGGGGCGCAGGTGCGCGGCGACGGCTCCGTGACGGTCGTGACCGGCGCGGACGGCGGGGCCGCCCGCTACGACCGGGCGGACCTGGAGCAGGGCGGGATCGCCGCCCCCCGCGCCCTGCCCGGCACGTACACCGGCCCCGTCGTCCCGTACGAGGAGCACCTGCTCGCCCTCACCGACGGGGACGGCACCGCGCGGCTCACCGTGCTCGACCGCGAGGGGCGGCGCGTCACGGCTCCCGACGCCGAGTGCGCGGCACCGCGCGGCGACGCCGTCACCCGGCGCGGCCTGGTCCTCGGCTGCGCGGACGGCGCGCTGCTCGTCCACGCGGAGGGCGGCGCCTTCACCGCCGAGAGGATCCCCTACGACGGTGCCGTACCGGAGCGGGAGCGGGCCACCGCCTTCCGGCAGCGGCCCGGCAGCGACACCCTCACCGCGCCGGCCGGTGCCGACGCCGTCTGGGTCCTCGACGTCACCGAGAAGACCTGGACCCGGGTGGAGACCGGCCCGGTCGTCGCCGCCAACACCGCCGGCGAGGGCTCCCCGTTGCTCGTCCTGGAGACCGACGGCGCCCTGCACGGCTACGACATCGCCACCGGGGAGCGCACCGCCAGGACGAAAACACTGCTGACCGGGGGGAAACCCGCCGCGAACGGCTCCGCCGCGCCCGTCGTCGAGGTCGACCGCAGCCGCGCCTACGTCAACGACCCGGAGGGCAAGCGGGTGTTCGAGATCGACTACAACGACGGACTGCGCGTCGCCCGCTCCTTCGACCTGGACATCGAGCCGGTCCTCATGGCGGAGACCGGACGATGAGCCGGCACCCGGTGAAGCGGCGGGCCCGTGCCGGCGCGACCCGGCTGCGCGGGCTGGTCGCGGGGCTGCTGACCCTCGTCACCGCCGTGACCGCCTCCGCCTGCGCCACCGGCGAGGAACGGCCCCGCGTCGTCGTCACCACCAACATCCTCGGCGACATCACCCGGGAGATCGTCGGCGCCGAGGCCGAGGTCACCGTCCTGATGAAACCCGACGCCGATCCGCACTCCTTCGGCCTGTCGGCGGTGCAGGCGGCCGAGCTGGAGCGCGCCGACCTCGTGATCTGCAACGGCCTCGGTCTGGAGGAGAACGTCCTGCGGCACGTGGACGCGGCCCGCGCGTCCGGCGTCGCCACCCTCGCGGTCGGCGACGCCGTCGACCCGCTCACCTTCCACGCGTCCGACGACGGCGGCCCTGCCGACGCGGCGGGCCAGGCCGATCCGCACTTCTGGACCGACCCCGACCGGGTGCGCAAGGCCACCGGCCTGATAGCCGACCAGGTGATCGAGCACGTGCACGGCGTGGACGGCACCGCGATCCGCGCCAACGCCGACCGCTACGACGCCGAACTCGCCGACCTCACCGCCTGGATGGAGAAGTCCTTCGACCGCATCCCCGAGGACGACCGGGCCCTGGTGACCAATCACCACGTCTTCGGCTACCTCGCCGACCGCTTCGGTTTCCGGGTGATCGGCGCGGTCGTCCCCAGCGGCACCACGCTCGCCTCCCCCAGCTCCGCCGACCTGAAGTCGCTCACCGAGGCGATGGAGGACGCCGGCGTGCGCACCGTGTTCGCCGACTCCTCCCAGCCCACCCGGCTGGCCGAGGTGCTGCGCACCGAGCTGGACGACCGGGTCCGCGTCGTCCGGCTGTACTCGGAGTCGCTCACCGCGAAGGGCGGCGGCGCCGACACCTACCTGCGGATGATGCGCGCCAACACCACCGCCATGACCGACGGCCTCACCGGCGCCTGAACCCCCTGCCCCACCGGACACCGCCACCCCGGCCGGGTCCCGCACCTGTCCCCATGCCGCCGTCGGGCGGCGCGGAAAGGAACCACACCGATGAACAAGCCGATACACCGCAGAGCCCTCCCGGCCACCGCCCTCACCCTCGCCCTGGCCACCGCGCTGACCGCCTGCGGGGGCGACGACTCCGCCTCCGGCGCCCGGGCCTCGGACACCGCGAGCACCACACCCGCCGCGAAGGTCACCGACCCGCTCGTCGCCACCTTCGACGGCGGCCTGTACGTCCTGGACGGCGAGACCCTGAAGCTGACGAAGACCATCGAGCTGCCCGGGTTCAACCGGGTCAACCCGGCCGGCGACGAGGACCACGTCATCGTCTCCACCGACAGCGGCTTCCGGGTCCTGGACGCCACCGGGCAGGCCCTCACCGGCATCGAGTACCCGGGCGCCAAGCCCGGCCACGTCGTCCGCCACGCCGGGAAGACCGTGCTGTTCACCGACGGCACCGGCGAGGTCAACGTCTTCGACCCGGCCGACCTGAGCAGCGGCACGAAGCCCGAGGGACGCACGTACACCACCGCCGAGGCGCACCACGGCGTCGCCATCGAACTGGCCGGCGGTGACCTGCTCACCACCCTCGGCACCGAGGAGAAGCGCACCGGCGCCCTGGTGCTGGACGAGAACGACAAGGAGATCGCGCGGAACGAGGACTGCCCCGGCGTCCACGGCGAGGCCGCGGCCCGGAACGAGGCCGTCGCCGTCGGCTGCGAGGACGGAGTACTCCTGTACAAGGACGGGAAGTTCACCAAGATCGACGCCCCGGACGACTACGGCCGCATCGGCAACCAGGCCGGCAGCGACACCTCCCCGGTCCTGCTCGGCGACTACAAGACCGACCCGGACGCCGAGCTGGAGCGGCCCACCCGGATCTCCCTCATCGACACCGAGAAGGCGAAGCTGACCCTGGTCGACCTGGGCACCAGCTACTCGTTCCGGTCGCTGGCCCGCGGCCCGGAGGGCGAGGCGCTCGTCCTCGGCACCGACGGCGCGCTCCGGGTGATCGACCCGGCGACCGGCGACATCGAGCGGAAGATCCCCGCCGTGGGCGCGTGGCAGGAGCCGCTGGACTGGCAGCAGCCCCGGCCCACCCTCTTCGTCCGCGGTGACACCGCCTACGTCTCCGAACCCGCCGAGAAGGCCCTGCACGCCATCGACCTGACCACCGGGAAGAAGACCACCTCGGTCACCCTGCCGGAGCGCACCAACGAACTGTCCGGCGTCGTCGCCGGCCACTGATCCGCGTACGTCCCTCCCGCCCCCGCGGCCCGGTCACACGGGCCCCGGGGGCTTCGGCGCCCAGCCGTGAAGTCCCCGTGAAAACCCTGTGGATGTGATGTCGGCGGTGCCGCTTATGCTGCACCCGATGATCACGCGGGACCAGGGGAGGACGCGGCATGTTCGGCAAGCTGTTCGGCAGGAGCGGGGAGAGACCGGCGGCGGACCCGCACGCCCTTCCCGTCCCGCACAGACAGAGGAACGGCACCTATCCGCTGCGGGCGCTCGGCGACCGGCGGGTGCTCGCCCTGGTCGAGGCGGCCGGCGCCGGTGACTGGGAGGCCGTCAAGGCCGCCCTCGCCCCCTTCGACCCCGGCCGCGACCACCAGGTGCTCAACCAGCTCGCCGACCTCGACGGCGTGCAGGACTGGATCGGCCGCGCCGTCGAGGAGGACAAGGAGCACCGGGCGACGGCCCTGCTCGTCTCCGGCGCCCGGCACATCAGCTGGGGCTGGGAGGCCCGTACCGCCGCGCGCGCCGCCGACGTGACACGGGAGCAGTGGCAGACCTTCCACGAACGCCTCGACCTCGCCGAGGAGCAGCTCTTCCTCGCCGCCGAGCTGCGCCCCGAGTGGATCACCCCGTGGCGCTGCCTGCTCACCTCCGGCCGCGGCATGTCACTGGGCGCCGCCGTCAACGAGACCCGGCGGGACGCCGCCCTGCGCCGCGACCCGCTGGACCTGGAGACGCACATCGAGTGGGTGTCACAGCTGCAGCCCCGCTGGGGCGGGGCGCCCGGGCAGGCCCTGGCCTTCGCCCAGGAGGCCGCCGCCCGCGCCCCGGAGGGGCACCGCCTCGGCTGCGTCCTCGCCACCGCGTACATCGAGGAGTGGGTCGAGTCCGAGCGCGGTGACTTCCTGGAGACCGACGAGATCCGGGCCCGGCTCCGGGAAGCGGCGGACCGCAGCATCCTGCACCCCGCCCACCGGCGCAGCCCCGGCTGGCAGCGCGACTTCGGCACCTTCGCCATGGCCCTGTCCCTCGCCGGGGAGCGCCACACCGTCCGCCGGGTCTTCCGGGCGCTCGACGGCGCCTACCCCGGCGGCTGGCCGTGGCAGTACTTCGCGGACCCCGAGAAGCAGTTCGCCCGCTTCCAGCGCCGCGCCTGACCCGCACGCCCCCCGCCGCCCGCCCACCTCACCCCCGGACCGTCCGATGACCCAGCCCGTCACCCCCGCGCCCGCCGCCGACCGCACCTTCCAGGTCGACCTGCGCGGTCTCGTCGACCTCCTCTCCCACCACCTCTACTCCAGCCCCCGCGTCTACCTCCGCGAACTCCTCCAGAACGCGGTGGACGCGCTGACCGCCCGGCACACCCTGGAACCCGACGCCCCCGCCGGCGCCTTCGGCGTCCGCCTGTACGCCGACGGTTCGGCGGTCCGCGTCGAGGACGACGGCGTCGGCCTCACCGAGGCCGACGTGCACACCTTCCTCGCCACCATCGGCCGCAGCAGCAAGCGCGCCGAGCAACTCGCCGAGAAGCGCGGCGACTTCATCGGCCAGTTCGGCATCGGCCTGCTCTCCTGCTTCCTCGTCGCCGACGAGATCCACGTCGTCAGCCGCTCCGCCCGCACCCCCGGCGCCCCCGCCGTCGAGTGGCGGGGCCGCGGCGACGGCAGCTACACCGTCCGGACCCTCCCCGCCGGGGCCCGCACCCGGCCCGGCACCACCGTCACCCTCACCCCCCGCGCCGACGCGGGCGAGTGGACCCGCCCGGCCCAGGTCCACGCCCTCGCCCGCCACTTCGGCTCGCTGCTGCGCCACCCGGTCACCTTCTCCGACGTCCTCGACGGCACCGGCGCGCCGGTGAACCCCGAGCCGGCCCCCTGGGCGCGCACGTACCCCACCCCGGGCGCCCGCTCCCGCGCGCTGGCCGCGTACGGCGCGGAGGTCTTCGGTTTCACCCCGCTGGACACCATCGAACTGGACCTGCCCGCCGTCGGCCTGAAGGGCATCGCCTGCGTGCTGCCCGACACCGTCCCGGCCGGCCGCCGCCACGGCCACCGCGTCCACGTCAAGGGCATGCTCCTGTCCGAACAGGCCGAGGAGATCCTGCCCGAGTGGGCGTTCTTCGTCCGCTGCGTGATCGACGCCGAGAGCCTGCGCCCCACGGCCTCCCGCGAGTCCCTCTACGAGGACGACACCCTCGCCGCCGTCCGCGAGGCCCTCGCCGAACGGCTGCGCGCCTGGATCGCCCGCGCCGCCGCCAGCGACCCCGACCTGCTCGGCCGCTTCCTCCAGGTCCACCACCTCGCCGTGAAGTCCCTCGCCGTGCACGACGACGAGATCCTGCGGATGCTGCTGCCCTGGCTGCCGTTCGAGACCACCGACGGCCACACCACCCTCGACGAGTTCGCCCGCACCCACCGCACCGTGCTCGTGACCTCCAGCGTGGAGGAGTTCCGGCAGATAGCCGCCATCGCCTCCGCCGCCGGCCTCGGCGTCGTCAACGGCGGCTACACCTACGACCGCGAACTCGTCCACCGGCTGCCCGAGATCCGCCCCGAGGCCACCGTCGCCGACCTCGACCCGGCCACCCTCACCGCCCACCTCGACCCCGTGGACCGGGAGACCGAACTCGCCGCCGCGCCCTACCTCGCCCTCGCCCGCGACACCCTCGCCGTCTTCGACTGCGACGTCGCCCTGCGCACCTTCCAGCCCGCCTCCGCGCCCGCCCTGCTCATGGACAGCCGCGAGGCCCGGCACGAGCGCACCCGCTCCCGGCTCGCCCGCGAGCAGGAGGGCGGCCTGTGGGGCGACATCCTCGGCGCCCTGCGCCAGGAGGCACCCCGCGCCCAGCTCATCCTCAACCAGCTCAACCCGCTGGTCCGCGCCGCCGTCGCCATCGAGGAACCCGAACTGGCCCGCACCAGCGCCGAAGCCCTCTACGGACAGGCCGCGATGCTGTCCCGGCGCCCGCTCAGGCCCGCCGAGTCGAGCCTGATCAACCGCTCCTTCCTCGACCTTCTCGCCCACGCCCTGCGCAAGGACAGCTGACGATGCCCACCCCCGCCCCGCCCCGGACCACGGACGAGCTGTACGAGGCACTCCGGGAGAACGACCGCCGCCCCTACGGCCGCCCCCGCACCGTCACCGCCGAGGAACTCGTCGACGCCGCCGAGCGGTTCGAGGAACCCGTCCCGCTCGTCCACGCCCTCCTCGAACTCCAGGAGGCGTACACCTACGGTTCCGAACCCCGGAAGTCGCCCGTCGTCTTCGCCCGGCTGCTCACCCTCTTCGACGAGCGGCCCGGCCTCTTCGACGACCGCCTGCGCCACACCCTGTTCTGGCGGTTCAAGTGGGTCGCGAACGCCCTGCTCGCCCTGCCCGAGGTCCCGCTGACCGGCCTGCGCCAGTGGCTCACCGAGATGCGCGACCGCTACGAGAAGGCCGGCCTCGGCCTCCAGCCGTACTACGGACAGGCGTACCAGCTCGCCGCCCACCTCGGTGAGGACACCACCGCCGCCTACGAGCTGTGGGCGGGCCGCACCCGCACCCCGCTCAGCGACTGCGAGGCATGCGAGACCTGCGAGCGCGCCCGCCACCACCTCGCGGCCGGCGACGACGAGCGGGCGCTGGCCGTCTGGGAACCGGTCCTCGCCGGCCAGGAGTCCTGCCAGGAGGAACCGGCCCGTTCCGTGTCGTACGCGCTGCTGCCGCTCCTGCGCACCGGCCGCGCCGACCGGGCCCGCGCCCTGCACCTGGCGGGTTACCGCGGCTGCCGCCGCAACCCGTCGATGGCCGGGGAGGTCGGCCGCCACCTGGAGTTCTGCGCGCTCACCGGCAACGAGGCACGCGGCCTGGAACTCCTCGCGGAGAACCGCGCCCTGTTCGACGAGGTCGACTCGCCGCGCGACCTGCTCGACTTCCTCACCGGCGTCGAGGTGCTGCTCAGCCGCGTCGACCACCTCGGCCACGGCGAGCTGCCCGCCGCCGGCTACGCGGGCCGCGCCTGGACGGTGGCCGCCCTGCGCGCCGAGATACGGGGCCGCGCCGACGACCTCGCCGCCCGCTTCGACACCCGTAACGGCACCTCCGCCCACGCCGACCGCCGCCGCGCCCGGCTCGACCGGGAACCGCTGCTCGACGCGCTCGAACTGACCCTCCGGCCCCGCGCCCTGGACGACCTGGCCCCGGCCGCACCGCCCGCCGCGCCCGCCCCCCGGACCCGGCCGGACCTCCCCGAGCCGCTGCCCGAACTGATCCTCCGCGCCCGGGAACTGGACGAGCGCGGCGACCCGGACGCGCGGACCTGCTGGACCCGGCTGCGCGCCCTCGCCACCGCCCCCGGCTACACCCATCCCGACGACCCCGCCGTCGGCCCCCTCGTCCGGCTCCGCGCCGACCTGCTGGCCGACGAGGCGAACCGGGCCGGCGACCGGGACGACTTCGCCGTCGCCGCCGCCCTGCACGAGGAGGCCGCGGGCCTCTACGAGGACGCCGGGCGGCCCGGCGAGGCGGCGGTCTGCCGCGGCTGCGCGGAGCTGGCCACCGCCGAACTCCCCGCGCCTGACCCCGCGACGAAGACCGCCGCGCTGACCGCCGCCCACGCGGCCCTGGTCCGCCTGCACGAGGAGAACCCCGGCCTCGCCCCGCACCTGGAGGCCCGGCTGCTGCGGCTGCGGGCGACCGTGCTCGGGCTGCGCCTGCAGACCTCGGGCAGCCGGGGACACGTCGCGCCGGTCCTCGCCGAGGCGGAGCTGCTGCTCGACTTCGCCGGCCGGCACGGCATCGCCGGGCAGGTCTCCGGCGGTCTGCTGCTGCGGGCCAGTGCCCACGCCCTCGCCGGCGACCTGCCCGCCGCCGTCGCCGAGACCGACGCCCTCCTCGCCCGGCTCCGCGCGGACGGACCGGCCTGGCACCTGCCCCGCACCCTCGGCCTGCGCGGCCGGCTCCGGCTCGGCCTGGGCGATCCCGAGGCCGCCCACACCGATCTGACCGAAGCACTGCGGCTCGCCGCCGGCCGGCCCGACGACGCGGTCGGCACCGCCCGCCTGCACGGTGACCTCGCCGAGGCGTGCATGCACCTCGGCCGCCCCGACGAGGCCCTGCGCCACCTGACCCGCTCGGCCGAGCTGGACCTGCGCGGCGGCAGCCGCACCGACGCCTTCTGCACCTACAGCAACGCGGCCCGGCTCAGCCTCGACCTGGGCCGGGTCGAGGACTGCATCGCGCTGCTCGACTCCCTGCTGGCCGAACCCGACGTCGCGGCCGGGGAGATGGACGACCGGCTCGTGGCCCAGCTGCGGCTGACCCGCGCCCGCGCGCTGCACACGGGCGACGACCTGAAGGCCGCCACCGCCGAGTTCGCCGCCCTCGCCGCCGAGTCGGCCGGCTGGGACGACGACCCCGGCAGCCACGCCATGATCGCCGCCGAGACGGCCGTACTCCTCGGCGAGTCGGGCGAGTTCGACCGGGCCCGGGAGGCCGTGGACCAGGCGATCGCCGCCCACGCCCGGGAGCCGCGCTACGAGCAGCTCAGCGGCTGCCTGCGCGAACTCGCCCGGCTCCAGGCCCAGCAGGAGGGAGCCGAGGGGCTGTCCGGCGCCCGAGCCTTCCTCTCCGACGCCGCCCGGATCGCCGACGAGGCCCGCGCGGCCGGGTACGAGGCCCACGGCCGTCCCCTGGACGCCGCCCTCGCCTACGAGCACGGCCGGGTCGACGCCTACGCCGGCGCGTACGAGGAGGCGCTCACCGCCCTGGAGCGGGCCCTCGGCCTGCTCGGCGAGCCGGAACCGGGGGAGCCGGGCCGGGCCGGCGAGTGGGCCGAGTGCGTCCGTCTCGCGGGCGCCGTCGAGGGCGTCTACCTGGAGCGCACCGACTCCGCGCTGGCCCGCCTCGACGCGGCCGTGGCCCGCCTCACCGCCCTCGGACAGGAGGAGCACACCGAACCCCTGACCGTCCTCGCGGCCCGGCTGCGCGACGAGCGGTGACACCGGGCGCCGCGGCGACCCCGCCGGTCAGCGGACCGCGGGGTCGCCCGCCCACACCGCGGGCGTACGGCCCGACCACGGGGCGGCACGTTCGAGCTGCCCGGCCAGCCGGAAGAGACGGCCCTCCCGGCCGTACCCGGCGGCGAACTGCATCCCGACCGGCAGGCCCGTCCCGGCGTCCGCGACGACCGGCACGGACATGGCGGGCGTCCCCGCGACGTTGAACGCCGCGGTGAACGGCGACCGGTCGAAGAGGCGGTCGAGCCAGCCCGGCCCGTCCAGCTCCGCCACGCCCTCGGCGTAGGTGCCCAGCGGCACGGGCAGTTCCGGCAGGGTCGGGGTGAGCAGCACGTCGTAGGCGTCGAAGGACCGGGCCAGGCTCCGGGCCACCCGGTTGCGCATCCCGAGCGCGGTGACGAACTCGGTGCCGGTGACCTTCCGCCCGTGGCGGTAGCCGGCGAGGGTCGGCGGTTCGAGGGTGGTCGCGTCGACGGGCCGGCCGGTGGCGGCGGCCAGCTCGTCGATCTGGACGGCGAGCTGCGCCGTCCACTGGCGGACGCTGGCCAGCAGGAACTCCTCCCAGCCGACCCCGAGAGCGACCTCAGCCTCGGTCACCCGGTGACCGAGCGACTCCAGCAGGGAGACGGTCCGCGCGAGGGCGGCGGCCACCGGCGCGGTGGTGCGCCGGCCGCCCCAGGCGTGGGGGAGGACCCCGATCCTGAGCGCGCCCGGGTCCCGGGTGACCTCCCAGGCGTACGGCCGGGCCGGCTCCGGGGCGACGTAGGGGTCACCGGGCTCGGGGCCGCGGACCAGGTCGAGCAGGACCGCGCTGTCGCGCACGGTACGGCTGAGCGCGCCGTGCACGGCCAGGCCGTTGAAGATCTCGTCGAAGAACGGACCCACCGAGATCAGGCCCCGGGTGGGCTTCAGCCCGAACAGCCCGTTGCAGGCGGCGGGTATGCGGATCGAACCGGCGGCGTCGGTGGCGTGGGCGAGCGGGACCACCCCGGCGGCGACGGCCGCGCCCGCGCCCCCGCTGGACCCGCCCGCGCTGCGCCCGGGGTCCCACGGGTTGCGGGTGGGGCCGTGCACCACCGGTTCGGTGGTGATGCCGTAGGCCAGTTCCGGTGTCGCGGTCCGGCCGAAGGTGACCAGGCCGGCCCGGCGGAAACGGCGCATCAGCGCGGAGTCGGCGCCCGGGACGTGGCCGGCCGCGAGCCGGCTGCCCAGCTCCATG
This sequence comes from Streptomyces griseoviridis, assembly GCA_014649155.1. Lineage (GTDB taxonomy): Bacteria > Actinomycetota > Actinomycetes > Streptomycetales > Streptomycetaceae > Streptomyces > Streptomyces griseoviridis. The sequence goes on along the minus strand of BMSM01000013.1, from coordinate 166,633 downwards.
CGCCGCCCGGCCATCGCGACGGCGATGTCCTTGATCAGAAAGGGCACTCCGGCCAGCGGGGCGCTGCCCGGGGCGGGCGCGTCGTCGGCCGGCCAGGTCTCCACGACCGCGTTGATCCGCGGTCCCACGGCCCGTTCGGCCTCGCGCGCGGCCGTCTCCACCTCGCCGGGGGTCACCTCGCCCCCGGCGATCAGTTCCGCGAGTCCGACCGCGTCGAAGGACACGTACTCGGTGAGTCTCACTGTCACTCCCGATGAGAGAGAACGATACCTGTGAGTCCCGAGTGATACCGAGCGGTATCACTCGGGACGGACTGGTACCGTAGCAGTCATGGGATCGACCGTGAGCAGGCCGGGCAGGGTGGCGAAACTGCCGCCGCGCGAGCGCATCCTCGACGCGGCGGAGGAGCTGTTCCAGCGCGAGGGCATCAGCCGGGTGGGCGTGCAGGCGATCGCCGAGCGGGCCGAGACCACCAAGATGGCGATCTACCGGCACTTCGAGACCAAGGACGCGCTGGTCGCGGAGTGGCTGCGGATCGTCGCCGCCGACTACCAGGCGGCCTTCGACCGCGTCGAGGCCGACCACCCCGGCCGGCCCCGCGAACAGATCCTGGGCCTGGCCCGGTTCATCGCCGAGGGGCTGCCGCGCCTGTCGTACCGCGGCTGCCCGTTCGTCAACTCCCTCGCGGAGCTGCCCGACCGCGCCCACCCCGCGCGCCGCGTGATCGAGGAGCACAAGGCCCGCCAGGCCCGCCGACTGACCGCGATGTGCGCCGAGGCCGGCCTGCCCGACCCTGTGCAGGCCGCCGCCGAGATCACCTTCGTCCTCGAAGGCGCCCAGGTCAGCGTCCAGAACGGCAGCGTCGACCGGGCCGGGGAGCGGCTGCTGCGCGGCGTCGGGCGCATCCTGGACGACGCGCCGGGGGACGCCGTCTGATCCGGTGCCGCCTCACTCCGGGGCGGCGCCCGTACGGACGGCCAGTTCCGCCTCCGCGAGGCGGGCGAGCGGCGCCGGGTCCCGCAGCCCCGGCACGCACACCACCCGGTCCGTCTCCAGCGCGGCCAGCGAGGCGTCGACCACCCGGTCCACGGGCGCGCCGCCGTCCTCGTGCACCGACTCCTCGCGTCCGGGGACCGGCGCGTCACCCCGTGACCGGTGGAACTCGGTGGCGGTCAGCCCCGGGCACAGCACCTGCACCCGCAGCGGTGTGCCGGCCAGTTCCGCCGCCAGTGTCCGCGTGAAGGTGACCACGTACCCCTTGGTGCCGCCGTACACCGCGCGTTCGGGCAGCGGACCCGGCGGCAGCGCCCCCGCGAAGGCCAGTTGCGAGGCGACGTTCACCACGGTGCCGTGCCCGCGTTCCAGCATGGCCGGGACCGCCGCCCGGGTCAGCGCCGTCAGGGCGACGACGTTGACGCCGAGGACCTTCGCCATCAGCTCCGGTTCCAGCCCGGCGAACGGCCCGTAGCCGTTGATCCCCGCGTTGTTGAGCAGGAACCCGATGTCGTCGCCCGCCGCGCGCTCGGCCACCCGCGCCAGGTCCGCCGGTTCGGACAGGTCGGCCACCAGGGGCTCCGGCGCGGTGGCCGTCTCCGCGCGCAGCCGCCGCGCGAGATCCTCCAGCCGGTCCGCCCGCCGGGCCACCAGGACGGTGTCCAGGCCCCGCCCGGCCAGCCGCCGCGCGTAGGCCGCGCCGATGCCGGACGACGCCCCCGTCACCAGGGCCGTGCCGCGTCGCGTACTCATCCCCGTACCGTCCTTTCCCTGTCGGCCGGCGACGTCATGCGGCGGTCACCCGCAGGCGCCCGCCGGCGACCCCCGACGGCCCGTTCGGCCGGGATGTGCGCGGCCGCCGCGAAGAACGCGTCCCGGGACGGCACGTCCCGCTCCAGCCCGGACGCCGCGGATCGGGCGGCCGCACCGGGGACCGCCGTTCCCCGCGCCCCGCGACGGCGCCCCGTCCCCGCTCGTGGCCGGGTGGCCCGTACACCACGTCACCACGGTGCCGGAACCCCGGCAGGGCTTCCGGCACGGGGACGCGCGAGTGGTCCATGGGACTGCCTCCGATGACGTGGCCGGGGCCGGTGCGCACACGGCCGAGTGGGCCCGGTCACGGGAAGCGAAACATCCGGACAGGAGAGGATAATCACCGCATATGAACCTCTGGGGCAAACGGAACGACATGGTGGTGCACGAACGGGAACCGTTCAACGCCGAACCACCGCCCGCCGCGCTCACCGGCGGCCCCGCCGTCGCCCTGACCTCGCTGGACGCCTTCTTCAGCCGTAACCACGGCCCGATCCCCGACCTCGACCCGGCCGCCTGGCGCCTGGAGGTGGACGGCACCGTCACCCGGCCGCTGAGCCTCTCCCTGGAGGAGCTGCGGACCCGGTTCGAGGAGACGGAGGTGGTCGCCACCCTCCAGTGCGCGGGCAACCGGCGCACCGGGCTGACCGGCGTACGGCCCGTCCCCGGCGAGACACCGTGGGGGCCGGGCGCGATCTCCACGGCCCGCTTCCGGGGCGTCCGGCTCGCCGACGTCCTGGCCCGCGCCGGACCGGCCCCCGGCACCGCGCACCTCGCCTTCACCGGTGCCGACGTCGCCCCCGGCGCCCGTCCCCCCCAGCCCTACGGCGGTTCCGTCCCGCTGGAGAAGGCCCTCGGGCCGGAGGTCCTGCTCGCCTGGGCCATGAACGACGCCCCGCTGCCCCGGGTGCACGGGGCACCGCTGCGCGCGGTGGTGCCCGGCTGGATCGGCGCCCGCAGCGTCAAATGGCTCCGGCGGGTCACCGCCCGGACCACGCCGTCCGACGCGTACTTCCAGACCACCGCCTACCGCCTGCTCCCGGCCGACGCCGGCCCCGGCCGCACCGGCCCCGGCGACGGCATCCCGCTCGGGCCGTCCCCGCTGAACTGCGCCGTCCTCAGTCCCGTCGACGGCTCCCGCCCGCCCGCGGGACCTGCGCAGGTCACCGGCTACGCCCTGGGCGGCGAGCACCGCACCGTCGCCCGGGTCGAGGTCTCGGCGGACGGCGGCCGGACCTGGCGCCCGGCCGACGTGGACGAGCCCGCCGGACCCTGGGTCTGGCAGCACTGGCGCACCGTGCTCGACCTGCCCCGCGGCGAGGTGGAGATCGTCGCCCGCGCCTGGGACTCGGCCGGCACCACCACCCCCGAATCACCCGCCGCCCTCTGGAACCCCAGGGGCTACGCCAACACCTCCTGGCCCCGCGTCCGCCTGTGCTGCGGCCCCGGGTGAACCGCCGGGCGTTTCCGTCCCGCCGACCGGGGGACCCAGCGCTCATGAACAGAAAGCCCGCTCACCGCCGGATGGGACAGAACCGGATGCTGCGGCTGCTGGACGCCCTGGAGCGGACCACCGCGGCGGACACCGTCATCGACGCGCTGGGCCGGCGCGTGCGGTCCCTGCCCCTGGGCCCCGCGCGGGACCTGCTGCACGGCCGGTGGCTCGGACACCCGCTGCACCCGCTGATGGTGCAGGTCCCGGTCGGCAGCTGGCTCTCCGCGGCCGTGCTCGACCTGTGGCCCGGCCGCTCCCGGGAAGCGGGCCTGCTGATCGGCGTGGGCCTCGCCACCGCCGGGCCGGCCGCCGCGTCGGGCGCCGTCGACTGGGCCGAACTCCACCCCGAGCAGCAGCGCGTCGGACTGGCCCACGCGGTGGCCAACTCGGCCGCCGTCGGCCTGTACGCCGCCTCCCTGGCCTGCCGTCTCACCGGGCGGACCGGCGCCGGACGGGTCTGCGGCTACCTGGGCCTCACGGCGGTCGGCGCGGGCGGCATGCTCGGCGGTCACCTGGCCTACCGCCAGGCCTCCGGCGCCAACCACGCCGAGGAGGTCCCGCACGTCGTCACGCCCGGCTGGCACCGGGTCGGCGCGGTGGCCGACTTCCCCGCCGGCGAGCCCGTCCGGCGCAGCGTGGACGACGTCCCCCTCGTGGTGGTGCGCGAGAGCGGCGGCACCTTCCACGCGCTGGCCGACCGGTGCAGCCACCTCGGCGGGCCGCTCTCCGAGGGCACGGTCGCCGACGGCTGCGTGACCTGCCCGTGGCACGGCAGCGCCTTCCGGCTGGCCGACGGCTGGAACGTCCGCGGCCCCGCCACCGCGCCCCAGCCCGCCTTCGACACCCGCGTCGTCGGCGGCCACGTCGAGGTGCGACTGCACCGCGACGACGACCCGGCCGCGCGGAACGGGCACGCGGACACGAGGACACCCCAGCGCAGCGGCTGACGGCCGCCCGGCACGACCCGGCGCGACAGCGCGGCACACGAGGTGTGCCGCGCTGTCGCGCCGGAATGGGCCGTCGGGGGGAACCCTGCGGCGGGGGGACGCCAGCGGTGGCCGGATACCGCCGTCGGCGGAAAGACTGCGGTGGCGGGTCCGTGCGAGGTGCCCGGGACGGGGTACCTCGGCGGCGCGCGACTCCCCCCCTCGCGCCCCACAGGAGGCGAACCGCATGACCTTCAATCCGCTCGAACAGCGGGGCATCCCGCTCGACCGGCAACTGCGCAACTGGCGCGAGCTGAACGTGGAGCCGATCGACCCCGACCGGTGCGACCCGTACACCCGCTGCCGGATCATCACCATGAACGGCATCGAGGTGGAGGCGATCCTCTTCAGCCACCAGCTCGCCCGGCACTGTCCCGACCCCGAGATCAAGCGGCAGCTCGCCCGCACCCGGTACATCGAGGCCCAGCAGCAGAAGGTCGTGAACTGGCTGCTCCCCGGCGTCTCCTCGGTACTGGAGACGACGATCGCCTACGAGCAGGTCGCGGTGGACCTGACGGCGTGGGTGGCCCGTATGGAGCCTGACCCGTACCTGAAGCAGGCGTACCAGTTCGGTGTGCTGGAGGACTTCGACCACCTGTACCGGTACGCCAACCTGTACGAGATGATCGAGCACCGCAAGGCGGAGTCGATCGTCGACAACCTCACCGAGGTCATGCCCGGCCGGCCCACCCGGTACCACCACCGCGACCCGGTCGACAACGTCCGCGACCCGTACGACAAGGACACGACGAACCCGCTGTCCAAGCTGCACGCGCTCACCATCATGTCGGCCGAGCAGCAGACCATGAACTTCTACATGAACACCGGCCCCACCTACATGGAGCCGATCGCCCGCCAGCTCTACCAGGAGATCGGGCTCATCGAGGAGGAGCACGTCACCCACTACGAGTCCCTGGTGGACCCGGGGGAGACGTGGTGGGAGCAGCTCGTCAACCACGAGTACAACGAGTGCTACCTGTACCACTCCTTCATGGAGCAGGAGAGCGACCCCAGGGTCAAGGCGATCTGGGAGCTGCACCTCAACATGGAGCTGGAGCACCTGCACACCGCCTGCGACCTCATGCGCCGCCACGACGGCCGCGACCCCGCCTCGGTGCTGGCGCCGGAGCTGCCCAACGTGCTCACCTTCGAGCCGAACAAGCAGTACCTGCGGGAGCTGCTCGACACCCAGATGGACCTCACCACGCTCGGCGCGGGGTACGTCCGCGAGGCGCACGAGCGGTTCGAGGCGATGCAGGCGGGCATCCACGGCGGCGAGGCACCGCCGAGCGACCGCGTCATGCACGAGCACGACGAGATGTTCGGCCGCGAGTACCGCGTCCAGACCGAGGGCGAGCACCCCGACCCCGCCCAGCGCGAGAAGTGAGGCGGACGACATGACCACGACCCACACCCCGCACGCCGGGGACGACCACGCCGAGGACGACGACGTGGTGGCCCTGCTGATGCGCCAGCACGGCGACATCCGCAACCTCTTCGACGAGGTCGAGGCAAGCACCGGTGAGGAACGCCGGGACGCGTTCCGCCGGCTGGTGCGGCTGCTGGCGGTGCACGAGACCGCCGAGGAAGAGGTCGTCCACCCCTTCGCCCGGCGCGCCTTCGACGGCGGTGAGCAGGTCGTCGCCGACCGGCTCGCCGAGGAGAAGGCCGCCAAGGAGACCCTCTCGGCCCTGGACGAGATGGACACCGACGACCCGAAGTTCCTGGAGCGGCTGATGCGGCTCCGCACCGACGTGCAGGAACACGCCCGCGCCGAGGAGCGCTACGAGTTCACGCACATCCGCCGCAGCACGGACGCCGCCAACCTGGCCGCCATGGCGCGGGCGATCAAGGCCGCCGAGGCGATGGCGCCCACCCGGCCGCACCCCGGTGTCGAGTCCGGCGCGAAGAACATGGCCCTCGGGCCGGTCGCCGCCCTCATGGACCGCACCAAGGACGCCGCCCGCCGGGCCATGGGCAAGGGCTGACCCGGCCGGGCCCCGGACCTCCTCCGCGTCCGGGGCCCGGCGAACGGGGGTCACGCCCCGACCGCACCGCCCCGGTCCAGCGGCCCCCAGGGACCGCGCAGCCGGCGGATCACCTCCCGGGCTTCGTCGATCACCCGCAGCCCGATCCATCCGAGCGGTTCCGCCTCCGTCACCAGCGGCTCGTTGTCCGGGCCGCGGGCGGCCTCCCGGCCGGCCAGCACCCACGGCCGGGTGCCGGGGTCCTTCACGCGCGGCAGGTGGGAGTAGTCGTAGAGCCGCCGGGCGACCCAGACGCGTGCCGGCCGGTCGCCCCACCAGTCCTCGATGTCCAGCGGGTTCGCGGACAGCCCCGGCATCCGCACGCCGGTGAGGTCGTCCGTGCTGGAGATCGTCGACAGGTCCTTGTCCGGGCCCAGCGACCAGCGCACGTAGAGCCCCCGGCGGGCGGTCACCAGGGCGGTCAGGCCGTCCAGGGTGCGGAAGACGGCCATGCCGCGCGCGGCCGTCACGGGCGGGTGCCGTTCCCGCGCCGGGACACCCGCGGCAGCGGCCCCGCGTCCGCCTGCCGGCCGGGGCGCAGTGCCGCGTGGCGCTGCCCCGGACCGGGCCCCGAGCGGGCGGCCAGCGCGTCGGCGACGGCGCCGGTGGCGAAGGCGTACACCGCCTTGTGCAGCAGGTCGACCACCAGCTCGCGGCGCGGCCAGGTGGAGGGCGGGGCGCCGACGCCGGTCGCGTTCTCCAGGATCTGGTCGACGGTGAGCCGTACGACGGCGAACCGGGCCGACGACCAGGGGCCGCGCAGCCCGGCGTGCGCCATCACCGACCGCAGGACGCCCACGGCGGCGCCCTGCCCGGCGTGCATCGCCAGGTTCACCGCCAGCGACCGGCGGCCCGACTGCTCGGGCAGCCCGGTCAGCCGCTCCAGGGTCCGGGCGGGCACATAGGAGTCGGGGCGGCCCGTGAGCCGCTGCTCCGCCTTCTCCGCCAGTGTCATCGCCGCGACCCCGGCCGTGCCCGCCACCAGTCCCTGCCACCACACGCGTGTGCTCATGGGCCGCGAGTACCCACACGCCCCGGTGCCGTGCTCAGAGATTCGGCTCGGCCGCCGTGATCCGGGCCAGGACGCAGGTGGGGTCCTGGTCGACGGCCACGTCGCCCAGGGTGACCATGCCGACCGGCTGCCCGTCGTCGACCACCGGCAGCCGGCGCAGCGCCCGGCCCCGCATCAGCTGCACCGCCCGGTCGAGGTCGTCCTCGGGGGCGACGCACACCACGTTGGGGCTGCACGCCTCGGCGACGGTCCGGGCGGAGGCGTCCCCGTCCTCGGCGAGGATGCGCACCGTCAGGTCGCGGTCGGTGACGAGCCCCCTCAGACGTCCGCCGTCCACCACCAGCACGGCCCCGATGTTCCTGTCCCGCATGACGCGGGCCACCTCCGTCACCGGGGTGTCCGGGGCGACGGTGACCGGGCCGAGGGTCATCACCTCACGTACCTGCGCAGTCATGTCCGCTCTCCTCACCGGGTGGTGACGGCGCGTCAGGTAGGGGTGCCGCCACCTGTGAGGTGAAGTACCACCCCCGGAGCGGATCGAACCGGGGTGCGGCCGGGGACGTGCTCAGGCGCCGGTCACCGGGAACGTCGGGTACTCCACGCCCGAGACGTGCTGCACGACGCGGACGACCTGGCAGGAGTAGCCGAACTCGTTGTCGTACCAGAGGTAGAGGATGGCGTTGTCACCCTCCACCTTGGTGGCGCCGGCGTCGACGATCGAGGCGTGCCGGGAGCCGATGAAGTCGCTGGAGACCGCGTCGGGCGCGGTGATGAAGTCGATCTGGCGCTTCAGCGGCGAGGTCAGCGACACCTGGCGCAGGTGGTCGAGGACCTCCTCGCGGGTGGTCTCCCGGGCGAGCTGGAGGTTGAGGATGGCGATCGACACGTCCGGCACCGGGACGCGGATCGAGGAGCCGGTGATCCTGGCCTTCAGGTCCGGCAGCGCCTTGGCGACGGCCGAGGCGGCACCCGTCTCGGTGATCACCATGTTGAGCGGCGCCGAACGGCCCCGGCGCTCGCTCTTGTGGTAGTTGTCCAGCAGGTTCTGGTCGTTGGTGAACGAGTGCACGGTCTCCACGTGACCGCGCAGCACGCCGTACTCGTCGGCCATCGCCTTCAGGGGCGGCACGATCGCGTTGGTGGTGCAGGACGCGCAGGAGATGATCCGCTCGTCCGGCTTCATCGTGTCGTGGTTGACGCCGTGCACGATGTTGGGCACGTCGCCCTTGCCCGGCGCCGTCAGCACCACCTTGTCGATGCCGGGGCGCAGGTGCTGGGAGAGGCCCTCGCGGTCCCGCCAGCGGCCGGTGTTGTCGATCAGGATGGCGTTCTCGATGCCGTACGCCGTGTAGTCGACGGTCGTCGGGTCGGCGGCGTATATCACCTTGATCGCGTTGCCGTTGGCGACGATCGTGCTGTTCGCCTCGTCGACGGTGATCGTGCCCTGGAACTGGCCGTGGATGGAGTCCCGGCGCAGCAGCGAGGCCCGCTTGACCAGGTCGCCGCCGCCGCTGTCGCGGACGACGACGGCGCGCAGCCGCAGCCCGTTGCCGGACCCGGCCTTCTCGATCAGCAGCCGGGCCAGCAGCCGGCCGATCCGGCCGAAGCCGTACAGGACGACGTCGCGCGGCTCCCGCCGGTCGATCTTGTGGGCGCCGGTCGCCCCGGCGACGGCCTCGGCGGTGAACTCCGCGACCGACAGGCCCCGGTCGTCGGCCTGATAGGTCGCGGCAAGCATGCCGAGGTCGATCTGGGACGGGCCGAGGTCCAGTTTGGTGAGCGCCTCCAGGAAGGGCAGCGTCTCGGTGACCGACAGCTCCGCGCCGGCGATCTGCCGGGCGAAGCGGTGCGTCTTGAGGATGCTGACCACCGACTTGTTCACCAGGGAGCGGCTGTGCAGCAGGACCGTCACGTCCCGCTCCCGGTGCAGCTTCCCGATCATCGGGATCATCGATTCCGCGATCTCCTCGCGGTTCTTCCAGTCGGTGAACGAGTCGTCGTTGACAGTCACGGTTCCATCTTTCGAGCTAGGCGGCGCTCATATGTTAACCACACGGCCCGGGATGATCGATCAAGTGGGGGAAAGTGTGATCGAATGAGCACCGCCGCCCGTCCGGACCGTGCTACTCCGCCGCCAGCCAGGCCAGCGCGCCCACCGTCAGCGCCCGCACACCGGTGTCGAGCGTCGGCTGCGGCACGGGCGCGAAACGCGGGCTGTGGTTGGAGGGCACGTCCTCGCTGAGCGTGCCCCGGCGCGTGGCCTCGGCGTACGTCTCGGGCGGGGTGCCGCCGATGCCCCAGTAGGTGTACGGCACCCCGAACGCGTCCGGGATCTCGCTGAGGTCCTCGCTGGCCGTCTGGAGCTCGACCGTGTGCAGGGCGTCGCCGAAGTGGCCGGCGAAGGCACGGGTGACGGTCTCCGTCGCCCCCTCGTCGTTGACCGTGGGCGGGAACGACCTCAGGTGCTCGATCTCCGGCTCCCTCGGCGCTCCGGACGCCTGCGCCTCGGCGCGCACGATCCGCTCGATCGCGGCCAGCACCCGGCGCCGCACGTCCTCGTCGTAGGTGCGGACGTTCAGCTGGAGGACGGCGTGGTCGGGGATGATGTTCGGTCCCGTACCCGCCTGGATGCTGCCCACGGTGACGACGGCCGGCGTGGTCGCGCCGGTCTCGCGGGAGACCACCGTCTGCAACCGGACCACGCACATCGCCGCCATGACCACCGGGTCGACACCGGTCTGCGGCGCCGAGCCGTGCGCACCCCGGCCGTGCAGCGTGACGCGGAGGTTGTCGGCGGCGGAGAGGAAGGAGCCGGGGCGCGTGCCCACGTAGCCGGCCGGGTACGGCAGCACGTGCTGGGCGAGGACCACGTCCGGGCGCGGCACCTTCCGCGTCAGCCCGTCGTCGAGCATCGCCCGTGCGCCGTCGCCGTTCTCCTCCGAGGGCTGGAAGAGCACGATCAGGGTGCCCCGCCAGGTGTCCCGGGGGGCCGCCGCCATCAGCCGGGCGAACCCGGTCATGCAGGCCACGTGCACATCGTGGCCGCACGCGTGCATCACCGGCCGGTCGTGGCCGTCGGCGTCCCGCGCCGTGGCCGCCGACGCGTACGGCAGCCCGGTCGCCTCCCGCACCGGCAGGGCGTCCATGTCCGCGCGGAGCAGCACGGTCGGCCCGGTGCCCCGCGTGAGCACCCCCGTCACCCCGGTCCCGCCGATCCCCTCCGTCACCGCGTAACCGCAGCTCCGCAGGGCCTCGGCCGCCTTCTTGGCGGTGCGGTGCTCCTGGAAGCCCAGCTCGGGGTGGGCGTGGAGGTCGCGGTAGAGCTCCTCCACCTCGGACCGGATGCCGTCCAGCCCGGACAGCACGGTCCGCGCCGCCGCCTCGACACTCATGGCGCCGCCTTCCGCTCGGGTGATCACCGAGCGCCAGCGAAACACCCCGTGACCCCGGCCGCAACCGGCCCCACGGCTACCGGACCGGTGGCGGTCCGCTGCTGTCCCGGACGATCAGCTCGGCCGGGACCAGCACGTCCGACGGCGGCGGCCCGGCGCCGTCGATGCGGTCGAGCAGAAGCCGGAGCGCCCGGGTGCCGATCTCCGCGAAGTCGGTGCGCACGGTGGTCAGCGGCGGCAGGAAGTGGGCCGCCTCCGGGACGTCGTCGTAGCCGACCACGCTGACGTCACCGGGCACCGCCCGCCCCGCCTCGTGCAGGGCGTGCAGCACCCCCAGGGCCATCTGGTCGTTGGAGACGAACACCGCCGTCAGCTCCGTGCGCCGCGCCAGCCGGCGGCCCAGCTCGTACCCGGCGTCGGCGCTCCAGTCGCCCGCCAGCGGCTCGGTGACCTCCGCCCCGGCCGCCTCCAGCGCCGCCCGCCAGGCGGCCAGCCGCAGCTCGGCCGAGGTCCAGCCGGCCGGACCGGCGACGTGCGCCACCGTGCGGTGCCCGAGGGAGAGCAGATGCCCGGTGGCCTTGCGCGCCCCGCTCCGGGAGTCGCCGGCCACCGCCGGGGCGTCGTCCAGCACCACCAGCGGCGTGGCCGTCCCGGCCTCCGCCAGTGCCCGGCCCACCCAGCGCTGCGGCGCGATGGCGATCACCCCGTCTGCGCCCTCGGCGGACAGCCGGTCCACCGCCTCGGCCACCGTGTCCCGGTCGGCGGTGTCCAGGGCGATCGAACTGACCAGGTAACCGGCCTTCTGCGCCGCCGTGCCGATCGCGGTCAGGATGGCGGCCGGCCCGTAGCGCGCGGCGTCGAAGGAGATGACGCCGAGCATCCGGGTCCGCCCGCTGGCCAGCGACCGCGCGCTGCGGCTCGGGCGGTAGCCCAGCGTCCGCATCGCCTCCCGCACCGCCTCCCGGGTCTCCGGACGGACCGAGGGGTGGTCGTTCAGGACCCGGGAGACCGTCTGCTTGGAGACGCCGGCGTGACGCGCCACGTCGTCCATCACGGGCCGCGCCCCGGCGAAGTTGCGCCGGCTGCGCCGCGCGGGTCCCTCGGGCGCGCTCGGGCTCATACGGGTCGGTTCCTCGGCGTCGTCGGCGGCGGTACGGCTGCCCCGTCCCGCCCGGCAGGAGCACAGCATAGGCCGGGGCGGGACGGGCGGCGGCACGCGGTCAGACCCGCTCCGGCCCGAGGTCGGGGGTGTCGGTCAGCGCGGCGCGGGCGGCGGGCGTGCCGTGCAGCTCCAGCACGACCAGTTCGTTGGACCCCGGGCGCAGCACCGGCGCGGGGACGTACAGCGTGCGCTGCGGGCCCCGGTTCCAGTAGCGGCCCAGTGCGAAGCCGTTGACCCACGCCAGGCCCTTGGACCAGCCCGGCAGCGCCAGGAAGGCGTCGGCGGGCTCCGCCACCTCGAACGTGCCCCGGTGGTAGGCCGGGACGGCGGCCGGACCGGTGCCGGACGGCTCGAACGCCGCCGCGTCCGGGACCCCGGGCGGCAGCGGACGGCACTCCCAGCCGCGCAGCGCGGTCCCGTTCAGGGAGACCGGGCCGAGGAGGCCCTTGGGGTCACCGACGCGCGGCCCGTAGTTCACCCCGCCGAGGTCCTCCACCAGGACGTCCAGCGCGGCACCGGGCCGGGGCACGCGCACCGCCAGGGTCTCCTCGTTGCGCTCGCGCTCCAGGACGCCCGCCGGGGCGCCGTCGACGAAGACCTGCGCCCGGTCGCCGACCCCGCCCGCGAAGCGCAGCAGTCCGTCGCCGGCCGCCGGCACGGTGGTGCGGTACAGCACCAGGCCGCCCGCCCGCCCCAGCTCGCGCATCGGCAGCGGATCGGCGCCGTACGCGGCGGCCCCCGCCCCGCCCGCGTACGGCAGCAGGGGCACCCGCCGGTCCAGCTCCACCCCGGTGGGCGCCAGCTTGCGCCCGGGGGGCGGGACCGGCTCGTCCGGCACCGGGGCGTGACGGGCGATGACCTCGCGGAAGGCGTGGTACTTCGGACCGGGATCGCCCGCCTCGGTGAGCGGGGCGTCGTAGTCGTAGGACGTGACGGTGGGCGCGTAGGCGTGATGGTGGTTGGCGCCGTTGGTGAGGCCGAAGTTGGTGCCGCCGTGGAACATGTACAGGTTCACCGAGGCGCCCGCCGCCAGCAGCCGGTCCAGATCGGCGGCGGCGTCGGCCGCGTCCCGCGTGTGGTGCGGGCCGCCCCAGTGGTCGAACCAGCCGATCCAGAACTCCGCGCACATCAGCGGTCCCCGCGGCCGGTGGGCGCGGAGCGTGCCGAGCGACTCCTCGATCCGGCTGCCGAAGGTGCCGGTGGCGAGCACGCCCGGCAGGCTCCCGGCGGCCAGGTGGGCCGGGTCGGCCTGGTCGCAGGTGAACAGCAGCTCCTCGACGCCGCGCGCCCGCAGTCCCTCGGCCAGGTGCTCCAGGTACGCGGTGTCGTCGCCGTACGCCCCGTACTCGTTCTCCACCTGGACCGCGATCACCGGGCCGCCCGACGCGGCGAGGTACGGCAGCAGCGGGGGCAGCAGCAGGTCGAGGTAGCGGTCGACGGCACCGGTGAAGCGGGGGTCGCCGCTGCGCGGCCGGACGTCCCGGTCCGCGGTGAGCCAGGCGGGCAGGCCGCCCCCGTCCCACTCGGCGCAGATGTACGGGCCGGGCCGCAGCAGCACCGTCAGCCCCTCCTCGCCGGCCAGCCGCAGGAAGCGGGGCAGGTCGAGGATGCCGCCCAGGTCGAGCGGGCCCCCGGGGTCCGGCTGGTGCAGGTTCCACGGGACGTACGTCTCCACCGTGTTGAGGCCCATCAGACGGGCCTTGCGCAGCCGGTCGGCCCACTGCTCCGGGTGGACCCGGAAGTAGTGCAGCGCGCCGGAGACGATCCGGAACGGCTCGCCGTGGAGCAGGAATCCGTCGGACGTCGTCGTCAGGGCGGGCATACGGGGGTTCCCTTCGCAAGGGGCGGGGCGCCACGGGGAAGCGCTTGGTGTTACCGGTAACATCACATCGTGTGCCCGGCCCCCGGTCAACCCCCGGCGCGACCCGGCGCCGCGCGGGGGATTGCCGTACTCCCGCTCGGGTACGCGAGGCGGGACCGGGCCCGTGCCGATCGAGGTCTCAGCGGGCAGTACGAACGCCGCTATCAGGGAATCGCCATGCAGACACCTGCGAACGACAACGCCGCCAACCCCGCACAGCGGGCACTGGACACCCTTGCCGAGAACACCTCCGACCCGGCCGCGCTCGACACCCTGGCGGGCAGCGAGGTGCTCGTGCCGGTGCCGGACGACGCGAGCGACGAGGACGCGGCCGGCGCGTCCCTGGCGCTGCCCGTGCTGGAGCAGTCGGGCGGCGGACAGGTGGTGCCCGTCTTCACCTCGGAGCTGGAGATGGCCGGCCTGCTGCCCTTCGTCTCCCGCTACCGCCTGGTGCCGCTGGGCGCCCTCGCCGCGCAGTGGCCGGCCGACGACCTGTCACTGTCCATCGACGCCGGTTCCGAACACCGGCTCACCCTCACCTCGGACGGCGTCCGCACCCTGCTCGCCCGCCCCTGACACCGGGCCCCCGGCGTCGCCGAGCGTCCGGGCCAGCACGGCCCGCTGCGCCGGCAGCGCCCGCGCGTGCAGCTCGCGGCCCTTCGCCGTCAGCGTCACCCACACGCCGCGCCGGTCCTCCAGGCAGACGGCGCGCTCCACCAGGCCGTCCCGCTCCAGCCGGGCGATCAGCCGGGACAGCGCGCTCTGACTGAGGTGGACCCGGCCGGCCAGGCTCTGCACCCGGCAGTGCCCGGCCTCCCCGGGCGCGGCGCCCGCCAGCAGGTCGAGCACCTCGAAGTCGCTCGCGCCGAGGCCGTACGGGTGCAGCGCCCGGTCGATCCCGCACATCGTGCGCGCGTGCACCGCGAGGATCTCCCGCCACCGGTCCTCCAGCCCGCCGCCGGCCGTCGTCGCTCCCATGTCCGCATGGTAGTACCGGGCCGAGGTGACCCCCAGGCGTCACCGGGGATAACCTGGCCCACGCCGTGACCAGGCACGGACGAGGGGCAGCCCGGCCCGGTGAGCAGGAGACACACGATGACAGCGGTACGGCCCTCCCAGGCGCCGGTCGTCGCCGCGGTGGCCGTCGGGGGCGGCCTCGGCGCCGCCGCCCGGTACGCGGCCGCGCTGTGCTGGCCCACCCCGGCCGGGCACTTCCCGTGGGCGGTCTTCCTGGTCAATATCGCCGGCTGCGCGGCGATGGGCGCGCTCATGGTGGCCGTCACCGAGGTGTGGTCCCCGCACCGCCTGCTGCGGCCCTTCCTCGGCACCGGCGTGCTCGGCGGCTTCACCACCTTCTCGACGTACGCCGTCGACGTCCGGGACCTGGCCGCCGGCGGGCACCCCGCCACCGCGCTGGTCTGTCTGGCCGCGACGCCTCTCGCGGCGCTCACGGCGGTGTGGCTCGCCGCCTCGGCGGCCCGGCGCGTCCTCGGACCGAAGGGAGGCGCCGCGTGAACTGGCTGCTCGTCGTCCTGGGCGCCATGGCCGGCGCCCCGCTGCGCTACCTCACCGACCGCGCCGTCCGTTCCCGGCACGGTACGGCGTTCCCCTGGGGCACCTTCACGGTCAACGTCGCCGGCAGCCTGGTGCTCGGCACCCTCACCGGCGCGGCCCTCGCCGGTGCCGCCGGCTCCCGGCTCCAGCTGCTGCTCGGCACCGGTCTGTGCGGGGCGCTCACGACGTACTCGACCTTCTCCTGGGAGACGCTGCGGCTCGTGGAGACGGGGGCCGGCCGGTCCGCCGCCGGCAATGTGCTGCTCAGCGTGGCGGCCGGCCTCGGCGCGGCGTGCGCGGGCGTGGCCCTGGGCCGCGCCCTGTGGGGCTGAGAGCCCCCGGTCACCGCGCGGCGCGCAGCGGCTCGCCGACACCGCGCAGGTGCCGCAGCGCCTCCCGGTGCGAGGCGAGCAGCCCCGTGTGGTGGTAGGGGATGCCCAGTTCGGCGCAGTACCGCTCGGTGAGCCGCTGGGCCCGCGCCAGGGCGGGCGTCGGCATGCTCGGGAAGAGGTGGTGCTCTATCTGGTAGTTGAGGCCGCCCATGAGCGCGTCCACGAACACCCCGCCGTCGACGTTGCGGGAGGTGAGGACCTGGCGGCGCAGGAAGTCCAGCCGGGTGCCCTCCTCGATCATCGGCATGCCCTTGTGGTTGGGAGCGAAGACCGAGCCGAGGTAGATCCCGAACAGGCCCTGGTGCACGGCGAGGAAGACGAGCGCCCTGCCGGGGGAGAGGACCGTGAACAGCCCGCCGAAGTAGAGCGCGAAGTGGGCGAGAAGCAGCGTGCCCTCCAGCCACGGCCGTTTCATGGAGGGGCTGCGCAGCGCCTTGAAACTGTTGAAGCTGAGATTCAGCCCTTCCAGCGTCAGGAGCGGAAAGAACAGCACCGCCTGGTGCTTTCCGATGAAACGCGGGATTCCCACGGCCTCGCGCGCCTGCCGCCGCGACCACACCAGAAGGTCGGGCGCGACATCCGGGTCCTTCTCCTCGTGATTGGGATTGGCGTGGTGGCGGGTGTGTTTGTTCATCCACCAGCCGTAGCTCATGCCCAGCAGCAGGTTCGCCGTCAGCAGTCCGCCGGCCTCGCTGGGCCGCCGCCGGGAGAACACCTGGCGGTGGGCCAGGTCATGGGCGGCCAGCCCGAGCTGGCCGAAGACGACGGCCAGTCCGGCCGCGACGAACAACTGCGCCCAGCTGTCCCCGAGCGCGAGAAAGGACACCACGCCCCCCGCGAGCGCGAGCCCGACCAGCGTGAAACGTACCGAGTAATACAGCGGGCGGCGCCGCAGAAGTCCCGCTTCGGTGATACGCCGGGAGAGTTCGGCGAAATCGCTGCCCCTTTCGCGCCGGGCACCGGCTTCGGCCGGGGTCGTGTTTTCCGTGAGCACCGTGGGATTGGCCATGTGCTTCAGTATGTGAACGGTCGCGGGGGAAAAGAATGACGGTGGCCCCCGGACCCGGGAGGCGCCCGCCCCCGGGCGGGGGTGGGGCTGCCGGGGTGGGGCTGGCCCCACCCCCGCGGTACCGCGCCCGGTGCCCCTGCGGCACCCGGGAACACATGGCGCCACCCGGGAGGACATGGCGCCAGCCGGGAGCACATGGTGCCACCCGGAAGCACGCGGCGGTGCCGCGCCGTCTCCCGGGCGGGAAACGGCGTGTCGACTCCCGGCCACCCGGCCCGGGCAGGCTGCCCGCGCGCTGCCCCTGCTCCTCCCCGCCGGCCTGCGTCGCTGTCTGCTGCTCGGCCTGGCCGGTACCGCCGTCCTCGCGGCCGGCGGCGGGACGGCCGGTGCCCTGCCCGTGCGGGACCTGCTCGTCCCGGCTCCGGCCGCGCCGCCCTCGGCGTGGTCGCCGTGTACGGCGGCATCGTCCTGCTGATCGCGGCCTGGGCCCGGCTGGGCCGTCTGGTGCGCGGCCCGAACCGCCGCGCACCCTGCTGCTCGTCCTCGCGGTGTGGTCGGTGCCGCCGCTGCTCGCCCCGCCGCTGTTCAGCCGGGACGTCCACAGCTACCTCGCCCAGGGCGCCATGGCCGACGCCGGCATCGGTGCGGATCACCCTCGGCCTGCTGCTGGCGCTGCCGGCCGGTCACCCCTCGTCCGGGCGGCCCGCCATCCGCCGCAGCGCCAGCACCACGGCCCCCGCGCCGAGCCCGGCCGCGCCCGCGACCGCCCCGGTCGCCGCCCAGCCCGGCTCGTCCCCGGCGGGCTCCGCCACCGGCCGCGCGACCGGGTCCGCCGACGGCGGCGGACCTGGCCGCGACCGCCCCCGCGGGGCCTCCAGCGAGCCCACCGGATCGACCCGGCCGGCCGAGGCGAACCCCCAGTCCAGCAGCGAGCGGGCCTCCTCGTACACGGCGAAGGCGCCGCCGTCCTGAGGGTTCATCACCGTCACCACCAGGGTGCGGCCGTCCCGCCGGGCGGCGGCGACGAGCGTGTGCCCGGCGCCGCTGGTGTACCCGTTCTTGACACCGACCAGCCCCGGGTACGCGGCCACCCCGTCGGCGCCGGTCAGCAGCCGGTTGGTGTTCTCGATGGGGTAGGTGCCGCCGCCGTCGCCGGGGAAGCGGGCCACGGCGCGGGCGCAGTACCGCGCGAAGTCCGGGTTGCGCAGCCCCGCCCGGCCGAACACCGCCAGGTCGAAGGCGGACGACACCTGGCCCGGCGCGTCGTAGCCGTCCGGCGACCGCACCTGCGTGTCGTGGGCGCCGAGGGCGCGGGCCTTGGCCTGCATCCGGGCGGTCGTCTCGCGCCAGCCGCCGCTGAGCGCCGCCAGGACGTGCACGGCGTCGTTGCCGGAGTTGAGGAAGACCCCGTTCCACAGGTCGGTGACCCGGTAGCTGTGGCCCTCGACGACCCCGACCAGGCTGCTGCCGGGGCCGACCTGCGCGAGTTCCTCGGGCCGCACCTCGTGGCGTACGCCGCCCGGGAGCACGGGCAGCACCGTGAGCGCGAACAGCGTCTTCAGGGTGCTGGCGGGCGGCAGTCTGCGGTGCGCGTCGTGCGCGGCCAGCACCCGCCCGCTGCCGGCGTCGGCCACCACCCAGGACAGGGCGGAGACCGCGGGGAGGCCGGGTGCGCCGGGGTGCGGCCGGACCTGGGTGCCGGAGCGGTACAGGAGGCCGGGCTGCGGTGCCACCGCCCGCGCGCCGTGCGCCGGGCCGGGGTCCGGCGGCCGGGTGCGGACCGCCGCCGCGGCCGGCGCGAGGGCGAGCAGCCCCGTCGCGCACAGCGCGCAGCCGGACAGAACCAGCCGGGATGGAAATCTGATAGTCATACCGCAAACGTAGGAACGGGTCCGCCCGGCGCCACGCTGCCAGGGCCGGGCGGCGCGACCGAGCACCCGGATGCCGCACGGTGCCGCCGCGTGTGCCCCCGGCGGCCCGTCGGCCAGGTCGTCAGCGGTGCCTGTCGGCGGCCCGTCGGCCAAGTCGTCAGCGGTGCCCGTCGGCGGGCCGTGTGGTCCGTCGCCCGTGGCCGTCGGCCGCCGTAGCGTTCGGCCGGTGACGCCGGTCCGTCAGCCGGTGGGCAGGGTGGGGCGGACGCGGCGCAGGAAGGCCGCGTTGTCCGGTGTCTCGCGCAGATGCGCCAGCAGGGTCTCCAGACCGCCCTGCCCCTCCCTGCCGCGCAGGGCCCGCCGCAGTCCGGTCACGGCCGCCGACTCGGCCGGGGTGAGCAGGAGTTCCTCGCGCCGGGTGCCGGAGGCGTCGATGTCGACGGCCGGGAAGAGGCGGCGGGAGGCCGGTTCGCGGCTCAGCCGCAGCTCCATGTTGCCGGTGCTCTTGAGCTCCTCGAAGAAGAACTCGTCGGCCCGGGAGCCCGTCTCCACCAGCGCGGTGGCGAGGACGGTGAGCGAACCGCCCTCCTCGGCCTGCCGGGCGGCGCCGAAGAACCGCTTGGGGCCGATGAGCGAGCCCGCGTCGACGCCGCCGCTGAGGGTGCGTCCGCCGGGCCCCGCGGCGTTGTTGTGCGCCCGGCACAGCCGGGTGAGGGAGTCGAGGAGGATCACGACGTCCTCACCGGCCTCGACGAGCCGCTTGGCCCGTTCGATCACCAGCTCGGCCAGGGCGATGTGCTGCTTGGGCGTCCGGTCGAAGGTCGAGGCGTACACCTCGCCGCGCACCGAGCGCCGCATGTCGGTGACCTCCTCGGGCCGCTCGTCGAGGAGGACGACCATCAGCCGGCACTCGGGGTGGTTGCCGGCCACGGCGGCGGCCAGCTGCTGGATGAGGACGGTCTTGCCGGTCTTCGGCGGGGCCACGATCAGCCCGCGCTGTCCCTTGCCGACCGGGGCGATCAGGTCGGTGACCCGTCCGGCGAGCCCGGCCGCCGGGTGGTCCAGGCGCAGCCGCTGGTGCGGGTGGAGCGGCGTCAGATCGGCGAAGTGCCGCCGCGCGGCCGGCCGCTCCGGGGCGCGCCCGTTGACCCGGACGACGTCGGCCAGGACGCCCCGGTCGCCCCGTACGCCTTCGACCAGGTCGCCCTTGCGCAGGCCGTGCCGGCGGACGAGGGCGGGGGAGACCTGGAGGTCGGCGGCGGTGGGCAGCAGCCCCGCGGTGCGCAGGTGCCCCTTGCCGCTCGCGTCGAGGTCGAGGACGCCGGTGACGGTCTCGGCCGGGGCCTGCCGTACGGGAGGGTGTTCGAGTGTGGTGGTCATGAGGGAGGGGTCCTTTCACGGACGGCGGGCGACGAAGCGCGGGGGAGGGGGAGGCCGTACGGGCAGGGGCGTCGCTGACGCGCCCGCGGACGGCGGGAACAGCACCTCGGCGAGAGCGAGGCGGTGTGGGAAAGCCGGTGGACCGACCGGGAAGGGCGGGCCTTTCGGCGAAGGGGGAGAAGAACCGCACCGGCGCCCCGGAAAGAGAAGGGGGCGTACGCATGTGCTCACCGCACCGTAGCACAGGGTGGCGGTGGTGGAACAGGGGAGCGGTCCGTCGGCGGGAGGTACGCCGGCGCACCGGGGTTTGTTCCGGGCCGGGCGGCGTCCGCGCACCGCTACGCTGACCGGATGTCCCGCCCCGAGGCGCCCACCCCGCGCGAACTCGCCGTACAGGCGCTGTCGTCCGTCGAGCGCGGCTATGACCTGCTCGCCCCGAAGTTCGACCGCACCCCCTACCGGACCCCGGACCGCGTCCTGGACGCCGTCGCCTCGGCGCTCGCGCCGCTCGGGCCGTTCGACGCCGGCCTCGACCTGTGCTGCGGCACCGGTGCGGGCCTGGACGTGCTGACCCGCCTGTGCCAGGGGAGCGTCACGGGCGTCGACTTCAGCGCGGGCATGCTCGCGCGGGCGCGGCGGGCCGCCGGGCCTGCCGTCTCCCTGGTCCGCGCCGACGCCCGCGCGCTGCCGTTCACGGCCGCCTTCGACCTGGTGGTGAGCTTCGGGGCGTTCGGGCACTTCCTCCCCCGGGAACTGCCCGGCCTCTTCGCGGGGGTGTACACGGTGCTGCGGCCGGGCGGCCGGTTCGCCTTCCCGCTCGCGGCACCGCCCCGCCCCGGCTCGCGGGCGTACTGGGCGCTGCTCGGCTTCGACGCGGCCATGCGGGTGCGCAACGCCCTGTGGTGGCCGCCGTTCGTCATGTACTACCGGACGTTCCGCCTGGCCGCCGTACGCCGTGCGCTGGCGGGGGCCGGCTTCGCGGTGGAGCTGAGCCCGCTGCCGGAGTTCGGGCGGCGGCCCGACGGCGCTCCGCGCGCCCGGCTGGTCACCGCCCGCCGGCCCTGAGGACGGGGTGCGTCAGAGCCGCCCGGCGAGCCAGCGCGCCTTGGCGGCCTCCTGGTAGGGGCCGCCGCCCTCGTGGTCGTTGAACTCGTACACCTCTATGTCCTTGTCCTCGTGCGCCCAGGCGTTGAAGGCCGCGAAGACCGTCGAGGGCGGGCAGGTGAGGTCCTCCAGGGCGGCCGAGAACAGCGCGGGGGCCCGGCCGCGGGCGGCGAAGTGCACGCCGTCGAAGTAGGACAGGGTCCGCCGGACCTCGTCGGCGCGGCCCCGGTGCGTCTTCAGGTAGAGGCCGATCTCCCGGTACGGGTGCCGGTCGGTGAGCGTGGTCGCGCGGGGGAAGTCGCACAGGAACGGCACGTCGGGCGCGACCGCGGTCAGGTCCGGGACCAGGCCGCCGACGGCGAGGGTGATGCCGCCGCCCTGGCTGCCGCCGATGGCGACGGTGCGCGCGGCGTCGGTCAGCGGGTGCGAGCGGGCCGCCTCGACGGCGCGGACCGCGTCCGTGAAGACCCGGCGGTAGTAGTAGTTCTCCGGAGCGTCGATGCCCCGGGTCATGAATCCCGGGTAGGCGGGGGCGCCGCCGACCGGGTCGGCCGTACCGCCCCCGCCGCCCCAGCCGCTGCCCTGGCCGCGGGTGTCCATCACGAAGTGCGCGCGGCCGGTGGAGGCCCACAGCAGGTGCTCGTGCGGCAGGCCGCGCCCCCCGCCGTAGCCGATGTACTCGACGATCAGCGGCAGCGGCGCGTCGGCGCCGGCGGGCACGGTCAGCCAGCCCTTCACCGGGTGGCCGCCGAACCCGGCGAACGTCACGTCGTACGTCCGTACCGTGGTCAGCCCCGTGTCGACCGGCTCGAAACGGGCGTCGAGGTCGTGCTCGCGGGACTCCTGGAGCGTCTTGCTCCAGAACGCGTCGAAGTCCTCCGGCTCGGCAGACGCGCTGCGGTAGTCGCGGAGTTCGTCGAGCGGAAGGTCGAACAGGGGCATCGAGGACCGCCTTCGGGTGAGGGAGGGCGCCGGACCGTCCGGATGATCACACCGTACGCGAGTGATCGGAGGACTCGCCAGATCCCCGTCCGGCTCTCCTGCGGGCACCCCCGCGCCGATCGATCGCCGGGCGGGAACAACGCTGGTCAGGGCGTTCCACGCGCGCCGACGGCTCGGGCGGGCGGGATGCCCGACGGCCGAGATGATCGGGTGACCGGGCGGCACGGTGCGCCCGGAGGGGTGGCTGATCAGGGCGTCACGGGGTGGCGACGCATACCGGCGGTTCGGCGGTGCGTGTCGACGCCACGCCGGCCGGTGGTCAGGCGTTGCGCCGGGTCCACTGCGGCTCGGTGAGGGCCCAGGCGGCGTCCCACTCGGCCATCCGGCGCCGCAGGGCCGCCCGGCGCACCGCACAGTGCCCCAGCAGGATCAGGGCCGCCGACCCGGCCGTGGCGCACGCGCCCATGGTGGCGGCGTGCCGCCAGATCGTGGCGGCGTCGGCCGGCGGCGGCACGTTCCGCCCCCGCGCGTCCACCCAGACCGTGACCGTCTCGCCGTGCCGGGTCCGGGCCGGCAGCCGCGCCGTCGTCGTCCGGGGCGCCTCACCGGGCTCCGACCAGCGCACCGTCGTCCGGTACGAGTGCTGCCCGCCGGACTGCACCGACGGCAGCGCGTCGGGGGTCGTGCCGACCACCTCGGCGCGGACCTGCCGGCGTTCGGCCCGCTGCTCGGCGGCCACCGCCTGTGCCTGGCCGTGCGCCCACCATCCGGCGGCCGAGCCCAGCGCGGGGGCGCCCAGCAGCAGCAGGACGGCCACGGCCAGGACCGTCCACGCCTCGATCACGTCCGACCGGCGCCGCAGCGGACTGCGCCGCCAGCGCCAGCCGCGCACCCGGGTTCGCATCTCGTCCTCCTCGCCGTCGCCCCGGCCGAAGGGCCGCACGGCGGACCGCGCCTCCGGCCACCGGACCGCCGGTCCCTCCACCTCACGCACGCGCACGCGTGCCCGCACAGGTCTGGTACCCCGTCCGGCCGATCCCGCTCACCGCTCCGTCCGGGCCATGACGGCCGGGGCGGCCCTCCGCGCCGCCGCCCAGGTGCCCGGCCCGGCGGGGAGGAGACCGCCGGGGCCCGGGCCGGGTCCGCGCGGCCCGGGCCGTCCCGCGACGCCTGGCACGCGCTCCCCGGCGGGAGGGACCGCGCGACCGGTGGCGGCGGCAGCGGAACACACGACCCGGGACGCGGACGCGCCCAGTGCCGGGCTGCGCCGCTTCGCTCGCCCGGCCACCGGACGCGGCGGCGGGGACGGGGACGGCGGAACTCTCTCGGTCGTGCGCCCCCCCGGGCGGCGCGGACCACGCGGACCACGACACTCCCGGTTCCGGTAGGCCCGACGCCGTCGCGGAAACACGGCGGGTGACGGAGCCGCCCCCGTCACGTCCCGGGCCGTCGTGCGGGAAGCACTCCGGACCGGTCTCACCGGCCGTGGTGAAGCACAGCCGCAGGGCGGCCCGGTCGGGGGCGCCGGTCACCGCCGTGAAGCGGAAGACGCCGGTGTCCTCGGTGCTGTCGACGACGACTCCGTGCGGCCGGGCGCCGGGGACCGACAGCCCCAGGACGACCCCGGCCCTCGCATGCCAGATCGTGCCCCCCCGTGGCGGCGCACACGCTGCTGTACCGGATCGCCACACCCGCTCCGGCACGGGTGCGGCGCGCGGGTCCCGGCGCGTCGGCCCGGCCGGGCAGCCCACAAGACGACCGGGCCGGGATCCAAGCCGCCCACGCGCGCTCCCGGAGCGAGGCGGCCACCGACGTCCCGGACGGCACGACGTACTGCCCGCCGTTCTCCAGCCACCCCGCTGTTCTCCAGCCACAGCGCGGGACTGGCGTCGGCCTGACCGTCCGGCCCCGAACGCCCGCCGGCCCGCCGTCTCCCCGCGTACGGAGCCGGCGGCGTCCTCACCTTTCCAGGCCGCCCCCCCCCACGGCGCAGCCGTCTCCCGCCGGCTCCGACCGGTGATCGTCAGTCGCCGGCGCCGAGACCGCCGGCCACCACCAGTTCGCGACCGGTGAACTCGCCGGTGAGCATGGGCATGGCGGCAGCGATCGCTTCCCTGGCCTCGGGCGACCGCGGGGACGCGTCGTGGTGGTCCTTCGATTCCCGGACCTCCGTGACCACGATCGTGTCCGGGTCGCCGACGGCCGGGCCCACCACGCAGCTGCCACAGCCGAGTTCGCGGAGACCGCCCGCTCCGGAGAGCGGGATCGCGACCACGTCGGCGCGCTTGCCGGGCCGGGCCTTCAACGAACCGATGTGGCCATACGCCATGTCACGCCGCCTTCGTCGCGGTCGCCGCTGTCCGGCACCATCATGGCCGCCCCTCGGACGACGCGACCGGCAGACCGCAGCGACCCGGGGGCGTGATCAGCCGAAGCGCTCCACCCTGATGCGGTCGACGGGCTGCCCGGCCGCCACCAGCAGCCGCGTGGCGTGCTCGGCGAAGGAGTTGGACCCGCACACGTACGCCTCCCAGCCGCCGGGCGGACGCTCGGCCAGCAGCGGCGCCAGGTGCGCGGCCGACAGCCGGCCCACCGGGGTCCCCGCCGGGGCGTTCCGGGTGAACACCCGCGTCGTCTCCGCGCCGTACTCCCGCGCGTACAGCAGGTCCTCGGGGCCGCGCGCCGACACCACCAGGCGCAGCGGCACCGACAGGCCCCGCGCCCGGTGGTACCGGACCATCGACATCAGCGGTACGACGCCGGAACCGGCGCCGACCAGCAGCGCGGGCCGGTCGCCCGGCCAGGCGAAGAAACCGCTCAGCGGCCCCCGCACCTCCACCCGGTCGCCGGGCCGGGCCACCGTGTGGAACCAGCCGGACACCTCGCCGTCCGCGACCCGGTCCAGGGTCAGCTCGATGTGCCCGGAGCCGTCGGGCGCGGAGGCCAGGGAGTAGTGACGCTGGGCCGTGTACCCGTCCTCGGCGGTCAGCCGGAGCAGCAGGTGCTGGCCGGGCAGGTGCCCCGCCCAGCCGGGCACGGCGAGGCGGAAGGTGGCCGCGCGCGGCGTCTCCGGGCGGATCTCGGTCAGCGTCGCGGTCTGCCAGCGGGCCGCGACCTGCTCGTCCACGGCGATCCGGCCCGGCACGGCGAACCGCGTGCGCGGCGGGAAACCCGCGCCCGCCCGGGGCAGTGTCGTCTCAGTCACCGGCGTACCTCTGTTCCTCCCACGGGTTGCCGCGCGGATGGTAGCCGTTGCGCTCCCAGAAGCCCGGCTCCTCGTGGTCGAGCAGTTCCAGGCCCGCCACCCACTTCACGCTCTTCCAGAAGTACAGGTGCGGCACGATCAGCCGGGCCGGGCCGCCGTGCTCCGGGGCGAGCGGCCGGCCGTCGGACGACCAGACGATCCAGGCCCGCCCGCCGGTCAGGTCCGCCAGCGGCAGGCCGGCCGTGTAACCGGTGTGGGAGTGGGCCAGGGCGTGCGTGGCGGACGGCAGCGGGTCCGCCGCCGCCAGGAAGGAGTCCAGGGACACGCCCTCGAACCGCGTCCCGAACTTCGACCAGCCGGTGACGCAGTGGATGTCCCCCTCGTACGCCGACCCCGGCAGCGCGTGGGCCTGCTCCCACGTCCAGGTGCGGGGCTCGGCCACCAGGCCGCCGACGCGGAAGGACCAGTCGGCGGCGGCCAGGCCGGGGGTGACCTCGGCGGAGAGCACGGGCCAGTCGTCGCGCGCGTCGTACTGGCCGGGCGGCAGCCCCGGACGGACGGTGCGGGCGCGTCCGGTGAAGCCTCGGGTGACGTTCATGCGGTGGTGCCTTTCGGACCGCCCGTGGCGGGCGGCGTGCGAACCGGGTCGGAGTCCTCCACCGTACGTGCTCCGCAGTCCGTCGCCGCACGTGGCCCGGGTTCCCCCGCCGCCGGGCGGGCCCCGGCGTCCGCGCCCGCCCGCGCTCCCGCGCCCTGCTCCGGTGTCTCCCGGTGGTCGTTGTACCGCGCCAGGTAGGTGGCGAACCGTACGAGGTCGTCCTCAGGCCAGCCCGCGAGCCGCTCCCGGAACGCCGCGCGCCGGCTCTCGGTGACCTGCGCGAGGATGCGCCGCCCCGCCTCCGTCAGGTGCAGCACCTGCACCCGGGCGTCGTCCGGGTCGGGGCGCCGCTCGATCAGGCCGGCCCGCTCCAGGGCGCTCACCTGGCGGCTGACGGTGGACTTGTCCAGCGCGTAGTGCGCGGCCAGGTCGGTGGCCCGGCAGCCGTCCCGTTCCTCCAGGTGCCCGAGCAGGGTGTACGACACCAGGGAGAGTTCGGGGTGCATCCGGCCCGCCGAGGCACGCGCCCGCCGGGCGAAGGCCGTCAGCTCGCGGTGGATGACCTCCTCGGCCGCGCCCGCCCCGCGGACGACGGCCGGCTCCTCGGGCCTGTCGGGTGCTGTCACGGGGACCTCCTCCACCTACTTGGTTGCATCATACAACTTAATGGCCCGAGCGGGACGGCCGGAGGACCCCTGCGGGCCCGACCCCTGGGGTAGGGTGACCGGCGGCCGCGGAACGTCCCGGCCGCACGTGATGCGAGGAGGTGGGACCCATCACCGCTGTGTCGGCACGGGCGTTCCCCTTCTCCGGCCCCCGGACATCCTCCGGCGGATGACCGCGAGAGCGCCCTTCGGTTCCCGAAAGGCCCTCGACCTCCATGACCTCACCGTCCCCCGCCTTCCCCGGCTCCTCCTCTCCCGCCTCCCGTGACCGGGTCGTGGCCGCGCTGCGCGCCGCGGGCTGCGTCTTCGCCGAGGACGAGGCGGAGCTGATCCTCTCCACCGCCCGCACGCCCGCCGAGGCCGCCGCCCTGGTGGACCTGCGCGTCACCGGCCTGCCCCTCGAACTCGTCCTCGGCTGGGCCGAGTTCCGCGGGCTGCGGATAGCCGTCGAACCCGGCGTCTTCGTCCCCCGCCGCCGTACCGAGTTCCTCGTGGAACAGGCCCTGGCGCACGCCCCGGACGCCGCCGTCGTCGTCGACCTGTGCTGCGGCTCCGGCGCGGTCGGCGCCGCCCTGGCCGCCGCGCTGGACGGGGCCGAGGTGCACGCCGCCGACATCGACCCGGCCGCGGTGCGCTGCGCCCGCCGCAACCTCGCCGCGGCGGGCGGCCGGGTCCACGCGGGCGACCTGTTCGAGGCGCTGCCCGGCGCGCTGCGCGGACGCGTGGACCTCCTCACCGCCAACGTGCCCTACGTGCCCACCGGCGAAGTCCCCCTGCTGCCCGCCGAGGCCCGCGACCACGAGCCGAGGCTCGCCCTCGACGGCGGCGCGGACGGCCTGGACGTCCTGCGCCGGGTCGCCGGGGAGGCGGGGCGCTGGCTCGCCCCCGGCGGCTGCCTCCTGACCGAGACCAGCGAACGCCAGGCCCCCGCCGCCCTCGACGTCCTCACCCGCGCCGGCCTGCGCGCCCGGCTCGCGGTGTCGGAGGAGCGGTACGCGCACGTGGTGACGGGGGTCCGGGTCCAGGTCGCGTAGCCGGACGTTCACCGACTCGTGGGGTGCGCGGCGCGGGCTTGGTCTGTACATGCCCTGCCGGGCCGCGCCAGACTGTGCGCCGAGCGTCCCTCCGGCCTCCGCCGCCCCGTGCCCCCCACCGAGGAGCCCCATGCCCCGGCACCCGCGCCGCCGTCCCCTGCCCCTGCCCCTGCCCCGCGACGTACGGCAACGTTGTCGGACGTACCTCTCCGGGGTCGCCGCCCTCGCCCTCGCGGCGGCCGCCGCCCTCGCCGCCGCCCCGTCCGCGACGGCCGCCGCCACCGCCGACACCTGGACCGAGGCGGGCTCCGACCGGGCCGACCCGCTCACCGAGAGCCAGGGGCTGGCCTCCGTCGAGGTCCCTGCGAACAGCCCCAACCGCTACACCGGCATCGGCACCGTCCCGCTACCCCTGTCCACCCGGGGCTGGAACCACGTCGGCGACCCCGACGCCTCCTACGACGGCCACTACATCGAGCCGTACCAGCGTGACGACGGCGGCGCGAAGATGTACCGCGTGCAGGCGCCGGACGGCACGTGGTCGGAGTACGTCCACACGCTGGGCGCGGGCGAGGCGCTGAACAACTCCTGGGCGGCCGTCTCCCCGGACGGCCAGTGGATGCTGTCGGGCGAGTGGGGCACGATGGACCGCCTGCTGGTCTTTCCCACCCCCGGCGTCAATCCCGCCACCTCGCCCTCCGCCGACCTCCCCCAGGCCGCCACCGTCCGCCTGGACCGCCCCGTCCGCGACGTCCAGGGCTGCGACTTCGTCACCGCGACCCGGCTGCTGTGCTCCTCCGACGACCCCGCGGGCACCCTCTTCGGCGTCACCAAGCCGCTCCTCCAGGTCGACCTCTCCGCCGCCCCGACCGGCGCCGCCGACGTCACCGGCCGGGTCACCGCCCTGCGCCAGCTCCCCCTGCGCAGCGGCTGCTCGGGCAGCTTCGAGGCCGAGGGCATCGACTACGACCGGCGCACCGGCACCCTGCGCGTCATCGTCGTCTCGCCGGGTTTCTGCGTGCTGACCGACAGCAAGACGTACCGCTTCACCCGCGGCTGAGCCGCCGCGCGCCACCCCGGGCGGCGCGCGGTAGTGCTCCGCCCGGGGTGGTGCTTTTCTTGGTGGGTGAGGGGGGCGCGGTTCCGCGGAGCGCCCGCGGGCCGCGGCACGGCCCGAGAGGAGCGATCACCATGGACGCCGAGCGAACCCACCCGGAATCCGTCTCGGTGGAGCTGAGCGGATGCAGCAAGGAAGACGCCCGGACCGTCTTCGACACCCTGTGCGCGTGCTTCACGTCCGACCGGTGCGCGGACGACGTCCCCCGGGACTGCCACGAGGTGCGGCCCACCGTGTGGCTCGGGACCTTCGAGGTCTCCGACGACCGGCACGGCACCCACCGCCCGTCCCGGCTGGGCGCCCCCGTCGACGCCGACGTGCAGGGCGGCTACTGGGCGATCGACCGGTTCCGCACCACCCTCGACTCCCTGTTCGCCGTGCGGGACCTCAGCACGGCCTCGGGGGACCAGGAGCGGGAACTGCACGTCCGCCTCGGCAACCGCTGACACCGGTCCGGCCCTCCACGCCCGCCCCCGCTTTATGCAACTAGTTGCAAAAAGGGGCGGGCGTCCTCTACAACAGAGGCACGTCACCGCGCACGGAGGGCCCATGAGCCGTTACCCCCATCTGCTGAGCCCGCTCGACCTGGGTTTCACCACGCTGCCCAACCGCGTCCTCATGGGGTCCATGCACGTCGGCCTCGAGGAGGCCGAGCGCGGCTTCGAGCGGATGGCCGCCTTCTACGCGGCCCGCGCCCGCGGCGGAGTGGGCCTGATCGTCACCGGCGGCATCGCCCCCAACGACGAGGGCCGCCCGTACGAGGGCGGCGCCAAGCTCACCACCGAGGCCGAGGCCGAACGGCACCGGACCGTCACCGACGCCGTGCACCGCGAGGGCGGCCGGATCGCCCTGCAGATCCTGCACTTCGGCCGGTACGCCTACCACCGCGACCTGGTCGCGCCCAGCCCCCTCCAGGCCCCGATCAGCGCCCACGTCCCCCGCGAGCTGACCGACGCGGAGGTCGAGCGGACCATCGACGACTACGTCCGCACCGCCCGCCTCGCCCGCGCCGCCGGGTACGACGGCGTCGAGATCATGGGCTCCGAGGGTTATCTGATCAACGAGTTCATCGTCACGCGCACCAACCACCGCACCGACCGCTGGGGCGGCCCCTACGAGAACCGGATGCGCTTCCCCGTGGAGATCGTCCGCCGGGTGCGCGAGGCCGTCGGCGCGGACTTCATCGTGATCTACCGCCTCTCCATGCTGGACCTGGTACCCGACGGCTCCACCCTGGACGAGGTGATCACCCTCGCCCGGGCGGTCGAGGCCGCCGGCGCCACGATCATCAACACCGGCATCGGCTGGCACGAGGCCCGCGTCCCCACCATCGCCACCTCGGTGCCGCGCGGCGCCTACACCTGGGTGACGAGGCGGCTGATGGGCGAGGTGTCCGTGCCGCTGGTCACCACCAACCGCGTCAACACCCCCGACCTGGCCGAACGGCTCCTCGCCGAGGGCACCGCCGACATGGTGTCGATGGCCCGCCCGATGCTCGCGGACCCCGACTTCGTCGCCAAGGCCGCGGCCGGCCGCCCCGAGGCGATCAACACCTGCGTCGGCTGCAACCAGGCCTGCCTCGACCACACCTTCAGCGGCCGGATCACCTCCTGCCTGGTCAACCCGCGCGCCTGCCACGAGACGGAACTCGTCCTCGCCCCGACCCGGCGCGTCAAGCGGGTCGCCGTCGTCGGCGCCGGACCGGCCGGCCTCGCCTGCGCGGTGAGCGCCGCCGAACGCGGCCACCACGTCACCCTGTTCGACGCCGCCCCCGAGATCGGCGGCCAGCTCAACGTCGCCCGGCGGGTCCCCGGCAAGCAGGAGTTCGACGAGACGGTGCGCTACTTCCGCACCCGCCTCGCCGACGAGGGCGTGGACGTCCGCCTGAACACCCTCGTCACCGCCGCCGACCTCGACGGCTACGACGAGACGGTGGTCGCCACCGGCGTCACCCCGCGCGTCCCCGACCTCCCCGGTACCGGCCACCCGAGCGTCGTCGGCTACCTGGACGTCCTGTACGGCGGCGCCCCCGTCGGCGACCGCGTCGCGATCCTCGGCGCCGGCGGCATCGGCTTCGACGTCGCCGCCTTCCTCACCGACGCAGGCGACAAGGCGCACGAGGACCCGGAGACGTACTTCCGGCACTGGGGCGTCGACACCGCCTACCAAGCCGCCGGCGGCCTCACCGCCCCCGAGCGCCCGGCTCCGCCCCGCACCGTCCACCTGCTCCAGCGCCGCACCACCAAGGTGGGCGCCGGGCTCGGGAAGACCACCGGCTGGATCCACCGCGCCGAGCTGAAGCACCGCGGCGTCACCATGGTCCCGGGAGCGCGCTACGACCGGATCGACGACGCCGGGCTGCACCTCACCGTCGGCGGCGAGCGCACCGTCCTGGAGGTCGACACCGTCGTCCTGTGCACCGGCCAGGAGCCCCGCCGGGATGTCTACGACGAGCTGATCGCCGCCGGCCGCCCCGCCCACCTCATCGGCGGCGCCGACGAGGCCGCCGAACTCGACGCCAAGCGCGCCATCGCCCAGGGCACCGAGCTGGCGGCGAGGCTGTAGGGCGTCCGGCCGCCGTCCCTAGGATGGGCCCATGTCACTCCCGCACGCGATCCTCACCGCCCTGCTCGAGAAGCCGTCGTCGGGACTGGAGCTGACCCGCCGCTTCGACCGGTCGATCGGCTACTTCTGGTCGGCGACGCACCAGCAGATCTACCGGGAGCTGGGCAAGCTGGAGGAGGCGGGACTGATCCGGGCACTGCCCGCCGGACAGCCCGCCCGCGGCCAGAAGAAGGCGTACGAGGTCCTGCCCGCCGGCCGCGCCGAACTGGCCCGCTGGACCGCCGCCGCGCAGGACCCCCGGCCGATGCGGGACACGATGCTGCTGCGGCTGCGGGCCGCCGCCGTGGTCGGCACCGAGGGGATCGAGGCCGACCTGCGCCGCCATCTGGAGCTGCACGAAGCCCAGTTGGCCGAGTACCGGGAGATCGAGCGGCGCGACTTCCCGCCCGGCCGGGACGGCGCCGAGGACCGGCTGCGGCACCTGGTGCTGCGGGCCGGCATCGACCTGGAGACCTTCTGGACCGAGTGGCTGCGGCACGCCCTGGCCGATTTCCCCGAGCTGCCGGACCCGGCCGCCTGATCAGAACCGGTACGGCTTGGAGCGGCGGCGCAGGAACCAGGCCGTCGCGATGACCCCGGACCCCACCAGCGCGCCGCCCGCCACCAGGGTGGCCGTGCCGTAGTCCCTGACCGCTCCGCCGACGCCGCCCATGACCCCGCGGGACGGCGAGGCCGTCGCGGAGATGGTCGGCCGGTTCGTCGGCGTGGGGGCCGCGGACCGGGAGACGATCACGGTCTGGGTGCCGGCGGTGCTGTTGTTCGAGCACATGACGACGACGGTGTAGGTGCCGGGGCTGACGCCGGACCACGCGGCCGTCTGGCTCGTGCTCGTACCGGAGAGGGCCACCTGGCGGCCCTGGGCGAAGGACGCCTGGCCGCTGGTGAGCAGGGAGGCCGTGCCCCAGGCGCCGTTGATCTGGGCGCAGGCGGCGGTGGTCACCGAGACGGTGGACCCGGTGGTGCTCACCGAGATCCCGGGGCCGGCGGCGGCCGGGCCGGCGGTCAGGGCGAGGGGCAGCGCGGCGGCTGCCACGATCGGGCCGGAGCGGAGAAGCGGCTGAGAGATGCGCATGTGACTGCCCTTTCGGCAGCACGGCCGGTGGCACATCCCTTGCGCCGCCGAATCAGGAAAGGCCCGTGCCGCCTCACGGGCAGCCAACAGGGCGCCGGACCGGCCCGCACGCGGGGCGCGGCCGGGCAGGTGACCGGCGGTGTGCCGCCCGCGCGGACCCTCACTCCCCGGTCGTCACCGTCCGCTCGGCCGACCAGCCGCCCCAGGTGCCGTCGGGCAGTCTGGCCCGCACCCGCACCCGGTGCGTGACCCCGGCCTCGCGGCCCGCGTAGAAGGTGTGCTCGGCCCGGTCGCGCGGGGCGTCACCGCCGAAGACCAGGGCGGTGGCCGGGCTGCCGTCGAGCTGCACCTGGTACTCGGTGATCACGCCGTCGGTGACCGGCGGGACCCAGCTGAGGTCGATGTGGTACGCCCCGTCGGCGCGGTGGGTGCCCGCGCGCAGCCCGGTGGGGGCGGCGGCCCGGCCGTCGTCGGCGCCCGGTGTGGTGATCCGGACGGCCCGGCCGGCGGGGGAGACGTTGCCGGCCGCGTCCCGGGCCCGGACCGTGAACGCGTAGTCCTGGCCGGGCCGCAGTCCCGTCACCACGGCCGCCGTCTGGTTCCCGCCCACGCTGTGGATCTTCGTGCCGCCCTGCTCGATGTCGTAGGAGACCACCTCGGTGCCGTCCGTCACCGCCGGCCCCGCCGACCAGGAGAGCTGGACCGCGCGGCTGCCGGCGGCCCGTCCCCGGACGCCGGAGGGCGGTGCGGGCGGGGTGCGGTCCTCGGCCGCCGCGGCCGGGGTGGTCGCCCGCGCCTCGCGGCTGGGCGGCCCGGTCCGGCCGTCCTCGTCGCGGGCGCGCACGGTGAAGGCGTACGCGGTCGACGGACGCAGCCGGGGGACGTCCACCATGCGCTCGGCGCCGGACACCTCCCGCACCTTCGTCCGCCCCCGGTACACCTCGTACGCCTCGGCCCCGGCGACCGTGTTCCACATCACGTGCACGCTGGTCGCGGTGCCGGCCTCGGCGGTGACCCCGGTCGGCGCCCCCGGCGGGGCCTCGCCCCCGCCAGCCGCGGCGGACCCCCAGCCGCAGGAGGCGGCCAGCGCGGAGCCGGCGCAGAGCAGCGCGGCGCGGCGCAGACGGCGGCGCGGGGGCGGAGGCGGGGAAACGGCGGGAGCGGATACGTCTGGCACGGCGCTGCCTCCCGGACGGCCTGACGGCAATGGTCCGGACCAATATGGACCGGCTGACGCGATCACATCAAGAGGGCGGAGGGCGCACTCACCCGGAAGAGTTACGTATGCTGAGGTGCGTGACGGCCCAACTCCCCGGTCGACCGGGAGAGTTAGGCCGGTGGCGCGCAATGCTGTCGTCGCTGTGCCGCGCCGGCACGGGCGGCCCGAGCCGGTCGAGGCTCGGGCCGCCCGTCTCTTCGCCCGGGCCGGGCGTGCGCCGTCCGGCCCTCCTCCGGTGGCCGTCCGGCGGGCCGGGTCCCAGATTGGCCTGAGTGTCCGTCAGGTTCCGCCGAGGTCCCCTGGAGAGCCCCATGGTGCGTGTCCAGTCGCTCACGCTCGTCGCGGCGAGCGCCGCCCTGCTCGCCCCGGCCGCCCCGCCCGCCGCCCCGCCGCCGCCCGGACCGGGTGCCGGGTCGCAGGCGCGGACCGCCTTCGCGGAGGTCCGGGAGAAACCCGGCGACGACGCCGTCACCGCCGAGGGTCTGCTGGCCAGGGTGCGCGACTGCGACCCGGTCTCGTCCGCCCGGCACCGCGGCGACGCCGGGAAGCCGGCCGACGTGCCGGTGTGCCGGACGCCCGGCGCCGTCTTCTGGAAGGCCGACCTGGACATCGACTGCGACGGCCGGCCCGGACCCCGCTGCAACCGCCGCACGGATCCGGTCTTCACCGCGTCCACGGCCTTCGCGCAGTCCGACGGGCGGCCACTGGACGCCGCCCGGCTGCCGTACATCGTCGTGCCCTCGCCGGGCCCCGCCTGGGACCACCGCGCGGACGGCGTCACCGGCGGGTCGGTGGCGGCCGTGATCCACCGGGACCGGGTGCGGTACGCGGTGGTCGGCGACATCGGCCCGCGCGGTGTCATCGGCGAGGGGTCCTACGCCTTGGCGGAGGAACTCGGCATCCGGCCCGACCCGCGCGGCGGCGGTGTGCCCTCCGGCGTCACGTACATCGTGTTCGACGGCGGCCGGGTGGACCCCGTGGAGGACCGCCGGGCCGCCGAGCGGGCCGGGGAGCGGCTGGCCCGCGACTTCCTGCGCACGCCCGGTCCCTGACGGCCGGTCAGACGGCCGACCAGCCGTCGTCCACGGGCAGGATCGCCCCGTTGATGTTGCTCGCCGCGTCCGAGGCGAGGAAAACGATGGCCGCGGCCTGTTCCTCGGGCCGCGACAGCCGGCCCATGTTGACGTGGTGCGCGCCGACCGTCGCCGGACCGCGCGCGCCCTGGTCGGCGTCGACCGCGATGGCGGTCGCCGTGCCGCCCGGGCAGATGGCGTTGGCCCGGATGCCCTGCCCCCGGTACATCACCGCGAGGGACTTGGTCAGCCCCACCACGCCGTGCTTGGACGCGGTGTAGGCGGCGCCCGCGGCGCTGCCGCGCAGGGCGGCCTCGGAGGCGGTGTTCACGATGGCGCCCCTGCCCGCGGCCAGCATGTGCGGGAGCACGGCGCGGCTCAGCAGGAACGGCGCGGTGAGGTTGACCCGGATCACCCGCTCCCACTCGGCGTCGCTCACGTCGGCCAGCGCCGACATGCGGTCCATGATCCCGGCGTTGTTCACCAGGACGTCCACTCCGCCGAACCGTTCCACCGCCGTCGCCACGACCCGGTCCACGACCGCCTGGTCGCCCAGGTCGCCGGCGGCGGCCACCGCCGTGCCGCCGGCCTGCTCGATCTCCCGCACGACGGCCTCGGCGCGCGCGGCGTCGATGTCGGCCACCACCACCCGGTCCCCGCCCGCCGCGAAGGCCAGCGCCGCCGCCCGTCCGATACCCGATCCCGCTCCCGTGACGACGACACCGCGTCCGCCGGCCATGTGGTGCTCCTCCGCGCGTGATGAACAGGGGGCGTCGGACCGCCCCCCACCCGCACTCTACAACTTTGTGTCACTGGATGACAGAAAGTCGTGGGGGAGAATCCCCGTGCAGTGATCACCGGCGCCGGAGGAACACATGACCGCAGGCCGCGGACGGACGGGACGACCACCCCTGACCGAGGAGCGCAAGGCCGAGATCCGTCTGGAGATCGCCCGCGCCGCGGTGGGCCTCTTCGTCACCCAGGGCGTCGCCGCGACCACCGGCGAGCAGATCGGGGAGGCGGCCGGCGTCTCCGCGCGCACCGTGTGGCGCTACTTCCCGAGCAAGGAGAGCTGCGTACGGCCGCTGCTCACGGCCGGCATCGAACTGCTCGCCGCCGCGCTGCGTCGCTGGCCCCCCGGCCGGCCCCTGACGGAGGCCCTCGACTTCGACGAGGACCCCGCCACCGGCGACCGGCTCCTCGCCGGACCGGACGGCGCCGACGTGGGCGCGCTGGTACGGCTCACCCGTACCGAACCCGGACTGCGCGCCGTCTGGCTCCGGATGCACGACGAGGCGGAACCGGCCTTCGCCCGCGCCCTCGCCGACCGGGCCGGGCTGCCCCCCGACGACCTGCGGCCGGCCGTCCAGGCGGCGATGTTCAACGCGGCGCTGCGCGCGGCGGTCGAACACCACGCCTGGTACACCGCCGGCGCGGACCCCGGGGCCCCCGCCGACCCGGCGACGGCACGGGCCCGGCTGGCCACAGCGCTGCGCGAGGCCCTGACGGTCGCGGCGGCGGGGCTCGGCTGAGAACCCGGGGGAGAAGGCGCCGAGCCCCGGCGCCTCAAACTTTCCGGTAGGTGTACGCCTCGCCGGCCGCCGCCTCCACGGCCGCCAGGTCGGCCCCGGCCGCCGCCGTGACGACCGCGGCCACCGCCCCCTCCACGAACGGGGCGTCCACCAGGCGCGTGCCGGGCGGGAGTTCGTCCCCCTCGGCGAGCAGCGCCCGGACCGTCAGCACCGCGCTGCCGAGGTCGGCGAGGACCGCCACACCGGCGCCCCGGTCCACGGCCGCCGCGGCCCCCGCGACCAGCCCCGCGCTGGTGCCGAACCCGCCGTCCTCCGTGCCGCCGGCCACCGCGACCGGTACCGCGGCGCCGCCGCCCGCCAGGGCCTTCGCCAGGGCGGCCACCGAAGCGGCCACCTCCGCACTGTGCGACACCAGGACGATGCCGACCTGCCCGCCCTCACTCACCGGCCACCTCCGCGAGCGCGGCCACCAGCAGGGCGGCGGAGGCGGCACCGGGGTCCTGATGACCCACGCTGCGCTCCCCGAGGTAGCTGGCCCGTCCCTTGCGGGCCCGCAGCGGCGTCGTCGCCTCGGCACCCGCGAGGGCGGCGGACCGGGCGGCGGCGAAGGAGTCGCCGAGCGCGTCCACCGCCGGCGCCAGCGCGTCGATCATGGTCTTGTCGCCCGGCGCCGCACCGCCCAGCGCCCGGACCGCGTCCACCCCGACGCGCAGCGCGCCGGCGAACTGCTCCTCGCTCACCTCCGCGGCGTCCCCGAGGGCCTTACCCGTCCGGCGCAGCAGCATCCCGTACAGCGGTCCGGAGGCACCGCCCACGGTCGAGACCAGCCGGCGCCCGGCGAGCGTCAGCACCGCGCCGGGAGTGTCCGGGCTCTCCTCCTCCAGCGCGGCCCGCACGGCCGTGAAACCGCGCCGGAGGTTGCTGCCGTGGTCGGCGTCGCCGATCGGCGAGTCCAGTTCGGTGAGCCGGTCGGCCGCACGGTCGACCGACGCGGCCGCCGCGGTCATCCAGCGGCGGAAGAAATCGGCGTCGAGCACATCGCCTCCTTGCCTGGAAGGTACGGGACGGGTGGCCGGCCGGTCCGTCACATGCCCCACCTCAGCGCGGGCGTGCGCACCGGGGCGTCCCACAGCCGCAGCAGTTCCTCGTCGACCTGGCACAGGGTCACCGAGGCGCCCGCCATGTCGAGGGAGGTGACGTAGTTGCCGACGAGGACCCGGGCGACCGCCACGCCCCGCTCGGCGAGCACCCGCTGCACCTCGCCGTTGAAGCCGTACAGCTCCAGCAGCGGGGTCGCGCCCATGCCGTTGACCAGCACCAGGACCGGGTTGCGGGGCTCCAGGTCGGTCAGGACCGCGTCGACGGCGGCCTCGGCGATCTCCCCGGAGGTCATCATCGGCCGCCGCTCCCGGCCGGGCTCGCCGTGGATGCCGACGCCCAGCTCCAGCTCACCGGCCGGGAGGTCGAAGGTCGGGCTGCCCTTGGCCGGGGTGGTGCAGGCGCCCAGCGCGACACCGAAACTGCGGGACGCCCCGGCGACCTGCCGCGCGATCGCCTCCACCCGCTCCAGCGGCTGCCCCTCCTCCGCCGCGGCGCCCGCGATCTTCTCCACGAAGAGCGTGCCGCCCGTCCCGCGCCGCCCGGCCGTGTACAGGCTGTCCGTCACCGCCACGTCGTCCTCGACCAGCACCTTGGCGACCTGGATGCCCTCGTCCTCGGCCAGCTCGGCGGCCATGTCGAAGTTGAGCACGTCGCCGGTGTAGTTCTTCACCACGAACAGCACGCCCGCCCCGCTGTCCACGGCCGCCGCCGCCCGCACCATCTGGTCCGGCACGGGCGAGGTGAACACCTCCCCCGGGCAGGCCGCCGCGAGCATCCCCGGCCCCACGAACCCCCCGTGCAGCGGCTCGTGCCCCGAACCGCCCCCGGACACCAGGGCGACCTTCCCGGGCACGGGGGCGTCCCGCCGTATGATCACCCGGTTCTCGACGTCCACGGTCAGCTCGGGATGAGCGGCGGCCATCCCCCGCAGCGCGTCCGCCACGACGGTCTCCGGGACGTTGATCAGCATCTTCACGGGTACCTCCTGGAATGGCTAGCAGGTCAGTCAGTGACCTGCGTCTGTGCTGGTCAGAGTGGGTGGGAGCGGGTTTCGATCTTGGTGCTCCGTGACGGCTTGGAGCGGGTTCTGGCGGTACTGATGCTGA
The DNA here is from genome assembly GCA_014649155.1 of Streptomyces griseoviridis. Taxonomy (GTDB): domain Bacteria; phylum Actinomycetota; class Actinomycetes; order Streptomycetales; family Streptomycetaceae; genus Streptomyces; species Streptomyces griseoviridis. Next base: position 128,293 of record BMSM01000013.1, on the reverse strand, counting down.
CTCACTGCTGACTTCGCTGACGGCTCGTCAGGTCCGTCGGACGGTCGGGTGCGGCGTGGTCGGGATCCCTGCTGTCGGCAGTATCGGCCTTGCGGCAGCGAAGGTCACGCGCGAGAACAGCATCGGCGCGCCCAGGTCCCGAAACGGCCTTGCCGGATGTTGGTGTCTTGTGGGCCTTGGCCAGCAGGTCGCTGGTTGAGCAGATGACCCCTGGTGGACTGTCCAAGCATGCTTGACGTGCGTGTGCGCCGTGGTCGGGGAACCGTTCAGGTGGTACTTCACTGGAAGAAGATCCGCACCCGGGCCCGTGCGTGGCCTTGATGCCGATGGCTTGGTCCCCGCCGCACCCGTGAACCACCTCCGCACGCGGACACGTCGTACAAGCGGTGCACCAGCGCTGCGACCATCCTGCCGAACCCCGTCTGCCCGACCCGGTTCAACTCCACCGTCACAAAACACCCCTACCTTCGCACCTTGCCCTTGGTGATCCCACCCAGTGCTGTACCACGCCTGCGAAACCCACCGGGGTCTTGGCAGCGCTGCTACCTGTCGGGCCAGGGCAGGTCCCCGTGTCACAGTGTCGCCTTCTGGTGTCGTGTAAGGAGGGTGATGAAGAAGTCCCCGTACCCGCCGAGCCTGAGTCGGCGGTTCTTGGCGACCGTCTCCCCCTACATGCGCGGCACCACGGTTTGCGTGACCCACCCCTTCTCGTCGGGCTGGTTCGGCCGGCCGCAGTGTTGAACCCGGTCGACCGAAGGACGATGCGGGAGTAATCCGGCGCCAGCAGCAGGAAGTCCATCCGCTGTCGTGGCAGCGTCTCGGACTGCCTGCCGCTCTCGCGTGTGCAGGGGTGTCTGGAGGCAGACCTGCGGGCTACGCAGACGGAATTCAGCGGGTGCATGCCGATGGCATGCACCACCTCGTCGGTGGCGGATTCCAGAGCGAAGTTCCTCTGTCCCCCGGCGCGGCGCGCATGGAGCCCGGGCAGGGGATATTGCGCCTCGACTGGTCCGCTGCTCTGGTCGACTGTGTCACGGGGGAGGCGAAGGGAGGGCCTCGTATGGTCGAATTCGCTCGACCGGGGCGAACCCGGCGCCAAGATCCACATCCTGCTCTTCAGTTCGCTCGCACTGCGCCGTTCCACCGGGCGAGACCTTCGAAAGCGTCTAGCGTACGAACATCGTAGGGGCCGAACAACTCCTGGCAGTCACGGGCGAGTCGGTCGTACAGAGCGGCTGCTCCGCGGGTGTCACCTGACTGGCCGGTGAGTTCGGCGTGTTCGGTGCGCCCTTCGATCAGAGGTTGATCGCCACGGTCGTGAAGGATTTCCAGTTCGAAGATATGCAAGTCCAGTGCCTCGATGTGCTGGGAGAGGCTGGTGCTACTGCCGGGCGTGTCGGGTACTTCGCAGCGTTCGACGGTGTCGTCTGTTGCGTCCAAAAGATGCGACAGTTCGATTACTGCACCTTCAGCCGCGCGGGCGTTCTTGGGACAGTCGGCTGGGTCCTTCGCCAAGAGAATCCGGACGAGGCTGTCGAACTGGCGCCGAGGCCTTCGCAGATCTGGCGTGTCCAGCGCACGGTGCGCTCGAGCGGAAGCTTAGGCCCGGTCCTGAGGTGCTCGGCGAGCGATTCTCCCTCGACATACTCCATGACGATGTAGACGTCGCCCTCGTGTTTTTCGTCGCTGTCGTAGAGGTGGGCGACGCGTGAACTATTTATCCGAGCCATGGCACGGGCTTCCCGCTGGAACATTCTCGCGGTCGACTCGGCAAAATCCGTGGGGGCGCCCTGTTGTATGAGACGGCGGTGAGCGAGGAACTTCATGGCCACGATGCGGTCCAGCTTCGTGTCCTCAGCAATCCACACACCTCCCATGGCGCCACTGGTGGGCCCACCCCTTCGCCTGTAACGCCCACCGATCAGCGATGAAGTATTCACTACTCGCTCCTCCTGCTTGACCGGTCGCCTCGCCAGCGGTCAGTGCCGCTCGGAGTGCCCGCCCCAGCGGGTGAGGGCTTCCCGGTCCTGCGTGCCATCGTGCCATTCTGTGAAGAAGTCCTCCCGTTGCCGCAGTGCCCTTGCCAACGTTGCGACGGCGGCATGGCGCATTTGGTCACCCTGCTCACGCACGTGCCTCTTCCGTATAGAAAAACCGCATACTTCCCATAAAGCCCATACGACAGCAATGAGGGTGAGACAAAGTCGCCGCCTACTGCCGACGAATCTCCGACTCAGATCACTAGGGCCGGGTCGTCCAAGGCGAAGCCGGTTCGGAGCGAGAAGAGCCCGCTGACCTGCGTGTCGACGCATGGCGGGTCAGCGCCGGGCGGCCTCCAGGACCGCTTCCATCTGCCGCAGCGGCTCAGCGCCGACGAACCGGAGGACGACGGTGTCGGCGCCCGACTCCCGCAGCGCGTCGATCCGTGCCGCGGCCCCGGCGGCGTCGCCGGAGACGGTGAAGACCTCCTCCTGCGGGCGGCCCAGCCAGGCGCCGTGCCCCTCGGTGTGCGGGTGCAGGGTCCGCGCGACCTCCTCGGGGTCGTCGCCGACGCAGGCGAACGCGAACACGTTCAGCGTGTGGCCGTCACACGCGCCGCCCTTGGCCAGCAGCGCCCGGATGTGCACCAGGTCCCGCGGGCCGTGGCCCTCGGCGATCAGCGTGCCGTCCGCGACCCGCCCGGACAGCTCCAGCGAGCGCGGCCGTACCACCCCCGCCACCAGCGGCGGCGGCTCGGCGGGCGGATGCACCAGCTCGATGCCGTCGATCCGCACCTCCCGTCCGTCCACCGTGACCCGTTCCCCGTGCAGCAGCGCCCGCACAGCGGTGATCGTCTCCTCCAGCAGGGCCAGCGGAGAGCGCGGCGCCACCCCGACCTGCTCCATCCACTCCCGTACGCCATGGCCGATCCCGGCCACCAGGCGGCCGGGGAACACCCTCGCCAGCGTGGCCAGTTCCATCGCCAGCAGGGCCGGGCTGCGCAACGGCGCGGGGGCGATCCCGATGCCCACCCGCAGCCGCTTGGTCGCGCCCAGCGCCACGGCCGCCGCCGACACCCCGCCGTTCCAGCGCAGGTCCTCCACCACCCACAGGTCGTCCGCGCCGAGCGCCTCGGCCCGCCGCGCGAAGGCGGGCAACTCCTCGGGCACCCAGTCGCGGTCGTACATCACACCGATCCGGAGATTCGTCATACGACGGAACCTATGTCCGGCCGAAGAGGTGATCAACGGCTTTGCCGGTACGGAGTCGGCTGCCGCCGAAGCCCTGGAAGTGGTGCTGGACACTCTGGTCCGGCGCGTCCTGGACGGCGACGCCGTCTCCGTGACCGAGTTCGGCAGGCTCCAGGCGGTCCACACCCCCGCGCGCCGGGCACGCAATCCGCAGACCGGTGAACGAGTTTTGGTCCCCGCAGGCAGGCGGATCGTGTTCCGCCCGGGCACCGCGTTCACCGCGATGGCTCGCGGCGAGCGCCCCGTCCCTGAGGCCGGGCGCAGCGCCGTGCGCCAGAGTCCGAAGAGCGCGTAACGCCCAGCCCGCGTCGCGGGACCACAAATGACGCCAGGCAGCCCCGGTGGACAGCTTCCACAAGATCCCGTTCACCACCTGGCGCTGATCCCGCACAGGCCGGCTCATCCGGTCCGGAGCCAGTACCGGAGCGATCAACGCCCCCGACTCATCCGTCAGGCCAGCACGCGTGTCACCAACGTCCCGGGACAACACATCTAGGTCTGTTCAAATGAGTGGGCGGGGCCGCGTTACCGATACGTCGGCCCGGTCGAGCCGAAGGCAGTGGTCTGGTCTGGCAGTGGCGGGTGCCAGATCAGCTTGGTGGCTGGATTGCTGGGCGATTGGTGGTGGAACGGACGGAACTGTTCACCTTCCTGGTCGACACGGACGGGTGTGCTTCGGCTGGTGCCGCGGCGAAGCGAGCACGAGGTCTGTGCCGACGGAGGCATGGTTCTGTGTGCCAGCGAGATCACCTTCGGGCGTAAAGCGGAAAGTCGTCGTTCCACCACAGTGTCGGCGTCACTCCGAGCGATACCTTGTCGGGACCCAGGTTCGGGACCGTGCTGGTCATGACAGTTCCTCCTCTTGTCAGTCCTCGAATACGGGCGGATTGGCCCATGATCCGTAGCCCGGGGCCTTGGCGCCGGACGGGTGGGCGCCGATCGCCCGCCACAACAGGCCCTCGGTGTAGGCGTCGGGGGAGACGACGAACAGGGGTTTGCGCTCCTGTCCGCCGTGCGCGGGATCCTCCCCGGCCTGGTGCTGTCCGGACACGGCCAAGGAGCGGGTTCCCTCGGGTCGGCTGTAATCCGGGACGGCGGGCTTCGCTCCGCTCCGCCCGGGCGCCGTCCAGGCCGCCACGTCCACGCGTCCCACCAGTTCCGGGCCGTACCAGACGCCGACGTACCAGAGCTTGATGATGCTGTTCACGACTGGATCGGCGGGGACAGTATGGGGATGGGAAGCCATCGCCTTCTGAAGCGCGTCCGGCCCTTCTTGATTCAGGACCGTCTTGTAGTACCCCTCCGCCTGGCCGGTTCCCCAGAGGTCGAACTCGCTGAACCCGGTCACAGTGGCAGAGAACTTCACGAAATCGCGCAGCTGTTTTCCTGCGTCCGTGCTTTGCGTCATGATCCCGCCTCCGTCGACGGTCTTAGATCTCGAATGTCGGGCCGGCGTTCGCCCCTGGATGGCCTGTGAGCGGGTTGCGGACGAGGCGGTTCATGCTGTCGCGCATGCGGAACATCTCCCAGACCGCCTTGAGCAGAAGGTCAGGCTGACCGTTGTAGGCCAGGTTGATGTTGGTCAGGAAGGTGGCGTAGAACCGGTTGAATTCCTCGGCCGCCGCCAGGATTTCCGGGTCTCTCGTGAGGTCCGTCAGCTTGATATCCGGCTTCACCGGATAGGCGGCATCCCAGTCGACGTTCAGAGTCGGGCCGGAAGGCTTGCCTGGCTCATCGCCCTTCTGGTAGTAGCACCCCTTTTCCAGCTGCTGGAACCTGTAGTAGTGGGCGAGTTCACCCTGGCTGTCGTAGATGCCGCCGTACAGCCCTTCGCCCTGCTCTGCGACGAGGTTGAGCGCCGCGACCGCGGTGTCGCGGCCGGCCACCTCGATCACGTCGCCGCCGCCGGAGTAGAAGTACTCGGGGGTCACCTGGCGGGCGCGGTCGCCGGTGAAAATCGTCTTCCCTGCCTGACGGGCCTGGTCCTCCAGGTGGTTGATGCCCCGGATGATCTCCTCGTAGAACTCGCCGATGCTCGAGAAACGCTTGGTGGGTTCTCCGGGGACGAGGCCGAAGATTGACCCGGACTCCTTGAGTTCCGCCAGTTCCTCCGGTGGCGGCGCCATGCCGTCGGACGTCAGTCCAAGAGCCGTCCAGTCCACCGGTACGAACCTGTCTTCCTCGGTAGTTGCCTCTGGGGGCTTCTCGATCTTCAGGAACGTGTCGAGAGCCTCGCGCGAGAAAGGCCGGAGATGGACCTGGAAGTAAGTGGGACCACACGGCAGGTACGTCGGATAATTCGGCACGAAGTTCGGCTTGGTGAGGTCCGGCGTCCCGCCCACGGCGTTCAGGACGTTGGCGACCAGGGTGAGGTGCAGCATCTCCTCGACGGCCACGACCCTGATGACATGCCGGGCATCCGAGTTTGTCCCCGGATGCAGCGAGTAGAGCGCGGTCAGGTAGGGCGGGAGCGTCGCATGCTCCAGCTGGAGCCCCTTGTAGAGGTAGTCGTGCAGCTCCTCGATGGTCTTGATCTTGGGGTCCGGAGCGGGCTCTGATTCTGAAACGGACATGTTCCCCAATCGCGGGCGGTGGGCGGTGTTGCGTTCAACCCGCCGGTCTGTAAGCCGTCTAGCTGCGGACGGTGGCCGGCGCTTTCGCGGCACGCAGGTGCTTGACGATGTGGGCCGCACTGCGGAAGGCGAGCGCCGCCATGGTCAGGCTGATGTTGGAGGTCCCGATCGAGGGCATGCTGCCGGGGCCGACTAGGTAGAGGTTGTCGTGGTCCCACGAGTGCTGGGTGTGGTCGACCACGGAGTTCGCCGGGTCGGTCCCCATGATGTGAGTGCCCGCCAGGTGGTTGCCGCCCACGATGTTGTACCACTGGCCGTCGTGCTCGACGGCGCTGTAGCTGTCCTTGTCGTACGTGGTCCTGTCCTCGGCGCCGAGCTTGTCGAAGATGTCGGTCGCGAGCTTGCGGGCGAGCGCGGCGCCCCGCATGGTGTAGGGCGGGATCTTGAGCGACACGACCGGCTTCAAGTTGCCGAGGGCATCCTTGTACCGGTCGTCCACGGTGACCGTGTTGTTCCTGTCGGGCAGCAGGTCGATCATGAAAGCCAGCAGAAGCTGCCGGGAGATCTGGTTCCCGAGCGTCCTGCGCAACTCCCGCCCGCGCAGGCCCCGCTTGTCCACGAGTTCGACCAGATCCGTGTAGGGCGAGCCGGTCGCCCACCCCCAGCCGTCGTTGTGGATGTCCACGCCGAATCCGGCCTGGGTTCGGCGGAATCGCCCGCCGCGCAGGTCGGTGATCCCGCCCGTGCAGGTCGTGCCTCGCATCGTGTCGGCCGGTTTGGGCAGCAGGCCCCAGGTCAGCAGGTACGCGTGGTCCATCAGGTTGCGGCCGATCAGCTTGCTGCGGCTCATCCGCTGCATGTCGGAGGCCAGCATGAGCCGGGCGTTCTCGATGGCGTGCGCGCAGAGGATGTAGACGGTGCCCTTCACCGTGTACGTCTGGTACTTCTCGGAGTGGAGCGACTCGTACTTCTTGACGGTGATCCCGGTCACTCGTTTGTGTTCGTCATGCTCGTCGATCTCGACCTTGGACGCGACGGCTTGCGTCACGATCTTGACGTTGCCCCTGCCGAGCGCCTTGGCCAGTGTCTTTCCCGAGTGGTATTTGGCCTGCACGGGGCAGATCGGGACGCAGTTGGTGTTGCCCTGACAGCGCTCGCCCTCTTCCACCTGGCTCGTGCTGACCGCGCCGACCGGGACGAAGCCCTTGCCGCCGTCGTACGCGGCGTTCGGCACGCCGTTACGGGCCTGCGGAAAGCTCCGCACCTGGAGTGTGTACTCGTCGTCCGCCAGGGTGACCCGCATGCCGTCCACGCCTCCGGCGACCGTCTGGTCGAGATAGGAGAGCGGCATGCGGTGCATCGGGAACACGTATCCTTTCGGGAAATGCATGCCCAGGTACGCCTGGTCCTCGACTTCGGCGGCTACGCCCAGTTCGGCCTCGGCCTTGCGGTAATAGGGCTCCAGGTCGTCATAGCTGAGCGGCCAGTTCAGGCCCTGGCCGTACTTGGTCCGCAGGTCGAAGTCCTCGGGAAGCATGCGCAGCGCTTTCCCCTCCCAATGCATGGAGGTGCCGCCGAGGACCCGGGTGAAGGTGGTATCCGTGCAGTACTTTCCCTCCTGCACGAGGTAGAAGTCGTCCCGGGGTGTTCCCGGATTCACCGGCATGGTATCGGTGCTCCTGGGCATCCGGGCATTCGGGTTGAACGGGTAGGGAGACTGGTTGTCCTTGACGACTGCGCCGTAGAACCGCGACAGGTACGACTCGTACTCCGCGAGGTCCATGTCTTTACCTGGGCCGGCTTCGAGAATCACCACCTTGTAGCCTGCCTGGCCCAACTGCTCGGCGATGATGCAACCTGCCATGCCACCACCGACGACCACGGCATCCCACTCGCCTTGCGCAGCCTCTGCGGCACTGGTCTGCGTCGCGGCACCGGCCGGGAAGATCACCTGGTCCGTATCGTCGTAAGACATCTTTGATGCCCCTTGTCGCGTCTGGGGGTGACCTCACCCCGGTTATGGGCAGAACAGGCCCATGACAGATCTGACCAGCCGCGATAACGGACGGTGATCGAATGACTGCCGAAGGCCGCCCCTGCCACCAGCAAAGAGAACCAGCTCGGGCTTTGGGTTCAAGCTGGAGAACTAAGGCAAGCGAGCATCGCGGCGCCCACCGATGAACCGCTGAGGGCTTCCCGTGATCCCAGCGGGTCCCGCCGCCAACCGCGGCCACTCGCCGCGTCGTCGGAACGTCCGTGTACGTCGCATACGAGGATCACCCTCCGCTTTGCGATTGACAGATCTGACGCCGCTCGCTGATCCGCGAGGGATCGAGGGAAGGGCCTCAGTACGAGGCTTGCATAGAGGCGGCCATTGCGCTCTGCCGCACTGAGGATCTTGTCGGTGAATCCACCGTTCGGGCGTAATCAGTGCGCCTTTTCGGCGTTACCTCACCAGGGTGAGGGCGGCTTTGGCGTTGACGGTCATACGCTCGGGGCTGATGCGTGACCTGCGGAAGATCCGCCAGGACTCCAGCCGTGCCATGCCGCGTCCGACGGGAGTCCCGGGCCTGGTCAGGCGTAGTAGGCGCTCAGCGCCGCGTTGGCCGTGTCGCCGTCCATCTGCAGTAGTTGGGCACGGCCGAGGAAGTAGTTGTGGACGGCCAGCGCGGCCGCCGCTCCTTCACCCGCAGCCATGGCGATGCGACGCACCCCGCGGTACCGCACGTCTCCGACGGCGAAGACCCCCGGCACGCTGGTGGCGTACGACGGCACCTCCGGGCCGACGTCGGTACCCGTGGCCACGTACCCCTTGGTCAACTGGACGTTTGCCCTCTGCAGCCATTCGGTGTCCGGGTCGGCGCCGATCAGCACGTAGACCGCGCGCACCGGCAGGGTCTCCAGGGGCTTGTTGGGCGTCCGCAGCCGCACGTCGGTGAGCCGCCCCTTCGCGCCCACGTACTCGGCGATCTCGGTCTTCTCGCGGACCGCGATGCCGGATTTCTTGATTCGGTCCTTCAGTGGCTGCAGCATCGTTGAGTCTTTGAGGGTGCCGCGGACCAGCAGGGTGACCTTGGTGGACTTCTGCGCGAACATGAGCGCGGCGCGACCTGCGGTGTCGCCGGCACCGACGACCACGATCGAATCGTCCTTGGAGACCTGCCCGGCGTCCGCGGGCAGGGCCATGTAGTAGACGCCGCGACTCTCGTAGTCGCGCTCGTGCTTCCCGCCCTGGCGGCGTGCGGTCACTCCGCAGGCCAGCACCACGGCAGCAGCGCTCAGTTCCACCGACCGGCCGTCATCGTGACGCTCCGCCACCTTCAGTCGTCTGAGCGGGGGCTGCCCGTCGCCGGCCTCGCGGTTCTCCAGCGTCGACAGACTCTCGGCCTGGCAGGCGGGGAGCCACTCCACTTTCATGTTCAGCGCCTGGCGAAGTCCTCGCTGGGCCAGCACCCCGGCGGCGATGCCGTCGGGGAAGCCGAAGTGGTTGTCGATGACGTTGACGGCGGTGCCGGCCGCGCCGCCGGGCGCCTCGTTCTCGAGGATCAGCACCTTGTGGCCGAACAGGCCGGCGTGGTTGATCGCCGCGGTCAGCCCCGCCGGCCCACCGCCGACCACGACCACGTCGTAGTCGGTGCCGCCGCTGTACCTGGTCAGGTGCAGCGCCTCGGCCAGGGAGATCAGCGGCGGGTTCCGCATCTGTCGCCCGTCGATCCTCACGATGACCCCCGTTTGCCCCGGGGGGCCGTCCTGGACGGCGAACGTTACGTGGTTGAGCAGCAGGAATCGGACCACGCGGTACACAGCGGCCTCACGGCGGTCGCCTACGACCAGTACCGTCTGCTGACCCTCGGGGGCCGTGTCGTAGAGCATCCGCTCCAGCTGCGGCCACAGGTCGTCCTCTTCCGGACGGGCATGCAGCACCTTCATGCCGTCCCGGCCCTCACCACCGGCCCGGGCGCCGCGGTCGGACAACAGCAGGCGCCCGGCCGGCGGAACCGCGCCGGTCTCCCGCAGCAGGTCCAAGCCCGACCCGTCGGACAGGTCCTCCGCCGCCAGCACGGCCGCGACACGCCGTCCAGCCGACGCAGCGCCCTCCAGTACCCGCTCGGCTTCAGCGCGTGTAGCCGCGCTCAGCACCTCGTAGGCACCGGCGAAATAGCGCTCGATCCGTTCGGCCAAGTCCTGTGCCGACCAGCGGTCTGCGTCTGCCACCACAACGGTGGCGCGTCGGTCGGTGGTGTCGGGCATCACAGCTCCTTCAGCATCGCGGACAGGGCACCGCAGCCCGCAAGCGCGGACCCGTATCCAGGACGGGCGACGGCGAGGTGTCAGGGCACGACCACGCCGCCGGAGCAGCCACCAGAAGCGGGGGACCCGACCAAAGATCACAGTCCGTGGCACAACCGGCACGGCGACGCGCGGAGTTTCCCCCGATCAGCGGGCAGCGCACCGAAAGGGCAGTCTGGGCCAACTCGTCGGCAGCGCGCTGGTAACGCTCGGCGAAGAGGGTGTGCGCGGCGCTGGTGGGGTCCGCAGCCTCGGCGGAGGTAAGGACGAACAGTCTGATGAGGCCGGGCTCGGCGAGATGGCGGCGGCCACCATGGCCCGCAGGATGTCACGCCCGTCGGCGTCGGCAGGCAGACGCGATCACCACTCGGCCTCGCTGGTGAAGCGGTGTTCCATGACTGCCAGCACCCGATCCATGCCGTCCAGCGCGAGGATCACGCCTCCTTCGACGGCATGGGCGCCCCCGGAAATCCGGATACCGCGCCGCGTGCGACCAACGGGGCGCCTTGCTCCAGGCACGCACGAACCACGGTCCGGACCTCGGCGGTGCCCTTGACGCACACGACGGCCGATGGTGCCCGCGCTGCCGGGCAGTCGGTTCGTGGACGATGTGCGTGCCCCGTTCCGTTCCTCCCTGCGGGGGCCGCGCTTCCCGGCTCGACCGGTTCGGGCCCGGCACGCCTACCGGTCGGGTTCGGCGGGTGGTGCCGGGCGATCGGGGCGGCGGTGCGGGTCAGGAGCACCGCCGACCAGGACGGCGGTCGGGCAGCGCCGCGGTGTCCAGGTCTACCGGGCGCGGCAGGTCCTGAGGTAGCTGAGGAACGATGCCTGCAATCCGGTCACGTGGGTCTCGTGCATGAGTGCGCTGGTGACGGCTCCGTTGCGTGAGGTGAGGTGGTGAAGGAACGTGGCCGCGTTCTTCGCGAGGTTCTGGTAGACCGCCATGTCTCCGAGGATCTCCCGGTCGTTGAAGGTCACATGGAGCTTGGTGGCGGGCAGGGTGTCGCCCATGGCCTGAAGAAGGGCGAAGACCTGGCTGTCTGCGGTGACGATGCCGGGGCTGCCTGCGCCGATGCTGTCGAAGAAGGTGCTCTTGGTGAGCCAGGCGTAGAGGCTGAAGAGTCCGCCGTAGGAGTAGCCGAAGAGGCCGTGGCCGCTCGGGGCTGTGCCGTAGTCGCTCTCGATGCGCGGGTGCAGGTCGTCGGTGAGGAAGTTCAGGAACATGTCCGCGCGGCTGTCGCTCAGCTCGGTGAGGTAGGCGTCCGCCTGTCCGCGAGTCATCGTGCCTGTTTCGACCGCCGTCTCCACCGCATCGATGTACTCCTCCGCGACGGGTTCGCCCGGAGGCACGAGGTCGCGGTTGCGCAGTTGTTCCCAGCGCTCCGCTTCCTCGCTCGCGTAGCCCACCGTGACTTGGACGTAGGGCTGGATCGACTGCATGGGGTCCAGTTGCGTGATGATGAGCGGGGCAGTCATGCCCACGGTCCAGTTGCCGTCGAGGACGTACACGACAGGTGCTTGCGCCGTGGCGCGGTCGTAGTTCGGTGGTGTGGTGACCCAGACGCCGTAGTCGTGTCCGCCGCTGGAGCGCATCTCGAAGTAGTCGGTGTGGGCGAGGCATCCCTGCCACATGGTGCTCATCTGAGGTCCTTCACGATCTGGCCGGCCTGGATGACGAGGACGGCGTTGGTGGGGTCGGAGAACAGTTCCGGGTCTTCGAGCGGATCGCCGTTCCAGAGAACGAGGTCTGCCTGCGCTCCGGGGGCGATGACACCCACCCGGCCGGACAGACCGAGGATGCCGGCGTTGGTCCGGGTCGCCGCCACGAGCGCTTCCATCGGCGTCTCGAGGGCCGCGCGCAGGCTGAGTTCTTCGCCGCGACGTTCCTGGGCCGGACCGATGAGATCGGAACCCAGCCCCACCCGTACTCCCGCGTGCTTGGCGACAGCGAGCGCCGTCGTCATCCGCTCGCGTGCGCCCTCGACCCGGTCGCGGGTCGACTCGGCGAGGCCGGCCCCGGCGGTGTCGCGCAGCAGTTGCTCGATGACGGCGAACGTGGGCACGAGGGCGACCTCGCGAGCGGCCATCAGGGCCGCGGTGGACTCGTCGAGGCTGGTGCCGTGCTCGACGCAGCGCACCCCGGCCTCGACCGCATTGCGTATGCCGTCGTTGTTGTGGGCGTGAACCGTCACATAGGTGTTCCGTGCCGCAGCTTCCTGAACGGCGACAGTGATCTCTTCGACGGTGAACTGGGTGTCGGTCAGACGGTCATGCGCGCCCACCACTCCGCCGGTCACGCAGAGCTTCAGGAAGGAGGCTCCGCGGCGGAATGCCTCCCGGACGTTGTGCCGAAGCTCGTCCGCGTTGCCCGCCATCATGGACAGGGCGCACAGGCCCGGGATGTGGTGGCTGCTCCACAGCTCGGTGGGTTCCCATTCGGCTCCGTAGTAGCCGTGCCCGCCGATCTGGCACTGAACGGGTCCACACGACAGGACACGCGGCCCTCTGACCTTGCCCCTCGCGATCGCGGTGACGACACCGCCGTCGATCCCTCCGGTGTCGCGAACGGTGGTGAAGCCGGCGTCGAGCGCCGCGCCGGCCGTGGCGAAGATGTCCGCCGCGATCTCGGCAGCGCTCATCCCGAACGAGAAGTGCGTCCGGATCGGACTCGACAGGCCCAGGTGGACGTGAGCGTCGATCAGGCCGGGTGTCATCGTCAACCCCCCGGCGTCGAGACGCTCGCCGTGCGCGCTGGAGGCACCGAGTCGGGTGATGCGGCCCTTCTCGACACTGATGTCGAGCTTGCGGGGGTCGCGTCCCGTGCCGTCGACGACCGCCGCGCCGACTACATGAGCAGGTCCCATGGTCGATCCTTCGCCGTTGCGAGCTGACTGCGACCATGTGTGAAGCAACACGAACCGCATCCTTCTTTTCCAATGGATAAACCGTGGGAGTGATGTTGTCAACCTCGGAACGCAGGGGCGGCGCGCGCGAGCGACTCCTGGCGCGGCTTCTCGACGCCTTCGGTGAGGCCCTTCCCGCACCGGAGACGTCCCTCCGTGAGATCGCCGCCCGGATCGGGACCAGTCACGCCCTGCTGCGCTACCACTTCGGGTCCCTCTCGGGAGTCCTGGCCGCCCTGCTCACGGCGCAGCGGACCCGTGACAACGAGGCACTCCTGGAGGCCGCCCAGCGGGGCACCTTCGACGAGTTCGTGGTGGCGATCTGGCGCACCTATACCCGACCGGAGCGGCTGTCGCGTGCCCGCGGCTTCTTCTACGTCGTCGGACTGGCCGCGTACGGGCCCGAGGACTTCCGGGAGTTCGTGGACTCGATCGGCGACCTGACCGTGATGCTGGCCTCACTCGCGGAACGCGAGGGACTCGGCGCGAAGGAAGCGCGCGATGTGGCCGACGCCACCATTGCCGCGATTCGCGGCCTCCTCCTGCAGGAAGTGCTGACCCCCGGAACCCGCTCGGAGGACGCGATCACCTTGATCCTGCGCATGAAGGAAGGCCGGTCCGTTCCATGACCGCGTCCGGAGTGTCGTGCGGGCCCTCGGCCGTCACCGCCTCCCCTGATCCCTCGGCCGCTGCCTGCGGACGCGCTGACGAACGGCCTCGGCCCTCGGCCGCTTCACTTGTCCGTGTGTAAAACCGAAGGTCCGTGCCATGCGGAGAGAGGGTCAGGATCCGGCCGTTGAGTACGTGCGTGTCCGGGCGCGCGCTCCCCGGGGCATGGTGACGCTGCCGGGTCGGCCGCGTGGAGGTGTGGTGCCCGAAGCGCTGCTGGCCGATCTCCCGCTTGAGATCGGCCTGGGCGCGGGGCGTGGTTCGCTTCTCTTCGTGGCCTCTGGTCAGTCGATCGAGTGCCGCTTGCCGCGTCACGTACCCGCTCTCCATGCGCTCGCCTCGCGTTGGCGGCCGGTGGCGTCGCGGTGGCGCATGGCGCACGGGCGGGCGCCACGGTTCCGGCGCGCGCATGCGCGGCTCTTGAAGAAACCGCCCGTTCCGCGGACGCTCCTGCGCTGTGCCGCGCGACCGGCGCTCAGGAGGCCGGGGCGGCGCCGCTCTGTTCGGTCCGCCGGGCCAGCAGGCCGGCGGCGGTCACCGCCGTCGTGCGCCGGACCAGGTCGGTGAAGTCCAGCCGCATGGCCGCCAGTTCGGGGTCCGAGGCGTAGACCGCCAGCATGGCCGGGGAGGGGCGGCTGCACTGCCAGGCCGCCATGGCCGTCAGCAGGGTCGATTCGGCCAGCGCGGCGGCGCCGTCGGGGCCGAGTTCGGGGAGGTGGCGCAGCACGATCCGGACCAGGTCCCGCAGGGACTGCCGGGCCGCCTGCTTGTGGCGGATGCCGGTCTCGGTGGAGATGTTCTGTTCCAGGACCGCGCCCTGCGCGCTGAGCAGGTCGCACAGCACCGGCCGCCGCGCCATGGAGGTGGCCAGGAGATCCGCCAGCCGGTCCCCGCGCGCACGCGCGGCGCCCTCGCTCGCCGCGTGCTCCTCGCGCAGTTCGTCGAGCCAGCTCCGGGTCTCGGTGTCGAGCAGTTCGAGCAGGACCGCCTCGCGGGACTCGAAATAGCGGAGCACGTTCGCCTTGGCCAGGCAGACGCGGCGGCTCAGTTTGTTCAGGCTCAGCTCCGCGACCGGCATCTCGGTCAGCATCGCGGCCGCGGTGTCCAGGATGTGGCGTCGTCGCTGGCTGCGCTGTTCGTCGGTGCGGGCTCGCTGGAAGGTCACCTCCCCATATTACAAACCACCGGTACTTTGATTAAGTACCGGTGGTCCGTTACGGTGACGGGAGACAAGATACCGGCAGTCCGTTATGGGGTTCGTCATGTACCAGGTTCCTGACCAGCACGGAAAACTCGCCGTCGTCACCGGCGCGAACAGCGGCACCGGCAAGGAGGCCGCCAAACGGCTGGCCGGAGCCGGAGCCAGGGTCGTGCTCGCCGTGCGCACGCCGGGCAAGGGCGAACAGGCCCGGGGCGACATCCTCGCCGCGCACCCCGGCGCCGAGGTGGAGGTCCGCCGCCTGGACCTGGCCGACCTGGCCTCGGTCCGCGGCTTCGCCGACGGCCTGGTCGCCGACGGCCGGCCACTGGACCTGCTGCTGAACAACGCCGGGGTCATGAACGTGCCGCGGCGCACCCAGACCCCGGACGGCTTCGAACTCCAACTGGCCAGCAACTTCCTCGGCCCGTTCGCCCTGACCGCCCAGTTGCTGCCGCTGCTGCTGGCGGCCCCCGCGCCGCGGGTGGCCACGATGAGCAGCGGCACCGCCCACCGGGCGCGCATCGACTTCGACGATCTGCAGTCCACCCGCGGCTACAGCCCCACCCGGGCCTACGCCCAGTCCAAGCTCGCCGATCTGCTGATGATGCTGCACCTCGCCGACCTCGCCGAACAGCACGGCTGGCCGCTGCTGTCGGCCGGCGCGCACCCCGGCTACACCCGCACCAACCTGACGACCTCCGGCCCGACCCTGGACGGCGGCCGGCCCGGCCGGATCGAATCACTGCTGTACAGGATCGTGCCGTCCCAGGGGGTCGAGCAGGGCGCGGAGCCCCTGCTGTACGCGGCCACCAGCCCCGACGCCGCACCCCGCGGCTACTACGGACCGCGCTGGGCGATGGTCGGCCCCACCAGGGCCACGCCCCTGCCGCGCAGCGCCCGGGACAAGACCGTCGCGGCACGTCTGTGGACCGAGGCCGAACGTCTCACCGGCGTCTGCGCGCCGGCCCGGAAGCTCTGACCTGTCCGTCCCATCGGCCACCGTCAGCGGGTGGCCGGGGTGCCGGAGGGCTCGGGCGCGCACGCAGCCCACCCCGCGTCGCGGGCGGGTGTGCCGCCGGAGCGGCCCGCCCCCCCCCGCATGGGCGCCCTCCGGAGTGGGACATACTCTCCGGATGAGCGCACGCACGTCACCGGCCGGCCGGCCGGTCACGATCCGGAGGGCCGTCGCGCGGGACGCCAAACGGCTCACCCGGCTCGTGCGGGGTTCGGGCGCCTACGCGGGCCAGTACGCGAGCGTCGTCGCGGGCTACCGGGTCGGTCCCGATTACCTCGACGCCCACCGCGTGTTCGCGGCCGTCGACGCCGACGCTCCCGCGGGCCCGGTCCTCGGGTTCTACTCACTCGTCCTCGTGCCGCCGGAGCTCGACCTGCTGTTCGTCGCCGACGCGGCGCAGGGACGGGGCATCGGGCGTCTGCTGGTCGCGCACCTGCGGTCCGAGGCCCGTGCCGCGGGACTCGACCGGGTCAAGGTCGTCTCGCACCCTCCCGCCGAAGGCTTCTACCTCCGCGTCGGCGCGGTGCGGACCGGGACCGTGCCCGCGAACCCGCCCGCCGTGCCGTGGGACCGCCCCGAGCTGGAATTCCGCGTCCCGCCGGAATGACGGCGGCGCGCCGGTCCGCACGGCACCGGCCCGTTAGGGCCTGTCGTTCGGATAACGCCGGTGAGCGGGGCCTGGTGCGCGCACCTGCCGCGTTGTCGTCACTCGCCGACGCTCCGCGTCGACTCCCTCCTCCGCCTTGCCTCCGCACGCGCCAGGCCCCGCTCACCGGCGCGAGGAAGGCGCAGCCGATTCCCCGCGACCTGATCCGGACGACAGGCCCTGGGCGGGCAGCCTCGTGTCGACGAGGAGGCTGATCTCCACGGCCTGGCCCGGGAAGGTCAGTTCGGTGACGCCGAGGACCGTGGCGGCCGGGCGGTGGTCGCCGAAGTACGCGCGATTGCCCTCCGCCGTCGCCGCGGCGTTCTGCCGCAGGTCCACCACGTACAGGGTCTGCGAGACGACCTGGTTCCGGGTGGCTCCGTAGTGGCGCAGGACCCTGTCCACGTTGGCGTGGGTCTGCGTGAGCTGGGCGGCGAAGTCGCCCGCGTGGCGGAACTCGCCCGCCTCGTCCAGCGAGAGCTGCCCGGAGACATGGATCAGCTCGCCGGACTTGACTGCCTGCGCGTAGCCGAAGTCGCTCTCGGCCGGTACTCCGTACTGGAAGACATCGATGACGGCCATGGGCCCGCCCTTCCTTTAAGCTCTCTTGTGGTTACTCGGAAACTGTAGGAGAGTGACCGGCGACCTGGAAGAACGCACTTTTCGGTGACTGAGGAACCTGATGGTGACCAAGCAACTGCTCAAGGGCCTCCCCGAGGACGCCGACCTGAGGCGCGCGGACTCGCTGGCGCGGGAGATCTTCTCGGACGTCGCCAACAAGTGGGCGCTCCTGATCATCGAGGCGCTCGGCGAGGGCACCCTGCGCTTCAGCGAACTGCGGAAGGAGGTCGAGGGAGTGAGCCACAAGATGCTCACCCAGAACCTGCGCATGCTGGAGCGTAACGGCCTGGTCGACCGCGAGGTGTACCCCACCGTGCCGCCACGGGTCGAGTACACCCTCACCGAGCCGGGCCGGGCGCTGCGCGCCACGGTCGACGCCCTGTGCGGCTGGACCCACCAGTACCTCGGCCACATCGAGGGCGCGCGCCGCCGCTTCGGCGACTGACGGCGCGCGGCACCACGCTCTCCTCGCGTACCGCCCGGGGTCAGCGCAGGATGCGCCACCGGTTGTCGGCGGTGCCGTCGTCGGGTGCCTGCACGACGAACGCGCCGACGGCGGTGGAGCCGCCCGCGACGGCGAGCAGTTTCCCGCTGTGCGCGTTGCGGATCTTGCAGGTGCCGTCGCCCTGGTCGAGCAGGGTCCACCGGTGGTCGGCGGTGCCGTTGTCCGCCCACTGCACGACGGTGGCGTCGTCGGCGGTGGACATGCCGAGCACGCCGAGCACCTTGCCGCTGTGGACGTTGCGGAAGCGGACGGCGCCGCCGTCCGGGACCAGCTCCCAGTCGTGGTCGGCGGTTCCGCTGTCGCTCCACTGCAGGGCCCGGCCGCCGTCGGCGGTGGACATGTCCTGGATGCCCAGTACCAGACCGCTGGCCGCGTTGGCGACGCGGACGGAGGACGGGCCGCCGGTCCGCCAGTACACGGTGTAGGTGTGGCCGTGCGCGTCGTGGAAGGGCTTGAGGGCTACTTCGCGCCCGTCGGCGGTGGCGGTGAAGGCCAGCCCGGTCGAGCCGGTGCGGCGGACCGAGGCGGGGTCGAGGGCGGGGAGGGAACCGAGGGCAGAGCTGCCGTAGTCGCCGGCCAGGACGACCGGACCGTAGGTGACGGCGGCGACGCCCGGGTCGTCGTCGGCCGGCCGCAGCACGGTCCGCATGGGCAGGCGGACGGTGACGGTGTCGCCGGAGCTCCACGACCGGGTCAGGGTCGCGTAACTCCCGGGGGCCGTGGCGATGTCCTGGGCGACGCCGTTGACGCTGACGGTGGCGCCGGCGGTCCAGCCGGGAATGCGGACGCGCAGCGCCCACGTGCCGCCCACCGCACCGGTGACGCGCAGGGTGGTGGTGTCGCTCGCCGGGTACGAGGTGGTCTGGGTGACGGTGATGCCGCGCTGGGTCCAGGTGAGCACCGACGGCACGAACAGGTTGACGGTGAGCGTGGTCCCGGAGTGGAAGTAGACGGAGTCCATCAGCCGGGTGTGGATCTCCACGCCGGTGCCCTGGCAGCACCAGAAGGTGCCGTAGTCGGTGCTCCAGGTGCCGCCGCCCCACGCCGGGCCGACCCCGCGCCGGCCGCCGGGCCTGAGCGGGGTGAAGTAGGTGATGTGGCCGTGCGGGTCGGCCGGGTTCTGGTTGCCGATGATGTGGTTGAGCCAGGCCCGCTCGTAGAAGTCGAACAGTTCGGCCCGGTCCGGTGTCAGTGTGAACAGCTCCCGGGTGAGGGTGAGCATGTTGACGGTATTGCAGCTCTCGCAGGTGTCGTCGGTCAGGTACGCGGCGATGGCGTGCGGGGCGCGGAAGTGTTCGGCCTGGCTGTTGCCGCCGATGGCGTAGGTGTGGGAGCCGGCGCAGTGGTTCCAGGCGTGGGTGGCGATGTCGCGGTACCGGGTGGTGCCGGTGGCCTTGTACTCCCGTACCGCGCCGATCCACTTCGGCACCTGGGTGTTTGCGTGCAGCCCGGTCAGGGCGTCCCGGCCCGCCGCCAGCGGGTCGAACACCGCGGCGTGGTCGAACCGCTGGGCGACGGTGAGCCACCGGGTGTCACCGGTGTGCAGGCAGAGGTCGGTGAGGACCGCGTTCATGCCGCCGAACTCGGTCTCCAGCATGGCCTGCCGCTGTGCGGCGGTGAGGCGGCCGGTGCGGGTGTCGACCCAGCCCGCGAGGGCCAGCAGCACGTCACGGGCCTGGGTGCTGCCGAGGTGGCGCCACACGTCCAGCAGGCCGGCGAGGGTCTTGTGGACCGTGTAGTACGGCACGTTGCCGTTGCGCAGGGTGCGGGCCTCCAGGGCGGTGAAGTCGGACTCCGGGTAGCCGGAGAGATAGCCCGCGGTGAAGCCCGCCGCGCGGTTGTTGGCCTGGCACCTGGCCAGCTCGGCGACCATGTACAGGGCCTTGTCCCGGGCGACGGTGTCCCCGGTCACGGCGTACAACTGCGCCCAGGCGGTGAGGAAGTGGCCCTGGACGTGGCTGCGGAAGGGGAAGTCGGGCGCCTCCCAGCCGCCGGTGGCGGCGGCGCCGTTCGTGGACAGGCCGTGGTTGGCGCGGAAGTTGTACAGCAGCCGGTCGACGTCGACGAACCTGAGGTAGGCGGCGGTGCGGTTCTGGTTGTCCAGCCACCGGCTCGCGGTCAGCCGCACCTGGCCGAGGCCGAAGGGCAGCGCCTCGGTCCCGAAGTCGGCGCGGACCGGCGGGAGGGCCGCCGCACGCGCCGCGGAGCTGCCGAGGAGGGGACCGGCGGCGGAGGCGGCGACGGCGGTACCCGCGAGCGTGAGGGCGCGCCTCCTGCTGACGGACTCGGACATGGTGATCCTCTCGTACGCGGGAGTGGTACACCGACACGGAGCGAGCACGGCCTAAGGTCGATATTTCGAACGCCGTTCGTGGAGTCGACGGAAACATAGGTGGACGAGTGACGGGGCGTCAACGGTCCGCGCACGTCCGGTTGCCCGGACAACCGGCGGACGCCTCGCGCGGTGAAGCAGGGGCAGCCGGGCGCCCCGCCGCCGAGGACACCCGCAGGAGGCCCGGACGGACGGCGGCGGCGAGTGGCGGATCTTCGCGCAGCTGATCCTGCCGGTGGGCAAGCCGGCCATCTCGTCACTGGCCATCTTCCGGAGGAACAGGCCGGCCAGCGGGGTGAGCCAGACGAGGGCGACGAGGACGAGGAAAGCCTGGACGAGCCTTGCCCAGCAGGCGTCGTACGGCGGTCATCGCTGACTCCTTCGGAAACGGCGGACGTTGAACACCATGGCGGGGACCACGAGCAGCAGCAGGACACCCAGCGCGCTGCCCATGCCCTGGTCGTTGCCGCCGCCGAAGGACACCAGCCACATCTGCGTCGCGAGCACGGTGGCGTCCTCCTGCACCGGGCCGGGCGCGATGACGTACACGAGGTCGAAGACCTGCAGGGCGGCGAGGCCCGCGCCGATCAGGACCATCGCGAACCCGGTCCAGATCCACAGGTACGCCCCGATGACGGCGGGGGTGACGAGGGCCGGCCCGAGCCAGGAGATCCCGGGGGCGGTGGGGCGGCGCCTTCGCCCTGCCGGCACTCCGGCGCGCGCCGGGCCCCGACGGCATCCTCGCCGCGGGCGCCGCCGTCTTCGCCGCGGCCCTGGTGGTGCTGGCCACGGTCCGCACGCCCTGGCCGGCCGGCCGCCGCCCCGCTGCCCGCGGGCCTGGCCTGGATCGGCGTGCTGTCCACCAATCGACGCCGCCCTCCAGCAGCGGTTGCCCGACTGGGTCCGGGCCCGCGGACTCGCCGTCCACCTCGTGGTGTTCCAGGGCGGACAGGCGCTCACCGCCCCCGTGTGGGGTGTGCTGGCCGACCGGCTGGGCCTCACCGTCTCCCTGCTGGCCGGCTCCGCGCCGCTGGTGGCCGGTGCCCTGAGCCTCCGGCGCCGGCCGCTCCTCGCCACGGACGAGGGGGCCCGGTCCTGTCCGACCACTGGCCGGCGCCGCCGCTCGTGTTCGAACCCGGCCCGGCCGACGGCCCGGTACTCGTCTCCGTCACCTACCGGGTCGCCCCGGCGCAGAGGACCGCGTTCACCGAGGCCATGCGGCACGTCACCCGGTCCCGGCGCCGCACCGGCGCCCTCACCCGGGTGCTGCACCAGGATGTCGGCGCCCCCGACCGGTTCGTCGAGAACTGTCTGATCGCCTCCCGGTCGGAACACCTGGCCCAGCACCACGCCCGGCTCACGGCCACCGACCGCCGCTTCGAGGAGACCGCCCGCCGGCTGCTCGCACCCGGTACCGCGCCCGAGGTGACCCACGCCTTCTGCGCGGCCACCGGACCGGTGGTCACGGCCGGGCCCCCGGACGAGGAACCGGCCGGTGTGCCGCCCGCCGCCCGGTCAGCGCCGGAGGCTGTCCGAACGGGCAGAACCACCCCTGACGACGCGACCGGCACCGGCCCGCGCCCGTAGGCTCCGATCGGGTCCTGAGGCAAGTGAAAGACACGGGAACGACACGGTGGTCCAGTACGAGTACGCGTACGAGTACGAGTCCGTGCACGAGGGCGAGGGCGAGGGTTCCGGCACCGTCCGGTTCGTCCTCTCACCCCTGCGCGAGACCTGGCACAGCCTGTGGACGCTGCGGGACCCGGGCCACTATCCGCACCACCTGCCCTGGCTGCGCCGGCTGCGGACCCTCACACCCCGCCTCGACACCGACCTGCTGGTGGCCCTGACCGGTGACGGCCACCGGCTGCCGCGCTTCCTGACCGCGGGCCCGCGGACACGCAACGCGGACGTACGCGACGAACTGTCCGCCGTCCGCCGCGCCGACCCGGCCGAGGTCCTGCGGGACCTCGGCGCGACCCACCGGGACGCGCGCCCGCCGGCGGTGCTGCGGGGCGACGCGACCGCCCTGCACGGCCGGCTCGTCACCGCCCTGGAGACGTACTGGACGACCGTCATGGAGCCGTACTGGCCGCGGATCCGGGCCGTGCTCGAAGCGGACGTGCCGCACCGCGCCCGCGTGCTCGCCGCGCGGGGCACGGCCGGGCTCGTCGCGTCGCTGCACCCCGGGGCCGAGTGGGACGCCGGCGCGCTCCGGCTGTCGGCGTCCGGACCCGTCCACCGGCTCCGGACGGCGGGCCCGCCGGTCCTCTGCCCGTCGGTGTTCGCCCTCCGGGCGACCGTGCCGGACGAGCACGCGTCCAGCGGGACGGCACCCGGTGGGGAGGGACCGCGGATCACCTATCCCGCGCGGGGCGCCGCCGCCCTCTGGGACGACGTCGCGGCCCCCACCCCCGAGGCGCTCACCGACCTGATCGGCCGTGCCAAGACGACCCTCCTCACCACCCTCTCGGCCCCGGAGACGACGGTCGCGCTCGCCCGCTCCCTGGGCGTCTCGCCGAGCGCCGTCTCGCAGCACCTGGCGCGGCTGGCGGCCTGCGGCCTGGTGACGCGCCGCAGGGAGGGCCGGACCGTGCTCTACCTCCGCAGCGAACTGGGCGACCGCCTCGTGGGCCGGCGGACGGACCCGAGGACGGCCTGAGGACGGCCTGGACCCGACGGCGACCGGAACGGCCGGCCGACGGGTGAACCGGGGAAGAAGCCTCCCCGGTTCACCCGTCGAGCAGGCTCAGCAGCCAGGCGTCCCAGTCGCTCCAGTCGTCCTCCTGGCCGGGAGCGACCGCCTCCCAGGTGCGGACCAGCCAGTTCCGCAGCGGCTGCGCCGGGACCTCCAGCAGGAACGAACCGAAACCGTCCCGCAGCAGGACCCGCACCTCCTCGCGGCCCCCGCGACGGCACGGCGGCCAGACCCGTACGTCGCCCTCGCCCGAGGGCCTGCGCAGGCCCGACTGCAGCAGATCGCGCGCGCAGTACCACCGCAGACCGTCCGCCGCCGCGTCCCCCGGCAACTCCAGCATCACGGCGAACGGGTCCCTGGGCACGTAGGTGCAGCGCAGGGAGACGGCGCGCCCCCGGGACGCACCGGCCGCCAGGACGGCCGGGACACACGCCGTCACGTCCTGCCCGCGGGCCGGGACACGGTCGTGGGCCCCACCGGTGTGCGTACTCATACGAAGGCCACCTCCGCGCCGGGGGAGGGGACGCCGCGCCCGGCCCGCAGGCACGGGCCGGCCGGCGGCGTACGGGGGGCGGTGCGGGAACGCTGGTCCATGAGCCTCTCGCGGCGATCGGTCCGAATCGACGGGCACGGCGCAGCCTAGGTTCCGCCGCGGGGCCGGATCGCCACTGGACGCACGGGGGTTTGCGCCTGAGGGAACAGCCCCGCGGCCCACCCGGCGGAGCACGGCGGGCGAGGGCCGCCGGTCCGTGCACGATCCCTGTCCGCCCGTGCAGACTTCGCGGCCGGTGCGGGCCGTCGCGCGACGACGACTCCCGGTCCGCATCCCGGGACCGGTCGCGGGCCGTATACGGCAACCCTTCCCCCCGAAGTCAGGCCACCGCTGGCCGAGCGGCCCGCACGCGCTTCCTCCGGTCCTCCGTCGAGCCGGCCGACCACGGCCACAAGTCGCCCGTGTATCGCGCGAGTTGACGGTCGGCTACCGGCACCGCGGCCTCTTCCCAAGATCGCGGCCGGCGACTTACATTCCGTCGGTCCGGGGGCCATCCGGTCCTCCTCCCCGTCCGAGCCACCGCTCCCCGAGTCAAGGGAATCCCGTTGACACACCAGCCACCCGGCAGACGGCGGCGCCTGCTCGTGCTCGCCGCCGCCCTCCTGGTCACCGCGGCCACCCCGCACGTGGCCGCGTCCGCGGACGCCCCCCGGGCCGGCGGCGCGACGCCCGCCGTCCCCGCCGACATCGTTGCCACGTCCGAGGTGACCCTGCTCACCGGCGACAAGGTCACCCTGACCCCGCGCGCCGGCGACACCCCGGGCACCGTCACCGTCGAGGGCCCCGACGGGCAGCCCGCCGGGGCGCGGGTGCTGACCGTCGGCGGCGACACCTACGTCTATCCCGACTCCGCCCGCTCCTACCTGGCGGCCGGCGCCCTGGACCAGCGGCTGTTCAACGTGACCCGTCTCGTGGCGGACGGCTACGACGACGCCCACCTCGACCGCCTGCCCCTGATCGTCACCTACGGCGGTGCCGACGCCGGCGCGGCCACCCTGCGCTCACGGGGCCGCGCCATCCCGGGCGACATCACCGGCGTACACGCCCTCACCAGCGTCAACGGCGTCGCGCTGGCGGCGGACCGGGACGACACCGGCACCCTGTGGTCCGCCCTGACCGGCGGTGGCACGGGCCCGGCGGCGGAGCCGGCCTTCAGGAACGGTGTCGCCGAGGTGTGGCTCGACGGCAGGGCGGAGGCCACCCTCGCCGACTCGGCCGGGCAGATCGGCGCCCCCGGCGTCTGGGCCGGCGGCAACACCGGGGAGGGCGTCGACGTGGCCGTCCTCGACACCGGCTACGACCCGGACCACCCCGACCTGAAGGACGCCGTCGAGGACAGTGCCGGCTTCGTCCCCGGCGAGGACGTCACCGACCGCAACGGCCACGGCACCCACGTCGCCTCCACCATCGCGGGCAGCGGCGCCGCATCCGACGGCGTGGAGAAGGGCGTGGCGCCCGGTGCCGACCTGCATGTGGGCAAGGTGCTGAACGACGCGGGCTCCGGGTACGACTCCTGGATCCTGGCCGGCATGGAGTGGGCCACCCGCGAGGCGCACGCCCGCGTGGTCAGCATGAGCCTCGGCAGCAGCGAGAACGCCGACGGCGACACGCTGCTCGCCCGCGCCGTCGACGCGCTGAGCGACGAGACCGGCGCGCTGTTCACCATCGCCGCCGGCAACAACGGCCCCGGCGCGCGGACCGTACGCTCGCCCGGCACCGCCGACGCGGCCCTGACCGTCGGCGCGGTCGACTCCGCCGACGAGATCGCCGACTTCTCCAGCCGCGGCCCCCGCTACGGCGACGACGCCCTCAAGCCGGAGATCACCGCTCCCGGCGTCGGCATCCTGGCCGCCCGCTCCCGGTACGCCGCCGAGGGCAGCGGCCCCTACATCGGCCTCAGCGGTACGTCCATGGCGACGCCGCACGTGGCCGGCGCCGCCGCGCTGGTGGCCGCCGCGCACCCCGACTGGACCGGCAGCCGCATCAAGGACGCCCTGGTCAGCACGGTCAAAGCCACCCCCGGGAGCACCGCCGACGACGGCGGCAACGGCCGGGTCGACGCCCGCGCGGCAGCCACCGGCACCCTCACCGCCACCGGCACCGCGGACGCCGGCATCCACGCGCCCGGCACCGGCGGCGGCACCGTCGACTCCACGGTCACCTGGACCAACACCGCCGACGAGCCGGTCACCGTGGACCTGGCCGTGGACGCGCCCGGCGTCCCCGCGGGCGTCTTCACCGCCGACCGGGACCGCCTGGAGATCCCCGCCCACGGCACCGCGCGGGCCACCGTCACCACCGACCTCGGCAAAGCCGGCGAACTGGCGCGCTGGACCGGCCGGCTGACCGCCGCCACCGACGGCACCGTCCGCACCCGCACCCTGCTCGGCGTCAGCACCCGCAACCGCCTCGTCCACGTCCGCACCACGGTCACCGGCCGCTCCGGCGAACCCACCGACGGCATCCTCACCTTCTACCGCAAGGGCGACGAGTACGCGGACACCTACCTCTACGGCGGCGGCGCCTCCGACGACCTCCTCCCGCCCGGCCGCTACACCGTCCACGCCGACTTCCGCGTGGAGGGCACCCACGGCGCCTCCTCGGCCGGCTACGCCCGCATGGTCCTGCCGCAGGTGGACGTCACCGGTGACACCGACCTCACCTTCGACGGCACGAAACTCCGTCAGATCAGCGCCGTCACCCCGAAGAAGACGGAGAACTCCGCGCGCCGCCTGGACTACCACCGCCGGTTCGACGACGGCACCCGGGTGACCGACAGCGCCGAGATCGGCGACGGCTACGACAGCATGTGGACGGCCCCGGTGGCGGCGGGCGACGACGGAGAGCAGTACCTGACGGCCCGCTGGCGCGAGCAGCAGCCCCTGCTGTCGGTGACCTCAGGCGCGCAGGACTTCGACGACCTGTGGGTCCTGCCCGGCTCGGCGAAACTCCCCGAGGGCCGCCACGACCTGGACCTCGTCCACCCCGGGGAGGGCCTGGCCGAGGACTACGCGGGCGTCGACGCGGCGGGCAAGGCGGCCGTGGTGCGCTGGGACTCCGACGACGAGGACACCGCCGACGACCAGATCCGGGCCGCCCAGGCGGCGGGCGTGAAACTGCTGCTGTTCGTGCACGACCTCGACGGACGGCTGCGCCTGCCCGTCATCCGGACCACCATGGAGGTGGCCGGCCTCTCCCGCACGGAGGGCGAGAGGCTGATCGCCCGCGTCGACGCCGGCCCCTCGGGCGGTGTGCCCCTGCGCGCCGCCTCCCACCCCGACACCGACTACCTCTACGACCTGGTCCGCACCTGGCGGGGACGCGTCCCCGCCGACCTGACCTACGCGCCCCGGGAGAAGCAGCTCGCCCGCGTGGAGACGTACTACCGCAACCCCGAGGGCCGGGAGGTGTACGAGAACCGCTACGACATCCACCCGTGGACGGAGTACAGCGTCGCCACGGCCCGCCTGAGCACCGCCGGCGCCCACCGCACCGACTACGTCACCACCGACGCCGCCTTCACCTGGACCGAGGAGGGACTGCTCCACCAGGCCGTCTCCAGCACCTCCGGCCCGGCCCGCTACCCGGCGGGCCGCACCACCCACGTCCACTGGTTCGGCACGGTCGCCCGGCCGCGCTTCACCGACACCGCCCCGCCCACCCGCACCGCCGACCGCATCGACGTCACGGTCCCGGCCTGGGGCGACTCGGGCGGCGACCACGCCAACCACACCCCCTTCGGCAGCACCGGGACCAGCGAGAAGACGCGGCTGTACCGGGGCGGCACCCTGCTCGCCGCCGGCTCCTCGGGCGTGGCCGCCGCCGTCCCGGCCGCCCAGGGCACCTACCGGCTGACCCACACGGCCACCCGTACGGCCACCACCGGATTCCCGTACTCGACGGCCACCCGCACCGAGTGGACGTTCACCTCGGCCGCACCCCGCGACCCCGGCGGGACGGGCCGGCTGCCGCTCGTCCAGCTCGACTACACGCTGCCCGCCGACGACAGCGGCGCCGCCACCCGGGGCGCCACCCTCACCGTCACCCCGCTGCACCTCGCGGGAGGGCCCCGCGCGGCGCTGCACACCCGGAAGGTCGAGGTGTCCTACGACGACGGCGCCTCCTGGACCACCGCCCGCCTCAGCGGGCGCGGTGAGGGCAAGGTCAGCACCGTACTGAAAGCCCCCCGGTCCGCCCGGTACGTGACCCTGCGGGTCCACGCCGGGGACAGCCGGGGCGACACCGTCACCCAGACCGTGGTGCGGGCCGCCGGCCTCACCGGCTGACCGGCCGGCCGGTCCCGGCCCCGCCCACCGCGGCGGGGCCGGGACACACACGCACCCCGGACCCGCCGGGCGGTCTCGTACCCTGGCAGGCATGCGCATGCGCCCCACCCTGAGCTGGACCCCGGCCGGCGAACTTCCACCGGGCACCACGGACCCGCGACCGGTCGCCGACCTGCTGGGCGCCGGGGGAGTGCTGGTGCTGAGCGGAGCGGGCCTCTCCACCGAGTCCGGCATCCCCGACTACCGGGGCGAGGGCGGCAGCCTCAGCCGGCACACCCCGATGACCTACCAGGACTTCACCGCCGGCGAGCAGGCCAGGCGCCGCTACTGGGCGCGCAGCCACCTCGGCTGGCGCACCTTCGGCCGGGCCCTCCCCAACGCCGGGCACCGGGCGGTGGCCGCGTTCGGCCGGCAGGGCCTGCTGACCGGGGTGATCACACAGAACGTCGACGGCCTGCACCAGGCCGCAGGCAGTGAGGACGTCGTGGAACTCCACGGCAGCCTGGACCGGGTCGTCTGCCTTTCCTGCGGTGCCCGCAGCGCCCGCCGCGACCTCGCCCGGCGCCTGGAGGAGGCGAACCCCGGCTTCGCCCCCGTGGCCGCCGGGATCAACCCGGACGGCGACGCCGACCTCACCGACGACCAGGTCGGCGACTTCCGGGTGGTGCCCTGCGAGATCTGCGGCGGCATCCTCAAACCGGACGTGGTCTTCTTCGGCGAGGCCGTGCCGCCCCGGCGCGTCGAGCACTGCCGCGAACTGGTCCGCGCCGCCACGTCGCTGCTGGTCCTCGGCTCCTCGCTGACCGTGATGTCCGGACTGCGCTTCGTCCGGCAGGCGGCGCGGGCCGGCATCCCCGTCCTCATCGTCAACCGGGACCCGACCCGCGGCGACCAGCACGCCGTCACCCGCGTCGCCCTCCCGCTCGGCCCGGCCCTCACCACCGTCGCCGCCCGGCTCGGCGTCCCCGTCGACGACGGCACGGCGACCCCGGCCTGAGGCCCGCGCGAGGGCAGGTGCCGTCGCTGTTGGGGGAGCGTTCGGTATCCGGTACCCGATCCACGGCTCCGCGTTCTCCCGCGGTCGTTAGCGTGCGCCCGTTCGAACGACGAGTACGGGAGCGACCATGCACGGACCCCTCGACGCCCACACCCCCGGCGACCCGGCCGGCGCCGGCTGCGCGTGCCCCGTCACCGCGGACCCCGACGGTGACGGGCCGGCCGCCGCCGGCCGCCGGGCCTTCCTCCAGCGGGCGGGCGCGCTCGGCGTCGGCGCGGGCGCGGCCGGACTCCTCGCGGCTCCCGCCCTCACCACCCCCGCCCACGCGGCCGGCGCCGCCCGGACGGACCGGGGCGACGACGACCCCTACGGCCGCGCCACGACCGGCCGGGGCCGGCGCGGCACCTGGCGCCCGGACCCGGACAGCCCCCGGTTCACCGTCGTCGTGATGCCCGACACCCAGTACCTGTTCGACCAGGACCGCATCCACCCGGCCCCGGTCGAGGCGTCCTTCCGCTGGGTCCTGGACCCCGAGGGCCGGGCCGGCGGCAACGACGAGAACATCGTCTTCCTCGCCCACCTGGGGGACGTCACCAACAACGGCCTTCCCGAGGAGTACGCCGCCGCCACCGAGGTGTTCGGCCTCCTGGACCGCGCCGGCGCCTCCTACGGCGTGCTCGCCGGCAACCACGACGTCGGCGAGGACGACCAGCGCGGCGCCACCCCGTACCTGGACACCTTCAGCGTCGCCCGCGCCAGGAAGCGCCCCAGCCACCACGCCTCCAGCCCGGACGGCTACAACACCGCGCACATCTTCACGGCCGGTGGCCGCCGGTGGCTGCTGCTCGCCCTCGACTGGCGGCTGTCGGAGGCCGGTTTCGCCTGGGCGAACGCCGTCATCGCCGACAACCCCACCCTGCCGGTGATCGTCACCACCCACGAGATCGTCGGCTCCCACGACGACGGCACCGCCGGCCTGTCCGAGTACGGGCAGCGCATGTGGGACCGGCTCATCAAGGGCAACGACCAGATCTTCCTCACCCTCAACGGCCACTACTGGCCGCCCGGCAGCACCGTCATGAAGAACGACGCGGGCCACGACGTGCACCTGCACATCACCAACTACCAGGACCGGTACTACGGCGGCGCCGGCATGGTCCGCTCCTACCGCTTCGACCTGGACCGCGGCCGGATCGACGTCGCCACCTTCTCCCCGTGGGTCCGTGAACTGGCCGCCGCCGGACAGCTCAACGAACTGGCCGCGCGGGAACTGGAGCTGACCTCCGCCGTCGACCGCTTCTCGATGGAGATCGACTTCACCGAGCGGTTCTCCGGGTTCGCCCCCGTCGCACCCCGCAAGGCCCGCCCCGCCCGCCGGATGCTGCTGCCCGGCACCCTCGCCTACTGGCGGTTCGACGAGGGCACCCCCGGCACCGACGTCACCGCCGGCACGGTGTTCCGGGACCGCACCGGCAACGGCAACGACCTCGAACTGCGCACCGTCCCCGGCACCCCCGCGCACGCGCTGGTCCGCACCGGCGACCACCATCCCGACCAGCCGGCCCACGCCTCCCTGGTCTTCGCCGGACAGGGCGGCCCGGTCAGCGGCAGCTACCTGCGGACCGTCGGCAAGGCACCCCTCAACCACGAGACGTTCGAGCGGGGCTACACCTTCGAGGTCTTCTTCAAGGTGCCCGCCGACTGGGACGGCGGCCGCAACGGCTGGTCGGCGCTGCTCAGCCGCGCGGGCACGGCCGCCGCGGCCGGCAAGAACGGCCCCGGTGCCACCCCCGAGGAACCGGTCCTCACCCTCAGCCTGTCCAGCTCCATCGAACTCCAGTGGAACGCCTACCCGTTGAACCGGAACGGCGCCACCACCGCCTGGAGCCACCTCCTCCAGAAGGAGGAGTGGTGGCACGTCGCCGTCGTCAACGACGGCCGGCTCAGCAAGCTCTACGTCAACGGCTGCGAGGAGGGCCGCAACCCCACGAGCAGGGCCGTCGGCCTGACCTCCCTCGGCCTGTCCTTCCTGCTGGGCGGCTACCAGTGGGCCGACGCCGTCGACCAGGTCTTCCACGGCACCATCGGCGACGTACGGATCACCGGACGGGCGCTGTCGCCCCGGCAGTTCATGAACGCCTGACCACGGCCGGGCACGGCACGGACGGGTCCGTCACCTCGACACCGACCCGGGCGTCCCGGCGACGGCCACGACGACAAGGCCGTCCCCGCCCCGCGCACCCCGCCACCGAGCGGCCGCGGCCGGTCCTGACCGCACCCCCGGCCCCCCAAGCACAAAGCTCCGCCGTCCCCCTCGGGGGACGGCGGAGCTTTGTGCTTGACACCACCTCAGGTGCGGTCGCCCTTCGGCTTGCCCCGCTGGTCCGGCGTGCCGTGCGGCGGCGCGCCGAACGGCTGCGGCGAGGTCGCCGGCGACACCGGCGAGCCACCCCGCCCCTGGCCCTGCTCGGGACGGAGGGCACCGGGGTCGCCGGAGGTCGGCACCGCGCCGGCCCGCAGCTGTTCCAGCCGGGCCGCCAGCACCTCCGTCACCGGCAGCCGGTCGGCGTGCGAGCGCTCGTAGGCGAGCAGCTCCTCCACCTCGTCGGCGCCGAGGGAACGCACCCGGCTCTCCAGGCTGCCGGTCGGCAGATGGTCGTAGTCGGGCAACGGCAGCGCGTCGCGGGCGTGGTCGGCCATCGTTCTCACCTTCTCGGTACGGACCGGGTCACGGGTGCCTCAGTGGCCGCCGCCGGGGCCGCCGCTGCCGAACGAACCGCTGCTGCCCTCGTCCCAGCGGCGCCGCGGCTGCCCCGGCGCGGAACGCGTGCCCTGCCGGTGCAGATCGTGCGGCAGCATCCGCTCGTCACTGCGCGGCACCTCCTCCGCCGTCCGGGTCTCCTGGGTCTCCCGGACCGGGCCGCCGGGCGGCAGGTGCGGCTGCTCGTCCGGGGTCGGCGGCGGCGACTCCCGGCGCTTGACGCGGATGCCGACCGCGAAGGCGCCGATCAGCAGCGCCACCACCACGAAAGCCGCCACGATCAGCCCGACGCTCATGGCACCGTTGCTCGCGGCCATGTCCATCCATGCGCTAGTCATGAACCCCGAGTACCCCCGGAGCCGCGCTCAAGCACCTCTCCGTTCCGGGTCGTGCGCGCGGGCGGACCTGGGTGCCCTGGGCCGTCGGCGGAAAACGGCCGGAGCCCTTGGGAACACCGGGCGGCGCGGGTTTGGCGCCCACCGCAGCGGCAACCCGCGCGGTGTGACTACCTCGACTTCACAGCAGGAGCTGTTCCAGTTCCTCGAGGACCGCTTCGCATGCGCACAGGCGTGCACCGAGTGCGCGCGGGCGTGCGCGCTGCGGGCGAGCCTCGTGGACCCGGAAGGCACGGAGAACCAGGAACTCGTACGCCGCAAGGGCATCATGTGCGCCGAGGTGTGCGACGCGACGTGCCGGGTGCTGTCCGAGCAGAACCAGGTGGACGAGGAGGCGATCCGCGTCCAGCTGGAGTGGTGCCGGCAGGTGTGCCTGGAGAGCGCGCACGTCTTCGACCAGCAGCCGGGCGCCGAGGACAGCGCCGCCGCCTGCCGGGCCTGCGCCCGCGCGTGCGGGGAGTTCCTCGCCACCCTGCGCTGACCACGCGCCCTGGGCAGGCCGCGGGCACGGCGTTGATCTCCGGCCCGTGGCTCGCACACCGGCGGGCGGACCGAGCGGGAGGGAGACGGCCACGCGGACGACGGGAACGACAGCAGTGACGGGAACGACGGGAACGGCGGACGCATGGGGCGACCCCGGGCTGTTCGGACCCGGCTCGGTGACCTGGCAGGCGCACGGCGACCCGATGATGTGGATCGCCGGCGTCCGCGCCCTCTGGCTCCAGGCCCTGCACCCGCGCGCCGTCCGCGGCGTCCTCCAGAACTCCGAGTTCCGCGAGGACGCCTGGGGACGGCTGCTGCGCACCGCCGACTTCGTCGGCACCACGACCTACGGCGACACCACGGCCGCCGAACGCGCCGGCGCCCGGGTCCGCAGGATCCACCGGCTGCTCGGCGCCACCGACCCGGACACCGGGGAGCGCTACGGCGTCGACGAACCCGCGCTGCTGCGCTGGGTGCACTGCGCCGAGGTCGGCTCCTACCTGCACGTCCTGCGCCGCTCCGGTTACCCGCTCACCGACGCCGCGGCCGACCGCTACCTCGCCGAGCAGCGGACCGGCGCCCGCCTGGTCGGCCTCGACCCCGCCGGCGTCCCGGCGAGCCGCGCCGGGCTGAGCGCCTACTTCGAGGCCGTACGCCCCGAACTGGCCGCCGGACCCGAGGCCCGCGAGGTCGACGACTTCCTGCGCCGCCCGCCGGTCCACCCCCTGCTCACCCCCGCCCGGCGGCTGCTGTGGACGCGGGTCGCGAACCTCGCCTACGGCTCCCTCCCGCCGTACGCCCACGAGCTGTACGGCCGTCCCGCCCCCGAGCCCGAAGCGGTCACCCGCCGCCTGCGGCTCACCGGCACCGCGCTGCGCGCGGTCCCCGCCCGGCTGCGCTGGCAACTGCCCCCGAAGCACATCGTCCGCGCCATGCGACGGCTCGGTCCCGGGGCCCGCCCGACCCCGTGCAAACTCGGCGCATAGACCGCCGTACCGGACGGGCCGGGGGAGGGCGGAGCGACATCGGCGAGGCGCGCTTCTATCGGGGACGGCACGCTGATCCACGGCCGGTACCGGCTGCTCGACCCGATCGGACACGGTGGCATGGGGGAGGCGTGGCGGGCCCGCGACGGAGTCACCGGCCTCGTGCTACCAAGGGCCATGACCCCACACAAAGGAAGTCATGAGAGCGGGCGGAACACCCGGCGCTACGACGCCGTCGTCGTAGGCGGCGGACACAACGGGCTGGTCGCCGCCGCCTACCTGGCCCGCGCCGGACGCTCGGTCCTGGTGCTGGAACGGCTCGGCCACACCGGCGGCGCGGCCGTCTCGACGCGCCCCTTCCCCGGCGTCGACGCCCGGCTGTCCCGGTACTCCTACCTGGTCAGCCTGCTGCCCGCGAAGATCGTGCGGGACCTCGGCCTCGCCCTGACGCTCCGGCCCCGCGCCGTCTCCTCGTACACCCCCGCGCGGCGCGCCGGGCGGCCCACCGGGCTGCTGGTCGCCGGGGACGAGGAGCGCACCCGCGCCTCCTTCGCCCGGCTCACCGGCGGCGACCGCGAGTACCGGTCCTGGCGCCGCTTCCACGGCATGACCGGCCGGGTCGCCCGCCGGGTCTTCCCCACCCTCACCGAACCGCTGCCCACCCGGGCCGAGCTGCGCCGCCGCGTCGACGACGAGTACGCCTGGCGGGCGCTGTTCGAGGAACCCCTCGGCCGGGTGATCGAGGCGTACTTCACCGACGACCTGGTGCGCGGCGTGGTCCTCACCGACGCCCTGATCGGCACCTTCGCCGACGCCCACGACCCGTCCCTGCGGCAGAACCGCTGCTTCCTGTACCACGTCATCGGCGGCGGCACCGGCGCCTGGGACGTGCCGGTCGGCGGCATGGGGGCGCTCACCGACGCGCTGGCCGCGGCGGCCGTACGGGCCGGTGCCGAACTCGCCACCGGCCACGAGGCGGTACGGATCGACAGCGACGGGCACACCGCCGAGGTCACCTGCCGCACGGCCGACGGCGAGCACACCGTCGCCGCCCGGCACGTCCTCGTCGCCGCCGCGCCCCAGGTCCTCGCGGCACTGACCGGCGACGCGCCGCCCCCGCCCGCCGAGGGCGCCCAGCTCAAGGTCAACATGCTCCTGACCCGGCTGCCCGCCCTGCGGGACCCGGCGGCCGACCCCCGGGAGGCGTTCGCGGGCACCTTCCATGTCGCCGAGGGCTACCGGAACCTGGCCGCCGCCCAGGTGAGCGCGGCCTCCGGCACACCGCCCGCCGCCCCGCCGGCCGAGCTGTACTGCCACTCGCTCACCGACCCCACGATCCTCGGCCCGGACCTCGCCCGGCGGGGTCACCACACCCTCACCCTGTTCGGCCTGCACACCCCGGCCCGGCTGTTCGCCCGGGACCACGACGCCGTGCGGGACGACCTGCTCGCCGCCACCCTCGCCCAGGTCGACGTCCACCTCGCCGAACCGCTCGCCGGCTGCCTCGCCACCGACGCCGACGGCCGCCCCTGTCTGGAGGTGCGGACCCCGCCCGAGCTGGAACGCGACCTCGGCCTGCCCGGCGGCCACATCTTCCACCGCGACCTGTCCTGGCCGTACGCCCGGGACGGTGCCGGCCGCTGGGGCGTGGCGACCGGGCGGCCGAACGTCCTGCTCTGCGGCGCGGGCGCGGTGCGCGGCGGCGGGGTCAGCGGGGTGCCCGGCCACAACGCCGCCATGGCCGTCCTGGAGAGCCCGGCCCGCTGACGGGCGCATGCGCCACCCCGGAACGGGTACCGCGACATAACGGGAAAAATCGGCAATACCGGAATGCAAGGAGGCCGCCATGGCTGACCTCAGCCCCATCGATCTGCAGAAGGCCCTCAGCGGCATGGACTACCCGGCGGACAAGAAGTCGCTCGTCGACCGCGCCCGTGAGAACAAGGCCGACGACAAGGTCGTCAGCCGCCTCGACGGCCTGAAGCAGGACACCTTCGACGGCCCCAACGAGGTCCAGAAGGCCGTCTTCAACGGGTAGCCGCCGGCCGGCCCGCGCACCGCGCCGCCACCGCGGCCGCGACGGACCGGCCCCCGCAAGCTCCTTGCCCGGATGACCTGTCGGCGGTCCGGCCCGAAAGCTAGGCTGGCCCGCGGACGACGCATCGGGAGGAGCACGGACGTGGCCGAGACCACCACCCACCAGCGCCCGCTCACCGGCTGGGACAAGCCGGAGCTGGACCTCAGCAACGCGCACTGGCAGTCCAGCAGCCGCGGCCTGGGCGATGTCGAGATCGCCTTCGTCGAGGGCTTCATCGCCATGCGCAACAGCGCCCGCCCGGAAAGCCCCTCCCTGATCTTCACCCCCGACGAGTGGGGGGCCTTCGTGTCGGGAGCGCGGCAAGGGGAGTTCGACCTCACCTGAGCCGCCGGCGGGCCCGAGCCCCGAAGGCGAGGAACCATGAGCACCCTGCCGGTAGTCGCGGCGATCGACGGTTCGGACGACAGTCTGCGCGCCCTGGACCGGGCCGTGGAAGAGGCCCGCCTGCGCGCCGCCCCGCTGCGCGTGGCGCACGTGCGGCAGTACGCGCCC
Source organism: Streptomyces griseoviridis (assembly GCA_014649155.1). Classification (GTDB taxonomy): domain Bacteria; phylum Actinomycetota; class Actinomycetes; order Streptomycetales; family Streptomycetaceae; genus Streptomyces; species Streptomyces griseoviridis. The sequence goes on along the minus strand of BMSM01000013.1, from coordinate 92,559 downwards.
TGGGCCCAGCCCGATGTCCTGGTGGCCGGCCCGCCCGACCCCGACGGCGACCCGGTCCTCGACGCGGCCCGCGCCCACCTGGGCGAGCGCGACGACACCCCGGCCGCCGAGTACGCCGCCCCGGAGGGCGCCCCGGCCGTCGCCCTGCCCCGACTGAGCGCCGACGCACAGCTGTTGGTACTGGGCTCCCGGGGCCGCGGCGGCTTCGCCAGTCTGCTGCTCGGCTCCAGTTCCCTGGCGGCCGCCCGGGACGCGGAGTGCCCGGTGATCGTGGTGCCCCGCCCCGGCCGCGAGGTGCAGGCACCGCCGTTCGACCTCGGGACCGGCCCCCGGGTGGTCGTCGGACTGCACGTCGACAGCCCCGACGAGGTCACGCTCGGCTTCGCCTTCACCGAGGCCGCGCTGCGCGACGCCCGCCTCCAGGTCGTCGCCGCCTACCCGTGGCCGGTGCAGACCTGGATGACACCCCCCGGCCAGGTGGTGGCGCCGGTGATCGACGAGGCCGCCGTGGCGAGCGAGACCCGGGTCCTCGCCGACGGTCTCCTCGCCCCCCACCGGGGCCGCCACCCCGGGGTCCGCGCCGAGACCCACGTCCTGCCGGGTGACGCCGCCGGGAACCTCGTCGCCGCATCCCGGGACGCCGACCTGGTCGTCGTCGGCCGGCACCGCAGACGGCTGCTGGCCCCCACCCGGATGATGGGCTCGGTCGCCCACGCCGTGCTCCTGCACGCCGCCGCCCCGGTCGCGGTGGTGCCGCCCGCGCCCCCGGAGGAGTGACAGAGGCATGACGGGGGAATACCCCCGCCCGCCGGTGAAGTGGCCCGGACCGCCGAGCCCGTCGGGCGGGACCACGTACCATGGGCGGCATGTCGTTCCTCCGCCGCCGCAGTGCCACTCCCGCCGGGCCCGACTTCGACGTACTGGCCATGGACCCGGGCGACTGGCCCGGCAATCTGGGCGCCGGGCTGCTGCCCGCCCCGGACGGCACCTGCCAGGGCGTGTTCCTCCGCTACGACCTGTTCGGCGGCCGCGGCCCCGCGATGATCATCGGCAATCTGCCGGAGGGCTCACCGGCCCGCGAGGTCCCCGAGGGCGAGATCCCCTTCGAGGTGGCCCAGCTGCTGCTGGCCCTGGAGAACGACGAGGAGGTCACCGTCGTCGGCACCGAGGACGTCCCCGTGATGCAGGGCGACAACCTCCTGATCGTGCGCCGCCTCAAGCTCTCCGAGAGCCGGATCTCCTGCGTGCAGTTCGACCGCAGCGACAATGTCCTGGTGACCATCGCCGCCTGGGACCGCCCCATCACCGACGACCTGTACACCCTGCTGAAACCCCTCCCGGCGGAGCTGTTCCAGCAGGGCTGAGGCACACGAGCTAGCGGACGACCTCGACGTCGGCGGCGCGGACGTACGCCACCCGGTGGCCGTACTGGATCTCGTAGTACCGCTCCTCGCCCCGCACCACCCGGTGCGTGTCCTCGGTGAAGGTGACCGCGTAGTAGTACTCGCCCGGCACCACGTCACCGGCCACGTACGCCTGTCCCGCGGGCAGCCGGTACGGCAGCGGGGACACCGCCTGCACCGGTACGCCCGCCGGATAGGCCGCCGCCTCCGGGTACGCCCGCCCGTACACGGGCACGCTCTCCGCCCCCGCCTTCGCCCGCACCCGGACGCCCCGCGCGGGCACCGCCGCGGGCGCGTCCGGCGGGTCGCGGAACCACGCCTTCTGGCCCAGGTACCAGATGGCCGTCCACTCGCCCCACCGGCCGGCCACCGCGTAACTCTGGCCGGTGGAGACCCGGGAGGACAGGTCGTTCACCCCCGTGGTCGGGGCCGTGCCGAGGCCCACGTCCCTGATGAGCGGCGCGTCCTCGTCGTGGTCGGCGTACAGCCGCACCTCGCTGGACCCGTGCCCCGCGCACGGCTCGCCCGCGCTCGCGCAGCCGGTGTACACCGGCCGGTTGGCGGCGTAGTCGGGACGGATCGTCACCACCGGGGCGTGCTTCCCGGCGGTCGGGTGGACGGGCCGGCCCAGCAGCTCGAAGTAGTGCGCCCAGTCCCAGTACGGCCCCGGGTCGGTGTGCATGCCGGGGACGGCGGACGCGGTCGGCCCGGGCACGTTGTCATGGCCCAGGACGTGCTGCCGGTCCAGCGGGATGCCGTACCGTTTCGCCAGGTACGTCACCAGCCGCGCCGACGACCGGTACATGGCCTCCGTGTACCAGGCGTCCGGTGCGGCGAGGAATCCCTCGTGCTCCAGCCCGATCGAGCCCGCGTTGACGTACCAGTTGCCCGCGTGCCAGGCGACGTCCCTGGTCCGCACGTGCTGGGCGATGTGGCCGTCGGTGGAGCGCAGCGTGTAGTGCCAGGAGACGTACGTCGGGTCCCGCACCATGTTCAGCACGCCGTCCCAGGCGCCCTCGGTGTCGTGCACGACGATGTACCGGACCCGCTGGGAGGCGGGACGGTCGCCCAGGTCGTGGTTGCCGTAGTCGCCGTCCCCGAACTCCTCGTACGGTGCCGGTATCCACTCGCAGGAGACGGTGGGCGGGCACTCGGTGCCGGCCCCCGGGACGGTTCGCAGCCCGGCCCGCGCCACCTGGCCGGTCTCCGGCGCCACCTCCGGCCGGGCGGCCAGCTCGACCCGCTGCCCGGCGTCCGTGACACGCCGCTCACCGGACCGGATCACCGCGTACACGTCGTCGGCGTAGGCCGCGGCGGTCGCGGTGTCGTCCGCGCCGGAGAACCGGGCCACCGCCCCGTACCAGTCCGCCGGGTCCGCGCTCGGCGGCTCACCCAGCGTGCGCTGCGCGGCGGCGAGCAGCGCCGCGCCGCCTGCCACGTTGGCGGCCGGGTCGGTGCGCAGCGCCTCGGCGCTCAGCCCGGTCAGCCGGGCCGCCGCCGGCAGGGTCGTCAGCCGGGCCGGCAGGGCCGGGGCCGCCGGGCCCGCCGCCGGGCGCAGCGCGGGACGGGCGTCGTCGCCCCGCGGGTCCTCGGCGCCCGCGTCGTGGTGCGAGGAGGCCCTCGCCAGCGCGGCGCGGGCGTCGGTGAGGTGCATCGGCCCGTACCCGCCGGTCACGCTCGGGGCGCCGCCGTGCGCGTCCCAGCGGGACTGGAGGTAGGAGACGCCCAGCAGCACGCTCGGGGGCACCCGGTACTCCCGCGCCGCCGCGGCGAAGGCGCGCTGCAGACGGTCGGGGGCGGGCGCCGGACCGGTGGGCGGCGCGGCGCCGAGCAGCGGCAGCAGCAGCGCCGCCACGGATACGCCACCGGCCATGGCACGCCGGCGACGGCCGCCGGGGAGGGGGATCGGGCCGGGAACGGTTCCTCGCAAGACGGCCTCCTGTGACCTGGGGCGTTGGCGGGACGTGCGGGCCGGGCGTGCGTCAGTGGTACCCGGCGGTCCGACGATCCGTCAATCACCCGCGTGCATTGGGATTTTCCCTGGTCACGGCGCCAGTGGTCTGTGCCAATGGCACGGACACGGAAGATCCGCGGCACGCCTGGCGGGGCGTGCCGCGGACCTCCCGCGTCCCTCAGCGGGTGCCGACCGCCGCCCGGACGGCCCGGCGGGCCAGCTGGCAGTCGTCGTGGAGCCGCCGCAGCAGCAGCCGCTGCTCCTCACCGGACGGCACGGCACCCGGCTGGGCCGCGCCCGGTGCCGTCTCGCGCATCGAACGCTGCACGGCCGTCTCGTACGTACGGATCTCCCGCGTCAGCACGAGCATCAGGTTCACCAGGAAGGCGTCCCGCGAGGCGGGCCCCGCCGACTGGGCGAGCTGGCTGATGTGGCGCCGGGCGGCCGGCGCGTCCCCGAGCACGGACCAGAGCGTCGCCAGGTCGTAGCCCGGCAGGTACCAGCCCGCGTGCTCCCAGTCCACCAGCACGGGACCGGCCGGGGACACGAGGATGTTGGACAGCAGCGCGTCACCGTGGCAGAACTGGCGGATGTCGTGCCCGCCGGCCCGGTGCGCGATGCCGTGCAGCAGCTTCTGGAGGTCGCCCAGGTCCCGGTCGGTGAGCAGCCCCAGTTCGTGGAAGCGCGAGATCCGCTTGGCGTAGTTCAACGGCTTGCCGAAGGTGTCCGGCGGGGGACACCAGGCGTTGAGCCGGCGGATCGCGCCGAGCGCCGCCTTGATGTCCGCCCGCGGCGGGGCCTCCGCCGGGTGCCGCTGCACGGCGGTCACCCGCCCCGGCATCCGCTCGATCACCAGCGTGCAGTTGTCCGGGTCCGCCGCGATCAGCCTCGGCACCCGCGTCGGCGGGCGGTGCCGGACGAACGTGCGGTACACCGCTATTTCGTGCCGGATGCGCTCCGCCCACGCGGGAGAGTGGTCCAGGAGGCACTTGGCGACGGCCGTGCTCCGTCCCGTGGTGCCGACCAGCAGCACGGACCGGCCGCTGCGCCGGAGCACCTGGACCGGGGAGAACTCCGGACAGATCCGGTGGACGGAGGCGAGCGCCGTGCGCAGTTGGGTGCCCTGGGGGCCGGACAGGTCGATCCTTCCGCTGAGGGGCGCGGTGCCGGGTCCGGCCCCGCGCCGGGTCCTGCCCGCCCCGAGGACGGGGGCCGCCGGGCGCGCAGGGGCGAGGTAGGGGCCGCCGCCCGCCGGGCGGACGTGCGGGGACCGGGGCGGGGCGGACACGGAGGACGATGCTGCGTGCATGGGCGAGACAGATCCCTTCGTGTTCCTGCTTGCGTGCTGTGCGTGCCGTGCCTTGTCGCGTGCGGGGTGCGTCCGCCCGACCGGCCGTCCGAGGGCCACCCTGGGGAGTGTCCCGGCGGGGGCCAGGTCGGGGAGACGCGTTCCTACCTGACACCCGACCGGCCCTGGCACACCATGTGGCGGACCCTGGCGAAGCCCTGGCGAATAGTCGCCCGGCATCTCCCTGCGGGCTACTGTCAACTCAGCCGAGAACCTGGGGGCTTGACGTGAGCGGACGACCCAACACCCGCCTCTCGGACCTGTTCGGCCTGGCCGGCTGGTCCAAGGGCGAACTCGCGAGGCTGGTCAACCGGCGGGCGGCGGCCATGGGCCACCCCCAGCTGGCGACCGACACCTCACGGGTGCGGCGGTGGATCGACAGGGGAGAGATCCCGCGCGATCCGGTGCCGCGGGTGCTGGCGGTCCTGTTCACCGAGCGTCTCGGCCGTGTCGTGACCATCGAGGACCTCGGTCTGGTACGACACGGGCGCGCGGGGAAACGGCAGGGCGGCGGGAGCGAGGAACTTCCCGGCGAAGTGCCGTGGGCGCCCGGGCGGACCGCCGAGGTCCTCACCGAATTCACGGGAATGGACCTCATGCTCAACCGACGCGGCTTGGTGGGCGCGGGCGCCGCGCTCGCCGCGGGCTCCGCACTCAGCGGTGCCATGCACGACTGGCTCCACACCGACCCTGCCCTGGCTGCCGACGCCCCCGACCTCGACCGACCCCTGCACACCGCCGACCCCGCCGGGTCCGACCGCTACGAGGCCGCCCCCGTCGGGTGGCAGGAGGTCGAGGAACTCGAGAACTCGGTCGGGGTGTTCCGCGCCTGGGACGCCGCCCGGGGCGGCGGTCTCCAGCGCAAGGCGGTGGTCGGCCAGCTCAACGAGGTGGGCGGCATGCTCGCCTACCACCACCCCCCCCAACTCCAGCGGCGCCTGTGGGGCGTCGCCGCCAACCTCGCCGTCCTGGCCGGCTGGATGTCGCACGACGTCGGCCTGGAACCCACGGCCCAGAAGTACTTCCTCATCGCCGCCCACGCCGCCCGGGAGGGCGGTGACCGGCCCCGGGCAGGCGAGGCGCTCTCCCGGGCGGCCCGCCAGATGGTGCACCTCGGCCGGCCCGACGACGCGCTGGACCTGATGAAGCTGGCCACCTCCGGCTCCGGTGACCGGCTGCTGCCCCGCACCAGGGCGATGTTCCACACCATCGAGGCGTGGGCGCAGGCGTCGATGGGCAAGGGCCAGGCGATGCGCCGCACCCTCGGACAGGCGGAGGACCTCTTCGTCGCCGACCATGACGACGCCGGGACGCCGGACTGGATGCAGACCTTCAAGGACGAGGATCTGTACGGCATGACCGCGCTCGCCTACCGCACCCTGGCCGAGTTCGACCCGGCCGCGGCGGTCCACGCCCAGTACTACGCGGAGAAGGCGCTGGACCTGAGGGTCGACGGCCGCGAGCGGTCGAAGATCTTCGACCATCTCTCGATGGCCTCGGCCTGTTTCATCGCCGACGACCCCGAACAGGCGGACCGCTACGCCCGGCTGGCCCTGATGGCGATGGGGTCCAACTCCTCCCTGCGCACCTGGGACCGGCTGCGCGAGATGTACCGCCTGACCGCGGAGTACGCGAGCCACCCGCGGATCCGGCAACTGCGGGAGGAGATCAGGCTGGCGCTGCCGAAGGGAAAGGGGAAGCCGGGCGCCGGCGCACCCGTCTAGCCTTCCACCCGGGCGGTCAGCACGCACACCTCGTTCCCGTGTCCGGCGGACTCCCGCGCCACGACCCGTGACGCTTCCCCGGCCGACTCCGCCGCGGCCAGTCGCGGGGCCAGGGCCAGGAGCCGGTCCGGCGGGGCCGGCGAGGTGTGCAGGACCAGCAGGTCACCGGCTTCGAGGGGTTCCTCGGCCCGGGGGCCGAGCAGCCGCCCCGTTCCGCCGCGGAAGAGCAGCGGGGCGGGGTGGCCCGCGCACGCCCACCGCAGGGTCCGGTCGGCCGCCCGGTAGAGGCAGCACACCGCGGCGTCCAGGGCGGGCCGGCCGGTGGCGCCGGGCTGCCGGGCGAGCCGGTCCAGCAGGGTGCCCGGGGCGAGGCCCGCCAGCGCCAGGCCGCGCAGGGTGCCGGCCAGCAACGCCGCCTCCGGGGCCCCGGCCGGGCCGGGGCCGGTCAGGCGGACCATGCTCAGCAGGGCCTCGCCCCCGGCCGTGGCGCAGGCGTCGTACCAGAGGGCGCCGGTTCCCTCGGCGGACTCCGGGGGCAGCACGGCGGCCAGGTCCAGACCGGCGGCGCCGGGCAGCCGCGGCGGGGCGGGCCGGGCGCGGGGCGCGGCCGGTCGCGCCGGCGTGGCGGAGGCCGGGTCGGGGAGCGACGCGCGGGACTCGCTGACCGCCCGCCGGCCGCAGCGCAGGGCGGTGACATCGCGCAGCACCGCCCACAACGAGACGGTGGAGCCATGGGCGTCGAGGACGGGCCGGCCCCTCATGTGCACGGTCCGTACGGTGCCGTCGGGCCGGACGACACGGAACTCGCCGTCGATCGGGCGGGCGTCGACGAGACACCCGGTGACCATCGCGGTCAGGCCGGGCCGGTCCTCCGCCAGGACGACGGACGGCAGTTCGTCGAGGGTGAGCGGGGCAGCGGCGGGGTCCCGGCCGAGGATGCGGTACAGCTCCGGGGACCAGTGGGCCCCGTCCGTCAGCAGATCCCACTCCGCGCTGCCGACCAGGCCGGGCGACGAGCCGGCCCGGCCGGAACCGGCGGGCGCCGACCGGAGCGGCGGGCCGTCCCGCAACTGCGCCAAGTGCCGGTCGACGTCGTCCAGTTGATGCAGCGCCAGATCGTACAGGGCGCGCTGCCAGCGGCCCGTGGGGTCCGATCCGTCGTGCCGCGCGTCCCGCCGTACGGCGTCCACCTCGCCCTTGAGCCGCCGCGTCTGCGATATCAGCGCCTCCACCGTGCCGGGCCCTGACGGCTGGGCGGCGGGGTGGTCCGCGGAGAGGGGGGACGGCATGACGCACTCCGGTGTGCAGACGGTACGGCCAGGGCGGAACCGGGTCGGGCGCGGAAGACCTCACGACTGTTGCACAGCGCGCGACGCCCTGGGGGGGATTCGGTGACACACGCTACGGCGATGCCGACGGCATATGCCATGGTCCCGGGCGATCGACTCACCCGGTCGTCCCGCAGGCCCTCCCCGTGGACCGTCGCGTAGGCGCACTACGGGAGCTGAGGGGCGAACGGATGCGGCACCGGTGCCCTACGCCCCGGTCCCCCCGTACAGCGCCGGGCGCGGCGCGAGGTCGACCGGGGTGCGGACGCCGGACTCCAGGGCGCGCACCCCCGCCTCGGCGACCGCGGACGCCGCGTAACCGTCCCAGGCGTTCGCGCCGGTGACCCGGCCGTGCCGCACGGCGTCGACCCAGGCGCGCACCTCGCGGTCGTAGGCGTCGGCGAACCGTACGAGGTAGTCCTGCGGCACCTCCTCGCGCAGGCCGCCCGCCGCCGTCACCGCCATGGCCCGCTCCTCGCCGATGCGGGCGCTTCCCGCCTCGCAGACGGCCTCGCAGCGGACCTGGTAGCCGAAGCCGCAGTTGACGAAGACCTCCACGTCGACCAGGGCGCCGCCGTCGGTCTCGAACAGCACGAACTGCGGGTCGAGCAGCCCCGCGGGCGCTCCGGCGGACGGCCGAGGCCGGTGCACGGTCACCGCGACCGGCTCCTGGCCGAGCAGCCAGCGGGCGGCGTCGATCTCGTGCGAGACGGAACTGTTCACCAGCATCGCGGAGGTGAAGCCGGGCGGTGAGGAGACGTTGCGGTGGACGCAGTGCAGCATCAGCGGCCGGCCCAGCCGCCCGCCGTCCAGCAGGGCCTTCAGCCGCGTGTACTCGGAGTCGTAGCGCCGCATGAAGCCGATCTGGGCCAGCCGCCGGCCGAGCCGCGCCTCCGCCTCCACGATCCGCAGCGCGCCCGCCGGGTCGGGGACCATCGGCTTCTCGCACAGCACCGGCAGGTTCCGGGCGAAGGCGGCGAGCAGCGCCTCCTCGTGCGCCTCGCCGGGGGAGGCGATCAGTACGGCCTCGACGCCGGGCGCGTCCAGCGCGGCCTCGGCCTCCGTGCGGACCGCGACGCCCTCCCGCCCGGCGACGGCCTCCTTCGCCCGTTCCGCGTCGGGGTCGGCGACGGCGACCACCCGGGCGCCGCCCACCACGCGGTCCAGCCGGCGGATGTGATCGGCGCCCATGTGTCCCGCGCCCAGGACCGCCACGCCCAGTGACTGACCCATCTCCCGTCGGCTCCTCCCGGTCGGCACTGCCGCCAGGGTGTCACGGCCGTCAAGGGCGGCGGCGCGAGGACCGGCCGGGACGCTCAGTAGCGCAGCACCCCGGCGATCCCGTCCGCGTCCCGCAGGGTGCCGTCCGGGACGAAGCGGACCTCCGCGCCGGTCTCCAGGCACTGTTCGACGATCTCGTCCACGATGTCCTCGCGGGCGTCGAGGTCGCGGGGGTCCGCGGGTTCCAGATGGTCGCCGGCGTCCACCACCGTCGCGCGGTAGTTCTCCTCGACGGCCAGCAGCCGGACCCGCCCGGCCAGGGCGCTCCGCCACAGCTCGTCGACGCCGGCCGCGTACTCCCGCCGGCCGCGCGCCGCCTCCAGTTCGCCGGTCACCGCGTCGGCGGCCCGGCGCGCCTCGGCGGCGACCAGCGGCCGTACCGCCTGCCACACGGCTTCCGGGGTGCCGTTCGCGAGGCCGCCGTGCGGGAGGTGCACCGCGCCCCGTACGGCGCCGCCCGCGTCGTCGAGCAGTGACAGCGCCGCCTCGGGTCCGGTGACGTACACCGGACGCGGACGGTCGCGCAGCAGCCGGCCCAGCGCGGCGTCCGCGTCGCGCAGGAACTGGCGGGTGCGCTCGTCGCGGAAGGCGCTGGGGGAGTCGCCGATCCGCTCCTGGCGCTCGGGGTCGAAGTCCTCCGGCGGCCTGGTCAGCGGGAAGCCGCCGGAGCGCTCCTCGGTGACGCGGTCGGTGCCGCCGTTCCACAGCGTGGCGCGGTCGGCGGAGACCGAGAGCACCCAGAACGGGCGCTCGGCCGAGTGGGCCGCGACCAGGTTGCGGGTCAGGAAGGTGTCCGAGAGCACCACGCGCTCGGGCACGGAGCGGGCCAGCGTCCACACCTGGTGCTCGCCCGGCGCGGCGAAGATCGCCAGCCCGTCCTCCGTCTCGGCGGGGTCGATCTCGGCGAGGGCCCGGTCGAGCTGCTCCTCGACCTCGGCGCGGCGTTCCCGGGTGACCGCCGGATCGGCCTCCAGCCGTCTCCTTGCCTCGGCGACCGCGTTGCGCAGGCGCACCGGGTCCTGGGCGCTGCCGGGTTCCCGGCGGTGTGTCGGGGTCAGCACCGACACGGCCGGATAGGGGCGGGGGCGCCGGAGTTCGGCGAGGGTGGCGGGGCTCAGATCGTGCTCCATGCCAGCACGATAGGTCTGTTCTGTCCGGCTGGCACGTGGAGCGGCCGGGGCCGGTTGGAGAACTCTTTGCCGATGGCCGGTTCGGTGCGGCCGGGGTCCGTACGGGCCGGACGGTGAGGTATCGCTGAAGCAAAGTGTGGCCGAAAGCACGAGCCTTGTGTGTCCGTCGTGTTACGGCCGCGTTGACCGCGCGTACCGGCGGAGCGCAGGCTCAGGTTGTAGATGGCAACTACAACTGGTTTGCCGGAAGGGCCGCCCGTGCGTGCTCGCACCCGCGAAGCACTCCGACGTGCCAGGTCGGAGCGGTCCTCCGGGCGGACCGGACGCAGGAGGTAGCACATGTGCGGCATCACCGGCTGGGTCTCCTTCGACCGCGACCTGCGCGCCGAGAAGACGGCATTGGACGCGATGACGGAGACGATGGCCTGCCGCGGACCGGACGACCGGGGCGTCTGGGCCGAGGGCCCCGCGGCGCTCGGCCACCGCAGGCTCGCCATCATCGACCTGCCCGGCGGCCGGCAGCCGATGACCGCCGGGACCCCGCACGGCACGGTCGCCCTCGTCTACTCGGGCGAGACCTACAACTTCACCGAGCTGCGCCGCGAACTCACCGGCCGCGGCCACCGCTTCACCACCGACTCCGACACCGAGGTCGTGCTCCGCGGCTACCTGGAGTGGGGGGAGGCGCTGCCCGAACGCCTCAACGGCATGTACGCCTTCGCCGTCTGGGACGGCCGCGCGGACAAGCTCCTCATGGTCCGCGACCGCATGGGCATCAAGCCCTTCTACTTCCACCCCACCGCCGACGGCGTCCTCTTCGGCTCCGAGCCCAAGGCGATCCTCGCCAACCCGCTCGCCCGCCGCCGGGTCAAGCTGGACGGGCTGCGGGAACTCTTCACCATGATCAAGACGCCGGGCCACGCGGTGTGGGACGGCATGCGCGAGGTCGAGCCCGGCACCGTCGTCACCGTCGACCGCGACGGCGTCCGCACCCGCCGCTACTGGGAGCTGGAGACCCGCCCGCACACCGACGACCGGGACACCACCGTCGCCCGGGTCCGCACCCTGCTGGACGACATCGTGCGCCGCCAGCTCGTCGCGGACGTGCCCCGCTGCACCCTGCTCTCCGGCGGGCTCGACTCCTCCGCGCTGACCGCGCTCGGCGCCCGGCAACTGGCCGGGGACGGCGAGAAGATCCGCAGCTTCGCCGTCGACTTCGCCGGCCAGACCGAGAACTTCGTCGCCGACGAACTGCGCGGCACCCCCGACACCCCGTTCGTGCACGACGTGGCCCGCACCTCCGGCACCGACCACCAGGACATCGTGCTCGACGCGCAGGCGCTGGCCGACCCCGCGATCCGCGAGAAGGTCGTCCGGGCCCGGGACCTGCCCGCCGGTTTCGGCGACATGGACGCCTCGCTCCACCTGCTCTTCCGGGCCATCCGCGAGCACTCCACCGTCGCCCTGTCCGGCGAGTCCGCCGACGAGGTCTTCGGCGGCTACCTCCAGTTCTTCGACGAACGCGCCCGCACCGCCGACGCCTTCCCCTGGCTGGTCACGATGGGCCGCCACTTCGGGGAGGACGCCGACGTCCTGCGCCCGGAGCTGAACCGCTCCCTCGACCTGCCCGCCTACGTCGCCGACGGCTACCGCGACGCCGTCGCGGGCATCCGGCGCCTGGACGGCGAGAGCGACTTCGAGTACCGGATGCGCCGCATCTCCCACCTCCACCTGACCCGCTTCGTCCGCGTCCTGCTCGACCGCAAGGACCGCGCCAGCATGGCCGTCGGCCTGGAGGTCCGCGTCCCGTTCTGCGACCACCGGCTCGTGGAGTACGTCTACAACACGCCCTGGGCGCTCAAGTCCTACGACGGCCGCGAGAAGACCCTGCTGCGCGAGGCCACCGCCGACGTCCTGCCCCGGTCGGTCTACGACCGGGTCAAGAGCCCCTACCCGTCCACCCAGGACCCCAAGTACGCGGCGGCCCTCCAGGACCAGGCCCGCGACCTGCTGGCCCGCACCGGACACCCGGTCTTCGACCTCGTCGACCCCGACCGGCTCCGCCGCGCCGCGGAACGGGAGGCGCCGATGACCGGCCAGGGGGACCGGCGCGGCCTCGAACGCGCCCTCGACCTCGCCCTCTGGCTGGACCTGTACCGGCCGGAGATCGTTCTGGACTGACGCGCGGCTCAGTCGCCGGACGCGTCCCCCTCCGGTCCGCAGGAGCTGCCGCTGGGCGGCAGGGTGCCGTGCAGGAAGAAGTCGTCCACCTTGCGGTGCACGCACGCGGAGGACGCGTACCCGGTGTGCCCCTCGCCCTTGTTGTCGAGGACCACGGCCGAGGGGCCCAGCCGCTCGGCCGTCTCCTGCGTCCAGCGGTACGGCGTCGCCGGATCGCCGCGCGTGCCGACCAGCAGCATCTTCGCCGTGTCGACGCCCTTGACCTCGTCGCGGATGTAGTCGGTGCCCTTGGGGCGGCCGTAGCACATCAGCACCTGGGTGAGCCGGTAGCGTCCGAAGACCGGGGACGCCTCCTCGTACCGCCGCAGCAGCGGGCCGAGGGAGCGGGCGACCCGGTCCGCGCCGGGGCGGTCGGGGTCGTCGGCGCAGTTGATGGCCATCAGCGCCGCCGGGAGGTTGTCCAGCGGGACGTCCTCCGGGTCGGTGAGCGCCCCCTCGGTCCTCCCGTCCGCCGCCCGCCGGACGGGGAAGCCGACGCCGCCGGAGGTGAAGCTCTCCAGGCCCGAGGAGTCGCCGTTCTCCACCAGCTGCGCCACGGCCCGCTCCAGCGCCGGCCACAGCTCCCGGCTGTAGAGCGCCTGGCCGAGGGCGCTGACCAGGTCCTGCCCGGTGAAGGGCTCGCCGAAGGCGGAGGGCACCGGCTCCTCGTCGAGCGAGCCGACCAGCCGTACGACCTCCCGCCGGGCCTGCCGGCCGTCCTGGCCGAACGGGCAGGCGATGTCCTCCTTGACGCACCAGTCGAGGAAGTTCTCCAGCGCCGTCTGCTGTCCCCGCGCGCCCGCCACGCCCTGTTCGGGCAGGGAATCGGTCAGGGTGTCCACCCCGTCCAGGACCATCCGGCCCACCCGCCCGGGGAACTGCGCGGCGTACACCGCGCCGAGCCGGGTGCCGTAGGAGAAGCCCAGGTAGTTGAGCTTGTCGTCACCGAGTGCCCGGCGCATCACGTCCAGGTCGCGGGCGGCGTTGACGGTGCCGATGTGCGGCAGGACCGGCCCGGAGTGCTCCGCGCACTGGTCCGCCGCCTTGCGCAGCCGGTCCAGCGCCCGCCGGGGGTGCTTCATCCCCTCGTCCCCGTCGGTCGCCGCCATGATCTCCGCGGAGCCCGGTCCGCAGCTCACCGGGGAGGACCGGCCGACACCGCGCGGATCGAAGGTCACCACGTCGTAGCCGTTGGTGAGGTGCATGAAGTCCTCGGCGCCGGCGGACAGTTCGCTGACGCCGGAACTGCCGGGTCCGCCGAAGTTCAGCAGGACCGAGCCCTTGCGGTGGCCGGTCGCCCGGTAGCGGGCCAGCGCCAGCTCGAGTGTCTTCCCGCGGGGCCGGGCGTAGTCGAGCGGCACGGTGACCTTTCCGCACTGGAGGTCCTCGGGCATCTCCAGGCCCGAGCAGGCGGACCACTTCACCCGCTGGTCGTAGTAGCGGGACAGGCCGGGCCCGGACTCGCCGGAGCCGGGGCCGGCCGCGGGTGCCGCGGGCAGGGCCGCGCCCAGCAGGGACAGCCCCAGCGCGCCGGGTATCGCCCAGCGCAGCGCGGTGGGCCGGGTCGACAGCTTGGCCAGCATCGATGCCTCCCGGGCGCCCCGTCGGGGACCGGAGAGCGGCGCCCTCGCCCACCATAAGCGGGGTGCCGGGACCCCGCCTCCGGGCCGGGCGCGCACCGAGCGGGCGTTCGACGCCGGGGCCACTCGACGGGGTGAAAGACGGATAAGCCATAACTCGGATGGTTCGTCCGCGTTGTCACCAGTGCGGGTGAGTGCCCGCGATCATGTCTGGAAGGCAGGGAGCCTATGACAAGGGTTACCCGAATCGGAGTACTCGTCGCCGCGTCCGGCGCGCTGGCCGTGTCGGTCCCGGCCGGCTCGGCCCTCGCAGCCGGCGGCGCGGACGCGCGGGGGGCGGCGGCCGGCTCGGCCGGGCTGATCTCCGGCAACATCGTCCAGCTCCCGGTGGACGTCCCGGTGAACGTGTGCGGGAACACCGTGAACGTGGCCGGGCTGCTCAACCCGGCCGCGGGCAACACCTGCGCGAACACCGGGGGGAGCGGCGGCCCGGGCGGGGCGAGGGACGGCGGCCCCGGCGGGCGGGAGGGCGGCGGCCCCGGCGGCGCGTCCGCCGCGAGCGGCACCGAGGACTCGCCCGGGGTGCTCACCGGCAACGGCGTGCAGCTGCCGGTCGACCTTCCGGTCAACATCAGCGGCAATTCGGTGAACGTGGTGGGCATCGGCAACCCCGTCACCGGCAACGAGTCCGTGAACGGCCCCGGCGACGACCGCCCGGAGCCCCCGCGCCACCCGGCCCCGCGACCCGAACCGGAGCCGGAGCCCGAGCCCGAGTCGTCCGCGCCGCCCGCGGGGGAGGAGGAGCCGCCCGCGCACGAGCCGGAGCTGACCGCGCCGGACACCGCCACGTCCGCCCTCGCCCGCACCGGGGCCGACCAGACCCTGCCCGCCCTGCTGAGCGGTACCGCGCTGGTCCTCGGCGGTGCCGCCCTGCACCGGCGCTTCCGGCCCCGCGCCCGCGGCTGAGCGGGACCGGCGGCGCGGGTCAGCCCCGCCCGGCGTGGAACCGGACGTGCAACGCCCGGATCTCCTCCGTCAGTTCCGGGACGGGGCCGTCCACGGTCACACCGGGCGCGATGTCCCGCACCGGCAGCGCCCGGACCGGGGCGGCGGGGACGTCCAGTTCGGTGAGCCACTGCGAGAGCTGCCGCGAGGAGGCGACGTAGACGATGCGGCCGAGGCCCACCCAGGCGTGGGCGGCGGCGCACATCGGGCAGTGCTCGCCGGAGGTGTACACCGTCGCCGCCGCCCGCTCGGCCGGGTCCAGGTGCTCCGCCGCCCAGCGGGCGAGCGCGAACTCCGGGTGCCGGGTGCTGTCGCCGGACGCGATCCGGTTGCGGTCCTCGGCCAGCACCGTGCCGTCCGCGCCGGCCAGCACGGAGCCGAAGGGCTCGTCCCCGGCCGCCAGCGCCTCGGCGGCCAGCTCCACACAGCGGCGGAGCAGCGGCAGCTCGGTGTCCTTCACGGTCATACGGCGTCCTTCCGGGCGGCTCTGGTGATACGGCGGACCCAGCCTAGACGCGGCGGCGGGCGGCGCCCCGGGTCGTCCCGGGTGCGCCGCCCGCCGGTGCGGAGTCCGGCCGCCGCCGTCAGCGGCGCGCCTTCGCCCGGTCCAGTGCCACCACGCCGACCGCCGCCAGGGCGATCTGGATCAGCCACTCGATCCAGTCCGGACCGTCCGTCTCGGCCACCCCGAACGCGCCCGCGATCGCCGTACCGATCAGCGCGGCCACGATGCCCACCAGGATCGTCCACAGAATGCCGATGCGCTGGCGGCCCGGAACCACGAGCCGGCCCAGAACGCCGATGACGATACCGATGATGATGGCACTGAAGATCCCGTCGATCCCCATCTCCGCCCCTTTCTGTCTCTGCCCCCGCACCGGCCGTCTGCCCGCTGGCGGCGGGCGCACGCATGCGCGATTTCGCGCCGGAGCGCGCGTGAGGCCGGCCCGCACGCGCGGACCGGCCTCACGCGGTGCCGGACGGGCCTAGTGCTTGGACGCCTTCGCCGCCGCACCGGCGCACGCCGTCCCGAGGATCAGGGCCAGCGCGCCGATGATGATGTTGTTCCATATGACACCGGTGTCCGGACTGGAGCCCACGACCCAGGGCGAGATGATCATCCAGATGCCGATGCCGCACATGGCCCAGCTGAGGCCGTACATCCGTTCCGGGGCCCGGGTGAATCCCAGCGCCAGCACGGCGATCGCGATGCCCAGAACCAGGTTGTGGGCGACCAGCGAGGGCTGGCTGGACGTGAAGTGGAGGATCCACGGGGACACGGCGCAGTACAGGCCGAGCAGGAACACCGGCCCGTCCATGAGCATCACGTCCCGGCCGCCGAGCACGCGGTCGTAGCGGGCCCGCATCTCGGGGGCGTCGGGGTGGCTGCCCAGGTCGTGGGTGGTGTCGCCTCTGGTGTGCGAGACGTTGGCCATGGTCGTCTCCTTTTACTGGCAGACCGTCCGCGTCTGGTGCGGTATGCGACGAATGCCGCAATACCTCCATTCTGCTCCTTACTTCGCCTTTATGCGCGGGCCCGGGTGCCCTGGTCGGAAATCCCCGGAGGCTTCACCGGGCGTCGGCCGTGCGTCGGCTCGTGCGCTCACGCACGAGCCGACGAGTCCCGTGCCGGCCGATGCCGGTCTGACCACCGGCGCCCTGGCCCGGCGGCTGGGCGTCTCCCCCACCACGCTGCGCTCCCGGGACCGCAGATACGGCATCGGGCCGGCTGTCCGCGCCGAGGGCCGCCACCGTCGCTGGGCGCCGCAGGACGTCCGGCTGCTGGAGACCATGTGCCGGCCGACGGCGTCCGGGGTGCCACCCGCCGAGGCCGCCCGGCCGGCCCGCCCCGGGCCGGGGGAGCCCTCCGCGTCCGCCGTGGAGCTGCGCGGGGAGCCCCGGGGCCTGTCCCGCGCCGCCGTACGGCTGGACGCGCCGGCCGTGCGGGAGCCGCTGGGCGCCGCCGTGGACCGGCACGGGCTGAGCACCGCCTGGCAGGAGGTGACGGTGCCGGCCCCGCCCGCGGTGGGACGCGCCTGGGAGACCTCCGGCGACCGCTACGTCGAGGTCGAGCACCTGCTGTCCTGGGACGTCTCCACCACGCTGCGCCGCCACACCCGCCCCCGCCGCCACCGCGCGCGGCACCGCCGCGCCCATGGTCCTGGCCTGCGTGCCCGGCGAGGAGCACTCGCTGCCCATCGGGGCGCTCGACGCCGTACTGAGCGAGCGCGGCCTCGCGCTCCGGATGCTCGGCGCGGCCGTCCCGGCCCGGGCGCCGACCGCCGCCGTGCGTCGGCTGGGCCCGGTCGCCGTGCTGCTGTGGGCGCAGGCCCGGCACCCGGTGGCCGTCGCCCCCGGCCCGCCATGCCGCGGGGGCCCGGTGGCGCGTGGCCGGCACCCGGCGCCGGCCCCTGGTGCTGCTCGGCGGTCCCGGCTGGGCCGGGCGCTCCGGGACGGGCACCGCCAGGCCCTCCACCCTGCCCGAGGCGCTCGGCTCGCTCGCGGCGGTCTCCGCCGCGCCCCTCACGTGAGACCGCGCGCCTCCCGGAACCGGGCGAGGCCCTCCGCGAGGCCGATCACCGGTGCCGGGTAGCCGAGCCCGGCGCGCTCCCGGTCCGGCAGCGTCCACGGCTCGTGCACGGCCCGCCCGGACACCCCGGCCAGCTCCGGCACCCAGCGCCGGACGTACGCGCCGTCCGGGTCGTACCGCCGGGCCTGTACGACGGGGTTGAGGACCCGGTGCGGGCGGCTGTCGGTGCCGGTGCCGGCCACCCACTGCCAGTTCAGCTGGTTGTTGGCGACGTCCCCGTCGACCAGCAGGCTCAGGAAGTGCCGGGCGCCCACCCGCCAGTCGACGTAGAGCGTCTTGGTGAGGAAGCTCGCGGTGAGCAGCCGGGCCCGGTTGTGCATCCAGCCCTCGTGGCGGAGCTGGCGCAAGCCGGCGTCGACCAGCGGGAAACCGGTGCGGCCCGCCCGCCAGGCCGCGGCGTCCGCCTCCGCGCCGGGGCCCGTGCGCCACCGGTCGTGGCGGGTGCGGTAGTCGGCGGTGGAGACGGCCGGCCGGGCCGCGAGGAGCTGCCGGTGGAAGTCGCGCCAGGCGAGCTGCCGTACGAAGGACTCCGCGCCGGGGCCGCCCGCCCGGCGGGCGCGGTGCACGACCTCGCCGGGGGAGAGGGTGCCGAAGTGGAGGTGGGGCGAGAGCCGGGAGGTGGCGTCGCCGGCCAGGTCGTCGTGGCGGTCCTCGTACCGGGCGACGGGGCCGCGGAGCCAGGCCGCCAGCCGTCGGCGGCCCTCGGCCTCCCCGCCCCGGGCCAGCCCCGGCGACAGGCCGGCGCTGCCCGCGAGGGCGGCGCGGTCCGGCAGTGGTCCGGAGCGGACGCCGTCCGGCACCCGGAGCGCGCGCGGCGCGGCGAGGACGGGACGCGGCGACAGCCGGGACCACTGCCGGAGGTAGGGCGTGAAGACCGCGAAGTGGTCGGAGGCCGCCGGGGTCACCGCGCCCGGCGGCACCACGGTGGTCACCGTCTCATGGACGTGCAGCCGGCGCCCGGCCCCCTCCAGGGCCCGCCGCAGCCGCCCCTCGCGGGCGCGGGCGTAGGCGCTGACGTCGGCCGCCATGTGCACCTCGTCGGCGTCCGCCTCGGCGGCCACCCGGCAGACCTCCTCGACCACGTCACCGGAGCGGACGACGAGCCGGCCGCCGCGGGCGCGCAGGCCCGCGTCCAGGTCGCGCAGGCAGTCGGCGAGGAACGCCAGCCGGTTGGGCACGGCGAACCCCGCCGCGTCCACCGCGCGGTCCCGCACGAACAGCGGCACGACCCGGCCGCCCCCGTCGCAGGCGGCCCGCAGCGGCGGATGGTCGTGCAGCCGCAGATCGGCGGTGAACAGGACGACCGAGACGTGCATGCGCGTCCTTCCAGGGTGCGGGACTGCCCGGCGGGGTGCCGTGCACTACTCCCGTCCGCGCGCGGCGCGCGGACGCGGCCGGCGCCCCGGACGGGCCGGGACGGTGCCGCTCGCCGCCGCGCGGGCGATGTTGCGGGCCATGCCGCCGAAGACGACGGCGTGGAAGGGGGAGACGCTCCACCAGTACAGGTGGCCGAGCAGACCGTGCGGGTGGAACAGGGCCCGCTGCCGGTAGCGGGTGCGGCCGGCGCCGTCCGTCTCGGCGTACATCTCCAGCCAGGCCAGGCCCGGCAGCCGCATCTCCGCGCGCAGCCGCAGCAGATGGCCCGGCTCGATCTCCTCGACCCGCCAGAAGTCCAGCGAGTCCCCGGCCCGCAGCCGCGTCGCGTCCCGCCGGCCCCGGCGCAGCCCCACCCCGCCGGCCAGCCGGTCCAGCAGGCCGCGCACGGACCAGGCGAGCGGGAAGGAGTACCAGCCGTGCTCCCCGCCGATGCCCTCGACGACCTGCCAGAGCCGCTCGCGCGAGGCGTCGACGGGCTGCTCCCGCAGGTCGGTGTAGAGGCTGCCGCCCGCCCAGTCGGGGTCGGTGGGCAGCGGGTCGCTGGGGGCGCCGGGCACCGAGGCGTTGGACCAGCGGGTGGCCACCTGCGCCTCCTGGACGCGCCGGAGGGCCAGCCGTACCGCCTCGTCGAATCCGAGGGGCGAACCCGGCGGGTCGGGCACGTACCGCGCGATGTCGTGCTCCCGGCAGACCACCTCGTGGCGCAGCGACTCGGTGAGCGGCCGGGCGATGGAGGCGGGCACCGGCGTCACCAGCCCCACCCAGTATCCGGACAGCCGGGGGGTGAGGACGGGGACCGGTACGACGAACCGGTGCGGCAGCTCGGCGACGGCCGCGTACCGGATCATCATCTGCCGGTACGTCAGGACCTCCGGGCCGCCGATGTCGAACGCCCGGTTGACGTCGGCCGGCATCCGGGCACTGCCGACCAGGGTGCGCAGTACGTCCCGGACCGCGATGGGCTGGATGCGGGTGTGCACCCAGTTCGGGGTCACCATCACCGGCAGCCGCTCGGTGAGGTAGCGCAGCATCTCGAAGGAGGCGGAGCCCGAACCGATGATCACGGCGGCCCGCAGCACGGTGGTGGGCACGCCGGACGCCAGCAGGATGCGGCCCACCTCGGTCCGGGAGCGCAGGTGCGGGGAGAGCACGTGCTCGGGCACGCCGGCGGGGGCGAGACCGCCCAGGTAGACGACGCGCCGCACCCCGGCGGACCGGGCCAGCTCACCGAAGAGGCGGGCCGCCCGGCGGTCGGTGTCCTCGAAGCCCTCCCCGGCGCCGAGGGCGTGCACCAGGTAGTAGGCGACGTCCACACCGCGCAGCGCGGCGGCCAGCGAGGCCCGGTCGGTGACGTCACCGCGGACCACCTCGGCCTCGCGGGCCCAGGGCACGTCGCGCAGCTTGCCTGGGGTGCGGGCCAGGCAGCGCACCCGGAACCCCGCGGCGAGCAGCTCCGGCACGAGCCGGCCGCCGATGTACCCCGTGGCACCGGTCACCAGACAGCGTGCCCCGGCCCCGGGAGCCCCGGGGTCCGCGTCACCCGGCGTGGCCGGTCCGGTCCCGGTGTCGTCGTCACGCATGGTGCTCGGCCCTCCGGTCGGCGGCCCCCCGGTCGTCCCTGCTCCCTCCCCATGTGATCACTTCGCCGGGCGGGCCTCCACCGGATGCGCGGCGGACGGGGTATGAGCGGGGTGAACGGGGGCAGGCGGAACCTGCTCGGCCGAGGGCGCCGGGTGCCGGTTCCCGACTGCTGGAGGTGGCTGCCGCTATGTCTGCCGTTATGAGCGCGAAGGTGTTGGAGCGGTTTCCCGCGGGTTCCCCGCGCGGTTCGTGGCCGGCGGAGGAGTTCGCCGCCGCCCGGCGGGCCCAGGGCGAGCCCGCCACCGTCGTCATGGACCTGGAGTCGGACGCGTTCCTCGTCATAGTCCCGGCTTCCGACGACGACTGACCCGACCTTCCGGACCCCGGTCCCGACCCGGCGGGCCTCAGGTGCCCAGCGCCGCCAGATGGGCCCGCCGTACCGGGGCCGTCTGGCCCTGCACCAGCAGGAACATGGCCTCCCGGGCGAGCCGCTGGGCCGTGCCGCCCAGGTCCATCGCCCGGCCGCCGCCGGCCACCACCGCCGCGGTCGTGGCCGCGCGCAGCAGGTCGTGGGACCGGGCCCGCAGCTCCAGCCGCTCCTCGACGTGCTCGTGCGGGACGGGGTGGTCGGCGAGGGCGTAGGCACGCCGGCGCAGACCGTCCAGGCGCGTACGCAGCGCGGCCGCCGTGTCCCGGGCGTCGGGCACGCCGTCCAGCAGGTCCAGCGCGGCTGACGCCACCCCGAACACCGCCGGTGAGGTGTTGGCGCTGCGGGGGATGTCGGTCCGGGCGAACTCCGCCCGGTCCCGGCGCAGTACCACCGCCTCGCCGGGCACCCACAGTCCGTCCAGGGCCAGGGAGACCGTCCGCGCGGCGGTCAGCGCGGCCAGCCGCATCGGCGGGGAGGGCCGCAGCCCCGGCTGCTCGCGGGCGTCGGTGAACGCGAACACCACCTCCGCGTCGTCGGTCACGCCCGCCAGCAGCAGTACGTCGTTCAGCCCCCAGCCGGTGTACCAGGGCACCGTCCCGTCGAAGCGCCAGCCGCCCCGCTCGGGGGTGACCCGCACCGGCACCCGCGGCCAGCCGCGCACGTGCGCGTAGGCGACCCCCGACAGAAGCTCGCCGGTGGCCAGGGCGGGGAGCAGGCGTTCCCGGACCGGCAGCCCCCGTTCGGCCCTGGCGAGCAGGCGCACCGGTGTGTGGTGCTGGGTCTGCACGAACCAGGTGGAGCAGCAGGCCCCCGCCAGGATCTCGGCCGTCTCCCGCGCCACGGCGTCCGGCGCGCCCGCCCCGCCGTACTCCCCGGGCGCGCTCACCCCCAGCAGCCCGGAACGCCGGACGGCCCCGATGTGGGAGACCGGGACGCCCTCCTGGTCGACGCGGGACGCGGAGGGGACGAGCAGCTCGTCCGCGAGCCGCCGGGCACGGGTGACGAGGGGGTGCGGTGTCGTGGTCATGAGCCGATTCTGACGAGCCGCCCGGCGTCGCGCCCGCAACCCGGTCCGTCCGGCGTGGAGTTGACTGGTCTACACCCTTGACTGGTACATACCAATACGGTTGAGTGTGCTCACCCACCCCCCACCACGGCCGTCCCCCACCAGGCCCGGTTCCTCCCTGCCCCGGCACGCCCGGGGGAGCGGCCGTGCTCCGTGAAGGAGTTGATCCCGTGTCGAGACGTCGTCTCTCCGCGGCCGTGGCCGTCCTCGCCCTCGCCGGTGCCGTGCCCGCCCTCGTACCGGCCACGCCCGCCTCCGCCGCCGCCTGTTCGAGCTACCCGAGCTGGGTGGCGGGCAAGTCCTACGCGGCCGGCGACATCGTCCGCTACACCGACGGCAAGGCCTACATCGCCGAGCACGCCAACCCCGGCTACGACCCCACCATCAGCACCTGGTACTGGGAGCCGTACGGCTGCGACAGCGGCTCCACCCCGGTCGGCACCTTCGTGGTCACCGAGGCCCAGTTCAACCAGATGTTCCCGAGCCGGAACGGCTTCTACACCTACGGCGGGCTCACCGCCGCGCTCAGCGCCTACCCCGGCTTCGCCACCACCGGCAGCGACACCACGAAGAAGCGGGAGGCCGCCGCCTTCCTCGCCAACGTCAGCCACGAGACCGGCGGTCTCGTGCACATCGTCGAGCAGAACACCGCCAACTACCCGCACTACTGCGACTGGAGCCAGCCCTACGGCTGCCCGGCCGGCCAGGCGGCCTACTACGGCCGCGGCCCGATCCAGCTGAGCTGGAACTTCAACTACAAGGCCGCGGGCGACGCACTCGGCATCGACCTGCTGGGCAACCCCTGGCTGGTGCAGAACGACGCGGCCGTGGCCTGGAAGACCGGCCTGTGGTACTGGAACACCCAGTCCGGTCCCGGCAGCATGACCCCGCACAACGCCATGGTCAACGGCGCCGGTTTCGGCCACACCATCCGCGCCATCAACGGCTCCCTGGAGTGCGACGGCGGCAACCCCGCGCAGGTGCAGAGCCGGGTGTCGACCTATCAGCGCTTCGCCCAGATCCTCGGCGTCGACCCGGGCGGCAACCTCTACTGCTGACCCGCACCGCGGGGGCCGGTGCGGCGACCTCCCCGTCCGCCGTACCGGCCCCCGCGCCGCGCACGGACGGCACCCGGGTGCCCGCGCCCGCCCACAGGGCGCGAACGCGGGCAGTTTTACGTATAACTGTTCTCGTACTACCCTCTCCCCTCACCCCCCAGGAGAGGTTCCGATGTCCCGCATCGCGCTGGTCGCCCTCCTCGTCGACGACTACGACGAGGCCGTCCGCTTCTACACCGGTGCCCTCGGCTTCCGGCTCGCCGAGGACACGCCGCGGCCCGACGGCTCGCGCTGGGTCGTCGTCGAGCCGGCCCGCCCCGGCGGCACCGCGCTGCTGCTGGCCCGGGCCAAGGGCGCGGACCAGCGGGCCCGGGTCGGCGACCAGACCGGCGGGCGCGTCGGCTTCTTCCTGCACACCGACGACTTCGCCCGGGACCACGCCCGGATGACGGCGGCCGGGGTGACCTTCCTGGAGGAGCCGCGGCACGAGCCGTACGGCTCGGTCGCCGTCTTCCAGGACCTCTACGGCAACCGCTGGGACCTGCTCCAGCCCCGCTCCACGACCGAGGACACCACCGCATGACCACGCTCGACACCGAGACCCTCCGCCGGCTCCCCAAGGCCGTGCTCCACGACCACCTCGACGGCGGCCTGCGCCCCGCGACCGTGGTGGAACTGGCCCGCGAGGCCGGGCACACCCTGCCGGCCGGCGACCCCGACGGGCTCGCCGCCTGGTTCTACGACGCCGCGAACTCCGGTGACCTGGTGCGCTACATCGCCACCTTCGAGCACACCCTCGCCGTGCTCCAGACCCGCGAGGGCCTGCTGCGCGCGGCCGAGGAGTACGTCCTCGACCTGGCCGCCGACGGTGTGGTCTACGGCGAGGTGCGCTACGCCCCCGAGCTGATGCTGGAGCGCGGGCTGACCCTGCCCGAGGTGGTCGAGACCGTGCAGGAGGGCCTGGCCGCCGGCATGGCGAAGGCGGCGGCCGCCGGGACACCGGTCCAGGTCCGCACCCTGCTCTGCGGGATGCGGATGTTCGACCGGGTCGGCGAGGCGGCCGACCTCGCGGTGGCGTTCCGGGACGCGGGCGTCGTCGGCTTCGACATCGCCGGCGCCGAGGACGGCTTCCCGCCCGCCGCCCACCTCGCCGCCTTCGAGCACCTGCGGCGCGAGAACGTGCCGTTCACCATCCAC
The DNA here is from genome assembly GCA_014649155.1 of Streptomyces griseoviridis. Lineage (GTDB taxonomy): Bacteria > Actinomycetota > Actinomycetes > Streptomycetales > Streptomycetaceae > Streptomyces > Streptomyces griseoviridis. Next base: position 68,287 of record BMSM01000013.1, on the reverse strand, counting down.
GCCGGCGAGGCGTACGGCCTGCCCAGCATCCACCAGGCCGTCCAGGTGTGCGGCGCCCAGCGCATCGGGCACGGCGTGCGCCTCACCGACGACATCCCCGACCTCGCGGCCGGCAAGCTCGGCCGGCTGGCCGGCTGGGTGCGCGACCGCCGGATCGCCCTGGAGATGTGCCCCACCTCCAACCTGCAGACCGGCGCCGCGGCCTCCGTCGCGGAGCACCCCGTCACCGCGCTGAAGGACCTCGGCTTCCGGGTCACCGTCAACACCGACAACCGGCTGGTCTCCGGCACGACGATGACCCGGGAGATGTCCCTCCTGGTGGAGGAGGCCGGCTGGACGGCCGAGGACCTGCGCACGGTCACGGTGAACGCCCTCAAGAGCGCCTTCCTCCCGTTCGACGAGCGCAACGCCCTGATCGAGGACGTGGTCCTGCCCGGTTACGCCCCGGTGCTCTGAAGGAGCCCGCGCGCGTAGGCGGCCTGGCCGGCGTGCTGGAGGTCGTCCGACAGCACGCTGACCAGCCGCACGGCCAGGGTGACCGGCGGGTCCCAGCTGTCGTCCACCACCCGCTCCAGGTCCGTGGCGGACAGCGCGCGCAGGGCGCCGAGGGTCTGCTCGTGCACGGCGTCGTAGTAGCCGGTCAGCAGGTCGGCGGAGGCGACCCGCACCTTCGCGACCTGTGCCGGGCTGTGGCCGTAGCCGGTGTCCCGCGCGGGCAGGCCGAGGTCGAAGCGTCCCTCCCAGCCCTCGGTCAGCCACACCTGGCCCAGGCCGAACGCGTCCGCGACGTGGTCGTCCTGGACCCGGGTGAGGTGCCAGATCAGCCAGGCGATGGAGTTGGCGTCGGCGGCGGGCCGGGCGGCCAGGTCGTCGGGGCCCAGGCCGTCGACGGCGGCGTGGACCTCTTCCCGGATGCGTCCGTAGCCTTCGATGAGAATGTCCTTGGCATGCATACGGTCCACCATGACGCACCCGCTCCTCAGGCGCTCCCCGATTCCAGCAGTCCCATCAGCGCCCGGGCCGCCGGGCTGGTGGCCTGCGCCGGCGGGAGCAGGGCGACGGTCTCGTACCGCACCTCGTCGGCCTCCTTCAGCGGCAGCGAGGTGAGGGAGGCCCGCTTGTGCCGGAAATGCCGCGGGACGACGGCGACGCCCAGGTTCTCGTCGACCAGGTCGAGCAGCCCGTGGACGTCGTTGACCTCCAGCGCGACGGTGCGCCCCACGTCCGCCGCGGCGAACGCGGTGTCGGTGACCCGGCGCGGCCCCCAGTCCGGGTGGAAGTCGACGAAGACCTCGCCGGCCAGGTCGGACAGTGCCAGCACCGCGCCGTGCTCGGCGAGCCGGTGGCCCGGGTGGCACAGCACGGTCATCGGCTCCGACGACAGCGCCACCGAGCGCAGCCGGTCCGTGTCCCCCCGGGTCCGGTAGGCGAACGCCAGGTCCAGGCGGCCCGCGGCGACCTCCTCCGCCAGTTCGCCGGAGCCCGCCTGCCGCAGCCGGATCTCCACGTCCGGATGGCGGCGCCGGAACGCGGCCAGCAGCCTCGCCACCGGCACCCCGGCGATGCACTGCTCGGTGCCGACCGACAGCGTGCCGCGCAGCACGCCCTGCACCGCCGCGACCGCCTCGTGCGCCGCCCGCACCTGCGCGAGGATGCGCTGCGCCTCGCCGAGCAGCGCCCGGCCGGCCTCGGTCAGCGTCACCCGGCGCGTGGTCCGCACGAACAGCGGCGCCCGCAGCTCCCGCTCCAGCGCCCGGATCGACGCCGACAGCCCCGACTGGGAGACCACCAGCCGCTCCGCCGCCCGGGTGAAGTGCTGGTCCTCGGCGACCGCGACGAAGTGCTGGAGATGGCGTAGTTCCACGACTGAGAAGCCTAGTCGCTGAATCCCATCGGATTCTCCTGTTGGACCGCTCGCCGCGCGACGGGCCAGAGTAGGACCGGTCCCACCCCTCGTCGCAATCCCCATGGAGACGCGTTGTACACCGCACACCCCGACCGCTACGCGACCCTGCCCTACCGGCGCACCGGACGCAGCGGCCTGAAGCTCCCCGCGCTCTCGCTCGGCCTGTGGCACAACTTCGGCCCGGACCGCCCCGTGGAGACCCAGCGCGCCATCCTGCGCCGCGCCTTCGACCTCGGCGTCACCCACTTCGACCTCGCCAACAACTACGGGCCGCCGCCCGGCGCCGCCGAGTCCGCGCTCGGCGAGGCCCTGAAGGACGACTTCGCGCCGTACCGCGACGAACTGGTCATCTCCACCAAGGCCGGCTACCTGATGTGGCCCGGCCCGTACGGCGAATGGGGCTCGCGCAAGTACCTGCTGTCCTCCCTGGACCAGAGCCTGAAGCGGATGGGCCTGGAGTACGTCGACATCTTCTACTCGCACCGCCCGGACCCGGAGACTCCGCTGGAGGAGACGATGGGCGCCCTGCACTCGGCGGTGCGGCAGGGCAAGGCCCTCTACGTCGGCGTCTCCAACTACTCGGCGGAGCAGACCCGCGAGGCCGCCCGCATCCTCGCCGACCTCGGCACCCCGCTGCTGATCCACCAGCCGCGCTACTCGATGCTGGACCGCCGCCCCGAGACCGAGGGCCTGCTCGACACCCTCGACGAGCTGGAGACGGGCTCCATCGCCTACTCCCCGCTGGAGCAGGGCCTGCTGACGGCCCGTTACCTCGACGGCATCCCGGAGGGCTCGCGGGCGGCGAGCGACAGCCCGTTCCTCGACTCCGACGCGGTCACCGAGGACCTGGTCGCCAAGCTGCGCGAACTGGACGGCATCGCCAAGTCCCGCGGCCAGTCCCTGGCGCAGATGGCCCTGGCCTGGGTGCTGCGTGGGGGCCGGGTGACCTCCGCGCTGGTCGGCGCGAGCAGTCCGGAGCAGCTCGCGGACAGCGTCGCGGCCGTCGGCAACCTGGACTTCGACGCCGAGGAGCTGGCCCGGATCGACGAGATCGTCGGCTGACGAGCGGCCCTTCCCTTCGGCCCGAAAGGAACCGGCCAGTCGAACCTCTGAATATGCCAAGAGACTGGCCGGAAAGCCATGGTGACAGTGGTTCAGTGGTGAACATACTCGACTCCTAGGGCGCATCACGCCACGCGACAGCGTCCTCACCCACAGCACACGGGCCATGCGACGGGGGAGGGGAGACGTGCACGACGAGTTCCTGTGCCATGTCACCGCCTACGGAGTCTGCGACGGGCGGCGGATCGGCGTCCCGTTGGGAACCTACCGTGCGCCGACCCTCGCCCTCGCCCTGTGGTGGCTGCGCGACCGGGCCTCCTGGATCGCCGAGCGGCTCGATCCGCAGCCCGACCGGCCCCACCTGCCGCGCGGCGCGCTGACACCGGTCGCCGACGACGCCCCGGACGTGCCGCGGGTGCTGCGCGCCTGGTGCGCCGACGCCGTACAGCAGGAACTGGTCGGCGAGGAACTGGCCGCCGGGCGGCTGGTGCGGGTCGCCACCAGCGACGAGACGACCGAGTACGAACTGCTCGCGGAGTCCGTGGACGCCCTGCGCATGCAGCGCACCGGGCCGGCCCTGGTCCTCCCCGTCGCCTGAGCCGAGCCCGTCGCGCCCCGCCTCAGCGGCTCAGCCGCGTCTCCCGGTCCATGTACGCCAGCTTCTCGGGGTTGCGCACGGTGTACAGGCCGGTGATCAGGCCGTCCTCGACGTGGGCCGCGACCACGGTGTCCAGTTCGCCGTCGAGCCGGACGACCAGCGCCGGCCGGCCGTTGACCACGGCGGGGCGCAGCGCCACCGAGGAGGTCAGCCGGCCCATCCCGGCGATCAGCAGCCGGGCCACCTTGCCGGCGCCCTCGACGGGCCGCAGGACGGCCTGTTTCACGCCACCACCGTCGCCCAGCAGGACGACGTCCGGGGCGAGGATGTCCAGCAGGCCCTGGAGGTCGCCGGTCTCCACCGCCCGGCGGAACGCGTCCAGCGCGCTGCGGGTGTCGGCGGCGGAGACGGCCGCGCGGGGCCGGCGGGCGGCGACATGGGCGCGGGCCCGGTGCGCGATCTGCCGGACCGCGGCCGGGCTCTTCCCGACGGCCTCGGCGATCTCGTCGTGCCCGAGGCCGAACACCTCGCGCAGTACGAAGACGGCCCGCTCGGTGGGGGCCAGCGTCTCCAGCACCAGCAGCATGGCCATCGAGACGCTTTCGGCCAGTTCGACGTCCTCGGCCACGTCCGGGGTGGTCAGCAGCGGCTCGGGCAGCCAGGAACCGACGTAGGACTCCCGGCGACGGCCCAGCGCGCGGAGCCGGCTCAGCGCCTGCCGGGTGGTGATCCGCACCAGATAGGCCCGCCGGTCCCGTACCGCGCCGAGGTCGACGCCCGCCCACCGCAGCCAGGTCTCCTGGAGGACGTCCTCGGCGTCGGCCGCCGAGCCCAGCAGCTCGTAGGCGACGGTGAACAGCAGATTGCGATGCGCCACGAACGCCTCGGTGGCGTCCTCGCCGTGTCCGTGCTCCACCCGTCGCTCCCGTCCGTCCGGCTCCGTCGATGTCACGTGCACGAGACGCCGCCCGCCGCGCCGCCGTGACAGCCCCGGCCGGTGACGTACATCACCCTCGCCGTCCGTCACAGGGCACGGGACGGCGGCGTCCTGTGGGCATCCGGCACCGGAACACGAGTGAGGACCACATCATGGGGAACGAAGCCCGGTTCGACCTGTTCGAGAACGATCTCGCCGCCAGGTTCGCCAAGCGGTTCGCGGGGACCGCCCTGGTGATCCAGCAGTCGTCGCTGCCGAAGTCCCTGCAGGAGCTGGTGTCGCTGCGCGCCAGCCAGGTCAACGGCTGCGGGCACTGCGTCGACATGCACGTCAAGGAGGCCGCGGCGGCGGGGGAGAGCGCGGTCCGGCTCGGCCTGGTCGCCACCTGGCGCGAGTCCACGGTCTTCACCGACGCCGAGCGGGCCGCGCTGGCGCTCGCCGAGGAGGGCACCCGGCTCGCGGACGCCCACCGGGGCGTGTCCGACGAGACCTGGAGCCAGGTGCGCGAGCACTTCGACGACGACCTGACGGCCGCGCTGGTCTGCCAGGTCGCGCTGATCAACGCCGCCAACCGGCTCGCGGTGATCACCGGGCAGAAGGGCGGCTCCTACGAGGTGGGGGCGTTCGCCGGATTCCACGGGTGAGCGGACGGGCGGCGGGGCACCGGGGCCACGCGGAAACGGTCCGGTGCCGCGCCGCCCGGCGGCGTGCCGGGCGCACGAGCGGCGCGCCGAGGAACCCGGCCGCCGGTCGCGGAGCGCCGCCACCCGCGACCGGGGCCGGGGGCGCAGCTCCCCGGACGGCCCGCCGCCCAGGCCGCCGAGGCCGTCCGGCAGCCCCCGCCCGAGGGGCACCTCGACGGTGTGCCGCCCGGCGGTGCCCTCACCCGGCGCGGATCATCAGGGCGTGGTCGCCGAGGCCCAGCAGCCGGTCGGCCGGTATCTCCCCGAGGGTGGTGACGACCGACCGCATCCGGCCGGTGCCGGGGTCGAAGGCGAGGTCCCGGACGGTGCCCCGCTCGTCGCCCGCGTCCGTCAGCACCCGGCGGTCCACCGGGTCGTGCGGCGGCGGCGCCGGGTCGGCGGGGTCGGCCGAGCGGACCAGTACGGCGTCCGGCCCGACGGCGTGCACGGCCGCCCAGGGCAGCACGGTCTCCCGGCGCGGACGCCGGCCGCGGACCCGCAGGTGGGTGACGGTGCCCGAGGCGGCGTCGACGGTCAGGGAGCGGACCTCGCCCAGCTCCGCCGCGTCGGTCACGGTGAGCACGGGCAGGCCGCGCAGTTCGGAGAAGAACGTCATGACAGCGGGCCTTCCCCACTCTCGGGACCACTCCGGCGGCCCGGCCCGCCACCGGTCAGCGCGGCCAGCTCCGCCAGCCCGCCGACGACGTGCCGGACCGCGTCGGCGGGCATCACCAGCGCCCGGCCGGACACGGCGAGCGTCTCGCCGCGCGGCACGTACACCTGGCGCCGGCGGCGTCTGGAGCCGGGGGCCAGGTCCTTGCTCGCGGCCACCCGGAAGCCGACCACCCGGCCGCTGTCCCCGCCCTCCACCACCACGTCCAGCACCGTGCCGACATCGGCGCCCGCGTCCGTCAGCACCCGCGCGCCCAGCACCCGGCCCTGCGCGGCCTCCCGCCGGGCCACCACGGCGGCCGTGTCCGCCAGCTCCCGCCGGTCCCGGATCACCACCGCGTCATGGCCCAGGGCGTGCACCGCGGACCAGGGCAGGCTCTGCCGCAGCGGACCGGACAGCAGACCCCGGCCGCTCAGCGTGAACCCCGTGATCCGGCCGGCCTCCGCGTCGAAGACGGTGTCCTTCACCTGCGCCACCGCGTCCCCGCCCAGGGTCACCACCGGCCGGGTGGTCAGGCTCCGCGCGGCCATCAGCTCGTTCATCGCACGCCCTTCCCGCCCGAGCGGCGCCCGTGGCGCACCGCGACGACCGTGCCCGACCGCCGCCGGGCCTGTACGGCCAGCGCCAGCAGCACCGCGGCGACCAGCACCGCGACCGCCACGACCAGCCATGTCCACCAGGCCACCGCCCACCTCCGGTGCTCCTCGGGTGCTCCGCCCCGGCCACCCGCGGCCGGTCCCGTCACCCACCGGGTGCCCCGCCCGCCTGTGACAATTCCCGCAGGGCGGGTCGGGGGGGACTGCTCGGGCGCCGCCTGGGTATGCGGACTGGTGCAGCAGCGTCCGGCCAGTCCGGCTTCCGAGAGAGAAACGCATGATCGACCACCTGGACGGGGCAGTGATACCGACTGGTTTCGACGTGCCCGTGGAACCGCTACGGCGGGCGGCACACTACACCGGCGATCCGGGATGCATCGCCGAGGCGCGTGCCTTCGCGTCGCTCTTCCTCGAGCAGCTGAGGACCGAGTGGTGCGCGGAGATCGGCCGCCCCGCCGACGGCGCCGTCCTTCTGGTGGTGAGCGAGCTGGTCACCAACGCCGACCGGCACAGCAAGGGGCCGTACATCCTGGAGCTGGAGGGCACGGACACGTCGGTGACGGTGTCCGTCTACGACAGCAGCGCGGCGCTGCCCAAGCGTTTCCCGCGCGATCCCGAACGGGTCGGCCGGCACGGCCTGGAGATCGTGCACGCGCTGGCCGCCGAACTCGTGGTGGAACGCGTCCCGGTCGGCAAGCGGGTCCGCGCGGTCGTCCCGCTCACCGGGGACTGACCCGGCGTACGGCCCCGTACGGCACGACGCGTACGACCCGGCACAGCACGACGGCCGCCCCCGGAGGAGGGCGGCCGCCGACCGGTCGGTCCGGGGTGCGGGTCAGACGCGGTCCAGGTCGTCCAGCATGCCCGCGCGCAGCCGGGCGATGATCCGCTTGATCAGCCGGGAGACGTGCATCTGCGTGCAGCCGAGCCGCTCGCCGATCTCCGCCTGGGTGGCCTCCTCCACGAACCGCAGGTGCAGGATCTGCCGGTCGCGGTCGCTGAGTTCGGCCATCAGCGGGGCCAGCGAGTGGAAGTCCTCCACGAGCCGCAGCCCGTGCTCCTCCACGCCGATGAAGTCCGCCAGCACCGCCTCGCCGCCCTCGGGACCGTCACCGGTGAGCGCGGCGTCCAGGGAGGAGGAGTGGTAGCCGTTGGCGGCGATCTGAGCCTCGATCACCTGGTCCTCGCCGATGTTCAGCAGCGTGGCCAGCTCCGCGACGGTCGGCTCGCGGTCCAGCCGGCTGGACAGCTCCTCACGGGCCCGGGACAGCTCGACACGCAGCTCCTGGAGCCGGCGCGGCACGTGCACCGCCCAGGTGGTGTCCCGGAAGAAGCGCTTGATCTCACCGACGATGTACGGCAGCGCGAACGAGGTGAACTCCACCTCGCGCGACAGCTCGAACCGGTCGATCGCCTTGATCAGGCCGATCATGCCGGTCTGGACCACGTCCTCCATGTCGTCGCCCCGGCCGCGGAACCGGCCCGCGGCGAAGCGCACCAGGGACATGTTCATCTCGATCAGGGTGCCCCGCGCGTACTGGTACTCGCGGGTGCCCTCCTCCAGCTCGGCCAGCCGCCGGAAGAACTGCCGGGACAGCTCCCGCGCGTCACGCGGCGCCACGGACCGGCCGTCCACGGCTCCCGACGCCTCGCCCGTCCACGTCCCGGTGGTGTTCCCGGCGCGCCGCGCCCCCGGCCGGATCACGGCGGTGTCCGTGTCCATTGCCTCTCCCACGAAAGTCACGGTCTCGACGTCTCCCTACATCCTTCGGCGGTGCGGATTCCCAGGTCACGTCGGCACTTGCGTCCCGGTCACGGCGGATACCGTCCCGCCCAGGATATCCGGGCCGCAGCCCGGCCACACGTCAGCGCCCCGGGCGGCCCGCCGCCCCGGTCCCCCCGGGGTTTCCCTCAGGGCGGAACACCGCTCCCTTCCCTTCCCACGGAGCCTTCCTAGGCTGGGAGGGTGAGCAGCCACACATCGGACGAAGCCCGTGTCATCCCCTTGCGCCCGCACGCCGCGCGCCCGGCGGCCCGCCCCGCCGCGCGGCCCCCGCAGCCCCCGGCGCCCCTGCCCCGCGAGCCGCTCTGGCGCGACCTGGTCGGCGACGTGCTGCGCCGCGAACGCCTCGCGCAGGAGCGGACGCTGAAGGACGTGGCCGAGGCGGCCCGGATCTCCATGCCGTACCTGTCGGAGGTGGAGCGCGGCCGCAAGGAGGCGTCCTCGGAGGTGCTGGCCGCCGCCGCGCGGGCGCTCGGGCTGAACCTCGGCGACCTGCTGACCCGCGTCCACGGGGAGCTGGTCCGTGTCACCGCCCGGCACCCGGCCGGCGGCCGGGGCGCCACGTCGTCCCGGTTCGACGGGCTCTGCCTGGCGGCCTGACCGCGCCGGCGGCTCCCGGCGCCCCACGCGCGGGCACCGGGAGCCGCCGGCGGTGGGGGGAGGGGGGTCAGACCCTGACCTGCCGCCGGCTGAGCACCTCGTCGGCCAGCCCGTACGCCACCGCCTCGTGCGCGGTGAACACCTTGTCGCGGTCCATGTCCGCGCGCAGCGCCGCGATCTCGTGACCGGTGTGCCGGGACAGCACCTCCTCCACCTGGGAGCGGATGCGCACCATCTCCTTGGCCTGGAGCGCCAGATCGGAGACCGTGCCCTGGCGTCCGCCGCTGGCCGGCTGCCCGAGCAGGACCCGCGCGTGCTCCAGCACGAACCGCCGCCCCGGGTCGCCGCCCGCCAGCAGCACCGCCGCCGTGGACGCCGCCTGCCCGACGCAGTACGTCGAGATCGGCGCCTGGACGAACGTCATGGTGTCGTAGATCGCCATCAGCGAGGTGTACGAGCCGCCGGGGGAGTTCAGGTAGATCGAGATCTCGTGCTCCGGCGCCGACGACTCCAGGTGCAGGAGCTGCGCGATGACGACGTTGGCCACGCCGTCGTCGATCTCGGTGCCGAGGAAGATGATCCGCTCCGCCAGCAGCCGGCTGAACACGTCGTAGGACCGTTCGCCCTGCGGGGTGCGTTCGACGACGTTCGGGATGGTGTAGGTCCCCATGGTCACAGTCCCATCCGTCGCCGCGTGACGGCCGGGCGGACGTCCGCGAGGGACTCCACCACCCGGTCCACGATCCCGTACTCCCGGGCCTCCTCGGCCGTGAACCAGCGGTCCCGGTCGCCGTCCCGGGAGATCGTCTCGGGTGACTGGCCGGTGTGCTCGGCGGTGATCCGCTCGATGGTCCGCTTGGTGAACTCCAGGTTGTCCGCCTGGATCTCGATGTCGGCGGTGGTGCCGCCGATCCCCGCCGACGGCTGGTGCATCATGATCCGCGCGTTCGGCAGCGAGTACCGCTTGCCCGCCGCGCCCACGCTCAGCAGGAACTGGCCCATGCTGGCGGCGAACCCCACGGCGAGGGTGGAGACGTCGTTGGGGATCAGCCGCATCGTGTCGTAGACGGCCAGCCCCGCGTGGACCGAGCCGCCGGGGGAGTTGATGTACAGGCTGATGTCGGTGCGCGGGTCCTCGGCGGACAGGATCAGCAACTGGGCGCAGACCCGGTTCGCGGAGACCTCGTCGACCTGGGTGCCCAGCACGACGATCCGCTGGGCGAGCAACTGCGCGGCGAGCTGGTCGTCGAACCGGCTCGGGCGGGTGCCGTCCTCCTCGGCGCGCGGCAGCACGAGAGGGGTGGTGAAAGGGGACATCGGCGCTCCTTCGTCTTCGTCCGGACGGTGCCGTCGTCCCCACTGTCGGCCCGGGGCCGCCCCCACCAGGGGTTTCTCTGCCCGCGGCAGATTCGCCCAGGGCAGAGCCGTCAGCCCGCCCGGCCCTCGCGCAGCTGCCGGAAGAAGGCGCGTACGTCGCCGACGAGCAGCTCCGGCTGCTCCAGCGCCGCGAAGTGGCCCCCCCGGTCGAACTCCGTGAAGCGGACCAGGTTCTCGGTGCGTTCCGCCTTGTGCCGCAGCGGGATCTGCGGGTCGGCGGCGAAGAAGGCCAGCGCGGTCGGGGCGGCGGAGGGCTCCTCGGGGGCGGCCCTGCGGCCGGTGGCGTGCGCCCGCTCGTAGTAGACGCGGGCCGACGAGCCCGCCGTACCGGTGAGCCAGTACAGCATCACATTGGTCAGCAGCCGGTCGCGGTCGACGGCCTCCTCCGGGAACGTCTCGGAGTCGGTCCACTCGGCGAACTTCTCCACGATCCAGGCGAGCTGCCCGACCGGGGAGTCGGTCAGCGCGTACGCCAGGGTCTGCGGCCGGGTCGCCTGGAGGGCGGCGTACCCGGTGCCCTCCCGGGCCCAGGCGTCGTAGCGGCGCCACGACCGCCAGGTGCGCTCCTGTTCGGCGGGGTCGAGCCCGGCCAGTTCCGCGGCGGTCGGCTCGGTGGCCTGCTGCGCGCCCGGCAGCAGATTGAGGTGCACGCCGATCACCCGGTCCGGGTGGACGCGGCCCAGCTCGCGGGAGATCCCCGCGCCCCAGTCGCCGCCCTGGAGGCCGTAGCGCCCGTAGCCGAGGCGGCGCATCAGCTCGGCCCAGGCGTCCGCGATCCGGCCCGCCTCCCAGCCGGTGTCCGGCGCCGGTCCGGACAGGCCGAAGCCGGGCACGCTCGGCAGCACGACGTGGAAGGCGTCGGCCGGGTCCCCGCCGTGCGCGGCCGGGTCGGTCAGCGGCCCCACCACGTCGAGGAACTCCGCGACCGACCCCGGCCAGCCGTGGGTGACCAGCAGCGGGGTGGCGTCCGGCTCGGGGGAGCGGACATGGGCGAAGTGCACGGTCGCGCCGTCGACGACCGTGGTGAACTGCGGCCAGGTGTTCAGCTCGGCCTCGGCGGCCCGCCAGTCGTAGTCGTGGCGCCAGTACCGCACCAGCTCCCGCAGATACTCCCGCTCCACCCCGTACGACCAGCCCGCCCCGGCGGGCTGGTCCGGCCAGCGGGTCCGGTCCAGGCGGTCGTACAGGTCGTCGAGGTCGCGCTGCGGCACGTCCAGGCGGAAGGGGCGCAGGGAGACGGGGGAGCCCTCGGCGGGCGTGGAGGAGATCACCGGCGGATGGTAGACGCGGCGGAGGTGTCCGGTCGACGGGATTGCCGCGCGGCCGATGAGTTCCGGGCCGCGGGCCGGTCCACACAGATGACCGCGTCCACACGCCCAGGAGGCAGCAATGGTCACCGACGGATTCATCACGTGTCTGTGGTTCGACGACCAGGCGGAGGAGGCCGCCCACTACTACGTCTCGGTCTTCGAGGGCTCCGGCTCCCGGGTCGGCGACGTCATCCGCTACCCGGAGGGGTCCGGCACGGCCTCCGCGAAGCCCATGACCGTCGAGTTCACCGCCAACGGGCAGAAGTTCGTCGGCCTCAACGGCGGACCGCAGTTCACCTTCAACGAGGCGATCTCCTTCCAGGTGATGTGCGACACCCAGGAGGAGGTCGACCACTACGCGGCCCGGCTGACCGAGGACGGCGGCGAGCAGGGCCCCTGCGGCTGGGTCAAGGACCGGTTCGGGGTGTCCTGGCAGGTCGTGCCGGAGCGGCTCATCGAGATGTTCGCCGACCGCGACCCGGCGAAGGTGGCCCGCGCGAACGAGGCGATGATGTCGATGCGCAAGCTGGACATCGCCGCGCTGGAGAAGGCGTTCGCCGGCGAGTGACCCACGCGGTGCGGTGCCGGGGCGGCGGGCGTTTCGCCGAGCCGCCGGAGATCCCGGCGTCCCGTGGACCCCGCCCGGGGGCCCCGCCCGGCCATGGCATGATCGGGGCCATGCGTGAACGTGTTGTGGCCGCGTGCGACGGGGCCTCGAAGGGCAATCCCGGTCCGGCCGCCTGGGCCTGGGTCGTCGCCGACGACAGCGAGATCCCGGACCGCTGGGAGGCCGGGCCGCTGGGCCGGGCCACCAACAACGTCGCCGAACTCACGGCGCTGGAGCGGCTGCTGGCCGCCACCGACCCGGCGGTGCCGCTGGAGATCCGGATGGACTCCCAGTACGCGATGAAGGCGGTCACGACCTGGCTGCCCGGCTGGAAGCGCAACGGCTGGAAGACGTCGGCCGGCAAGCCGGTCGCCAACCAGGAACTGGTCGTCCGGATCGACGCGCTGCTCGACGGCCGCTCGGTCGAGTTCCGCTACGTGCCCGCGCACCAGGTCGACGGCGACCGGCTCAACGACTTCGCGGACCGCGCCGCCAGCCAGGCCGCCACCGTTCAGGAGACGGCGGGCAGCGCCCTCGGCTCCCCCGAACCGCCGCCCGCGCCGGACGCCCCGGCGGGCAGGGCCCCGCGCAGGAAAGCCCCCACCGCCCGGAAGGGCGGCGGGGGCGGAGGCGGCACGCGGACGATCAAGGCGAAGTTCGCCGGGCGCTGCCTGTGCGGACGCTCCTACGCGGCCGGCGAGCCCATCGCCAAGAACGCGCAGGGCTGGGGCCACCCGGAGTGCCGCACCGCGGCCGCGGGGTGACCCGGGCGCGGTGGGTCAGACCGCGCCGCGCCAGCCACCGGTCTCCCGGCCGCGCCGCTCGATGAACTCCTTGAACCGCTTCAGGTCGCCCTTGGTCTGCCGCTGCACGACCCCGAGCTTGTCGCCCACCTTCTCGGCGAGCCCGTCGGGGCGGAACTCCATCTGCAGCATCACCTTGGTGTGCTCGTCGTCCAGGCGGTGGAAGGTGACCACCCCCGCCTGCCGGGTCTCGCCGTCGACCGTGGTCCACGCGACCCGCTCGTCCGGGATCTGCTCGGTGATCCGCGCGTCGAACTCCCGGTGCACGCCGTCCACGCTCGTCACCCAGTGGGTGAGCGTGTCCGTGCGCTGCTCGATCCGCTCCACGCCGCTCATGAACTCGGGGAACGACTCGAACTGGGTCCACTGGTTGTAGGCGGTGTGGACCGGCACGCCGACCTCGATGGACTCCTCGACCTGCGACATCAGGTTCTGCCTCCTTCGGCTTGCGTCGGGTGGATGGGCCGAGTACCCGGCGTCCTCGGGGCGAATCTCCTGAATGCCCGTCACGTGACGGTAGCCTCGCCCTATATGACCGTTGTGTCACGCTTCGAGGAGGCTGTATGGAGATCGCCTGCGTCGGTGGCGGCCCCGCCGGGCTGTACCTGTCGATCCTGCTGAAGCGGGACGACCCCGGCCACGACGTCACCGTCCACGAACGCGACCCCGAGGGCTCCACCTACGGCTGGGGCGTGACCTACTGGCGTCCCCTGCTGGACGCCCTCCACCGGCACGACCCCGAGTCCGCGCGCGCCGTCGAGGAGCACTCGGTCAGCTGGCGGGACGGCGTCGCCCACGTCGGCGGGGCGACGGTCCGGCACCGCGGCGACACCGGCCACGGCATCGGACGGCACCGGCTGCTGGAGATCCTCGCCGCCCGCGCCCGCTCGCTCGGCGTCCGGCTGGCGTACGGCGACGAGATCACCGGCGCGCATCCGCCCGCCGCCGACCTCGTCGTCGCCGCCGACGGCGCGGGCAGCGCCGTGCGCGGCCGGCACGCCGGAGCCTTCGGCACCCGGGTGCGGCCCGGCCGCAACCGCTACCTCTGGCTCGGCACCACCAAGGTCTTCGACGCGTTCACCTTCGCCTTCACCGAGACCGCCCACGGCTGGATCTGGGCCTACGGATACGGCTACGGCCCCGCGCACAGCACCTGTGTCGTCGAGTGCGCCCCCGAGACCTGGACCGGCCTCGGCCTGGACCGCGCGGACGAGGGGGAGGGGCTGGTGCTCCTGGAGAAACTCTTCGCCGGCCTGCTCGACGGACACCCGCTGACCACCCGGCCCCGCCCCGGCGGCGGCCCGCTCCCGTGGCAGCCCTTCCGCACCCTGACCAACCGCACCTGGTCCCACGGCAACCTGGTCCTGCTCGGCGACGCCGCCCACACCACGCACTACTCCATCGGCGCCGGCACCACCCTGGCCCTGGAGGACGCCGCCGCCCTGGCCGCCGCCCTGCGCGCGCCCCGCGCCCGGCGCGCGCGCCCCGCCCTGTCCGACGCCCTGGCCCGCTACGAACGCGAACGCCGGGCCGCCCTGCTCCCCGTGCAGAGCGCCGCCCGCTACAGCGCCCGGTTCTACGAGAACCTGCCCCGCTACCTCGCCCTCCCCCCGGAGCAGATGTTCGCCCTGCTCGGCCAGCGCCACTCGCCGCTGCTGCCGTACCTCCCGCCCCGCCTCTACCACCGGCTGGACCGGGCCGCCGGACAGTTCGCGCCGGCGCGGGCGCTCAAGCGGCGGCTCGGCCGGCACCTGGCCCGCACCGCGCAGGCCAGAGCCCTGGCACGGGCGGACGGATGACACACTGACGCCCATGGAAGAACGCGCATTCGACAGGTCCGGGCAGCACGCCTCCGTCATCGGCCTGGGCACCTGGCAGCTGGGCGCCGACTGGGGCGACGTCGACGACACCGAGGCTCTCGCGGTCCTGGAGGCCGCGGCCGAGGCCGGGGTGACCTTCTTCGACACCGCCGACGTCTACGGCGACGGCCGCAGCGAGCAGACCATCGCCACGTTCCTGCGGTCCCGGCCCGAGCTGGACATCACCGTCGCCACCAAGATGGGACGCCGCGCCGAGCAGCTCCCCGAGAACTACGTCCTGGACAACTTCCGCGCCTGGAACGACCGCTCCCGCCGCAACCTCGGCACGGACGTCCTCGACCTCGTCCAGCTGCACTGCCCGCCCACGCCCGTCTACTCCTCGGACGAGGTGTTCGACGCCCTGGACACCCTGGTCGCCGAGGAGCGGATCAAGGCGTACGGCGTCAGCGTCGAGACCTGCGCCGAGGCGCTCACCGCGCTCGCGCGGCCGAACGTCGCCAGCGTGCAGATCATCCTCAACCCGTTCCGGATGAAGCCGCTCGCCGAGGTCCTCCCGGCGGCCCGGAAGGCCGGCGTCGGGATCATCGCCCGGGTGCCGCTCGCCTCCGGCCTGCTGTCCGGGAAGTACACCGAGGACACCGTCTTCGCCGCCGACGACCACCGCTCCTTCAACCGGCACGGCGAGGCCTTCGACCAGGGCGAGACCTTCTCCGGGGTGGACTACGCGACGGGCGTCGAGGCCGCCGCCGAGTTCGCCGCGCTCGCCCCCGAGGGCTACACCCCGGCCCAGCTCGCGCTGGGCTGGATCGTGCGGCAGCCCGGCGTGACCACGGTCATCCCCGGCGCCCGCTCGCCCGAGCAGGCCCGCGCCAACGCCGCCACCGCCGCGCTGCCCGACCTGTCCGACGCCACGCTCGACGCGATCACCGAGCTGTACGAGCGCCGTATCAAGGCCCAGGTCGAGGGCCGCTGGTAGACCCCGCCGGCAGACCCCCGTGGCGCCGCCTCACGGCACCAGGTGGAGTTCCCGCTCCTGCTCCTGGTCGCCGGAGGCGGCGCCCTCGTCGCTGGTGGTGAAGGCGCGGGCCAGCGTCTCGCTCGCCGCCGCCACGGCCTGCGGGGTGCCCTGCACGGTCACCGTCACCGGCGCGGACAGCCGCCCGCCGCCGGACTCGGGTGCCCCGGACGGCTCGGGGGCCGACGATGAGCTGAACGTGGCGGTGCGGACCGTCGCTCGCTCGTCCGCCGGGAGGTCGTCCGGCGCCCCGAACACGCCTTCCAGCGCGCGCACCACCGCCCGCGCGTCCTCGATCCCGCCGCCGTCCAGCGTCACGGTGAGCTGCGTGTCGGACATCCTTGACGACCTCCTCGTACGGTGTTCCGGTCGCCGTCCGTGTAACCGTGCCCGCGCCCGCCAAACAGCACATATGTGCGTCAAGCGCGCCTGACTTCGGGGAACCCGGGAAAAGGTCCGGCAGGCCACGACCACCGGGAGGATTCAGTGACGGACGCGGGGACGGGCAGGCGGCGGGGGCGCGACGAGACCGAGGAGGAGCGCGCCGACCGGATGTGGACGGAACTGATCCAGGAGGTCCGGGTCGCCCAGATGGGCGTGCAGATCCTCTTCGGCTTCCTGCTGACCGTCGTCTTCCAGCCCAAGTACGAGCAGTTGTCGGACACCGACCGGACCATCTACCTGATCACCGTCGTCCTCGGCGCCGCCGCGACGGGCGCGCTGATCGGGCCGGTCTCCCTGCACCGCCTCGTCTCCGGACGGCGCGTCAAGCCGCAGGCCGTGCGCTGGGCCTCCCGGCTCACCCTGCTCGGCCTGGTGCTGCTGCTCGCCACCACGACCGCGTCCCTGCTGCTGATCCTGCGGGTCGCCACGCACGACGGGTTCGTGCCCTACCTGGTGGCGGGGGTCGTCGCCTGGTACCTGCTGTGCTGGTTCGTCCTGCCGCTGTGGACCCGCCACCGCCACACGGCGGACTGACCCGCCGCTCAGCCCCCGGCGATGACCTCCGCCAGGAAGTCGTCGACCCGGACCTCCTCCTGGCCCTGCGGGACGACGGCGTACGTGTCCCGCAGGAAGGCGGAGACCGCCGGGGCCCAGGCGTACACCACCGCGTGATGGCGGTCCCCGTCCGTCCGGGGATCGCCCAGGAACTCCAGCCGCAGCTCGTCCAGCGTCCCGTTGGACACCGGGCGCATCCGTACGTCACCGATCCCGACCGGCCGCAGCAGACCCTCGGCGACCATCTCGCGGTCCAGCGTCCAGCGGGCCAGCACATGGCCGTCGTGGCTGAAGACCACGGTGAGCGCGAACGGGTCCGCCGCGTCGTACGCCAGGTGGGCGAAGACGGGGCAGCGGTCCGTCTCGCCCGCCTGGAGCTGCACGACGAGGGTCTGGTGCACGGGGGAGTTCACGAAAGGGCCTCCGGGAAAGAACCTGCCTGGAACCCTCCTGGTACCCCCGGAACCGGGAAAATGCTCCGGCGACCGGGTGATGTACTCGTTCCGTGACTCTCAGGAGCCTCCCAGCGCCTCGCGCAGTGCGGGCAGCAGCGTCTTCTCGGACCAGTCCAGGAAGGCCGGCTGGGACTCGCCGCCGATCTGCACCAGCGCGATCTCGGTGAACCCGGCCTCGGCGTAGGGCCGCACCGCCTCGACGAAGGTTTCCGGGTCGTCGCCGCACGGGATCGACGCGGCGACGTCGTCCGGCGTGACGAACTGGGTGGCCGCCTGGAAGGAATCCGGGTGCGGCAGCTCGGAGTTCACCTTCCATCCGTTGCCGAACCAGCGGAACTGGTCATGGGCGCGGCGCACCGCCGTCTCCCGGTCCGGGTCGTACGACACCGGCAACTGGCCCACCCGCGGCTTGCCCGCGCCGCCGTGCCGGTCGAAGGACTCCAGCAGGTCCGGCTTCGGCTCGGTCGCGATCACCAGGTCGGCGAGGCGGCCCGCCAGCGCGCAGGACTGCTCGCCGGAGACGGCCATGCCGATGGGCGGCGGGCTGTCGGGCAGGTCCCACAGCTTGGCGGACTCCACGTCGAAGTGCTTGCCCCGGTAGTTCACGTGGCCGCCGTCGAAGAGGGCCCGGATGATCTCGACGGCCTCCTGGAACATCTCGTGCCGTACGTCGGCGGCCGGCCAGCCCCGGCCCACCACGTGCTCGTTGAGGTTCTCGCCCGAGCCGAGCCCCAGCCGGAACCGTCCCTCGGACAGCAGCTGCATGGTGGCCGCCTTCTGCGCGACCACCGCCGGGTGGTACCGCATCGTCGGACACGTCACGTACGTCATCAGCGGGATGCGGCTGGTCGCCTGCGCCGCCGCGCCCAGCACGCTCCACGCGTACGGGGAGTGCCCCTGTGAACGCAGCCACGGGAAGTAGTGGTCGGAGGTGACGGAGAAGTCGAAGCCCGCCTCCTCGGCCCGTACCAGGTGGCCGACCAGCTCCCGGGGGCCGGCCTGCTCGGTCATCATTGTGTATCCGATGTGCACCATGACCGCCGGGTCCCCGTCCGGGCCGGGGGAAAACGGGCGGAACCCGGCGGCCGGCGCTCACTCCAGCCCGAAGCGGGCGGACCAGGCCGCCATGTCGGCGACCGTCGCGTTGCCCCCGCACACCACCAGGCCGAGCCGGGCGCCGGGGCCGACCCGCTCGATCACCCGCCGGGCGGCGGGCAGCAGACAGCCGGCGGCCGGCTCGGTCCACACCTTCGCGTGCTCGGCCAGCTCCAGCGACCCCCGCACGGCCTCCCGGTCGGGCACCACCAGCACCTCGGTGACCAGCGCCGACACATGGTCGTACGTCAGCCGGGAGACGGCCGGGGCGCTCAGCGTGGAGCTGATCGACGACACCTCCACCCGTACCGGCCCGCCCGCCACGAGCGCCCGGGACATCGCCTCGGCGCCCTCCGTCTCCACCCCCCACACGCGGACGTCCGGACGCCGGGCCCGCAGCGCCGCCGCGACGCCCGAGACCAGCCCGCCGCCCCCGATGCTCACCAGGACGTCGGTCAGCTCGCCGGCGTCGTCGGCCAGCTCCAGCCCGACGGTGCCCTGCCCGGCGATCACCACCGGGTCGTCGAAGGGGTGCACCGGCGTCAGCCCCTCCGTGCCCAGCCGCTCGGCCAGCGCGAACGCCTCGGCCATGGAGTCCGTCAGCCGCACCACCGCCCCGGCGTCCTCGGCGGTGCGCACCGAACGGGCGGGCGCCGACCGCGGCATCACCACGGTCGCCTTCATGTCCAGGGCGGCGGCCATCACCGCCAGCGCGATGCCGTGGTTGCCGCCGCTGACCGCGACCACCCCGGCGGCCCGTTCGGCCGGGGTCAGCGACAGCAGCTTCGCCACCGCGCCGCGCGCCTTGAAGGAGCCGGTGCGCTGCAGCAGCTCCAGCTTCGCCGTGACCTCCACGCCGAGCAGGCCGGACAGGCCGGGGCTGGGGACCGTGGGGGTGCGGACGACGTGCCCGGCGACGCGCCGCGCGGCGGCTTCGATCTCCGTGATCGTGACCAAGCTCAAGGAAGTGCCTCTCAGTGTTGTTGTGCCTTCTGCGGGGTCGCCTCGCTGGGCCGGACCACGACGTGCCCCTGGCCCTGGAGCATCAGCTGCACCGCCTCGCCGGAACCGCCGCGCAGCATCGAGCCGATGGACTGCGAGCGGTGCAGCGAGGGCTGGAGCCCGGCCGTCCATCCGACGACCGCGTCGGTGTCGACGTACACCGGGTACTGCGGCGAGACCGGGATGACCAGCGGCGTGCCCTCGCACACCAGCCCCAGCCGGCCCTGGCCGGTGAAGACGCTGTTGAACAGGCCGCCCCCGGCGATCCCGGCGCCCTTCACGGTGGCGATGCGGTACGACAACGAGGCGTCGAAACAGAGCACGTTGCGGCCGTTGACGGTGAACTCGTCGCCCTGGCCGACCTCGACGACGAAGCAGTTCTGCGCCTCGTGGGCGAACCAGGCCTCGCCCTGTCCGCGCACCGCCATCAGCGGCAGGCCCTCGCCGGTGACCGCGCGCTTGAGCATGCCGCCCACGCCTTGGCCCTTGCGCTCGAACTGGAGGTCGCCGCGGTAGGCGACCATGGCGCCCTGGCGGGCGAGCATCTCGCCGTCCACCGCGTACCGGATGCATTTGGAGTTCTCGACGGTCATGCCCGGCGCCTGCGCGGGCCGCACCATGTGCTCGCTGGAAAAGAGGTCACCCTTCATGCGGGCATCCTGTCCCGGACGGCCGGCTTCCGCCAGGATCGGCCGCCCACCGGTTCCGGGACGGTCAGCCACCGAAGAGCTGCGTCCAGTACGTGCCCGCCCGCCCGCCGCCGGCCAGTCCCGCCCCGAGGTGGGTGAAGCCGGGGGCGAGGATGTTGGCGCGGTGCCCCGGGCTGTTCATCCAGCCCTCCACCACGTCGGCCGGGGAGCGCTGGCCGCAGGCGATGTTCTCCCCGGTCGTGCCGTACGCGGCGCCCGCGGCGACGGCCCGGTCCCGGGGCCCCGCGCCGCCGGGGGAGGTGTGGGAGTAGAAGTCCCGCGCCACCATGTCCGCGCTGTGCGCCTGCGCCGCGGCGGTCAGCCGGGGGTCGGCGGCCAGCGGCGGCAGCCCCGCCGCGGCCCGCTCCCGGTTGGTCAGCGCGACCACCTCGGCGACGGTGCGGGCCAGCCCGCCAGGGGTCAGCGGCGCGGCCCACAGCGCCGTCCAGTAGGTGTCGCCCGCCGGACCGCCGGTGACGTGGGCCAGCCCGACGTGGGTGAACGCCGCGTCGCACAGGGCACGCCGGGTGCGGTCGGCACCCAGGCAGTACCTGACGAACTCGGCGGGGGTGCGCGGGCCGGACACCAGGTGCTCGCCGACCGTCAGGAACGGGTATCCGGCGGCCAGGGCGCGCCGGTAGACGGAGACCCCGTCCCGGGTCTGGACGCTCAGGGCGCCCGCCTCGGCCATCGCGGAGGCGTGCGCGCGGGCCGCTTCGGTCAGCCGGGCGTCCAGGGCGACCGGCGGCGAACCGGCGGCGGCGCGCGCGGAGTTCACCCGGTCCAGGAAGCCGTCGCCGGCCGGTGCGGGGAGCAGGAAGTCACCGGCGGCCGGAGCGGGCAGCAGGAAGTCGCCGTCGCCGGCCGCCGGGGGGCCGTCGTCCACGTCGACGCCGAAGTCGCGGGCGAGACCGGCCAGTCCGTCCGCGTACCCCTGCCCCAGGGCGCGGAGCTTCCAGCCGTCGCCGCGCCGGTACAGCTCGGCGAGCAGCAGCACCGTCTCCCGGTCCGGGCGCGGCGGGGTGAACCGGGCCAGCGCCGCGCCGTCCGGGCCCGTCAGCCGCAGCGCGGGCGCGGGCAGCAGGCGCAGCGCGGTGTCGGGGTCGGCTGCGCTGACGGCGATCGTCACCCGGGTCGCCCCGGCCCGCAGCCCGCGCGGATCGACGGTGAGGGTGCCGTCGGCCGGGGCCAGCCGGGCTCCGGGGGCCTCGGGCTGGTTGTAGAAGACGAAGTCCGCGTCCCCGGCGACCTTTCCGCCGTCGTCCGTGATCAGCGCGGACACGTCGAAGCCGCCGGGCACCCGGACCTGCACGGGACCTGCGGGCAGGGGGAGGTTGCCGCCCGGGACCAACTCCTTCATGACTCCCAGAACGGGCGGAACGCCCCGGTGGTTCCCCGGCCCGGCGGTGGCACGCGGGTCAGCCGCGCAGCGAGCGCGCCCAGTCCGCCGGGACCCGGCCCGCCGGTCCGGGCGCCGGCTGGCCCTCGGGGTGGCTCACCGGCGGTGCGAGGGCCGGCCCGGAGGCGCGCAGCTCGTCCGCCGCGTAGTCCCAGAACCAGTCCTCGCCGGGTTCGTAGCTCTGCACCACCGGGTGGCCGGTGGTCCGGAAGTGGGCGGTGGCGTGCTGTCCCGGTGAGCTGTCGCAGCAGCCCACGTGACCGCAGGCCGCGCAGCGCCGCAGGTGGAACCACCAGCCGCCCGCGCTCTCGCACTCGGCGCAGCCCGCGCCGCTCGGCGGGACGACGGGGTCGATACCGCTGTCGTCGCGTACGTCGTTCATACCGGCTCCTCGGTCGGGTCGGGTGCCGCCGCGGTCAGCGGCAGCAGCACCTGGAAACGGGTGTCGCCCGGCCGGGAGTCCACCTGGAGGGCGCCGTGGTGCTTGTTGACCACGATCCGCCAGGAGATGTCCAGGCCGAGCCCGGTGCCCTCGCCCACCGGCTTGGTGGTGAAGAAGGGATCGAAGATCCGGTCGCGGATCTCCGCGGGCACCCCGGGGCCGGTGTCGCGGAACTCCACCAGCAGCCGGTCGTGGACGCGGGCCGTCCGCACGGTCAGCGTGCCCTCGCCGCCGGCCGAGTCCATCGCGGACACCGCGTTGTCGATCAGGTTGGTCCACACCTGGTTCAGCTCCGCCGGATGGGCGGGCACGTCCGGGAGGGTGCGGTCGTACTCCTTGACCACCTTGATCCGCGGGCCGATCTTGCCCGACAGCATCAGCAGCGTGGAGTCGAGGAGTTCGTGGACGTCGGCGCTGCGGTAGGGGGCCCGGTCGAGCTGGGAGTACTGCTTGGCCGCGTCGACCAGGTGGGAGATGCGGGCGGTGGAGTCACCGATCTCGTTCATCAGCAGTTCGGTCTCGACCGTGTAGTTGAGCCAGCCCACCGCGTTCGGCAGGATCTCCTCGTCCACGGCCGCCGCGACCTGGTCCAGCCACTCGCTGTCCAGCCCGGCCTGCACGAAGGTCGGCGCGAGCTGCCAGCCGTCCCGGATGCCGTGGCCGTCCAGCCAGTCGGTGACCGCGTCCTCCCGGTCGGCGGCCTCCATCGGGCTCAGCACGGGCGCCTTCGCCACCCGCTCGGCGGTGCGGTCCTGGATGTCGATGAGCGCGGCCAGCGCCTCCCGGGAGAACGGCCCCTCGGCGATCACCCTCAGCTTGTGCCGCATCTTCGCCACCCGCTCGCGCAGCGAGGCGGTGGCCCGTACCGCCGCGGCGGCCGGGTTGTTCAGCTCATGGGTGAGCCCGGCCGACAACGAACCCAGCGCCAGCAGCCGCTCGCGCTGCCCGACGGCCCGCTGGGTGTTCTTCGACCCGAAGAACAGCCCCTCCAGCAGGTGCACGGCCATCGGGAACCACTCCTGCACCACGCCCGCGAAGGTGTCCGCGGGCAGCACGAAGAACCGGGTCGGCGCGGTCACCCGCAGAGAATTGGTGTAGACCTGCGGCACCCGGTCCCCGAGGTACGCCTGCATCGCCCCGGCGTACACCCCGCGCTGGGAGGTCCGGTTGGTCTCCACGTCGTCCCCGCCGACCCGCCGCGACAGCACCGCCGTGCCCTCCAGCAGCACGTAGAAGCAGGTGGCGGGGTCGCCCTCGGCGTACACCGGGCCGGGTTCGAACAGCTCCACCCGGCCCTCGGCGCACAGCCGCCCGAGCTGCTCGGGGGAGAGCTTCTCGAACAGGAACAGCGAACCGATCTCACCGGGGCTGCACGGCATCGGCCGCCCGCTCACGACTGCTCCAGATACCGGTGGACGAGCATCACGGCCATGGCACCCTCTCCTACGGCGGACGCGACCCGCTTGGCGGACTCGTGCCGGGCGTCGCCCGCCACGAAGACACCCGGCACGCTGGTCTCCAGGTGGTACGGCGCCCGGTCGAGCTCCCAGCCGGCCGGCGGGCGCCCGTCGGCGGTCAGGTCGGGCCCGGCCAGGATGAACCCGCGCTCGTCCCGCTCCACCGTGCCGTCCAGCCAGTCGGTGAGCGGGGCCGCGCCGATGAACACGAACAGCCACTGCGCGTCGACCAGTTCGCGCTGCCCGCTGTGCGCGTCCCGCAGTGTCAGCCCCTCCAGCCGGCCGTCGCCGTGCGCGGACTCCACGACCGTGCCGCAGCGGACCACGATGTTGGGCGTCTCCTCGATCTGCTGGATCAGGTAGTGGGACATCGACGCCGCCAGCGACTCCCCGCGCACCAGCAGCGTCACCGACTTGGCGCCCCGGGCCAGGTACATCGCCGCCTGTCCGGCGGAGTTGGCGCCGCCGACGATGTACACGTCGTTGCCCTGGCAGGCCGCCGCCTCGGTCAGCGCCGAGCCGTAGAAGACACCGCAGCCGGTCAGGGCCTCGGTGCCCGGCGCGGTCAGCTCCCGGTAGGAGACGCCGGTGGCCAGGATCACGCTGTGCGCGGCGATGGCCGAGCCGTCGGAGAACCGCACCGTGCGCGCCGCCCCGTTGACCTCCAGGCCGGTCACCTCCCGCGCGGTGAGGATCTCGGCGCCGAACTTGGCCGCCTGCCGCCGGGCCCGGTCGGTGAGCTGGGCGCCGGAGACGCCGTCGGGGAAGCCCAGGTAGTTCTCGATGCGGCTGCTCTGCCCGGCCTGCCCGCCGGTCGCCGACCGCTCCACCAGGACCGTGCGCAGCCCCTCCGACGCCCCGTACACGGCCGCGCCCAGCCCGGCCGGGCCGCCGCCGATCACCACCAGGTCGTAGAAGTCGGCCGCCGGTGTCGTCGCCAGGCCCACGTGCGCGGCGAGGTCGGCGGTCCCGGGCTCCACCAGCGGCGTCCCGTCCGCCGTGATCACCACCGGCAGCCGCCGGCCGTCCTGCCCGGCGGCGGACAGCAGCCGCCCGCCCTCCGGCTCGTCGGCGGAGTACCAGCGGTAGGGCACCTGGTTGCGGGCCAGGAACTCGCGGACCTCCGAGGAGCGCGCCGAGAAGCGGTGCCCGACCACCTTGGTGCTGGGCACCGGCTTGTGGTCGCCGGCCCGCCACGCCGCCAGCAGGTCGTCCAGGACCGGGTAGAGCTTCTCCTCCGGCGGGTCCCAGGGCTTGAGCAGGTAGTGGTCCAGGTCGACCACGTTGATCGCGTCGATCGCCGCGTTGGTGTCCGCGTAGGCCGTCAGCAGCACCCGCCGGGCGGCCGGGTGGACGTCCATGGCCTGTTCGAGGAATTCGATGCCGTTCATCCCCGGCATCCGGTAGTCGGCGATGATCACGGCGACGAGTTCGCCGCGCAGCTTCAGTTCACGCAGGGCCTGGAGCGCCGACTCCCCGGACTCCGCGCGCACGATCCGGTGCCCGGCACCGTAGCGTCGCCGCAGGTCGCGGGCGACGGCACGGGACACTCCCGGATCGTCGTCCACGGTCATGATGACGGTCCGCGCCGTCTCGGCGGCCTGTGTCATACGTCCCCCAGTCGAGCGGCCGGTTCCACGGCACGGCGTCTGCCGTGACCGCACCGGCCCGTCTCCATCGTATGTTCGACGGCCGGGCGGCGCTCATCCGTTCCCCGGCGCAGGTCACGGGGCCGCCGTAGGGAAGACTGGGGCCGACACAGGCACCGCATCTGGGAGGCACCGCATGACGCGTCCGGTCACGGCAGGGGTGGACGGATCGGAGGAGAGCCTGGCGGCGCTGGCCTGGGCGGCCCGGCAGGCCGTCCGGGGCGGTGTGCCGCTGCGGGTGGTGCACGCCTGGCGGTTCCGGCCCGGTGAGGCGCCCGGCGCGGGGGACCGGGAGACGCAGGAGCGCTGGGTGCGCGAGACGGTGACCGGGGCGGCCGCGTCGGTGACCTCGCGCCACCGCGGCCTGGAGGTGACCACCGACGTCCTGGAGGGCGACCCGGTGGCCACGCTGCTCACCGCCGCGGCCGAGGCGCGGACGCTGGTGCTGGGCTCGCGCGGGCACGGCGCGGTCGTCGGCTTCCTGCTGGGCTCCGTCGGCCAGCAGGTGATCGCCGAGGCGGCGCGGCCGGTCGTCCTGGTCCGGGCCGGCGGCGACCGGCCCGCCGACGAGGTGGCCGGGCACGAGATCGTCGTCGGCCAGCAGGGCGAGCCGGAGGACAGCGCCGGGGTGCTGCGGTTCGCCTTCGAGGCGGCGGCCGCCCGCGGCGCCACCGTCCGGGCCGTCCGGGCCTGGACGCTGCCGCCGCTGTTCTCCTACAGCCCGGCCTCGCTCAAACTGCTGGACGACGCCGGGGGCCCGGAGCCGTACGAGCACAAGGCCCTCGCCGAGGCGCTGGAGCCGTGGCGGGACCGCTTCCCGGACGTGCCCGTCGTCGAGCACGTGGAGATGGGCAGCGCCGGACAGGTGCTGCTGTCGGTGGCCGGGCGGGCCCAGCTGATGGTCGTGGGCCGCCGCGCCCGCCGCTCCGCCGTGGGCGCCCGCATCGGTTCGGTCGCCCACGGGGTGCTGCACCACGCGGGCTGCCCGGTGGCGGTCGTCCCGCACGCGTGAGGTGAGTCAGTCGCCGGCCGTCGGCTGGAGCGTCGCGCGGGCCTTGGGCAGGACGTTCTCGATGTAGTCCTGGACGGCCGTGTCCAGCCCGATGTCGTGCTGGGCCCGCTCGGACAGGTACCAGCGGTGCTCCAGCAGCTCGTGGTAGATCTCCGCCGGGTCCATCGCTCCGCGCAGCGCGTGCGGCACCGCCCGCACGGTCGGCCGGAACACCTCCCGCACCCAGCGGTGGGCGAGGACCTCGGGGCGCGCTCCCAGGAGATCACCGGGGGCGTAGTCGTCCTGGGTGGTCATCCAGGACTCCAGGTCGTTCAGCAGCCGGCGGGCCTGGTTCTCCTCGGCGTCCAGGCCGGTCAGCCGCAGCAGCTGGCGCTGGTGGTGCCCGGCGTCCACGACCTTGGGCACGAAGGTGACGGTGTCGCCGTTGGAGGCGTGCTCGATCTGCATCTCGGCGACGTCGAAACCGAGGTCGTTGAGCCGCCGTATCCGCCGCTCGATGTAGTGGTACTTGCCCGCCGGGTACACCGAGGTGCGGGTCAGCTCCTGCCACAGGGAGCGGTAGCGGGCGCAGATCTCGGTGCCGAACTCGACGGCGTCGACGGACGGGTGCAGCGCGCCGGACGCCTCCAGGTCGAGCAGCTCGCCGCTGATGTTGACGCGGGCCAGTTCGAGGTCGTAGTCCCGCTGCCCGTCGCTGAGCCGGGCGTGCAGCTCACCGGTCTCGGCGTCCACCAGGTACGCCGCGTAGGCGCCCGCGTCGCGCCGGAACAGGGTGTTGGACAGCGAGCAGTCGCCCCAGGCGAACCCGGCCAGGTGCAGCCGTACCAGCAGCACGGCGAGGGCGTCCATCAGCCGGTGCATGGTCGCCGGGCGCAGGGTCGTCTCGAACATCGACCGGTACGGCATCGAGCCGCCGAGGTGCCGGGTGATCAGCACCGGCTCCAGCGGCTCGCCCCCGGCGTCCGTGCGGCCGGTGACCACGCCGAGGGCGTCGACGGCGGGGATGCCGAGCCGGTCCAGGTCGCGCAGCAGCTCGTACTCGCGCAGCGCGGGCCGCTCCGCCAGCTCCTTGACGGCGACGATCTCGTCCCCGGCGCGGGCGTAGCGCACCACGTGCCGGGAGATGCCGCGCGGCAGCGGCACGAGGTGTTTGCCGGGCCACTCCTCCAGGGGCACGTGCCAGGGGAGTTCGAGGAGGAGCGCCGGGTGCTCCGGATTGGTGGCGCTGATCTGCAAGGCCATGGCCCGACTCTAAGCGGTGCCCGCCCGGCTCAGGACGCCCGCTCCCGTGCCAGCCGCGCGGCCCGCGCGACGGACCCGTGGTGGGCCGGGCCGTGGCCGGGCAGCAGCAGGTCGCCCGCCAGCCCCTCGAAGACCGCCAGCGAGGCCACCGTGCGCGCGCGTTCGTGGTGGAACATGTCGGGGAGGATCTGCGGTCCCTCGGTCCGGGCGATGGGGTGGCCGGTGACCAGGGCGTCGCCGGAGATCACCACGCCGGCGTCGGGGAGGTGGTAGGCGCTGTGGCCGTCGGTGTGCCCCGGGGTGTGCACGGGCACCGGGCGGCCGGGCAGGTCCAGGGCGCCCGCCGCCGGGAACGGCCGGGGCCCGGCGACCGGCAACCGCGCGGTGCCGCCGGAACGGACGGCGTGCGCGATCCAGGGCAGGACGCCCGGCCGCCAGGCGTTGCGCAGCACCGTGGGGACGGAGACCTGCTGGAGGAAGTCCCGCCGGGCGTGGGGCACCTCGGCCTCGTGGAGGAGGACCGGGGTGCCGTGAGTCGCCCGCAGGTACTCGGCGGAGCCCAGGTGGTCGTTGTGGGCGTGCGTGATCAGCACGGCCGCCACCGCCTCGGGTGAACTGCCCACCGCCGCCAGTGACTCCAGCACCGCCCGCCGGTCCCCGGGATAGCCGGTGTCGATCAGCGTCGCGGCGTCCCCCTCGGTGAGGATCACCCAGTTGGTGTTGCTGCCGTGCACCAGGTAGGTGCCGTCCGCGACCTGTCGTACATCGGCGCTCATCGCTCGCTCCGCGTCCCGGGGATGACTGGGGGACCAGCCAAGCAGACGCGGCCGGGCGGCGGTACGCCGGGTGCCGGGGTCAGCGCACGTCGTCCGGGCGGAACTGGACGCTGATCCGCCCGCCGCCGGTCCGCGCCGACTTGGGGACACAGTGCTCCCAGGTGCGCTGGCAGGAGCCGCCCATCACGATCAGGTCGCCGTGGCCCAGCGGCCGGCGCACCGCCGGGCCGCCGCCCACCGGGCGCAGCAGCAGGTCACGCGGGGTGCCCACGGAGAGGATGGCGACCATGGTGTCCTCGCGCGCGCCCCGGCCGACCCGGTCGCCGTGCCAGGCGACGCTGTCCCGGCCGTCCCGGTAGTAGCAGAGCCCGGCCGTGGTGAACGGCTCGCCCAGCTCCGCCGCGTAGTGCGCGCCGAGCGCGTCACGGGCCTCGTCCAGCACCGCGTGCGGCAGCGGGTCGCCCGCCCCGTAGAAGGCGAGCAGCCGGGGCACGTCGACGACCCGGTCGTACATCGCCCGCCGCTCCGCCCGCCAGGGGACCTCGGCGGCGAGCCGTTCGAAGAGCGCGTCGGCGCCGCTCAGCCAGGCCGGGAGCACGTCGATCCAGGCGCCGGAGCCCAGCCGGGTGCGGCGGACTCCGTCGAGCGGGCCGAGCCGGAGCCGGTCGTCCTGGTCGAAGAGGGAGCCCTGGAGGTGCGTGGTCATGGACCGAGCATACCTGGTAATCGAACGGGCGTTCCAATCGCTGTCCGGGGGGTTCGCATACACCGGTGCATCGGATACGTTCCCGTATCGAACGTAAGCCGGCGGACGGAGACCGGGCATGGCGGAACGGACGGCCACCACGGGGCGGCGGGTGACCAGGCGCCGGGCCCGGACGCGCGCCGACCTGCTCGCGGCCGCGTTCACCGTGTTCGCGGCCAAGGGGTTCGGACGGGTCCCCATCGAGGAGATCTGCGAGGCCGCCGGATACAGCCGGGGCGCCTTCTACTCCAACTTCGCCAGCCTCGACGAGCTGTTCTTCGCCCTCTACCAGGAGCGCGCCGAACTGATCGCCGGGCAGGTCGCCGGGGCCCTCGCCGCGGACGGACCGGAGGCGGACCTGCCGGCCGCCGCGGACCGCGTCGCCGGGGTGCTGCTCCTGGACCGGGACTGGCTCCTGGTGAAGACCGACTTCCTGGTCCGCGCCGCCCGCGACCCGGCCGTCGCCCGGACCCTGCTGGAGCACCGGGCCGGGCTGCGCCGGACCGTCGCCGCCCGGCTCGCCGCGACGCCGGGCCCGCTGCCCGCCGTGCTCGGCGACGCCGACGGCGCGGCCCGCGCCGTGGTCGCCGCGTACGACGGCGTCACCACCCAGCTGCTGCTGGACCGGGACGTCGAGGACGCCCGCCGCTGGCTGGGGCGGCTGCTGACCGCGCTGCTCACGGGCTGAACCCAGGACACGGACACGGGAACACGAGGAAGGGACGGTCGTCATGGACGCCGACGTCATCATCGTCGGAGCGGGACTCGCGGGGCTGGTCGCGGCGCACGAACTGACCGGCCGGGGCCGCCGGGTCGCCCTGGTCGACCAGGAGAACGCCGCCAACCTGGGCGGGCAGGCGTACTGGTCGTTCGGGGGGCTGTTCCTCGTGGACTCCCCGGAGCAGCGGCGCCTCGGCGTCAAGGACTCCTTCGACCTCGCCTGGAACGACTGGCGGGGCAGTGCCGGCTTCGACCGCCTGGACGACGAGGACTCCTGGGCGGTGCGCTGGGCGCGGGCGTACGTGGAGTGGGCGGCGGGGGAGAAGCGGTCCTGGCTGGACGGGCACGGCATCAAGCTGCTGCCCACCGTCAACTGGGCCGAGCGCGGCGCCCTCCGGGCCGGCGGGCACGGCAACTCGGTGCCGCGCTTCCACATCGCCTGGGGCACCGGCACCGGCGTGGTCGCGCCCTTCGCCGGGTACGCGAAGCAGGCGGTGCGCGACGGGCTGCTCACCTTCCACCACCGGCACCGCGTCGACGAGCTGATCATCGAGGGCGGCACCGCCCGGGGCGTCCGGGGCACCGTCCTCGCCGAGGACACCGCACCCCGCGGCGTCGCCTCGAACCGCGACCGCGCCGGCGACTTCGAACTGACCGCCCAGGCCGTGATCGTCACCTCCGGCGGCATCGGCGCCGACCACGACACCGTCCGCCGCCACTGGCCCGAGCGTCTGGGCACCCCGCCCGCCGAGATGGTCACCGGTGTCCCCGCCTACGTCGACGGCCGGATGCTCGGCATCAGCGAGGCGGCCGGTGTCCGGGTGGTCAACCGGGACCGGATGTGGCACTACACCGAGGGCGTCCGCAACTGGGACCCGGTCTGGCCCGGCCACGGCATCCGCATCCTGTCCGGCCCGTCCCCGCTCTGGTTCGACGCCCTCGGCCGCCGCCTGCCCGACCCCTGCCTGCCCGGCCACGACAGCCTCGGCACGCTCCGGCACCTGCGCACCGACCCTGCCATCAAGGACCACGACCACTCCTGGTTCATCCTCACCCGGAAGATCGTGGAGAAGGAGTTCGCGCTCTCCGGTTCCGAGCAGAACCCGGACATCACCGCCAAGGACCGCAGGGCGTTCCTGAAGGAACGGGTCATCGGCAAGGGCGCCCCCGGGCCGGTCGCCGCCTTCCTGCGCCGGGGCGCCGACTTCGTGACCGCGCCGACCCTCGAACAGCTCGTGGACCGGATGAACGCCCTCACCGACGAGCCGCTCCTGGACGCGGCCCTCGTCCGCCGCCAGATCGAGGCCCGGGACCTCCAACTGGCCAACCCCTTCGGCAAGGACGCCCAGGTGCAGGACATCCGCAACGCCCGCCGCTACCTCGGTGACCGCCTCAGCCGGGTCGCCGCCCCGCACCGCGTCCTCGACCCGGCGGCCGGCCCGCTCATCGGCGTCAAGCTGCACATCCTCACCCGCAAGACCCTCGGCGGCATCCAGACCGACCTCGACTCCCGCGCTCTCGGCGCCGACGGCACACCGGTCGAGGGCCTCTACGCGGCCGGCGAGGTGGCCGGCTTCGGCGGCGGCGGGGTGCACGGCTACAACGCCCTGGAGGGCACCTTCCTCGGCGGCTGCCTCTTCTCCGGACGGGCGGCGGGACGCGCGGCGGCCCGGCAGACCGGCTGACCGGGGCCCGTCACCCCTGGCCGAGGAGCCGGGCCAGCACGGCGGCGTGGCTGTGGTCGACGTCCTTCGCGGCGGTCAGCAGCGTCACCGTGCCCGCGCGAGCGCGTTCCCGCACCCCGTCGAGGGCCTCGGCCGCCTCGGGGGCGGCCAGCTCCGCCTCGTAGCGCCGGGCGAACTCCTCGAAGGAGCCCTCGCCCGCGTGGTACCAGCGGCGCAACTCGGTGGACGGGGTGAGGGCCTTGGGCCACTCGTCCACGTGGGCCGCCTCCTTCTTCAGGCCGCGCGGCCACAGCCGGTCGACCAGGACGCGCGGTCCGCCGTCCGGCTCGGGCGGGTCGTAGACGCGGCGTACCCGTACGGTCACGGCGGCTCCCCTTCGAAGGCGACGGCGGACGGACGGCGGGTGTGCCGCGAGCCTACGCGGCACACCCGCCGTCCGCCTCTCCGGTCCCGTGGCCGGGTGAGGCCCCGGGTCAGCCCGAGCGCCGCCGGTTCGCCAGCCGCCGCTTCAGGGCCCGCCGTTCGTTCTCGTCGGTCCCGCCCCAGACGCCGATGGACTGCCCCGTGTCGAGCGCCCACCGCAGACACTGGTCCCGGACCGGGCAGCGGTGACACACCGCCTTGGCCTGCTGGGTCTGCATCAGCGCCGGGCCCGAGGAACCGATCGGGAAGAACAGGTCGGGGTCCTCGTCGCGGCAGGCCGCGTGCTCGCGCCAGTCGTCCATGAAAGTCACCTGCGATCGTCGTGTCGCGCTGTACGGATTCGGCTTGCTCGTCTCCGGGTGACCTGATACCGCGGGGGCGAAACGGGCGGGAGGCCGCAAAGTCGCTTCCGGGGCGGCGGAGTTACGGGACGGCCGGAGGCGCGGGACGGCGAAGTCGGTACCGGGGGACGGTCCCAGGGCGCGCGGCGGGCCGGCTGAGTGACGCGTCCGCCGCGTGTCCCGGACGACAGGCGCTCCTAACGGCGCAGTGCGCGCGCCGCGCCGTCCATGACCGCCTCGGCCACCGCCGCCAGGGCGGGGGAGTCGAGCTTCCACTGCTGCCAGAACAGCGGCACGTCGACCTTCGTGCCGGGCAGCGGCTCGGTCAGCCGGCCCGCCCGCAGCAGCGGCAGCGCCTGCGTCTCGGGCACCACGCCCCAGCCCAGTCCGGCGACGACGGCCTCCAGGAACCCCTCCGACGTGGGCACGTAGTGCCGCGCCGCGCTCGCGGCCCCGGACCCGCCGCCGAGCCCGCGCACGAACCCGTCCTGGAGGTCGTCGCGCCGGTCGAACACCACCACCGGCGCCACGGCCAGCGCCTCGCGCACCGGCTCGCCCAGGTGCCGGGCGGCGAACTCCGGTGCCGCCACCGGGAGATAGCGCATCCGCCCCAGCGGCCGTACCGAACAGCCAGGCACCGCGTCCGCCGCGGAGGTCACCGCGGCCATGACCACGCCCTCGCGCAGCAAGGCGGCGGTGTGGGTCTCGTCCTCGCGGCGCAGCTCGAAGCAGAGCGGGGGATCGCGGGGCACCCGGGTCAGGGCCGTCAGGAACCAGGTCGCCAGCGAGTCCGCGTTGACCGCCACCGACACCCGGGTCGGCTCACCGGCGCCGCTCAGCCCCAGCTCGGCGTGGGCGTCCCGCTCCAGCCACGCCAGCTGCCGGGCGAGCCGCACCAGCACCGCGCCGGACGGCGTCGGCCGCACCGGCTTGGTACGCAGCAGCAGCACCCGGCCCGTGCGCTGCTCCAGGGCCTTCACCCGCTGGCTCACCGCCGACGGCGTCACGTGCAGCGCCGCCGCGGCGGCCTCGAACGTCCCCTCGTCCACCACCGCCAGCAGCGTCCGCACCTGGTCCAGGGGCAGGTCGCCCAGCGACCCCCCAGCCGTTGTCTTCATGGACGCTAAGGATACGTAAGAATCTTTAGCTGTACGCGCGGTGATCGTCCACTTAGCGTCGAGAACATGAACAACGCCCTGACCGCCGCGGCCGCCGGGTTCGGTACCGGTCTCTCCCTCATCGTCGCCATCGGCGCCCAGAACGCCTTCGTCCTGCGCCAGGGCATCCGCCGCGACGCCGTCCTCGCCGTCGTCGGCATCTGCGCCCTGTCCGACGCGCTCCTGATCGCCCTGGGCGTCGGCGGTGTGGGCGCCGTGGTGGTGGCGTGGCCGGGCGCGCTGACGGCGGTCGGCTGGATCGGCGGGGCGTTCCTGCTGGGCTACGGCGCCCTGGCGGCCCGGCGGGTGGTGCGGCCGGCCGGCGCGCTGCGGACCGAGGGCGGCGACGCCGCGACCTCACGGCGCCGGGCGGTGCTCACCTGCCTGGCGCTGACCTGGCTCAACCCCCATGTCTACCTGGACACCGTCTTCCTGCTCGGTTCCGTCGCCGCCGACCGGGGTTCGCTGCGCTGGACCTTCGGGCTGGGGGCCGCGCTGGCGAGCCTCGTCTGGTTCGCGGCGCTCGGGTTCGGCGCCCGCTACCTCGGCCGTTTCCTGGCCCGGCCGGCGGCCTGGCGGGTCCTGGACGGCCTGGTCGCCGCCACCATGATCACCATGGGCGTCCTGCTCATCACCGGGAGCTGAGTGCTCCCTCACACCGCCCCGCCCCCACGCCCTGCGATAGTGATGCCCTGGAGTCGAAAGATGTAGCTACCAAGTAGGAATGCGTGGACACGAGCGACAGCGGTACCGCACCCCGGGCGAACGCCCCCGAACCAGAGTCCGGACCCCGGGAGGCGGGCACCGGTCCGGAACCCGCGCCCCGGCGCGGCTGGCGCCGCTGGGCGATGGACACCCGCCCGCTCGCCCGCCCCGCCTACCGCAGGCTGTGGGTCTCCACCATCGTCACGGCCGTCGGCAGCCAGCTCACCGCCGTCGCCGTGCCCAAGCAGATCTACGACATCACCGGCTCCTCGGCCTGGGTCGGCGCCGCCGGCCTCGCCGGGCTCGTCCCGCTGGTCGTGTTCGCGCTGTGGGGCGGCGCGGTCGCGGACACCATGGACCGCCGCAAGCTGCTGCTGATCACCAACACCGGCATAGCCGTGACCTCGCTGCTGTTCTTCGTCCAGGCCGCCACCGGCCTCGCGTCGGTCGCCGTCCTGATGGTCCTGCTCGCCCTCCAGCAGGCGTTCTGGGGCCTGAACTCCCCGGCCCGCAGCGCCTCCATCGCCCGGCTGGTCCCCGCGGACGAGCTGCCCGCCGCCAACGCGCTCGGCTCGACCGTCATGCAGACCGGCCAGGTGGTGGGGCCGCTGCTCGCGGGCGTCCTCATCCCGGTCATCGGGCTGCCGGAGCTGTACCTCATCGACGCCGTGGCCCTGTGCGTCACGGTCTGGGCGGTGTACCGGCTGCCCGCGCTGCTGCCGCTGTCCGGTGCCGGGAAGCGCCGGGCGGGCCTGCGCGAGGTGGTGGCGGGCTTCCGCTACATCGCCGGGCACACGGTGCTGCTGCTGTCCTTCCTCGCCGACATCGTCGCCATGGTCCTCGGCATGCCCCGGGCACTGTTCCCGCAGCTCGCCGCCGAGACGTACGCCGGCTGGGGCGAGGGCTTCGCGCTGGGCCTGCTGTACGCGGCGATCCCCATCGGGGCGGTGGCCGGCGGGCTGTTCTCCGGCGTCTTCTCCCGGGTCCGGCGGCACGGCTGGATGGTGATCGGCGCGGTCGTCGCCTGGGGCGCGGCCGTCGCGGGCTTCGGGCTGAGCGGCAACCTGTGGGTCGCGGCCGTCTTCCTCGCCGTCGCCGGGGTCGCCGACATGGTCTCCATGGTCTTCCGCGGGTCCATCCTGCTCTCCGCCGCGACCGACGAGATGCGCGGCCGGATGCAGGGCGTCTTCACGGTGGTCGTCGCGGGCGGCCCGCGCCTGGCCGACGCGCTGCACGGCACCGCGGGCTCGGCCTTCGGGCCGCGCGGTGCCGTGGCCGGGGGCGGACTGCTGGTCGTCGTGGTGATGCTGGCCCTCGCCCTGGCCGTGCCCGCGCTGCGCCGCTACCGGGTCTGACGGGGGCGGGCGGTCAGAGCGGTCCGCTGCTGTGGTGCATCGTGTACTGCTCCAGGAGCTTGCCCCGGGTGGTCTCCAGGCGGTGCGCCAGGATCTCGGCGACGGACCGCACCAGCACCACGCCCAGCCGGGGATCGTCCTCGCAGAGCCTGAGCACGGCCGCGGCGTCGAACTCGTAGGCGCGCACCGCGCTGAACGCCTCGGCGCCGAAGTCCCACCGGTACGGCGGGAACAGCCACGACCAGCCGAGCAGATCACCGGCGCCGAGACTGGCCACGGTGACGCTGCGCAGGGACGTCACCCGCTGGGTCAGGGAGACGGCGCCGGAGCGCACCACCCAGAAGCGGTCGGCGGTGCCGCCGGCCTCGAAGATGCGGGTGTCCTCCGGGAAGTGGACCTCTCGGGCCAGTTCGGTCAGCCGCGCCCGCTGGGGCGGGGGGAGGACGGAGAGCAGTTTGATCGCTTTGGTCATGACACGGAACTCCTCGCCGGCGATGCGGTTCCGGTTTTCCCCTACGCCCATTGGAGCCCCCCGCGCGGCCCCGAGCACCTCGGCGGGCAGCGAAGATTCCGTGACGGCATGAGAAAGCCCTGGCTGGACGGGGGGAGCCAGCCAGGGCCGTACACGGTGGCGC
Organism: Streptomyces griseoviridis; assembly: GCA_014649155.1. GTDB lineage: Bacteria > Actinomycetota > Actinomycetes > Streptomycetales > Streptomycetaceae > Streptomyces > Streptomyces griseoviridis. Next base: position 32,534 of record BMSM01000013.1, on the reverse strand, counting down.
TCGGGGGACCGCGCGGATCGACCCCGTCACCACGTATGGGTGAACGCTAAACCATTTGCGGAGGTTCCGTGAAATCGGACCCCGGGCGCGTGACCCGTCCCACCCGGCGCGGGGGTCCCGGCGTCACCCGGCGTCCCCCGCGGCGACCCGCACCGTCCCCAGCGCTGGATCGCTCGGGTCGGGCAGGAACATCCCGGCGTCCCGCCCGCTCGTCAGATAGCGCAGCACCGGCTCGGTCAGCCGCTCGCCGGGGAGCACGGCCGGGATGCCCGGCGGGTACGGCGTGATCATCTCCGCCGCGATCCGGCCGGCCGCGCGCTCCAGCGGCACATCCTCGGCCGGTCCGAAGAACGCGTCCCGGGGCAGCCGCACCTGCTCCATCCGCAGCTCGGCCGGGGAGGGCACCGCCACCCGCGGGGCGTCGGGCAGCCCGGGGGCGGCGTGCGCCAGCTCCTTGAGCGCCGCCAGCAGTTCCCCGGTGGTCTCCCGGTCGTCGCCGTGGGTGATCTGCGCGCCGATCCGCCGGTGGTCGGTGAGGTGGGCGACGACACCGCGCCGCTCGCGCAGCCAGTCGGCGGCCTGGTAACCGGAGACGCCCAGCCCGTCGAGGTCGATCACCACCGGCAGCGGGTCGAAGCCGTCGGCCAGCCCCGGCCCGCAGAAGTCGGCCCGGTCGTTGACGTGCATGCCGTCGATCTCCTCGATCGCGGCCCGCGTCTCCGCCGCCAGCTCCAGCGCGCCACCCATGATCTCCTGCCCGCGCAGCGCCATCTGGCGGCGCCAGCCGTCCAGCCCCGCGTAGATCAGCGCCGAGGGGCTGGTGGTGCTGAGCAGGTCCGCGCGCATGCCGAGCAGCCCGGGTTCGACCAGGTCGCCCTGGAGGTGGAAGACCGAGCCCTGCTCCAGGCCGCTGCCCATCTTGTGGATGCTGGTCACACAGATGTCGGCGCCCGCGTCCATCGCCCAGGACGGCAGATCCGGGTGGAACGGCAGGTGCGCGCCCCACGCCTCGTCGACGATCAGCGGCCGGCCGCGCCGGTGGCAGACCTCGGCGACGGCCCGCAGGTCCGCGCCGGCGCCGTACGGCGTCGGGCTGGTGACCAGCGCGCCCCGGGCGTCCGGGTGCGCGGCGAAGGCGGCCTCGTACTCCGCGGCGGACGGCGGATGGGCGAGGTGCCGTTCCGCGTCCCAGCGGGGCTCGACCCAGACCGGTTCGATACCGGACAGCACCAGGCCGGACACCACGGACTTGTGGGCGTCCCGGCCGATCAGCAGCTTCTCGTGCGGGCCGGCGACCGCGAGCATCGCCGCCTTGACCGACAGGGAGCTGCCGCAGGTGGAGAAGAACGTGTGATCGGCGTGGACGGCGTCGGCCATCAGCTCCTGGGCGCGCTGGAGCACCCGGTCGCGGGTGAGCCGGTCGTCGAGCCCGCCGGTCGCCAGCACGTCACCGAGGAAGACGGCGTCGCCCAGTACCTCCCGCACCGCCGGATCGGCGCCCCGGGCCTGTTTGTGCCCCGGGGGCGTGAACGACAGACGGCCCTCGCGACGGTAGTCGGCGAGGGCTTCCAGAACCGGTGCCCGCGTGTGATCGATGGCCATCCCCTGCGGCTTCCCCGCCGGGAGCCGGCCAATCGGCACCGCCGTTCCCGGCGGGGATGCGGGGCCGGGGACGGCCGTCCTCCGGGGAGCCGGCCGCCGGGCCGCGCGCCGGCCCTCCGGAGGCGCCCGCCCGGGGTCAGGTCCCCTCGGCCCGCCGCCCCGGGGTGAGGATCTCGTCCAGCACCCGCAGGACCGTCTCGTACGCCACCGCCCGTACCGCTGCCTCCCGGGCCGCCTCCGGGTCGGAGCCGCGCAGCTCCCCGCTCCGGGTGTGCCAGTTCCGCTCCTCCTGGGCCGCGCAGGCCCGCGCCCGGTGCATCCGGCGCAGCAGTTCGTCCGAGTCCACGACATCCGTCATGGACACCACGTACCCCCGGTACGACGCCCGCATGGCCGTTGCGCCGTACGGATGCCGCGAGGTTTGCCGGTGCGGGGAGAGGTCAGCCGGTACAGCGAGACGGCCGTGAGCACGGCGGGCTCCGGCTCGGTTCTCGGTTCTTGGTTCTTCTTGGTTCCACCGATCAGGGAGCTGACGGATGTGTGAAAGCCCCATGACCCCCGACGCCGCCGGACGGCCCGGTGACGAGCAGGGCCGGCCGCTGCGGCCGAGCAAACCCGCCGAGGCCCGCCGGGCCGTGGAACGCGCGATCTCCGCGCGCTGCCGGTCGGGCGGTGCCCGGTGCGACGCCGACGCCCTGTCCGACGCGCTGCTGGTCGCCTCGGAACTCACCACCAACGCCATCCTGCACGGCGGCGGTGTCACCGACTTCCGGATCGACGTCGACGGCCCCGCCCTGCGGGTGTCGGTCAGCGACCGCAGCGACGCGCTGCCCGCGCCGGTGCCGCCCGCCGACCGGCAGGGCCGCTGGCGGGTGGGCGGCCGCGGCTGGCCCATCGTCTGCCGCCTGGCACGCGACGTCAGGGTCTCCGGACTTCCGTCCGGCGGCAAGTGCATCAGCGTCCTCGTACCGCTGTCCTGAGTACTTTTCGAAAAGCGGAGTTTGTTCCCGGAAGGCAGGGGCAGTCGCAGTTTCGTGCTTCGGACCGGAGGCGCAGCAGCGGGAGCGGTATGGCTGCTTCGACGCTCCAGTCGATCTCGGCCCCGTTCCCGCGGACAGTCCCCTGAGACCACCGTTCAGGAGCGAATCCGCATGCTCATCGACACGCCCACCGACCGTCCCGCCGCAGCCCAGCCCGCCGCCACCGTGACCGAGCCCGCCGCCGATCCGTCGGCCGGGCCGGCCCGGCGCCGCCACGACGACGCCCCCGACACCGCGAGCCTGTTCGTCCGGCTGGCGGAACTGGAGGACGGTCCCGAGCGGGACGCGGTCCGCGACGAACTCGTCACCGCGTGGCTGCCCATGGCCCACCGCATCGCCGGCCGCTTCCGCGACCGCGGCGAGTCGGTCGAGGACCTCCGCCAGGTCGCCGCACTGGGCCTGGTGAAGGCCATCGACCGGTTCGACCCGGAGCGGGGTGCCTTCGAGAGTTACGCCGTCCCCACCATCACCGGTGAGGTCAAGCGGCACTTCCGCGACCGCATGTGGGCCCTGCGGGTGCCCCGCCGGGTCCAGGAACTGCGCAACAAGGTGCGGGTGGCCCGGCGCGAGCTGACCCAGAACCCGGGCAGCCCCGAGCCCTCGACCGCCGACATCGCCGCCCACACCGGCCTCACCGAGGACGAGGTCACCGCCGGCATGGAGGCGCTGGAGAGCTTCAGCACCCTGTCGCTGGACGCCGAACTCTCGGCCGGCGACGACGGCTACAGCCTCGCCGACACCCTCGGCTCCGCCGACGACTCCTACGACATCGTGGTCGACCGCGAGTCCGCCAAGGAGGGCCTGCGCAGGCTGCCCGAGCGGGAGCGCGCCATCCTCTACATGCGCTTCTTCGAGGACATGACCCAGAGCCGCATAGCCGACAAGCTCGGCATCTCGCAGATGCACGTCTCCCGGCTCATCAGCCGCAGCTGCGCCCGGGTCCGCGACGAGGCGATGGGCAAGCGCCCCGCCCGCCGCGGCTGACCCGGCGACCCGCGCCGCACCGACCCCCCACGAGAGAGCCGCACCGACCCCCCACGAGAGAACGGACCCCGATGCTGAAGCCCCACCCGGCCGTGCTGCGCAGGCTCGTCGACGCGTACGAGGCGGAGGCGGCCGGCGACCCGGCCGGCCGCCCGGCCGAGGCGAGCCCGCGCGCCCGGGACCTGGCGTACACGCTGTGCGTGTCGACCGGCACCCGCGACGTGCGCGCCGCCCTCCACGCGGCCCGCGCCTGGCTGGCCCCCGTCCCCGCCGCCCCGTCGGCCGTGCCCGCGGCCTGACCCGGCGGCCGGGCCCGCCGGCCGGAGCGCCGTACCGCCGCCTCGTCCCGCCCGGCGCGGGACGGGCGGCGGCGGTACGGCGACGAGGGCGGAGGGCGTGACGACGACACGTGACCGCGACCCGATCCGCACGGCAGGCCGTGGTGGAGCCGGCCCGTCCCGGCGCCCTGGGCGGCATCGGCACCGGGACGGGCCGCTGGCTCGCCTGGCCGGGCCGCACGGCCGTCACGGACGCCCTGGGGCCCCGCACGCGCCGGCCCGCGCGGCGCGCGGCGCCCGGTCGCGCCGGAACCGGACGATCCGTAACGGCCCCCCGCCCGCCGGGTGTGCGGGGCCCGCGCGGGGGCATCCGGGACTCCGGAACAGGGGAGGACGAGACATGACCGCGAGAGTCTTGACGGGAACGGGCCGGGCGAAGGCGCGCCGGGCCGCCGACGGCACGGCCGCCGAGGGCGCCGCCCGCGCCGGGCTCACCGCCCGGGGCGTGATCTACCTGCTGGTCGGCGTGCTGGCCCTGCAGATCGCCTTCGGCACCGGCAACCGGGAGGCCGACCGCTCCGGCGCCCTGGAGGAACTGGCCGACAAGCCGTTCGGCTCCGTACTGCTGTGGGCCCTGGGCATCGGCCTGGTGGGCATGGCCCTGTGGCGGCTGTCGGAAGCCGTGTTCGGCGCCGTCGGACCCGACGGCCGCAAGGCCAAGAAGCGGCTGGCGTCCACCGCCCGCTGCGTGTTCTACGCCTTCGTCGCCTACTCGGTGCTGGCCTTCGCCGCGAGCCCCGGCAACGGCTCCGGCGGCTCCAGCGACCAGCAGTCCCGCGACGTCACCGCCCGGGTCATGGAGGCACCCGCCGGGCGGTGGCTGGTCGGCCTCGTCGGCGTCGGCATAGTCGTCGCCGGCCTGGTGATGGGCGTACAGGCGGCCCGCCGCAGCTACCGCAAGAAGCTGAAGACGGGCGAGCTGGCGCCCTGGTCCCGGCGGCTGGTGGACGTCACCGGCATCGCCGGGGGAGTGGCCCGGGGCCTGGTCTTCGCCGTGGCCGGCGCCTTCGCCGTGCGGGCCGCCGTCGACTACCAGCCCGACCGGGCCAAGGGCCTCGACGACACCCTGCGCTCCTTCGCCGACACCCCGCTCGGCCCCTGGCTGCTGGTCCTGGTCGCGGCGGGCCTGGTCCTGTTCGGCGTCTTCTCCTTCTGCCTGGCCCGCTGGCGCCGCGTCTGAGACACCGCGGACGCCCCGTACGAGACCGGCGTACCGGCCGATGTCTGAAGCGATCCGGGAAGGGGAACACGGCACGGATGAACGAACACGAGATTCCGCCGGACGGCCGTCCCGTGGACGTCTACCTCGACCTTCTGCGCATCCGGATGGACACCGAGGACTACCGGATGCTGCTCAACGTCGTGGAGCCGGTTCTGCGGGCGATCGACGAGCAACAACTGCCCACCATCGACTTCTCCCTCGACGGACAGGACGCCGACGCCCTGCCCCAGGAGATCCGCGACGAAGCGGCTCTGGTCATCGCCACCGCGGTGACCGGTCGGCTCGACAACGAGGTGATAGAGATCAGCACCGAGGAGACCGGTCCGATCAGAGTGGTCACCGACGCGGCCACCGCCTCCGACCCGGACCGCCTCGGCGAGATCGCCGACTACCTCAAGGAACGCCACCGGCAGAACGAGGAGCTGCGCGGCATCGCCGAGGCGAGCGGTCTGCCCAGCGACTTCTGAAACCCCCGCCCACCGGAGCGCAGGGGTGCCCGCCGTCACCGCTTCGGCGCCGCGACGGGCACGCCCAGCGGCCGGGCGAGACCGGTCACCGCCTCGTCCAGCCGCTCCAGATGCCGCAGCACCCGGCCGGTGATCCGGCCGTAGCGCGGCACGCCCGCGGCGTCGTACTCCAGGAGCGAGGCGATGCTCGGGCCCGTCTCGACCTCCGTCGCCGCGCCCGGGTCGGCGACGTGCGCCGCGATCGCCCCGATGTTGCGCACCGTGCGCCGCACCGCGCCCCGCAGCCGGGGATCGGCCGCGATGGAGGGGTGCGTGGGCAGCAGCTCGGCCGTCGCCGCCAGCGACCGCGCGTGATACGCGCAGGTCTCCAGCAGCGCCACCACGTACCGCGCGGTGTCCCGCCGGGCCCGCATCGGCGTGATCGGATGCGTGAGCGGCTGGGTCGCGGCCCGCAGATCGCCCAGCGCCTGGTCGAGGTCGCGGGAGCGGTCCAGCAGATCGGCCGCGGGCCCGCCGCTGAGCTGGTCCACGGCACCCTCGGTGACATCGGTCAGCCGGTCCAGGACCGTGCCCAGCAGCTCGTCGGTCCGGCTGTCGGTGCGCACCGGCAGCACCAGCGCCGCCGCCACCACCCCGCAGGCCGCGCCGAGCGCCGTCTCCTCGATCCGCAGCAGCAGCACCGAGGCGCTGTAGGTGTGCAGCAGGGTGTACAGCAGCCCCAGCATGGCCGTGACGAAGAACGACATCAGGGTGTAGGACAGCGGAGCCGTGTAGAACATCGCGAAGACGAACACCAGGACCAGCGCGAACGCCGTCCAGGTGTGCTGCCCCACCAGTCCGGCCAGCACGATCCCGGCCACCACCCCGAAGACCGTGCCCAGCAGCCGCCGGTAGCCCTTGACCAGGATCTCGCCGGTCGAGGCGGTGTTGATGAACACGATCCAGCAGGTGAGCACCGCCCAGTACCAGCGCTGCGCGGAGAGCATCTCACCGCCGACGATGGCCAGCGTCGAACCGACCGCGACCTGCACCGCGGCCCGCGTGGTGGGGCGCCGCAGCCCGGTCGGCTCCGCCTCGTCGGCGGCCGCCTCCCCGGCGTCGATCGCCGCGTCCTCGGCGTCCAGCTCCTCGCGGGAACGGGTGGTGGCGGGGGAGTCGTCGGACTCGTCCTGCGGGCCGTCCAGCGCGACCCGCAGGCCCATCACCGCGCGCGCCGTCTCACCGATGCCGCGGAAGACGTCCTGCGCGGCCGGGGACGCGGCCGGCAGGTTCTCCTCGTCGCGGTAGCCGAGCAGCCGGTTGCGCAGATGGGACAGGGCGGTGCCGCGCGCCTCGGCGGGCGGCCGGACCACCAGCTCGCGCAGCGCTGCGAGGTCCCGGCGCAGCAGTCCGGTCGCCTCGTCGGTGCCCGGCATCCGGCCCATCGACGGCAGCGGCGCCCCCGGCAGGTGCAGGGTGAGGGTGTCCGCGCGGCGGGCGCTGCGCGCGGTCAGCAGCAGCAGCCCGAGCCGCTCGGCGGCGATCTCCGCGTCCGCGATACGGCGCTGCACCAGTCGCGTGGTGGACTCGTCGAGCGTGTTGTCGTCCAGCCGGGTCTGGATCATCAGCGCCGTCTCGTGCAGCCGCGCCGTGCCCTCGCGCAGGTCCTCCAGCACCTTGTCGATGTCGTCGGGGTCCGCTTCCAGCAGGTCGAGCTGGGCGGAGATCAGCTGGGCCAGCCGGGCCCGGAACGCCTGCCGCAGCCGTTGCAGGACGCCCGCCGGCGTCGCCGGAACGATCGCGAACCGCACCAGCGCGCTGCACGCGAACGCCACCGTGAGCGACAGGTACAGCTCCGGCAGCCCCGACACTGTCGCCCCGACGAACAGGGAGACGAAGTAGAGCTGGAAACCGATCAGGCCGAGCGCCGTGCCCCGGTCACCGAACCGGCGGCCGTAGACGGCGCAGAAGATCAGGACGACGAAGAAGACGTCGCCGATCACCACCCGCGAGGAGAGCAGCGCCGCCAGGGACACCGACGCCAGCGCGACCGGCAGGCCCAGGGCCAGGGTGACCGCCTGCGGGCCGCGCTGCTTCTCCCGGATGGCGAAGGTGGCGACCATCGCCGCCATCGCGCCGGCCACCAGATGCGTGACGTCGGAGCCGATCAGCGCCAGCACCGCGAGTGCCAGTGCGATCGCGCCCACCGTCCGCAGCCCGGCCACCAGCCGGAGCAGTCCCGGATCGGAGGCGGCGACGCGGTCCCGCAGTCGTGTCCGCACCGAGCGTCCCGCTGCCCTCACGCCGCCGTACACTCCCCATCGTCGAACGCCGAGATCCACTTCTCAGCATGTCATGCCGCGAGCGGAAACGGCGCGCCGGGTCGGACGGCTCAGGCCCGTGCCCGGCCGGCCCCCTCCACCCGGGCCCGCACCTCCTCCGGGGACAGGTAGGCGTCGGTGTACTCGAAGTCCTTCAGTTTCGCGGGCTTGCGGGCCTGGAAGCCGGTGCGCACGAAGTCGTCCCCGGCGACCGCGTTGAGCAGCCAGTTGGTCATCACACGGGTCTTGGCGACGCCGGTGCGCAGCGCCGACCAGTGGTAGCCGCGCGCCACCGCCTGCGCGGGCAGGCCCCGCAGCTCCACGCCGAGCGGCTTGGAGACCGCGTCCGCGCCACCGAGGTCGACGACCAGCCCCAGGTCCTTGTGCACGTACGGCCGCAGCGGCTGCCCGCGCAGCGCGGCGATGACGTTGTCCGCGACATGGGTGCCCTGCCGCATCGCGTGCTGCGCGGTCGGCGGGCAGACGGCGCCGTCCTGGCCCTTGGCGAGGTCGGGCACGGCCGCCGCGTCGCCCAGCGCGAACACGCCGTCGTGGTCGGGCAGGCACATCTCGGCGGTGACCGCGAGCCGTCCCTTGACCGTCTCCGCGCCGAGCGTGCCGATCAGCGGGCTGGCGGCGACACCCGCCGTCCAGATGAGCGTGCGGGTCGGGATCACCCGGCCGTCGGTGAAGGTGACCTCCTCCGGGCCGGCCTTGGCGATGGAGACGCCGAGCGAGATCTCGATGCCACGCCGGCGCAGGATCTCCAGGGCGCTGCGGCCCAGCTTGTCGCCCAGTTCCGGCATCAGCTTCGGGGCGATGTCGATCAGGTGCCACTTGATCAGCCGCGGGTCCAGCCGGGGGTAGCGCTTGACGGCGGCGTGCGTCAGACGCTGGAGGCAGGCCGCGGTCTCCGTACCGGCGTAGCCGCCGCCCACCACGACGAACTGGAGGCGGGAGGCGCGCTCGGCGGGGTCCTCGCTGGCGTCCGCCAGGTCGAGCTGGGTGATGACGTGGTCGCGGATGTACGCGGCCTCGGCGAGGGTCTTCATGCCGAACGCGGTGTCGGTCAGCCCCGGGATGTCGAAGGTGCGGGTGATGCTCCCGGGCGACAGCACGATGTAGTCGAACGGCTCGTCGACGATCTTGTCGGTGATGGTGCGCACCACGCAGACCTTGGCCTTCAGGTCCACGCCGATGGCACCGCCCGGGATGATCCGGGTGCGGTACCTGCTGCTCCGGCGCAGCGAGACCGCGACCGACTGGGGGGTCAGCACGCCTGAGGCGACCTGGGGCAGCAGGGGAAGGTAGAGCTGGTAGGCGAAGGGCGTCACCAGCGTGATCTCCGCCTCGCCCGGAGAGAGCTTCCTCTCCAGCCGACGGACGCACTCCACACCGGCGAAACCTGCGCCGACCACCAGAATCCTGGGTCGTGTCACGGTGTTCATCCCTTTCTGCGGCTCCGGGCGGTCTGCCTCGAACGTCCTTCGCCTGCCCGGGGATCGCTGCTTCGCACCCACCGATCTCATCGCGCCGCCGCGCATCCCGCCACTCGGACGCGCCCGCCCGGCCGCTCAGCCGCCCTCACGCAGATGGCACAGGAGCAGGCACACGTCGTCGTCCCGTTCGGAGTCGCTCAGCAGCGGGTCCAGGATGCCGTCCGCCGCGCCGCCCAGGTCGATCCGGAGTTCCTGCGGCCCGAACGACCCGAGGGCCGCCGCCAGCCGCTCGATGCCCGGGTCTATGCCGCGCGCCCGGCGCTCCACCAGACCGTCCGTGTACAGCGCCAGCGTCGTGCCGGGCGCCACCCGTACGGTGTGGTCCGCGATGTCCTGCTTGAGCGGGATGCCGAGCATCGCGCCGGGCTTGGCGTCGAGGACGCGGACCCGGCCGTCCGGCCCGCGCAGCACCGGCGGCGGATGACCGGCCGCCGCCCAGGTCATCGTCGGCTCGTCCGGGTGGAACCGGGCGATGACGGCGGTGGCGTAGAGATCGGGCTGGAGGTTGTGCAGGAAGTTGTGCAGCCGGGTCAGCAGGCGGCCGGGGCTGCCTCCGTCCACGGCGTAGGCGCGCAGCGCGGTGCGCAGCTGGCTCATCATCACCGCCGCGTGCAGCCCGTGCCCGGTGACGTCGCCGACCACCGCGATCACCCCGCCGTCGGGCTGGCGGAACGCGTCGTACCAGTCACCGCCGATGTTCAGCCCGTGGGTGGCCGGCAGATAGCGGGCCGCCAGACCGAGGAAGTCCGGCGTCGGCAGCTCGGTCAGCAGCGCCCGCTGGAGCGTCTCCGCGATGTCCCGGTTGTGCTCGTAGCGCCGGGCGTTGTCGATGGCGATGCTGGCCCGCCGGGTCAGCTCCACCAGCATCACCGCGTCGTCCGGGTCCCAGCGCTCCCCGGGCGGTGACATGGTCAGCACCCCCAGCGGCTCGCGCCGGGTGGGCAGCGGGATGCACAGCACCGGCCGGGCGGAGCGCTCCGGGGACGGCGGATGGTCGTCGACGCCGGCCAGCCCGCCCGGATGGTCGGCGGCGTACTGCGGGCGCCCGGTGCGGGCCGCCGTCACCGCCGCCGGGTGCGCGCCCTCCCGCGGCTCGTCGCCGTCGGTCTCGAACAGCCACAGGTCGACGTTCCCGGCGTAGGCCGGCTTCAGCAGGTCCGGCAGCCGGCGGAGGATCTCGTGGTGGTTGAGCGGCGTCGTCAGCACCGCGCTGGCGTCCGCCAGGAACGTCAGCCGGCGCCGGGCCTCCTCCGCCTCGGTGCGCGCCTTGCGTTCGGCGGCGAACGCCTCCCGCTGCGCCCGCCCGGCGGCGTCCAGCTCGGCGTGGAGCGCCACCACGCCCTGGTTGGTCTGCTGGAGCTCCTCCCGGTGGAAGGCGACCAGCTCCTCCTGCTCGCGCAGCTTGCGCAGCACCAGCGCCGTGTCCTCGTCGGCGCCGAGCAGCGCCTCCGCCAGCGTCGTCGGGTCACCGTCCGCCGCGTCCGTCTGCGGGGCGCGGTCCGGCTCCGGGCAGGCGAGCGTCATCCGCCAGGGCGGCTGGCCCGCGGCCGTCGCCTCCGGCGAGGGTGTCACCAGCACCTCGAGCCGGCTCTCCCCGCCGGCCCGGGTGATCGGGTTGAGGGTGAGCCTCCAGGTGCCGCCCTTGGTCAGGCACTGGCGCAGATGCGCGCTGAGCGCCGCCGACAGCCGGGTCCGCTCCAGCGGCGGCACCCCGTGGGCGGCGGCCAGCCGGGCGGTGGCGATCCGGGCGCGGGCCGCGTCCAGGACGCCGGAGATCGTCCACGTACGCATCATCACCGGCCCGCCGGGTTCGAGGCCAGGACGGCCACGGCGGTGTCGTCGCGCACCGGCCGCGCCGAACTGCTGGCGTCGCGCACGGTGACCGCGGCCGTGACGGCGGGGTCGATGCCCGGCCGGCACGCCTCGGGCGGCGGCGTCCAGCGGCTGGGCAGCCCGTCGCTGTGCAGGATCAGCAGATGGTCGTCGCCCCAGGCGGTCTGCTCCTCGCGCAGGGTGCCCGGCCGGTGCACGCCGACGATGCCGGGCCGGGACACCAGCGGCCGCCACACGCCCGCCTCGCACAGCCGCGCCCCGATGTTGCCGATCCCGGCGAACCGCAGCCGCCCGGCGGCCAGGTCCACCTGGGCCACCGCCACCGCCGCACCCCGGGTACCGGCCAGCGCGCCGTCCAGCCGGCGCAGCGCCTCCCCGGGCGGCAGCCCGGCCGCGCCGCGCAGGGCGTCCACGGCGGCCGTCGAGGCCCGCGCCGCCTCCGGGCCGTGACCCAGGCCGTCCGCCAGCATCAGCGTCGCCCGGTCCCCCGAGCGCACCCACGCCCAGGCGTCACCCGAGTACTCCGCCCCGCCGAACGGCACGTTCACCCCGCCGGCCCGGACCCGCAGGGCGGGTTCGGACTCCGGCGCCGGCCGGCCGGCCGGCCGCACCGCGGCGCCCACCCGGGCCAGCGCCACCGTGCCCCGGCCGGGGGCGCTGTGCAGCTCGAAGTCGTCGGCGATCCGCCGGCAGGTGCCCAGGCCCGCGCCGAGCGAGCCCGCGGTGGAGAAGCCGTCACCGAGCGCCGCCCCGACGTCCGCGATGCCCGGGCCGTGGTCGACCGCCGCTATCTGCACCACCGGGAGCACGTCCACGCCCGCCGCCAGGACCGGCGGCGCCACGACCTCGATCAGGACCTGCCCGCCGCCCGCGTGCTTGAGCAGATTGGTGGCCAGCTCGGTGGCGACCAGCGAGGCGACCGCGGTACGCGGCTCGTCCAGCGAGGCGACGGCGGCCGCGTGCTCCGCCGCGACACGGGCGTCGCGCACCCGGGTCGAGTCGTGCACCGGCACCTCCCACACGCGCGGCATGTCAGAACTCCTCACGCGGTTTCGGCGGCCGTCCCGTCCACGACGTCACCCGGACCGTCGTACCGGCGCCCGGCGCGCTCTCGATCGCGAACTCGTGCACCAGACGCCGTGCCCCGCCCAGCCCCATGCCGAGGCCCTCGCCGGAGGTGAAGCCGTCGCTGAGCGCCTGCTCGATGTCCGCGATGCCCGGTCCCTCGTCGCTGAAGGTCAGCCGCAGCCCGTGCGAGGAGCCGTCGACCAGGTGCTCCGACTCCATCGTGCCGCCCCCGCCGTACACCAGGGTGTTGCGGGCCAGCTCACTGGCGGCGGTCACCAGCTTGGTCTGGTCCACCAGGCCGAAACCGAGCGTCGCCGCGGCCTGCCGCACGTGCTGGCGCACCCACATCAGGTCCAGGTCCGAGCCGATCGGCAGGCGGGCCTCGACGCCCGCTGCCGTGCCCATCACGGACGCTCCTGGCGCGGGGCGCCGGGCCGGGCGGACGGCACCGGGGCGTCCAGCAGCTCCAGGGCCGCCTCGGTGCTCAGCGCGGTGTCCAGTCCGGGCAGCGTCAGGCCCAGCTCGACCAGGGTGATCGCGACCGCGGGCCGCATGCCGACGACCACGGTCCGGGCGGCCAGCAGACTCGACTGGGCGGCGATCTCGGCCAGCACCCTGCCGAGGAAGGAGTCGACGATCTCCACACCGGAGATGTCGATGACCACGCCGGTGGCGCCGCTGTCCACCACGCTCTGGGAGAGGTCCTCCTGGAGCTGCTGGGCCGTGCTGTCGTGCAGGTCCCCCTGGATGGTGACCAGGAGCACCCGGCCCAGTCGGAGGACCGGCACACGTCCGGCGGAGGGGTGGCCGGCAAAGCCTTCGTTCACCGCTGATCCGTACCGTTCGACGTGGTGTTGAAGATGCCGGCGCCGAGCTGGTGCAGCGCGTAGCCCAGCGCGTCGGCCAGGCCCGCGCGGGTGATCACCCCGCCCAGGTCCAGACCCAGATGGACGATGGTCTGCGCGATCGCCGGACGGATGCCGGAGACGATGCACTCCGCGCCCATCAGCCGGGCCGCCTGCACCGTCTTCATCAGGTGCTGGGCGACCAGCGAGTCGACCGTCGGCACGCCGGTGATGTCGAGGATCGCGTACCGGGCCCGCTGCTCGACGACGGCCTCCAGCAGCGTCTCCATCACCACCTGGCTCCGCGCGCTGTCCAGCGTCCCGATCAGCGGGACCGCCACGATGCCGTCCCACAGCTTGATCACGGGGGTGGCGACCTCCATCAGCTGGAGCCGCTGCCGGTCGATGAGGGCCTGCCCCTCGCTCAGCGCGGTCTGCATCACCAGGACCCGCAGCGTGCCCATGAGCACGGTCAGCGTGGTCGCGCAGGCCCGCACGTGCTCGGCCGGGGCGTCCCGCAGCTCCTCCAGGAGCATGTTCTCCACCGGCGGGCGCAGCCCGGCCAGTTCACCGGAGACCTGCCCCGTGCTCAGCCCGCCCCGGGAGCGGGCCGCGGCCATCCGCCCCAACTGGTCCCGCACCGGCGCGAATCCGGGGGCGTCGGGGTCCTCGACCCGCCCCACGTCCGCCACCTCGGCGAGGGCGTCCACGACGGCCTTGCCCGCCTCCACCGCCTCGTCCCGCGAGACGGTGAACACGGCACGGAACAGCGGCTCGTCCGCCCAGCGCTGCGCGATCTGCTCACGACGGCCGCGCAGGAAGTCCCTGACCTGACCGGTCGGCGTTCCGGGCGTTGTGTCGCCTACGTGCTCCGGCACCTGTTCCACTCCTCATCCGCAACTGCGTCGCGCGAACCGTTGCGGCAACGGACCGGCGACGTGACTCTGCCGGGCGACCACTGTAATCACCCGCCGACCTCGTACGACACCACGTACGAAAACCTCGTCCGACGACCGGCGTGACCCGCGCCCGAGGAGGAACGCCCGTGCCGGTCAGCCGTCCTGCCGTTCCACCGGGTCGCCGGCCGCACCGCCCTGGCCGTCGACGAGGGCGAGGGCGTCCTCGACGCTCTCCGAGACCGGGACCGTGATGCTGACGCCGGTGAGGTCGAGTATTCGCCGCACCGCGGGGGTGGGCTTGATGATGTGCACGCTGCCCGGCAGCTCCCGGGCCTCCTGGTAGACCCGCAGGATGATGTTCATGCCGGAGGAGTCCATGAACGGCACGGCCGACAGGTCCAGCAGGAAGTGCCGCCGCCCGTGGTGCAGCTGGTTGGCCAGGTGGTGCTGGAACTCCGTCGCGGTGTCGACGTCCAGGTAACCCTCGACCGTGAGCAGCGCCACATCCTGCCGGGGCAGGGTCACCTCGACGGACAGCGGATTCTGGGCAATGGGCACGTGTACCTCCAACAGATGTGGGTGGCCAGGGCTGGCCACCCCCGTACGTCACTTCGATTGCGCGCCCTCTTCCCGGGCGTCGGCGCCTTCCGGGGCGCGCGGGTGATCAACCTCTCATCGCTGTCGGTCCCCCTCGTTCCCCGAACGGCCCCCGCGCCGCGCGCTTACCCACAGATCCGCCGGCCATGCCTGCCGGAGTGCCGGTTCACCCGAGCCGCACCCCGACCAGGCAGGTGTCGTCGTCCGTGTCCGACCGGCTGTAGGTGAGCAGCCGGTCCAGCTGCTGGTCCAGCGTGGTCGGCGCGGTACGCACCGTGGTCAGGAGCTGGGTCAGCGACTCCTCCACGGACCGGTCACGCCGCTCGACCAGACCGTCGGTGTACATCAGCAGCGTGTCCTCGGCGGCCAGCTGCGTCTCCGCCTCCTCGTACCGGGCCTCCGGTACGGCGCCCAGCAGTATGCCCTTCACCAGCGGCAGCGGCGCGGCCGACCCGTCACGGACCAGCACCGGCGGCAGATGGCCGGCCCGCGCCCAGCGCAGGGTGCGCCGGGACGGGTCGTACAGCCCGCACACCGCGGTCGCGGTGACCCCGCCGGTCAGATGGTGCGCCACGATGTTCAGCCAGGACAGCAGCTGGCCCGGTCCCGCCCCGGTCACCGCCAGACCGCGCAGCGCGTTGCGCAGCACCACCATGGTCGTCGCGGCCTCTATGCCGTGCCCGGCCACGTCGCCCACGCACAGCAGCACCAGCCGGTTCGGCAGCACCACCGCGTCGTACCAGTCGCCGCCGACCAACTGCTCGGTCTCCGCGGGGCGGTAGCGGACGGCGACCTGGAGGCCGTCCATCTTCAGCGGTGCCTGCGCGGGCGGCATGATCGCGTGCTGGAGCTGGAGGGTGAGGCGGTCGCGTTCGCTGGCCTGCTGCTCGGTGTGGGCGAGCTGGTCCCGCGTGGCGGCCAGCGCCACCTCCGTCCAGTGCTGCGCCGAGATGTCCTGACAGGCGCCGCGCACCATCAGCAGCCGGTCGTCGGTGTCCAGCACCGGCTCGGCGACCACCCGGATGTGCCGGGTCACGCCGTCCGGCCGGGCCAGCCGGAACGCCGCCGAGGCGGGCCGCCGGTGGTGCATCACGGTCCGCAGGAACCGGCCGATGGTGACCGCGTCGTCGGGGTGGGCGTGGGCCGGCAACTGCTCCAGCGGCACCGGTGTGCTGGTCTCCGGACGCCCGTACAGGTCGAACAGCTGCCCGTTCCAGGTGATCTCCCCGGTCAGCAGGTTCTCCTCGAACCCGCCGATCCGGCCGAGGCGCTGGGCGTGCTGGAGCAGGCTGGCCAGCCGCGCCGTCTCGTCCTCGATGCGCCAGATCAGCAGCACCGCGTTGCCGTGCCGGCTGATGCTGATGTCCGCCACCGCCGACAGCGGCACCTGGTCCACGAGCGCGGTCAGGTTCATCCGCCGCGCCCGGAACGGCTCCCCGGTCGCGTAGACCCGCTCCACCCGCTGGAACAGCTCGCTCTCCCCGGCGGCCATCGGGTACGCCTGGAGCAGCAGCGTGCCGTTGACCACGGCGCGGGGCCGGCCCGCCGGGTCCAGGAAGCGGTCGTTGACGTGCTGGATGAGGAAGTCGGCCAGGTTCCCGGAGTCGTCCAGGTGCGGCACCAGGACCAGGGCCGGGTCGTGCAGCCCGTCGGCGAGGTCCATCAGCTCCGCCGCGTCCGGCAGCACCCGTGGCTCCAGCCCGGCGCCCGGCGCCGGCATCCGGGTCTCCAGCGTGTGCGCGCACAGCTCGGCCAGCGCCTCGACCTGCCGGACGACCTGCGGCGGCTGCGGGGCCAGCGGCACCGGCCAGGCGATCTCCAGGACGCCGTGCACCCGCCCCCCGGTCCCCGCGGGCACCGCCACCCGGCCGCCGTGCGGGTACTGGTGCCGGCCGACGCTGGGCAGCCCGGTGTCCGCCAGTGACATGAACCACTGCCCCTCCGGCCCGGTCAGCCCGCTGCGGGCGACCGTCGCCACGTCCGGCGGCACATAGCGCCAGCGGGCCGCCTCGGCGGGGGAGAAGCCCGCGCTGCCGGCCAGGGTCAGCGAGCCGTCGGAGCCCGCCGCCCAGATCGCCACGGCCACCGCGCCGAGCGGCAGCAGCGCCTGCTGGAGCAGGGCGTCGGCGACGGCCTGGGTGTCGTCGGCGGCCAGCGCGCCGCTCTCGGCGGCCCGCAGCCGCACCGCCGCCGACTCCGCCGCCTGCTCGTCCGCCGCGGCGGCGGTCGCCGCGAGGAACGCTTCGGCCACCTCCGACATCCGGTCCCGGGCGGCCTGGTTGATCACGTCGACCGCGAACTCCAGCGGAGTCACCTGGGACTGCTCGGCCAGCTCGGTGAGCTGCCGGGCGGCCTGCGCCGGACCGCAGCCGAGCCGCTCCACCAGGATGCCCTTGGCCAGCTCGATCAGGGCCCGCCCCTCGGCCTCCGCCTGGGCCCGGCTCACCTCGCGGCTGAGCCGCTCCACCGTGGCCGCCAGCCGTCCCACGGGCGATTCCCGGGGGACGTTCGCGATCTCGGTGGAGGGATCGCCGTCGTGCGTGTGTTCGGAGATGCTCACGGTGTCACTGCTCCTCGGCTGGCGGGCGTCCGGTCACGCGCCACGGTGCGGCGCGCGGCCGGCGGTCCGCCGGGGTACGGGACGGCGGCCGGTCGGCTCATACGGGCAGCCACCGCCGCACGCAGGCCATGAGGTCCTCCGTGTCGACCGGCTTGGTGACGTAGTCGCTGGCGCCCGAGGCGAGCGACTTCTCCCGGTCGCCGGGCATCGCCTTCGCGGTGACGGCGATGATCGGCAGCTCCGCGTACCGGGGGATGGAACGGATCTCGGCGGTTGCCGTGTAACCGTCCATCTCCGGCATCATCACGTCCATCAGCACCAGGGCGATCTCCGGGTTGTCCACCAGGGTGTCGATGCCCTTGCGGCCGTTCTCGGCGTGCAGCACCCGGAAGCCGTGCAGTTCCAGGATGCCGCTCAGCGCGAACAGGTTGCGGGCGTCGTCGTCGACCACGAGGACGGTACGGCCGTCCGGTGCGCCGCCCGCCGGGGCCGGCACCGTCCGCAGCGGCTCCTCGGCGCGGACCAGGGAGAGCACGTCGCCGGGCTCCTCGGCGGACAGGTGCAGGGCGATGCGCTCGCGCAGCTCGTCCAGGCTGGAGAGGAACTCCAGCGCCGCCCCGCCCTCGGCCCCGGCCCGCAGCGACTCCTCCAGCGCGGCGTCCGCGCGGTGCCCGCTGTGCACCAGGACCGGCACGCTCGCCAGCGCCGAGTCGCCGCGCAGCGCGGTCAGGAAGCGGGACGCCTCACCGTCCGGCATGCCCAGCTCCAGGACCACGCAGTGGCAGGGGTCGGCGGCCAGCGCGCCCGCCGCCTCCTGGGCGCCGACGGCGGTGATCACGTCCAGCGGCGGCCGGCCACCGGTGTCGTCCCGGCCGTGCGCGAGGTCGGCGACCACGCTCTCCGCGACCAGGGTCAGCAGCCCCCGGGGCCGCTCCTCCACCACCAGCAGCCGCCGCGGACGCTGCCCGGAGGTCAGCTCGGGCGCGGGTGCCGGGCGGGTCAGCTCGCCGGCGGACGGGTCGGCCGCCGCGCGGTCCGCGGGCCGGCCGTGTGCCAGCAGCTCCTCGAAGTCGGGCCGCGCCACCGGCAGGAACAGCGTGAACGTGCTGCCCTGCCCGGGTGTGCTGTCCACGGTCACCGCGCCGCCCAGCAGCTGCGCGATCTCCCGGGTGATGGACAGCCCGAGGCCGGTGCCGCCGTACTTGCGGCTGGTGGTGCCGTCCGCCTGCTGGAAGGCGCCGAAGATCGTCTCCAGGTGCTGCTCGGGGATGCCGATGCCGGTGTCCCGGACCCGGAACGCCACCACCGCGCCGCCCCGCAGCACGCCCCGGGGGACCTCCTCGTCGGCCGCCGGCTCGATCCGCAGCTTCACGCTGCCCCGCTCGGTGAACTTCACCGCGTTGGAGAGCAGGTTGCGCAGCACCTGTCGCAGCCGGGAGTCGTCGGTGAGCAGGTCGGCCGGCGCGCCGGGCGCGGTCGTGATCGTGAACTCCAGGCTCTTCTGCGTGGTCATCGGCCGGAAGGTGGCCTCGACGTACTCGATGAGCTGGCGCAGCGTGACCCGCTCCGGGGCCACGTCCATCTTCCCGGCCTCCACCTTGGACAGGTCGAGGATGTCGTTGATCAGCTGGAGCAGGTCCGAGCCCGCCGAGTGGATGATGCCCGCGTACTCCACCTGCTTGGGGGTGAGGTTGCGCGAGGGGTTCTGCGCGAGCAGCTGGGCGAGGATCAGCAGGCTGTTGAGCGGCGTGCGCAGCTCGTGGCTCATGTTGGCCAGGAACTCCGACTTGTACTTCGAGGCCAGCGAGAGCTGCTGTGCGCGGGCCTCCAGCTCCTGCCGGGCCTGCTCGATCTGGAGGTTCTTCGCCTCGATGTCCCGGTTCTGCGTGGCGAGCAGCGACGCCTTCTCCTCCAGCTCGGCGTTGGAGCGCTGCAACTCGTCCTGCTGCACCTGGAGTTCGGTGGACCGGGCCTGCAGCTCGGCCGTCAGCCGCTGCGACTCGGCGAGCAGCTCGTCGGTGCGGGCGTTGGCCACGATGGTGTTGACGTTGACGCCGATGGTCTCCATCAGCTGGGCCAGGAAGTCGTGGTGGATCTGGGTGAACGCGGAGACCGACGCCAGCTCGATCACACCGAGGACCTGGCCCTCGAAGACGATGGGCAGCAGCACCAGCGCGGTCGGCACCACCTGGCCGAGCCCGGAGGAGATGGTCACGTAGTCCGGCGGCAGCTCGTCCACGGTGATGGTGCGGCGGCTGCGCGCGGCCTGCCCGACCAGGGTCCGGCCGAACGGGATGCGGGTGGGCCGGCCGTCGTCGTCCGGGTAGCCGTAGGAGCCGACGAGCCGCAGCTCGGGGCCGCTCACGCCGTCCTCGGCGAGGTAGAAGGCGCCGTACTGGGCGGAGACCAGCGGCACCAGCTCGTCCATGATCAGCTCGGCCACCACGGGCAGGTCCCGGTGGCCCTGCATCAGGGAGGAGATCCGGGCGAGGTTGGTCTTGAGCCAGTCCTGCTCCTGGTTGGCCCGGGTGGTCTCGCGCAGGGACTCCACCATCGCGTTGATGTTGTCTTTCAGCTCGGCGACCTCGCCGGACGCCTCCACGTTGACCGTGCGGGTCAGGTCGCCCTCGGCGACCGCGCTGGTGACCCCGGCGATGGCCCGGACCTGCCGGGTCAGGTTCCCGGCCAGCTCGTTGACGTTCTCCGTGAGCCGCTTCCAGGTGCCGGAGACGCCCTCCACCTCGGCCTGGCCGCCGAGCCGGCCCTCGGTGCCGACCTCGCGGGCGACGCGGGTGACCTCGTCGGCGAAGGCGGAGAGCTGGTCGACCATCGTGTTGATGGTCGTCTTCAGTTCGAGGATCTCGCCGCGGGCGTCGACGTCGATCTTCTTCGACAGGTCGCCGCGGGCCACGGCCGTCGTCACCAGCGCGATGTTGCGCACCTGGCCGGTGAGGTTGTTGGCCATGGAGTTGACGTTGTCGGTGAGGTCCTTCCAGGTGCCGGCCACGTTCGGCACGTGCGCCTGGCCGCCGAGCCGGCCCTCGGTGCCGACCTCGCGCGCCACGCGGGTCACCTCGTCGGCGAAGGCCGACAGCGTGTCGACCATGGTGTTGATGCCCTGGGCCAGCGCCGCGACCTCGCCCTTGGCCTCGACCGTGATCCGCTGCGAGAGGTCGCCCTTGGCGACGGCGGTGGCGACCTGGGCGATGGAGCGGACCTGGTTGGTCAGGTTGGACGCCATCACGTTGACGTTGTCGGTGAGGTCCTTCCAGGTGCCGGAGACCCCCCGCACCTGCGCCTGCCCGCCGAGGTTGCCGGCCGTGCCGACCTCGCGGGCGACCCTCGTCACCTCGTCGGCGAAGGCGGAGAGCTGGTCGACCATCGTGTTGATGGTGTTCTTCAGCTCCAGGATCTCGCCGCGGGCGTCCACGGTGATCTTCTGCGAGAGGTCGCCCTTGGCGACGGCGGTGGCGACCTGCGCCACATTGCGGACCTGGTTGGTCAGGTTGCCCGCCATGAAGTTCACCGAGTCGGTGAGGTCCCGCCAGGTGCCCCGCACGCCCTGCACGTCCGCCTGACCCCCCAGGCGGCCCTCGGTGCCGACCTCGCGGGCGACGCGGGTGACCTCGTCGGCGAAGGCGGAGAGCTGGTCGACCATCGTGTTGATGGTGTTCTTCAGCTCCAGGATCTCGCCCCGGGCGTCCACGTCGATCTTCTGCGACAGGTCGCCCCGGGCCACCGCGGTCGCCACCTGGGCGATGTCACGGACCTGCGTGGTCAGGTTGCCGGCCATGGCGTTCACCGAGTCGGTCAGGTCGGACCAGGTGCCCGAGACCCCCGGCACCTTCGCCTGACCCCCCAGCCGGCCCTCGGTGCCCACCTCGCGGGCCACCCGGGTGACCTCGGACGTGAACACGGACAACTGATCCACCATGCCGTTGAAGACCTTGGCGATGTCGCCCATCAGGCCCTCGGCGTCGTCCGGCAGACGCGTGCCGAAATCGCCGTCCCGTACGGCCGTGAGGCCGGCCAGGAGCCGTCGCAGCTCCTGATCGCCCCAGGCCGCGTCGACGACCCCGGTGCTGTCGCTGGTCATGCGCACCCTCGTTCCGCTCCCCAGGAGTCCTCACGGCCGAGGACTCGGAACCCCCGCCCGGGCCGATCCGCGGCCCGGACTGTGTGTCGCGTTTCCGCAGTTCAGCGGAGATGCTCCGGGAGAAAAATACGCCAGAGCCGGAGGTGCTCGCCGGGCGGGCGGCGAAAAGCGGGTCCGGTCCGCGAGGTGCCCCCTGCCTCCCGGGAAAGAGGGGCATGCTTCGGGAGAACCTGGGTACCCGGGTCTGTTTGACCCCGGGGCACCCGCCGGGTACGTCCCGTTTCCGACCGGCCCGGCCGACGGGGCCGGAGGCCACCGAATGCCGGTGCCGGGCGAGGGTAGTTGCTGCTGTGGAACCGGGGCGGGCGGGAAGCGCCCGCCCCGGACCGGGAACCGGTCAGGACGCGGGAGGAAGGAGCAGCGTGCCGATGGAACGAATCTGGTCGTACGCGCCGGAGAGCGGTCACGTCGAGGGAGAGGACCTGTCGGGCTGCACCGTCGTAGGGCGCGACGGCACCATCGGTCACGTGGACCGCCAGGCGGACCACTACGGGATGCGGCACCTGGTGGTCGACACCGGGGTCTGGGTCTTCGGCCGCAGTGTCCTCGTGCCCGTCGGGGTGGTCGCGGGCATCGACACCGAGGCCCGCAAGGTCACGCTGTCGTGCTCACGGGCGGAGGTGAAGGCGGCGCCCCGGTTCGAGACCGACAGCGAGACGATGGACCGGGAGTACCTCGTGGCGGTCGGCGACTACTACCACCGGCTGCCGCCCGAGGCCGTCACGCCGTGACGCGGGTGTCCGGCGGGGGCGCGGCCCCCGCCGGACACCGTGGCCGCGCGGGCCCGCCCGCGGGTCTCACCAGGGCAGGAAGACGTGGACGTCCTTGCCCCGCTCGTCGCTCACCACGCTGACCTGGTCGCACAGGGTGTGGATCAGGTGCCAGCCGATGCCGCCGCCCCCGTTGCTCGGGTGGAAGGGCCGGGGCGCGGGCGGGGTCGGATTGGTGTCGTGCATCACCACGTGCACCCCGTCGAAGGTGCGCCGCAGCTCCAGCCGGAAGGGCCCCGGGGCGTACTGCACGGCGTTCGCGGCCAGCTCGGTGACGACGAGGAGGATGTCGTCCCAGTGCTCCGGGGCACCCGGGGAGACCACCCGCGAGAGGTCGTAGAGGAATTCCTCCGCGACCAGGCGCGCACCCGTCACATTGTGCAGCTCCCCGCTGAAGCTGGCGGTGCGGTTCGTGATCTCCTCGGAAGCCAGTGTCCTGTCCCAACGCGACTCGGCTGCCATTTCGCCTTCCCGGCCCGGCGTCTGCCCGGCTTGTCTCGTCCTTTCCCGTGCGCCCCCTCCGTCTGTAGTTCCCGTGCCGGCGGAGCCTACGCGCCCGTCTGCCAGGACACCGCGAGATCACCCGCGGTGACGGACCGGCGACCCGGGGTGCCCGCTCGCGCGGGCGGCCCGGAATTCCCGGCCCTCCATCGCGGGAAAGGAATCCGGCCGACGCGGAATGCGAAATTCCGTACCGCGCCGGACCGTGCCGTGTCAATTCCACGGAATACACGGGGGATTGGGCGGGCACCCGGAGGGCGGAACAGACCGGAGCATGACACACCAGGGAGTGCTCCGCCGACCGAATCCCCCTACATCAGGAGATTCTGATGACCAGTTACGGCAGTTCCTCCGCCGCCTCCTCGCGGTCCCGCACCAACGGCCTGGCCGTCGCGAGCCTCGTCTGCGGCATCATCGGCCTGTTCCTGTTCAATGTCATCCTCGGGCCGGTCGCGATCGTGCTGGGCGCCGTGGGCATGCGGCAGGCGGCGGTCAAGGGCGGCGGCGGCATGGCCAAGGCCGGTGTGGTGCTCGGCGTCATCGACCTCGTCATCTTCGGTGTGCTGCTCGCGGTGACCGCCGCCAACGGCGGTTTCACCTGGTACGTCGGCGGCTGACGAAGACGTTGTCGGACTCCTCCCAGTCCTCGCCGGCCGTCGGCCCGGCCGGCCGGGTCCGCCCCGGCCGCGGGGAGCGCGCCGCGTACATGGCGTCTATCTCCGGGGCGCAGACCCGCGCGATCTCCGCGCGGCGCGGATCCAGCGACGGGGTCAGCAGTCCCCGGGCCACGTCGAAGGGCTCGGGCAGGATGCTGAAGACCCGGATCGACTCGGCCCGGGACACGGCACGGTTGGCGGCGGCCACGGCGCGCGCGATCTCCTCACGCAGGGCGTTCTCCTCGTGTGCCTCGCGCGCGCCGGCGTCGCCGTCCGGCGGCGCCAGGCCCGCCCGCCAGTGCGTCACGGACTCCGGGTCCAGGGTGATGAGGGCGCCGGCACAGGGACGGCCGTCGCCCACGACCACCGCCTGGTGGACCAGCGGGTGCGTGCGCAGCCGCTGCTCCAGGGCGGCCGGGGCCACGCTCGTGCCGCCGCTGGTGACGATGACGTCCTCCTTGCGGCCGGTGACCGTCACATAGCCCTCGTCGTCCAGCCGGCCCAGGTCGCCGGTGGCCAGCCACCCGTCGCGCAGCACCGCCCGGGTGGCGTCCGCGGCACCGACGTACCCCTGGAAGAGGGACGGGCCGCGGACCAGGATCTCGCCGTCGCCGGCCACCCGGATCTCCGTGCCGGGCAGCGCCTTGCCGACGGTGCCGGACTTCTCCCGGCCCAGCGGCTGCATCGTCACCCCGCCGGCCGTCTCGGTCAGGCCGTAGCCGTCGTGCACGTGGATGCCGATGCCCTCGAAGAACAGGGACAGCTCGCGGCTGAGCGGCGATCCGCCGCTGGCGGCCCGGCGCACCCGGCCGCCCAGCGCTGCGCGCAGCCGCCGGTACACCGACCGCTCGTAGCGCGCGTGCCGCATCCGCAGGTCCAGGCCGGGACCCGGGCCGGTGCCCAGCCGCCGGCGCTCCTGGGCCTCGGCGAAGTCCCGGGCGGTGGCGGCGGCACGCTCGAACAGCGCGCCCCGGCCGGCCCGCTCGGCCGAGCGCAGGAAGTTCTTGTAGATCCTCTCCAGCACCGAGGGCACGGCGTAGAAGCAGGTGGGCCGGAAGGTCCGCAGCGCCGAGGCCAGCGCCGCCTCGGTCAGCTCCGGCTCGTGGGCCATCAGCAGGCCGCCGCGCACGCACAGCCCCTGGACCATCAGGCCGTACACGTGCGAGAAGGGCAGGAACGCGAGGACCGCGCCCTGTTCCCCCGGCGGCGCGGCGGTCCCGCCCCAGCCGTCGAGCAGGACGTCGCAGGCTGCGGCGAGCGCGCCGTGGCTCAACGCGCAGCCCAGGGGGCGGCCGGTGGTGCCGGAGGTGTAGGCGACGACCGCGGTGGCCTCCGGCAGCACGATCCGGCGCATCGAGTCCACCGTGGCCGCCGCCACGTCCGCGCCCAGGGCGGTCAGCTCCGCGCACGCCCCCGCGTCCAGCTGCCACACGTGCCGCAGCGCGGGCAGCGACGCGCACACCGGCCCCACGGTCATCACGCACCGCTCGTCCTCGACCAGCACCGCCGCGCAGTGCGCGTCCCGCAGCATCCACGCGACCTGGTCCCGGGAGGACGCCGGGTGGATCGGCACGGCCTCGGCGCCCACCGTCCACAGCGCGTAGCCGAACACCGTCCACTCGTACCGGGTGCGGGCCATGATCGCGACGCGTTCACCCGGCGCGATCCCCGCCGCGATCAGCCCCTTGGCCAGGCCCAGCACCTCGTCGCGGACCTCGGCGGCCGTCCGTACCTCCCAGTCGGCGCCGTCCGGACCGGGGCGGCGGGCGAGCAGCGGCAGCGCCGGCGTCCGCTCCGCCGTCTCGAACAGCCGGTCGGCCAGACCGCCGGCCGGCGCCCAGGCGGTCTCCGGAGCGGAGGCGGAGTCGCGCATGCACTGCTCCTGATGTGTGCGGACTGTGACGGAAACCGTCGGACGCTGTGGTCCGGCGCTGCCCGAATCTAGCCGAGGCGGCCGCCCACGGGCACCCGGACGGCACAACGCGCCCGTCCGTGATGATCCGGGCGGGATCGGGGGACCCGGACGGCATGAGCTATACGAATCCCGACCCCGAGCCCGAGCGCACCACCGGCCTGGAACCGGGCGGCGGCGTACCGCCCGGGGAGACCCCGCCCGCGGAGAGCAGCCTGCCCGAGGCCGGCCCGCGCGAGGTCCACAATCCCCCCAAGGGCTGGGGCAAGGCCCCGCTGACGGTGATCCTCGTCCTCGTCGTGCTGGTCGCGGCGTTCTTCCTCGCCTACGCCATCTCCCTCATGGTGTGAGCGCCGGGGGCGTCTCAGCCCTGGGTGTGCCGCACGCACCCGGTGACGACGTCCCGCAGGCTGCCCGTGCGCTCCAGCAGCTCCCGCTGGACCCGCGCCCCGTTGCCGCGCCGCAGCAGCTCGGCGAGGGCCGCCCGCACCCGCTCCAGGTCCCCGGCCTCCACCAGCGCCTCCTCGACATGGTCGACCAGCGCCCGTACGACGGTCTCGGCGGGCATCCGCCGCATGGTCGCCGGATGCAGCAGCTCGCCGGTGAGCCCCGACCGGGCGGCCCGCCAGGCGGCCAGCCGCAGCAGGCTCACACTGTGCCCGGCCGGCTCCACGCCCTCCCGCCACTCCCGCGCGGCGGTCTCCACCAGGCCCCGGGCGAGGCAGGCGAGCAGGACGGCCGTGTCGGAGTGCAGACAGACGTCCGCGACCCGGAACTCGACCGTCGGATAGCGCTCGGACAGCCGGATGTCGAAGTAGATCATCTTCTCGTCGAGGATGGTGCCGGTGGACACCATGTCGGCGACCCGCCGGTGGTAGCGCTCCGCCGAGCCGAACAGCTCGGTCGGCCCGGCCGACGGCCAGCGCTGCCAGACCCGGCTGCGGTAGCTGCTGTACCCGGTGTCCTTGCCCTGCCAGAACGGCGAGTTCGCGCTCAGCGCGGCGAGCACCGGCAGCCAGGGCCGCACCCGGTCGGCGACGGCGACGCCCTCCTCGTCGGAGTCCACGGCCACGTGCACGTGGCAGCCCATGACGAGCTGCTCCTGGACGACGACGCCGTACTGGTCGGCCATCCACTGGTAACGGCTGTTGACGCCGACGGCGGGGCTGACCGGCAGCGGGGAGGTGGCCAGGGCGGCGACCGTGGCGCCCAGCTCCCCGGCGTGCCGCGCGGCCTCCTTGCGGCAGCGGACGATCTCCGCGTGCAGCCGCTCCATCTCCTCCTGCGGATGCGTGGCGAACTCCAGCATCTGCTCGTGCAGTTCCTTCTCGAAGACCTCCTCCTCGCCCGCGTCCAGGGCGGCCCGCGCGAGGACCGCGGCGGACATCGCCCGCGGGTCGCCGGTCTCGGGATCGACGAGGAGGAGTTCCTCCTCCACTCCGACGGTACGCACGTGATGCCGCCTTCCAGGTGCCTGTCACAGCGACGACGAGGGTTCTCGTGTCGTAGGAACCTGACTGCCCCCTCAGGGGTGGTCGGACACCTGGGTGTTTCGCCGGACCTCAGCCGGCGTACGGCATCAGCCACACCGTGGCCAGCGGCGGCAGTGTCAGCGTGACGTGGCCGTCCTCCGTCTTGACGGCGCCCGGGTTGGTGACGCCGGAACCGCCGTAGCGCGCGGCGTCGGTGTTGAGGACCTCCTCCCAGGCGGGGACCTCGTCGCCGGCGGCGAGCCGGTAGCCGTGCCGGACGACGGGGGAGAAGTTCGACACCGCCAGCAGCGGGGTGCCCGCCCGGTCGTACCGCAGGAAGGCGAAGACGTTGTCGTCGGCGGCGTCCACCGCGACCCACCGGAACCCCGCCGGATCGGTGTCCCGCTGCCACAGCGCCGGCGCCCGGAGGTAGCGCGCGTTGAGATCACGGACCAGGTCCCGCACCCCGCGGTGATCACCGGCGGAGTGGTACCCGTCCTCCGTCAGCCACCACTCCGGGCCCCGCTGCTCCGACCACTCCGCCCCTTGGGCGAACTCCTGCCCCATGAACAGCAGCTGTTTGCCGGGATGGGCCCACATGAAGCCGAGGTAGGCGCGGACATTGGCGCGCCGCTGCCACCAGTCGCCGGGCATCTTCGACACCAGCGCCTGCTTGCCGTGCACGACCTCGTCGTGGGAGATCGGCAGCACGTAGTTCTCGCTGTAGGCGTACACCATCGAGAAGGTCATCTCGTGGTGGTGGTACTTGCGGTGCACCGGCTCCCTGGCGAGGTACTCCAGCGAGTCGTGCATCCACCCCATGTTCCACTTGAACCCGAAGCCGAGCCCGCCGGTGTCGGTGGGCCGGGTCACCCCGCCCCACGCGGTGGACTCCTCCGCGATGGTCACCACGCCGGGGCAGCGCCGGTAGACGGTGGCGTTCATCTCCTGGAGGAAGGCCATCGCCGCCAGGTCCTCCCGGCCGCCGTACACATTGGGCTCCCACTGCCCGGAATCGCGGGAGTAGTCCAGGTAGAGCATCGAGGCGACCGCGTCGACCCGCAGCCCGTCGATGTGGAACTCCTCACACCAGTACACGGCGTTCGCGACGAGGAAGTTGCGCACCTCGGTGCGGGCGAAGTCGAAGGTGTACGTCCCCCAGTCCGGGTGGGTGGCCCGCCGCTCGTCCCCGGGCTCGTACAGCGGGTCCCCGTCGAACCGGGCCAGCGCCCAGTCGTCCTTCGGGAAGTGCGCCGGCACCCAGTCCATGATCACGCCGATCCCGGCCCGGTGCAGCGCGTCCACCAGGTACCGGAAGTCGTCCGGGGTGCCGAGCCGCGCGGTGGGCGCGTAGAACCCGGTGACCTGGTACCCCCAGGACGGCCCGTAGGGGTGCTCGGCGACCGGCATCAGCTCGACGTGGGTGAAGCCGAGGTCCTTCACATAGGCGGGCAGCTCCTCGGCCAGCTCCCGGTAGGACAGTCCCGGCCGCCAGGACGGCAGGTGCACCTCGTACACCGAGAACGGCGCCTCGTGCACGGGCGTCGCGCCCCGGCCCCGCAGCCACTCCGCGTCCCCCCACTCGTAGTGCGACGCGGTGACCACGGACGCGGTCTCCGGCGGCTCCTGGGTCCGGCGGGCCATCGGGTCGGCCTTGAGGAAACGCTGCCCGTACCGGGAGTGGATCTCGAACTTGTACGTCGCGCCCTCGCCGATCCCGGGCAGGAACAGCTCCCACACGCCCGACGAGCCCAGCGAGCGCATCGGGAAGGCGGTACCGTCCCAGCAGCTGAAGTCCCCGGCCACCCGGACGCCCTGGGCGTTCGGCGCCCACACGGTGAAGCGGGTGCCGGCCACGCCCTCGTGGACCATCGGCTCCGCGCCCAGCGCCCGCCAGAGCTGCTCGTGCCGGCCCTCGGCGATCAGGTGCAGGTCCAGTTCGCCGAGCGCGGGCGGGAAACGGTACGGGTCGGCCGTCTCCCGCACCCCGTCCTCGTACTCGACCAGCAGCGTGTACGCCGGGATCGTCTCCAGCGGCAGGAGGGCGGAGAACAGGCCGTCGCCCTCCGAGGCGAGCGGGTGGCGCTCGCCGCCGGTGAGCACGCTCACCGCCCGCGCGAAGGGGCGCAGCGCCCGGACGGCGATCCCGCCGGGCACCGGGTGGGCGCCGAGCAGCGCGTGCGGGTCGTGGTGGGCGCCCGCCAGCAGGCGCCCCCGGTCGGTCGCGTCCAGCGGCGGCGCGGCGGTGACCGCGCCGGTGGGCGCGGCGGGACCGGACGGCTCGGGGAGCGAGGTGTCGCGGAGGGCCATGTCAGTCTCCTCTCACGGCGAGTCGTTCGATCGCCGCCATGGGTACGGGAAGCCAGTCGGGGCGGTGCCGGGCCTCGTACAGCACCTCGTACACGGCCCGGTCCGTCTCGTAGGCGCGCAGCAGTCCGTGCTTCTTGCGCGGGTCCCACCCTGCCCGGACGGCATAGCCCGCGCAGTACGCCTCGCGGCAGCGGCGCGCCCACTCCGGCCGCCAGGGGCGGCGCTGGCGGGCGGCGTAGTCGAAGGAGCGCAGCATGCCGGCGATGTCCCGCACCGGGGAGTGGGCGCTGCGCCGCTCGGACAGCGGACGGGACGGCTCGCCCTCGAAGTCGATGACGAACCAGTCGCGCCCGGCCCGCAGCACCTGCCCGAGGTGCAGGTCGCCGTGGATGCGCTGGGCGGCCGGGCCGACGTCGCAGGTGGTCAGCGCCGCGAAGGCGCCCCGGAGCCGGGGCACGTACGGCTTGAGGGCGGGCACGGCGTGCGCGGCGGCGGTCAGCCGCTCGGTCATCGCCGCGGCCGTGCGGCCGTTCTCCCCGGGGGTGCCGGC
Source organism: Streptomyces griseoviridis (assembly GCA_014649155.1). GTDB lineage: Bacteria > Actinomycetota > Actinomycetes > Streptomycetales > Streptomycetaceae > Streptomyces > Streptomyces griseoviridis. Next base: position 2,953 of record BMSM01000013.1, on the reverse strand, counting down.
CGGGAAGGCCGAGGCCAGGGCGACGTGCACGTCGGCGGTGGCCCGGCCCAGCGCGTGCGCCTGCGCGGTGAAGTCGTCCCCGGCGGCCAGCGCGTCCAGCGCGAGCGTCCAGCCGTCGGTGGCGCCCGGCAGGAACGGCTGGAGCACGCCGAGGGTCGCCTCGAACGGGTGCGTGGTGCGGAACCAGGCCACCGGCGCGGGCACCCGGCCGCAGCCCTGCCGGGCCAGCGCGCCCGGCACCTCCAGGTCCGGGTTGACGCCGGGCTGGACGCGCCGGAACACCTTGAGGATCAGCTCGTCGCCGTAGACCAGCGAGGAATTGGACTGCTCGGCGTCCAGCAGCCGGGGTGCCAGCGCGGTCGCCGGGACCGGCCGGGACGGGTCCGCCTCGAAACGCAGCGGGCCCGCCGTGCCGGGGGCGCGCAGCCGCTCCAGGAGCAGCCGGGCCATCCGGGGGTCCTGCAACGCGTCGTACACCGTCAGCCCGGCCAGCGGGCCCTCGTCGGCCCGGCCGATGAGCGCGCGGCCCAGCCGGGGCGAGGGCTGCCGGCGCACCCCCAGCAGCAACTGGTAGCAGTCACCGGCCGGCGGGGTGCCGCCGGGCGCGGGCACCGTGCCGTGCCCGGCGTGCACCAGCAGGTGCAGACAGCCGGGGAAAAGCTCCGTCATCGACAGCAGGCCGAGATCGGCCACGGGCCGGTCCTTGCCCGCGAACCAGCGCTGCCGGGGCAGCCACTGGCGCAGCAGTCCGCCGAGCGACGCCATCGGGTCGGCGGGATGGTGCGCGTGTCTCGGGCGCAGGGGTGCGGTCTTCGGCATGGTGACGCGTCCTTTCCTCGGCCCGAGCTCACGCCCGGCGGCCGATGCGGGATGCGACTCGGGTGAGCCGGAACCAGTAGAAGCCGTGGCCCCCGAGGGTCAGCAGGTAGGGCAGTTCGCCGATGGCCGGGAAGCGGACCCCGCCGAACAGCTCCACCGGGTGCCGCCCGGCGTACGCGCGCAGGTCCAGCTCGGTGGGCTGGGCGAACCGCGCGAAGTTGTGGACGCAGAGCACCAGGTCGTCCTCGTACTCCCGCAGGAAGGCGAGCACCGCCGGGTTGGAGGAGGGCAGTTCGGTGTACGAGCCGAGTCCGAAGGCCGGGTTCTGCTTGCGGATCTCGATCATCCGGCGGGTCCAGTGCAGCAGGGAGGACGGCGACGCCATCGACGCCTCGACGTTGGTGACCTGGTAGCCGTAGACCGGGTCCATGATCGTGGGCAGGGTCAGCCGGCCCGGGTCACCGGTCGAGAAGCCCGCGTTGCGGTCGGGCGTCCACTGCATGGGCGTGCGCACCGCGTCGCGGTCGCCGAGCCAGATGTTGTCGCCCATGCCGATCTCGTCGCCGTAGTACAGGATCGGCGAACCCGGCAGCGACAGCAGCAGGGCCGTGAACAGCTCGATCTGGTCCCGGTCGTTGTCGAGGAGCGGGGCGAGGCGGCGGCGGATGCCGATGTTGGCGCGCATCCGGGGGTCCTTGGCGTACTCCGCCCACATGTAGTCGCGTTCCTCGTCGGTGACCATCTCCAGGGTCAGTTCGTCGTGGTTGCGCAGGAAGATGCCCCACTGGCAGCCGGACGGGATCGCCGGGGTCTTCGCGAGGATTTCCGAGACGGGGTACCGCGACTCCCGCCGGACCGCCATGAAGATGCGCGGCATGACGGGGAAGTGGAACGCCATGTGGCACTCGTCGCCGCCGGAGGCGTAGTCGCCGAAGTAGTCGACGACGTCCTCGGGCCACTGGTTGGCCTCGGCCAGCAGCACGGTGTCCGGGTACTGCGCGTCGATCTCGCGCCGTACCCGCTTCAGGAAGGCGTGCGAGGCGGGTAGGTTCTCGCAGTTGGTGCCCTCCTCGGCGTACAGGTACGGCACCGCGTCGAGCCGGAACCCGTCGATCCCCAGGTCCAGCCAGAACTTCAGCGCGCCCAGCATCTCCTCCTGCACGGCCGGGTTCTCGTAGTTGAGGTCCGGCTGGTGGGAGAAGAACCGGTGCCAGTAGTACTGGCCGCGGACCGGGTCATAGGTCCAGTTGGACGCCTCGGTGTCGACGAAGATGATCCGCGCGTCCGCGTACCGGGTGTCGTCGTCGGCCCAGACGTAGTAGTCCCCGTAGGGGCCGTCGGGGTTCTTCCGGGACTCCTGGAACCACGGGTGCTGGTCGCTGGTGTGGTTCATGACGAAGTCGATGATCACGCGCATGCCCCGCTGGTGGGCGGCGTCCACGAACTCCACGAAGTCGGCGAGATTGCCGAACTCGGGCAGCACGGCGGTGTAGTCGGAGACGTCGTACCCGCCGTCCCGGAGCGGGGACTTGAAGAACGGGGGCAGCCAGAGGCAGTCCACGCCGAGCCACTGGAGGTAGTCCAGGCGCGAGGTGAGTCCCTTGAGGTCGCCGACGCCGTCGCCGTCGCTGTCCTGGAAGGAGCGGACGAGCACCTCGTAGAAGACGGCCCGTTTGAACCAGTCCGGGTCGCGGTCCTGGGCGGGCGTGTCCTCGAAGGTGTCCGGGACTGGCTCGTTGACGGTCATGAGGTTCCCGGCTCCCCGTTCTTCGGCGCGGCGGACGGCAGGTGGACGTGGAAGACGTGCGCGGGGGCCCGGCCGGGCGTCAGCCGCACATAGTTGGTGCTGCCCCAGTGGTAGGTCTCGCCGGTGAGTTCGTCGTGCACGGGCACCGACGCGTGCGGGTCGAGGCCCAGGTGCGGCATGTCCAGCGAGATCGTGGCCTCCTGGGTGTGGTGGGGGTCGAGGTTGACGACCACCAGCACGACGTCGGACCCCGCGCGCTTGCTGTAGGCGATCACGGAGTCGTTGTCGGTGTGGTGGAAGCGGAGGTTGCGGAGCCGGCGCAGGGCGGGATGGGCGCGCCGGATGGTGTTGAGCCGGGTGAGCAGCGGGGCGATGGTGCGGCCCTCG
>BMSM01000012.1 GCA_014649155.1 Streptomyces griseoviridis | reverse complement strand
GGCGAGCGATCTGACGCTGGTCCGGGGCGACCTGCGGGTGGCCGCCGACGCCATCCGGCTCTCCCGCCGCACCCTCGCCACGATCAAGGGCAACCTGGTCTGGGCCTTCGGCTACAACGTGGCCGCGCTGCCGCTGGCCGCCGCCGGACTGCTCAACCCGATGATCGCCGGGGCGGCGATGGCCTTCTCCTCGGTGTTCGTGGTGACCAACAGCCTGCGGCTGCGCACATTTCGCTGAGGTCTCGAACGTCCGGTGCCTCTGGAGTCCGGAACCCTCCTCACATAAGCTCTTCACAAGGCTCGCGCATCTTCCTTACGCTGGGGTCTCGTTCGGCATACCGGTCTCTTGCCCACCTAACGGACAGGAGCAAGAGACTCGGATCACAGTGACCCGAACGTAACCATCGGAGGGGTTCGAAGGTCTAAGTTGACAATGTCAGGGAGCGTCTTGGGGGGCGCGAACTGACATCCGGGGTTGTCTTGGGGGACGTCCTCGGAAATGCGTTGCCGGGGCACGTACACCGGGAAGCTTTGAGCGGCCCTCCCGGAGGTGCGCTGTCCCGGCAGACCGCAGAGCAGTACGTACTACGCAGTACAGCGATTCAGGCGCTGTTCTCACAGACGCCCGGCCCGGATCCCGTGGGGGGAATCCGCACCGGGACATGGGAAGGCGCCCTGGTCGCCGGCCCGTGGGGGGACCGGCGCCGGGGCGCCTTCCGCTTGTTCGGGCACACGCCTTGCCCAGACCCGCGCCCCGTCCCGGCACGCGTCGCACATGTACAAAGAAGTCCCGCACCGCGAGGCGGTACGGGACTTCCCGGGGTGCCGGTGCGGCTCAGCGCTCCTCGACGGGGACGAAGTCGCGCTCGACCACGCCGGTGTAGATCTGGCGCGGGCGGCCGATGCGGGAACCCGGCTCCTTGATCATCTCGTGCCACTGGGCGATCCAGCCCGGCAGCCGGCCGAGGGCGAACAGGACCGTGAACATCTCGGTCGGGAAGCCCATGGCCCGGTAGATCAGGCCGGTGTAGAAGTCGACGTTCGGGTAGAGGCTGCGCGAGACGAAGTAGTCGTCGGAGAGCGCGTGCTCCTCCAGCTTGAGGGCGATGTCCAGCAGCTCGTCGGACTTGCCGAGGGCGGAGAGGACATCGTGCGCGGCGGCCTTGATGATCTTGGCGCGGGGGTCGAAGTTCTTGTAGACCCGGTGGCCGAAGCCCATCAGGCGGACGCCGTCCTCCTTGTTCTTCACCTTGCGGATGAAGGAGTCGACGTCGCCGCCGGCGTCGCGGATGCCTTCCAGCATCTCCAGCACCGACTGGTTGGCGCCGCCGTGCAGCGGGCCCCACAGCGCGTTGATGCCGGCCGAGATCGACGCGAACATGTTGGCCTGGGAGGAGCCCACCAGGCGGACCGTGGAGGTCGAGCAGTTCTGCTCGTGGTCCGCGTGCAGGATCAGCAGCTTGTCGAGCGCGGAGACGACGACCGGGTCCAGGTCGTACTCCTGGGCCGGGACCGAGAACGTCATGCGCAGGAAGTTCTCGACGTAGCCGAGGTCGTTGCGCGGGTAGACGAACGGGTGGCCGACCGACTTCTTGTACGCGTACGCGGCGATCGTCGGGAGCTTGGCGAGCAGCCGGATCGTGGAGAGGTTGCGCTGCTGCTCGTCGAAGGGGTTGTGGCTGTCCTGGTAGAACGTGGACAGCGCGGAGACCACCGACGAGAGCATGGCCATCGGGTGGGCGTCGCGCGGGAAGCCGCGGTAGAAGTTCTTGACGTCCTCGTGCAGCAGGGTGTGCTGCGTGATCTCGTCCTTGAACGACGCCAGCTCGTCGACCGTCGGCAGCTCGCCGTTGATCAGCAGGTAGGCGACCTCCAGGAAGGTGGAGTGCTCGGCCAGCTGCTCGATCGGGTAGCCGCGGTAGCGGAGGATGCCCGCCTCGCCGTCCAGATAGGTGATGGCGGATTTGTAGGCGGCGGTGTTTCCGTAACCGCTGTCCAGGGTGACCAGCCCGGTCTGGGCGCGGAGCTTCCCGATGTCGAAGCCCTTGTCACCGACGGTGCTGTCGATCACCGGGTAGGTGTACTCGCCGTCGCCGTACCGCAGTACTACAGAGTTGTCGCTCACGTCTTCCCTCACCGACGTAGTGCCTCATCTTCGAGGTGCCCTGACTGTCTCTACCATCCCCCACTTGGCTCAGGAGAGTGCACTCGGGGTCGACCATCGGGCCTATCGGCGGCACTGAGTGCCGTCAACTTGTTCATCCTGCCCCTTAAGTTCCCCGCCCGGTAGTGGTCTGTGACCTTCACGACTCATTTGATCGATCATTCGTTACGTTCCTCCGCTAGGTGAGCGGGGTGGCGAGCCGGAAGTCGAGCGCCGTGCACCGCCGTCCCGCCGAGACCGTGCGCACCGCCTGGGCGATCGCCCGGCGCGAGCCGACGAGGACGACCAGCCGCTTGGCCCGGGTGACCGCCGTGTACAGCAGGTTGCGCTGGAGCATCATCCAGGCGCCGGTGGTCACCGGGATCACCACCGCCGGGTACTCGCTGCCCTGGGAGCGGTGGATGGTCACGGCGTAGGCGTGGGCCAGCTCGTCCAGTTCGTCGAAGTCGTAGGGCACCTCCTCGTCCTCGTCCGTGCGGACGGTGAGCCGCTGGTCGACGGGGTCGAGGGAGGTGACGACGCCGACCGTGCCGTTGAAGACGCCGTTCTCCCCCTTGTCGTAGTTGTTCCTGATCTGGGTGACCTTGTCGCCGACGCGGAAGACGCGGCCGCCGAACCGCTTCTCCGGGAGGTCGGGGCGGCCGGGGGTGATGGCCTGCTGGAGGAGGCCGTTGAGCGCGCCCGCGCCGGCCGGGCCCCGGTGCATGGGCGCGAGGACCTGCACGTCCCGGCGCGGGTCGAGGCCGAACTTCGCCGGGACGCGGCGCGCCGCCACGTCGACGGTGAGCCGGCCGGCCTCCTCGGTGTCGTCGGTGACGAAGAGGAAGAAGTCCTTCATGCCGTCGGTGAGCGGCTGCTGCCCCGCGTTGATCCGGTGGGCGTTGGTGACCACGCCCGACTGCTGGGCCTGGCGGAAGACGCGGGTGAGGCGGACGGCGGGCACCGGGCCGCCCTCGGCGAGCAGGTCCCGCAGCACCTCGCCGGCGCCGACGGACGGGAGCTGGTCGACGTCACCGACGAAGAGCAGGTGGGCGCCCGGCGGGACCGCCTTCACCAGCTTGTTGGCGAGCAGCAGGTCCAGCATGGACGCCTCGTCCACGACGACGAGGTCGGCGTCGAGCGGCCGGTCCCGGTCGTAGGCCGCGTCGCCGCCCGGCCTCAGCTCCAGGAGCCGGTGGACGGTGGACGCCTCGGCGCCGGTCAGCTCCGCCAGCCGCTTGGCGGCCCGTCCGGTCGGCGCGGCGAGCACCACCTTGGCCTTCTTCGCGCGGGCCAGCTCCACGACCGACCGCACGGTGAACGACTTGCCGCAGCCCGGCCCGCCGGTCAGCACGGCGACCTTCTCGGTGAGCGCCAGCTTCACGGCGGCCTCCTGCTCGGGGGCCAGCTCGGTGCCCGTACGCCCCTTCAGCCATCCCAGTGCCCGGTCCCAGTCGACGTCCCGGAAGGACGGCATCCGGTCCTCGTCCGCGCGCAGCAGCCGCCGCAGCTGTCCGGCGAGGGACAGCTCCGCCCGGTGGAAGGGCACGAGATAGATGGCGGTGACGGGCTCGCCGCCGCCGTCGGGCCCGGGGACCTTCTCCCGTACGACGCCGGGGTCCTCGCCCTCCCCGGGCTCCGCCGCCAGCTCGCCGAGGCACTCGATGACCAGCCCGGTGTCGACCTGGAGCAGCTTGACCGTGTCGGCGATCAGCTTCTCCTCCGGGAGGTAGCAGTGGCCCTGGTCGGTGGCCTGGCTCAGCGCGTACTGGAGGCCGGCCTTCACCCGGTCCGGGCTGTCGTGCGGGATGCCGACCGACCTCGCGATCTTGTCGGCGGTGAGGAAGCCGATGCCCCAGACGTCGGCGGCGAGCCGGTACGGCTGGTTCCTGACGACGGAGATCGAGGCGTCGCCGTACTTCTTGTAGATCCGCACGGCGATCGACGTGGACACCTCCACGGTCTGGAGGAAGAGCATGACCTCCTTGATCGCCTTCTGCTCCTCCCAGGCGTCGGCGATCTTCTTCGTCCGTTTCGGGCCGAGCCCGGGGACCTCGACCAGCCGCTTCGGCTCCTCCTCGATGATCCGGAGGGTGTCGGTGCCGAAGTGCTGGGTGATCCGGTCCGCGAAGACCGGCCCGATGCCCTTGACCAGGCCGGAGCCGAGGTAGCGCCGGATGCCCTGGACGGTGGCGGGCAGCACGGTCGTGTAGTTCTCGACGTGGAACTGCTTGCCGTACTGCGGGTGCGAGCCCCAGCGGCCCTCCATCCGCAGCGACTCCCCCACCTGCGCGCCGAGCAGCGCGCCGACGACCGTGAGGAGATCGCCGCCGCCTCTGCCGGTGTCGACGCGGGCGACCGTGTAGCCGTTCTCCTCGTTGGCGTACGTGATGCGCTCCAGGACACCTTCGAGCACGGCGGGGCGCCGCGCACCGGGCGCCGCCGTGGACGCCGGGGGCTGGTCGGTCATGATCCGACGGTACCGGGGGGGTGTGACATGCCGGCCGTGCGGTGCGCTCCTCACCGCTCTGGGGACATGTTCGGGCCGAGGGTCGTGGAGACGTCGGAGTTCCGCGGGTACGGGAAGGACGGCTGAGCCCTCCGGGCCGGCGCGGGGCGGTTGTTACACGGGTGTTGATCTTCGGGGTAACCGCGGGGGCCGTTCGGTCGTCTTCTCCGGATGTCATGTAGTAGTGGCGGCCCGGCGCGGAGGTGCCCGGGTCGTCCGTCCGAGAACGGTGCACTCCCCCGATGACCTCGCAGAGAGCCATACGTCCCGCACTCTTCGACCGTCTGCCCGGCCGGCCCATCGCCGCGGTGCTGGCCGCCGCCGGTGTCCTCGCCGCGGTGCTGGTCGGCCGGGGCGGGCTGGACACCGTCGTCGGCTGCGGCATCCCCCAGGACGAGTTCGCGTCGCAGACCGCCTCGGACTGGGTGACCAACGCCGACCACGTGGTGGTGGCGACGCCCACCGGGGAGAAGGAGACCGGGCGTGAGGACTTCACCGAGGGCTCGCTGAAGTACGCCGCGGACCGGGACGTGACCTTCCGGGCGGAGAAGGTTCTCTGGTCCGCCGGCGCGCCGCGCCACGCGCTGGGGGACGGCTTCGACCTGGTCGCCCCCGGCTGGCGGGTCTACCGGAGCGGTACGCGCGTCAAGCGGACGGCCGCGGCGGCGCCCCGCCTGGAGACCGGTCACACCTATCTGCTGGCCCTGCGCTGGGTGGACGGGGCGTGGAAGGTGCTCGGGGAGGGCGCCGCCGTACCGTTCGACGACCATGTCGCCGGGCGGGGCGAGTGGTGCGGGCGGGTGCTGGGCGAGGGGGACGTGGCGCTCGGCGAGCGGTTCTCCCGCGAGGACGACAGCAGCCTGGAGGAGGACGTGTGGGGCCGGAACGAGGAGGCGGTGAGCGCGGCCCTGCGGTCGGCGAAGAAGTCCTGACCGGCGTCAGCGCCGGCCGGCCAGCGCCAGCAGGCTGAGGCCGAACATCAGGACGCCCAGGGGGAGATGGACCGCCGGCAGGTGCGCGATGCCGACGACGACCTGGACGGAGGCGAGGACGAGGAAGCCGGACGCGTACGCGACGGGCCGGGGCGAGCCGCCGCCCGGCTTCCACGCCAGCACCGCGGCGAGGACGTACAGCATCGACGCGGCGTACATCACGCGGGCGCCGACGCTGTGCAGGGTCTCCCCGTAGGACACGGTCAGCAGGAGCCCGGCGGAGACCGCCTGCGCGAAGATGGTCAGGGTCTGCAGCGCGATCGCGGCCCGCAGGAACGTGCCGTGCCGCGGTGCCGTCGCCCGGGTGGTGGCCATGGTCTCGGTCCCCTTTCCGCCCGGTACGGGCGGTGATCGGTAAGGTCTCACCAGCCCGACGACGCGGGCCCGCGAAAGGTAAGGCGAGGGTCGGGGGGCCTGGCGTGATGACCGACGGTGTGGCGGACGAGCGGCGCCAACTGATCAACGTGGCCTACCGGTTGCTCGGTTCGCTGGCGGAGGCGGAGGACGCCGTGCAGGAGGCGTACGCGCGCTGGTACGCGCTGCCGGAGGACCGGCGGGACGGGACCAGGTCCCCGGGCGCCTGGCTGACGACGGTGACCGGGCGGATCTGCCTGGACGTGCTCGGCTCGGCGCGGGCCCGGCGGGAGCGGTACGTCGGCGCGTGGCTGCCGGAGCCGGTGCCCGACCGGGCGGCCGAGCGGGGCGGCGGCGGGGCGGACCCGGTGGACCTGCTGGTCCTGGACGAGTCGGTGAGCATGGCGTTCCTCGTCGTCCTGGAGACGATGACGCCGGCCGAGCGGGTGGCGTTCGTGCTGCACGACGTCTTCCGCTACCCGTTCGCCGAGATCGCCGGTGTCCTCGGCCGGACGCCGGCCGCCTGCAAGCAGCTCGCGGCGTCCGCGCGGCGCCGGGTGCGGGACGCCGGGCCTGCGGCGCCCGCGGCCGGGCTGGCCGGTGCGGTGCGGCAGGTCAAGGAGGCGTGGGAGGCGCGGGACATCGGCGCCCTGGTCGACCTCCTCGACCCGACGGCCGTGATGACCGCCGACGGGGGCGGCGTGGCGGGCGCCGCGCTCCACCCGGTCGAGGGCGGCGCGCACATCGCCCGGTACATGGTCGCCCTCGCGGAGCGGGCGCCGGGACTGGTCCTGTCGGAACGGCCGGTCAACGGCACGCCGGGGCTGGTGGCGAGCCTCGGCGGCGTGGTGCTGACCGTGGCGTCGTTCGACCTCGCCGGGGGGCGGGTCAGCCGGATCTGGGTGGTGCGGAATCCGGAGAAGCTGGGGTGGTGGGTGTCAGGGGGTGCGGGGGCGGGGTGACTTGAGGTGGCCGAGGAAGGGCAGGAAGGCCGGGGCGGAGAAGGTGAGCGAGGCCCGATCGCGGGCCTTGCTGTCACGGACGCCCATGTGGGTGGGGATGCCGGCCAGCTCCACACAGCCGTTGCCCTCGTCGGGACCTGAGTGGGACGACTCGCGCCAGTTGTCCATGGCCGCCTCTACCTCCCCGGGTCAGCCGCCTTGAGCGCCTCGATGAAAGCAGTGAAGGAGGGCGTCGCGAAGGTGAGGGCGGCCGTCTGCGGCGTTTTCGAGTCACGGACGGATATCCGGGTGGGGCGGCGGGCGACCTCGACACACGAATCGCCGTCGCCAGGACCGGAGTAGGACGACTTCCACCAGGTGTCGGGAATTCCCATGGGAGGCCTCACAGCTCCTTCGCCAGTCTGTGGATGAAGTCGCGTGAACGCTCGGGATCGAGCGACACGGCCTCCACCTTATGAAAGAGCGTTCGAAACGCGGCCAACTGGGCCTCCGAATCGACGAACGACGCGCCGTTGGGGCCGTCACGCACCACCGTGTCGAGCTTGGGTACCGCTCCGCCCGCGTACACCATCGCACCGGCGGCCCCGGCGAAGCCCTCCAGGTCGAAGGGGATGACGCGGATCGTGATGTGATCCGCCTCGGAGAGCCCCAGAAGCCGCGTGAGTTGGGTCCGCGATGTGATCCGGTCGCTCACCATGATGCGCAGCGCGGCCTCGTGAATGACCGCCTCGTACGGTTTGGCGTGATGTTCCTCGAGGATCGCCTTGCGGAGCATCCGGTGCCGCACCCGCAGTTCCACGTCCGGCCTCGGCAGTTCAGGAACACGGTAGGAGAAGACGGCACGAGCGTAGTCCTCCGTCTGCAACGGTCCGGGAATGTAGAGGAACTGGACCTCCCGCAGATACGTCGCGTGATGTTCCAGTTCCGCGAGGTCGAGGAACGGCGTGGGCAACCGACCGCGGAATTCCTCCCACCAGCCACGTGTACGGTCGGTCGCCATGGCGACCAGTGCCTCGACAAAGGGCTCGTCCGAGCAGACGTAGTGAGCGGCGAGGCTCCTCAGACGCTTTTCACTCACCCCTGCGAGACCCGACTCGATCTGGCTGATCTGAGGGGCGCTCACTCCGAGCAACGCGGCGGCCTCACGAGCGGCGAGCCCCGCAGCATCCCGAAGCCTCCGCAGTTCCACCGCCAGCCGCAGCTGCCGTGCCGTCGGCTCGCTCCTCAGGACCATCGTCCGGTTCTCCCAACACACGGCTGCATGCGACTCGTTCGGGGGTAACCGTACGCGACCGGGTTGCGGAACTTAAATCTTTAGCCCTACGGTCAGTGGCGCAGGGCACACTCTGCGCAACCGGGACGACGGAAGCGCACCGCCTCGCCCTGCCCCTGCGACGCGGCAACGACACCGCCCGTTCCCTCATCCCTCCCCCGCATCGATCGGAGCTTTCCCATGCCCGACACCACCCCTTGGGAGTACTCCCTCCACATCCCCAACGACCTCCGGGCCGTCACCGTCAGCCGGCGCACCCTCCGGCTCGTCCTCACCCTGCACGGGCTGATCGGCCTCGTGGACGTCGCGGAGCTGCTCGCCGCCGAGTTGGTGTCCAACGCCGTGCGGCACACCAAGGGGCCCGCCGCGCTGCGGGTGCGCTGGTCGCCGCCGGGGACGCTGCGGATCGGCGCGTGGGACACGGACCCGGAGCCTCCGGAACCGGCCTCGCCGGCCCTGCGCGCGGAGGAGCGGGAGGAAGGCCGGGGGCTCACCCTCGTACGGGCGTGCTCCGACGAGTGGGGGTGGTATCCGCTGACCAGGAACGGTGACCGGGGGAAGTACGTGTGGTGCGAGGTGGGGGTGGCCCGGCGGCCCGTCACCCGTCGCCCGGCGTGAGGGACCTCAGCGGCGGGTGCTGCGCGGTGATGCCCGGGGGCTGGAGCAGGGGCGGGGGTTCCGGACCGGGATCCTCCGTGAGGACGGTCCCGGCGGCGGCGAGGTCGAAGCCGGCGGGCGGGCGCGTGCGGTCGCTGACCAGCGCGCCGGAGAGCCGGGCCCCGCGCAGGCCGGCGGTGCTCAGGTCGCAGCCGCGCAGGTCGGCCAGGCGCAGGTCGGCGTCGTGGAAGACGGCACCGCCCGCGTCGGCCTTCCGCAGGTTCGCCTCCCGCAGGTCGGCCTCCGTGAGATCGGCGTCCCGCAGATCCGCCTCGACCAGCTTGGCGCCCCGCAGGTCGGCCCGGACGCAGCGGGCCCGGCGCAGGATCGCGGTGGTGAGATCGGCATGGCGCAGGTTGACGGAGACGAGGGACGCCTGCGTCAGGTTGGCGTGGTAGAAACCGGCCGCCTCCATGCAGGCCCGGTCGAGGTTGACCTCCGTCAGCCACAACCCGTCGCAGTCGGCGCGGCGCAGGTCGGTGACGCCGAGGTTGAGCCAGGTCTGCTCCCGGGGGTGGCTCAGCAGCACACCGAGGCCGGTCAGCGCCACCTGGGCGTCGGCGGCCCGGACCTCCAGCGGCACGATGTCGTTGATCGGCACGTCCGCCGCCGGAGCCGGCCCCTCGGTGGGCGGCCAGGGCAGGTGGGTGCGCAGATAGGCCGCCTGGATGGAGAGGACGGCGTCGCGGTCCCGGGCGGAGTGCTCCGCGATCCGCCACAACGCGTGCAGCCCGCCGATCCGCGTCTCCAGCTTCTCGCTGCCGAGCTGGTCCACGGCCGTACTGAACCGGTCGGTGACCTGCCCCTCCTGCGTCGCGCGCAGGCCGTCCTGGCTGACGCGCAGTTGCCGCCAGGTGGCGTACGCGCCGAACAGGAGGACCATGCCGCCCACGGCCTGGAGAAGCGTCGTACGGACGTCGTTCACCGCCGTCAGCCGGTCCTGCGCGGCGACGCTCGCCCCGGCGAGGTCGTGGTCGACCACCATGCCGGGCACGACGACCAGCAGCGCCCCGACCGCGCCCACCGCCACCGCCCCGGCCAGCAGCACCGCGACCGCCCGCCGCCACGCGGCCGGCCGGCGGCGCGCCGGTCCCCCCATGTCCATGACCAGGGAGCGTAGGCGCCGGGCCCTGGGTGATCAAGAAGAGTGCGTCACGGACGCGGGCCGTCCTCCGGGCACGCCGCCTCCTGCGCCGCCATGACCTCGTCACCGTGGGCGAAGGCCCAGGCGCCGGCCAGGTCGATCGCGGGCAGCAACGTGCGGCCCAGGGGGGTGAGTCCGTAGGAGACACGGGAGGGGCGGCCCGGTTCCGCCGTGCGGACGACCAGGCCGTTGAAGCGCAGCCGGCGCAGGGTCTCGGTGAGGACCTTGGAACTGATGCCGCCGATCCGGGTCCGGAGTTCGACCGGCCGCCGGGGGCCGTCGCGCAGTGCCCACAGCACCACGGCGTTCCACGTGTGGGAGAGCAGGTCGAAGGCGAGGCGGGCGCGGCAGTCGGCGAGGAAGGCGTCGGGCGTCGTCACGTACCGAATGGTGCCCGAACGGCTCCCTAGCCTCGGGGGGAACGGCCGGAACGGGACACGGAAGGGGACGTGCGATGAGGATCGGCGTACTGGGAACGGGCCGCATGGCCGACGCGCTCGCCACGCACTGGGCGCGGGCCGGGCACGAGGTGGTCGTCGGGGGCCGGGACGCGCGCCGGGCGGAGCGGCTCGCGGCGCGGATCGGGTGCGGCGCGCGGCCCGCGGGGCTGGGCGCGGCGGCGGCGGCCGGCCACGTGGTGCTGGCCGCGCTGCCGTACGGGGCGGGGGCGGAGGTGGTGCGGGAGTTGCGTACGGCCCTGGCGGACAAGGTCCTCGTCGACTGCTCCAACCCGGTCGGCCCGGGTTTCCGGCTGCTGACCGAAGGGGGACCCCCGGCCGCGCGGCGGCTGGCCGAGGCCGCCCCGGGGGCGCGCGTGGTCAAGGCGTTCAACCTCTGCCACGAGGACGTGTGGCGGATGCGGCCCCCGGTCTTCGACGGGCGGCCCCTGGCCGTGCCGGTCTGCGGGGACGACGAGCCGGCCCTGGCGGACGTGGGCGCGCTGGTGCGGGACGCGGGCTGCGAGCCGCTGGAAGTGGGCGGGCTGGGACAGGCGGGACTGCTGGAGGCGACCGCCGCGCTGTTCATCTCCCTGTGGGTCGGCCGGGGAGCGGACGTGCGCTCGATCGCCCCTCCGCTCGCCTGGGCGGCCGGGCCGGGCGGTGTGCCACCCCGCCCGCCGGCCTCGGCGCCCGGCACCCCCACCTGAGCCGGCGCTCAGTCGAGGCAGAACTCGTTGCCCTCGACGTCCCGCATCACGATGCACGAGTCGTACTCGTCGGCCAGCAGCTCCACCCGGGTCGCGCCGAGCGGGAGCAGCCGGGCGCACTCCGCCTCCAGCGCGGCCAGGCGCTCCGTGCCGGTCAGGCCGGTGCCGACCCGTACGTCGAGGTGGACGCGGTTCTTGACGGTCTTGCCCTCGGGGACGCGCTGGAAGAACAGGCGCGGACCCTCGCCCGCGGGGTCGACGCAGGCGCACCACGAACCCCGGTCCTCCGGCGGCCGGGTGCGGTCGTACTCGTCCCATGTCGCGAAGCCCTTCGGGGGCGACACGACGTACCCGAGGACCTCGCACCAGAAGCGGGCGACGCGCTCGGGTTCCGCGCAGTCGAAGGTGACCTGGAACCGCCTGATCGTGGACACCGGCGCACCTTAGCAAGGGACTTCACCGCCGGTCCGCACCTGTGCCGCGACCCCGACGGCCCGTCCGCCCCCCGCGCACCGCCCGCACCGAAGTGCCCGGTCCGCTCCGGCAGCCCTGGCACGGCTTCCGGCGCCCCGGCTGCCCTCCGGGCACGAGACGCCCATACCGGGACACCCCGGAACAGGGGGAACAACGCGCCCGTTCGCTCCGGTCGCCGCGGGCGTGGCTCTCGCCGCAGGAGCCCTCGGGCCGGCCTCGGCCCCGAGCGCTTCCGCGGCCACGGCCCGTCCGTCCGGCGCGGTCCGCATCCGCCAGGGCGACGGGTCGACCCTGAGCAAGAACATCCTCCACCGCTACGGCGCCCACCACCTGTCCGGCGGAACCGGGACCGGGACCGGGTGATCGTCAACAACCGGACGGGAGGCGCCGGTTCCCACATCCGCGAGGGGTGCGACGGGCCGACCGCCGCCCCGTCCAGCGCGGCGTGGGCGCCTGCGCGCCGTACGACTTCACGCCGGTCGACCCGGTCGTGCTCGCGCGGTGAGGGCCACGCCCGCGACCGGCACCGGCACCGAGGCCCCGGGGACGCCGGGGGCCTCGCCCGGGTGTGCCGCGATCCCGGCTCCACCCCGCCCGTCAGGCCGACGGCCACCCCCGCAGCGCCAGGGCCGCCACCGCCCGGAGTTCCTCCTCGTCCGCGCCGCCCGCCGCCTGGACGGCGATGCCGTTGGCGACGGTCATGACGTAGCGGGCGAGCGCCCCGGGATCGGCGTCGGGGGGCAGGTCGCCCTCGTCCACGGCCCGCCGGAAACGGTCCCGGAGGAGCCCCACCCCCTCCTCGCGCCAGGCGGCGAGGGCGTCGCGCGCGGCGCGTCCGGACTCGCCGGCGGCCAGCGACCCCTGGACGCCCAGGCAGCCGGCGGGGCAGCCGGGGCGGGTGGTGGCGCGAACCGAGCCGATCAGGAACGCGGAGGCCACCTCGCGGGCGGTCGGCTCCGCCAGGGCGCGGGCGGCGTACGCGGCGGGGCCCTCGGTGTAGCGCTCCAGGGCCTTGCGGAACAGGTCCTCCTTGTTGCCGAAGGCCGCGTACATGCTGGTGCGGGTGATGCCCATCGCGCCGGTCAGGTCGGTGAGGCTGGCGCCCTCGTAGCCCTGCTCCCAGAAGACCCGCATGGCGCGCTCCAGCGCCTCGTCCGCGTCGAAGGCCCGCGGCCTGCCGGACCGCTGCCCCTGCGCCGTCGCCTTCCGCCGCGTCTCCATGCCCCCCAGCCTACCTCTTCTGTACCGAACGATTCAGAAGTGCTACGGTCCACTTCAGTACCGATCGGTACAGAAGTGCGAACGGAAGAACAGAGGAGATCGCCATGGGACAGCTCGAAGGCAGGACCGCCGTCGTCACCGGCGGGCACACCGGGATCGGCCTCGCCAGCGCGGCGCGGCTGGCGGACGAGGGCGCGCACGTGTTCATCATCGGCCGGCGCAAGGCGGCGCTGGACGAGGCCGTGGAGACCATCGGCGCCGAGCGGGTCACCGCCGTGCCGGGCGACATCACCGACCTCGCCGACCTGGACCGGCTCTACGACGCCGTCCGCGCCCGGGGCCGGGGCCTGGACGTCGTCTTCGCCAACGCGGCGGCCGCCTCCTTCGCCACACTGGAGCAGGTCACCGAGGAGCACCTCGACCGGACCCTCGCCGTCAACGTGCGGGGCACGCTGTTCACCGTCCAGAAGGCGCTGCCGCTGCTCAACGACGGCGCCTCGGTGATCCTCAACGCCTCCACCGCCGCCGACAACGGCACCGAGGCGTTCGGCGTGTACGCCGCCTCCAAGGCCGCCGTCCGCTCCTTCGCCCGCACCTGGGCCAACGAGCTGAGGCACCGCGGCATCCGCGTCAACGCCATCTCGCCCGGACCGATCGACACCACCGGGATCACGGAGCTGGTCGGCGAGGAGAACGCGCCGGCGTTCCGCGAGAAGTCCGCCCGGGAGCTGCCCATCGGACGGATGGGACGGCCGGAGGAGGTCGCGGCGGCCGTGGCCTTCCTCGCCTCCCCGCAGAGCAGCTTCGTCTTCGGCGCCAACCTCTACGTCGACGGCGGCGAGAACCAGATCTGAGCCGGGACGGAGAACCGGACCCGCCCCGCCCTGGGGTCACGATCCGGTCTCGGCGGCTCCGACCCCCTTGCCAGCGCCCCGTGTAATCGATTCCAATCCTCCTCGTGTAATCGATTCCACGAGGAGGTGGAACGCGATGGCGAGCATCAAGGACGTCGCCGCCGAGGCCGGCGTCTCCGTCGCCACGGTGTCGCGGGTGCTCAACGGGCACCCGTCCGTCAGCGCGGCGGCGCGGGCCCGGGTACTGGGCGCGGTCGAGGCCCTGGGCTACCGGCCCAACGCCGTCGCCCGGTCGCTGCGCACCGACCAGACCCGCACGCTCGGGCTGGTCATCAGCGACGTGCTGAACCCCTACTTCACCGAGCTGGCCCGCTCCGTCGAGGAGGAGGCCCGCGCGCTCGGCTACAGCGTCATCATCGGCAACGCCGACGAGCGGCCCGACCTCCAGGACCACCACGTCACCACGCTGCTGGACCGGCGGATCGACGGGCTGCTGGTGTCCCCGACGGACGGCGGCTCGCCCCGGATGCTGGAGGCCGCGCGGGCCGGGACGCCGATGGTCTTCGTCGACCGGTGGATCCCCGGCGTCGACGTGCCCGTCGTCCGGTCGGACGGGCGGGCCGCCGTACGGGACCTCGTCGCGCATCTGCACGGGCTCGGGCACCGGCGGCTCGCGATCATCGCGGGGCCCGCCGCCACCACCACCGGCCGGGAGCGGGTGGACGCCTTCCGGGAGGCGCTCGGCGCCCACGGCCTCCCCCTGCCCGACGCCTACATCGGCCAGGGCGACTTCCAGGCGGACAGCGGGCGGCGCGTCACCGAGGGCTTCCTCGACCTGCCCGAGCCGCCCGAGGTGGTCTTCGCCGCCGACAACCTGATGGCGCTGGGCGCCCTGGACGCCGTACGGGCGCGCGGGCTGCGGGTGCCGCGGGACATCGCGCTCGCGGCGTTCGACGACATCCGCTGGTTCGTGCACACCGATCCGCCGGTCACCGCGATCGCCCAGCCCACCGGTGAGCTGGGACGGGCCGCCGTACGGGCGCTGGTCGACCGGATCGAGGGGCGCGGCGGCGCGTCCGTGACGCTGCCCGCCCGGCTCGTCGTCCGGCGCTCGTGCGGTGAACCGCCCGCCTCCTCCCCCCAGTCCCCCTCCCCCTCCCCCGTACGAAGGAGTACGACGTGAGCGACCGAGTCGAATCCGACGAGTTGCTGCGCATCGAGGGCATCCGCAAGACCTTCCCCGGGGTGGTCGCGCTCGACGGCGTCGACTTCGACCTGCGCCGGGGCGAGGTGCATGTGCTGCTCGGCGAGAACGGCGCGGGCAAGAGCACCCTCATCAAGACGCTCTCCGGCGCGCACACGCCCGATGCCGGGCGCATCCTGGTCGGCGGCGAGGAGGTGCGCATCAACGGTGCGCAGGACTCCGAGCGGCTCGGGATCGCCACCATCTACCAGGAGTTCAACCTGGTCCCCGATCTGACGGTCGCCGAGAACATCTTCCTCGGGCGGCAGCCGCGGCGGCTCGGGATGATCGACCGGAAGCGGATGGACGCCGACGCGGCCGTGCTGCTGGAGCGGGTCGGGGTGGACGTGTCGCCCCGCACCCGGGTGCGTGAACTCGGTATCGCCCGGCTCCAGATGGTGGAGATCGCCAAGGCGCTCAGCCTGGACGCCCGGGTGCTCATCATGGACGAGCCGACCGCCGTGCTCACCTCCGAGGAGGTGGAGAAGCTCTTCGCCATCGTGCGGCGGCTGCGCGCCGACGGGGTGGGGATCGTCTTCATCACCCACCACCTGGAGGAGATCGCCGCCCTCGGCGACCGGGTGACCGTCATCCGGGACGGGGCGAGCGTCGGGCAGGTCCCGGCGTCCACCCCCGAGGAGGAACTGGTCCGGCTGATGGTCGGACGGTCGATCGAGCAGCAGTACCCGCGCGAACGGCCGGACGGCACCGGCGAGGCGCTGCTGACGGTCGAGGGGCTCACCCGGGACGGCGTCTTCCACGACATCGGCTTCGAGGTGCGGGCCGGCGAGGTCGTCGGGATCGCGGGGCTGGTCGGCGCCGGGCGGACCGAGGTCGTCCGGGCGGTCTTCGGGGCCGACCCCTACGACCGCGGGAGCGTGCGGGTCGGCGGCACGCCGCTGCGCGGGCACGACGTGGGCGCGGCGATGGCCGCCGGGATCGGGCTGGTGCCCGAGGACCGCAAGGGGCAGGGCCTCGTGCTGGACGCCTCGGTCGAGGAGAACCTCGGCCTGGTGACCCTGCGGTCGGCCTCCCGCGCGGGGCTCGTCGACCTCAGGGGCCAGCACACCGCCGCGGCCCGGATCGCCGGGCAGCTCGGCGTGCGGATGGCCGGCCTCGGCCAGCACGTGCGCACCCTCTCCGGCGGCAACCAGCAGAAGGTCGTCATCGGCAAGTGGCTGCTGGCGGACACCAAGGTCCTCATCCTCGACGAGCCGACGCGCGGGATCGACGTCGGCGCCAAGGTCGAGATCTACCAGCTGATCAACGAGCTGACGGCCGCCGGCGCCGCCGTCCTGATGATCTCCAGCGACCTGCCCGAGGTGCTCGGCATGAGCGACCGCGTGCTGGTCATGGCGCAGGGCCGGATCGCCGGTGAACTCGCCGCCGCGGAGGCCACCCAGGACGCCGTGATGGCGCTCGCCGTCAGCACCCCCCAGAACGACGGAACGGAGGCCGACGGTGGCCACTGACACCCTCAAGAAGACGTCCGGCGGCGGCGGTCTGCGCCGGCTGCTGCTCGACAACGGCGCGCTGACCGCGCTGATCGTCCTCGTCATCGCCATGTCGGCGCTGTCCGGGGACTTCCTGACCGCCGACAACCTGCTGAACGTCGGGGTGCAGGCGGCCGTGACGGCCATCCTCGCCTTCGGCGTCACCTTCGTGATCGTCGCGGCGGGCATCGACCTGTCGGTCGGCTCGGTCGCCGCGCTGTCGGCCACCGTGCTCGCCTGGACGGCCGCCGAGGGCGGGGTGCCGGTGCCGGTGGCGGTGCTGCTCGCCGTCGCCACCGGCATCGCCTGCGGCCTGGTCAACGGCTTCCTCGTCTCGTACGGGAAGCTGCCGCCGTTCATCGCCACGCTCGCCATGCTGTCGGTGGGGCGCGGCCTGTCGCTGGTGATCTCGCAGGGGTCGCCGATCCCGTTCCCCGACTCGGTCTCGCACCTCGGTGACACGCTCGGCGGCTGGCTGCCGGTGCCCGTGCTGGTGATGGTCGTCATGGGGCTGATCACCGCCTTCGTACTGGGACGGACGTACATCGGGCGGTCCATGTACGCCATCGGCGGCAACGAGGAGGCCGCGCGGCTCTCGGGGCTGCGGGTGAAGCGGCAGAAGCTCGCCATCTACGCCTTCTCCGGGCTGTTCGCCGCCGCGGCCGGCATCGTGCTGGCCTCCCGGCTCTCCTCCGCGCAGCCGCAGGCCGCGCAGGGGTACGAACTGGACGCCATCGCGGCCGTCGTGATCGGCGGCGCGTCGCTGGCCGGCGGCACCGGCAAGGCGTCGGGCACGCTCATCGGCGCGCTGATCCTCGCCGTGCTGCGCAACGGGCTCAACCTGCTCTCCGTCTCCGCGTTCTGGCAGCAGGTCGTCATCGGTGTCGTCATCGCGCTGGCGGTGCTCCTGGACACGGTCCGGCGCAAGGCGGGGGCGGCCCCGGCGCCGGCCGGAGCCTCCGGCGGGGGCAAGGGCAAGCAGGCCGTCACCTATCTGATCGCGGCGGTCGTCGCGGTGGCCGTGGCCGGCGCGACCTCGCTGCTGCACGGCGGCTCCGACTCCGGCGCCAAGCAGAAGGTCGGCCTGTCGCTGTCCACGCTGAACAACCCCTTCTTCGTGCAGATCCGCGCGGGCGCCGAGGCCGAGGCCGAGAAGCTCGGCGTCGACCTCACCGTCACCGACGCGCAGAACGACGCCTCCCAGCAGGCCAACCAGGTGCAGAACTTCACCAGTGAGGGCCTGTCGTCGGTCATCGTCAACCCCGTCGACTCCGACGCGGCCGGGCCGTCCGTGCGCTCCGCCAACAAGGCGGACATCCCCGTCGTCGCCGTGGACCGCGGCGTCAACAAGGCCGACACCGCCGCGCTGGTCGCCTCCGACAACGTCGAGGGCGGCGAGCTGGGCGCGAAGGCCCTCGCCGAGAAGCTCGGCGGCAAGGGCACGATCGTCGTCCTCCAGGGGCAGGCCGGCACCTCCGCCAGCCGGGAGCGCGGCGCGGGCTTCGCGGCCGGGCTGAAGAAGTACCCGGGCATCAAGGTCGTCGCCAAGCAGCCCGCCGACTTCGACCGCACCAAGGGCCTGGACGTGATGACGAACCTGCTCCAGGCGCACCCCGGCATCAAGGGCGTCTTCGCCGAGAACGACGAGATGGCGCTCGGCGCGATCAAGGCCCTGGGCGCCAAGGCCGGGAAGTCGGTGCAGGTCGTCGGGTTCGACGGCACGCCGGACGGGCTGAAGGCGGTCCAGGACGGCACGCTGTACGCGTCGGTGGCGCAGCAGCCCAGGCAGCTCGGCCGGATCGCCGTGGACAACGCGGTGCGGGCGGCCGAGGGCAAGAAGACCGAGGAGACGGTGAAGGTGCCGGTGAAGGTGGTCACCGAGCGGAATGTGGCCGGCTTCGACGGCTGACCGGCGCCGGCGGCACGGGCTCACGGACACGGACGCGGATGCGGGGAGAGGGACCATGTACGACTACGACCTGCTGGTCGTCGGGTCGGCCAACGCCGACCTGGTGATCGGCGTGGACCGCCGGCCGGCCGCCGGGGAGACGGTGCTCGGCACCGACCTGGCCGTCCACCCGGGCGGCAAGGGCGCCAACCAGGCGGTGGCCGCGGCCCGGCTGGGCGCCCGTACGGCGCTGCTGGCCAAGGTCGGCGACGACGACCACGGGCGGCTGCTGCTGGACTCCCAGCGTGCGGCCGGCGTGGACACGGTGGGCGTCCTCGTGGACGACGCGCCGACCGGTGTCGCGCTGATCACCGTGGACCCGTCCGGTGACAACAGCATCGTCGTCTCGCCGGGCGCCAACGGCCGGCTGGCCCCGGCCGACGTCCGGGCCGCGACCAGCCTCTTCCACGCCTCGCGGGTGGTGTCCGTGATGCTGGAGATCCCGCTGGAGACGGTGGCGGAGGTGGTGCGGAGCCTGGCGCCGGGCAGCCGGCTCGTCCTCAACCCCTCGCCGCCGCGGGCGCTGCCCCGCGAGGTGCTGGACGCCTGCGACCCGCTCATCGTCAACGAGCACGAGGCGAAGGTGCTGCTGGGCCCGTCCCGCGTCGGTGACCGCCCCGAGGACTGGGCGGGCATCCTGCTCGCCAAGGGGCCTCGCTCGGTGGTGGTGACGCTGGGCGCCGATGGGGCGCTGGTGGCGTCGAAGGACGGCGTGGCGCGGGTGCCGTCGGTGGCGGTGGACGCGGTGGACACCACGGGCGCCGGGGACGCGTTCACCGCGGCGCTCGCCTACCGGCTGGGCGCGGGCGCCTCCCTGGCCGAGGCGGCGGCGTACGCGGCCCGGGTGGGGGCGGCGGCCGTGACGAAGGCGGGGGCGCAGGAGTCGTACCCGACGGCGGAGGAGGTCGAGGCGCTGTGAAGAAGGCCGGGATTCTCAACCGGCATCTCGCCGGGGCGCTCGCGGAGCTGGGGCACGGCGACGGGGTGCTGGTGTGCGACGCGGGGATGCCGATCCCCGCGGGACCCCGGGTGGTGGACCTGGCGTTCCGGGCCGGGGTGCCGTCCTTCGCGGAGGTGCTGGAGGGGCTGCTG
Source organism: Streptomyces griseoviridis (assembly GCA_014649155.1). Lineage (GTDB taxonomy): Bacteria > Actinomycetota > Actinomycetes > Streptomycetales > Streptomycetaceae > Streptomyces > Streptomyces griseoviridis. Next base: position 216,725 of record BMSM01000012.1, on the reverse strand, counting down.
GCGGAGCTGGTGGTGGAGGGCGCGACGGGCGCGGAGGAGGTCCGCGCGGCCAACCCGGACGCGGCCCGGCTCCTGGACGCGCTGCCCGGCCTGGACCTGGTCCCGCACACCCGGCTGAAGGAACTGTCGGCGGGGGCCCGGCTGGTGGTGCGCACCGGGGAGGCCCGGCCGTACGCCAATGTGCTGCTGCGCTGCGGGGTCTTCTTCTGACCCACCCGCCCGGACGACACCGCGGGGGCCCGGTTCACCGACCGGGCCCCCGTGCGTCTCCCCACCCAGAACGACCCGTGATCCCCCCGGATCTCCCCCCTCGGGCGCCCTGATGACAAGTACGACACGGTGGGGCGGGGAAGGGTTGCACGGCTTTCGAAGATTTTTCTCCGGGTGCCGGGACCAGGCCGTCAGAGGGCGTCAGAAGGCGTGCGCGACGAACCTCCGGGCGGTTTCCGCCAGCACCTCGCGGCCGTCGCGGGCCCACAGGGCCTCGTTGAAGAGTTCCACCTCGATGGGGCCGGTGTAGCCGGCCGCCTCGACGTACCCCCTCCACTCGCGCATGTCGATCGAGCCGTCGCCGAGCTGGCCGCGGCCGTTGAGGACGCCCTCCGGCAGCGGGGTGGTCCAGTCCGCGAGCTGGAAGGTGTGGATGCGGCCGCCGGCGCCGGCCCGGGCGATCTGCTCGGGCGCCCGGTCGTCCCACCAGATGTGGTACGTGTCGACGGTGACACCGACCTGGCGGGCGGGGAAGCGCTCGGCCAGGTCCAGGGCCTGGGCGAGGGTGGAGACCACGCAACGGTCCGAGGCGTACATGGGATGCAGCGCCTCGATGGCCAGGCGGACGCCGTGCGCCTCGGCGTAGGGGGCGAGTTCGGCGAGGGCGTCCGCGATGCGTTCCCGGGCGGCGGGGAGGTCCTTGTCGCCGGGCGGGAGGCCGCCGGAGACCAGGACCAGGGTGTCGGTGCCGAGGGTGGCGGCCTCGTCGACGGCGCGGCGGTTGTCGGCCAGGGCCTCCCTGCGGGCGTCCGGGTCGGTCGCGGTGAGGAAGCCGCCCCGGCACAGGGTGGTGACGCGCAGGCCGGCGTCCCGGACCAGCTTGGCGGCGGCCTCGACGCCGTACTCCTGGACGGGTGCGCGCCACAGGCCGACGCTGCCGACGCCCAGGTCGCGGCAGGCGGCGGTCAGTTCGGGCAGCGTGAGCTGCCTGACCGTCATCTGGTTGATGGAGAAGCGGGAGAGGTCGTCGCTCACTGGGTGACTCCGTGCAGGGAGAGCAGGGTGCGCATGCGTTCCTCGGCCAGTTTCGGGTCGGGGAACAGGCCGAGGCCGTCGGCGAGTTCGTAGGCGCGGGCGAGGTGGGGCAGGGAGCGGGCCGACTGGAGGCCGCCGACCATGGTGAAGTGGCTCTGGTGGCCGGCCAGCCAGGCCAGGAACACCACCCCCGTCTTGTAGAAGCGGGTCGGGGCCCGGAAGAGGTGGCGGGAGAGGGCGACGGTCGGGTCGAGGAGGGCGCGGAAGCCGTCCGTGTCCCCGGTGTCCAGGACCCGGACCGCCTCGGCCGCCAGCGGGCCCAGCGGGTCGAAGACGCCGAGCAGGGCGTGGCTGAAGCCCTGGTCGTCGCCGGCGATCAGCTCGGGGTAGTGGAAGTCGTCGCCGGTGTAGCAGCGCACGCCCTGCGGGAGGCGGCGGCGCAGGTCGACCTCGCGCCGGGCGTCGAGGAGGGAGACCTTGATGCCGTCGACCTTGTCGGGGTGGGCGGCGATGACCTCCAGGAAGGTGCCGGTGGCCGCGTCCAGGTCGGCGGAGCCCCAGTAGCCCTCCAGGGCCGGGTCGAACATGGGGCCGAGCCAGTGCAGGATCACCGGTTCGGCGGACTGGCGGAGGAGGTGGCCGTAGACGTCGAGGTAGTCGTCCGGGCCCTGCGCGGTGGCGGCGAGGGCGCGGGAGGCCATCAGCACGGCCTGGGCGCCTGCTTGCTCGGTGACGGCGAGCTGCTCCTCGTAGGCGGCGCGGATGTCCGCGAGGGCGGGGGCACCGGCGGCGGGGAGCTGGTCGGTGCCGACGCCGCAGGCGATCCGGCCGCCGCACGCCTTCGCCTCGGCGGCGGAGCGGCGGATCAGCTCGGCGGCGCCGGCCCAGTCCAGGCCCATGCCGCGCTGGGCGGTGTCCATCGCCTCGGCGACGCCCAGTCCGTGCGACCACAGGTGGCGGCGGAAGGCGAGGGTGGCGTCCCAGTCGACGGCGGCGGGGCCGTCCGGGGTGGTGTCGGCGTACGGGTCGGCGACGACGTGCGCGGCCGAGAAGACCGTACGGGAGGTGAAAGCGCTTCCCGGGTTCGCTTCGACGCGGGGCTCGGCGCGGGGCTCGTAGGCGCGCAGGGTGCCGTCGGGGTTCGGGAGGCGGAGGGTCACAGCGCGACCTCCGGCACGACCAGGCGGCGGCCCTCGGCGGAGGACCTCAGGCCCAGCTCGGCGAGCTGCACGCCGCGGGCGCCGGCCAGCAGGTCCCAGTGGTAGGGGGCGTCGGCGTAGACGTGGCGCAGGAACAGCTCCCACTGGGCCTTGAAGCCGTTGTCGAACTCGCCGTTGTCCGGGACCTCCTGCCACTGGTCGCGGAAGACCTCGGTGGCGGGGATATCCGGGTTCCAGACCGGCTTGGGGGTGGCGGAGCGGTGCTGGACGCGGCAGTTGCGCAGGCCCGCGACGGCGGAGCCCTCGGTGCCGTCGACCTGGAACTCGACCAGTTCGTCGCGGTTGACGCGGACCGCCCAGGAGGAGTTGATCTGCGCGATCGCGCCGCCGTCGAGTTCGAAGACGCCGTAGGCGGCGTCGTCGGCGGTGGCGTCGTAGGGCTTGCCGTTCTCGTCCCAGCGCTGCGGGACGTGGGTGGCGGTGAGCGCCTGGACGGAGGTCACCCGGCCGAACAGCTCGTGCAGGACGTACTCCCAGTGCGGGAACATGTCGACGACGATGCCCCCGCCGTCCTCCGCGCGGTAGTTCCAGGACGGGCGCTGGGCCTCCTGCCAGTCGCCCTCGAAGACCCAGTAGCCGAACTCCCCGCGCACGGACAGGACCCGGCCGAAGAAGCCGCCGTCGATCAGGCGCTTGAGCTTCAGCAGGCCCGGCAGGAACAGCTTGTCCTGGACGACGCCGTGCTTGATGCCCTTCTCCTCGGCCAGCCGGGCGAGGGCGAGGGCGCCGTCGAGACCGGTGGCCGTCGGCTTCTCGGTGTAGACGTGCTTGCCGGCGGCGATGGCCTTCCTGATCGCCTCCTCGCGGGCGGAGGTCACCTGGGCGTCGAAGTAGATGTCGACCGTCTCGTCGGCGAGGACCGCGTCCAGGTCCGTCGAGACGTGCTCCAGGCCGTGCCGCTCGGCCAGCTCCTCCAGCGCGTACGCGCGGCGGCCGACCAGGACCGGCTCCGGCCACAGCACCGTGCCGCCGCCGAGGTCGAGGCCGCCCTGCTCGCGCAGGGCCAGGATGGAGCGGACGAGGTGCTGGCGGTAGCCCATGCGCCCCGTCACACCGTTCATGGCGATACGCACCGTCTTGCGTGTCACGTCGTTCCCTTCGTACGCGGTTCTACGCGGTCCGTGCGCCGCATCCGCCGGGACGGGCGTGATAGCAAGCGCTTTCTATTTGATACGAAGCTAGCCTGTGGACGGTGGTCCGGACAAGAGCGCGGCCGGGGTGACGCGCCTTCTGGGTGCGGCGAGGGCCGCCTTCCGGCGGTGGCGAGGGTGCGATGAGGCGGAGGACGAGGACATGACGGTGACCCTGGCGGACGTGGCGGCCCGCGCGCAGGTCTCCCCCGCGACGGTGTCGCGCGTGCTGAACGGGAACTACCCCGTCGCCGCGTCCACCAGGGAGCGGGTGCTGAAGGCGGTCGACGAGCTGGACTACGTGCTCAACGGTCCGGCGAGCGCGCTGGCCGCCGCCACCTCCGACCTGGTCGGCATCCTGGTCAACGACATCGCCGACCCGTTCTTCGGGATCATGGCGAGCGCGATCCAGTCCGAGATCGGCGGGCCGGGCGGCCGGGCGGGCGGCGAGCGGCTGGCGGTGGTCTGCAACACGGGCGGCTCTCCCGAGCGCGAGCTGACCTACCTCACGCTGCTGCAGCGGCAGCGGGCGGCGGCGGTGGTGCTGACCGGCGGGGCGGTGGAGGACGCCCCGCACAAGGCGGCGGTGGCGGGGAAGCTGCGCCGGCTGGCGGAGGCCGGGACGCGGGTGGTGCTGTGCGGAAGGCCGCCGGCTCCGGAGACCGGGGCGATCGCGCTGACCTTCGACAACCGGGGCGGCGGACGGGAGCTGACCGAGCATCTGATCGGCCTCGGGCACCGGCGGATCGGCTACATCGCGGGTCCCGAGGAACGGACGACCACACGGCACCGGCTGGAGGGGCACCGGGCCGGGCTGGCCGCGCACGGCATCGAGGAGGACCCGCGCTGGACGGTGCACGGGCGCTATGACCGCCGGTCGGGGTACGAGGCCACGCTGGAACTGCTGCGCCGGGACCCGTCCCTGACGGCCGTGGTCGCCGCGAACGACTCCGTCGCGCTGGGGGCGTGCGCGGCGCTGCGGGAGGCGGGGCTGCGGATTCCGCACGAGGTGTCGGTGGCCGGCTTCGACGACCTGCCGTTCAGCGTCGACGCGGTACCGGCCCTGACGACGGTCCGGCTGCCGCTGGCGGAGGCGGGGGCGCGCGCCGGGCGCATCGCGATGGGGCGGGAGGAGGCGCCGCCCGGGGGGATCGCGACGGTGCGGGGGGAGCTGATGGTACGGGGGTCCTCCGGACCGCCTCGGGGGTGAGGGGCGGCCCCGGGGGGGGCGGTGGGGGTTGGGTCGGCCGGGGGGCTGCCGTGGGGGTGAGGGGTGCCCTCGGGGAGGTGGCGGGGGTGAGGGGTGCCCTCGGAGGGCTGCCGGTTGGGGATATCTCCGGGGCCCTTGGGAGGCTGCCGTGGGGGTGAGGGGTGGCCTCGGTGAGCCACCAGGGGGAGGGATGCCCTCGGGGGTGGCGGGGGTGAGGGGTGCCCTCGGTGAGCCACCAGGGGGAGGGGTGCCCTCGGGGGTGAAGGGTGTTCGCCGGCGGGCTGCCGGTTGGGGATATCCCCGGGGCCCTTGGGAGGCTGCCGTGGGGATGGGGGCCCTCGACGGGCCGCCGGGGGTGAGAGGTGCCCTCGGGGGGTGGCAGGGGTGAGGGGTGCCCTCGGAGGGCTGCCGGTCGGGGATATCCCCCGGGTGCCCTTGGGAGGCTGCCGTGGGGGTGAGGGATGTCCCCCGGGGGTGGCTGCCGGTGGGGGCTGCGGTCGGCAGGGGCCGCCGGTGGGGGCTCGGCGGTCGGGTGGGAACGCCGGGGCGGGGGACCCGTACGACGGTGCTTGTCCGGCGGACCGGCGGCCAGGGAGCCGTCGGACAGCCGCCCGCGCACCGGGGCAGCCGCCGGGCGGCCCGCCGAGAACAGGGCCGCCGGGAGCGGCGGGCCTGCGACCGCCCGGCAGCCGAGCGCGCGGCGGACAGGCGGAGCAGGTGGGCAGGGAGTGAGCGGCGGCGCGGCGGGTACTGTCCGGAACCATGAAGCTCGCGTTCTCCACCCTCGGTGTCCCCGGAATGCCCGTGCGCGACGTGCTGCGGCTCGCGACCGAACACGGCTGGCACGGTGTCGAACTCCGCGCCCACCCCGAGGAGCCGGTGCATCCGGGCCTGTCGCCCGACGAGCGGGCGGCCGTGCGGGCCGGGTTCGAGGCGGCGGGCGTCGCCGTCCTCAGCGTCGCGGGCTACGCGCGGGTCGCCGCGCCGGGCGACGACGCCCCCGTCCTGGAGGAGATCCGCGGCCTGCTCGACCTCGCCCGCGACCTGGGCGCCCCGTATGTGCGGGTCTTCCCCGGCGGCGGCACCGGGCAGAGCCCCGAGGAGGCGGACGCGACGGCCGCGCGACGGCTGGGCACGGCCGCCGAATACGCCACCGAGGCGGGCGTCCGCGTCCTGCTGGAGACCCACGACTCGCACCGCACGGGCGCCGACGCGATCCGCGTCCTCGGTCTGGTCGGGCACCGCCGGGCCGGCGCGCTGTGGGACGTGATGCACACCTGGCTGGGCGGCGAGCAGCCCGCCGAGTCCTACGCGGCACTCGCCCCGCACCTCGGCTACGTCCAGGTCAAGGACATCGCCTCCGCCGACGACACCACGCCGCTGCCGCTCGGCGAGGGCGTGCTGCCGCTGGCCGACTGCGTGGACCTGCTGACCCGGCACGACTGGGACGGCTGGCTGTGCTGGGAGTACGAGAAGCGGTGGTACGAGAACGCCGCCCCGCTGCCCGGTCTGCTGGGCGCGGGACGGCGTCATCTGGACCGGCTGCTCGACGAGGCGGCCTGAGCCGTCCGGTCACCGCCCGTCGCGGGGCGCCGGGAAGGAGCGGGTCCGCAGCGGCCGGCCGTTGCTGATGACGTACGTCCTGACGGCGGGCCTGGGCGCCCGGGGCGGCGGCGCGGTCCTGGCGGGGCGCGCGGTCCCGTCGTGCCGGGCCTCGGGGACGGCGGACGGCGCGGCCGTGCCGACCACCGGGTCCGGGGCGCCCCCGCCGGCCACCGGGCCGGGGACCGCGTCCGGCAGCGGTGCCGTGCCGAGGGCCTCCTCGGTGCCGGCGTGCGGTGCCGCACCGGCCGTGCGGTCCGGTCCGGCGGACTGCCGGGGCTCGGGGCGCACCCGGTGCCGCGGAGCGCGCCGCCGGGGCGGCCGGGTCAGGGTGATCTGCCGTACGAGCTGCTGGAAGCAGGCCAGCGAGGCCAGGCCGGGCAGCGCGGCGGCGGCGACGTCGACGACCGTGCCCGGCGCCTGGAGCACGCAGAGGAAGACCGCGATCAGCGAGAAGCCGAGGACGACGCACCAGGCGTGCAGGGCGCGCCGCTGGTGCAGGGCCGCCCGCAGCACGGAGAGCGACGCCACCAGCCAGGGGCCGAAGACCAGCAGCGGCCACCAGGACACGACACCGGGCTCCAGCCGGGTCACGGCGACGACGCGGAGCGGGTCGTAGGCGACGATGCCGCTCAGCAGGCTCACCCCGGAGGCGATGACGGTGGCGAGCACGGCGGTGACGTAACTGACGGCCTCGATCCCGCGCGGGCCGCGCGGACCGCTGGGGGTGCGCGGAGGCCGGGGCGCGCGGGGGGCGCGGGGCGGGCGGGTACGGCGGTGGCTGCGGGCGGGGGCGGGGTCCTTCAGCGGGGGCAGTTCCTCCGTGATGTCCCGCAGGTTCCCCAGCGGGCTGCCCGGCGCGGGAGTGGCGGCCGGTGTCTCGTCGGGACCGTCCCGCCGGCTCCGGGGCGTCCGCTCCGCCGGGCGGTGCTCCTCCAGCGCGTCCTGGAGCATGACGGCCAGTTCCTCGTCCCAGGACATGTCCGGCGCGAACGCCGGGTCGTCGTCGGCGGGGGCGCGGTGCCGGCCGTGGGCCGTCTCGTCGGACGGGCCCGCGTAAGGATAGGGATAGGGATAGGGGTGAGCGGCGTACGGGCCCGGGAATCCCCGGCCGTATACGAGTTCGTCGTCATACACGATCAAAAGGGCCCGATCATTCAGCTGGTGACGGTGACTGGCCGTTCTCTGATCGCGCACCATCGTCTGGTGAAGTCGTCCTGCACCTCGCCCAGCGTTCGCAGGAATTCCCGCAGAATCGGCTCCGTCTCCCTGAGTGTCACAGGGAGTCCGCCTTTCGTCAGAGTTCCGTTCACCGCGGTCGCCGAGTGCACCGGCGCCTGGATGTACGTATAAGAACCCAGCGGGAGCACATTCGGCACGGCCGTGCACCCAGTCACCTTGCTCATGTTCCGACTAACCGCCGGGTCACTCCGCTGGATGCGCGGCACACGGGTGAACCATAAGCCGGAAAAAGGGCTTATCGAGTGGCGGTAAGAGGGCTCTCCGCATGGTCGGAAGAACGGATCGGCGCTTTCCCGGGCGCCGTCTCGCCGGCGTCGGGCGGGGACGCGGGCCGACGCCGGGGGGCGAGGGAGGTCAGGGCCACTCCGCCGACCAGCAGGGCCGCAGCGCACCAGCGGGCCGGGGAGACGGACTCGCCCAGGAAGAGCGCCGCCGAGGACATGCCGAAGACCGGGACCAGGAGGGAGAACGGGGCGACCGCGGAGGCCGGGTGGCGGCGCAGCAGCCAGCCCCAGGCGCCGAAGCCGAAGACGGTCGAGATCCAGGCGACGAAGACCAGCGTGCCGGCGCCCTGCCAGTCCAGGGCGCGCAGTGCCGCCAGGTCGCGGGAGGAGCCCTCGGTCAGCAGGGACAGGGCCAGCAGCGGCAGGACCGGGACGGTGCTGACCCACACCATGAAGTTGAGCGCGTCCGGCGGGGACGCCTTGCGGGTCAGGACGTTGGACACCCCCCAGCAGGCCGCCGCCGCGACGACCAGGGCGAAGGCGCCGAGCGGCCCCGAGGCGCCCTCGTCCCAGGCGGCGACGCCGATGCCGGCGAGGGCCACCGCCATGCCGGTCACCCGGACCCGCGTGGGCCGCTCCCCCAGGACCGCGGCGGCGATGACGGCCGTGAACACCGCCTGGATCTGGAGCACCAGGGAGGAGAGCCCGGCGGGCATGCCCGCGTCCATGCCGACGAACACCAGGCCGAACTTGGCGACACCCAGCACCATCCCCACCGCCACGATCCACTTCCACGCCACCTTGGGGCGGCCCACGAAGAACACGGCGGGGAGCGCCGCGACCAGGAACCGCAGGGCGGAGAAGAGGAGCGGCGGGAAGTGGTCGAGGCCGATCTCGATGACGGTGAAGTTGACGCCCCAGACGGCGGCGACGAGGACGGCGAGGAAGAGGTGGGACGGTCGCATGCGCCGAGCATGGCCGCCACCGACCGTGAAGCACCAGCGATGATTGCTGCATGGTTGGATGAAGCACGGCTTATCGGTGGCAGTCCGCGGGAGGATTCCGTGCTCGATCTTCAGCGGTTGCGCGCGCTGCACGCGGTCTCGGTGCACGGCACGGTCGGCGCCGCCGCCGGCGCGCTGGGCTACACGCCCTCGGCCGTCTCCCAGCAGATCGCCAAGCTGGAGCGGGAGACCCGGACCGTGCTCCTCGAACGGGAGGGGCGCGGGGTGCGGCTCACCGCCGAGGCCCGGCAACTCGCCGAGACCGCGCGGGAGTTGCTGGCCATCGTGGAGCGGGCCGAGACGGAGCTGGAGGAGCGGCGGGGGCGGCCCGCCGGGCGGCTGACCATCGCCGCGTTCGCCTCGGCGGCGCGCGGGCTGCTGCCCGGCGTACTGGCCCGGCTCGCCCGGGAGCACCCGGCGCTGGACGCGCGGCTGACCGAGGTCGATCCGCATCTGTCGGTCGGTCTGGTGGCCCAGGGCGCGGTCGACCTGGTGGTGGCGCACGACTGGGACATCGCGCCGCTGCCCGCCCCGGCCGGGGTGGAACAGGCGGTCATCGGGGACGACCTGTGCGATCTGCTGGTCCCCGAGGGACATCCCTTGGCGGGGCGGGCGGCGGTACGGCGGGAGGAACTCGGCGGCGAGCGGTGGATCTGCCAGCCGCCGGGCCGGGTCTGCCACGACTGGCTGGTGCGCACGCTGCGGGCCGCCGGGCACGAGCCCGACATCGTGCACCAGGCCGACGAGAACCCGACGCTGGTCGCGCTGGTCGCCGCCGGGCTCGGCGTCGCGCTCATCCCCCGCCTGGGACGCGGGCCGCTGCCCCCGGGGGTGGTGGAGGTGCCGCTCGACCCGATGCCGGTGCGGCGGCTGTACGCGCTGTGGCGCACGGGGGCGGCGGGGCGGCCGGCCATCGCGGAGACGGTGCGGACGCTGCGCGCGCACTGGCCGGAGGTCGCGGCCCGCACCCGGGGCTGACGGGCCGCGCCGCTCCCCCACGCCGCGTGCGCCCACTGTCTTGACCGGCGGAAACTTCCCGGATATTGCTGGCCTCTCGGAAGTTTCCTTCAGTCCGGAAGGAGCGCACGTGCCCCACAGCAGCACGTCCAGCGCCGCACAGCCCTCCAGACGTACCCTCCTCGCCGCCGGTGCCGGCGTCACCGCGGCCGCCCTCGCCACCGGCACCGCCTCGGCGCGGGAGACCTCCGGCGCCCCGGACGACGACACCCTCCGCTCCCTCGTCTCCCGGATGTCCCTGGAGGAGAAGGCCGGCCAGCTCTTCGTGACGCGGGTCTACGGCCACTCCGCCACCGACCCCGACCCGGCCGACGCCGACGCCAACCTGAAGGAGCTGGGCGTCCGCACGGCCGCCGAGCTGATCGCGAAGTACCGGGTCGGCGGCGTCATCTACTTCGCCTGGGCGCACAACACCCGCGATCCGCACCAGATCGCCGCCCTGTCGGACGGCATCCAGCGCGCCTCCCTGGCGGCGGAGCGCGGGCTGCCGGTGCTGATCTCCACCGACCAGGAGCACGGCGCGGTGGCCCGGGTGGGCGCCCCGGCCACGCTGTTCCCCGGCGCGATGGCGGTCGGGGCCGGCGGCTCCCGGTCCGACGCGCGCGCCCTCGGCCGGATCTCCGGCGCCGAGCTGCGCGCGCTGGGCATCCGCCAGGACTACGCCCCCGACGCCGACGTCAACGTGGACCCGGCCAACCCCGTGATCGGCGTGCGCTCCTTCGGCTCCGAACCGGCGGCGGTGGCCGGGCTGGTGGCCGCCCAGGTCGCCGGTTACCAGGGGTCGGGCGTCGCCGCCTGCGCCAAGCACTTCCCCGGCCACGGGGACACCGCCGTCGACAGCCACACCGGCTTCCCCGTCATCACGCACAGCCGCGCCGAGTGGGCGCGGCTGGACGCGCCGCCGTTCCGGGCCGCGATCGAGGCCGGCGTCGACGTGATCATGACCGCGCACCTGATGGTCCCGGCGCTCGACGACTCCGGGGACCCCGCGACCCTCTCCCGCCCCATCCTCACCGGCCTGCTCCGCGACGAGCTGGGCTACGACGGGGTCGTGATCACCGACTCCCTCGCCATGGAGGGCGTCCGCACCAAGTACGGCGACGACCGGGTGCCGGTGCTGGCGCTGAAGGCGGGCGTCGACCAGCTCCTCAACCCGCCCGACCTGGGCCTGGCCTGGAACGCGGTGCTGACCGCCGTGCGCGAGGGCGAACTCACCGAGGCCCGGCTTGAAGAATCGGTCCTGCGGGTGCTGCGGCTGAAGGCGCGGCTGGGGCTGTTCCGGGACCCGTACACCTCGCGGCGGGAGGTGGCGCGCACGGTGGGCTGCCGGGCGCACCTCGCGGCGGCCGACCGGATCGCCGAGCGGACCACCACGCTGCTGGTCAACGAGGGCGGGCTGCTGCCGCTGTCCCGGCGCCGGACGCCGAGGCTCCTGGTCGCCGGCGCGGACCCGGCCTCGCCGACCGGGACGACCGGCCCGCCGACCGGCGTGCTCGCGGAGGCCCTGACCGAGCTGGGCTTCACCGCCACCGCCCTGTCCACCGGGACCTCCCCGTCGGCGGCCGTCGTCGCGCGGGCGGTCGCGGCGGCCGGGGACGCGGACGCGGTGGTCGTCGCCACGTACAACGTCACCGCGGGCAGCCGGCAGGCGGCGCTGGTGCGGGAGCTGGCGGCGACGGGCCGGCCGGTGGTGGTGGTCGCCGTCCGCAACCCGTACGACGTCGCCCACCTGCCCGGGGCCCCGGCGGTGCTGGCCGCCTACGGCTGGACCGACGTCGAGGTGCGCGCGGCGGCCCGGGTGATCGCCGGGCGGGTCCGGCCGCGGGGCAAACTGCCGGTGCCGGTGCCGCGCGCGGACGACCCGGCGGCGGTGCTGCTGCCGGTCGGGCACGGGTTGTCGTACCGGGCGTAGCGCGGGTCCGTCACGCGCCGGGGGCGGGCCCCGCGCCCCGGCGGGACGCGCCCCCGCGCGTCTGGCGCGCGGCCCTCCCGGCGGGTCACGCTGGACGGTGGCCGGGGGGCGTGCGGGAAGCCCTCGGGGAACGTCCGGAGGGCGGCGATGGGGTGGAGCGGGAGCGGGTCCCGGGTGGTGCCGTCCGCGCTGTGCGCCGCCTTGGTGCTGACGGGCTGTCAGAACACGCCCGGTACGACGCCGTCCGCGTCCGCGACGGCGGTCCGGCCGTCCGGGTACGGGGCGGTGTTCCTCGCGGTGGGCGAGTGCTCCTCGTCCGGCGCGACCCGGGCCGCCGAGGTGCCGTGCGCCGGTGAGCGCGCGGCGGCGCGGGTGGTGGCCCGGCACGACGACCGGGCGGAGAACGGACCGCCGTGCCCGGCGGCCACCGACTTCGTGCTGCACATCAGCGAGTCGCGGCCGTCCGCCGACGAGGACGGCGACGGGCTGGTGGCGGGCGGCTACGCCTGTATGCGCAACCTCCGGCCGCCGCACCCCGGCGACCCCGGTGAGGGCGGCGGCCCGCGCACCGTCGTCGGGGACTGCGTGTACGAGGCCGGGCCCGGCGAGGTCCGGGAGACGGCCTGCGCCGGCACGGGCGGCCGGGCGCCCGGCTACCGGGTGACGGACGCGGTGACCGACCGGGCGCGCTGCCCCGCCGGGACCGGACTGTACGTCCGGCTCGGCGGGGAGCGACCGGTGGGCTGCGCCCGGCCGGTGTGAGAGCCGCCACCGGCTCTCACCCGGGCCGGTCCTCGCACCCGCCGGCTCGCGGGCCTACCGGCTCACGGCCGCAGTGCGGGCTCGCGTTCGACGTCCCGGCGGTCGAGGCGGGCGTCGTACGCCGCCAGCGGCCTGGCCGTCGACGGGTCGGCCTCGACCGCGGCCGGGGCGACGCCCGCCCAGTCGAGGATGCGGGCGGTGGCGAGGGCCTTCTGCCCGGCCGGCAGTCCGGCGACGTTGGCGCCGTGGTTCATGCCGGGCGCGGTGTACACGTAGGAGTCGCGCGCGCCGCGGCCGAGGCGGAACGGCTCGGCGCCCCACGGGTCGTTCTCGCCGTAGACGAAGAGCATCTGCCGGGCGTTGTGCCTGACCCAGGCGTCCACGTCGTCCATCACGAACGGCTGGAACCGCATCGGGATCGAGCGGGGCACGAAGTTGCGCGGCGGCTGGTAGCCGTAGCGGATGTACTTCTGCTCGATGTGCGGGAAGCGGATGGTGGGGGCGCCCAGCTGGGTGCCGGCCTGGTAGTAGTACGGCGTGTACTGCTCAAGGCCCTGGTCCGTGTAGGCGGAGAAGCCGGAGATCGTGTCGACGCTGGTCCAGATCTCCTCGTCGGTGGCGTTCGCCGCGTTCGCCGGGATGTCCGCGCAGTCCGCGAGGGTGCTGTACTGCCAGAAGCCCCAGACGTAGTCGAGGACGACCGCCTCGTAGGCACGGTCGAGGCCGCCGATGGTGTCGAAGGTGTAGCCGTTCTCCGCGGCGTACGCCGTGTACCGCTCCTCCAGGGCCGCGCGGCGCACCAGGGCCTCGCGCTGGACGCCGTTCAGCCGGGCGCGGCACTCGGGCGTGCCGACGGTCTCGAAGAACCGGTCGTACGCCGAGTCCTCCTGGTTCACCACGTCGTTGGGGGCGACGTAGGCGACGACGCCGTCCATGTCACGCGGGTAGTAGCGCTCGTAGTAGGTGGCGGTCATGCCGCCCTTGGAGCCGCCCGTGGAGATCCACTTCTCGGAGTAGATCTTCTTCAGGGCCTTGAAGATACGGTGCTGGTCGCTGGCGGCCTGCCAGATGTCCAGCTTGGACCAGTCGGCCGGCCGGGGCCGGGACGGGGTGAAGTAGCGGTACTCCATGGAGACCTGGTTGCCGTCCACGATCTGGGTCGGCTCGCGGCGGCCGGGCGTGGTGGAGACGTTGTAGCCGCCGGTGTAGAAGACCGTCGGGCGGGCGGTGTCCTTGTGCAGGACGGTGATCCGCTGCTGGAAGGTGCCCTCGGACGGGTGCCGGTGGTCGACCGGCTGGGTGTAGTTCAGGACGAAGAAGCGGTAACCGGGGTACGGCTTCTCCTCGATCAGGCTCATCCCCGGCACGGCGAGCAGCCTGTCCTTGATGTCGGTGGCTTCCGGCCCGGCCGCGGTGGCGGTCCCTGCCGTACCGACGGTGCCTATGAGCACCGCCAGCGCCAGCAGCCATCTGAGCGCCTTGCGCATGCACCCTCCCCTGGGTAACTGACGTCCGCCGGAAGCTAGCAGAAGCCTGTGCCTCAGCACAGGATCCAGCCGGAGCTGACCTTCCCGGCGCCCACGGCGCCCGTCACCCATACGCAACGCCGCCCGGCGTGCACGGTCACCGGGCCCGCGCGGTAGGCGTACCGGCCCTCGTCCACGACCGGCCGGCCGCCGCGCGCCCGCAGGCTGACGGACATCTTCCGCTTGGTGCCGGGCTTCTTGGGAAGGGTGACCGCGCAGACGTAGCCGCCGCTCTTGTAGACGGCGACGGAGCCGGTGGAGAACGGGAGCGTGCGGGCCTTGCGGCCGGGGCAGGGCGCGGCGGCCTGCGCCTGCTGCGGCGGTGCGGTGACGACGAGCAGTCCGGCGGCGGTCAGTACGGCCGTGCCGAGCGCCAGCCGTCTGCGTATGCCCACTCTCCTTGATCCCCTCATGTCAGGTAAGCGATGTGGCCGTACTGGTGTACGACGTTCAGGCGACCCCGACCGGTTCCTCCGGTTCGGCGGCGCCCGTGAAGGCCCGCCAGAGCCGCGCGTACCGGCCGCCGCGGGCGAGAAGTTCCTCGTGGGTGCCGTCCTCGGCGACCCGGCCGCCGTCCATCACCACGACCCGGTCGGCGCGGGCGGCCGTGGTCAGCCGGTGGGCGACGACCAGGGTGGTGCGGCGCCCGGCGAGCCGGTCGGCGGCCTGGTCGACCTGGGCCTCGGTGGCCAGGTCGAGGGCGGCGGTCGCCTCGTCCAGGAGCAGGATGTCCGGGTCGACGAGTTCGGCGCGGGCCAGTGCGATGAGCTGGCGCTGCCCGGCGGAGAGGTTCCGGCCGCGCTCGGCGACCTCGTGGAGGTAGCCGCCGTCGAGGGTGGCGATCATCTCATGGGCGCCGACCGCGCGAGCCGCGGCCTCCACCTCGGCGTCGGTGGCGTCGGGGCGGCCGTAGGCGATGGCGTCGCGGACGGTGCCGGGGAACAGGTACGCCTCCTGCGGGACGACGCCGAGGCGGTGCCGGTAGGCGGTCAGGTCGAGGTCGCGCAGGTCCCGCCCGTCGACGGTGACCCGGCCACCGGTCGGGTCGTAGAACCGGGCGACCAGCTTCACCAGCGTCGACTTGCCGGCGCCGGTCTCGCCGACGAAGGCGACGGTCTGCCCGGCGGGGATGCGCAGGTCCACGCCGACGAGGGCCTCCTCCTCGTCCCCGTAGGCGAACCGCACGTCCTCGAAGGCGATCTCGCCCCGCAGCGACGGCACGTCGAGCGGCTTCTCGGCGGCCCGCGTGGAGGTCGGCACGCGCAGCAGCTCCTGGATGCGGCCCAGCGAGACGGACGCCTGCTGGTAACCGTCGAAGACCTGGGAGAGCTGCTGGACGGGGGCGAAGAACAGGTCGATGTAGAGCAGGTACGCCACCAGCGCGCCGGTGGTCAGCGTCGCGTCGTCGATCCGGCCGCCGCCGACGACGAGCACGGCCGCCGCGGCCACCGACGCCAGCAGCTGCACGAACGGGAAGTACACCGAGATCAGCAGCTGGCCGCGGACCCGGGCCTGCCGGTAGCTGCGGCTGCGCTCGGCGAACCGCCGCCCGCCGTCCCGCTCCCGCCCGAACGCCTGCACGATCCGCAGTCCGGCCACCGTCTCCTGGAGGTCGGCGTTGACCGCGGAGACCCGCTCCCGGGCCAGTTCGTACGCCTTCACGCTCGCCCGGCGGAAGAAGTACGTGCCGATGATCAGCGGGGGCAGGGTGGCGAAGACGACGAGGGCGAGCTGGAGGTCGAGCACCAGCAGCACGACCATGATGCCGAAGAAGGTGACGACCGAGACGAACGCCGTGACCAGCCCGGTCTGGAGGAACGTCGACAGCGCGTCGACGTCCGTCGTCATCCGGGTCATGATCCGGCCGGTCAGCTCGCGCTCGTAGAAGTCCAGGCCGAGCCGCTGGAGCTGGGCGAAGATCTTCAGCCGCAGCGCGTACAGGACGCGTTCGCCGGTCCGGCCGGTCATCCGGATCTCGCCGGTCTGCGCGCACCACTGGACCAGCACGGCGAGCAGGCCGAGCAGGGACGCCGCCCAGACCGCGCCGAGGGCGAGGCGGGTGACGCCGTCGTCGATGCCGTGCCGGATGAGGACCGGCAGCAGCAGGCCCATGCCGGCGTCGACGGCGACCAGGGCGAGGCTGACCAGCAGAGGCCGGCCGAAGCCGCGCAGCAGGCGGCGCAGTCCGTAGGACTCCTCGGGCCGGACCGCCTGTTCCTCGTCGACGTCCGGGGTGCCGGTGGCGGGCGGCAGCGCCTCGACCTGGGCGAGCAGTTCGGGGGTGGCCGGGGTGCCGGCGAGGGCGGCGTCGCGGGGCCGGCGCTCGCCCGTCCACAGGCGCGGGGTGATGCCGCGTTCGGCGTCGAACTCGGCGTCCAGCTCGTCCCGGACCGAGGTGTCCTCGGCCGGCTCGGCGGACGGCAGGGTGTGACCGGGCGACACGGCGCCCAGCTCGTCGGGGTCGGTGAGCAGCCGCCGGTACAGGGCGCAGCGCTCCTGGAGTTCCTCGTGGGTGCCGAGGTCGGCGAGCCGCCCGGCGTCGAGGACGGCGATGCGGTCGGCGAGGTTCAGGGTGGAGCGGCGGTGCGCGATCAGCAGCGTGGTCCGGCCCCGCATGACCTCCTTCAGCGCCTCGTGGATCTCGTGCTCCACGCGGGCGTCGACGGCGGAGGTGGCGTCGTCCAGGACCAGCAGCCGGGGGTCGGCGAGGACCGCGCGGGCGAGCGCGACGCGCTGGCGCTGGCCGCCGGAGAGGGTCAGTCCGTGCTCGCCGACGGTGGTGTCGTAGCCGTCGGGCAGCTCCCGGATGAACCCGTCGGCCTGCGCGGTGCGGGCGGCGGCCTCGATCTCCTCGTCGGTGGCGCCGGGCCGGCCGTAGGCGATGTTGGCGCGGACGGTGTCGGAGAAGAGGAAGGAGTCCTCCGGGACCGGTGCGATCGCCGCCCGCAGCGACTCCAGCGTCAGCTCGCGGACGTCGTGCCCGCCGACGAGGACGGCGCCCCGGGTCACGTCGTAGAAGCGCGGCAGCAGCAGCGACACGGTGGACTTGCCGGAGCCGGAGGCGCCGACCACGGCGAGGGTCTCACCGGCCCGGATCTCGAAGGAGAGGCCGTCGAGCACGGGGCGCCCGGGGTCGTACCCGAAGGACACGTCGTCGAACTCGACCGTCGCGGGGGCGTCGGCGGGCAGGGCGCGGGTGCCGTCCTCGATCACCGGCCGGGTGTCGATCAGCTCCAGGACGCGTTCGGTGCCGGCGCGGGCCTGCTGGCCGACGGTGAGGACCACGGCGAGCATCCGGACCGGGCCGACGAGCTGGGCGAGATAGGTGGAGAAGGCGACGAAGGTGCCCAGGGTGATGTGGCCGTGCACGGCGAGCCAGCCGCCGAGGGCGAGCATCGCGACCTGTCCGAGGGCGGGGACCGCCTGGAGGGCCGGGGTGTAGGCGGCGTTCAGCCGGACGGCCCGCAGCCGTCCCGCGAACAGCTTCCGCCCGACCTCCTTGAGCTTCCCGGTCTCCTGCTCCTCCTGCCCGAACCCCTTCACCACACGGACGCCGCTGACCGCGCCGTCGACGACGCCCGCGACGGCCGCCGCCTGGGCCTGCGCGTACCAGGTGGCCGGGTGCAGCCGGGTGCGGCTGCGGCGGGCGATGAACCACAGCGCCGGCGCGACCGCGAGCGCCACCAGGGTGAGCGGCGGTGACAGCCACGCCATGATGACCAGCGAGATCAGGAACAGCAGGACGTTGCCGATGGTCATCGGCAGCATGAAGAGCAGGCCCTGGATGAGCTGGAGGTCGCTGGTGGCCCGGCCGACGACCTGCCCGGTGGACAGCTCGTCCTGCCGCCGCCCGTCCAGCCGGGTGATCGCGTCGTACATGTCGGTGCGCAGGTCGTGCTGGACGTCCAGGGCGAGCCGGCCGCCGTAGTAGCGGCGGACGAAGGTCAGGGCGTAGACGACGAGCGCGGCGCCGACCAGCAGCCCGGCCCAGGTGGCCATGTCCCTCGTCCCGTCCCCGATGACGTCGTCGATGATCACCTTCGTGATCAGCGGGACGAGCGCCAGGACGGCCATGCCGCCGAGCGAGGAGCCGAGGGCGAGGACGACGTCCTTGCGGTAGCGCCAGGCATAGCCCGCCAGTCGTCGTGCCCATCCCCGTTGCGCGTCCACACGGTGCCTTCCGGTCGTCCTGGTCAGCCATACCTGCCTGACCTGCCTGATCTACCGGAAGGCACCAACGCGGGCCGTGCGGGATTTCATCCCGCCGTAACAATTCCGTGCCGCGCGGTGCCTAGAGGCGGACGCGGAGGCGGTAGAAGCGGGTGGTCTGGGTCGGGCCCTGGTTGTCGTCGCTGACCAGGAGGACGTCGAGGCGGCCCTTGGTGCGGCCGGTGACCGCCATGCCCTCGATGTTGTCGAGGAGCGGGTTGGGCTGGGGCTGCTTCGCGGTGGCGCCGAGGGAGGGGCAGGCGGCGAGGTCGGTGAGGAGGGTCTTGCGCACCGTGCGGATGCCGGTGCCGGTGAGGGTCTCGGTGCCGCCGACGTCCGTGGCGCGGCGCGGGTCGGCCAGGTAGAGGCGGACGGTGTTGCCGACGCCGGAGGTGAAGCCGCGCTCCAGGACCAGCAGCCGCCCGTCCGGCGTCGCGGTGATCTCGGGCACGCCGAGACCGGCGTCCACGGGGTAGGCGTACTGCGCGCCGAGCCGGAAGCGGTGGTTCTTCGTCCGCTGCCAGGTCTGGACGCGGACGAGGCCCGCGTCGTCGCCGGAGAGGGCGTACTCCATCGACGCGAGGAGGGTCCGGCCGTCCGGGAGCAGGGTCAGCCCTTCGAAGCTGCCGTTGCTCCGGGCGCGGCCGTCGGGCGCGGTGCGCAGCGCCGCCGGCACGGGGAGGCGGTCGAGGATCTTGCCGGTGCGGGAGTAGCGGCGCACGGACGGCTCGGTCTCCGAGGACACGAGGTACGTGCCGTCCCGGTCGGCGACGAGGCCCTCGCTGTCCAGCGCGGCTCCGCTCTCGTCGGCGAGCGGGAGGACCGACCTCGGCTCCAGGGTGTCCGCGTCCAGCCGGAAGAGGGAGGAGCGGTCGGAGAGGGCGGCGACGGTGCCGTGCCGGTCCGCCGCCAGCGCGGAGAAGTTGCCGACGTAGGTGCCCTCGTACACCGTCTTGTCCAGGGCGTCGGAGAAGCCGTCGATCGCGACGGAGGACGAGCAGGCGTGGCGGGCCGCGGGCGGGGCGGCGGGCA
This sequence comes from Streptomyces griseoviridis, assembly GCA_014649155.1. Classification (GTDB taxonomy): domain Bacteria; phylum Actinomycetota; class Actinomycetes; order Streptomycetales; family Streptomycetaceae; genus Streptomyces; species Streptomyces griseoviridis. The sequence continues at coordinate 197,390 of BMSM01000012.1, read as the reverse complement.
CGGCGGTGGCGGGCACGGTGGCGGTGGCGGTGAGACAGGCGGCGGTCGCCAGGCCGGCGGTGAGCGCGGCGAGCGCGGTGCGCGGGGTTCGGGAGTGCATGGCGGCACGGTACGGCGAGCGGGTGACCGAGGGTGGGCGCGGAAAGAAACTCGCGGGCCGTTGTCGATCCGGGGCGTTCCCGTTCGACGCACGGGTGGGGCTTCGGCGTACCGGGTGGGGCTTCGACGTACCGGTGAAGCTTCGACATACCGGGTGGAGCTTCGACGCACCGGTGGAGCTTCGGCATACCGGTGGAGCTTCGACGCACCGGTGGAGCACCGGACATGAGGAGGAGACATGGGACAGCTGCTGAGGGTCATGAACTTCAACGTCTCGGCCGACGGGGTGGCCGCCGGGGAGCGGCAGAGCCTGGAGAACCCGTTCGGGCTGCCCGGCGCGGAACGGCTGTTCGGCTGGGCCGGGGCCACGGCGAGCTGGCCCCTGCGCACCGGTGCCGGCGGCAGCCGCGGCCTGGACGACTACTTCACCCGGGACTTCGCGCGGAACATCGGGGCCGAGATCATGGGCCGCAACAAGTTCGGCCCCCAGCGCGGTCCGTGGACCGACCACGACTGGCGGGGCTGGTGGGGCGAGGAGCCGCCGTTCCACACCCCGGTCTTCGTCCTCACCCACCACCAACGCCCCTCGGTCACCCTCTCCGACACCACGTTCCACTTCGTCGGCGGTGACCCGGCGGCGGTGCTCGCGCGGGCGCGGGAGGCGGCGCGGGGCCAGGACGTCCGGCTGGGCGGCGGGGTCACCACCGTGCGGCAGTTCCTCGCCGCCGGGCTGGTCGACACCCTGCACGTCGCGGTCTCACCGGTGCGGTTCGGCTCGGGGCTGCGCCTGTGGGAGTCGCCCGGTGAGCTGACCGACCGCTACCACCTGGAGGTCGTGCCGAGCCCGAGCGGCGTCACGCACCACCTGTTCTGGCGGAGGTGAGCGGTGCGCGCCGCGCCGGTTCCCCCCGCGCCGGTCCACGGCGTCGCCGGACCGACCGGGTGCCGTCGGCCGTCGGACCGTCTCCGGGGCGTGGCCGCGGGGACGGGAGGACCGGTGGCTCACCTCGGGCTGCCGGATCGTGGGCCGGCCTCCGGGGACGGGCCTCGGTCCCGGGCGTAGACGGTGACTCGCGCCCCGTTGACCCGGGTGGTCCCGTGCTCGCGGAAGTGGCGCCGCAGGGTGCCGGTCTTCGCTGCCTCCCGCGGGTCGGTCGGCGTGTACGCGCCCGCCGGGCCGCGGACCACGACGATCCGGTCGAAGTCCAGCATGCGTGCCGCTATGTCCCGGGCGGGCAGCTCGACGCCCGCGAGCGTGTTCGACGAGACGGGGTCCCGTGCCAGGGCCAGGTCCGTCAGGGACCGGGTGTCCTCGGGGTGTGCCCCGGTCCAGATCCGGTGCCGGCCGGGGAGGTAGAGCAGCCCGTCACCGGGACGGCCTTCCTCGCGTACGGCGGCGCTGATGGCGGTGACGTCATTGCTCCGGCTCTGGGGCGTCCGCAGCCACGGGCTCACCGGGACGAGCGCGGCCAGTACGACGACCACCGCGATCCACGTGACGCGGGAGGACCGGCCCGGCCGGCGGCAGCGGTCCCCCCAGGCGCCCAGCAGCAGAGCGGTTCCGATGTTGCTGTAGAGCACGTACCGGTCGACGAAGAGGGGCTTGACCAGCGAGGCGGCCAGCAGCAGAAGGCACGGCAGCACGAGGATCGGCAGGGCCAGCGCGGAGAGCCGCACGGGGCCCCGCGCCCCCAGGTGCATCCGGGCACACGCCACCCCCACGACCGTCACGGCGAGGAACTCGGGGAGCCGCACCGGACCGTCGATCCAGGACACCTGCCCCGACTGCCCCGCGCTGCGGACCACCAGCGGCGACAGCCCGGCCACCACGCACGCGGCGGTCGCACCCCACGCTCTCAGCACCGGTCGTGGGACCCGGGAGACGACCAGGGTGACGCCGTGCGCGATCAGGGCGAGGACAGCGAACTCGTGGAGCAGACAGGCCAGCAGCATGGTGGAGCCGTAGACCGCCCAGCGCCACCGGGCGCGGTGCGGGACGCTGACGACGAGCGCGTAGGTGGCCCAGGTGACCAGGGCGCAGACCATGGCGTACGAGCGGCCTTCCTGCGCGTACTTCTGCACCTGGGGGAGGATCGGGAACACCAGCCCGGCCAGCAGCCCGGCGCGGGGTCCCGCCAGGCGCAGCCCCAGGAGCCCGACTCCGCCGGCGGCCACGCACGTGGCCAGCACGGACGGCAGCCGCAACGTCAGCAGCCCGTCGCCGAAGAGACCGAAGATCTCATGCATCACGGCGTAGTAGAGGGCGTGGACGAGATCGATGTGCTGGGCGGTGAGCCATATCTGCGAGAGATCGCGGTGCGCGAGCTGGTGGGTGACGGACTCGTCCCCCCACATGGTGTTCTGCCTGCGGATGCCCCAGAGCCCCAGCGCGAGGGCGAGGGACGAGGACGCGAGGACGACCAGGGCTTCGGCCCGGACCGGTGACCGCCGGCGGACGGGCGCGGGCGGGGAGACCGTCCGGGGCGCGAGGGGGGCACGTGCATCGAGGGACATCGGCGACAGGGCCTTTCCGCAGGGGCGACGACACCGCGCCAGCGTGCCCGGACCTCGTTGACCGGACGCTGACCCGACCTGACCGGACGGTCAGGAAGGCGGGCCGGCGCCGTGCGATGCTGCACCGCATGCGCATCCTGGTCGTCGAGGACGAGGTGGACCTCGCCCACACCCTGCACACCGGTCTGACCGCCGAGGGCTACAGCGTCGACCTCGCCCATGACGGCCGCCAAGGGCTGTGGATGGCCCGGACCGGCGAGTACGCCGTCGTCGTACTGGACCTGATGCTGCCCGGACTCAACGGCTACAAGGTCTGCGCGCAACTGCGCAGGGAGGGCAACGCGACCCCCGTCCTGGTGCTCACCGCCAAGGACGGCGACTGGGACCAGGCGGAGGCCCTGGACACGGGGGCCGATGACTACCTGGCCAAACCCTTCTCCTACCTGGTGCTCGTCGCACGGCTGCGGGCCCTGGTCAGACGAGCCACCACGGCCGTCCCGCCCGTCCTCGCCGTGGGCGACCTCTCGTTGGACGTCGCCGGCCGGGTCTGCCGCCGGGCCGGGACCCGGGTGGACCTCACCCCCAGGGAGTTCGCCGTACTGGAACTGCTGGCCCGCCGGGCGGGCCAGGCCGTCTCCAAAGCGGACCTGCTCTACCACGCGTGGCCCGACGAGGCCGAGGACCCCAACCTGGTGGAGGCACGCGTCAGCTCCCTCCGCAGGAAGGTGGACACCGCGTTCGGGCGGCAGTCCCTGCAGACCGTACGGGGCACCGGTTACCGGCTGGTGGACGACCGTGAGCGCGACTGAGCGGCGACGCCGCCGCTGGTGGCCGCGTTCGGTACGGGCCCGGGCGGCCCTGGCCGCCGTCTCGGCCGCCGCCGCCGTCCTGGCCGGCATCGGCTGGTGGGTGCACCACGAGGTCTACCGCCAGAGCACGCACATCGCCGAGGAACAGGCCCGGAAGAACCTTGTCGCGCTCGTCGACCAGCTGAAGGAGGGTTCGGTTCCCAGCCGGAGAAGCGCCGTGCCGTACGAGGTCGTCGCCACCGGCCGACGCACCGCCGTCGCCGCCGGCGGAGGCATGGAGGACGTCGGTCCCGGCGCCCGCCATGTGCTGCCCCGCCCTTCCGCGCTCTCCGCCCCACCACGTGGCGGTGCCGAGTGGAGCTACACGCTCCGCCCTCTGCGCATCCCGGCGCGCGGCGACCACGACCCCAGGAGCGGTGCCGGCTTGGCCGGCCGGACCTACCCGGTCCTGTACGACGACATCTGGGCCGGTGAGCTGAGCGGGGGCAAGGCCGCCGCGCTGGGCGTCCGCGCCGAGGCCACACTGCGGGTCTACGTGGTGCAGCTTCCGGACACGGCTGAGGCGGTCACCGCGACCACCGACCGCCTGCTGCTGCGGTCCGGGCTCGTCGGCCTCGTACTGATCGGCGCCGTCGCCTACTTCACCGTCCGCGTCGCCCTGCGGCCGGTCGAAGCCATCCGCGTGCTCACCGCCTCGGTCACCGCGAACGACCCCCGCGAACGCGTGACCGTGCCCGCCACGGGACACGAGATCACCGCCCTGGCCACCACCCTCAACAGCACCCTCCAGCGCCTCGACCACGCCGCCGCCCGGCAGCGCCGCTTCGTCGCGGACGCCGCGCACGAACTGCGCAGCCCCCTCACCACGCTGCTGGCCGGCCTGGAAGTCGCGCTCGCCTACCCGGACCGCGCCGACTGGCCCGCCACGGCCACCACCGCCGCACGGCAGACCCGCCGCCTCCAGGCCCTCACCGAGGACCTGCTGCTCCTCGCCCGCCTCGACACCCGCGCCCCCGCGGCCGACCCCGGGACCGTCGACCTGACAGCCCTCGCCGCCCGGCTCGCCGGGCAGCACACGCTGCTCGACCGGCCGTTGACCCTCGTCTGCGAGAACACCGCCCCCGCGTACGTACTCGGCGACCCCGACGCGTACGAACGGCTGCTGCGCAACCTCGTCGACAACGCCGCCCGCCACGCCGCGCACCGCGTCCAGATCACCGTCCGGAACCAGGACGCCTGGGTCGTCCTCACGGTGCACGACGACGGACCGGGCGTGCCCCCCGAGGACGCCGAGCGCATCTTCGAACGCTTCGTCCGGCTCGACGACGCCCGCTCCCGCGACCGCGGCGGCACCGGCCTGGGCCTCGCCATAGCCCGCGACCTGGCCCACCGTCACCGGGGCACCCTCACCCTCGCGCCCCGGACCCTCGGAGCGTGCTTCCGGCTGCGTCTCCCCCGAGCCCCCGCTCCGCCCGCGGAATGACGTACCCGGCGGAATGACACACTCCACCGGGTGCGCCGCCCGATTCACAGACGGCTCCCAGGCGCGGGACAGTCCGCGCTCATCGCCGGTGTGGACAGTGGCCGGGTGACCTCAGCCACCGATCCACTCCACCACCCGGCTCCCGCGCCCGCGGCGCCGCCCGCCGACAGGCCCGCCGCGCCGCGCTGGTCGTCGCCCGCGCTCCTGGCGATCCTCGTCCTGGCGGCGGCGCTGTACTCCTGGAACCTCTCCTCCTTGGGCCTGAACAGCTTCTACAGCGCCGCCGTGCTCAGCGGCACGGAGAGCTGGAAGGCGTGGTTCTTCGGCTCGCTGGACGCGGGGAACTTCCTCACCGTCGACAAGCCGCCGCTGGCGCTGATGGTCATGGGGCTGTCGTGCCGGGTCCTCGGGTACGGCACCTGGCAGATGATGGCGCCGATGATCGCGGCCGCGCTGGCGACGATCTGGGTCCTGCACGCCTCCGTGAAGCGGGTGTGGGGCCACGGCGCGGCGGCGGTCGCCGCACTGGTGCTCGCCCTCACCCCGATCACCGTCGCCATCAACCGGGACAACAACCCCGACACCCTGCTGGTGTTCCTGATGGTGAGCGGCGCGGCGCTGGGCCTGCGGGCGACCCGCACCGGCCGGCTGCTCCCCCTGCTGGGCTCGGCGGTCTGCTTCGGACTCGCCTTCAACACCAAGATGCTCCAGGGCTACATCGCGCTGCCCGCCGTGTTCCTGGTCTACGTGTACGCCTCCCGGCCCGGCTGGGTGGCCAAGGTCCGCGACCTGGCGCTGGCCGCCGTCGCGCTGGCGGTGTCGTCCTTCTGGTGGGCGGCGGCCGTCTCGCTGGTGCCCGCCGACGAACGGCCGTACATCGGGGGTTCGACGGACGGCACGGCCTGGGACCTGATCACGGGCTACAACGGGCTCGGCCGCGTCTTCGGCGGCGAGGGCAACGGCGGGGGCGGCGGGGGCGGCGGCAGTTTCGCCGGGACCGCCGGGATCGGCCGGATGTTCAACGACGTGCTCGGCGGCCAGATCTCCTGGCTGCTGCCGTTCGCGGGCATCGCGCTCGTCGCGGGCCTGGTGCGGTGCGGGCGGGCCCCGCGCACCGACCTCACCCGGGCCGCCCTGGTGCTGTGGGGCGGCTGGACCGTCCTGCACTTCCTGACGTTCAGCATGGCCGAGGGCACCATGCACCCGTACTACACGACCGCGCTCGCCCCGGGCATCGCGGCGCTGTGCGGGGGCGGCGGTGACCTGTTGCTGCGCGCGTTGCGGGCCGACCGGCGCTGGGCGTGGGTGCTGCCGGCGGCCCTCGGCGTCACCGGGATCTGGGCGGTCGTGCTGCTGCGCCGGGCCGCCGGCTGGAACACCTGGCTGTGGCCGGCGATCGCGGTGGTGACGGCGCTGGCGATCGTGGGGCTGCTGGTGTTCCGGTCGGGGCGGCGGGCGAGGCTGCTGGCGGTCTCCGTCGCGGCGGCCGTGATCGCGTCGGTGGCGGGTCCGGCGGCGTACGCCTGGTCGGTGCCGTCCGGTTCGGGCGGCGGCATGGGCGGAACCAACCCGACCGCCGGGCCGACCACCGGCAGCGGCACGGGCGGCCCCGGCGGCGGGGGCGGAGCCGGCTTCCCGGGGGGCGGTGAGCAGCCGGGCGGCTCCGGACGGAACCAGGCGGGCGGCTTCCCCGGCGGGGGCGAACCGCCCGAGGGCGGCCCGCAGGGCGGGACCACGTCACCGGGCGGTTCGGGCACCGAGGCCGGCGGCACACCGCCGAGCGGCTCGGGCGGGCGGACCGGTGGTCAGGCAGACGGCCAGGCGGACGGGCAGTCCGGCGAGGCGGCCGGCGGGCCCGGCGGCGGCACGGGCGGCGGCATGGGCGGCGGTGCCAGCACCGAACTGGTCGCTTATCTGAAGAAGCACCAGGACGGCGCCGAGTGGCTGCTCGCCGTGTCCGGTTCGCAGAGCGCCGCGCAGCTCATCCTCAGCAGCGGCGAGCCGGTCATCTCCATGTGGGGCTGGTCCGGCAGCGACCGGGCCATGACCCTCGCCAAGCTCAAGGACCTGGTGAAGAACGGGCAGTTGCACTACATCCAGGTGTCCGGCGGCGGCACGGGCGGGGGCATGGGCGGCGGCTCCGCGCTCAGCACCGAGGTCACCGAGTGGGTGCGGGAGCACGGCACCGAGGTCACCGACGTCGAGGACACCTCGGGCCTCTACCGGCTGGACGCCTCCGACGTGAACTGAGCGCGGGCGCACCGCGGATGACCGTACGGCCCCCGATCCCCCAGGTCGGGGGCCGTCGTCACGCGATCGACACGTCATGTACACCGCATGCTCTACATGTTCATGCCAGTCTCGGGGTATCCCTTCGTGCAACACGCGTAGATCGGACACCCCACATGCTCGCGATACGCATTCCCGAACGCCGCCGGAGGGCCGTCGCCCTCGCCACGGCAGCCGTCCTCACCGCCCTCGCCGCGCCGTCCCTGACCGCCACCGGGGCCACGGCCGCGACGGCCGACTACGACACGACGTACTACAAGAACGCGATCGGCAAGACGGGGACCTCCCTCAAGTCCTCGCTGCACACGATCATCAGCTCCCAGACGAAGATCTCCTACTCTGCGGTCTGGAACGCCCTCAAGGAGACCGACGAGGACCCGGCCGACAGCGGCAAGGTGATCCTGCTGTACAGCGGCGTCTCCCGCAGCAAGTCCCTCAACGGCGGCGACGCCGGCGACTGGAACCGCGAGCACACCTGGGCCAAGTCCCACGGCGGTTTCGGCGAGGCGACCGGTCCGGGCACCGACCTGCACCACCTGCGCCCGGCGGACGTCCAGGTCAACAGCATCCGCGGCAACCTGGACTTCGACAACGGCGGCTCCGCCGTCGCCAACGGCGGCGGCAGCCTCGTCGACGCCGACTCCTTCGAGCCGCGCGACGCCGACAAGGGCGATGTGGCGCGCATGATCCTCTACATGGCCGTGCGCTACGAGGGCGACGACGGCTGGGCCGACCTGGAGCCCAACGAGAAGGTCGGCAACGGCAGCAACCCGTACATCGGCAAGCTCGCCGTCCTCAAGGCGTGGAACGACGAGGACCCGCCCAGCGCCTTCGAGGAGAACCGCAACCAGGTCATCTACGACAGCTACCAGCACAACCGCAACCCGTTCATCGACCACCCGGAGTGGGTCGAGGCGATCTGGTAGAGACCGCCGGTCCGGCTCAGCCGGCGGGCGCCGGCGTCCGCGGGGTCACCGGGAGGTGGACCACCGCGGGGCCGGGCGCCGCCAGGGCCTCGGCGAGGTCGGCCGCCAGGGCCTCGGGCGAGGTCCGTACGCCCAGGACACCGAAGGAGACGGCGAGGGCCACGAGGTCGGGGCCGGGCTGGTCGTCGTCGTCCACGATCAGCCAGGTGACGTCCAGGGCGTACTGACGGGCCGTCGCGAGTTCGGCGACGGAGCGGGGCACGGCGCCGGTGCCCGACACCGCGAGGACCGGGCGGGTCGGGTCGGCCGTCGCCGCGCCGAGGGCGGCGGGGAAGGCGTAGCCGGGGCCGCCGCCGCGGGCCGAGTGCAGGAGGCCCGGGGCCTTCGCGTCGAAGGCGGCCCAGGCCCGGTGGGTGAGGGGTGTCGGGTCCCAGAAGGAGGGCGCGGCGGACGGCAGGGCGCGGCGGACGGCGGCCAGGACCCGCAGCTCAAGGCCGTCCTCCCCGCTGTCCTGGTCCCGTACGGCGTCCCGTACGGCCCGTACGCGCTCGCCGGCGGCCGGGTCGGTGCGTTCGCCGGCCGTCTCCAGCAGGGCCTGGAGGGCGAGGCGGGCGTCGGCGTGGATGCCGAGGGCGGGGTGGCGGGCCTCCAGCTCGGCGGGGTCGGCCTCGATCTGGATCAGCCGGCCCCGGGGACGGAACGGGACGGGGAGCCCGTCGAGCCCGGCGCCGACGACGAGGAGGACGTCGGCGTCCTCCAGGAGGCCGGTGGCGGCCCGGTCGGCCGGCCAGGACCGCAGGGAGAGCGGGTGGGCCCGGGGGAAGGCGCCCGCGCCGCCGGAGGTGGTGGCGACGGGGGCGTCGAGGCGCTCGGCGAGCTGGCGCAGCTTGCGGGCGGCGTCGGCGCGGACCACTCCCCCGCCCGCGACGATCGCCGGCCGTGCGGCACGGGTCAGCAGGTCGGCGGCGACGGCGGTCAGCTCCACCCGGGGGACGAGGTCCTCGGGGGTGGCGTCCACCCCGGTGACCACCGGCAGCGGGGCCGGGCCGGCCAGCACGTCCTGCGGGATGTCCACCCACACGGGGCCGTGCGGGGCGGTCAGCGCGGACCGCCACGCCTCCGCGACAGCGGACGGGACGCCCGACGCGGCGCGCACGGTGTGGACGGACTTCACCACGCCCCGGAAGGAGTCCGCATGCGCCCCCGAGCCGATCGCCAGGACGGGCGCGGACGCCGCCCGCGCCTCCTGGAGCGCGGTCAGCGCGCCGAGCGCGCCCGGCCCGGCGGGCAGCAGCAGCAGCGGGGCGGCCTCGCCGGTGATCCGGCCGTAGGCGTCGGCGGCGCAGGCGGCGTTGTGCTCCGTCCGCAGGCCGGTGTACCGCAGGCCGGAGCGGTCGAGGGCGGCGGAGGTGCCGGGCGCGGGCCGGCCGGGCACGCCGAAGACGGTGGCCGCGCCGAGCCCGGCGAGGGTCTCCACGACCAGGTCCGTGCCGGTGCGGCCGGCGGGCGGGTTCAGCGCGGCCTCCGTCTGGGCGGCGGTCGGGCTGAGTACCAGGTCGTGGTCGTGCGTCACTTGGGGCGATCCTCCGCGATCCGGCGGGACATGAGCGTGGTCAGTTCGTAGGCGGTGTGGGAGGCCGCCACCGACGTGATCTCCGCGTGGTCGTACGCGGGGGCCACCTCGACGACGTCCGCCGACACCAGGTTGCACGATGCCAGACCGCGCAGGATCTCCAGCAGCTCCCGGGAGGTCATGCCACCGGCCTCGGGGGTGCCGGTGCCGGGGGCGTGCGCCGGGTCGAGGCAGTCGATGTCGACGGAGACGTACAGCGGACGGTCGCCGATGCGCTGGCGGAGCTGGTCGGCGACCTCGTCCACGCCGCGCCGCATCACGTCCGCCGAGGTGACGATGCCGAAGCCCATCTTGGCGTCGTCGTCGAGGTCCTTCTTGCCGTAGAGCGGGCCGCGGGTGCCGACGTGGGAGAGGGCGGAGGTGTCGAGGATGCCCTCCTCGACGGCGCGGCGGAACGGGGTGCCGTGGGTGTACTCGGCGCCGAAGTAGGTGTCCCAGGTGTCCAGGTGGGCGTCGAAGTGGAGCAGGGCGACCGGGCCGTGCCGCTTGGCGACCGAGCGCAGCAGCGGCAGCGCGATGGTGTGGTCGCCGCCGAGGGTCATCAGGCGGGCGCCGGTGGCGAGCAGCTCGTCGGCCGCTGCCTCGACCGTCTCCACGGCCTCGTGGATGTCGAACGGGTTGACGGCGATGTCACCGCCGTCCGCGACCTGGGCGAGGGCGAACGGCGAGGCGTCCTGCGCCGGGTTGTAGGGGCGCAGCAGCCGGGACGCCTCCCGGATGGCGTTGCCGCCGAACCGGGCTCCGGGCCGGTAGGAGACCCCGGCGTCGAAGGGCACGCCCACCACGGCGACGTCGGCGCGGCCGACCTCGTCGAGGCGGGGCAGCCGGGCGAAGGTCGCGGGGCCCGCGAAGCGCGGGACACGGGAGGAGTCGACGGGACCGCGGGGCGTCTCAGGGCTGCTCATGCCTCGACAGTAGGTGGCCGGACCGCGGCTGCGAAGTGTACGTTTCCTCCACTCCCGACCGCCCGACGAGATGAAAAGGCCATCCGTGTCCGTCCCGCAGGAACCGGCCGTCCCGCCGACACCCCCGGTGCCCCTCGCCACGCTGCTCGCCCGCGAGGACCTGGACCTGCGCGAGCTGGTCGCCGCCGGGGACACCGTGGTCCACGGCGCGCACGCGTCCGAGATGGCCGACCCGGTCCCGTACCTGCTGGGCGGTGAGCTGCTGCTGACGGCGGGCGCGCACGGTCCGGGGGCGGCGGACCCGGCGGCGTACTGGGACGATTACGCCGCCCGGATCACCGCGGCGGGCGGCGCGGCGCTCGGCTTCGGGGTCGCGCCGGTGCACCCGGGGGTGCCGCCGGAGCTGGTCGCGGCCTGCGCGGCGCGCGGGCTGCCGCTGATCGAGGTGGGGCCGGGCACGGCGTTCGCCGCGGTGGCCCGCGCGGTGTGGCAGCTGATGGCACGGGAGCGGCTGGCCGAGCTGCACAGGATCGCCGAGGCCCAGCAGAGCCTGACGGCGGCGGCCGGCCGTCCGGACGCGGTGCCGGCGGTACTGCACCGGCTGGCGGCCCGGCTCGGCGGCCGGGCGGTGCTGTACGGGCCGGACGGCGCGGAGGCCGCCGGCACCGCCGAGGTTCCGGACCCGGCGCTGGCGGAGCTGGCCCGCCGGGTCGCGCGGAGCCCGTCCGCCACGGCGACCGCCGTGACCGGGGACGAGCACCTGGCCGCGTACGCCCTCGGCGGCGGCCGGGACGGCCTCGTGCTGGGCGTCGCCACGCCGGGGCGCCGGTCCGGCGACCACACCATCGCCTCGGTCGCCGCCGTCCTGCTCACCCTGCTGACCGGCCGGCCCGGCTCCCGGCCCGGCGAGCCGCGCACCACCGCCCTGGTCCGGCTGCTGCTGGGCGCGTCCCCGGCCGAGGTCGCGCACCTGCTCGGCGACGGCGGCACGGGCGACGGCACGGGCGGTACGGGTGACCGCGCCGACGGTGCGGGTGACCGCACGGACGGTGCGGGTGACCGCACGGACGGTGCGGGGGACCGCACGGACGGTGCGGGGGACAGCACGGACGGGGCGGGTGACCGCACGGACGGTGCGGGGGACAGCACGGACGGGGGCGCCGCCGCCCTCTGGTACGTGGTCCACGCCCGGCCCACCGGACCGGCGGCCCCCGACCCCGTGACGGCCGCCGCGCTGGGCGCCGCCCTCGGCTCACCGCTGGTCGACCCCGCCGGGGACGTCGTCCGCGTGCTGCTCCCGGCCGCCCGGGAACCCGCCCCGCAGCCCGGCTGGACGCTGGGCGTCAGCGCCCCCGCCGAACCCGCCGGATGGCCGGCCGCCGACGCCGAGGCGGCCCGCGCGCTGGCCCGCGCCCGCGCCACCCGCGTCCCCCTGCTGCGGCACACCGGCCGGCCCGCCCTGTCCGCGCTGGTCCCGGCCGGCGAGGCCGCCGCGTACGCCCGCGCGCTGCTCGCTCCGGTCGCCGCCGTCCCGGCGCTGCCCGAGACCCTGCGGACCTGGCTGTCCCTGCACGGCGGCTGGGACCGCACGGCCGTCGCCCTGGGCGTGCACCGCAACACCGTCCGGCAGCGCATCGCCCGCTGCGCGGCCCTGCTGGGGGCCGACCTGGACGACCCGGACGTGCGGATGGAGCTGTGGTTCGCGCTGCGGCAGCGGTGAACCGCGTCCCGCGGGGCGGTACGGCGGGGACGCGGGCGGCGGGCTGCCCCACAATGGGGGGCATGCCGATACCCGGGACACCCAGCCGCGCCGAACTCCTCGAACACCTCGCCCGCACCCGTATCGCGGGCGACGTCGCCACGCCCCGCGAGAACAACCTCTCGCACTACCGCAAGCTGGCGAACGGCGACCGCAACTACTGGCTCGGCCTGGAGCTGGGCGACCGCTGGACCGACGAGCAGGACGTGCTCGCGGTGATGGCGGAGCGGGTCGGCGTCGTCGACGACGCCGCGTACCGGTACGGGCAGGACACCATCGACCCGGAGCTGACCGTCGCCGGACTGGAACGGCTGGCCGGGCGGCTGCGCAAGGCCGCGGACAGCGCGCAGCGGGTGCTGTTCGCCACCGGGCACCCCGGCGGGCTGCTGGACGTGCACCGGGCGACGGCCGCCGCGCTGCGCGCCGCCGGCTGCGAGATCGTGGTGATCCCGGAGGGGTTGCAGACGGACGAGGGGTACGTGGTGCAGTTCGCGGACGTGGCGGTGCTCGAACACGGCGCCACGCTGTGGCACACCCACTCCGGCGAGCCGATGAAGGCGATCCTGACCGGTCTGGAGCGCGAGGGCCGCCCGCTGCCCGACCTGGTCGTCGCCGACCACGGCTGGGCCGGGTACGCCGGGCAGCACGGCGTCGACTCCTGCGGCTACGCCGACTGCAACGACCCGGCGCTGTTCCTCGCCGAGGCCGAGGGCACCGTGCAGGTCACGGTCCCCCTGGACGACCACGTCCTCAGCCCCCGCTTCTACGATCCGATGACGGCGTATCTGCTGGCGGAGGCGGGGCTCTTCTAGGTCGTGTCCGCGACGTCCCTCCGTCCGCCCGGGGGCGGCTCACGCGGCGTCCGGTGCGTGCTCCCGCCGTGCCGACGGGCCGGGCGTCGGGTCCAGGTAGACCCGGCGCACCATCGGCAGCCCGGCCCGCAGCCGCCGTTCGGCGCGGTCGCAGGTCCGCTCGATCTCGGTCGCCGTCGCCCCGTCGCGGAAGTCGACCTTGGCGGCGACCAGCGCCTCCCGGGGCCCCTGCACCAGCGTGGTCAGCTCCAGTACGGCCTCGATGTGCTCCTCGTCCAGCAGTTCGGCCCGGATGCGGTCCCGTACGGCGCGGGGCAGCGGGCGTCCGATGAGGAACTCGGCGTTGGACCGGCCCAGCACCCAGGCGACGTGGAGCAGCAGCGCGCCGATGCACAGGGAGGCGACGCCGTCCCACACCCCGGAGCCGGTGAGCTGCCCGCCGAGCAGCCCGCCGGCCGCGAGGACGAGGCCGATCAGGGCGGCGGAGTCCTCCAGGACCACGGCCTTGACGGCGGTGTCGGGGGTGCGGCGCAGGTACCGGCCGAACGGCACCCGGGCGCGGGCCGCCTCGCCGCGCGCCTGCTTCAGGCCGGTGCGCAGGGAGTAGCCCTCCAGCAGGAAGGCGAGGGCCAGGACGATGTACGCCACCAGCGGGTCGCCGGGTTCCTCGCCGTGGACGAGGGTGTGCAGGCCGTCGTAGAAGGAGAAGACGGCGCCGCCGACGAAGGTGGCGACGGCGGCGAGCAGCGCCCAGATGTACCGCTCGGGGCCGTGGCCGAGGGGGTGGTCCTCGTCGGCGGGGCGGACGCTGCGTTTGAGGGAGGTCAGCAGCAGCACCTCGGTGACGGTGTCGGCGACCGAGTGCGCGGCCTCCGACAGCATCGCGCTGGAGCCGCTGATCACGCCGGCGACCGCCTTGGCGAGGGCGATGCCCAGATTGGCGAGGGCGGCGACGATCACCGTGGAGGTGGATTCGCCGCCGCCCGTGGGTGCTTCCTGTACGGGCTGGTCCATGCCCCTCAGTGTTCCCGGGGGACGCGGACGACGCCCTCCTGGATCACCGAGATCGCGAGCCGGCCGTCCTGCGTGTAGATCCGGGCCTGGCCCAGGCCCCGGCCGCCGGACGCGGACGGCGACTGCTGGTCGTAGAGGAGCCACTCGTCGGCGCGGAAGGGGCGGTGGAACCACATCGCGTGGTCCAGCGAGGCGCCGACCACGTCGCCGACGGCCCAGCCGCCCCGGCCGTGCGCGAGGAGCACGGAGTCGAGCAGGGTCATGTCGGAGACGTACGTGGCGAGGACGACGTGCAGGAGGGGGTCGTCGGCGAGTTTGCCGGCGGTGCGGAACCAGACCTGGGAGTGCGCCTCGCGCGGGGTGCCGAAGGCGCCGTAGGGCGGGTCGTCGGCGTAGCGCAGGTCGACGGCGGCCCGTGCCTCCAGGAACCGGTCGACGGTGGTGGCGGGCAGGTGGGCGTAGCCGCGCAGCCGCTCGTCGTTGGTGGGCAGCGTCTCCGGGTCGGGCGCGGCGGGCATCGGCGCCTGGTGGTCGAGGCCCTCCTCGTACGTCTGGAAGGACGCCGACAGGGTGAAGATCGGCTCGCCGTGCTGGACGGCGACGACCCGGCGGGCGGTGAAGGAACGCCCGTCACGGAGCCGTTCGACGGCGTAGACGATGGGCGCGCCGGGGTCGCCGGGGCGCAGGAAGTAGGCGTGCAGGGAGTGGGCGTGCCGGTCCTCGGGGACCGTGCGTCCGGCGGCGACCATCGCCTGGGCCGCCACCTGCCCGCCGAAGACGCGCGGGACGACGGCGGACCGGGACCGGCCGCGGAACATGTCCTGCTCGATCCGCTCCAGGTCGAGCAGATCGAGCAGGGAGTCGAGTGCCTCGCTCATGTCCCGGGTGTTCTACAGACCCATGTTCTTCGCGATGATCATCTTCATGACCTCGCTGGTGCCGCCGTAGATGCGGTTGACGCGGTTGTCGGCGTACAGGCGGGCGATCGGGTACTCGTTCATGTAGCCGTAGCCGCCGTGCAGCTGGAGGCAGCGGTCGATGACGCGGTGGGCGACCTCGGTGCAGAACAGCTTGGCGCTGGCGGCCTCGGCGGCGGTCAGCTCGCCGGCGTCCAGGGCCTCCAGGGCGCGGTCGGCGACCGCCTCGGCGGCGTCCACCTCGGCCTGGCAGGCGGCCAGTTCGAACTTGGTGTTCTGGAAGCTGGCGACGGTCTTGCCGAAGACGGTCCGGTCGGTGACGTACTGCTGGGCGAACCGCACGGCGGCCTTGGCCTGCGCGTAGGCGCCGAAGGCGATGCCCCAGCGCTCGGAGGGCAGGTTGGCGCCGAGGTAGTAGAAGCCCTTGTTCTCCTCGCCGAGGAGGTCCTCGGCCGGCACCTTGACGTCGACGAAGGCCAGTTCGGCGGTGTCGGAGGTCTTCAGGCCGAGCTTGTCGAGCTTGCGGCCGACGGAGTAGCCCTCGGACTTGGTGTCGACGGCGAAGAGGGAGATGCCGTAGCGGCGGTCCTCGGCCGTCGGCGCGGCGGTGCGGGCGCAGACGATGACCCGGTCGGCGTGGACGCCGCCGGTGATGAAGGTCTTGGCGCCGTTGAGGACGTAGTGCGTGCCGTCCTCGCTGAGCCTGGCGGTGGACTTCATGCCCGCGAGGTCGGAGCCGGTGCCCGGCTCGGTCATCGCGATCGCCCACATCTCCTCGGCGGAGACGAACTTGGGCAGGAACCGCTTCTTCTGCTCCTCGGTGGCGAGCATCTTGATGTACGGCAGGGCGAGCAGCACGTGCACGCCGGACCCGCCGAAGGTGACGCCCGCGCGGGCGGTCTCCTCGTACTGGACCGCCTCGAACTTGTGGCTCTCCAGCCCGGCGCCGCCGAACTCCTCCGGCACGTTGATGCCGAAGAGGCCCAGCTCGGCGAGCTTGTAGTAGAACTCACGGGGCACGATGCCCTCGGTGAACCACTTGTCGTACTCCGGCACGACCTCGGCCTCGATGAAGGCGCGCAGGGTCTCCCGGAACGCCTCGTGATCCTCGTTGAACACCGTACGGCGCACGGGCGCCCACCTCCACGGGTACGTATCTAAGCGCTTGCTCAGACCTCACGGTACCGGCGAGTAGGGACACCCGTCCAGACACGGTCGCGGGTAACGCTCGTCACGCGCTTCCGGCGGAAAGCTCACCGCGGACCGGACCGGACCGGCCCCCGGACCCGCGAGCGCGTCCGCCACCGCGTTCACCGTCTTCACCGGGCCGGGACGGTCCAGCACCCGCCCGGCCCCGGCGGCTCGGCCGGGCCACCGTCCGGCGACCGGCCCGCCCGCCACCGCACGGGCGTTCACCAGTCACCCCTTCGTCCCGGGGCCGCCTTACCCGACCGCCGCCGCGAACGCCCCCCGGGCCATCCGGTGCAGCAGTTCCGCCGTCGCCGTGCGGCCGGGGCGGCCCAGGTGGGGGGTGGAGTTCAGGAGGCCGAAGACCGCGTGGACCGTCGCGCGGGCGGCCGGCTCGGCGAGGGCGGGGTAGAGCCGGCGGACCACCTCGACCCACAGCTCGACGTACTGCCGCTGGAGCTGGCGCACCAGCTTGCGGTCGCCGCCCGGGAGGCGGTCCAGCTCGCGGTCGTGCAGGGTGATGAGCGGGCGGTCGTCGAGCGCGAAGTCGATATGGCCCTCGATGAGCGAGTCGAGGAGCGCATCGGGGGCCGCGTCACCGGCCTCCGCCACGCGCCGCCTCGCCCCCGTGAGGAGCTGACCGCTGATGCCGACCAGCAGCTCGGCGAGCATCGCGTCCTTGCCGGCGAAGTGCCGGTACAGCCCCGGCCCGCTGATGCCGACCGCAGCCCCTATCTCGTCGACCCCCACCCCGTGGAACCCGCGCTCGGCGAAGAGCCGGGCGGCCTCCTTGAGGATCTGCTCACGGCGGGTGGGGGCGTCGGTTCTGGTGGCCATGGAGACGATTCTAGACAGGGGGGTTAGCGGTCGTTAACCTGTGGGACATACGTGTTAACGCTCATTAACAAGGGAGCGCGAGATGCACGAAGAGGCGCCGGAGCTGACCACCGCGGCCGACCCCGCGTCGGAGTCCTTCCGGGCCAACGAGCAGGCGCAGCGCGCCCTCGTCGAGGAGCTGCGCGGCAGGCTCGCGGCGGCCCGGCTCGGCGGCGGCGAGCGGGCCCGCGCCCGGCACACCGCGCGCGGCAAGCTGCTGCCGCGCGAGCGCGTGGACCGGCTCCTGGACCCGGGCTCGCCGTTCCTGGAGCTGGCGCCGCTCGCCGCGGAGGGGATGTACGACGGGCAGGCCCCGGCCGCCGGGGTGATCGCCGGGATCGGGCGGGTCAGCGGCCGGGAGTGCGTGATCGTGGCCAACGACGCCACGGTCAAGGGCGGCACGTACTACCCGATGACGGTGAAGAAGCACCTGCGCGCCCAGGAGGTCGCCCTGGAGAACCGGCTGCCGTGCCTGTACCTGGTCGACTCGGGCGGCGCCTTCCTGCCGATGCAGGACGAGGTCTTCCCGGACCGGGACCACTTCGGCCGGATCTTCTACAACCAGGCGCGGATGTCCGCCGCGGGCGTCCCGCAGATCGCCGCCGTCCTCGGCTCCTGCACGGCCGGCGGGGCCTACGTCCCGGCGATGAGCGACGAGGCGGTGATCGTGCGCGGCCAGGGCACGATCTTCCTGGGCGGGCCGCCGCTGGTGAAGGCCGCCACCGGCGAGGTGGTGACGGCGGAGGAGCTGGGCGGCGGCGAGGTCCACGCGCGCGTGTCCGGCGTCGCCGACCACCTCGCGGAGGACGACGCGCACGCGCTGCGGATCGTGCGGACCATCGTGGAGACGCTGCCCGCGCGCGGGGCGCCGCCGTGGCGGGTGCGCCCGGTCGTCGAGCCGAAGGCGGACCCGTACGGGCTGTACGGGGTGGTGCCCGCCGACTCGCGCACGCCCTACGACGTGCGGGAGGTCATCGCGCGGCTGGTGGACGGCTCGCGGTTCGCGGAGTTCAAGGCGGAGTTCGGGCAGACCCTGGTGACGGGCTTCGCCCACCTGCACGGCCACCCGGTCGGCATCGTCGCGAACAACGGCATCCTGTTCTCCGAGTCCGCCCAGAAGGGCGCCCACTTCATCGAGCTGTGCGACCAGCGCGGCATCCCCCTGGTCTTCCTCCAGAACATCTCCGGGTTCATGGTCGGCCGGGACTACGAGGCGGGCGGCATCGCCAAGCACGGCGCCAAGATGGTCACGGCGGTGGCCTGCACCCGCGTACCGAAGCTGACCGTGGTCATCGGCGGCTCGTACGGCGCCGGGAACTACTCGATGTGCGGCCGGGCCTACTCGCCCCGTTTCCTGTGGATGTGGCCCGGCGCCAAGATCTCCGTGATGGGCGGCGAGCAGGCCGCCTCGGTGCTGGCGACCGTCAAGCGGGACCAGTCGGAGGCGCGCGGCGAGGAGTGGCCGGCCGAGGAGGAAGAGGCGTTCAAGGCACCGGTCCGCGCGCAGTACGAGCGGCAGGGCAACGCCTACTACGCGACCGCCCGCCTGTGGGACGACGGGGTCATCGACCCCCTGGAGACCCGGCAGGTGCTGGGCCTGGCCCTGACCGCCTGCGCGGGCGCGCCCCTCGGCGAGCCGCGGTTCGGCGTCTTCCGGATGTGAGGGGGAGTTCAGCGATGTTCGACACCGTGCTCGTGGCCAACCGGGGCGAGATCGCCGTCCGGGTGATCCGTACGCTCCGCGCGCTGGGCGTGCGGTCGGTGGCCGTCTTCTCCGACGCGGACGCCGGCGCCCGGCACGTCCGGGAGGCCGACGAGGCCGTACGGATCGGCCCGGCGCCGGCCGCCGAGAGCTATCTGTCCGCCGAGCGGCTGCTGGCGGCGGCCGAGCGGACCGGCGCGCAGGCCGTGCACCCGGGGTACGGCTTCCTCGCGGAGAACGCGGCCTTCGCGCGTGCGTGCGCGGAGGCGGGCCTCGTCTTCATCGGGCCGCCCGCCGACGCGATCGCCCTGATGGGCGACAAGATCCGGGCCAAGGAGACGGTCGCGGCGGCCGGCGTCCCCGTGGTCCCCGGCGGACGGGACCCCGATCTCGCGCGGGCGGCCCGCGCGCTGGGCGCTCCCGTGCTGCTCAAGCCGTCGGCGGGCGGCGGCGGCAAGGGCATGCGGCTGGTGCGGGACCTGGCCGTGCTGGACGAGGAGATCGCCGCGGCCCGCCGCGAGGCCCGCGCCTCCTTCGGCGACGACACGCTGCTGGTGGAGCGGTGGGTCGACCGGCCCCGGCACATCGAGATCCAGGTGCTCGCCGACGCCCACGGCCACGTCGTCCACCTCGGGGAGCGCGAGTGCTCCCTGCAACGCCGGCACCAGAAGGTCGTCGAGGAGGCGCCCAGCGTGCTCCTGGACGAGGCGACCCGCGCGGCGATGGGCGAGGCGGCCGTGCAGGCGGCCCGTTCCTGCGGCTACCGGGGCGCGGGCACGGTGGAGTTCATCGTGCCGGGCACCGATCCGTCGTCGTACTACTTCATGGAGATGAACACCCGGCTCCAGGTGGAGCACCCGGTCACCGAGTTCGTCACCGGCCTGGACCTGGTGGAGTGGCAGCTGAGGGTCGCGGCCGGGGAGAAGCTCGGCTTCGGCCAGGCCGACGTCCGGCTCACCGGGCACGCGGTGGAGGCCCGGCTGAGCGCCGAGGACCCCGCGCGGGGCTTCCTGCCGACCGGCGGCACGGTGCTGCGGCTGCGCGAGCCGGAGGGCGAGGGCGTGCGCACCGACTCCGGGCTGAGCGAGGGCACCGAGGTCGGCAGCCGCTACGACCCGATGCTCGCCAAGGTGATCGCGTACGGCCCGGACCGGGAGACGGCCCTGCGCAAGCTGCGCGCGGCGCTCGCGGAGACGGTGACACTGGGCGTGCCCACCAACGCCGGGTTCCTGCGGCGGCTGCTGGCCCATCCTGCGGTCGTGGCGGGCGAGCTGGACACCGGGCTGGTGGAGCGGGAGGTGGCCGGCCTGGTCGCGGACGGCGTCCCCGAGGAGGTGTACGAGGCGGCGGCGGCCGTACGGCTGGACGCGCTGACCCCGAAGGGCGGCGGCTGGACGGACCCGTTCGCGGTGCCGAGCGGGTGGCGGCTGGGCGGCGAACCGGCACCCGCCTCCTTCCACCTGAAGGTGACCGACCCGGTCGAGTACACCCCGCGCGGCACCCACACCGTCACCGCCGACACCGTCACCGTCACCCTGGACGGCGTCCGGCACACCTTCCACCGGGCCGGCGACTGGCTCGGCCGGGACGGCGACGCCTGGCAGGTCCGCGACCACGATCCCGTGGCCGCCTCCCTGACCCGCGCGGCGCAGGCGGGCGCCGACTCGCTCACCGCGCCCATGCCGGGGACGGTGACGGTGGTGAAGGCCGCCGTCGGCGACGAGGTGACCGCCGGGCAGAGCCTGCTGGTCGTCGAGGCGATGAAGATGGAGCACGTCATCTCCGCCCCGCACGCCGGCACGGTCACCGCCCTCGACGTCACCCCCGGCACCGCCGTCGCCATGGACCAGGTGCTGGCCGTCATCGCCCCCGCGGAGGACACCCCATGACCCTGCCCATGCAGGTCCCGATCCCCGGGCTGCCCGCCCGGGTCCGCATCCACGAGGTCGGCCCCCGCGACGGCCTCCAGAACGAGAAGGCGACCGTGCCCACGGCCGTCAAGGCCGACTTCGTGCGCCGCCTGGCCGAAGCGGGGCTCACCACCGTCGAGGCGACCAGCTTCGTCCACCCGGAGTGGGTGCCCCAGCTCGCCGACGCCGAGGAGCTGTTCCCGCAGGTGGCCGCCCTCCCGGTGGCGCTCCCGGTCCTCGTGCCCAACGAGCGCGGCCTGGACCGCGCGCTCGCCCTCGGCGCCCGCCGCGTCGCCGTGTTCGCCAGCGCCACCGAGTCCTTCGCCAAGGCCAACCTGAACCGCACGGTGGACGAGTCGCTGGCCATGTTCGCGCCGGTGGTGGCCCGCGCGAAGGCCGCCGGGGTGCACGTGCGCGGCTATCTGTCGATGTGCTTCGGCGACCCCTGGGAGGGCGCCGTCCCCGTCCCCCGGGTGGTCAGGGTCTGCCGGGCCCTGCTGGACCTCGGCTGCGACGAGCTGAGCCTCGGCGACACCATCGGGGTGGCCACGCCCGGCCACGTCACCGCCCTGCTGGACGAACTGACCGGCCAGGGCGTCCCGGTGGACGCGGTCGGCGTCCACTTCCACGACACCTACGGGCAGGCCCTGGCCAACACCCTCGCCGCCCTCCAGCGCGGCGTCACCACCGTCGACGCCTCCGCCGGCGGCCTCGGCGGCTGCCCGTTCGCCAAGTCCGCCACCGGCAACCTCGCCACCGAGGACCTGGTGTGGATGCTGCGCGGCCTCGGCGTCGAGACCGGCGTCGACCTCGACCGCCTCGTCGCCACCAGCGTCTGGATGGCCGCGCACCTGAACCGGCCGAGCCCCTCCCGCACCGTCCGCGCCCTCTCCCCGACGCACCACCAGGAGCAGTGACCGCCATGGACCACCGGCTCTCCCCCGAACTGGACGAACTGCGCCGCACCGTCGCCGCGTTCGCCCACGACGTCGTCGCCCCGACGATCGGCGACCTCTACGAGCGGCACGAGTTCCCCTACGAGATCGTCCGCGAGATGGGCCGCATGGGCCTGTTCGGGCTGCCCTTCCCCGAGGAGTACGGCGGGATGGGCGGCGACTACCTCGCCCTCGGCGTCGCCCTGGAGGAGCTGGCCCGGGTCGACTCCTCGGTGGCCATCACCCTGGAGGCGGGCGTCTCGCTGGGCGCCATGCCGGTCCACCTCTTCGGCACCGAGGAGCAGAAGCGGACCTGGCTGCCGAAGCTCTGCTCCGGGGAGGTCCTCGGCGCCTTCGGGCTGACCGAGCCGGACGGCGGCTCGGACGCGGGCGCGACCCGGACGACGGCCCGCCTCGACGAGACGCGCGGCGAGTGGGTGATCAACGGGACCAAGTGCTTCATCACCAACTCCGGTACCGACATCACCGGCCTGGTCACCGTCACCGCCGTCACCGGGCGCAAGCCGGACGGCTCCCCCCGCATCTCCGCGATCATCGTGCCGTCGGGCACGCCCGGCTTCACCGTCGCCCCGCCGTACTCCAAGGTCGGCTGGAACGCCTCCGACACCCGGGAGCTGTCCTTCGACGACGTCCGGGTGCCGGCCGCCAACCTGCTGGGCGAAGAGGGCCGCGGCTACGCCCAGTTCCTGCGCATCCTGGACGAGGGCCGGATCGCGATCGCGGCGCTGGCCACCGGGCTGGCCCAGGGCTGTGTGGACGAGTCGGTGCGCTACGCCAAGGAGCGGCACGCCTTCGGCCGGCCCATCGGCGCCAACCAGGCGGTCCAGTTCAAGATCGCGGACATGGAGATGAAGGCGCACACCGCCCGCCTCGCCTGGCGGGACGCGGCCTCCCGGCTGGTGGCGGGCGAGCCGTTCAAGAAGGAGGCGGCGCTGGCGAAGCTGTACTCCTCGACCGTCGCGGTGGACAACGCGCGGGACGCCACCCAGATCCACGGCGGGTACGGTTTCATGAACGAGTACCCGGTCGCCCGCATGTGGCGGGACTCCAAGATCCTGGAGATCGGCGAGGGCACCAGCGAGGTCCAGCGGATGCTGATCGCCCGGGAGCTGGGCCTGGTGAGCTGAGCACGGAGGCCGGAAAACCCCGGAACCTGGACGTGATCTGAGGTTAGGCTAACCTACCTTCGAATTGTCCGGCGGACGTTCCGCCCCGTTCGAAGGCAGCCACGCATGTCCAACGCCAGAGCCACCCACCCGACCCGTCGCGGCCTCCTCGCGGCCGGCGGCGCCCTCGGCCTCGGTGCCGCCCTCGCGGCCTGCGGCGACGACAAGAGCGGCGGCTCCTCGGACGGCGGGTCCGCCGGGGGGTCCGGCCCGTGGTCGTTCAAGGACGACCGCGGTACGACGGTGAAGCTCGACGAGGTGCCCACGAGCATCGTCGCCTTCACCGGCGTCGCCGCCGCCCTCTACGACTACGGCGTGCGGGTCAAGGGCGTCTTCGGCCCGACGACGACCAAGGACGGCAAGCCCGACGTCCAGGCCGGCGACATGGACGTCAGCGCGGTCACCGTCCTCGGCAACGCCTGGGGGCAGCTCAACGTCGAGAAGTACGCCGCCCTCGCCCCCGAGGTGCTGATCACCACGACGTTCGACGACGCGGGCACCCTGTGGTCGGTCCCCGAGGAGTCCAAGGACAAGATCGCCAAGCTGGCGCCGAGCGTCGCGGTCTCCGTCTTCGACCGGCAGCTCACCCAGCCCCTGCAGCGCATGTGGGAGCTGGCCGGGTCGCTGGGCGCCGACATGAAGGCCGCGAAGACCGTCCAGGCGAAGAAGGACTTCGAGGCCGCCGCCGAGCGGCTCCGCGCGGCCGCCAAGGCCCGCCCCGAGATCAGGGTGCTGGCCGGTTCCGCGAGCGCCGACCTGTTCTACGTCTCCGGCACCGACCTCTCCGTGGACCTGGAGTACTTCAAGGCCCTCGGTGTGAACTTCGTGGAGCCCCCGGAGGCCGCCAAGAAGGCGACCGGCGGCTGGTTCGAGTCGCTGAGCTGGGAGAACGTCGACAAGTACCCGGCCGACGTGATCATCATGGACGACCGTTCCTCGACCATCCAGCCCGCCGACATCACCGAGGGCACCTGGAAGAAGCTGCCCGCGGTCAAGGCCGGCCAGGTCATCCCCCGCTCCCCCGAGCCGATCCTGTCCTACGCCAAGTGCACGCCGCTGCTGACGAACCTCGCCGAGGCCATCGAGAAGGCGAAGAAGGTCGGCTGACCCCGGCCCGCACCACCGATCGAGGGGGCGGCCGGGGGGCCTCGCCGCCCTCCCGGGCCGCCTCTTCGAGGACCCGTGGGGGGCGGGGTGAACACGCGTCGTCCGCGCGGGCGGGCTACTGCGCCCGGCGGGCCAGCGTGAAGTGGTCGACCTGCTCGCCGGTCTCGGCGATGCCCCGGACCGTGAGGGTGGCCGTGCGGCCCTTGGCGGCCGGGGTGACGTCCACCCGCAGGAAGGAGTAGTCGAGGTAGCGCACCCGCGACCAGGCGACGGTCTCGCTCTGCTTGCCGCCCTCGACGCAGACGAACGACGACACCGCGTCGTTCTCCTTCTCGTGGCCCTCGTAGGACTGGCCGGCGCTGAACGCGTACAGGCTCTTGCCCGCCGCGCCCGCGGTGACGTAGACGACGCCGTCGGTCTCGGGGTGGGCGGTGCCGCCGATCGGCAGTTCCCTGGACACCTCGCCGCCCTTGATGACGTCGGTGCGCTCGTAGACGTGGTTGTGGCCGTTGATGACCAGGTCGACGGTGTACTTCTCGAACAGCGGCACCCATTCGTTCCGTACGCCGCCCTCGGAGGCGTGGGCGGTGGAGGTGCAGTAGGCGCAGTGGTGGAAGAAGACGACGATGAAGTCGATGTCCCGGTCCGCCCGGTACGCCTTCAGCTTCCGCTCCAGCCAGGTCGTCTGGGTGCCGCCGGAGATACCGAGGTTGGCGGGGATCTCGAAGGAGATGTCGTTGGCGTCGAGCGAGATGACGGCCGTGTTGCCGTGCACGAAGGAGTAGACGCCGGGGAGGTTCGTCCTGTCGGGGCCGTCGGTGGGCAGTTCCCAGCGGGCCTCCTCACCGCCGTAGCCGTTGGGCGAGTACCAGGCCTCCATGTCGTGGTTGCCGTACGCCACCATCCACGGGACCTGCTTGGCGACGGACTCGGTCTGGTGCAGGAACTGGTCCCAGACGCGGGAGTCGAAGCCGGTGTCGGTGGCCTTGCCCTGGCCGGCCGGGTCGCCGTAGGCGATGTCGCCGGCGTGCAGGTGGAAGGCCGGGTTCTGGGCGAGGATCAGGGCGTCGTTGGCGAGGCCGTGGTAGCTGACGCCCTGGTCGCCGAAGGCGGTGAAGGTGAACGGCTCGGCCTTGGCGGGGGCGGTGGTGAAGGTGCCGAGGGTGCCCGCGAGGTGGGCCGCGGCCGGGTCGAAGCCGGCGTGGCCGACCCCGTAGTAGTAGGTGCGGCCTGGCTTGAGGCGGGTGAGCCTGGCGTGCAGGTAGTACTGGGTGTGGTCGCCGCTCGCGCCGACACCGGCCGGGGTGTGCAGGGCGCGCACCTCGGCGTCGATCTTGCGGGAGAGGTCCCAGGGGTGGGCGCCGATCCGGATGAACGGCTTCCTGACGGCGACGGGCACCTGCCAGGAGACGGTCATCTCGGTGCGCGGGTCGTTGCCGTAGGCGAGGTGGCGGCCGAAGGGGGCGACCAGGGCGCCGTCGACCGTGTCGGTGTGTCCGGTCTTCTGCGTCGGCACGGCCGCCCGCGCGGTGCCGCCGGCCACGAACGCGCCGCCCGTGACGGCACCGAGCGTGACCGCGCCGCCCCGCATCACCGTGCGGCGCGAGAACCTGGCGCGCAGGTACTCGTGCTGCTCGGCCATGCTCATCCGGTCGGCCAGCTTCTCCGGAACGCCCATACGAGGAATGTCCATGGCGTCTGAAACTCGTCTCCCGAGGCAACGGGTTTCCGGCCACCGCATGGACAGGCGGCGAACAGCCTCCCATGAGAGTTTCAACAGGCTCTTGCCCGATTTCGGGCAGGTTTGTTGCGTGAGCGTCCGCCGTCCCCCAGGATCTAGCGAGTGCACGACGAACTTGTTGATCATCTGACGCGGTCCACGCCCCTGAGCCGGGGCGAGGCGCTGCGCGTGGTCCAGGACGTGCTCGCCTACTTCGACGAGACGACCGAGGAGTACGTCCGTCGCCGCCACCGCGAACTCCAGGCCCAGGGCCTGGTGAACGCGTCGATCTTCGAACGGATCAGGGCGGAGCTCACCTACCGCGCGGTCGCGCCACCGGAGCTGAGCCTCCGCCAGCTGCGCCGCATCGTCTACGGCTGAGGAACACCACCTACATGTGCGGAATCGTCGGATACATCGGGAAGCGCGACGTGGCGCCCCTGCTGCTGGAGGGCCTCCAGCGCCTGGAGTACCGGGGCTACGACTCGGCGGGCATCGTCGTGACGTCCCCGAAGTCGGCCGGCCTGAGGATGGTCAAGGCCAAGGGCCGGGTCCGTGACCTGGAGGCCAGGGTCCCGGCGCGGTTCAAGGGCACCACCGGCATCGCCCACACCCGCTGGGCCACCCATGGCGCCCCCTCCGACCTCAACGCCCACCCCCACATGTCCGCCGACCAGAAGGTCGCGGTCGTGCACAACGGCATCATCGACAACGCCGCCGAGCTGCGCCGCAAGCTGGAGGCGGACGGCGTCGAGTTCCTCTCCGAGACCGACACCGAGGTCCTCGTCCACCTCATCGCGCGCTCGGCCGCCGAGAAGCTGGAGGACAAGGTCCGCGAGACGCTCCGCGTCATCGAGGGCACCTACGGCATCGCCGTGATGCACGCCGACTTCCCCGACCGCATCGTGGTGGCACGCAACGGCTCCCCGGTCGTCCTCGGCATCGGCGAGAAGGAGATGTTCGTCGCCTCCGACATCGCCGCGCTGGTCACCCACACCCGGCAGATAGTCACCCTCGACGACGGCGAGATGGCCACCCTCAAGGCGGACGACTTCCGCACGTACACCACCGAGGGCACCCGCACCACCGCCGAGCCGACCACCGTGGAGTGGGAGGCGGCCTCCTACGACATGGGCGGCCACGACACCTACATGCACAAGGAGATCCACGAGCAGGCCGAGGCCGTGGACCGCGTCCTGCGCGGCCGGATCGACGACCGCTTCTCCACGGTGCACCTGGGCGGGCTGAACCTGGACGCCCGCGAGGCCCGGCTGATCCGCCGCGTCAAGATCCTGGGCTGCGGCACCTCGTACCACGCGGGCATGATCGGCGCCCAGATGATCGAGGAGCTGGCCCGCATCCCCGCGGACGCGGAGCCGGCCTCCGAGTTCCGCTACCGCAACGCCGTCGTCGACCCCGACACGCTGTACGTCGCCGTCTCCCAGTCCGGTGAGACGTACGACGTGCTCGCCGCCGTGCAGGAGCTGAAGCGCAAGGGCGCCCGGGTCCTCGGCATCGTCAACGTGGTCGGCTCGGCCATCGCCCGCGAGGCGGACGGCGGCATGTACGTGCACGCCGGGCCCGAGGTCTGCGTGGTCTCCACCAAGTGCTTCACCAACACCACGGTGGCCTTCGCGCTGCTCGCCCTGCACCTCGGCCGCACCCGCGACCTCTCCGTCCGGGACGGCAAGCGGATCATCGAGGGCCTGCGCAAGCTGCCCGCGCAGATCTCCAAGATGCTGGAGCAGGAGGAGGAGATCAAGAAGCTGGCCGCCGAGTACGCCGAGGCCCGCTCGATGCTCTTCATCGGCCGCGTCCGGGGCTACCCGGTGGCCCGCGAGGCGTCCCTGAAGCTCAAGGAGGTCTCCTACATCCACGCCGAGGCGTACCCGGCCTCCGAGCTGAAGCACGGCCCGCTCGCCCTGATCGAGCCGGCCCTGCCCACGGTCGCGATCGTGCCGGACGACGACCTGCTGGAGAAGAACCGCGCCGCGATGGAGGAGATCAAGGCCCGCAGCGGCCGCATCCTCGCCGTCGCCCACCAGCGGCAGGAGAAGGCCGACCACACCGTCGTCGTCCCGAAGAACGAGGACGAGCTGGACCCCATCCTCATGGGCATCCCCCTCCAACTCCTCGCCTACCACACGGCGTTGGCGCTGGGCCGGGACATCGACAAGCCCCGCAACCTGGCCAAGTCGGTGACGGTGGAGTAGGACCCGTACGAAACGGCCCCCCGCGTGTGCGTCGGCACAGGCCGGGGGCCGTCGTCCGTCCCGCCTAGGGGATGACCACCACGGGCCGCTGGGCCCGCTTGGCGAGCCGCCCGGCGACGGAGCCGAAGATGCGTCCGACGAGCCCGTGGGTGGAGCCCACGACGATCGCGTCGGCCTCGTACTCCCGTCCCACTTCCTCGAGTTCGTGGCAGATGTCGCCGCCGCGCTCGACGAGGATCCACGGCACCTCGGCGAGGTAGTCCGCGCAGGCCAGCTCCAGGCCCAGCACCTCGGTGCGGTGGTCCGGCACGTCCACGAAGACGGGCGGCTCGCAGCCCGCCCAGACGGTGGTGGGCAGCCGGTTGGCCACGTGGACGATGATCAGGCCCTGCGCCAGCCGTCGTGCCATACCGATGGCGTACGCGAGGGCGCGTTCACTGGACGTGGAGCCGTCGAAGCCCACGACGACGCCGTGCTTGAAGGCGGGGTCGCACGCGTGGCGCGGCTCGGGCTCCGCCAGGGGATCGGCCGCCGTCGGTTCGGCGACCGGCCGCTTGCGGTCCGCTGGTTCGAAGAATTCGTGACCGGCCATGGCTGTCTCGGCGTCGTGATCCTTTTTAGGTGGGCCGACAGTGTGCGGCGGAGCTGTGTCCGGGAATCATCTTCCCAAGGCCATACCCCCAAGGGTACGGCGGCACGCCTCCTTCGCCATTTCCGGCGGGCTCCCCCGCCGGGGTTCCCCGGAGCATGCACGAGGGGGCGCCCGTTACGCAATGGTTGCTGCGCTGTACAGGCGGTTCGCACGGGATTCACGCGCGCGTACGCCCCCCGTACACATGGCCGGGGCGGGTACCTGACCCGACGCGACCGCCCCGCCCGGCACGCGGTGGACTCCGGTGGACCATCCCCGGGAAGCACGCCTGTCCTCCACCGGGGTCCGCCGGCCGCCGCCGCGCCGGCCGGCGGCCGGCCCGCCGTTCCCCCGTACGGAGGACAGTGACGGGTCGGGGGCGCGCGGGGGCGGGCGGGGCGGCGGGAGAAATACACCGGTTGGCTGACCGGTTTTCATGCACCCGCCCACCTCTTTTCGGCCAACTTCTGCCTATGGCGCATCCTCGCCCCACACCACCCCCCGATAGCCGTTCCACCTGCACGGAAAGGGTCTCGGCGGCCGTGCGCACCCTACGGGGATTGGCCACCGCGACGAGGCGCACTTCCCTGCGACGCCCGGGAGTGCAACGCTTCGTGATCGAATGCTTCACGCCAAGTTGCCATGTCGACAATGTCCCGAGTGCCGAACCGGCCACTGAGGCGCGACGGGACACAGTAGATTCGATCTTGACTGTCTACGGCGGGGGACTCGTGCAGGACCGAGGGGAAACGTGTTGGAGCGACAGACCCGAAGGGACCAGGGCGCCGCGACCACCGAGGGGGGCTTAGCAGTATGAGCCACGACTCCACTGCCGCGCCGGAAGCCGCGACCCGGAAGCTGTCCGGGCGACGCCGCAAGGAGATCGTCGCGGTGCTGCTGTTCAGCGGCGGCCCCATCTTCGAAAGTTCCATACCGCTGTCGGTGTTCGGCATCGACCGGCAGGACGCCGGGGTGCCGCGCTACCGGCTGCTGGTCTGCGCCGGTGAGGAGGGCCCGCTGCGGACCACGGGGGGCCTGGAACTGACCGCGCCGCAAGGGCTGGAGGCGATCTCGCGGGCCGGCACCGTGGTGGTGCCCGCCTGGCGGTCGATCACCTCACCACCGCCCGCCGAGGCGCTGGACGCGCTGCGGCGGGCCCATGAGGAGGGGGCGCGCATCGTCGGCCTGTGCACGGGCGCGTTCGTGCTGGCCGCGGCGGGGCTGCTGGACGGCCGCCCCGCCACCACGCACTGGATGTACGCGCCGACGCTCGCCAAGCGCTACCCGTCGGTGCACGTCGACCCGCGCGAGCTGTTCGTCGACGACGGTGACGTGCTGACCTCGGCGGGCACCGCGGCCGGCATCGACCTGTGTCTGCACATCGTGCGCACCGACCACGGCAACGAGGCGGCCGGCGCGCTGGCCCGCCGGCTGGTGGTGCCCCCGCGCCGCAGCGGCGGCCAGGAACGGTACCTGGACCGGTCTTTACCCGAGGAGATCGGCGCCGACCCGCTCGCCGAGGTCGTCGCCTGGGCGCTGGAGCACCTCCACGAGCAGTTCGACGTGGAGACGCTGGCCGCCCGCGCGTACATGAGCCGCCGTACGTTCGACCGCCGCTTCCGCTCACTGACGGGCTCGGCCCCGCTCCAGTGGCTGATCACCCAGCGCGTCCTGCAGGCCCAGCGCCTGCTGGAGACGTCGGACTACTCGGTGGACGAGGTCGCCGGCCGCTGCGGCTTCCGCTCGCCGGTGGCGCTGCGCGGGCACTTCCGCCGCCAGCTCGGCTCCTCGCCGGCCGCGTACCGCGCCGCCTACCGGGCCCGCCGTCCGCAGGGCGACCGCCCGGCGGAGAGCGCCGAGGCGCGGCCCCCGGTCCCGTCCGACCCGGGCGGCCAGCCGCAGCCCGCCGCGCTGCACCCGGAGAGCCCGGTCCCGTACCAGCACCGCCGGACCGCTCCCGCCCTGCCGGCCGCCACCGTGTCGCCCGCCGAGCCGGGCCGCGAGACCGGCCGCGAGGCGTACGCGGGGCCCCGCCCGAGCCTGCCGGGCCAGCGCAGCGCGCCCTGAGCGCCGTCGCCCCCGGTGCCGGCGTGCGGGCCGCACCGGCACCGGGGGCCTGCACGGCGGGCACCGGCCGTAGGGTGTTCGCATGAACGATCGCATGGTGTGGATCGACTGCGAGATGACCGGCCTCTCGCTGTCCGACGACGCGCTCATCGAGGTGGCCGCCCTCGTCACCGACTCGGAGCTGAACATCCTCGGTGACGGCGTGGACATCGTCATCCGTCCGCCGGACCGGGCGCTGGAGACCATGCCGGAGGTGGTGCGGCAGATGCACACCGCCTCCGGCCTGCTCGCCGAACTGGAGCACGGCACGACGCTCGCCGACGCCGAGGAGCGGGTCCTGGCTTATGTGAAGGAGCACGTCAAGGAGCCCGGCAAGGCCCCGCTGTGCGGGAACTCCGTCGGCACCGACCGCGGCTTCCTGCTCCGCGACATGCCGACCCTGGAGGACTACCTCCACTACCGCATCGTCGACGTGTCCTCGATCAAGGAACTGGCTCGCCGCTGGTACCCCCGGGCGTACTTCAACAGCCCCGAGAAGAACGGCAACCACCGCGCGCTCGCCGACATCCGCGAGTCCATCGCCGAGCTGCGCTACTACCGGGAGGCGGTCTTCGTCCCCCAGCCGGGCCCCGACTCCGACACCGCGAAGGCGATCGCCGCCAAGCACGTCCTGCCTGCTCAGTAGGCGGGCCGGAGCCCCTCGGGCCACCTCCGGAAGGGGCGCCGCGGAACGCGGGCGCGAGCACCCCTTCGGACCCTGTACACTTTTTCTCGGCCGGTCAGGGAAACCAACGGAATCCCAGCGCCGGTCATGGTGGGTGTAGCTCAGCTGGTAGAGCACCTGGTTGTGGTCCAGGAAGTCGCGGGTTCAAGTCCCGTCACTCACCCTGATCGATCAAGGTCTGGCCTGTGGAAACGGGTCAGGCCTTGATCGCGTTCAGGGGCCGTCGAAGAGGTCGGGCCTACCGGCTCTGCCGGGAAGGACGAACGGGACGGGGCAGACAGCCGCAGCGGGCAGACCTGCCCCTCCGGGTACAGTCCCAGGCCCCGCCCGATGATCCGGACGCGCCCGTGTTCCGCCAGGACGCCGCGCCCACCGGCGGCAGCCAGGTCAGCCGCGCTCACCCATGGCCGCGCGCAGCCAGTCGAGCGGTGCCTGGGCCAGCAGTTGGTCGGCGAGCAGCCGGCCGGACTCGGTGACGATCCGCGCCCGGCTGTTGTCGACCCAGCGCCGGGCGGCCTCGTACCCCTGGGCCTTGTACTCCAGCCCCTGCAACATGCACTCCAGCTTGTCGGCGTCACGCGCGCAGATGGCCTCCGGCGTCTCCCGGGCCTCGTACTCGGCGACGACCGCACGGACCGCGGAGCGCAGTACCTCGGGCATGCCGGCCGTCTGGTCCGCCGTGACCGCCACCGGGTCACCGGGTTCCGCGTACTTCTTTCCCAGGTGGTTCACGTCTCCCGTACGTGTCTCCTGCGAGTCGTGCCAGACCGCCAAGTGCGCGGCCCTCGCGGCGTCGGCGCCCTCCAGGGTGGCGATGACCGAGGCGATGACGGACGTCCGCCACGCGTGTTCGGCGACGCTCTCGGGGTCCCGGACACCCGCCATCCACCAGCCCGTTCGCCGGGCCGCCTTCAATGTGCCGGCCTCCCACAGGAAGTGGGCCACGTCGGTCAGGTCCTGGTCACCCACGGATGTCCCCTTTCACGCCTCGGCGAGGCGGATCGCGTACCGGATGCCCTCCAGCTCCCGCCGAGCCTGCGGCGACAGCCCGGAGTCATCCAACAGCACCGGCAGGCGTTCGCGCAGGGTCCGCTCGGCGGCCGACCGTGCGCGCAGCAGGTTCGGGCGGGCGGCGAGCAGCGTCCACAGCGTATGGACGTTGAGATCGAAGAAGCCGTGCCGCGGCGTGAGGCCGCGGACCAGATGGGCCATGAGCCGGTCGCCGTGCCATGGCCCGGGCGCCGTCTCGCCGATGAAGTCGTCCGACAGCTGGACGTGCGCGGACTCCCCGACCCAGTAGGCCCAGTAGTTCAGGTTCGCCGCCTCCGCCCGGTCGTCGTCGCCCAGGGTGCGGCCGATGAAGTGGCCCATGCGGTCCCGGTCGCCCTGGCGCGCGGCCACGGCGGCCGCGGAGCGCGCGTTGAGCCACCGCGTCAGCCAGTCGTCCGGCCGCTCGGTCCGCTGCTGGTGCGCCAGCCACTCGGAGGTGCCGGCGTCCTGATCGAAGCCGGCCAGGTAAAGGGCCTGACGCCGCAAGAGGAACTCGTGACCGCCGCGGGCCTGCTCGGCCGTCTCCCGCATACGGCTGAAGAAGCGCCGCCGGTCGGCCGGGGGCAGGTCCGGCGCCGGTGGCACCGGACCGCGGCGTGGTCGAGGGGGCGGCGGGAGTTCGCGCACAGAGGTGGGCGGGACCCCGTTCAGCGGCCACGTCAGAATCTCCACGAGCTGGCGTTGCATCACCCAGGCGCCCAGCGGATCGGGCCCGGCAGGGGCCTCCTCCTCCAGCGCGCCGGCCAGCAGGGTGTCGGCCTCCAGCGCGCGCTCCAGGGCAGAGAGCAGGGCGGGCGCCGCGCCCATCCGCATGAGCCGGTGGCGATGCATCAGCATCTGCCCCAGCGAGAGGGAGGTCAGCGGGCGACGCCCTGTCTCCCAGCCGGCGACCGTGTCCGGTGCCACCCCGAACTGCTCGGCGAAGGCGTCCTGTGTGTGCCCCAGCTGCTCGCGTATGACCCGGAAGACGTAGCCCGAGATGATGCCCACGCGCCCTCTCGGGGGCGTTCCCCGACCACCGGTCAGGGTTCCGTTCGCCTGCTGCCCCATGGCGTTCCCTTGCCCGTCCCAGACGGGTGCTTACCCGTACTCACGGTCACTACGAGCGGTAATCACGCCTACCTACTGTCAAGGGTGACAACCCGGCAAGTCAGCATAGTAGGAGTGATATCGCCATGACCGCCTATGGCCAGAACAACGGACGACTCCCTCAGCCGGTCGAGGCCCAGCCCGGCATCCCGGTCCGCCCCACCAGCGACCAGCGCTTGTCCGCCGAAGAGTGGCTGCTCTCCGCGAGCCCGCTGCCGGGGCGGGCCCGCGCCGAGCTGCGGGAGCACGGCGTGGTACTGCTGCCCCTCGGTGGTCTGTTCTCGGCGGTGCGTGTTCCGGGCCGGATCGTCCAGGCGCTCGCGGCGAGCACCGATCCGGCCGTCATCGACGCCGTCCTGGCCGACGTACTCGACGGCGGCCCCGTCGTCTGTGCCGTGCGCGGCCCCCGCTACTACGCGCTCGTGCCCCCGAGCATGCCGCAGACATGGCGGGACGCAGTCGAGGACTGGCGCGACGGCGACGTCGCCTGCCTCGGCCGCGCGTCGTACCTGGGGGTGCCGGCGCCGACGGCCGTGGCCCACCCGCGCTCGGGCGCGACCTCGTACTGGTCGGTCCCGCCGCGTCCGGGCACCCTGTGCCGGCCCCTCGCCGTGGCCCGTCTGATCGCCGCCGGCGTGCATCTGCTGGGCGACGAACGCGACCCCTGGCCGGCGGACGCCCCGCTCACCCCGCGCCCCGGCGCACTGCCCGGCCCGAACCCCGAGGGTCACTGACCCACCGCCCGCCTCGGTGTCACGGACCCCAGGGCGACCGCGGGGCAGGGGGCGAACTCCGTTCGGGGTCCTGCCCGTCCGGGTCGGCCGGCGACCGAGCCGAGCAGCACGAGCGGATCACCACCGATCCGGCGGCCTCCGTCCCGGCGACGGGCGAACTTTCCCTTTCGGCCAACCCCTCGGGCAAGAACAGCAGTTCATCAGTTCGAAGTGCGTGCGCAACCATTAGTGTCCACAGGTGGTCGAGTTGGCTGACCATGCTGGTGGGACGGGAACGAGGTTCGGGTGCGCCGGATGCAGCTGTGGGGAGGGGCGACGTGAGCCTCTGGAGCGGGCGCCGGGCCCGGCGGGCCGCCACCGGGCCGGTGCCGGACGACCGGGACGGGCGGTCCGGCGGTGCCGGGCCGCGGGTGCTCGTCGAGGACCACGGCGGTCTGCTGCTGCTCCGCCTGCCCACCGACGACACCCTGCTCGCCGCCGACGTCACCGACCTGGCCCGCGCGCTGCGCGCCGCCGACCGGGACACCGTCACGATCGTCGCCGTCGCCGGGGAGGACGCGACGGCGGGGCTCTGGCCCCGGCTGAGCGAGTCGCTCGACTCGCTGCGGGAGGCCGGCACCGAGTCCGTACGGCTGGTGATGTCCGGCGCCGGACTCGACCGGCCGGAGCGGCCCGCCCTGGCCCGGCGGATCGCCGACGCCTGGGAACTGACCGTGCAGGCCCCCGACGGGCCGGTGCTCGTGGTGCCCGGGGGTTCGGTGTTCGTACCGCCCGGGGACGGCGGCTGGTGGCGCTTCGCGCCCGGCGCACGCCCCGAGCCGCTCGGGCCCCGCACCCCCGAACCGCACTGGCAGGCCGCCCTGCGCGAAGCGCCCGAGCGGACGGCGGACGGCTGTGTGGTGCACCAGATACCGGCCGGCCTGCTGATCCGGCCCGCCGAGGCGACCGCGCCCGCTCCCGGTGACCTGTTCCACGCCGTCCCCGTCGACCCCAGGCGTCCCGCCGTGATCGTCGGCGTGCCGTGGGGCGAGGACGTCCTCGCACGCGAGGTGGCCGACGTGCTCGGCGCGCTGCCGGCCGGCGTCCGCTCCGGGGTCCGGCTCTCCCCCGGCGGGCGACGGGACCTGCTGCCGCTGGGCCGCGAGGTCGCCGCGCTGCTGGACACCGAGGTGGAGGTCACCACCGGGCTCCCGCTCTTCGCCGCCGACAGCCCGCTCGGCACGTACGGCGTCCGGTCCGTGCTGGTCGGCCCGGACGGGGTGCCGCGCTGGCTGCCCTTCGTCGACGCCGTGCTGTGCCCGCCCCCGCCGGAGTCGCGGCCCGAACCGGGGCCGGACGGTGCGGCCACCGCCGCGCCCCGGCCCGCCCCGGCCCCCCGGCTGCTGCGCTGGGTGTCGCCGCTGCCCGACCCGCGCGGAACCGAGGACGGCGTCCTCCACCTGTCCGACACCTGGCGGGCGACGATCACCCGGGCCGGGCTCTGGGTGGACCGCCGGGAAGGGCCCCCGCCGCCGTGGAGCGCCCGCCCGGTGAGCATCGAGGGCCCGGTCGTCGAGGTCGGCCTCAGCGGCGACCGGCTCGACCCCTCCCTCTGGCCGGTCCTGTCCCGCCTCCTCGGCCGCCTCCCGGCCGACCTGCGCGCCCGCACCACCCTGCACGTCCACGCCACCCCGCCCGACGGGGGCCTCGCCCTGCGCACGCTCGCGGCGGACCACGCCCTGCGCGTCATCCGCTTCTCGCCCCCGCCGGCACCGGCGCCCGCACCGGCCCGGGGTGTGCCTTCGGCGCCCGCAGCGCGCCCGGTACCGAAGGCGGAAGCGGTCCCGGCACCAAAGGCGGCGCCGGCGGGAGCGGGGGCCGGTTCCCCGGCCGCCGCCGAGCCCGTACGGCGTTCCCTCCCCGGTGCGCCCGTCTCGCCCCGGCATCGTGTGAGCGATCCCGAGCGCGCCGCCTTCCGGGCCCTCGCGGCGCCGGTGTGGGGGCGGCTGGACCGTCCGCCGGCGGGGGCGCGCGGCGCCGAGGGGGATGCGGAACGGGCCGACCTGGTCGCGCTGCGGCTGTACCTCCAGGGCGGCGACGGGCCGCTGAGCCACCGGGAGTTGACGGCGTCCCTGCGGGCCGGCGAGGAACGACTCCTCCCGTACGCCGCCTGCCTGGCGTCCGGGCTCGCGCGGCTGCCGGCGTACCGCGGTGCCGTCCTGCGCGGCCCCGGCGACGCGGACGGGCTCGACGCGCTGCGGCCGGGGCAGGTGCTGCGCGACCCCGCGCCGGTGAGCGGGCTGCCGCTCGGGCCGGGAACCGGCGGGCGCGCCGGGTCGTCCGGCTTCGCGATCTGGTCCCTCACCGGCCGCCGGGCCGGGCCCCTGCTGGACGACGGGGACGAGGTCGTCTTCGCCCCCGGTACGGCCTTCAAGGTGCTCGGCGTACGGTCCGGCACCGCCGGGCCCCTGGTGCTGCTGCGCCAGCTCCCCGACCTTCCCACCGATTCCACCGTGCTGGAGGACGCCGACGAGACCGCGCTGGCCCGGCTGGACCACGCCCTCACGGACCGGGTGCCGCCCGGCGAGGGCGACTGGCCGGACCGCTGCGCCGGGTCCGTCGGCGCCCCCTGACACGCACCGCCCCACCCTCGACAAGGAGCAGTGTTCATGCCAGGTCAGAACGAACCGCCCTCCGGGCCGGCGTCCCCCGTCGCCGTCCGGCGGGCGGTGGCCGTCCCGGCGCCGGCGCAGGACCCCGGCCCCCTCCTCGGCCCGCGCGCCGCCGCCTCCGCTCCGGCCGCCCCGCCCGCTCCCACTCCCGCAGTGCCGGTGCCCGCGCCGGAACCGGCTGCCCCGGAGCCGATACGCGCGGAAGAACCCGCACACGCGGAGGAACCCGTACACGCGGAGGAACCCGTACACGCGGAGGAACCCGTACGCGCCAAGGAGGTGACGGCACCGGAGGCGGCGAAGCCCGAGAAGGCGTCGCCCCAGGCCGCGGACACCCCCGGCGCCCCCGTGCCCGCGTCCGCGTCCGCGTCCGCCGGGAGGGTCGTGGGGCGTCCCCGTGGCCCGCTGCTCGCCGCGGCCGGTGTCGCGGGGGCGCTGCTGATCGCCGTACCGTTCCTGGTGTCGGCGCTGGGCGGGGACGGCGACGAGGAGCGCACGGTCAGCGCGGCGGCCGTGGACCCGAGGCCGTCCGCTCCCGAGCTGCCCGCCGCCCCGGCCGGGTCCGCCTCCCCCTCGCCGAGCGCGTCGGCGTCCGCGTCGCCCTCGGTGTCCCCCTCGCCCGCCGGGGCGCAGGCCGCCGTGCAGGGGGCGGAGCCGGAGCGGGTCCAGGACGCGCCGGCCGCCGGGAAGACCGCGCGGAGCGGGAAGAAGCAGGAGAAGGAGGAGAGCGGCAGGGACTCGTCGACGGAGGAGAAGCCGGCGGTGAAGGACACCGGGCCCTCCGCCCGGGACCTGGCCAACGCCGCCTCCGGCCAGTCGGCGGTCCTGCTGAAGAACACCGCGACCGGCAAGTGCGCCGACGTCCCCGCCTACGGGAAGGGCACGGTCGACGGTCCCGTACGGCAGTACATCTGCCGGGACGGCGGCTCCGACAACCAGCAGTGGAACCTGAACGTGGTGGACGCCGGGGGCGGCCCCGGCGGGGCGAGCCTGTTCGTCATCAAGAACGTCAAGGACGGGCTCTGCTTCGACCTGCCGAACTACGGCAGTGTCGGCAAGGGCACCAAGGTCACCGAGTACCCCTGCAACACCACCCGCTCCGACAACCACCTCTGGTACCTGGAACCGCGCGCGGGCGGCACGTACGCGCTGCGCAATCTCGTCAGCAACCTGTGCCTGGGGGTGAACGGCGGCGCGTCCGCCGGCGACGACGCCGATCTTCAGGTGATGACCTGTGGGGAGAACGAGTACACCGCGCAGCGCTGGGTCTTCGCCTGACCGTGCCGCGCGCGTCCTCCTGGACCCGGCGGGCCGTGGCGCGCCGGGGTCAGGACGACTTGCGTTCCACCAACTGGGTGGCGAGCACCGCCTGGTGCCGCTGGAGGCCCCGGGCGGCGGCCGTGCGCCGGTCGGCGATCTCGGTGAACAGCAGGTCGATCATGGCCCGGCCCATCTCCACGATGGGCTGGCGGACGCTGGTCAGCGGCGGGTCCATGTGGCGGGCGATGGCCGAGTCGTCGTAACCGACCAGCGCCACGTCGCCGGGGATGGTGCGGCCCGCCTCGCGCAGGACCTGGCGGGCGCCGGCCGCGGTCACATCGGAGCCGCAGAAGACGGCGTCCAGGTCGGGGCGGCGGCGCAGCAGCTCGGTCATGGCGCGGCGCCCGCCCTCCTCGGTGAAGTCGCCCGGTTCGATGAGGCGTTCGTCCACTTCCAGG
Organism: Streptomyces griseoviridis; assembly: GCA_014649155.1. Classification (GTDB taxonomy): domain Bacteria; phylum Actinomycetota; class Actinomycetes; order Streptomycetales; family Streptomycetaceae; genus Streptomyces; species Streptomyces griseoviridis. The sequence continues at coordinate 158,728 of BMSM01000012.1, read as the reverse complement.
GCCGCGCCGCGCAGGGCGTCGCGGTAGCCGTCGACGCGCCGCTGGGCGCCGTAGACGTCCAGGCGGCCGGTGATGTGGGCGACGCGGCTGCGGCCCCGGGAGAGCAGGTGCTCGACGGCGGAGCGGGCACCGCCGTAGTTGTCGGAGTCGACGGAGGCGAGCGACTCGGCGGCCGAGCGCGGGCCGCTGATCACCGCGGGGATCTCCAGCTGGGTGAGCAGGTCGGGCAGCGGGTCGTCGGCGTGCACGGAGACCAGCAGGACGCCGTCCACCCGGTGCGCGGCGAGGTACTGGGCGAGCCGCTGCCGCTCCCGGTCGCTGCCCGCGAAGATCAGCAGGAGCTGCATCTCGGTGTCGGCCAGTTCGGCGCCGACGCCGCGCAGGATGCTGGAGAAGTACGGTTCGGAGAAGAAGCGGGTCTCCGGTTCGGGCACGACCAGGGCGATGGCGTCGGTGCGGTTGGCGGCCAGGGCACGGGCGGCGGTGTTCGGGACGTAGCCGAGTTCGGCGACCGCCGCCTCGACGGCCGCGCGGGTGGCGTCGCTGACCCGGGGCGAGCCGTTGATCACCCGCGAGACGGTGCCGCGGCCCACCCCGGCGCGGGCCGCCACCTCTTCGAGGGTGGGCCGGCCACCGCTTCGCCCACGCGTTCCGTGGCTTGCCATCGGCACTGCCTCCCGTCGACACCCCGCATTTCGCGGCTGGCCTGGAATTTAACAGGCTCGTCCGGTTTGATGACCGGCCCGGGGACCGACACGGCTCCCGTCCGGGGGCACACCGGTCCCCGGACGGGCACACGCCGGTACCCGGCCAGGGAGCCGCATCGGTCTGCGGCCGGGGCACGCCGGTCCCCGGTCGGGGCCGCGTCGGCCCCCGTCCTGGGTCGCGTCGGTCCCGGGCCGGGCGCCGGGCGGTCACCGGGCGGGGGGCCGGACTGGCACCGACCGGTGCCACTCCGGCCCCCCGCCCGTCCTCGATCGCGCACCGCCCCGTCCACGACCGCCCCGCACCCCCGCCCCCGCCCCCGCTTCCGGACCCCCCGCAACCGACCCGGCACAGTCCGTCTCCGTCCGCGTCACCGTCCAGTTAACAGGCCGATAACTGAACGCACTTCTCGGTGTCCGCTCCCTTGACACCCTTGCGCGAACCGACGACTCTTCAACTCATCACATGTGGGAGCGCTCCCACAGTACCTGGCACTTACATATCCCGCACGTTCCCCGCCCGAGCCGCAGCGTAGATCGACGAGTAACACACGGGCCCAACAGAGCAGTTGGCCGGGGGGTCGGCACGTCAGGGCAACAGGAGGAGCAATGCGAGCAGCACGCACGACAACCGCCCGCCGGGCGCTGGCCATCGCGGCCGTGACCGCGCTGGGCGCCGGGCTGCTGGCCGGCTGTGCCGACGACGGCGGCGACGAGGACAGCACGTCGTCCGGCGGTGGCAACGGCAAGACCACGATCTCCCTCGGCCTCTTCGGAACCCAGGGCTTCAAGGAAGCCGGGCTCTACAAGGAGTACGAGAAGCTCAACCCCGATGTCCACATCGAAGAGACCGTCATCGAGCGGAACGAGAACTACTACCCCCCGCTGCTGAACCACCTGACCACCAACAGCGGCCTCCAGGACATCCAGGCCGTCGAGGTCGGCAACATCGCCGAGATCGTCAACACCCAGGCCGACAAGCTGGTCGACCTGTCCAAGGCCGAGGGCGTCAAGAGCAGCAACTGGCTGGACTGGAAGTGGAAGCAGGCCACCACCAAGAGCGGCCAGACGGTCGGCCTGGGCACCGACATCGGCCCGATGGCCATCTGCTACCGCAAGGACCTCTTCGAGAAGGCGGGCCTGCCGAGCGACCGCGAGGCGGTCGGCAAGCTGTGGGCGGGTGACTGGAGCAAGCTCGTCGCCGTCGGCGAGGACTACAAGGAGAAGGCCCCCAGCGGCACGACCTTCATGGACTCCCCCGGTGGCCTGATCAACGCCATCCTCAGCAGTGAGTCCGGGAAGTTCTACAACGCCGAGGGCAAGGTCGTCTACAAGGAGAACCCGGCGGTCAAGAACGCCTTCGACCTGACCGCGAAGGCCGCCGCGGAGGGCCTGGTCCAGCCGCAGACCCAGTTCCAGCCGGCCTGGGAACAGAACATCGCCAACAGCAAGTTCGCCGCCGTGGTCTGCCCGCCGTGGATGCTCGGCACCATCAAGGCCAAGTCCAGCGACGACTCGGCCGGCAAGTGGGACGTGGCCGCGGCGCCGAAGGCCGGCAACTGGGGCGGCACCTTCCTGACCGTGCCCAAGAGCGGCAAGAACGTCGAGGAGGCGCAGAAGCTGGTCACCTGGCTGACCGCGCCGGAACAGCAGGCCAAGCTGTTCTCCGTGATGGGCAGCTTCCCCAGCGCCCCCGCCGCGTACAAGCTGCCGCAGGTGACCGGCGCGAAGAACACCATGACCGGCGACTCGCCGATCGGTGAGATCTTCGCCAAGGCCGCCGCGGACATCCCGGCGCAGATCATCGGCCCGAAGGACCAGATCATCCAGCAGGGTCTGACGGACAACGGCGTCATCCTCGTCACGCAGGGCAAGTCGCCCAAGGATGCCTGGGAGACGGCCACCAAGACCATCGACAACAACCTGGACCAGTGACCGGAATGGCAACCGAGCACGACACCGCCGCGTCCCCCGTGAAGGGGGGCGCGGCCCCGGGCCGTCCCCCGGCCGGGGCCCCCGCCGAGGCGGCGAAGAAGCGGGCCCGGCTCTCCCGGCGCTGGCAACGGGACATGCGCTGGAGCCCGTACGCCTTCGTCTCGCCGTTCTTCCTGCTGTTCATCGCGTTCGGCCTGTTCCCGCTGATCTACACGGGCTGGGCCTCGCTGCACCAGGTGGAACTGACCGCGCCAACCGACATGAGCTGGGTCGGCCTGAAGAACTACACCCGGATCTTCGACGACGACTTCTTCTGGAACGCGGCGAAGAACACGCTGACCATCGGCATCATCTCGACGGTGCCGCAGCTGCTGATGGCGATGGGCCTGGCCCACATCCTCAACTACAAGCTGCGGGCGTCCACCTTCTGGCGGGTCGTCATGCTCGCCCCGTACGCGACGTCGATCGCCGCCGCGTCGCTGGTCTTCGTCCTGCTGTTCGGCCGTGACTACGGCATGATCAACTGGGTGCTGGGTTTCGTCGGCATCGACAACATCGACTGGCAGAACGACCACTGGGCCTCCCAGCTCGCCGTCTCCTCGATCGTCATCTGGCGCTGGACCGGCTACAACGCGCTGATCTACCTGGCCGCGATGCAGGCGATCCCGCAGGACCTGTACGAGTCGGCGGCGCTGGACGGTGCCAGCCGGTGGCGGCAGTTCGTCCACGTGACGCTGCCCTCGCTGCGCCCGACGATCCTGTTCACGGTGATCGTGTCGACCATCGGCGCCTCGCAGGTGTTCGGCGAGCCGCTGCTGTTCGACGCCACCAAGGGCGCCTCGGGCGGCTCCCAGCACCAGTTCCAGACGCTCGGGCTCTACCTGTACGAGCAGGGCTGGGTCAACCAGCACCTGGGCCGCGCCTCCGCGATCGCCTGGACGATGTTCCTGATCCTCATCGTGATCGGGATCGTCAACTCCGTCATCTCGCGCCGGCTGCGCGCCAGTAGTTAAGGAGAACCGGCCGTGACGACGACCCTGACCAAACCCCCGGCCGAACCGGCACCGCCCCCGCCGCCCCGGCGGACCCCGCGTTCCAAGGCGTCCCGCGCCGGCGGCCACCTGCACGCCGGTCCGATCGCGTACCTCATCCTGGCGCTGTTCACCTTCGGCTCGCTGGCGCCGCTGGTGTGGACGGCGATCGCCGCCTCCCGGGACAACCAGCGGCTGGCGCAGACCCCGCCGCCCCTGTGGTTCGGCGCCAATCTCTTCGACAAGCTGGAGATGGCCTGGACCGACGCCAACCTCGGTGAGGCGTTCCTCAACACCACCATCGTGGCGGGGATCTCGGCGGTCACCATCGTCTTCCTGTCGACGATCGCCGGGTTCGCCTTCGCCAAGCTGCGCTTCAAGGGCCGCAACGCGCTGATGCTGGTCGTGATCGGCACGATGATGGTGCCGCCGCAGCTCAGCATCATCCCGCTGTACATGATGGTCGCCGAGCTGGGCTGGACCGACCAGCTCCAGGCGGTGATCCTGCCGTCGCTGGTGAGCGCCTTCGGCGTGTTCTTCATGCGGCAGTACCTGATCCAGGCGCTGCCCGACGAGATCATCGAGGCGGCGCGGGTGGACGGCGCGAGCAGCTGGCGCGTGGTGTGGCACGTGGTGTTCCCGGCGGCCCGGCCCGCGATGGCGGTGCTGGGCATGCTGATGTTCGTACAGACCTGGAACGACTTCCTCTGGCCGTTCCTGGTGCTCACCCAGAACGGCAGCCCGACCGTGCAGGTCGCGGTGGCGGGCCTGGGCCGCGGCTTCACCCCCGACCAGGCACTGATCATGGCGGGCGCGCTGCTCGGTACGCTGCCTTTGCTGATCGTGTTCGCGATCTTCGGCAAGCAGATCGTGGGCGGCATCATGCAGGGTGCGGTCAAGGGCTGACGCCCGGCTCCCGCACCCCGCCGGCCGTCCGCCGCCCCCGCCGTCGCCTTCGTGTTCGCCTTCGTGTACGCCGTCACCTCCGCGTGCGGGTCCGCGTTCGCAGGAGGGCCGGGTCACCGCCGCCCCGGCCCTCCCCCCGTTTCCTCTGCCATCCGCCGGTCTTCCTACCCCCCATGGGAGCGCTTCCATGCCTGACCACACGACTCCGGAAACCCCGGTGACCTTCCCGCCCGCCTTCCTCTGGGGCGCCGCCACCTCCGCGTACCAGATCGAGGGCGCGGTGCGGGAGGACGGCCGTACCCCCTCGATCTGGGACTCCTTCAGCCATACCCCCGGCAAGACGGCCGACGGCGACACCGGTGACATCGCCGTCGACCACTACCACCGCTACCGCGACGACGTGGCGCTCATGGCGGACCTGGGCCTGAACGCCTACCGCTTCTCGGTCTCCTGGTCGCGTGTGCAGCCGACCGGCCGGGGCCCCGCCGTCCAGGTCGGCCTGGACTTCTACCGCCGGCTCGTCGACGAGCTGCTCTCCCACGGGATCAAGCCGGCGATCACCCTGTACCACTGGGACCTGCCGCAGGAGCTGGAGGACGCGGGCGGCTGGCCGGCCCGGGACACCGCGGCGCGGTTCGCCGAGTACGCCCGGATCGTGGGCGAGGCGCTCGGCGACCGGGTGGAGCAGTGGATCACCCTCAACGAGCCCTGGTGCAGCGCCTTCCTGGGCTACGGCTCCGGCGTGCACGCCCCCGGCCGCACCGGGACCCTCGCGCCGCTGCGCGCCGCGCACCACCTCAACCTGGCGCACGGCCTGGGCACCCAGGCGCTGCGGTCGGTGCTCCCGGCCCGCGCCTCGGTCGCGGTGAGCCTCAACTCCTCCGTGATCCGCACCCTGTCCCAGGACCCGGCGGACCTCGCGGCGGCCCAGAAGATCGACGACCTGGCCAACGGCGTCTTCCACGGCCCGATGCTGCACGGGGAGTACCCGGCGACGCTGCTGCGGGCGACCTCGTCCATCACCGACTGGTCGTTCGTCCAGGACGGCGACCTCCAGGCCATCCACCAGCCGCTGGACGGGCTCGGCCTCAACTACTACACGCCGACGCTGGTGTCGGCCGGGGACGCCGCGGCGCCGGGCCCGCGCGCCGACGGCCACGGGACGAGCACCCACTCGCCGTGGCCGGGCGCGGACGACGTGGCCTTCCACCAGACGCCGGGCGACCGCACCGAGATGGGCTGGACCATCGACCCGAGCGGCCTGCACGAGCTGATCACGCGTTACTCCCGGGAGGCACCCGGCGTGCCGCTGTACATCACCGAGAACGGCGCGGCCTACGACGACAAGGTCGACTCCGACGGCCAGGTGTACGACCCCGAGCGCATCGCCTACCTGCACGCCCACCTGTCGGCGGTGCACCGGGCCATCGCGGACGGCGTGGACGTCCGCGGCTACTACCTGTGGTCGCTGATGGACAACTTCGAGTGGGCGTACGGCTACGCCAAGCGGTTCGGCGCGGTCTACGTCGACTACGCGTCCCTGGAGCGGACGCCGAAGGCGAGCGGCCACTGGTACGGGCGGGCGGCGCGGTCCGGCACGCTCCCGGACGTCCCGGCGGTCTGACGGACCGCCGTCCGGGCCGCGGCCCGGGGCGCGGCGCTCGCGGTGAGCGCCGCGCCCCGGCGGCCCCGGGTCAGCGCACGCCGGCCGGGTCGCCGGGCCGGCTCCAGGGGCCGCCGTCCCGCCCCGCGTCGATCAGCCGGGCGGCGGCGGCCTTGCGCAGGGCGTCCACCCGCGACACCGCGTCGAGCTTGCCGTAGATGTTGGTGAGGTGCCGCTTCACCGTGGCCTCCGTGATGAACAGCCGCTCCGCCACCTGGGCGTTGCTCAGCGCCTCCGCGACCAGCCGCAGGACCTCCAGCTCGCGGGCGGTGAGCTGGACCGCCCGCTCCCGGGAGCGCTGCCGGTCGAGCTGTTCCACCGTCTGGCGGGAGACGACCAGGACCACGCTGTCCGAGTCCCGGCGCACCGCCGAGCGCACCGCGCCGATCAGTTCCTCGCGCGGGACGGTCTTGAGCAGGTAGCCGGCGGCTCCCGTCTCCAGCAGTTCGCGGACCATGTCGGGGTCGTCGTGCATCGTCAGGACCAGCACCTGGGTCTTCGGCACGGCCCGGGTGATCCGCCGGATGACCTCCGCGGCGCCGGGCCCGGGCATCTCCACGTCCAGCAGGACCACGTCCGGGCGCAGCCCCGTCGCCAGGGCCACCGCCTCGGTGCCGGTCGACGCCTCGCCCACCACGGTGAAACCCGGCGCCGTGTGCAGCATCTCCTTGAGCCCGTCGCGCATCAGCGTGTGGTCGTCGGCGAGGCAGATCCGCACCACGGGCACCGCCGGGGCACTCACAGGTCCCGCTCCCACAGCGGCGCCCGCACCTCGACGACGGTGCCGACCTCGGGTGCGCTGGAGAGCGTCAGCTCCCCGCCCAGGACCTTCGCCCGCTCCCGCATCGACGACAGGCCGTTGCCGCCCGGGGTGGCGCCGACCAGGAAGCCGCAGCCGTCGTCGGTCACCGCCGCGTACAGGGTGCCGTCCGTCACCTCGACGGTCAGGTCGAGCCGGGACGGCGCGGCGTGCCGCAGGGCGTTGCGCGCGGCCTCGCGCAGGATCAGATAGGCCTCCTCGCTGACGTAGGGGGGCAGCGCGAGGAGGTCGCCGCTGGTGCGGACCGTGATGTCCACGGCCGGGTCGGCGTGCGTGTCCAGATAGGAGCGCAGGGCGCGTTCCAGGCCGCCCTCGCCGACCGATCTTCGTAACTCGGTGGTGAAGTGCTGGAGCGTGTACACGGCCTGGCGGAGCAGGCCGGCCGCCCGGTTGAGCTTGGCACGCGCCAGCGCGGGGGACGACTCCGCGTGGTACTGGTGCATGTCGATGCCCTGGAGGGCGAGGCCGATCTCGTGCAGGACGCGGTCGTGCAACTCCCGGGCGATGTGACGCCGTTCGTCCTGCCGCAGGGCCAGGGCCCGGTCCGGCAGGGAGGTCATGCGGGCCAGGGACCCGCGGACCACCCGGGCGAGGACCGCCTGGTGGAGGAGGACGCTGACGCGGGCGGCGGCGGTCTCGTCGGCCGGGGACAGCTCCCGCAGGGCGATGGGCAGCATCACCTCGAAGAGGGCGGTCCCGGCCCGCAGCGAGTGCGCCCAGTCCAGGCCGCGCCGGAGCTGGTCCCCGGCGCCCGGCGGTACGGCCGGGTCGCCGACGGCCGCCGCGCCGGGGGACGCGCCGGACGTCGCGTCGCGCGTCACCACGGCGACGACCTCGTCGAAGACGGCGCATGCCTGGGCGGTCAGTTCGTCGATGGCGTCGGGCCGGGCGGCCAGATCGTTGCCGTCCTCGCGCAGGGCGTGGCGGATCGCCCTGCAGATCTCCTCGTGGACGGGGTGGACGGTGGGAAGACCACGGTACGAGTCGGCGTCTGCCGCGCGTATCAACAACGGTAAATCCCCCTAAACTCCGAGACGTTCCTTGCTGGGAGCGCTCCCAGACCACCCCGTGCGAGCGGGCCGGCACGGCTCGCCCCCACAGGCCGTCGGCCGACTCCCGCCCTTGACCGATCTCCGCGGCTCACACCCACCAGCGCGTGATGAGCCAAATTCGGATCGTTACGTTAGGCCCTCTGTTCGACTTCCGCCACACCGTCTCGCGCGCGGCCATGCGAACGTCACACAGCGTTTCGGTGTCGCGGGCGTGACGAACGCGCCACACGCCCCTGCCCCGCCCCCGCGGCCCGCCTGCCACCTTTCGGTCACGCGCCCCCGCCTTCGTGCACCCACCGTACGCCCAAGGTCGTAGGCCCGCCCTGCACTTTCCGCGCCAAGGAGGGGCGTACGTCGGTTGCCACTGTCGCGGGTTCCCCGGCCGTCCCTACCTTTCACCCGAGGCGGCACACGCCCCACCGTCCTCAGCGCCTCACTCGCCGAAACGGACCGCACATGAACCCGGATCGACCGACAGTGTCGGTGATTGTCCCCAACTACAACTACGAGAAGACCCTCCCCGCCTGCCTGGACGGGGTGTTCGCGCAGACCCACCGGCCCCTCGAAGTGATCGTGGTGGACGACGCGTCCACCGACCGCTCCCGTGAGATCGCCGCGTCCTACCCGTGCCGGCTCGTCGAGGGCGGCGGCAACAAGGGCGTCTCCGCGGTACGCAACCGGGGCGCCCGCGAGGCGCGCGGCGACATCCTCTTCTTCGTCGACTCCGACGTGGCCCTGCGCCCCGACGCCATCGAGAACGCCCTGCGGGTGCTGCGCGAGGACCCCGACTGCGGGCTGGTGCACGGCACCTACGACACCCGCCCGCTCTTCGACGACGGCCCCGTCGAGCACTACCGCGTGCTGCACGCGCACTGGTGGCGCAGGCGCAGTGTGGGCCGGGTCGGCACGGCCGTCTTCGCGCTGGCGGCGGTGCGCCGCGAGGTGTTCGCCGCGGCCGGCCCGTTCCACGAGGGCCTGCGCGACGCGGAGGACGTCGAGTACAGCGACCGCCTGGCCCGGGTGGCGGGCATCCGGCTCACCGACACCGTGGTCGGCCGGCACGACGACTGCGCCGGGCTCGCGGACATGCTGCGGGAGCAGTTCCGGCGCTCGCTGCCGCTGGCCGGGTTCGCCGGCGCGCACCGCATGCGCTCCGGCGGGGTGGTGGTCAACCCGCTGCCCGGGGTGGTCGGCGCCACGCTGTTCGCCGCCACGCTGCCCCTGCTGTTCGCGGTGTTCGCGGCGCCGCTGCTGGCCGCCGTGCCGCTGCTGTTCCTCGCCCTCTTCCTGGTCTCCGACCCGGGGCTCGCGGGGTTCGTCCGCCGGGAACGCGGCACCCGGTTCCTGCTGTACTTCCTCGGCGTCCACCTGCTCGCGCAGTGGGCCATCACCGCCGGGCTCGTCGTCGGCGCCGTGCGCCGGCTGGGCGGACGCCGGGCGCTGCCCGCCGCGCCGGGGGCGAGTTCCTGATGAGCGTGGTGTGGCGCCGCGTCCTGGTCGTCCTGTTCGCGGTCGCGGTGCTGGCCGGGGTCGGCCTCGCCCTGCGCGACCAGGACTGGTCGGTGCTCGCGCAGTTGCTGCACCCCGGTTCGGTCCCGGCCCTGCTGGGCGCCGTCGTGGTCACGTCGGCCGGGCTGCTGTGCGGGACCCGGTCCTGGCTGCTGACGCTGTCCGCGATCGCCGGTCCGGTGCCCGCCCGCGCCGGGGTCCGGATGTTCTTCGTCGGCTTCCTCGGCAAGTTCGTACCGGGCCGGGTGTGGGGCCTGATCGCGCAGCTGCGCATGGGCGAGCAGGCCGGTGCCAGCAAGGCGCAGATGGCCGGGACCTACGTGGTCAACCTGGTGGTCGTGCTGCTCACCGGCGGCGCGGTCGGCATGCTGGTCGCACCGGCCCTCTTCGACGAGGGGGTCTGGTGGATGCTGGTGCCCCTGGTGCCGCTGGCGGCGCTGCTGGTCCGGCCGGACCTGGTCCACCGGTCCGCGGTGCTGGCCGCCCGGGTCGCCCGGCGGAACCCTCCCCCGTCCCCGGGCCGGCCCCGGGACCTGCGCCGCTCCCTCGCCTACCAGACCGGCTCCTGGGTGCTGTCGGGCCTGCACGTGTGGGTGACGGCGCTGCTGCTGGGCGCCGACCCGCTGCCCGCGCTGCCGGCCGCGGTCGGCGGCTTCGCCCTCGCCGCCGTGGGCGGCACCCTCGCGGTGTTCGCGCCGGACGGGGCCGGCGTCCGCGAGCTGATCCTCGTACCCGCCCTGGCCACGGTCCTGCCGCTGTCCGCCGCCGTCGCCACCGCCCTGGTCAGCCGGGTGCTGACCCTGGTGGCCGAACTCGCCACCGCCGGCGCCGCCCTGGGCGTGACCGGCCTGGGCGGCCACCGTTCCCCCGCCCCCTCCCCGTCCCTCCGGAAGGAGACCACCGCATGACCGGCTTGATGAGCATCGAGGACGCCGAAGCGCTGTCCGTCGACAAGGTGCACGACCTCTACCGCCAGTACGTCAGCAAGAGCCAGGTCGCCCTGATGACCTCGTTCGGGTTCGGCCGCGAACTGATCGACCGGGCCGAGGGCGCTTACGTTCACACCCGGGACGGCCGCCGCGTCCTGGACTTCACCGGCGGGGTCGGCGTCCTGAGCCACGGGCACAACCACCCGCGGATCATCGAGGCCCGCCGGAAGTTCGCCGAGCAGCAGCGGATGGAGGTCCACAAGACCTACTTCTCGCCCTACCTGGCGGCGCTCTCGCACAACCTCGCCGCCGTCCTCCCCGGCGACCTCGACATGTCCTTCCTGCCCAACTCGGGCGCGGAGGCGGTCGAGGGCGCGGTGAAGCTGGCGTACAAGTACCACAACGGCCGGCGCAACACCGTGCTGCGCAGCGACATCAGCTTCCACGGCAAGCTGCTCGGCTCCGGCAGCCTCACCGGCAGTTCGCAGAACCACTTCGCCTTCCCCGGCATCCCCGGCGTGTCCACCTTCACCTACGGCGACCTGGACTCGGTGCGGGCGGCCGTCGAGGCGACCCGCGACGGCAAGGGCCGCTCCGACGTGTACGCCCTGCTCATCGAGCCGTTCAGCGCCTCCACCATCCGCTGGTGCTCGGAGGAGTTCCTGCGCGGCCTGCGGGAGCTGTGCACCCAGGAGGACATCGTCCTGATCTTCGACGAGATCTACACCGGCTGGGGCAAGACCGGGACGATGTTCTACTTCATGCGCTACCCGGGCCTGGTGCCCGACGTGGTGACGACGTCGAAGTCCTTCGGCGGCGGCAAGTCCTCCATCTCCGCGTTCGTCGCCCGCCGCCCGGTCTTCCGCAAGGCGTACGACAGCCTGCACGACGCCCTGCTGCAGAGCACCAGCACCACCTACTACGGCTTCGGCGAGGAGTGCGCCACCGCCATCGAGGCCATCAACGTGGCCGTGGAGGAGGACTTCCCCGCCCGCGCCCGCGCGATAGAGAAGGTCCTCGGCCCCGGTCTGGAGCGGATCGCCAAGGAGCACTCCGACATCGTCACCGACGTCCGGGGGGCGGGCGCCCTGTGGGGTGTCTTCCTCGGCAGCCCCGCGCTGTTCGACCTCGTCGGGAAGCTGGCCCCGGGCGGGCTGGCGAAGGACCCGCAGTTCGGCACCAAGGTGGTCACCTGCGCCGTGATCAACGCGCTGTACCAGGACCACGACATCTACGCCTACTACACGCTGAACGGCCAGAACCCCCTGGTCGCCGGCCCGCCGCTGGTGGCCACCCCGGCCGAGGTGGAGCACTTCCTGGAGCGGCTCGACCGCACCCTCGCCTCGGGGATGTCCCGGCTCGTCACCCGTTTCGTCAAGGAGAAGGTGTCGTCGCTGTGGTGAACAAGGTGGTCGTGACCGGCGGCAGCGGCATGCTCGGCGGCAACCTGACCCGGTCGCTCGCCGCGGCCGGCCTCCAGGTGCGCAGCCTCGACCTGCGCCCGCCGGTGGAAGCGGTGCCCGGCGTGGAGTACCTGACCGCGGACATACGGGACGGGGCCCGGGTACGGACCGCGCTCAACGGCGCGGACGCCGTGGTGCACACCGCCGCGGCGCTGCCCAGCTACCCCGAGGACGAGATCCGCTCCATCATCGTCGAGGGCACCCGGACCGTGCTGCGGGCCGCCGAGGCCGCCGGGCTGGAACGCGCGGTCCACGTCTCCTCCACCGCGGTGTACGGCCTGCCCGACACCGTGCCCACCACGGAGGACTACCCGCGCCGCCCGGTGGACGCCTACAGCCGCGCCAAGGCCGGCGCGGAGGTGGTCGCCGAGGAGTTCCGGGCCCGCGGGATGTGCGTACCGATCCTGCGCCCCAAGACGTTCGTGGGGCCGGGCCGGATGGGCCTGTTCGCGATGCTCTTCGAATGGGCGGAAGAGGGCCGCAACTTCCCGGTGCTCGGCCGGGGGGACGTCCGCATCCAGATGTTCGCCATCGAGGACCTGGTCGACGCGGTGGCCACCACGCTGCACGCCCCGGCGGACGTCGCCGGCGACACCTTCAACCTGGCGGCGGCCGAATTCGGCACCCTGCGCGAGGACTTCCAGGCGGTGCTGGACGCCGCCGGGCACGGCAAGCGGCTGGTCTCCATACCCGCCGGGCCCGCCGTGCTGGCGCTGGACACGCTGAGCCGGCTGCGGCTGTCGCCGGTGTACGGGCGGCTCGTCCACAAGCTGCGGGCCGACTCCTACGTGAGCATCGACAAGGCCCGCGAGGTGCTCGGCTGGAAGCCCCGCCTGTCCAACCAGGACGCCATCCTCGGCACCTACCGCTGGTGGCGTGAGAACCGGGCCGCCGGCGCGGCGCCCCGGTCCGCCGGCCGGACCAGCCGGGAGCCGTGGAAACAGGGCGCCCTCGGCCTGGCCAAAGCGTTCTTCTGAACGGGGAGAGATCGTGACGACGAGTGCCAACCGGCCCCTGGACACCGCCCTGCCGGCACCGCCGCCGGCCCGGACGTCCCGGAGCCTGCCGCGTGATCTGCTGACGCTGGTCCGGCCGGGCCAGTTCCCGAAGAACCTGCTGGTGGTGCCGCTCGCGCTGCTCGACGCGCAGACGGCGCCGCCGGGACTGCTGGGCCGCGTCGCCTGGGCCATCGTGCTGTTCACCCTGGCGTCCAGCCTGGTGTACGTCTGGAACGACCTGTACGACCGTCATCGCGACCGGGCCCACCCGACCAAGCGGGACCGGCCGATCGCCTCGGGCCGGGTGGGGGTGGGCACGGCCACCGCCTTCGGGACCGCAATCGCGCTGCTGCTGGCGGGCGCGGCCCTGCTCGGCCCGGTCGACGCCTGGTGGCCGGTCGCCGTCTACCTCGCCCTCAACCTCGTCTACAGCCGCGGCCTCAAGCACGTACCGCTGCTCGACGTGTTCGTGGTGAGCGCCGGGTTCGGCCTCCGGGTCATCCAGGGGCACCTGGCGGCCGGCACGGAGATCCGCAGCTGGCTGCTGGTCTCGGTGTTCTGCCTCTGCCTGATGCTCGTCCTCGGCAAGCGCCGGCACGAGATGGTGACGGGCGGTGTCGCCCACCGCCCGGCCCTGCGCGGCTACTCGGTGCCCTACCTCGACCATCTGATCGGGCTGTGCGCCTGTGTGACCGTGGTCGCCTTCCTGCTCAACCTCCAGCAGTCGGCCGGCAGCCACTACTCGGACCTGGCCGTGCTCGGCTCGGCGCCGTTCGCGCTCTTCGCCATGGCCCGCTACCTGCAACTGCTGCACGTCCAGGGCAAGGGCGGCGAGCCGACCCGCATCCTCGTGCGCGACCTCGCCATGGTCGTCAACACCCTGCTCTGGGCGGTGCTGCTCGGCGGCACGCTCCTCGCCACCCACTACCGGTAACACCCCCTCAGGAGGAACCCAGTGTCCCGACCCCTCGTGTCGGTCGTCATCCCGAACTACAACTACGAGAACTCGATCGGCCTGTGCATCGACGCGGCGCTCCAGCAGACGTACAGCCCGCTCGAAGTGATCGTGGTGGACGACCACAGCACCGACGACTCCTTGCGGATCGCCCGCCGCCGGGACGTGACCGTCCTCACGACGCCCCGCAACAGCGGCGTCGCCGTGGCCCGCAACACCGGAGCCGCCGCGGCCCGCGGGGAAATCCTCTTCTTCGTCGACTCGGACGTGGCGCTGCGCCCCGACGCGGTCGAGAAGGCCGTGGACGAACTGCTCGCCCACCCCGAGTACGGTGCCGTGTGCGGCATCTACGAGGACGAGCCGCTGATCCGGGACAGCGTCGTCGAGGAGTGCCGCATCCTCCAGGCGTACTGCTGGCGGATGGACTCCCTCGGCACGGTCAGCTTCCTGTTCTCCTCGCTGACCGCGATCCCCCGCAAGGTCTTCCAGGAGGTCGGCCCCTTCAACCCCCGGCTCCGGCAGACCGAGGAGGTCGACTACGGGCAGCGGATGTCCGCGCGGTACCAGATCCGGGTCACCCCGCACGTGCTGGGCCGCCATGACGACGACGACAAGCTGCTGCCCCTGCTGCGCAAGCTGTACCGCCGGGCGCACCTGCGCATCCCGCTGTTCGTCCAGCGGCGGCGCTTCGCCAAGGGGTTCGAGACCGCGTCCCGGTCGATGGCGGCGGTGGCCGCGTTCGGCGCGGTGGCCACCCTGCCGCTGGCCCTGCTCGGCCCGGCGTGGCTGGCGGTGCCGGTGGTGCTGGCCGGCGCCTCGTTCACCGGTGACCTGGCGATGTACCGCTATGTCCTCAAGCGCCGCGGCTGGCGGTTCCTGCCGGTCTTCGCCTCGGTGGCGTTCGCCACCAACGTGGCCATCTCCACCGGCATAGCGGTGGGCACCGTCCACTGGCTGGTGTCCGGCCGCTTCCGCCGGCTGTACGAGCCGCAGTGGGAGGAGACCGGTGAGCAGCGGGTCGTCGGCGCGTCGCGGCACCGGCCGGGGATGACGGCATGAGCACCTCCCTCGACGAGGGCACCCGGGCCACCGGGTCCTCGGGGGAACCGCCCGGTCCGCCGCGTCCCCGGCGGCGGACCGGCCGCCGGGCGGCCCGGCTGCTCACCGGCTGCCTGGTCCTGTGGACGGCGTTCCTCGCCCTGTTCTACGCCCTCACCGGCGAGCACTGGTGGTGGCGGCCGCTGGAGCTGATGCCCCCGCTGACGTTCGTCGCGGTGCCGCTGCTCCTGCTGCTGCTCACCCCGCTGGCCCGCGGCGCCCGCGTGCGGCTGGCCGCGGCGGCCCTGGGCTGCGTCCTGCTGGCGCTGCCCCTGGTCGGGCTGAACCTCTACGCCCTGCCGGGGCTGGGCGGCGGATCGGCCACCCCGCCGGGCGCGGTCCGGGTGTTCTCGTGGAACACCGAGTACTGGAGCGACAGCGACGACCCGGAGACCTTCTACCGCTTCCTGGAGGAGCAGCGCGCCGACGTCTACCTGCTCCAGGAACAGGTCTCCTGGGACGTCCCCGGGCACCGCCCGATCCGCTCGGACCACGTGGCCGAACTCCGGGCCCGCTTCCCGGGGTACCACGTGGTGGCCGTCGGCGAGATCCTCACCATGTCCCGCTACCCCATCGAGGACTGGCACGGCCTGGACAGCTGGCCCTACCTGCCCGAGGACGGCACCGGCATGCCGCCCGACGGAACCTTCCCCGACTACTACCGGTACAAGGTGCTCCGCACCGACCTGCGGATCGACGGCCGCCTGACCACGTTCTACAACGTGCACGTCCCGGTGCAGCTCGACATCTCCATGGACCCCGCCTCGGACGAGTTCACCGCGTTCATGCGGGCGCAGGAGGAACGCCGGCAGGCCGCCTACCGGGTCCTGGAGGCCGACCTGGACCGCAACCGGCTGCCGGTGGTGCTGGCCGGCGACATGAACGCCACCTCGGCCATGGGGGAGCTGCGCGGGCTCGGCGACCGGCTGCGGGACGCGCTGCCCGCCTCCGACCGGCTCTACCCGGTCTCCTGGCCGGCCGGCGGGCCGTCGCTGTGGCGGCTGGACTGGGCGTTCACCAGCGACGCGGTGAAGGTGCACACCTACCGGATGGTGGACAGCGGGGGGATGTCCGACCACCGGGCCCAGACCCTGACCCTGTCCCTGCCCGGCGACTGAGCCCGGCCCGTACGACCTTCGTCGTACGACGCCCTGTCCGAACAGGACAGATCCCGGTGAAGTCCCGTACCGCGCGCCCCCGTTCGCCTAGGGTCACTCTGCGGAGAGCCCACCCGCGGGAGCCGGGGCGCGCGTTCTCTCATGCCCCACGACGCAAGAAGCTCGGAGGAACGATGCAGCAGCGCACTCTCGACGCCGGTACCGGAACCAAGGTGAGCAGGTTCTGCCTGGGCGCCATGCCGTTCGGCACCACGGTGGACGAGAAGACCGCGTTCGCCGTCCTGGACCGGTTCGTGGAGGCCGGCGGCACCACGATCGACACGGCCAACTGCTACTCGTTCTGGGTGCCCGGCGGCACCGGCGGCGAGAGCGAGACCGTGCTGGGCCGCTGGCTGAAGGACCGGGGCAACCGGGACACCCTGACCCTGGCCTCCAAGGTCGGCTCGGGGCCCGGCCCGGACGGGGCGGCGGAGGGGCTCGGGGCGGAGGTGATCCGCACGGAGCTGGAGGGCAGCCTGCGCCGGCTCGGCACCGACCACCTCGACCTGTACTACGCGCACCGCGAGGACCGGAACACCCCCGACGAGGAGACCCTCGCCGCCTTCCACCGCACGGTGACCGACGGCAAGGTCCGGGTGCTCGGCGCCAGCAACCACACCGCCTGGCGGCTGGCGGAGACCCGCTCCCTCGCCGAGGCCCGAGGCTGGACGCCGTACACCGCGGTGCAGCAGCGCTACTCCTACCTGCGGCCCCGGCCGAACACCGTGCTGCCCGAGGGCGGTCACGTCCACGCCAGTGACGAACTGCTGGACTACGTCGGCAGCCGGGGCCTGACCCTGTTCGCCTACACCAGCCTGCTGTTCGGCATCTACGGCCGCTCGGACAAGCCGCTGCCGGAGCACTACGCGCACCCCGGCACCGACCGCCGGCTCCGGGCCCTCGCGAAGGTCTCCGCCGAGCTGGGCGTCACCCCCATCCAGGCCGTCCTGGCCTGGCTGACCGGCGGGGAGCCCGCCGTGGTGCCGATCATCGGCGTCAGCTCGGTGGCCCAGCTCGACGAGTGCCTCGCCGCCGCCGACCTGGAGCTGCCCGAGGAACTCCGCAAGGAGCTGGACGAGGCCGCCTGACCGGCGTACGGAGCCGCGAGAAGGCCCGGCGTCCCCCCGGACGCCGGGCCTTGTCGTGCGCCTGGTGGGTCAGGGAGTGCGCCAGCCGATGTCGGCGATCTCCAGCAGGGCCGTGCCCTCCGTGTAGAGCATGAACGGCACGTCGACGTGGCGCAGGTCCATCCCGGCCGCCGCCAGCTCGGTCAGCGGCACCGACACCCGCGTCCACTCCCCGGGCGGCGCCTGCCGCAGCAGGGGCGCCAGGTCCACGCCGGGCTGGGCGGGGTAGTCGTCGTGGCAGGCCAGGAACAGCGCGTGCGTCGGCGGCTCGATCACCCGCGCGAGGAACCGCACGTGTCCCCCGGCCGCCAGGTGGCCGCGCAGGTCGGCGGGGGCGCCGGTGGGCGACTCCGCGTAGAAGAAGGCCGGGTTGCCGAGGAAGCGCAGGCTCAGCCCGGTGCCCTCGGGCGCCGGCGCCGGGTCGGAGCGGACGATGGTGCAGCGCATCGGCCCGGTCAGCGGGACGTCCACCCGCGACCAGGTGTTGTGGCCGCCCACCTTGAGCCGGTACGGGGTGCCCGCCGCGTCCAGCACCCGCAGCGGTCCGTCCACCGGGGGCGCGGGCGGTGCCTCGGGGGGCAGGTCGACCGGCAGGGTCCCGGTGGCCGGGGCGGTGTCCCGCAGCGACAGGCCGTGGCCCACCGGGAAGAGCGGGGTGAACCGGCCCTCGGGTGCCGTCTCCTCGGGGGGCACCCGGTAGTCCGGCAGGTGCGGGGGGACCCGGTTGACGGCGGCGGAGTCCCGGGTCCGCGGCCAGGACGAGGGCAGCCGGCCCTGGAAGTCGTGGGCGGGCGCGCCCGGCTCGGGGGCGAACAGGACGTCGGTGACGCCCTGCCCGTACGGGCCCGGCAGCCAGGCGACGACGAAGGCGGCGGAGAGGTTGATCTCCTCCGTGCAGTAGAGCGGACGGCCGGTGAGGAAGACCGAGACGGCCGGGAGCCCGGCCGTGTCCAGCCGGCGCAGCACCTCCAGGTCCCGGGCGTAGGACTGCTTCAGGTCGGCGTAGCCGAGCGAGCGCCAGGGCTTGAGGGTGCCGCGCATCTCCGCGTACGCGTCCTCGCCGAGGACGACCAGGGCCACGTCGAAGCCGGCCGGGTCGGCGTGCTCCAGCGCCGGGTCGACCACGCACCGGTCGGCGCCGACGACCGCGCGGACCGCGTCCGCCACCGTGGCGCCCTCCGGCAGGTCCGCGTGGTCCACGTCGTCGCCCTGCCAGGTCAGGGTCCAGCCGCCGCACTGCTTGCTCAGGTCGTCGGCCGCGCTGCCGGTCACCAGGACCCGCGCGGTGCGGGACAGGGGCAGCAGCCCGGAGTCGTTCTTGAGCAGCACCAGCGACTTGCGGGCGGCCTCGCGGGAGAGCGCCCGGTGCTCGGCGCTGCCGACGACGCCGGCCCCGGAGCGGGTCAGCGCCCGCTCGCGGGGGCGGGGCTTGTCCCAGAGGCCGGCGCGCATCTTCACGCGCAGCACGCGGGTGACCGCGTCGTCGATCCGCGCCATCGGGATGACGCCCTCGCGCACGTAGCGGACGGTGCTGCGGTGCACGCTCTGCCACGCCTCGCGCCCGGCGACCATCAGCACGTCCAGGCCGGCGTTGACGGCGTACCCGGCGTCACCGGCGGAGCAGCCGGCGACCTCGGCGTGCGCGTCCCAGTCGCTGATCACGATGCCGTCGAAGCCGAGGGCGTCCTTGAGCACGTCGGTGATCAGGTAGCGGCTGCCGTGCACCTTGTCGTTGTACGGCTCCGCGCGGCCCGGCGTGTGGTCGTAGTTGGCCGGGTTCTCCCAGCTGCTGAAGGAGACCATCACGCTCTGCGCGCCGGCCTCGATGCCGGCCAGGAAGCCCTGGGCGTGGATGTTCCTGAGCACGTCCTCGGAGGCGCGGGCGGTGCCCCGGTCGGCGCCGTGCTCGGTGCCGCCGTCCGCGATCCAGTGCTTGAGGGTGGCCAGCACCTTGCCGTCGGCCCGCAGCGACTCCACGTCGCCCTGGAGGCCCTCGACCATGGCCCGTCCGTAGGCGTGCACCACGGTCGGGTCCTCGCCGTAGCCCTCGTAGTAGCGGCCCCAGCGGCGGTCGCGGGGGGTGGTGACGGTGGGGGCGAAGATCCAGTCCATGCCGGTCGCGGCGACCTCGCGGCCGGTGGCGACGCCGATCCGGCGCACCAGGTCCGGGTCGCCGGTCGCGCCGAGGCCGATGTTGTGCGGGAAGACGGTGGCGCCGTGGACGTTGTTGTGGCCGTGCACGGCGTCGGTGGCCCACATGAAGGGGATGCGGAACGGCCGGTCCCGCCACGCCTCCTCCGCGGCCGACCAGAAGCCGTCCACGGTGTCCACCCAGTCCGCGACGCTCGCGTGGCGCTTGCCGCCGGGCCAGATGCCGGCGCCGTTGAGCGCGGAGCCGATGCGGTACTCGCGCACGTCCTCCGGGGTCAGCTCGGCCAGCTCGGGCTGGATCATCTGGCCGACCTTCTCCTCCAGCGTGAGCTGCCCGAGGATCTCGGCCACCCGGGCCTCCACCTCCGGATCGCGCGGGATCGCGGAGGTGAGGCGGGGCCACTCGGTCAGCGGGCGCAGGGCGGGGAGGGCGGCGGGAGCGGTGTCCGGCGCGGGGCGGCCGGCGTCGGCCGCCGGGGCCGCGGGGGCGGTCGGGTCCGCCGGGCTCGTCGGGGTCGTCGTCACGGTGCCGGTCACTCTCCCTCGCCGGTGGCGGCCGCGACGGCGGCCGGTGCCTCGCCGGTTCCGCCGGCCGCTCCGCCGGCCGGCCGCGCGGCCGGTTCGGTGACCCAGAACTCCTCGGTGCGGGCCGCGAACACCCGTTCCTGGAACGGCGGCGGCACCACCGCCCGGGTCTGGCCCGGCGCGTACAGCTCGACCTGGGTGCGGTGCTCGCGGAACGCCGCGTGCTTGCGCTCCACGTAGGGCGAGATGTCGAAGGAGACGAGCCGTTCGGTGGCCTCGCCCGCGCCGTCCGCCGGGTTGCGGTTGACGAAGCCGAACTCCTCCTCGGTGCGCTCGTCCCACACCACGTACCGGAAGACCTCAGGGGTGAGTCCCAGCTCGGCCAGGCAGGACACCACCGTCTCGCCGGTCAGCCGGTGGTCGGCGTTGAGTTCGCGCACCTCGTGCGGGAGGTACACGTGGGTGACCCCGGACTCCTCGCGCAGCACCTCCAGCACGTCCGCGCGGAAGGCGGGCAGGTGGTCGGCGAGCCGGGTGTCGGGGTAGTCGAGGAACCGGGCCGCGTCCTTGTCCAGGCCCATGGCCTTGGCCGCCGAGCGTGCCTCCTCGCGGCGGATCTCGCGGAGTTCGGCGGGGGTCGGGTCGGTGTGGATGCCCAGCACCGCCGAGTGGGACATCGCGCCGTCGGTGGCGAACACCACCCGGACCCGGGCGCCTTCCGCGGCCCAGCGCGCCACGGTGCCGCCGCAGGCGATCACCTCGTCGTCGGGATGCGGCGAGAAGACCAGCACCCGGGGCGCGTCGCGCCGCGCCTCGCGGTCCTTCCAGGTCCACACGCCGAGCACGGGCGGAGTCATCGTCGGGTCGTCCCCTCCCGGTCCGGTCCCGGCCGGCTCCCCGGCCTCCCGCACCGTGTCGTGTACGTCGATGGCGCGCCGCTCGGTGCCGACCCGGTCGGTGACCTCGCCGGCGGCCAGGCCGCGGGAGCGCAGGATGTCCTCGATCTCGTGGAAGTGGTTGTCGACCACCAGCCGGGCGACCGGGGTGTCGTACTTCGCCGCGAAGTAGGCGTAGTTGCCCGCGGCCGACCGCATGTTCTCCTCGTAGCTCTTGGCGTGCGGCACGTGGATCGCGGTGGCGTCGCGGCGCAGCACGAAGCGGGCGCCGGCCGTGTGCAGCCGGTAGCCGAGGTCGACGTCCTCGGCGCCCCAGGAGCGGTACGCCTCGTCGAAGCCGCCGACCTCGCGCAGCAGGGCGGTGCTCGCCGACGCGTCGCACGTCCACCACATCAGCCAGGGCGCCGTGAGGACGGTGAGGTCCTCGCCGTAGCGCTCGTAGTAGTCCTCGCGGATGTCCGGCCAGCGGCCCTGCCCGGCGAACTCGGCGAACGACCGGTCGGGGTCCGCGAAGTCGAGTGCGGCGGTGATCTCCGCGCCGTCCTCGTTGCCCTCGTTGAAGCAGCGCACGTAGCCGACGACGGCCGTGGGCAGGGGGCTCTCCCGGTGCGCGGCCAGGTGGGCGGCGAGCGCGCCCGAGTGCAGGATCACCCCGGAGTCCACGAACACGCAGACGTCGGCGCGGGCGTGCTCGATGCCGAGGTTGCGGGCCGCGGCGACGCGGTAGCCCTCGTCCTCCTGGAAGAAGTACCGCACGTCGAGCCGGTCGCGGTAGCCGGCGACGACCCGCTCGGTGTCGTCGGCGGAACCGTCGTCCGCGACGATCACCTCGAAGCGGTCGGAGCCGTCGAGCCGCTGACGGCACAGCGAGTCGAGGGTGTGGGCGAGCAGGGCTGACCGGTTGTAGGTGGGTACGACAACGGTGCAGGACGGGTCGGTCACGCGGTTGCTCCCTTCACGGGGATCACGTAGGTCACTGGGGCCACGGGGATCGCGGGGATCGCGGGGATCGCCGGGATCACCGGGTGGGCGTGGGGGTCGAGGCGGGCACGGGGGACGGCACCTCGGGGGCGGTGCGCAGCAGGAGCGCGAGCACCCCGGCGACGGCGGTCAGCCCGGCGCACACCCAGAAGACCTGGCCGTAGCCGGTCCAGGTGGCCACCGTGCCGACGACCAGGCCGCCCAGGAACATGCCGGCCTTGAAGGCGCTGGAGTACAGGGCGGAGGCGGTGCCGATCCGGCCGGGCAGGCTGTCCTGGAGCATGACGACGGGGATGTTCAGGGCCACCGCGGCCCAGGCCGCGTTGAGCGGCTGGAGCGCGAGCAGGAACGGCCGGGTGTCCGCGAGCGGGAGCAGGACGAAGAACAGGGTGGCGCAGACGGTGGCCGCGAACATCAGCCACTGCTTGCCGACGCGCTCCGCCCAGACCCCGGCGAGCACCATCAGCGGGATCTCCACGAAGGCGCTCACGCCGAGCAGCAGTCCGGCGAACTGCGGGCTCATGCCCAGGTCTTCGGTGACGTAGAGGGGCAGGTTGATCTGGTACATCGCGTTGGCTCCGAGGAGCAGCACCACCGCGCCCAGCACCAGCGCCGTCCGCCGGCCGAGCCCGCGGAACATGCCGAGCATCCCCGGGGGCCGGTCCTCGGCGGGCTCCGGGGTGGCGACGGCCGCGGACCCCTCCGGGCCGGCCTTCTCGGGGAGGGCCTTCTCGGGGAGGGCCTTCGCGGGGAGGGCCTTCGCGGCTCCGGACGCCTTGGGATCGGGCAGCCCCCAGCCGCACAGCGCCGCCGCCAGCAGGGACAGGGCGGCGGTCGACGCGTACAGGGCGGTGAAGGACCACGTGGCGATCGTCCAGAAGGCGAGCGGGGGGCCCACCACCCAGGCCAGCGAGGTGACGGACCGCAGGAAGCCGTTGAAGAAAGGGGCGTCCACCCCGCGCGCGTCGGCGAGTTCCCGGGTGTAGGCGAAGAGCTGCCCGAAGCAGGCGCCGCCGAGCCCGAAGCAGACCATGCCCGACAGCAGCAGCAGGTAGTAGTCGCGCAGGAACGTGTAGCAGAGCGCTCCGCAGGCGTTGAAGAGCGCGGTCAGGACCAGGATCGTGCGGCGGTTGCGCAGCCGGTCGGAGACGGCGCCCACCACGATGTCCGTGCCGATCTCCGCGACCGACCGGACGGCGAAGAACAGGCCGACCATGAGCGGGGTGGCGGTGACGGCCTCGCTGAGGAACAGGCTGGTGGTGGGCACCACGAACGCGCCGGCCACCCCGACCGCCGCGGTGGCGGCGATCAGGTTGAGCACGGCGGGGTCGGTGAGCATCCGCCACCGGCCGCCGGTCTTCGGCCCCGCCGCCGTCCGGGCGCTCACGCGCTCCCGCCCGGCACCGGTGCGGCCGCGCGCTGCCGGTAGGGCAGCCACGCCGCGAGGACCCGGTCGCCGGGTACCCGCCCGGCGGCGGCCAGGTCGGCCTCGTCGATCTCGCCGCGGGCGAGCAGGTCCTCCCGGGTGGCGACCGGCAGCGAGGCCAGGACGCGGTGGCGCACCCCGGCCAGGTCGAGTCCCCCGTCGTGGACGGCGGGCAGCGGGCGGACGTGTCCGGGGCGCAGGTTGGCGGGGTCGACCTGGCTGGAGACGAGGGTCCAGTAGGCGCGGAAGTGCGTCGCCGGGTCGGGCAGCGCGCCGCTGAGCAGGCCGAGGCGGATCGTCTCCAGCCAGCAGTCGAGGTAGCGCCGGTCGTGCAGCGCGGTCATGTGGCGGGCGCACCAGGCGGCGCGCTCGTCGGGGCCCGGCAGCGCGGTCTTGCCGCCGAGCACGCTCAGCACCCAGCCCCCGATGGCCTCGAAGTACGGGCAGGCGGTGCCGAACGCCTCGGTGTCCACGGGGGTGTTGACCACGGCCAGCGTCGGGTCGTGCCGCCAGAAGTGGTGCTCGTACAGGTCCTCGCGGCGCAGGCCGTCGATGAACCCGTAGTCCGGCGGCTCGTAGCCCAGGCACAGCACCACGGCGTCGTACCGTTCGGCCGTGCCGTCCGCGAGGACGGCCGCGCCGTCCCCGTCGAACCGGGTGAAGGCCGCGACCGGGTGCACCCCGCCGCCGTGGACCGCCGGGACGATCTTCTCGTTGATGTGCACCGCGCCGTGGAAGCCGTCCTCGGGCAGCAGCCCGGTGGCCCGGTACATCGCCATGTACTCCGGCAGCCACGCGGTCAGCCGGTCGAGGTACTCGGCGTACGGCAGTTCCTCGACGGCGACCCGGCCCGCGTACGAGAACAGGGCGTCGTTGTACGCGTCGCCGATGCTGCGGGGCAGGAACAGCGCCTTGCGGCGGACGGACCAGTCGACCCGGGCGGCGTGCGGCGCGAGGTCGGCGGCGATGTCGGCGCCGCTGACCCCGCCGCCGATGACGAGCACGCGCTCGCCGGTGAAGGCGGCCGGGCCCCGGTACTCGGCGGAGGTGAGCACCCGCACACCGCTGTCCGGCGCCGGGAGGCCGCCGGCCGGCAGCCGGGGCCGCCACAGTTCGCCGTTGGCGACGAGGACGGCGTCGACGTGCTCGTCGCCGGAGGTGCCGGTCGCGGTGTCGCGGGCCGTCACCCGCCAGCCCGCGCCGTCCTTCGCCACGCCGACGACCTCCCGGCCGAAACGGACCGAGCCGAGCAGGCCGAAGGTCTCGGCGTACGAGGTGAGGTACTCCTGCACCTCGGCCTGGGTGGGGAAGTCGGTGGTGAAGGCGGGCGCGTGGTCGGAGAAGGGCATGCTCATGCGTGAGCTCTGCATCCGGACTCCGGTGTACGCGCCGCCCGCGGCGGGGTTCCAGATGCCGCCGAGATCCCGGTGCTTCTCGAAGCAGACCACGTCGTGGCCGTCCGCGAGGGCCTGCTTGACGCAGGTCAGTCCCGCGGGACCGGCTCCGATCACCGCTAAGCGCATGTATGGCTCCTGGCCTTGGTGGGGAGAGGGCGGACGCGCGGGCGGCACCCCGGCGGGGCCGCCCGGCCCGGACGGCGGACGTCCGGGCGCCGAGACGCCCGGACGCCGGTGGCCGGCCGTCAGATGAAGGGGTCGAAGTCCTCGGTCAGATCCGCCGGTTCGGGGCGCTCGGCGAGCAGCGGGATCACCTGGTTGGTGTCGTGCCGGGCGCACACGAAGCGGCAGTCCTCACTGGGGTCGATCACCGTGGTGTCGGCCGACGACCACAGCTCGGCGAAGCTCGACTGCTGGATGTCACCGATCCGGCCCTTGGGGTTGCCCCGGTGGTACGGGCAGACGAAGACGCCCGTGGGGGTGATGGTGGTGCGCAGTTCGGCGACCGCGCAGGAGTGGTAGTCCTTCGGCTGCACGGCGTCGGCGTGGGCGCGCACGGCCTGCCAGTTGGAGGAGTACAGGATGTGGAAGGAGCCGTCCTCCAGCTCGCGCAGGCGGGCGATCTGCTCCTCGACGGAGGCGATGTCCTCGGCGCGCTGGTTGACCGTGTAGTGGTCCTGGTCCAGCATCGCCTTGACCTCGAAGTAGTCGCAGCCGATCTCCTTGGCCAGCACGCCGGCCTGGTACACCTCGTGGTAGTTGGAGTCGGTGACGTTCCCGGCCTCGTCGAAGCGCTGCATCAGCAGGAACGAGTAGCCGAGCCGGCCCTGCTTGCGCGAGGCGAGCAGCCGCATGTTCTCGATGACCTGGGGGAAGGCGCTGCGCTTGCCCCGGCTGGGCCGGAAGGCCTGGTAGGTGTCGGCGCTGCCCGCGTCGAGCGAGACCCGCACCCAGGAGAGCATCCCGGCGAGCCGGTCGATGTGCCGGTGGATCTGGGTGCCGTTGGTGACCAGGCCGAGTTTGATGCCGGCCCCGTGCAGCACTTCGATGATCTCCCCGACGGAGCGGTGCAGCAGCGGTTCCCCGCCGCCGATGAGGATCACCGCGCGGACGGCGGAGTCGGCCAGTTCGTGGGCCAGGCGGACGATGCGGTCCTGGCCTATCTGGCCGTGGTGCAGGACCTGGGAGCTGATGCACTCCGGGCAGGCGAGGTCGCAGACGGTGGTGGGATCCAGGTCGACCACGAGTGGCGCGGAGAGGCGCTTGCCGTGGGCGACGTCGAGGACGGACGGGTACACG
The DNA here is from genome assembly GCA_014649155.1 of Streptomyces griseoviridis. Taxonomy (GTDB): domain Bacteria; phylum Actinomycetota; class Actinomycetes; order Streptomycetales; family Streptomycetaceae; genus Streptomyces; species Streptomyces griseoviridis. Next base: position 132,706 of record BMSM01000012.1, on the reverse strand, counting down.
GAACGCTGGTAGAGCTTGCCCACCAGGTCGAGATTGCGCTCCACGAACGCGGTGCCGAGTGAGGTGCTGGGCTGAGCGACAGTGCTGTCGGACATGGTGCGGTCACTTTCCGGTTCGGCGGAACGAAGGTTCGGCGGACGAATGACGGAGGACTGCGCAGGGGGCAGGAGAGGGCCGGTTTCGGGGTGGTGTGGGAGCGCTCCCGTGACAGTGCCGAACTGACTGACACATGTCAATCAGCCAACGAGAACCGGTCAGAAGCACATGCCCATTGGCCGGATTCCGTCAGATACGGTTGACAGTGAAAGAGCCGGGCCCCGGCGGCGTGACAGCCGTCGGGGCCCGGTCGGTGCGGAGGTGCCGGTCCGCCGGGGGGAACCCGGCGGCGTCGTCAGCCGAAGGCCGCGAACGCCTTCGAGAACGCGAACGGGTCCTGCACGACCGAGCTGCACGTCGCGTCCGCCGTGGGCTTCGCTCCCCCGGCGCACTGCCTGTCCCGGGTGGCGGACCACATCGACAGCCGGCCCACCCCCTTGGCCTCGGCGAACTCCACGAGCTGGGCGGCGTCCCCGACCGTGAAGACCTCCGAGGCGACGTCGTTGACGCCGATCATCGGCGTGACCCCGACCGCCTTCCACGCCGCGGCGTCGCCGAGGCCGAGGACGCCCTTGATCTGGGCCTGGGTGGCGGTGGCGGCCTGCTCGGCGTAGGTGCCCATGTCGCCGCTGTACGAGGCGCCGTAGTCCATCGCCATGATGTTGACGGTGCCGACCGCGACGCCGTTCTCCTTTGCGTTCGCGAGCAGGTCGACGCCGGGCTGGGTCAGTCCCTCCGGCATCACCGGGAGGGTGAAGGAGACGTCCAGACCGGGGTGGTCCCGCTGGAGCCGGGCGACGGCCTGGGCGCGGCGGGTGTTGGCGGCCGTGTCGGGCAGCGCGCCGCCCTCCACGTCGAAGTCGACCTTGGTGAGGTGGTAGGCGTCCACGACCTTCTCGTACGCCGCCGCCAGCGCGTCCGCCGAGGAGCAGGTGGTGGCCAGCTCGGAGCCGGCCGCGCCGCCGAAGGAGACCCGGACGTCGCCGCCCGCCGCGCGCAGGTCGCCGATCTGCGCGGCCACGGCGTCGCCCGCGAGGTCGGTGACGCCGCCCCACTTGGGGACGCAGCCGCCGCCGTCGGTGACGAAGGCGAGGGTGTACTCCTTCACGCCCGTCGCCCCGGCGGCGGCGAGCAGGTCGTAGGAGGGGTGGAGCGAGGTGTCGACGTACGGGGCGAACCCGGCGCCGCCGGTCGTCCCCTCGCCGGTGTCCTCGGTGGCCGTGGGCGTGGCGGTGGGCGGTGCGGTGGTGGTGGGCGTGGAGGTCGGGGCGGTGGTCGGGGTGCCGGTGGGCCGGCCGCTGGGCTCGGGGGTGGCGCCGGTGTCCGTGGCACAGGCGGTGCCGTCGACGCGGCAGCCGTCCGGGTCGCCGGTGCCGTCGACGACGAAGCCGACGGTGACCGACTCGCCGGCCGCGAGGCCGTCGGTGTCCCACTTCGGGGCGGTGACGGTGACGTGCCGCCCGGAGACGTTCTTCTCGCCGTTCCACAGGGACCCGAGCTTCGCGCCCGCGGGCAGGTCGAACTCCAGGGCCCAGTCGGCCTTCGCCGTCCCGCTGTCGTTGGTGACGACGTACTGGGCGGTGTAGCCCGTCTCCCACGACGCGGTCCTGGTGTAGGCGGCGCCGACCCCGGCCGCCTGGGCGCTGCCGGTGAACAGCAGCGCGCCGCCGCCCGCGACGGCCGCCGCCACGACCGCGCCGATCGCCTTGTTCCTGCCGCTGATCCTGCGCCGGTGGGTGCTCATCGCGTGCCTGCCTTCACTGTTCACGGGGTCCGCGCGGGACCCCGCGGGGTTCACGTGGGGGTGGGGTGCGGCAGCACGCTAGCGACAGCGAACCGGGCAAAGGCCCTGATCCGGACGGTGGCCGGCGATCTTAGGGTGCGCTTAAGGAAGGGATCGGGACCGATTAAAGGTGCGGGCGGCACCGCGCGGCCGGCGCCTGCGCACGGCACCGCGGTGGCCGCGCCGCTCGGGCGCCGTCCGGCCGTCGGCCTGAAGCCGGATCCGCACCTCCGTCCCGCCGAGCACGGAGGAGCCGATCCGCACGTCACCGCCGGTCGACTCGGCGAGCCGGCGCACGATGTCCAGGCCGAGACCGGTCGATCCGTCGCTGCCCGAGCCCCGGCCGCGCGCCATCGCCGCGTCGGGGTCGGGTATGCCGGGCCCCGCGTCCGAGACGAGCACGATCACCGCGTCCTCGCCGTTGTGCACGTCGACCGCGAAGGCGGTGCCCTCCGGGGTGTGCCGGAAGACGTTGCCGAGCAGGGCGTCGAGGGCGGCGGCCAGGTCGGCGCGGGCCACGGGGATGCGCACCGGCCGGTCGGCGCCGGCCACCCGCCAGGTGCGGCCCTCGTCCTCGGCCAGCGCCGACCAGAACCTCATCCGCTCGCGCACCACTTCGGCGGCGTCGCTCCCGGCGCCGGGTCCGGCCGCCGCGGTCTGCGGCCGGGCGTCCCGGGCGGTCCGGATGATGGTGTCGACCTCGCGCTCCAACTGCTCGACGGCGGCCCGGGTCTGCTCGGCGGCCGGTCCCTCGCCGAGCGAGGCCGCGTTGAGCCGCAGCACGGTCAGCGGGGTGCGCAGCCGGTGGGAGAGGTCGGCGGCCAGCTCCCGTTCGCCGGCGAGGAGCTGGACGACCTGATCGGCCATGGAGTTGAACGCCACGGCGGCCGACCGCAGTTCGGGCGGGCCCTCCTCCGGGACCCGGACGCCCAGCTTGCCCTCGCCCAGTTCGTGCGCGCCCTGGGCGAGGCGCTGGGCGGGCCGCACCATGCGCACACCGAGCCGGTCGGCGACCGCGACCGAGCCGACGATCAGCGCGGCCCCGACCGCGGCGAGCACCGCCCAGGCCGTGCCCACGCCGTTGCTGACCTCGGCCTCCGGCACGAACACCTCGACGACGGCGATGCCGCCGGACCCGATCGCGACCGGCTGGAGCAGTACGGAACCACCGGTCACCGGCGTGGTGGAGGCACGGCCCAGCTTCCGTACGGCCGCTATGTCCAGCGCGGCGGCGCGCTCCCGGCCGATGTCGGTGCCGTCCTTCGCGTCACCGGTCGCCGGTATGTGCACGGCCACCGCGGCGTCGTCGGAGCCGGCGGAGGCGACGACCCGCTCCAACTGCTCGCGGTCGGTGGTGATGGAGAGTGCGGGGGCGATCGCCGCGGCCTCCCGCTCGGCGTTCGAGAACGCCCGGTCGCGGGCCATCTCCCGGATGACCAGGCCCAGCGGGACGGCGAAGGCCACCACCACCATCGCGGTCACCGCCAGCGACACCTTGACCAGGGCCCATCTCACCGCGGCGGCTCCGCCCCGGGCGGCTCCAGCTTCACCCCGACCCCGCGCAGGGTGTGCAGGTAGCGCGGCCGGGCGGCGGTCTCCCCCAGTTTCCGGCGCAGCCAGGAGAGGTGGACGTCGATGGTCTGGTCGTCGCCGTAGGACTGCTGCCAGACCTCGGCGAGGAGTTCCTTGCGGGGGACGACCACGCCGGGCCGGCCGGCGAGGAAGGCGAGCAGGTCGAACTCGCGGCGGGTCAGGTCGAGGCGTACGCCGTCCAGTTCGGCCTGGCGGCGCAGCGGGTCGACGGTGAGGCCGCCGACCCGGAGCACGGCGGGCGGCGGGGCCTCGCCGGTGCCGGCGCGGGCGCGGCGCAGCACGGCGGCCATCCGGGCCGAGAGGTGTTCGACGGAGAACGGCTTGGTGAGGTAGTCGTCGGCGCCCGCGTTGAGCAGCCGGACGATCTCCGTCTCGTCGTCCCGGGCGGTGGCGACGATCACCGGCACGTCCGTGATGCCGCGCAGCATCTTCAGGGCCTCGGACCCGTCGAGATCGGGGAGTCCGAGGTCCAGTATCACCACGTCGAAACGGAGGTGGGCGACCTCGCGCAGCGCTTCGAGAGCGGTGCCGACACTGCGCACGGTGTGCGCGGCGTCGGTCAGGTGCCGGATGAGCGCGGAGCGTACGAACTGGTCGTCCTCGACCACGAGCACACTTGCCATGGGCGGCACCGTACGCCATACGGGCGAGGCGGGTTCGGGCCTGTGGACAACTCACCGCACGCGACACCGGTGGGACGGGTGAGGCAGGATGGCCGCGATGCGCAGAGGACTCGCACACGTACTGGCCTGGCTGCTCGCCACGGGCGCGGCGGTCACGCTGTCCTGGTGGGGCGTGCACACGGTCATGTCGGGCACGGCGTACGACCCGCCCCGCGCGCTCCCCGTCCGCGCCGCCGGGGAGACCGGGCCGGCGGCGCGGACGCAGGCCGCCTCGACCAGCCGGCCGGCGCCCTCCGGGAGCCCGTCACCGGACCCGGCGCCCACCCGTTCCCCCCGCACCTCCCCGGCACCGAGCGCCCGGCCGTCCGCCCCGCGCCCCTCCCCCGCCGCCACGCCCCCCTCCTCCTCCCCCTCTTCCGGGCAGGTCAGGGGCTACGACACCGAGGGCGGCCGGGCCGTCTTCGACCTCGGGCCGGTGTCGGCGTCGCTGGTGTCGGCCACGCCGGGCGCGGGCTGGTCGATGCAGGTGTGGAAGACGGAGTCGTGGATCAGGGTGGAGTTCAGCGCGGGCGCGGACCGGGTGTCGGTCTTCTGCACCTGGCACGACGGCCCGCCCCGGGTGGAGATCGGCACCTACTGAACCCGCCGGTGCCGCGGCCGGCGCCTCAGCGGAAGACGGAGGGCGGCGGCGCGGGCGAGGCGGTGGCGGTCGCGTCCGTGACCGGGGCGGCGCCGCCGGTGAAGTCGGTGAGCGCGCGGCCGTGTTCGACCCGGGCGGGCTGGGGGTCGGAGGCGGCGCGGCGGGTCAGCTCGGCCAGCGGCAGCGGCCGGTCGGAGGCGACGAGGACGGCGTTGCCGAAGCGCCGCCCGCGCAGTACGGCCGGGTCGGCGATGAGGGCGAGTTCGGCGAAGCGGGCGGCGGCGGTGGCGATCTGGCCGCGCAGGTGGGCGAGCGGGGGGCCGTCGGCGAGGTTGGCGGTGTAGATCCCGCCGGGCGCGAGGGCCAGGCGGACCTCGTCGAGGAACTCCGTCGAGGTCAGGTGGGCCGGGGTGCGGGCGCCGGCGAAGACATCGACGATGATCACGTCGGCCCGGCCGTGCGGCAGCCTGGCGAGCGCGGCGCGGGCGTCGGCGGACCGGACGCGGATGCGGGCGCCGGGGTCGAGCGGCAGTTCCCGGCGGACCAGCTGGACCAGGGCGGCGTCCCGCTCGACGACCTGCTGGGTGGAGCGGGGACGGGTGGCGGCGACGTACCGGGCGAGGGTGAGGGCGCCGCCGCCGAGGTGCACGGCCTCGATCGGCCGGCCCGGCGGGGCGAGGAGGTCGACCACGTGCCCGAGGCGGCGCTGGTACTCGAAGGCCAGCCGCGCCGGGTCGTCGAGGTCCACGTGCGACTGCGGGGCGCCGTCGATCAGCAGCGTCCAGGCCCGGGGCCGGTCCCGGTCGGGCACCAGCTCGGCCCGCCCGCCGTCGACCTCCTCCACGACGCCCTCGACGACGGCCCGCGTCCGCCGGGTGTTCCTGGACTTTCCCATCCGGCCATTATCGGGGGCGAACCGTGCCGCCCGCCGGGGCCGGGTGCGGTGACGACGGCGCCGGCCGTCAGGGGCGAATACGGCGACGAGCACCGCGCCGGCCGGCACGCGCGGGCGGGACAGCGCCGGCCCGAACGCGCGCCGGAACCACGGGAGCGGCGACGGCACCGGGCGCTCCGGCCGGCCCCGTCGACGCGAGGCACGTCACGAGCCGGGCCGCGCGCACGCGCTCAGCGGCAGTTGTCCGCCGCCTCGATCAGCCGGGCCGCCTCGCCGAGCGCCGCGCGCAGTTCGGCCGGGTCGGTCGCGGGGTCCGCCCGCTCCGGCGGCAGCAGCCAGCCGGGGTCGGTCACCGGCGGGTGGGGGGCCGGTTCCGCGCCCCGGACGCCGGTCCCCGTACAGGTGCTGCCCGGTACGTCCCAGGCCGCCGCGGTGCCGGGCGGCACCAGGAAGCCGAGGGTGTCGTGGCCGTCGTCGTGGAGCACCGGGCCCACCGCCTCGGCGGCTCCGCGCAGGAGGATGTCGACGGCTTCCAGTCCTTGCCGTGTCGGCACGGTCACGACGTCGCAGGCGCCGCCCGCACCGAGGGGGTCGCTGATCCGGCTGCTCTCCATCCCGGCCTCCACCACGGAACACTCCCTGGACACACGGACCGGGGACGGGCCCCGGGTCCACGGTGTTCAACGCCCCACCGCGTCAATGGCTACGGCGTGACGCCGCCGCAAAGGATGGCACTTCATGGCGGATCGCACAGGAGTTATCCGCTTTTGTGCGGAAACTCCGCGTGGCGGGGCCGTCACAGCCGGTACGTTCTTGCCCGCCGGAACACGGGCGGCGGAAGGAGCACACCCGGTACGCCGTGCCGCGTCCGGCACGGTTCGACGGTTCGGTTCGCACGAGAGGACCCGGCCATGGCGTCGTCGACGGTGACCTCGGCCCAGCCACCATCCCAGCCCGACCGGCCACCGCGGCCGAACCTGGTCTTCCGGCAGTTGCGCGGCCGGCGTTCACCGGCCGAGTTCGCGGCGGCGGTCCGGCGGGCCGCGCGGGAGATCGGCGAGCGGGTCAGCTGCGACGCGCGGTACGTGGGCCGGGTGGAGACGGGCGAGATCCGCTGCCCCAACTACGCGTACGAACGGGTGTTCCTGCACATGTTCCCCGGCCGCACCCTCACCGACCTGGGGTTCGCGCCCCGCTCGTCGGTCCGCGGCCGGCGGGCCCGTACCGGCCCGACCGCGGCGGTCCCGACGGCTTCGGCGGAACCGCTGGCCCCGGACGGTGGGACGCCGGGGGCCGCCCGGCCGTACGACCGGGGGAACCCGTACACGCACGACGACCACGAGGAGAGCGACGTGCTGCGTCGCGCATTCATGAGGGGCGGGACCGCCACGGCCGCCGCCTCGCTGGGCCCGCTGGGGCTCGCCCTGGACGCCGCGGCGGCCGAACGCCCGGTACGGCGCTGCGGGGCGAGCGACGCCGGCGCCCTGGAGGAAGCCGTCCGCCGTATCCGGCTGCTCGACGACCGGCACGGCGCCGACGGACTCTACCGGCGCGCGGCGGTCCCGCTGCGCGCCGCGTACGCGCTGCTGGACGCCGGCGCGATGCGCCGGGCGACGGCGGACCGGCTCTACGCGGGCGCCGGTGAGCTGGCCCTGTCGGTGGGCTGGCTGGCCCATGACTCCGGCCGCTTCGACGACGCCCGCTCCCACTACGCCGAGGCGCTGGCGACAGCCCGGATGACCGGGGACCCGGCGCTGGAGGCGCACGCCTTCTGCAACACGGCGTTCCTCGCGCGGGACGCCGGCCGGCCCCGGGAGGCGGTCCGGGCCGCCCAGGCCGCGCAGCGCGCCGCGCGGGAGCTGGGCTCGGCGCGGCTGCTGTCCCTGCTGGCCCTGCGGGAGGCGGGCGGCTGGGCGGGACTGGCCGACCGGGTCGGCTGCGAGCGGGCGCTGGCCCGTGCGCGGGCCCTGTTCGACCGGGGGCCCGCCGGCGCCGACCCGGACTGGATGAGCTTCTACGGCGAGGCCGAGCTGGCGGGGCTGGAGGCGCAGTGCTGGTCGGCGCTGGGCGACTGGCCCCGGGCGGCCCGGCACGCGCGCCGGGCGGTGGAGCTGCAGGACCCGCACTTCACCCGGAACATCGCCCTGTACACGGCGGAACTCGCCGACGACCTCGCGCGCGGCGGCCGGCCGGACGCGGCGGCCGCGGCCGGCCTGCGCGTCCTGGACCTGCTCGGGAAGGTCCAGTCGACCCGGGTGCAGACGATACTGGCGGGCACCGCCCGGGTCCTGCTGCCGCATCGCGGGGCGCGCGGGGTGTCGGCGTTCCTGGACCGCCACGCGGCACATCGGGCGGCGCTGTCGCGCCCCGCGTGAGCCGCCCGGCCCCGCCCGGCGCCCCCGTCACGCCGCCAGGTGGCCGATGTCGTTCCACTGCTCGACGGCCGGCTCCCCGTACGCCCAGCCCAGCACGGACAGGGACGTCGGGTTGAGGCGGACGCGGGCCCCGAAGTCCAGCGGCAGGCCGAGCCAGCGGGCGCCGATCGACCGCAGGATGTGGCCGTGGGCGAAGACCAGCACGTCGCGGTCGGCCTCCCGGGCCCAGGCGACCACCTCGTCGGCGCGCGCGGTGACGTCCGCGGTGCTCTCGCCCTCCGGGACGCCGTCGCGCCAGATCAGCCAGCCCGGCCGGACCGCCTGGATCTCGGCCGGGGTCATCCCCTCGTACGCCCCGTAGTCCCACTCCATCAGCGCGTCCCAGGTCGCGGCGCGGTCACCGAACCCGGCCAGGTCGCACGTCTCGCGCGCGCGGACCAGCGGGCTGGTGCGCACCTCGGCCGCGGGCAGGCCGTCGAGCGGCGCCCGGTGCAGGCGCTCGCCGAGCAGCTTGGCGCCGCGCCGGCCCTCCTCCAGGAGCGGCACATCGGTCCTGCCCGTGTGTCTGCCGGACAGCGACCACTCGGTCTGTCCGTGCCGGGCGAGCAGGATGCGCGGTGCCATGGATCGGGCCTTTCGGGACGATGACGGTCGCGGTGAGGTGCGGTCCTTCCATCATCGCGTACGGCGCGCACGGGCAACCCGGGGGGCGGGAGCGGCGTCTTGCAGGGCCGGGGCGCCCCCCGTGCGAGAGGGCCCGCGCCGTAAAGTGACACGCCCGGCACCGCCGGGGTACACGGGGACGAACAGCAGGAGAAGGGGAGGTCGATCGGATGCCGCGCGCCGACACACCGGGCACCGAGGCGGCCCCCGTGGCCCGGTTGCGCTGGTGGACGGAGCTGCCGCTGATCCTCCTCGTCTACGCCTGCTACTCCGCGGGCCGCCTCCTGGTCCGCGGAGACGTCACCGACGCCGTCGGCCACGGCCTGGCGATCCTGCGCGTCGAGCGGGTGCTCCACCTGAACGCCGAGCACCCCCTGAACCGCCTCTTCACCCGCGAGCCCTGGCTCGGCGTGCCGGCCGACTTCTGGTACGCGTCGCTGCACTACCTGGTCACGCCCCTGGTGCTGGTGTGGCTGTTCCGCTCCCGCGCGGTGCGCTACCGGGCGGCCCGGACCTGGCTGATGACGTCCACGTTCATCGGGCTGATCGGCTTCACCCTGCTGCCGACCTGCCCGCCCCGGCTGCTCGCCCCGGCGCACGGCTTCGTGGACACGATGGCCCACTACAGCGCGTACGGCTGGTGGGGCGGCGAGGCCAGTGCCCCGCGCGGGCTGGGCGGGATGACCAACCAGTACGCCGCGATGCCGAGCCTGCACGTGGGCTGGGCGCTGTGGTGCGGGGTGGTGCTGTGGCGGTTCGGCGGCACGCGCGTGACGCGGATCGCCGGTGTGGTCTACCCGCTGGTGACCACGGTCGTGGTGATGGGCACGGCCAACCACTACCTCCTCGACGCGGTCGCGGGCGCGGTCGTGATGGGCGCCGGGTTCCTGCTGGCCCCGCACCTGCTGCGGGTGGCGGACCGGGCGCGGCCCGCGGTCACGGCCCGGCTCGTCACCGCCCTCGCCCCGTTCACGGCGGCCGAGCGGCGCCCCGGCGGCTCGGACTCCCCTGTTGTCAGTGGGGGATGCGAGACTTCGGCGGGTGAGCGATTTCCACGCCAGCGCGACGAGCGGCCCCGGCACGGAGCCGGGCCGGACACCTCCCCCGCGGACACGGGAGACGGCGCTCCGGCACCGGCTCGCTGAGCTGCGGGGCGGCCCCGACGTCCTCCCGAAGGCCCTGGACGCCCGTGCCCTGGCCGCCCTCGCGGCCAACCCGGGATGCAGACGCCGCGCGCTCCTGGACGGCGCAGGGGTGGACAAGACCCGCCTGGCGAGCGCGCTGGGCTCCCCGTCGGCCTTCGGCCAGTCGCAGTTCGCGTTCGTCCGGGGCAACGCGTTCGAGGCCAGGGTCAAGGCGGACGGCGGCGCGGAGCTGCTGCGGCTGGTGCACGAGAGGCTGGACCCGGGTGCCGAGCCGCCGCGCGAGGGGCGGGTGCCCGACCTGGCGGCGACCGGTCAGCGGGCGCGCGTGGCGCGCACCGAGCTGGCGCTGCGGGATGCGGCCGGCGCCGGGGCGTGGACGCTCCTGGACCACCCGATGCTCGCCCTGGACGTGGCGGGCTCCCCCGCCTTCCTGGAGCCGGACGCGGTGGTGGTGCACCCGGACGGCGCCTGGACGGTCGTGGAGATCAAGTCGTTCCCGATGCTGGACGGCGCGGCGGACCCGGCGAAGGTCGGCGCCGCCGCCCGGCAGGCCGCGGTGTACGTGCTGGCGCTGGAGGCCGCCGCCGCCCGGCTGTCGCCGGCCCCGCGGGTGCGCCACCGGGTGCTGCTGGTCTGCCCGAAGGACTTCTCCAACCTGCCCACCGCCGCCGCGGTCGACGTGCGCAAGCAGCGCGCGGTGACCGGCCGGCAGCTGGCCCGGCTCACCCGGATCGAGGAGATCGCCGACGCGCTGCCGGAGGGCGCCCGCTTCGCCCCGGACCTTCCGGCCGAGGAGCTGACGGCCGCGGTCGAGTCCGTCCCGGCGGCGTACGCGCCCGAGTGCCTGTCCGCCTGTGAGCTGGCCTTCCACTGCCGTGCCCGGTCCCGGGCGGCCGGGGACGTGACCGCCCTCGGCCGGGCGGCCCGCGCGGAGCTGGGCGGCCTGGCGACGGTCCCGGAGGTGCTGGCCGCGGCCGGCGGCGAGGCGGGCGACCCGGACGACCCGGCGGTCGCGGCGCTGCGCCGCGCGGCGGCCCTGCGGACCGAGGCGCTGGCGGAATGCCGTACGGCTGCGGCGGCTCCGGCTCTGGAGGCGGCGTGTCCCTGATCAGCACCCTGGCCCGGCTGGAGGCGGTACGCACCGGCCGCGCCCAGCCGGCCACCACCGTCCGGCACCGGCACCTGTCCGACCGGCCCCTGGTCCTCGTCCCGCTCGTCACCGCCGGTGAGATCGGCGCGCCGCTGGGCGCGCTGGTCGGCACCGACCGCGACGCCCCGCGTCTGCTGGCCGTCCCCCAGCCGCGCGACCGGGACCTCAGGTTCGCGTTCCTCGCCGAGCTGGCGGACGCGGTCCTGCCGCACATCGACGCCTGCGCCGAGGTGGTCGAGGCCGCCGAGCGCACCGAGGCCGACCCGGAGACGGGCAAGCGGGTCAAGGTGGAGGTCGAGCTGTGCGCGGACGCGGCGCAAGTGATCGTGCCGAGCCGCGCGGGTGTCGACCTGATCCGGCTGCTGGGCCGCTCGACGCGGTTCCGGCGTACGGCGGAGCAGGACCCGGAGGCACCGTTCCCGGCGCCGCCGCGTGTGCCGCTGCTGGGCCGCTGGCTGACCCACTACGGCGAGCGGGCCCGGGTCCCCGGCTCCTCCCTGCTGCTCGCCATGACCGATCTGCTGGGCCGGCACTGGGCGACGGGGCAGTCCACGCTGGAGGACCAGCACCTGGGCGCGCTGCTGGCGTGGATCGACCCGCCGGAGGGCGCCTCGGGCGCCGAGGCGGCGCTGCGGGCGGAGCTGGCCCGGGACGCGGAGGGCCAGCTGCTGTGCCCGCCCGCGGGCCCGGCCACCGACCCGGCGTTCGACAACCATCTGCTCGGGCCCGCCATCGAGCGCTACGACCGGGCCCGCACCGCGCTCGCCGCCGCCGAGGACGGCCTGGAGGCCGACGAGCGGTACGGCGCGGTGAGCGCGGCCGAGCGGGAGATCCGCGCCCTGGTGCTCAGCCGTACGCGGCCCACCTGGGACGCGGTGTGGCACGGTCTCGACCTGCTGCGGCGGCTGCCCGCCGGGGCGCACGTGGCGGACCGGTGGACCCGCGACCGCTGGTCGTTCACCGGGCACCGGGACCGGATCGTCTCCGGTGAGCCCCCGCAGCCGCGCCGCGACGACGCGGTGACGGCGGCGAACAAGCTGGCGACCCGGGAGCGCGAGCAGGCCCGGCTGGAGGCGCAGGAGGCGCTGGACGATCCGCTGGTGATGGCGGGGCGGCGGCTGGCCGGGGAGGCGTTCGCCGGGGAGGTCACCGACGTGGTCATGGCGTACGGCGAGGGCAGGCGGCCGAGCCCGCGCCCGCTGGTCACGGTCCGCACCGACGACCGGCCGCAGCTGGCCGAGCGGGGGAAGGTGTACCGGTCGCTGGGCGGGAAACCGCAGGCGGCGGAGTTCGTCGAGGAGGCCGGCGAGGGTCTCCTGGTGCTGCGGATCGTCGACAAGATGGGCCGGGGCCGGGAGCCGGAGCCCGGTTCGGTGCCCGAGAAGGGCGACCTGGTCTGCTTCACCCTCTTCGAGCACGAGCAGCGCGGCGGCGCGAAGCTGCCCGACCCGGAGGCGACGCCGTGGACGCACGGCGGGCCGCCCGGCGAGACGGCCGCCGTGCCGGAGGCCCCCGACCCGCTCACCGAGGAGGACGTGCTGTGACCGCCGAGGCCCTTGTCCGCACCGGTGCGGACGCCGCCTTCGACCCGGGCGCGGAGGCGGCCCGCGCGACCGCCGCGATCCTCCACGACACCCTGCACGGCACCGAGCGCGGGGTGGTCGTCGACTCCCCGCCGGGCGCGGGCAAGTCCACGCTGGTCGTCCGGGCCGCGCTGGAGCTGGCCGAGGCGGGCCGCCCGCTGATGGTGGTCGCCCAGACCAACGCCCAGGTCGACGACCTGGTCCTCCGCCTCGCCGAGAAGAACCCCGAGCTGCCGGTGGGCCGCCTGCACAGCAGCGACGCCGACCCGTACGACAAGGCGCTCGACGGGCTGCCCGGCGTACGGAAGTCCGCGAAGGCCGCCGACCTGGCCGGTCTCGCGGTGGTGGTGTCGACGGCCGCGAAGTGGGCGCATGTGAAGGTGGACGAGCCGTGGCGGCACGCCATCGTCGACGAGGCGTACCAGATGCGGTCGGACGCGCTGCTCGCCGTCGCGGGGCTGTTCGAGCGGGCGCTGTTCGTGGGCGACCCCGGGCAGCTCGACCCGTTCTCCGTCGTGGGCGGTGAGCAGTGGGCGGGCCTGTCGTACGACCCGTCCGCCTCCGCCGTCACCACCCTGCTCGCGCACAACCCGCGGCTCCCCCAGCACCGCCTGCCCGTCTCCTGGCGCCTCCCGGCCTCGGCGGCGCCCCTGGTGTCGGACGCGTTCTACCCGTTCACGCCGTTCCGCAGCGGCACCGGCCCCGGTGACCGCCGCCTCACCTTCGCCGTCCCCTCGGACGGCTCGGGCCCCGACCGGGTGATCGACGAGGCGGCGGCCTCCGGCTGGGGCCTGCTGGAGCTGCCCGCCCGGCGCACGCCGCGCACGGACCCGGAGGCGGTGCGGGCGGTCGCGGCGGTCGTGCGCCGGCTCCTGGACCGCGAGGGCGCGGCGCGCTCCGAGCGCTCCCCCGACGCGTCCCCGCTGACGCCCGCCCGGATCGCGGTCGGCACCGCCCACCGCGACCAGGCGGCCGCGGTCCGCGCCGCGCTGGCCGCCCTCGGCGTCACCGGCGTCACCGTGGACACGGCCAACCGGCTCCAGGGCCGGGAGTACGACGTGACGGTGGTCCTGCATCCCCTCTCCGGCCGCCCCGACGCCACGGCGTTCCACCTGGAGACGGGCCGCCTGTGCGTCCTGGCCTCCCGCCACCGGCACGCCTGCGTCGTCGTCTGCCGCGAGGGCGTCGACGACCTGCTGGACGCCTATCCGTCCACGGAACCGGTCCAACTGGGCACGACGGTCAAATTCCCGGACGGCTGGGAGGCGAACCACGCGGTCCTGGCCCACCTCACCCAGCACCGGGTCCCCTGGCGCCCGTGACACCGGCCCCCCGGCCGGCACCCCCTGACGACCACAACCCACCCGGACCACCGGGCCACCCCGGCAGCGGGTGCCCCGGCCCCCCCGACCGCGCCCTGGCCCCGGCGCACACCGCCCGCCGGACCGCCCCGACCGCCGGACGGAGTCCGGCACGCCGCCGGAGGCGGCCGACAGACACAGCCCGGACGGCTGGGAGGCGAACCACGCGGTCCTGGCCCACCTCACCCAGCACCGGGTCCCCTGGCGCCCGTGACACCGGCCCCCCGGCCGGCACCCGATCCACCGGCACCCCCTGACGACCGGGAACCCACCCGGACCACCGGCCCACCCCGGCAGCGGGTGCCCCGGCACCCCCGACCGCGCCCCGGCCCCGGCGCACACCGCCCGCCGGACCGCCCCGACCGCCGGACGGAGTCCGGCACGCCGCCGGAGGCGGCCGACAGACACAGCCCGGACGGCTGGGAGGCGAACCACGCGGTCCTGGCCCACCTCACCCGACACCGGGTCCCCTGGCGCCCGTGACACCGGCCCCCGGCCGGCACCCCCTGACGACCACAACCCACCCGGACCACCGGCCCACCCCGGCACCCGATCCACCGGCACCCCTGACGACCGGAACCCACCCGGACCACCGGCCCGCCCCGGCAGTGGGTGCCCCGGCGCCCGTGACGCGCGGCACCGGGTGCCGGGGCGGCGTCGATGCGCACCGGCCGTCGTCCATCCCGCCCGGCGTCGGATGTCCCCGCCGGTCGGCCGGAGGCCCTCTTGCGGGGGCGCGGGACAATGGACGGTGGCCCATGTTCCGGCGGGTCAGTGCGACGTACGAGGAGGAAAGACATGGCGGAGCCCACGCCGCGTCACCATGAACCGCGGCTACGCCCCGCGCCCCTGCTCTTCGAGCCCGCGGCGGCGGCCGCGGACCCCGAGCACTTCTTCGACCTGGAGTCGATCGACGACCCGCGGGCCCTGCTGGACCGGGCCACGGAGCTGACGCTGGCGTTCCGCGCGGCGACCGACCGGGCGGTGGAGTTCCAGGCGATGGCGGCGGCCCAGCTCGCCGACCCGCGGCGGTTCGACCGGCTGACCGCCGCGGACATCGCGGAGCGCGCCGAGTGGACCGAGGACTACGCCAAGAAGATGGTCGAGTTCGGCCGGGACCTGATGCGCGGCGGCGAGAGCGGCGGCGGCGGACCGGAACCGCGCTGAGTCCCGCGACGGCATCCGGCGTCCGGCATATGCCAAGAGGGTGGGCACGATACCCCTCCGCCCGCCCCCCTGTCCCGGATTCCGGCAACCCAGTGAGACCGCCCCCTCACAGCGGGTAGACATCACTCCCATGAGCAGCACTCCGCACGCCTCCCACGTCACCTCGGCCGGCGCCGCCTGGCTGGCCTCCGCCGGCAGCTACCCGCGCAGCACGCTCGCCCTCTGGGAGGAGCGGCCGGAGGCCCCGGTGGTCCTGCCGTGCGGCTCGGCGTTCGACGTCGTCAGCGCCCCGGCGATGTTCGGACGCCGGATGCTGGACCGGATGTGGGACGAGGGCCCGGGGTCCGGCCCGGTGGCGGAGTTCCGCGGCCGGATGCTGCTGTTCAGCGCGCCGGGCACGGCCCAGCGGCTGCCGTCGCTGCTGGAGTGGGAGGAGTGGGGCACCCGGGGCCGCCCGGACGGCCGTGCGGGCGCGGTCCCGCCGCTGCTCTGCCACGGCACCGGCGACGCCGTGACCGTCCCGGCGCCCGCCGGGCCCGCCGGATCGGCCGCCCGCTGGCTGGTCGCCCCGGACACCCGCCGGCCCTGGCTGCCCGGCCCGGAGATCCTGCTCTGGGCGGCGGTGCGGGCGGCCCGCGCGGCCGTGCGGATATCGATTTTTCCTCCCGCCGGAACGCCTGCTAATGTCTACGACGTCAGCAGGCGCCGCTAGCTCAGTTGGTTAGAGCAGCTGACTCTTAATCAGCGGGTCCGGGGTTCGAGTCCCTGGCGGCGCACGACACCGACGGCGGGGCCGGTTCGCGGATAGCGCGAACCGGCCCCGCCGTCGTCCTTTTCCGCGCGGTCCCGCCGCACGTGGCGGGAGCCCCGCCACCCGCACCCCCTCTTCCGTGGGTCACCCCGGCGCCCGTGAGAAGTGACCGGTCGTGATCTTCACCGTCCACGCCCCCGACGCCGTCCGCCCCTCCACCTCCACCCGCACGCCCTCTCCCGGCACCGTGAAGCTCTCGCCGAGGGCGACCGGGGCGTCGGCCAGGGGCGGGTAGACCGAGTCCTCCCAGCACGCCTCCGTCCGCGGGTGCGCGTCGATCACCTCGACCGGGCCGCCGCCGGACTCGGTGCCGCCGCGCACCCGGTAGACGAGGATGCCCGCCCGGCAGGCGGCGAGGTCGTTGCCGACCGGGCCGCGCGCCTCGAAGGCGAGGATCTCGTCGGCCCCGGTGCGTACGACCGCCAGCTTCGTGCCCCGGCCGAGACCGAAGGCCGGCGCCCCGGCCGCGCCCGTCACCGGCACCCCCGGCCCCGCGCCCAGCGGCTCCAGGGTGAGCCGGACCGGCCCGGCGCCCCGTACGCAGGCCACCTGCCGGGGGTCCAGCCAGCCCAGCTTCCACTTGTGCCAGCCGAACAGATCCGGCGCCAGCGCGAACTGACTGCCCATCAGGTCCCAGTCGCCGACATGCGTGTCCCAGTCACCCTTGCCGTCGGCCGGCCGGTGGTACAGGTCGGGCAGGTCGAAGACATGACCGGTCTCGTGGGCGAGGACCAGCCGGTCCGGCGGATGGTTCTCGAACACCGTCACGACCCGCCGGATGTCGGCGCCGTCCGCCCGCAGCGGGGTCTTCAGATTGACGACCTTCGTGGCGTCGGAGTCCACCCCGGGCGCGTCCGGGTCGGCGACGAAGTAGACGACGTCGTAGCGGGAGAAGTCGACGTGCCGGTCGGCGGCGGCGAGCGCGTCGCGCAGATAGGCGGCGCGGTGTCCGGCGCCCCAGTCCCGCTGTATGGCGTACGACGTCGAGGGCCGGGGCATGGCGGTCCAGTGCCGCAGCGGGTGCGGGCGGAGGGTGAACCTGCCGTAGGAGGCCCGCTGGAAGAAGCGGGTGGTGGCCGGGAAGTGGTCGGCGGTGAGGTCGCGCGGCGTGGACCGGGGGCGGGAGTCCGGGAAGGACAGGAACACCATCACCGCGTCCAGCGCGCGGGTGGGGCGCGGATAGGCGGCGTTCCAGGAGTCCAGGCCCTCGGAGTGGTGCGCCGTGGTGCGCTCCAGGGCGCAGGGGGCGGGCGAGAAGGGTTCGGCCACCGAGGGGGCGGTGATCAGGGAGGTCGCCGCCAGCGCGGACAGGGTGGTCGCCACCGCCGCCGTACTGCGCAGCCGCGAACGGGCCCCGCCGCCCGGCCGGCCGCCCGCGCCGGGGCCCTTGAGGGCCTCGCGGGGAAGTCGCCTCAGGGGGAGCTGGCGCGGCACATCGACCTCCGGATGCGGTTCCAGGGAACACCGCACCCAGCTTGTGCAGATTTGTCGTATTGCGCCCTGTTCGTCTGGGCCGGACGGGTGAGTCGCTCGCGGAGCGAGCCGAATGGCGCAAGTGCTTCCCTGCGCCCCTGTACAGAACGTCACAACTGGTCGGCAGTGTTTAGGACCCGGCCAGGTGCGAGCAGAAACGATCTGTCAGGTAGGTCGTCGGAAACCGGTGGCCGTCGCACGGCTGGAAGGGCCGGGAGTCACCCTCTATGATCGGCACACTTTCCTGCACGGACAGAGATCGAGGCACTGCGGGAGCTAGCGGTGAGCGGAACGTCCGAAGGGCCGGCGCCCGCGGCAGACCTCGACGGGTCGGCCGTCACACAGGGTGACGTCGAGATGGCGCGCAGTGCTTCCCGTACGGGTCGTGCGGAACCCCCCGCCTACCGTTCGGCCTTCACCGCGGCCCCCCTCGCCATGGCCGTGGTCGACCCCGAGGGGACGGTCGTCAGCGCCAACGACACCCTCGGCGCGCTGTTCGGCACCCCGCCCGGGGCGCTGACCGGGCGCGCGGCGGCGGACCTGGCGGACCTCGCGGGCGACCCGCGGGCCTGGCGGGCCTACCGGGAGGTGCTCTCGGGCCGGCGGTCCCGGCTGCGCTGCACGCGGCGGCTGAAGCGCCCCGACGGCGAGTTCCTGTGGGCGCAGATCACCGTGGAGCCGCTGGGCGGCGAGCAGGCCGGACTGCTGCTGTCGGTGGCCGACATCAGCGCGCGGCACGAACTCCAGGCCCGGCTGCGGCACTTGCAGATGCACGACCCGGTGACCCGGCTGCCCAACCGGGCGCTGTTCTTCGAGCGGCTCACGGCCGCGCTGGAGCCGGAGTCCTATGAGGCCGGCACCGGGCGGATCGGCCTGTGCTACCTCGACCTGGACGGGTTCAAGGCCGTCAACGACACCCTCGGGCACCGTGCCGGGGACCGGCTGCTGGCGGCCGTGGCCGAGCGGCTGACGCGCTGCGCCGAGGAGGCCGCCCAGCCGAGGGCCGGCACGCCGCTGGTGGCCCGGCTCGGCGGGGACGAGTTCGCGCTGCTGGTGGAGGGGTCCACCGGTACCGACCAGCTCGCCGACCTCGCCGAGTCGGCGCTGACCGCGCTGCGCGAACCCGTCGACCTCTCCGGCCGCCACCTCTCGGTCACCGCCTCGGTCGGCGTGGTGGAGCGGCACGCCGCCGGCACCACCCCGACCGCCCTGATGCAGGCCGCCGACACCACGCTGTACTGGGCCAAGGCCGACGGCAAGGCCCGCTGGACCCTCTTCGACCCGGAGCGCAACGCGCACCGGATGACCCGTCAGGCCCTCGCCGCCACGCTCCGCCCGGCGATCGAGCGCGGCGAGTTCGCGCTGGAGTACCAGCCGCTGGTCGGCATGGAGGACGGCCGGCTGCGCGGGGTCGAGGCGCTCATCCGCTGGAATCATCCTCAGTTCGGCGTACTGGCGCCGAATCGGTTCATCGCACTGGCGGAGGAGGACGGCTCGATCGTTCCCCTGGGCCGCTGGGTGCTGCGCACGGCGTGCGAGCAGGCCCGCCGCTGGCAGCTCGACCGCCCCGGTGAGCCGCCGATCTTCGTCAGCGTCAACGTGGCGGTGCGCCAGGTGTGGGACTCCGACCTGGTGGCGGACGTGGCCCGCACCCTCGCCGAGACCGGCCTCGCCCCGGAGCTGCTGCAACTGGAGCTGACGGAGTCCGCGGTGATGGGCTCGGCGGGCCGTCCGCTGCAGGCCCTGAAAGCGCTCAGCGACATGGGTGTGCACATCGCCATCGACGACTTCGGCACGGGCTACTCGAACCTGGCCTACCTCAGCCGGCTGCCGGTCTCGGTGCTGAAACTGGACGGGTCCTTCGTCCGCGGCTTCCAGTACGAGGCGCGCGGCGCCGAGCGGGACGGGGACGACACCAGTCCGGCGGACGAGGTCATCGTGGAGGCGATGGTGCAGCTCGCCCACCGGCTGGGGCTGACGGTCACCGCGGAGTGCGTGGAGACCTCCGACCAGGCCAGGCGGCTGCGCCGGATCGGCTGCGACACGGGGCAGGGCTGGCTGTACTCCCGTCCCGTGCCGCCCGACCGGATCTCCGAGCTGCTGCTTCAGGCGGTCGCGGGCAAGCCGTAGGCGTCGGCGATCAGCTCGTAGGAGCGCAGGCGTACGTCGCCGCCGTGCGCGTTGGCCGTGATCATCAGCTCGTCGGCGCCGGTGCGCTTCTGGAGGTCGTCGAGGCCGGCCCGGACGGCGTCCGGGGTGCCGTGGATGACGTTGGCGTTCCAGGAGGCGACGAACTCCTCCTCCAGCGGGCTGAAGTCGTACGCCTCAGCCTCCTCGGGCGTCGGGACGAGTCCGGGCCGGCCGGTGCGCAGCCGGACCATGTTCAGCGCGGCGGCGAGCACCTGGCGCCGGGCCTCCTTCTCGTCGTCGGTGGCGAGGGCGGCGACGCCGATGAGGGCGTAGGGCTCGGCGAGGACCTCGCTCGGGCGGAAGTTCTCCCGGTACAGGTCGAGCGCGGGGATGGTGTTCTGCGCGGAGAAGTGGTGGGCGAAGGCGAAGGGCAGGCCGAGGGTGGCGGCCAGGCGGGCGCTGAAGCCGGAGGAGCCCAGCAGCCAGACCGGGGGGCGGTGTGGGGACTGCACGCCGCCGGGGGAGGTCGCCTGCACCGGGCCGGGCACGGCGTGGATGCGGCCGTAGGGGTGCCCGTCGGGGAAGTCGTCGTCCAGGAACCGGGTCAGCTCGACGAGCTGCTGCGGGAAGTCGTCGGCGCCCTCGTGCAGCCGGTCGCTGCGGCGCAGGGCGGCGGCGGTGGCGCCGTCGGTGCCGGGGGCCCGGCCGAGGCCGAGGTCGACGCGGCCGGGGGCCATGGCCTCCAGCGTGCCGAACTGCTCGGCGATGACCAGCGGGGCGTGGTTCGGGAGCATGACGCCGCCGGAGCCGAGGCGGATGCGCTCGGTGTACGCGGCGAGGTGGGCGAGGATCACGGCGGGCGACGAGGAGGCCACGCCGGGCATGGAGTGGTGCTCGGCGACCCAGTACCGGTGGTAGCCGCGGCTCTCGGCGAGCCTGGCGATCTCGACGCCGGTGCGCAGCGCGTCGGAGGCGGTCCGGCCGGCCCCCACGGTGACCAGGTCCAGGACGGAGAGGGGGACGGGGGCGGTGCCCTGGGCGGTGCCCCGGATTTCCTCTGCGGCGTCTGCGGACATGGTGGGGCCTCCTGGCTCGGGGTGACGTTTCGCCCAAGGGACAACCGGCGGGGCGGCGGGCTTATTCCGGTTCCGGCCGGGCGGGGGCCTTCCGGCCGTGGACGCAACGGCACCTTGTCAACGTGGCACGGCCGGACAAAGAGGGGCCGGTTCCGGACCTTCGCCCGGCGGTTCCGAGGCCGGGCGCGAGGTGCTCCTACGCTGGGCAGGCCGGCCTCCGGCATCGACAAATCGACTCGTCTCCGTGTTCGGCATCCCCCTTGCGGACCTCCCCGCCCGCCCCGCGCTCCACGTCGCTCATCTGGCCTTCCGCCCGGCCCGACTCGGCAACGAGCCCGCGGCCGGTAGGCGGCCAAGGACGGAGTCGGACCACATGACCACTCACCAGACCACCTCCCTCCTCGTCGGCCTGGCCGTGCTGGTGCTCCTCGCCCGCCTGCTCGGCGCGCTGGCCCGGCGGCTGGGCCAGCCCGCCGTGATCGGGGAGGTCCTCGCCGGTATCGCGCTGGGCCCGACCCTGTTCCACGGGGCCGTGTCGGACGCCCTCTTCCCCGGCAGCACCCGGCCGCTGCTCAGCGCCCTGGCCGCGGTCGGGGTCGCGGTCTTCATGTTCATCGTCGGGCTGGAGTGGGACACCGGCCTGATCCGGGGCAGCGGGGGCGTCGCCCCGGCCGTCTCGGTCAGTTCGATCGTCCTGCCGTTCGGCCTCGGCGCGGCGCTCGCCCTCGTCCTCATGGACCGGCACGGCACGGACGACCGTACGGCGTTCATGCTGTTCATCGGCATCGCCATGTCGATCACCGCGTTCCCGGTGCTGGCCCGCATCCTCACCGACCGGGGCATGACCCGTACGCCGCTGGGCGTGGTGGCGCTGGCCTGCGCCTCCATCGACGACGTCCTCGCCTGGTCGCTGCTGGCCGGGGTCGTCGCCCTGAGCGGGGCGGCCGGTCCCGACCAGTGGCGCATCCTGCTGGCGGTGCCCTATCTGCTCGGCATGCTGTTCGTGGTGCGTCCGCTGCTGCGCCGGTGGGCGGACCGGCAGGCGCCGCTGCGGCTCACCCCTGCCGTCTTCGCCGGGCTGCTGGTGGGGCTGCTGCTGTCGGCGGCGGCCACCGAGTGGGTGGGGCTGCACTACATCTTCGGCGCGTTCCTGCTCGGCGCCGTGCTGCCGCGCTCCGGCACCGGCCCGCTCCGGCGCGAGGTGCACGACCGGCTGGGGCACATGAGCAGCACCCTGCTGCTGCCGGTGTTCTTCCTGGTCGCCGGCCTCCAGGTCGATCTGTCCGGCCTCGACGCGGGTGGCCTCGGGGACCTGGCGCTGATCCTGCTGGTGGCGGTGGGCGGCAAGTTCCTCGGCGCGTTCGCGGCGGCCCGCGCCAACCGGATGCCGGTACGGCAGTCCGCCGCGCTGGCCACGCTGATGAACACCCGGGGGCTGACCGAGCTGATCGTCCTGAACGTCGGTCTGCAACTGGGCTTCCTGCGGCAGGGGTTGTACTCGCTCATGGTCGTCATGGCCGTGGTGACCACCGCGATGGCGGGTCCCCTGCTGACCTGGCTCCTGGGCCGGCCGGCCCCGGACGACCTCCCCGACCCCGTCCCCGACGTCGGCACAGGGGCGGCGGTCAGCCCTGGCGAGAAGCCTTGAGCGCGGCGAGGAACGCGCCGAAGGCGGCCTCACCGAGGGCGAGGTGACCGCGCCCGGGGTCCTTGGAGTCGCGGACGGCTATTGCGAGGCCGAGAGGGGCGACTTCGACGCAGGCGTTGCCGTCCCCGCTGCCCGAGTACGAAGACTTACGCCAGTCGCCAGGAGCGAGCACGGTGCACCTCACAGTTCTTCCGCCAGTCGCCGGACGAGATCACGTGAGCGGTCGGGCTCAAGTGACACGGCTTCCACTCTACGGAACAGCGTCCGGAACACGGCGAGTTGCGCCTCGGAGTGGATGTACAGAACACCGTGCGGGCCGTCGCGTACGACGGTGTCCAACTTGGGCACCGGACCACCGGCGTACACCATGGCGGCGGTGACATCGGCGAAGTCGTCCAGGTCGAAAGGGATCACCCGCACGGTCACATGGTCGGCGTCGGAGAGTTCCAGCAGACGGCCGAGCTGGGCCCGCATGGCGGCTCGGCCCCCGACTCTGATGCGCAGTGCCGCCTCATGGACGAGCGCCACGTAGGGGATGGGGCGTTCGCCGTCGATCACGACCCGCCGTTCCATCCTGTGCCGCACCCGCGTCTCCCGTTCGTCAGCCGGGAGTTCCGGGACCCTTCGGGAGAAGAGGGCGCGTGCGTAGTCCTCGGTCTGGAGGAGGCCGGGCACATGCAGGAAGTCGACGTCCCAGCGGAAGGTGGCGTGCCACTCCAGCTCGGACAGATCGAGGAAAGACGTGGGAAGCAGCCCTCTGTACTCCTCCCACCAGCCTCGCGTCCGGTCGGCGGCCATGGCCGCCAGCCCGTCCACCAACTCGGTGTCGGTGCAGGCGTAATGGGCCGCCAGACGCCGCAGGCGCTGCTCACTGACCCCGGTGGTACCCGCTTCGATCTGGCTGATCTGGACCGAGTTGACGCCGAGCAGAGCGGCCGCCTCGCGAGCACTGAGCCCCGCCGCGTCACGCAGCCGGCGCAGTTCGGTCGCCAGGCGCAACTGCCGCGCTGTCGGTTCACGCCTCGTTCCCATTCGCGGGCCTTTCGCTCAACTCGTTCGGGCGTCAGAGTACGCAACCGGCTTGCTCCAGGTTAATTTTAATGTCTACCTTGAGTGACGCACCGCGTACCCAGTGACACTAAGGGGCGCCGGAAGCGCATCGGTCCGCCATGCTCAGCGGCCCGGCAATGACACCGCGCCTATCGACCCTCCCCGGAGAATGCCGAGGACCCCCCATGCCCGAGATCGTCCCCTGGGAATACTCCCTCCACATCCCGAACGACCCCCGCGCCGTCACCGTCTCCCGCCGTACCGTCCGGCTGGTCCTCACCCTCCACGGGCTGATCCGGCTGGCCGACCTCGCGGAGCTGCTCGCCGCCGAGCTGGTCGCCAACGCCGTACTGCACACCAAGGGCCCGGCCGCCCTGCGGGTCCACTGGTCGGCGGCCGGTGTCCTCCGGATCGGCGCGTGGGACGCGGACCCCTCACCCCCGGAACCCCCGGAGGGCCTCGCTCCGGCGCCGTACGACGAAGGCGGACGAGGGCTGACGCTGGTGCGGTCCTGCGCCGACGCGTGGGGCTGGCAACCGCTGGCCGGCGGGGGCGACCGGGGGAAGGTCGTGTGGTGCGAACTGGGGCGTACGGCGTGACACCGGCCGTGCCTGTCGCAGCCCGTTCCGCTATCCACGCAAGCGCAGGTCCGACAGGAGAGGAGGCCGTGGTGGCGCAGCGCGTCGATGTGGGACATCGGCATCGACCACCCTGCGCCCGGCCTGGCCTTCGCAAACGATCCCGGGCCGGCGGCGGATGAGCTAACCGGTGTGCCCAGCCGGTTCGCCAACCTCCTGCCGTGACGAGCTGGGCGAAGGCCGCCGGAATCGACACCCCCGACCATGAGATCGTCCCGCTGTCCGTACCGCGTTCGCCATCCGTCGCTTCGACAGAACGCCCGCCGGGACCCGTGTCCACCAAGAAGACTTCGCTCAGGTTTTCGACGTGCTTCCCGCCGACAGGGACCGGGGAACGCGTGAGGCAATCGGCCGGGTGATCGTCGAGACTGGTCACTGCGCCACCCGGACGGATACATGGTTCGCCCTGGCCCTCGGCGCAGACCCCGAGCAGGTACGCGACGTCGTCCGGGAGACGGTCACCGCGCTGCACGACACGCTCGGTGCGGTCATCGAAGGCGTCGACGCCCCGGACTTCCTCGCCACTCACCTGCGTACGCGCATGGAGCGGCTGCCCCTCCTCCGCAAGAGTTGATCACCCGGAACTCTGCGGTATGATCATCGTGCGCTGAAGGGCGGAGGCAACTCCCGCCGGACGGCAGTGCGTTGGTGGTCCAAGGAAAGACGCCCCGCTTCCTGCGGGGAAATGCAGGTGCAAGGCCTGCCCAGCGCTCCAGAGGAGAGGCCCGGTCCGCTCGGTGAGCGGACCGGGCCTTCGTCGTGCCGGTCGCCGCGTTGGTGGCCGGTCCGCGTCCGGCAGTACCGTGGAAACAGCTGTCCGGCCAGTGGCGGCCCAGCCCCGAGCCGGGGGCATGACGCGCAGACGGACAGGCGGTAGGCCCTTGAGCGGTGTGAACGAGCCCACGGCACCGGGTGACAGACAGTGGCCGGCACGGCTGCACGGACTGTGGCAGGCGTCCCAGGACGTGGCCGACGTCACCGAGATGTCCCGGCACGTGTACACGCTGATCCTCACCGAGCCCGGCGTCCTGGCCGTCACGGGGACGCGCTGGCGCCACGGCGAGCTGCGCTACCTGCGGCGGGCGACGGCCGGGGAGCCCCTGACGACGACCGCCGGCCCGCCGCGCGCGACGGCCGCCTTCCCGCCCCGGCCGGCCCCCGGTCCCGACAGCCGTCCGGTCGTACACCTGCACGATCTGGGGGCGGGGCACGGCGCGCTCGCCCCGGAGGGAGACGTCCTCCGGGACGCGGGGGCGCGCTGGGCGCTGGAGGCCCGGTTCGGGCTCGGTGACGGCGACGGCGACTGGGCGGCCATCTGCGTCGGTCTCGCGGGGCGGCCGGAGCCCGACGCCGACCTCGTGCCGAGGCTGGTCCAGCTGAGCGAGGTGCTCGTCGCCAGCCACCGGCGCGTCACGCAGTCGCGCGAGCACGAGCGCCGGCAGACCGAGGACGCCTTCCTCGCCGAGGCGTCGCTCCAGATGGACTCCAGCCTGGACGTGCAGGAGACCCTCGGACGAGTGGCCCGGCTGGCGGTGCCCGCCGTGGCCGAGGGGTGCGTCGTCCACCTGTTCCAGCGCAGCGGACGGCTGACCCCCGTGGCGTCCGCGCACGTCGCCGCCGTCGCGCAGCCCTGGCTGGACGGCCTCGCCCGGGACGACCGGTGGCTCGCGGCGCTGCTCGGCCGCGCCGTCGACCAGGGCGAGGACGTGCGGCTCAGCGGTGCCGGGCTGGACGGCGGACCGTTCGGCCCCGGCGCCGCGGGACCCGGCACGGCCGTCCGGGCGGTCACGGTGAACGCGCTGCGTGCCCGGGGCAAGGCGATCGGCACCCTCACCTTCACCTACCAGCGCGACCTGGAGGACGTGGCCACCCCCCGCATGCTGCGCGACCTCGCGCTGCGCGCCGCCCTGGCCATCGACACCACCACCGCCTACGAGCAGCGCCGCCGCCACGTCGAGCTGCTCCAGTTCCAGCTCCTGCCGCGCGCCCTGCCGACCTGGCCCGGCGTCGCCCTGCACTCCGCCTACGAGGTCGCCGACGACTCCCTGGACGTCGGCGGCGACTTCTACGACGCCGTCGTCGACCGGGACGGACGGCTCGCCCTGGTCATCGGGGACGTGTGCGGACGCGGCGCCGAGGCCGCGGCGATGACCGGGCTGGCGCGGAACACCCTGCGCACCCTGCTGGAGGACGGCACCTCCCCCGCCAACGCCCTGGAACGGCTGAACGCGACCCTCCTCGACCAGTCGGCGAACCGCTTCGTCACCGCGCTGGTCGCCCTCCTCACGCCCACCGGCGGAGCGGAGTACGCGGTGGAGGTCGTCACCGCCGGCCACCCCAGGCCGCTCGTCCGGCGGGCCGGCGGACAGGTGGAGGAGATACCGGGCGCCGGGGTGTTCCTGGGGGTGGTGCCCGACATCGGCGTCGAACCCGCGCGGCTGACGATGTCGCCGGGTGACACCCTGGTGATGTTCACCGACGGTCTGACCGAAGCGCGCTCGGCGGAGGGCACCATGTTCGAGGAGTTGCTGCCGGCGGCCGTGGCGGAGTGCGCCGAGCGGCCCGACCCGGCGGCCGAGCTGATCGCCCGGGCGTCGAAGTTCCGGACCACGGGCAACGACGACACCGCCGTGCTCGTCGCGCGGCTGGAGGGACGGCCGTGACCGCCGGGACCGGCACCGGGCGCCTCGACCCCGGCAGCGTCCTCGTCGTGGAGGACAGCCCCGAGGACACCGAGGCGATCGAACGCGCCCTGCGCCAGACCCACCCCGACCTGCGGACCGAGTTCGTCGCCCGCGGTGACGGCCTGGTGGAGGCGCTGCTGGCCCGCGAGGAGCTGCCGGGGCTGATCCTGCTCGACCTGAACATGCCGGGGGTCGGCGGGCACGCCCTGCTGGCCGCGATCCGGGCCCGGCCGGAACTGCGGGACGTCACCGTGGTGGTCTTCACCTCCTCCACCTCACCCCACGAGGTGGAGGCCAGCTACGCGGCCGGCGCCGACAGCTACATCTACAAACCGGTCAACTTCAGGCTGTTCCGTACGGTCCTCAAGGGTGCGGTCGACTACTGGCGGCAGCAGTCCGGGCCGGGCACCGGCCTCTGATCCGCCCCGCTCACCCGGACGCGGGCGGGGCGCCCAGCGTGAAGAAGAACGCCGTGCCCACCCCCGGCTCGCTCTCCAGCCACATCCGGCCGCCGTGC
Organism: Streptomyces griseoviridis; assembly: GCA_014649155.1. Lineage (GTDB taxonomy): Bacteria > Actinomycetota > Actinomycetes > Streptomycetales > Streptomycetaceae > Streptomyces > Streptomyces griseoviridis. The sequence goes on along the minus strand of BMSM01000012.1, from coordinate 105,605 downwards.
CGCTCGACGATCCGCTTGACCACGGCGAGGCCCACCCCCGTGCCGCCGCCCCGCTCGGACGCCGCGTGCAGCCGGCGGAACAGGCCGAACACCTCGTCCTGCTGCTCGGCGGGGATGCCGATGCCGTTGTCCCGCACCACGACCACCGTCTCCCCCGCCGGGCCGCGCCGGGCCGACACCTCCACCCAGCGGTCGACGCCGTCACGGGCGTACTTGGCCGCGTTGACCAGCAGGTTGACCAGCACCTCGTGCAGGCGGTCGGGATCGGCCCGCAGCCGGGGGAGCGCCCCGCGGCGCAGGGTGACCCGCTGCTCCGCCAGGCGCGGCCCGGCCACCTCGACGGCCGCGTCCAGCGCCGCGCCCAGGTCGGTCTCCGTCACCCGCAGGCCGGCCCGGCCCAGCCGGGAGTAGTGCAGCAGCGAGTTGAGCAGGGCGTCCATGTGGTCGGCGAGCCGCCGCGTCGTCCGCAGCCGGCGCAGGGTCACCGCGTCCAGCCCGGTGGCGTCCTCCAGGGCGAAGGTGGCCGCGTTGGAGATGCCGCGCAGGGGCTCCTTGAGGTCGTGCGCGGCGGCGTGGGCGAAGGAGGCCAGGTCCTCGTTGGTCGTGCGCAGCTCCTCGTTGAGGCGGGTCACGGCGTCGGCGTGCCGCAGCACCAGCTCGGTCAGCAGCCGCCACAGCTCCCGGGCGGCGGCCTCGTCCCGGGCGGACCACGGCAGGCTCCGGCCGCGCATCGTCGCCCGGAACACCGCCGAGGAGCCGCGCGGGGTGAGCCGCTCGCCGCGCGGGCCGACCCTGAGCGGGGTGGCCGGGTCGGCGGCCCACTGCCGGGGCGCCGGACGCTCCCGCCGGGACCAGGCGAGGAAGTCGCCGCGACGGCTGACCGGCACCATGAGCACGCCCGCCGGCCAGGGCTGCGGGTCGCCTGCCGGCCCGTCGGACGGTTCCCCCTCCGGATCGCCGGCTGTACCGCCGGCCGATGCGTCGGTCAGGTCGTCGGCCGGTTCGCCGGCCGGCAGCTCGGCCAGCCGGTCGGTCGCCCAGACCTCGCCCGGGGTGAGTCCGGCGGCCCGCCGGCCCAGTGCCCGGACCAGGTCCTCGGGGAAGGCGTCGCCGCCGCCCGCCGTACGGCCGTCGCGGCGGAGCAGGACCCCGTCGGCCCGCAGCAGGTCGGCGACGGCCCCGGCGTGCTCGGTGAAGCGGTCCTCCAGACCCTCCTCCAGGAGCCGCGCCACCGACGCCGCGCGCCGCCCGGACTCGGCCAGCGCGTCCGCCCGCTCCCGCTCCTCGATCACGGCCAGGTGCAGGGAGAAGGCGGTGCCGAACATCTCGCAGGCCGACCGCACCTCCGGGGCCGGCCGCACGGGGCCGGCGCCGTGGCAGGCGACCAGCCCCCACAGGCGTCCCTCCCGCAGCACGGACACCGACATCGAGGAGCGCACCCCGATGTTGCGCAGGTACTCCAGGTGGAAGCCGGACACGGTCCGCAGCGCGGCCTGCGACAGGTCCAGCGGCGCCCCGGTGGACGGCCGCACCCCGGGCCGCAGCCCTACGGTCGCGTCGTCGACGTCGCTGATCACCCTGATCCAGTTCTCCCGGTACAGCCGCCGGGCCTGCGGCGGGATGTCGGTCGCCGGGAACCACAGGCCCAGCCACGGCTCCCACCCGTCGGTGACCTCCTCGGCGATCACCTCGCCGGGCCCGTCGTCGCCGTCGAAGCGGTAGACCACCACCCGGTCGAAGCCGGTCAGCGCGCGCACCTCGCGGGCGGCGACGGCGCAGCAGTCCTCGACGGTCGTGGCGGCCCGCAGCCGCGCCAGGGCCCGCCGTACGCCCTGGTAGAAGGCGGAGAAGGCGGGGGCGTCGGCGGATCTGGGCTCGAACTCCAGGACCAGCAGGCCGTCCCGGCGGTGGGCCGAGACGTCGACCGGGCCGCCGGTCGCCCAGCCGTGTCCGGCGACGACGGGGAAGGCCACGGGCACTTCCTCGTCCCCGGCCGTGCCGGCCAGGGCCTCCGCGTAGTAGTCGGCGGACAGGACGCGGGTGACCGGCTCGCCCACGAGGGCCTCGGCCGGCACGCCGAAGAACGTGCCGGTGTTCTCGGCGGCGACCTCCACCCGGCCGGCGGCCGGGTCCACCGCCAGCAGGGAGCCGTAGGACTGGATGCCGCCCAGGAGGTGGATCGGTTCGCGTACGCACTGCGAGAGGTCGAAGCCGTCGGAGACGGCGGCCTCCGCCGCCCAGGCCCGCTCCGACAGCCACCGGTCGTCCGCCATGCCACCGTCCTCGCCTCCGCCCCGGACGATCACCGGGGTACCCGGCGAACCTACCCGCCGGGCCGCGCTCACCCGGGCGACGCCCGGTGTGCGTGTCCCGCTCAACTGCGGTATGATCATCATGCACCGAACGGCGGGGGCAACCCCGGCCGGACGGACACGCGTTGGTGGTCCAAGGAAAGACGTCCCGCTTCCTGCGGGGAGATGCAGGTGCAAGGCCTGCCCGGCGCTCCGCAGAAGGGCCCCCGTACCAGCTGGTACGGGGGCCCTTCGCGTGTCCTCAGACCTGCACCAGCGGCTCCCGGGTGAACAGCGCGCCCAGCTCCGGCGCGTTCACCCGGCGGTCCGCGAGCCGCAGGCCCTCCCAGACGGTGACCTGGTTGGCGGTGAGGACCGGCTTGCCCGCCTCCTTCTCCAGGGCCGGGAGGTGCGCGGCCGTGCGCAGGGCCGTGCCGGGCAGCAGGACGGCCTCCGCCCCGGGGCGGTCGGCCGCCCGGACCAGCGCCAGCAGCTCCGCCTCGCCCCACGCGGCGGCCTCGGCCGCCGTGCCGAGCCCCGCGCCGTGCACGCCGGTGACCTCCAGGCCGGCCGCGCGCAGGAACTCCGCGAAGAGCCCGGCGACATCCTGCGGGTAGGCCGCGCCGACCGCGACCCGGCGCGCCCCCAGCTCCCGTACCGCGTGGGTGAAGCCGAGGGAGGTCGAGGAGGCCGGCATCCCGGCCGTCGCCGCGAGCGAGCGGATCTGCTCCCGGGCGCCGTCCCAGCCATGGGTGAATCCGCCGCTGGTGCTGGCCCACACCACGGCCTCGGCGCCGGAGAGCCGCAGCTCCTCCACTCCGGCGGCCAGCCGCGCCGGCGAGCCCATGTCCCGCAGGGTGTCCACGCGGTGCGCGCCCTCGCCGGGGTCGGTGTGCACCAGGTCCACCCGGATGTCGCTGCCCAGCAGTTGCTCGATGCGTGGGTAGTCGTCCTCGCCGGAGTGGCCCGGGTACAGGAATCCCAGTGCTGTCATGTCCGCCCTTCCTGCTGTCGCTCCGCCACGGGGCCGGGGCCGCGCGCCGCCGGATCGGCCCGCGCCCGGTACGGCCCACGGCACGGGTACCCCGTCGACGCGGTGCCGCCCACATCGTCACCGGGTCGGCCGAGAGAGGCGCGAGGGGCCGGGCCCGTTGACGACGGCGGGTCGCGGTGCGAGCGTGGACGGCCGGTCCGCCCGTGCCCCGGACACGCCGCGCGCCCGCCCCCGGAGCACCGCCGCCGTGAGCCGGCCCGTGGGCGGCGGGCCGAACGCGGCCGGCGAGGGCCGAGGGTGGGTATCCGGACACCGACGCCCCGGGAGGGTGCATGAGCGATCCCGACCTCGCGCGGGTGCGGGGGCCGGCGGACCGGTGGCCTCGCGGTCCCCGGGTGTCCGGGGGAAGTGCCGGATGAGCGCGGAGACGGTCATCGCGGTCGCCGCCACCGTCATCGCCCTGGGGTCGCTCTGGGTGAGCTGGTCGCAGACCCGGGCGACCCGGCTGCACAACCGGCAGTCGGTCAGACCCCTGCTGCGGTTCCGGCGGATACGGCAGGACGACCTGGTGGGGCTGAAGATCGTCAACGCCGGACTGGGGCCGGCGGTCGTCACCCGCAGCACGGTGTCGCTGGACGGCGTGGTGGTCGGGGCGTGGGACCGGGAGGTGAAACCCCGGCTGTTCCCGCCGGAGGCGTGGCCGAGGACGTACTCGCTGCGGCCGGGTTCCGTCCTGCTCGCCGGGCAGGCGGTCTTCCTGGTGAGCCTGGAGGGCGGCGATCCCGGCCGGTTCCGGGAGATGTGGGACCTGATCGACCGCCGGCTCGCCGTGGAGGTCGTGTACGAATCGCTGTACGGCGGCGAGGGCTTCTCCGTGACGTCGGCCCGGCCCGACGGAGGCTGAGCCTCCGCGACGCGACGCCCGGCACGGCGTCCCGGCACGGCGCCCCGGCACGGCGCCCTGACCTCGGCACCCCGGCACGACGCCCCGGCCCGGCGCCCTGACCTCGGCACCCCGGCACGGCGTCCCGGCCCGGCGCCCTGACCTCGGCACCCCAGCACGGCGTCCCGGCACGGCGCCTCGGCCCCGGCAGCCCGGCACGGCGCCCCGGCGCGGGCCGCACCCCCGGCGTCCCGACTCGGCTCGAAAAAGGCCGCATGACTTCCGGGGAGTCGGGAAGGCGCGCGCCCATGGCTCCACCACACAGAACCCCGCCACGGGGACGAACGGACCGTACGTCCGGGATATCCGGGCCCACTCGCCGGTCGCTGCTCGCGGGGGTCGCGGCGCTCGGCGCACTCGGGGCCGCCGGATGCTCGCGGGTGGCCACGGCGTCGGACGGCGACGGGGGTGATCTGCTCGACCGGCTCCGGGCGCAGGGTGTGGCCCGGCTCGGCATCGCCGGGGAGATCCCCTTCGGGTACATCGACAAGGACGGTGAACTGACCGGCGAGGCGCCGGAACTGGCCAAGGTCATCTTCAAGCGGCTCGGCGTGGACCGGGTGCAGCCGGTGCCGACCGAGTTCGGCTCGCTCATCCCGGGCCTGGCGTCCCAGCAGTTCGACGTCGTCGCGGCCGGGATGTACATCAATCCCGACCGCTGCGAACAGGTCATCTTCTCCGACCCCGACTACCAGATGCTCGACTCCTTCATCGTCCGCAAGGGCAACCCCCTGGGGCTGAGGAACTATCAGGACGTCGTCGCGAAGAAGGCCAGGTTCGCCACCGGCACCGGATACGCGGAGATCGCCTACGCGGTGGAGGCCGGGTACGAGGAGAGCGACATCCTCATCGTCCCCGACCAGGTGGCCGGGCTGAACGCCGTCGAGGCCGGGCGGGTGGACGTGTTCGCGGGGACCGCGCTGACCACCCGCGAGGTGGTGAAGAAGTCCGGCAAGGCCGAGGTGACCGAGGCCTTCCGGCCGGTCGTCGACGGCGAACCGCACGTCGACGGCGGCGGGTTCGCCTTCCGGCCCACCGAGACCAACCTCCGGGACGCCTTCAACGAGGAACTCCACAAGCTCAAGGACAGCGGTGAACTGCTCCGCATCCTCCGGCCGTTCGGGTTCACCGAGGACGAGATGACGGATCTGACCGCGAAGGAGCTGTGCGGCGGATGACCCCGGGACTGTGGGAACTCGTGCTCAAGGGCGTCTGGGTCACGGTCCAGCTGCTCGTCTGCTCGGCACTCCTCGCGACGGCCGTCGCCTTCGCGGCCGGCGTGGCGCGCACCCACCGGCTGTGGATCGTCCGCTTCCTCGCGGGCCTCTACACCGAGGTGTTCCGCGGCACCTCCGCGCTGGTGATGATCTTCTGGGTGTTCTTCGTGCTGCCCCCGGCCTTCGGCTGGCAGCTCGTCCCGCTGTGGGCGGGCACGCTGGCGCTCGGCCTGACCTACGGGGCGTACGGCGCGGAGATCGTGCGCGGCGGGCTGCTCGCCGTCGACCCGGCGCAGCAGGAGGGCGGCATCGCGCTCAGCTTCACGCCGTGGCAGCGGCTGCGGCTGATCCTGCTGCCGCAGGCGGTGCCGGAGATGATCCCGCCCTTCTGCAATCTGCTGATCGAACTGCTCAAGGGCACCGCCCTGGTGTCGATCATGGGCATGGGCGACCTGGCGTTCAGCGGCAACCTGGTCCGCCTCGCGCTCCAGGAGAGCGCGGAGATCTACACGTACGTCCTCCTCATCTACTTCGTGATCGCCTTCCTGCTCACGCGGATGATGCGCGGACTGGAGAAGAAGCTGAAGGCGGGCGTCGGCAAGGGGCCGGTCACGAAGACGGCCCGGCCGGAGCCGGCCGGGATCGAGGCGGGTGCGCGATGAACTGGGACTGGACCGCGGTGTCCGACTTCATGCCGCACTTCTGGGACGGGCTGCTGGTCACCCTGCAGATCCTGGTCCTCGGCTCGGTGATCTCGTTCGTGCTGGGCCTGGTGTGGGCGCTGCTGACGCGGGTGCCGTCGCGCTGGGTGACCTGGCCGGTCGGGGTCGTCACGGAGTTCGTGCGCAACACCCCGCTGCTGGTGCAGCTGTTCTTCCTCTTCTACGTGCTGCCCGAGTGGGGCGTCACCGCCTCCGCGATGACCACCGGTGTCATCGGCATCGGCCTGCACTACTCGACGTACACGATGCAGGTCTACCGGGCCGGCATCGAGGCGGTCCCCACCGGCCAGTGGGAGGCCGCGACGGCGCTGAACCTGCCGCTGCGCCGGACCTGGACCGCGGTGATCCTGCCGCAGGCCGTACGCCGGGTGGTGCCCGCCCTCGGCAACTACGTGATCTCCATGCTGAAGGACACCCCGATGCTGATGGCGATCACCGTGCTGGAGATGCTCGGGGAGGCCCGCCTGTTCTCCCAGGAGACCTTCCGGTTCACCGAACCCCTGACGGTGATCGGCGTGGCCTTCATCGTCATCTCCTACCTGGCCTCCCTTGCCCTGCGAGCCCTGGAGCGACGCCTTGCCCACTGACACCCTCCCCCAGCCCGGGAAGACCCCCGGGAAGCCGGCCGGCGAGCTGATCCGCCTGGAGCGGGTCACCAAGCGGTTCGGCACCAACACCGTCCTGGACCACCTCGACTTCTCCGTCGACGCCGGCAAGCACGTCACGCTGATCGGCCCGTCCGGGTCGGGCAAGACCACGATCCTGCGGCTGCTGATGACGCTGCTCAAGCCCGACGAGGGCACCATCACCGTGGACGGGCAGCAGCTCTTCCCGGCCTCCGACAAGCAGGTCCGGGAGATACGCAAGAAGATCGGCATGGTCTTCCAGCAGTTCAACCTGTTCCCGAACATGACCGTGCTGCGCAACATCACCGAGGCCCCGGTGACCGTGCTCGGCATGTCCCGGGACGAGGCCGGGGAACGGGCCCGGGACCTGCTCGACCTGGTGGGCCTCGCCGACAAGCGGGACGCCCGGCCGACCCAGCTCTCCGGCGGGCAGCAGCAGCGCGTGGCGATCGCGCGGGCGCTGGCCATGCGCCCGCAGGTGCTGCTCCTCGACGAGGTCACCTCCGCGCTCGACCCGGAGCTGGTCGCGGGCGTCCTCGACGTCCTGCGGGACATCGCGCGCTCCACGGACATCACGATGCTCTGCGTGACCCATGAGATGGGTTTCGCCCGGGACATCTCCGACCAGGTCCTGATGTTCGACTCCGGCCGGGTCATCGAGGCCGGCTCCCCGGAGAAGATCTTCAACGAGCCGGAGCAGGCCCGGACCCGGGAGTTCCTCAGCGCGGTCCTGTGACTCCAGGGCCCCGTCGACTCCAGGGCCCCGTCGTCCGCGGCGGGCGGCGGATCTCGCCGAGCACCGCCCGCCGCGGAACTCCCGCCCCTATCGTGGAGGCAGTTCCGCGCGAGCGCAGGGGGAGACCACCGTGGCGCTTCAGCACCAGCCGGCCACGCCGCACCACTGGGCCCAGGACGCCCTGCGCGTCCTGGAGACGGTGGCGCGGCACCCCGCCGGAGTCACCGACACCGAACTGTCCCGCCGCACGCGTCTGACCCGGGAGCGGCTGACCCCGCTGCTGCGGATGCTCCGCCGGGAGGGATACGTCGAGCGGAGCGCCGACGGCCCGTACGTCACCGGGCGGGCGCTCGCCCGGCTGGGCGCGGCGCGCGGCCGTGAGGAGGCGCTGCGCGAGCAGCTCCAGCGCACCCTGGGCCGGCTGCGCGACGCGGTCGGCGCCGCCGTCTACCTGAGCCGGTACGTCGACGGGGAGGTCAGCGTCACCCAGTACGCGGACGGTCCCGGCACCCCCAGGGTCAACGAGTGGGTGGACTTCCGCTGCTCGGCGCACGCCACCGCGATCGGCAAGAGCCTGCTGACCCAGCTCGACCACGCCGGCCGCCGCGACCATCTGGCCCGGCACCGGACGGCCCGGCTCACCTCGCGCACCATCACCAGTGACCGGCTGCTGCTGTCCCGGCTGGCGGCCCAGCCGCCGACCGTGCCCGTGCTCGACCTCCAGGAGTACGCGGTCGGCACGGTCTGCGCGGCCGTGCCGGTCACCGCGGGTGCCGCGGTGGGCTGTCTGGCGCTGTCCCTGCCGGTGGCCCACGCGCACCGGCTGCGCCGGGCGGCGGACGCGCTGAACCGGGGGGCGGCGCCGGTGCTGCTGTCCCTGGCGATCTAGGTTCCCGGCCGGTGGTGCGGAGCACCCCCGGGGGCCAGGTATTATTTACTTCGTCGCCGCCCGCGAGACGGAACAAGCGCGGTCGGCGGGGGTCATGCGCCGCTAGCTCAGTTGGTTAGAGCAGCTGACTCTTAATCAGCGGGTCCGGGGTTCGAGTCCCTGGCGGCGCACACCGTGGAAGGGCCTCCCGCAGTCGCGGGAGGCCCTTCCGGCATGCTCAGAACGTGACGTCGGAGCACGCGTAGAACGCGTTGGCCGTGTCCGCGACCGTCCACACCGCGACGATCACGTGGTGGCCGCTCAGCCCGGTCGGCAGCGCCCCGCTGTGGGAGAGCGTGGCCGGCGGCTGCTTGCCGCCGTAGGGCACCTTCAGGAACGGCGTCAGGTTGAGGTCGGACCGGGCCAGGTTGTGGTTCTGGTTCCAGCCCGGCTTGGTGACGTAGTACGAGAAGTCGCTGGTGGCGTGCATGGCGGTGAACTGCCAGCGGAACGTGTAGTTCTGCCCGCCGGTGACCTTGGTGGTCGGCCAGGCGCCGCCGCCGGGCGTCTTCGGGGCGTCGAGCTGGGCGAACCGCGTGTTGTTCGCGGAACAGATCTGCCCGTCGGCCGGACCGGAGGCCGGGAAGCCCTTCGGACCCTCGACGCTCTGCGGCTCCCACTGGATGGAACCGCAGTTGGCGACCGTGCCGTTCTGGCACACCTTCTGCCGGCTGACGGGCAGGTCGGTGTAGCCGTGGCCGCTGGCGGCGCCGCCGGAGGTGAGCACGAGGGCACCGGTGGCCGCCAGGCCCACCGCTCCGGTGCAGAGCTTGGTCTTCTTGCGCATGCTGCCGCTCCCTGGAAGGACGTGGGGGACGATCAGTGAGCCGTGCAGGTCTAGACCAAGTCTCAGATTATGACCGCTAGTTGAACATGTCCATACCAATAGCGGAACCCGCTCCCGGCGCCGCGCAGAACGCCACCGTGAGGTCCTTCACCAGGGCCTTCCGTTCGTAGTCGTCCAGCTCGACCAGCCCGCGCGTGGTGAGCCGGGTCACCGTGTCCTCCACGGAGTCCACCACCGAGGTCAGCAGACTGGCCCGCTGGGCCGCGTCCAGCGCGGCGATCCGGCGGCGGTGCATCGCGGCGGCCACCTCGGGCGCGTACTCCGCCCGCACCGGCCGCACCGAGAACACCTCCAGGCCGACCACCGCCGCGTCCGCCGCCACCAGCCGGGTCAGTGCCTCGCCGCCCGGGTCGGCCGCGGCGCGCGGGCTGCCCGGCGGCTCCACCGGCACCCGGGCCAGGGCCGCCTCCACGCACTCGCGCAGGTACGCCTCGTGGTCCTCGACGCCCAGCACGGCCCGCGCGGTGTCCCGTACCCGCCACACCACCAGCGTCACCGCCTTGAGCGCGACCCCGTTGCCGTCGGCCGCGGGCATCGGCTCGCTGCGCCAGTGCCGCAGCCGGACGTCGACCCGGCGGCGCAGCAGCAGCGGGTTCACCCACATCAGGCCGGTACGGCGGACCGTGCCCCGGTAGCGTCCGAACAGACCCAGCACCCACGCCCGCCCGGTCCGCCCGCGGGCCAGCCCGCCGAAGCCGGCCATGCCCAGCGCCCCGGCCCCCGCGTACGCCGCCCACTGCGCGGGCCCGAGCCCGGCCCCGGCGGCCGGCAGCCGCAGCGCCTCCAGCAGCAGCGGCGGCAGCACCCCCGCCCACCACGACGTCACCGCGCAGCCGGCCGCGCCGCAGACGCCGGCCAGCACGCCCGCCGCGCCGGGCAGCACCCGGGCCGGGCGCTCCCTGAGGCCGGGATCGATCTCGGGCGCCGGACGCGGCCGGGAGACCGGGCGGCGCAGCCGGGGCTGCTCCCCGGTGCCGTGCCGGCGGCCGACCACCGCGGGCCGCAGCGGCACCGGCGCCGGTTCGGGGTCGTCCCGGAAGAGGAGGTGGACGGGGATCTCGGTGGTGGCCTCGTTCTGGATCAGCCGCACCGGCCGGGTCAGGCCCTCCGGCAGGCCGCCCGGCTCGGGGCCGGGGGGTGAGGTGGTCGAGGACGTCGTACTCATGCGTGCTCCAGCCTCCGCGCCAGACGCGTCATGAAGGGATGAAGGGGGGAGGGGGGAAGAGGGGAAGGGGGGAAGGGCCGGGGGAATCCGGGGCTCAGGCGAACAGCCGCCGCCAGGTCTCCGGGCCGGGGAAGCCGTCGGCCGCCCCGCCGCGCCAGCCCTGGGCCCGCTGGAACGCCTCGACGGCCCGCCGGTCCGCCTCGCCCCAGCGCGGCCCGGGACCGGCCGGGTAGAACCCGCCGAAGCCCTTCTTCACGAGCTGCTCGCCGAGGCGGGTGACGTGGTCGCCGCGCACGCCCGGACGGAACGCGGCCCGGCCGGGGTAGCCGGCGCCGGTGGCGGCCGGTGCCGGTGCCCCGCCGGCCGTACCGGTGACCACGCCCTTGTAGCGGTAGGGGAGGTAACGGGAGGAGTTGTTCCAGTAGGCGTAGGGCGTGGTCTGCTGGCGGGTGTGCGGCGGGGTCTGCTCGTAGGCCGTGTACTGGGTGCGCGCGGTGTCCGTCCAGCCGCCGAAGATCACCACGTGGGAGCCCTTCTCGGGGTCGGCCTCGTTGTGGAAGAGCAGGATGTCGCCGGGCTGGAGCTCGTCCTTGGTGATGCGGTCGGAGAAGGTCCCGAGGCTCCCGGTCCACTCGTTGGCGGGCAGCCCCCAGGCCATCGACACATAGCCCGAGCAGTCCTGCCGGTACCCGTCCGACCAGTAGGAAGTCATGCTGTACGGGACCTTCGCGGCGACCCATCTCTTCGCCCGCTCGATGATCTGGGCCCGGGTGGTCTCGGGCAGCGGGGCGCCGGCCTCCGGGGAGGCGGGCGCCCCGGCGGGGCCGTGCAGCGGGGCCCGCTCGCCCTGGGGGGTGTCCTGGACAGGGGCGGGGGCGGGGGTCTCGTCGGCCGGGTCGCCCGGCCGCGCGGGGGCGTGCGCGGCGGCCGGCAGGGCGGCGGCCACGCCGGCGGCGCACGCGGTGGCGGTGCCGACCGCGACGACCAGGGCGCGCCGGGCGGCCGGGCGGGCGGGGGCGGGCGACGGTGCCCGGCGCCCGTGCCGGCAGCCGGGGCAGTCGCAGTCGCTCGCCGGGGCGATCTCCTCGAATACCGGCGTCTCCATGCGATCTCCCTCACACTCCGGCCGGACCTGTCCGCTGCGGTACACGTGCGTCAGTTTCGCAACGGTCAGCGAGGCGCGCATGTTGACGGTCCGAATGATGTACGGGCGGCTCCCGGCGGGCGGGCGGCGGTCCGGAGCACCCCGCGGGGTCGGGTAAGGTTGGCCAGGTCAGCAGGCGCCGCTAGCTCAGTTGGTTAGAGCAGCTGACTCTTAATCAGCGGGTCCGGGGTTCGAGTCCCTGGCGGCGCACCGACGGTCGAAGGCCCCTCGCTCACGCGGGGGGCCTTCGACGTGCGATCACACCGAACGGCGGTCCCGGCCGGGCGCCGGGAGGCATCATGCAACCGGAAGGGCGTCGCTCCGTGTCTATAAGGTGTGGGTGATGTGGTGACGGCGATCCACCACAGTTGCGTCTGTGACGGTGCGGGGGAACCCCGTCGACGGGCGCTGTACGCGACGAAACACGCCTGACCCGCGTGTGGGGGGATGACTCATGACGTCGACGCCGCCGGGCGCCGGACCTGACTTCGATCCGTCCGAGACCACCCGGCTGAGGGTGGACTCGCTGCGGATGTCCACCACGGGCACGTTCCGCCGGATCAAGAAGACCCTGCCGAGATACGACTACGAGCACTACAGCCGGCTGGCCGGTCCGCTGACCCAGCCCGACCCCGGCCGGCCCTACAAGGTCCGCTACCGCTCGCTGCTCTCGCAGGAACCGCACCGCGTCCGGGCCGCGCTGATGCTGGCCGCGGCGCCGCTGCTCTCGGTGGTGCTGTTGGTCTGGCTGCTCCAGCCCGGGCACTGGACCGAGCGCGACTACCCGGCCTTCGACTGGCTGCCCGCGCTCGACGTCGTCATGCTCGTCGCGATCGGCCTGATCGAGCTGTTCCGGTGTGCGAACGTACTGTCGAACGCGCACGCCACCCTCGTCGCCCGCGACCCGGTGCCGGTGGTGCCCGAAAACGGAACCCGGGTCGCCTTCCTCACCTCCTTCGTGCCCGGCAAGGAACCACTGGAGATGGTGACGAAGACCCTGGAGGCGGCCATGAAGATCCGCCACCGGGGCGTCCTGCACGTCTGGCTCCTCGACGAGGGTGACGACCCGGAGGTCAAGGCCGTCTGCGCCCGGCTCGGCGTGCACCACTTCTCCCGCAAGGGCGTCGCCCGCTGGAACCGGCCCAAGGGCCCGCACCGCGCCAGGACCAAGCACGGCAACTACAACGCCTGGCTGGAGGCGCACGGCGGCGACTACGACTACTTCGCCTCCGTCGACACCGACCACGTCCCGCTCCCCAACTACCTGGAGCGGATGCTCGGCTACTTCCGCGACCCGGACGTCGCCTTCGTCATCGGCCCGCAGGTCTACGGCAACTACGACAACCCCGTCACCAAGGCCGCCGAGTCCCAGCAGTTCCTCTTCCACGCCCTGATCCAGCGGGCCGGCAACCGGTACGGCTCCCCCATGTTCGTGGGCACCTCCAACGCGGTGCGGATCAGCGCGCTGAAGCAGATCGGCGGCCTGTACGACTCGATCACCGAGGACATGGCGACCGGGTTCGAGATCCACCGGCACCGCAACCCCGCCACGGGGCGGAAGTGGCGCTCGGTCTACACCCCGGACGTCCTCGCGGTCGGCGAGGGCCCGAACGCCTGGACGGACTTCTTCACCCAGCAGATGCGCTGGTCGCGCGGGACGTACGAGACGATCCTCAAGCAGTACTGGAAGGGCTGGTACTCGCTGCCGCCGAGCAAGCTCTTCAACTACACCATGATGATCATCTTCTATCCGATGTCGGCCCTGAACTGGATACTGGCCGCGCTCAGCTGCGCCCTGTTCCTCGGCCTCGGCGCCTCCGGCGTCGACATCGACCCGGCGGTCTGGCTGATGCTCTACGGCAACGCCTCCGCGCTCCAGATCGGCCTGTACGTCTGGAACCGCCGGCACAACATCTCCCCGCACGAGCCGGAGGGCTCCGGCGGTGTCGCGGGCATGGTGATGTCGGCGCTGTCGGCGCCGCTGTACGCCAAGGCGCTGATCGACTCGGTGCTGCGCCGCAAGAGCACGTTCGTGGTGACCCCCAAGGGCGACTCGACCAGCCCGGACACCTGGTTCGGCACGTTCCGCTACCACTGGTACTTCATCGCCGTCTTCGGCGCCTCGATCGCCGCCGGGGTGGTGTACGGCCACGCCCACCCCGCGATGATCGTCTGGGCGACGTTCGCGCTGCTGATCACGGCCTCGCCGATGTTCGCGTGGCGGTACCAGCTGCGGAAGGCGAAGGGCGCCGCACCCGAGGAGCCGCCCGTCACCGCGCAGGCGCCGGTCCCCCAGCAGGGGGCGGTCCCGCAGCGGGCGCCGGTCCCCGAGCAGGGGGCGGTCCCGCAGCGGGCGCCGGTCCCGCAGCAGGGGGCGCACGCCCAGCAGCGCCCCACCTGGGCCGCGTCCGGGGCGGTGGCGGACGACCAGACCATGCAGATCGCCCTGGGCGGACTTGGGGGACGTGAGGAATGAAGCAGCAGGCCGGCCGCCGGCGCGCCCGCCGCCTCGCGATAGGGACCGTGGTGGTCCTCGCGCTGGCCGGGATGAACGGTCCGTGGCTCTACCGTTTCGGCACCGGGAAATACCACCAGTACAAGATCGACCAGCCGGAGTACAAGGCCGAGAACGGCCGCTGGGAGATCATCGACTTCCCCGACGAGTACAAGCAGAACACCATTCACGCGGCGCTGCTGCGCACCGGCAAGGTGCTGCTCGTCGCGGGGTCGGGCAACAACCAGGACAACTTCGACGCGAAGAGGTTCGACACCCGGATCTGGGACCCGGTCAAGGGCACGGTCAAGAAGGTGCCGACCCCGACCGACCTGTTCTGCACCGGGCACACCCAGCTCGCCGACGGCAATCTGCTGATCGCCGGCGGCACCAAGCGGTACGAGAAGCTCAAGGGCGACGTCACCAAGGCCGGCGGGCTGATGGTGGTGCACAACGAGAACCCGGACAAGCCGATCACGCTCCCCGCCGGCACGGAGTTCACCGGCAAGGAGAACGGCAGGACGTTCGTCTCCAAGGACCCGGTGCTGGTGCCGCGCGCGAAGAAGGTCTACGACGAGACCACCGGCGAGTACCTGCGCAACGACCCGGGGCTCGGCCGGATCTACGTCGAGGCGCAGAAGAGCGGCGCGGAGTACGAGACCGGCACCCAGGACAACTACACGGTGCGGGGCCTGTCCGGGGCCGACGCGCGGAACACGTACGGCATCGCCGAGAAGCTCGCCCTGGACAAGAAGGACTTCCAGGGCATCCGGGACGCCTACGAGTTCGACCCGGTCGCCGAGAAGTACGTCAAGGTCGACCCGATGCACGAGGCCCGCTGGTACCCGACGCTCACCACGCTCAGCGACGGCAAGGTCCTCAGCGTCTCCGGCCTGGACGACATCGGGCAGTTGGTGCCGGGCAAGAACGAGGTGTTCGACCCGGAGACCAAGGAGTGGGCCTACACCGACACCACCCGGCAGTTCCCGACGTATCCGGCGCTGTTCCTGATGCAGAACGGGAAGATCTTCTACTCGGGTTCGAACGCCGGGTACGGGCCGGACGACGTCGGCCGGGAGCCGGGGGTCTGGGACGTGGAGACCAATGAGTTCGACGAGGTCCCCGGGCTGAGCGACGCGAACATGATGGAGACGTCCGGCACGGTGCTGCTGCCGCCGGCCCAGGACGAGACGTACATGGTGATCGGCGGGGGCGGGGTCGGCGAGTCCCGGCTGTCCAGCGAGAAGACGCGGATCGTCGACCTGAAGGCCGACAGTCCGAGGTTCGTGGACGGGCCGTCGCTGGAGAAGGGGACGCGGTACCCGCAGGCGTCCGTGCTGCCCGACGACAGCGTGCTGGTCTCCGGCGGCTCGGAGGACTACCGGGGGCGCGGCGACTCGAACATCCTGCAGGCGCGGCTGTACGACACGGAGACGAACTCCTTCCGGCGGGTCGCCGATCCGCTGGTGGGGCGGAACTACCACTCCGGGTCGGTCCTGCTGCCCGACGGGCGGGTGATGTTCTTCGGGTCGGACTCGCTGTACGGCGACAAGGCCAACACCAAGCCGGGCACGTTCGAACAGCGGATCGAGATCTACACGCCGCCGTATCTGTACGGCGGGGAGCGGCCCGACCTCTCCGGGGGGCCGCAGCGGATCGCGCGGGGCGGGTCGGGAACGTTCACGTCGAAGGCGGCGGCGTCGATCGAGAAGGCGCGGCTGATCCGGCCGAGTGCGGCGACGCACGTCACCGACGTGGACCAGCGGTCGATCGCGGTGGACTTCGAGGTGTCCGGGGATCAGGTCACGGTGACGGTGCCGGAGAACAAGAACCTGGTGCAGTCGGGTTGGTACATGCTGTTCGTGACGGACGGGGACGGCGTGCCGAGCAAGGCGCAGTGGGTGCGGGTTCCCTAGGGCCTGTCGTCCGGATCAGGTCGCGGGGAATCGGCTGCGTCTTCCCCGCGTCTGCGGCGTGATCCGCCTACTGCCGACGAATCTCCGACTCGGATCACCAGGGGGCGCGGCCTACGGTCCCGAGGTCAGCTGCAGGGCGTAGGACTGCCACCACTGGCCCGCCTTGGGGCCGCCCTTGCACTCGCCGTCGGATTCGCCGGGGCGTTTGACCCACAGGTAGGCGTCGGCCAGGGGGTCGGCCGTGCGGGTGGTGGGGGTCTCGCCGAGGGTGCGGCCCGGGGGGTTGCACCAGCGTTCGGCCGGGTCGCCCTCGGTGTAGGGCCCGTTGCCGTTGCGGCTGGTGTCGATGACGAAGTGCTTGCCGCCGACCTCGGCGGAGAGCCGCTTGCCGTAGGCGAGGGAGTCCTCGGTGGAGTAGAAGTTGGAGACGTTGACCGCGAAACCGTCGGCGCGGTCGACGCCCGCGCGCCTCAGGGGGTCGTGGATCTGGCCGGGGTCGCCCCAGCCCGCGTTGCCCGCGTCCAGGTAGACCTTGGTGTTCTCCAGTGCCCCGAGGGTGTCCACGGCGCCGCCCAGGAGGTCGTAGCGCTCCTCGTGGAACTCCTGGGGCGTGCAGCCGTCGACCAGGTGGAGGACCGCGTCCGGTTCGAGTATCACCGTGGCGGGGCGGTCGCCGATGCCCCGGGCGACGGCGTCCACGAAGGCGCGGTAGGCGTCGCCGTCGGCGGCGCCGCCCTGGGAGTACTGGCCGCAGTCGCGGTGCGGGATGTTGTACAGCACGAGCAGCGCGGTGCGGTCGGCCCGGCCGGCGGCCTCGGTGAAACCGCGGGCCTGCTCCTCGGGGTTGTCCGGGCCGATCCACTCGGCGACCGGCTGCTCGGCGATCCGGCGGATGCGGGCCGCGTCGGCGTCCTCGCCGGCCTGCTCCAGCGCGGCGACCCGCCGGGCCGCCGTACTGTCCGGATTGACCCAGAACGGGGTGGTCTCCGCGGGCCGCTGGGTGATGCCGGCGCCGGCGCCCTTCTCCCGGTCGCCGCCCGCCCCGTCACCGGAGGAGGAACAGCCCGCGATCAGCAGAGCCGCCCCCAGCGCCAGGGCGCACGCCCGGCCCCCCCTGCTGCGGTCCATCCGTCCCCCCCTGGGTGCGCCGATCCAGGGCTCAATCCTGACATACGGGAGTGACACCCACGCGGCCTCCACGGGTGCGCGGGCGGCTGTGGCCGAGTAGTGACAAATGAAGGATTAAATTCTTCTTAACCGATGGTGTACAACCATTCATGTGTGTCGCCTGTCGAACGGGAGTACCGCGGCGTCCGCGCTGCCGCACGCAATCCGTCAAGAGGAATCCTGCCCATGTTGATCCGCCGGTTGTGCTCCGTCCTGCGCGTGCGCGGGAAGGCCGACCTCCTACTGGTGCTCCTGTTCGGCGCCGGCTTCGCGGCACTTCCCGTGTTCGCCCTGCTGCCGTCGGTCTGGGGGTTCGCCGCGGCCTGGGCCGTGAGTTATGTCGCGGACGAGGTGCTGCACTCCCGCGCCCCCGGCTTCATCCGCCGGCTGTCGTCACTGCAGTTCACCCGGACCATGCGGTTCGCCATCCGCACGGTCTCGCTGCTCGTGCTGGCCGGGCGCACCGAGGTCCCCTGGACGGTCCTGATCACCGGGCTGGTCGCGTTCTGCGTCCACCTCGCGTTCACCATGCTCTACTCGGCTGTGCACCGGGGTATCCGCGCGCGGCGGAACCTGCCGGTGATCGTGCGCAACCTCGACATGAGCGCCGCGGGCATCCCCCAGCAGCCGCCCGCCCTGCTGTACCGGCGGTTCCTGCGCAAGCTGCTCCACCTCGACCTGCCGGGCCACGTGGGCCTGCTGGCCGTCCTGATCACCGTGGAGCTGTCGGCCCGGAAGCCGTCGGCCGACCTCTGGAACGCGGCGTACGCGGGCTTCGCGCTGACGGCCGGGCTCACCACGCTGGCGCTCGCCGCGCTGCTCTGGCAGCTCGTCAGGACGCGCCGGATGCCGTCCCCGGACGACGTGATCGCCACCCTCAACGCCCAACTGGCCGACTACCGGCCCCAGGTGGCCCTGTACTTCAGCTTCGCCGCGGTCTCCCGGGACTTCATGTACCAGGTGAACATGTGGATCGAGACGCTGGAGCAGATGGACCTGCGGCCGCTGATCGTGCTGCGTGAGCGCCCCTCGTTCCGGTACCTGAGCCGTACCTGGGTCCCCGTGGTCTGCACGCCCAAGGCGGACGACGTCGCCAAGCTGGACCTGTCCGAGGTGCGGGTCGTCCTCTACCCCGGCAACGCCGGCAAGAACGTGCACATGCTGCGCGTCGCCGAGGCCAAGCACGTCTTCATCGGGCACGGCGACAGCGACAAGCTCGCCAGCAGCAACCGGGTCAGCAAGGTCTACGACGAGATCTGGGTGGCCGGCCGGGCCGGCCGCGACCGCTACCAGCGGGTGCGGCACGCCATCAGCGACCGCGCCATCGTCGAGGTGGGCCGTCCGCAGCTCGCGCCGATCCGGCTGCACGCCGATCACGTCCCGGGCCCGCAGCCCACGGTGCTGTACGCGCCGACCTGGGAGGGCTGGAGCGACGACGACTGTCACACCTCGCTGATCCCGATGGGCGTGACGATGATCGAGAAGCTCCTCCAGGAGAACGTACGGATCATCTACAAGCCGCACCCGCTCACCGGCAAGCGCTCGCCCGAGGCCGCCGCGGCGGACGCGGCCGTGCGGGAACTGCTGCGCGCCGACAACGAGCGGCGCGAGGGCGCGCGGACGGACAGCGCGGTCGCCGCGGTGCAGCCGCGGCTGCGGGAGATCGAGGAGCGGCTGGCCGAGCTGACCGGCAAGCTCACCGGTGACGACGCCCAGCAGACCCGGGACGCGCGCGTGCCCGACCGGGACGGCGGGACCGAGTGGCAGGAGCTGACCGACGAGTGGCACCGGCTCTTCTGGGAGAGCCACGGCCCGGTCCGGCACCACATCATCCGCAAGCGGCTGCCGAGCCTGTACGAGTGCTTCAACCAGGCCGACATCCTCATCAGTGACGTCTCCTCCGTGGTCGCCGACTTCGTCGCCAGCCTCAAGCCGTACGTCCTGACCAACGCGCACGACCTGCCCGACGAGGAGTTCCGGGCCGCCTACACCACCGCGGGCGGCGCCTACCTGTTGGACCGGGACTGCACCCGGCTGCCGGAGATCCTGCGGTCGGTGCGCGAGCCGGCGCACGACCCGATGGCCCCGCACCGCCGCACGCTCAAGGAGTACGTGCTCGGTCCGGACCACCCCACCTCCATGGAGCGGTTCAACGCGGCGGCGATCGCGCTGGCCGAGCGGTCCGCGGCGGAGCTGGCCGAGGACGCCGCCGAGGGACGCCACGGCCTGGTCATCCCGGCGCAGCGGGTCGACGCGCCGGGCCTCGCCGGGGCGGCGGACACCGCCGGGCGGTGACCTCACGGCCCGTACGGGCCACGGACGCTCGATGACGGAACCTGACCGGGGCCCGTCCGCATCACCTGGGAAGGGGGTGCGGACGGGCCCCGGTCACGCGTGGTCCCGGCCGGGCGTCCCGGTGAGGTAGGCGGAGACGACCACGTTCGCCGTGTAGCTGTCGCTGACCCGGTCGTAGGTGCCGCCGCAGGTGATGAGCCGCAGTTCGGCGCGGCCGGAGCGGTGCTGGCCGTACGCCTGCCGGGCGTCGAAGTCCGCGCGGGTGAGGACCCGTACGTCGTCCACGGTGAACTCGGCGGTGCGGCCGTCGGCGCGCAGCACCCGGATGGTCCCGCCGGGTTCGACGGTGCTGAGCCGGTAGAAGACGGCGGGGCGGGTGTCGGTGTCGACGTGGCCCACCATCAGGGCGGTGCCGGCCGCGCCGGGCGTGGCGCCGGACGTCCACCAGCCGACCGTGTCGGGGCGGGCGAAGGGCGGCGGTTCGAGGGCGCCCTTCGCGTCGAGGCCGCGGCCCGTCACCGGGGCGCTCACGCCCAGCTCCGGTATGTCCAGGCGCCGGGGCGCGGCGTCGCCGTCGAGCGGCGCGTGGGCGGGGGGAAGGGAGAGGTGCGGGGGGCGGCCGGCCGCCGTCATGTCGCCGGTGGCCGGCCCGGATATGCCGTCGGTGGTGCCGCGGCCCCACAGCCACAGCCCGAGGAACAGCACCGTCCAGGCGATGCCGGTCACCAGGCGGCCGGGGGAGGCGGAGCGCTGGGGTTCCCGGTCGGGCATGGTCAGTCCGTCCCGCGGCTCCGGCGGGCGCTGCGCAGCGCCACGGCGACGGCGGCGACCCCGGCGAGGACCAGGCCGGTCACCGCGTGCGCGGTGCCGGGTCCGGCGGGGCGGGCCTCGTCCTGGGGGGCGTGGGCGGTGCCGGCGTCACGGGCGGCGAGCTGCCGCGCGGCACCGCCGCCGCCCGCGTCGACGGGGGCGACCGGGGAGGCGGGGGGCCGACCGGCGGGCGGGCGGGCACTGCCGTCGCCGACCGTGAGGCGGCCGGTGTGCCGCTCGGAGCCGCAGCGGACCTTCACCGCGTAGGCGCCCGCCTCGACCGAGGCGCGGATCCGGCCGGCGCCGACGAGGGCGCCGTCGCTGCTGGTCAGGGTGAGCCGGGTGTCGGATTCGAAGGCCGCCGAGACGGCCACCGCGGTCTTCCCGGCGCAGCCGGGCACGCGGAGGGTGACGTCGGAGCCGGGGGCGGGCGTCGCCGGGGTCACGGCGACCTGGTCGGTGTCGCCCGCGTACGCCGGGTACGCCGTCGCCGGGGCGAGCGCCGCGCACAGCGCGCTCCCGGCGCAGAGAGTGGCTTTCAGTGGGCCCATCGTGTACCTCCAGTCACCTCTGGAGACTCCCCCGGCGGCGTGGCACCCGCATCCGCTGCGGGCCCGGCGCTGCTCCGAACGGGGGACGGGGGGCGGGGACGGGTTTGGTGTCTAGCATGGTCGTCCGCAGGTCCCGTTCCCCGCCCGCACATCCGTTCCCCGGCCCGTCCCCGGTCCCCGCACGGCAGGAGTCCGCCCGTATGACAGAGCGCAAGCCCATCGAATCGTGGCTCACCGACATGGACGGCGTGCTGATGCACGAGGGGGTGCCAGTGCCCGGCGCCGACGCCTTCATCAAGAAGCTGCGGGACTCCGGGCGGCCGTTCCTGGTGCTGACCAACAACTCGATCTACACCGCCCGGGACCTGCACGCCCGGCTGAACCGGATCGGTCTGGAGGTGCCGGTGGAGAACATCTGGACCTCCGCCCTGGCCACCGCCAAGTTCCTGGACGCCCAGCACCCCGGCGGCACCGCCTACGTCATCGGCGAGGCCGGTCTGACCACCGCCCTGCACGAGGCCGGGTACGTCATGACCGACACCGACCCGGACTTCGTGGTGCTGGGTGAGACCCGGACGTACTCCTTCGAGGCGCTGACCAAGGCGATCCGGCTGATCAACGCCGGTGCCCGGTTCATCGCGACCAACCCCGACAACACCGGGCCGTCCCCGGAGGGCGCGCTGCCCGCGACGGGGTCGGTGGCCGCGCTGATCACCAAGGCGACGGGGAAGGACCCGTACTTCGTCGGCAAGCCGAACCCGCTGATGATGCGCACCGGGCTGAACCAGATCGGCGCGCACTCCGAGACCAGCGCCATGATCGGGGACCGGATGGACACCGACGTGCTGGCCGGTCTGGAGGCCGGGATGGAGACCTTCCTGGTGCTGACGGGGCTGACCACCACCGCCGACCTCCACCAGTACCCGTACCGGCCCACGCAGGTCGTGGACTCGATCGCGGATCTGGTCGACCTGGTCTGACGCGCCGGGCGGGGGGCGTCAGCCGCCGGTGGCGGACTTCCAGGCGCCGGCGCAGAAGGTCAGGTTCTCCTCGGTGCCGGCCCGGTCCGGTTCGAGGACCTCCACGCCGGCCGTCAGCTCGGCCAGGGCGACGGCGTCGGCGGCGGCTCCGATGTCCTCGCGGGCCGCGGAGCCGCCGCCGATCGCGCTGGCCCGGCACTGGGCCCGCTCGCCGAGCCGGTGGGCGAGGAGCCTCCCGCCGTTCCCGGTGTGCGGGGCCTCGGTACCAGGCCGGTGGCGTGGGGCAGCGCGAAGGTGGCGGGCGTGCCGTCCGGCCCGGCCGGCGCGGCTCGCCGCCCCAGCCCTCCGGCACCCGTTCGCGCGGGGCCTGCCGGACGGTCTCGCGGGCGACCTCGTACCGCTCGGCGAGGTCGCGTTCGGTCGGGATGGGGTGCCCTCCCCCGGTTCGTCCACCAGCCGGTCCGTGCGTGCCTCGACGGCGTGGCACTCCGGTACGCGGCCGTGCTCCGGGCTGCCGGAGCGGACGGGGGCGCCGGGGGCCCGGCCGTTCGGGTGGACCGCGCAGGGACGGCCGCGGACGGGGGTGGCGGAGCTGCCGGGGAAGGCAGGGCCCGCGGGGCCGAGGCGCGGGTGCCCGGTCAGCGGCGCCGGCGGGCCAGCAGGACGGTGGTGGTGCCGGCGGCGGCCAGCAGCGCGGCGGCCATGAGCGCCACGGCGGCGGGGGTGCGGGCCAGGCCGGTGCCGGCGAGTTCGTCGGCGAAGGGGAGGCGGCCGGGCGGGGTGGAGGGCGGCGGGCTCGACGCGGGGATGGCGGGCGCGGCGGTGGGGGTGGCGGTCGCGGCGGTGGGGGTGGCGGGTCCGCCGGTGGGGGTGGCGGGTCCGCCGGTGAGGGTGGCGGCCGGGCCGCCGGACGTGATCCGGAACCGGTAGTCGTTCGAGCGGCCGAGCCACGCGTCGCCGCCGTCGCCCTCGCGGCGCGGTACGACGGCGGCGTGGGCGGTGATCCGGCCGGGCGCGGCGCCGGGGGCGGCCGTGAGCCGGAGCCTGACGGTGAGCGTCCGCCCGGCCGCCACGGTGAAGCCGGTGTCCTCGGTGGCGAGGACACCGGCCAGTTCGCCCGCCCCGGCCGGCGCGAACCGGACCGGATGCGCCCGCTGCCCCGCGTAGAACTCCAGCGTGAGCCGGCCGGGCTCGGGGGCGCGGCGCTCGCCGGCGAGGACGATCACGGGGTGGAGGTCCGAGCAGGTGCGGTCGGTGGTGTTGGTCAGGTCGAGGTACCAGGTGCCGGGCGCGCCGCCGGCCTCGTACCCGCCCGGACCGCCGCGCAGGCGGGTGGTCAGCGGGAAGGTGTGGTCCTCGGGGGCGGTGCAGTCGGGGAGGGGCGCGGACACCGGGGGTGCGGGGGCCGCGTGGGCCGGGGCGGACGCCGGTCCGGTCAGGAGGGCGGCTGCCACCGCCAGGCAGGGGGCCGCCGCCGGGAAGCGGGGCACGTGCGCCGGGCGGGGGGACACAGGGGGTGCACACAGTCGCATGACCATATGAGCTGCCCGCACGGCCGCTCCCCCACGGCACCACTCCGCGCGCCGCCCCCGAACGGGCGTACCGTCTGCCGCCGACCGGACCAGGGCCCTTACGCGTCCCCCCGCCCGAACAGCGGTGCCAGCACCAGCTGCCCCGCGCCCTGAGCGATCGCCCGCGCCCCGCCGGGCGCCACCCGCACCGGTACGCCGCCCCCGTGCCCGCCCTCGCGCCGTGCCCGTGCGTCCAGCACCGCGCCGACGCCCCGGACGAACGCGCCGGGCGCCCCGGCGACGGTCCGGCCGCCGAGCAGCACCAGGTCGATGTCGAGCAGTCCGGCGAGGTTGGCGGCGCCGGCGCCCAGCACCCTGGCCGCCTCGGCGAGGTCGCCGCGCGCGACGGCGGCCAGGCACAGGGCCTCCACGCAGCCGCGGGCGCCGCACGGGCAGGGCGGGCCGTCGAGCTGGATCACCTGGTGCCCGAACTCGCCGGCGCCCGTCCGCGCCCCCCGGTACACGCTCCCGCCGAACACCAGCCCCGCCCCCAGTCCCGTACCGAGGTGCAGGTAGGCGAAGGAGCCGCGCTCGCCGCCGACCGCGAGGCCGAGCGCCGCCGCGTTGGTGTCCTTGTCGACGACGACCGGCACGCCGAGGCGCCGGGCGAGCGCGTCCCGCAGCGGGAACCCGTCCCACTCCGGGAACCCGGTGACCCGGTGCAGCACCCCCCGGGCGTGGTCGAGGGGGCCGGGCAGGGCGACGCCGACACCGAGGAGGGCGGGGGCGTCCGCGACGCCCCGCGCCACCGCCCCCGCGCCCTGCCCCTCCTCCAGGACAGCCGCGCCTTGCACTTCTTCGGGAGCACCCGCGCCCCGGGCTTCCCCAAGAGCACTCGCACCCCGGGCTTCCCGAAGAGCACTCGCGCCCCGGCCCTCCCCAAGAGCAGTCGCGCCCCGGGCCTCCCCGAAGGCACTCGCACCCCCGGCCTCCTCGAAGGCACTCGCACCCCGGCCCTCCCCGAAGGCGCTCGCGACCAGCGCCTCCACCTCCCGGACCACGCCCGTCACCACCGCCTCCGCGCCGGCGCCGAGGTCGAGCGGGGCCCGCCGCTCCCCCGCCACCGTGCCGGTGAGGTCGACCAGGACGGCCCGGAGTTCGTCGCGGTCGAGGTGGACGCCGACCGCGTGCCCGGCCTCCGGCACCAGCCGCAGCACCGTGCGCGGTTTGCCGCCCGTGGACGCCCGGTGCCCGGCCTCGGCGGCGAGGCCGTCCGCCCGCAGCCGGGCGGTGATCTTGCTGACCGCCTGCGGGGTGAGCCCGGTCCGCTCCGCCAGCTCAAGCCGGCTGATGCCCTCCGTCCCGGCCGCGCGCAGCAGGTCGAGCACCCGGGCGGCGCTGGGGCTGCGCGGGGTCCGCGCCCCGGGGTCGTTCGTCCTGTTCACGCCCACCATTGTCGCCCCTGCTTGCACTTTCGCAACACCGTTGCCAAAGTGGACGCATGACTGATATCTCCTCCGGCACGCCGTTGCGCGTCGGCCTCGTCGGCTACGGCCTCGCGGGTTCCGTCTTCCACGCCCCGCTGATCGCCGCCACCGAGGGGCTCACCCTGGACACGGTGGTCACCTCCAGCCCGGAGCGGCAGGAGCAGGCCCGCGCCGAGTTCCCCGGCGTGACGCTCGTCGCGCGCCCGGACGAGCTGTTCGCGCGCGCCGCCGACCTGGACCTGGTCGTCCTCGCCTCCCCCAACAAGACCCATGTCCCGCTCGCCACCGAGGCCCTGAAGGCGGGCCTGCCGGTCGTGGTGGACAAGCCGATCGCCGGCACGGCGGCCGAGGCCCGCGACCTGGCGGCGCTGGCCGAGGAGCGCGGCCTGCTGCTCTCGGTGTTCCAGAACCGCCGCTGGGACAACGACTTCCTCACCCTGCGCAAGCTGCTCGCCGAGGGCGCCCTGGGCAACGTATGGCGGTTCGAGTCCCGCTTCGAACGCTGGCGGCCGACCCCCAAGGGCGGCTGGCGGGAGTCCGGGGACCCGGCAGAGATCGGAGGTCTGCTGTACGACCTCGGCAGCCATGTCGTCGACCAGGCCCTGGTCCTCTTCGGCCCGGTCACCCAGGTGTACGCCGAGTCGCTCGTCCGGCGCGCGGGCGCGGAGGCCGACGACGACACGTTCCTCGCGCTGACCCACGCGGGCGGCGTCCGCTCCCACCTGTACGTCTCCTCCACCACCGCCCAGCTCGGCCCCCGCTTCCGGGTGCTCGGCTCGAAGGCCGGATACGTCAAGTACGGCCTCGATCCGCAGGAGGCGGCCCTGCGCGAGGGCAAGCGCCCGGGGCGCGGCTGGGGCGAGGAGGACGAGGCGCTGTGGGGCCGGGTGGGCTCCGGTGAGTCCCCGTCGACCGGCGGCGGCCGGATCGAGCCGAGCGTGCCGGGCGACTACCCCGCCTACTACGCGGCGGTGGCCGAGGCCCTGCTGCGGGGCGGTCCGAACCCGGTGGGCGCCCGGGAGGCGGCGGCCTCCCTGGACGTCCTGGAGGCGGCCCGCCGTTCGGCCCGCGACGGAGTGGTGGTAACCCTGTGACGCCGGAGCCGCCCCCCTCCCTGGAGGAGCTGGAGGCGCAGGAACGCCGCCTGGTCTTCCGTACCTTCACCCACGAGGACGCGTGGGCGCTGGGTTCGCTCCTGGTCGAACTGGCCCGGGAGCGCGAGGCCCCCGTCGCGATCGACATCCACCGGGCCGGGCAGCAGCTCTTCCACGCCGCCCTGCCCGGCTCCACCCCCGACAACGACGCCTGGATCACCCGCAAGCGCCGGGTGGTGGAGCGGTACGGCTCGGCGTCGTACCTGGTGGGCGCCCGGTTCCGGGCCAAGGGCACGACGTTCGAGGAGTCCTCGCGCCTCGACCCCGACACCTACGCGGCGCACGGCGGCTCCTTCCCGGTCACCGTCGAGGGCGCCGGGGTGATCGGCGCGGTGACCGTCTCCGGGCTGCCGCAGCTCCAGGACCACCGGCTGGTGGTGGAGGCGCTGGAGCGGTTCCTGCGGGGCTGAGCGCGGGAATGCGGGTGATGATGGCTGTCGTTGGCACGCGGTACGGCAGGAATGATCAGCCATCTACTGGAGGGATCACACCTCGATGAACGACACCACGGCCGCCTTGAAGGAATCCGTCGGACGGTACGGCGTCTGGGCCGGAGGACTGCGCGTCGACGGCCCGCACGACCACGGCGCGCGCACCGAGGCCGCCGCGGAGGCCGAGCGGCTCGGCTTCGGCGCCCTGTGGCTGGGCGGCAACACCTCCGCCGCGGACGCCACCCCGCTCATCGAGGCGACCTCGCGGCTCGTCGTCGCCACCAGCATCCAGAGCGTCTGGGAGCACGAGGCGTCCGCGACCGCCGCCGACTTCGCCGAGCTGGAGGTGGCCCACCCCGGCCGGTTCGTGCTCGGCCTGGGCGTCAGCCACGGCCCCGCGGTGAAGGGGTACAGCCGCCCGTACTCGAAGATGGCCGGCTACGTCGACGAGCTGGACCGCGCCGGGATGCCGGCCCACCGCCGGCTCCTGGCCGCGCTCGGCCCGAAGATGCTGGAGCTGTCCCGGGACCGGGCGGCGGGCGCGATCCCGTACCTGGTCACGCCCGAGCACACCGCGAAGGCCCGCGAGATCCTCGGCACCGGCCCGCTGCTCGCGCCGGAGTTCAAGGTGGTGCTGGACGACGACCCGTCCAGCGCCCGCGCGACGGCCCGCGCCTACCTGGCCATGTACCTCCAGCTCCCGAACTACACCCAGAACTTCCTCCGCCTCGGCTTCACCGACGCCGATGTCGCGGACGGCGGCAGCGACCGGCTGATCGACGCGGTGTTCGCCTGGGGCGACGAGGGCACGATCCGCCGCCGTATCGACGAGTTCCACGCGGCGGGCGCCGACCACGTCGCCCTCCAGGTGGTCCAGGACGGCGGCCTGGACGCCCCCCTGCCGAGGGACGGCTGGCGCCGCCTGGCCTCTCTCCTGGCGTGACCGGTCGGGGCGGTGGTGCCCTACGCGTCCTTCAGCTCCTGGCGCTGCCGCCCCAGTCCGTCGATCTCCAGCTCGACCACGTCCCCGGCCCGCAGGTACGGCTTCGGCTCGGGCCGGCCCATGGCCACCCCGGCCGGCGTCCCGGTGTTGATGACGTCGCCGGGGTACAGGGTCATGAACCGGCTGACGTACCGCACGGCCTCCCCGACCGGGAAGATCTGCTCGGCCGTCGTGCCGTCCTGCTTCGGCTCCCCGTTGACCCAGAGCCGCAGCCGCAGGTCCTGCGGGTCGGGCACCTCGTCGGCGGTCACCAGCCACGGCCCCAGCGGGTTGAACGTCTCGCAGTTCTTGCCCTTGTCCCAGGTGCCGCCGCGCTCGATCTGGAACTCCCGCTCGGAGACGTCGTGCGCGATCGCGTACCCGGCGACACAGGCGAGCCCGTCCGCCGCCGACTCCAGGTAGCGGGCCGTCCGCCCGATCACGACCGCCAGCTCCACCTCCCAGTCGGTCTTGGCGGACCCGCGCGGCACGAGCACGGTGTCGTACGGCCCGACCACCGTGTCCGCCGCCTTGAGGAAGACGACCGGTTCGGCGGGCGGCTCGGCCGCGATCTCGCGGGCGTGGTCGTAGTAGTTGAGGCCGATGCACACGACCTTGCCGATCCGGCCGAGCGGCGGCCCGACCCGCAGCCCGGTCGCGTCCAGTACGGGCAGGTCACCGCCGTCGGCGGCGGCCCGCACCCGGCCGAGGGCCGCGTCGTCGGCGAGCAGCGAGCCGTCGATGTCCGGCACCAGGCCCGACAGGTCGCGCAGGGTGCCGTCGGCGTCGAGCAGCGCGGGCCGCTCCGCCCCGGCCGTACCGACTCGCAGCAGCTTCATGTTCCGTCTCCCTCACTCGCGGGCGTCCGCCGGCGGGACGGACCCGGTTGCGGCGGGACCCACCCATCGGAGGACTGGTCGATCCTCCAAGCTCGCGTTCCGCTCCGCAAGACCCTGTCCACACCCTGGCGCCGGTTCACCGGTTCACCGGTACAGGACGGCCCGCTCGGCCACGCCCCAGGCCGTGCTGGTGACGACGTAGAGCGCGGCGGCCAGCGGGACGACGGCCACGGTGACGAGGGTGAAGAAGGAGAGGAACGGCGTGACCCTGCCGAGCGCGGCGACGGCCCCCGGCGCCCCGTCCGGCAGGGCGGCCGGCTGATCGGCCATGGCCCGCCGGGTGAGCCGGTACCCGGCCGCGGCCACGACGCCGACGACGGCGAACAGCCCGGCGTACACGAGCCCCGCCCCGCCCAGCGGCCCGCCGCTGCCGAGCGCGTCGCCCCAGGTCCCGCCCAGCGGCGCGGCGAACAGCCGGTGGCTCATCAGCCCGTCGTCCGAGCCGTCGGTGAAGAGGCGGTACAGCAGGAAGAACGCGGGCACCTGCGCCAGGCTCGGCAGGATTCCCGACAGCGGCGACACCTTGGCCTCGGTGTGCAGCGCGAGCACGGCCCGCCGGAGCTTCTCGGGGTCGCGGGCGTGCCGGCGGCGCAGTTCGTCGATCCTCGGCCGCAGCGCGGCCCGCGCCTTCTGTCCGCGGGCGGCGGCCCGGGACAGCGGGTGCAGCAGGAGCCGTACGAGCGCGGTGAACAGGACGACGGCGGCGGCAGCGGCGCCCGCGCCGAACAACGGCCGGAGCAGATCGGCGAGGTCGTGGACCAGGCCGGCGAAGACGGACATGAGAAGGAGCCCTCCGGGGGTCTCGGCGTACCGGGTGAGGTGAACGGCGGGACCGGCGGACCGGGCGGTGGGCACGGGAAGGTGAACGGACGCACCTCGGCTGTTCTCGTCCCGCTCGAACGAGCGCGGTGCGAACAGGAGGGGGCGAAGTGCCTACGCGACGGACGCCGGGAGGGCCCGTCCGGGCGCTCGGGGCCGCCGGCGGCCCGCGGCGTCGGGATCGCGCTGCGGCAGGAAGGCCGTACGCCGTTCACGGTCGCGGAGGGCCGTACGGACCCGGGTGGGCGGCACGGCGGGCGCGCACCGCGCGGCGACGAGGAGGCAGACGGCGAGCGCGGCGCCCGCCACCACGACGGAGAGCCCGCCGGCGTCGGCGGAGGCGAACAGGGCGGCCTGCACCAGGAGGACGACGAGCAGCACGACGAGGGCCCGCGGCCACCCGCCGCCCCCACCGCTGCTCCCGTTCCGCACGACGCCCCTCCCGTACTCCCGCCGACCCCTCACTTCTACACGACCCGCCCGCCCGCCCGGGTCCTCCGCGAGAAGGATCTCCTCACCTTTTGTCACAGGGCGGCAGTACGGTGTCCCCCATGCGCCCCGACACGCCTGCCGAGAACGTCGACCACACCGCCGAAGCGGCACGCCTGGAGCGGACCGCCGGCCTGTACCCCGAGGACGCCGAGGCCCTGCTGCTGCGGGCCGCAGCCCACCTGGAACTGGCCGGTGAGCGCCCCGCCGCGACGGCCCTCTACGACCGCCTCCTCTCCTCCCCCGGCGCCCTGGAGAACCCCTCCCTGGTCCGCGCCCTGAAGGCGTCCAACCTCTGGGAGTACGGCCACGAGGCGGAGGCCAGGGCCATCATCGACGGCGTCCGAGCGGCGTCCCCGCGGGACCCGGCGCCCTGGATCATCGTCGCGGAGTCCCTGGAGGCCCACGACGAGCTGGAAGCGGCCCACGAGACGTTCACGGAGGCCGCCCGCCTCCTCCTGCCGGCCGGACAGGAACCCCCGTACGCCACCCACCCCGTCCTCTACGGCCGCCACCGCGTCCGCCGCATGCTGGGCCTCCCCCACGACGACTGGGACACCCGCGCCGACACCCTGCACTCGATGCCGGTCACCCTGGACGAACTCCACGACCCCAAGCGCGTCTGGTCCCTGGGCTCCGACAACCCGGCCGAGCTGGCGGCCGAGATCTCCCGCCTCCGCGCCGAACTGGGCGCCTACCGCGAGGCCCTCTCCCGCCCCTTCCCGGTCGCCATGCTGCACTGGCCCGCCGAGGAACTGACCGAACTCCTCACCGCGTACCCGGCCCTGGCCGCGGAGTACCCCTCCTACGAGGAGCACCTGACCTCGATAGAGGAGGCCCTGCGCGAACTGGAGTCCTCCGGCACGCGCAACCTCGGCATCGTCCGCGGCACGGTCCCCTCCTACGAGGCCTTCGCCGCGTCCGAGAACACGCCCCCGGAAGACCCGTCCCTCCTGCCGCAGTACGCGACGACACTGGGGGCACGGGGGAGGGCCGTTTCCTGGCCGCCGGAGCGGGGGGCGGCTTGTTGGTGCGGGTCGGGGGCGACGTACGGGGAGTGTCACGGTAAGCCCGACTCAGCCACTCGCTAAACGGGCGAGCGCGGGGCACTGCAGCCTGGCAAAAGTATCGGCACCCCCCTACCTAACTCAGTGAAATACTGCTCGCCTCGCCAGTATCCCAATGTTCTTTTGCACCCGTCGCCGTCTCCCGCACCCGGGAGCTGATATATGTCGCCGTCGTCTCCACTGTGGCGCTGACAGAAGGAGGAAGTTTTGCCCAGCAAGAATTACAGTTACGACATTCCAGACCACCCGATCGAGTACACCAAGGTAGATCCGAGAACCATCCAATTCGACCCCCGTGCGCAACGCAACCTCAACAAGGTCCGCGCGCAAGCCATCGCCGAAAAGCTGGTACCCACCGCTCTCGGAACACCGATTCTCTCCCGGCGCGAGGATGGCTTGTATGCAGTCGATGGAATGCATCGCGTATACGCTTGTCAGCTCATTCTTAACGCGAAAACTTCAACCACAGAAGAAGTCCGCGCGGCTCTCGAAGAAATCACCTGTGAAGTTCACTCAGGCCTTTCCATGGCCAACGAGGCGTCCCTGTTCATCATCAAGAACAAGGAGTCTTCCAAGGTCGGCCCGAACGACGAGTTCAGGATCGGTGTACTGGCAGGGCACCCACTCTTTCAGGACACGAACACCGTTCTGGAGAAGCATCAGCTCAAAGTCGGTAGCAGTAGCGTCAACGGCGTGCGTGGCATCAAGGGCATCCTTAGTGTTGTAATGGAGCATGGGCCCGACATCCTAGACCTATCACTCACTACCGCCGAGGCCGCCTGGGGCCGTACGCCTGATACCTGGCACTCGGTGACTATCGGGGGAATTGCTGCGGTGATTTCCAAACATCCCGACGTGGTGAACCCGCAGGAGCTGGCTCAGAAGCTCAAGCGCCAAGGTGATCCAACTTCTTTCAGAGCAAAAATTCAGACTATCGCCACTAACAACAATACACGTCACGATGGCACCAAGGGTCGACTTAAGGCTGCCCACTTGGCAGTCGCTTCCGCTTGGAACGCTAACCGTCGCGTCAACCGCATTCCAGTCCCCAACATTTTCGAATAGCAAGCACTGAACAGTCGCTGGTGTTCTTCGCTTACATGGCGTGGCATCTCCGCACTCCTTGATGCCGAGAGAGGGGTCACAGTGTCGGGGTGCCACGCAGTGGGTGACTAACCGCCCTGAAGAACCCCAGAGGTTTCACTCAGCTCGAAGAGGCTTCTGTCCTTGAGTTACGACTCAAGGACTGGAAACATCTTGGAGAAAGCGTGACGCCATCACGCCCTATCGATAACTATACCGTCACTCCGGATCGAAAAGATCGGAAAGTTCATCCATCAATACGCAAGCATCATTGAAATATTGCCGTATCGTGGACATCGTAATTCCCGCATCTCCGCCATGGGACACATTATTTCTTACGGTCGCGATACTGCCGATCGACTCTAGCTGATCTGGATACTTATCTAGGATAATCCTCCACCAATCCACGCTATACGACTCGATAAGCTGCTTGAGTTTCTCGGAATCAATATTTCGCAATCTCTTCAGTTGGCTTCCAACGTAACGCTGTATCGGCTCTGCGGAACGATTTCTGCAGTACTCTGTCACTAGTTCTTTAACTGATTGCTCTACAAAACCAGAAACGAGTACACACAGGTAGCGAGCATAGTGAGAAGTTAGTTCTCCACTCAAGCCAGCTCCATCTATTGCTGAAAATAGAGCCGTTAGACGCTGCTTTCTTCGCGCAACTTCTACCCTTCCGCGCGCAGTCATTGCACGCTCGCGAAAGCATCAGTAGAGAGTTGGATTCGCTCCACGACCGACTCCTCGGCAGCAGTTGAATACGTGGTTGCTGCCCTATAGTCGGCGTTCTCCATGAGTGCTTCGTAGGCGTTCCTCAGCTGTGACAGGTTCATGATTTCACCAACCTGCAGCCGTCGCATCACACCCACCATCACCGAATCCAACACGGCAGCATTCAACGCCCGAACCGGCTTAAAAGCGCGAGCGCCGATTGCGGCGACGATATGTTGGCTCGCCGACCTGAATAGGTTAGCGAGTTCTACTGATTCCACAGTCGTTCGTTCACGATTATTCTCAAGGTACCGATTGAGAAAACCCTTCACGGGTCGAAAATAATCATCAAAATCCTCGAACAACGCAAAAACTCGCAGGGTCAGTTCATGATCTTTGTAACGTTTCGATGGAGGGCCGTACAACTTGCGCCAATTGGGGTCATCGTTCAGTTCGCCAATAACTTGAAGAAATGGACCATTGAACAGAGCAATACGGATCTCCTGAGGCTGTAGCGGACTGCCGCCAGTATTTAGCCTTTCAAAGATTGAATAAATTGCCTGCTGAGAACCCGACGGAGAATCTTGCCTCAAAACTGTTGCATGGATGATGCTGTCGTCGAGGCGGCGTCGGTCTTCATCGTCGAGTTCTTCGTAGGTCTTCCCGAAAAATGGCGCTTGCGCATATTTGAGCCTATATTCGCGGCCGTTATGAATTCCCGAGTAGTACAGCTGCAAGGAGCGAAGTCGCTGTTGCCCATCGAGAACAAGTAGCGTATTAGATTTTTCGCGCACCAAGAAGATGCCCGGGACTGGCAGCCCAAGGAGCAAGGATTCAATGAACCGGTCCATTTGAGGTTGATTCCATACAAATCCTCTTTGGAACCCGCGAATCTCATCACTGTCCGTATACGCAGGATTGAACGAAGGAATCTGCACGTCGCCACGATCAAGTCGCTTAACGAGACCATCGACGGGATAGTCAGCCCCGTATGACGTGATTTCATATATGACCGAAAGGACTTCTCCCTCCGCATCAACATCTAGAACGTGTTCGTCGTCTTCCTTTTCCACTTCGGCTCCCGGTTGCTCGTTAACCATCACGCATCCTCTTTCATCTCTCAGGGGAATCCCTGACGCAGCCTTGAGTAGATGACCACCATCAACGAGTCAACGGTAGCCGAGATGTTAGGTCCGTAGTTGCTTTGCAGCACCGTTTGGATCGAACACCCGGCGAGGCTCTCATGCGTGGGCCCTCGGCATCACAGACGAAGAGGAACATATAGATCTAAGTAATGGAAACGTCACAAAACTAACAAATAGTGCTAGGTGGAAAAAAGGTGCGAACCGGTTATATTATCTGAGTTCGCTTACTTGACACTCGGCACTACAGGCCGTCTGCTAGCTGTGCGGTATGGATAGCGACCCCCGGCTCGCCGAACATCCGTCTCAGCGTGGGGGGCGGCCTGGAGAATCGATGGTGATCTCCCTAGGGATATGGGAAGGTGACACCTATGGCTTTGATTAAGGAGTTCCGGTCGGTCACCTCAGATACCGAGAGAGTGCATGGCCCAGTCATATGTGGCTATAGAACCTTCGTCATAGATGGAGAACGGTTTTTGCAACTCGATACCTATGGGTCTTCTGAGCGACAGATTCCTGACAAGATCAGTCAGAGTTTGCAGCTCGACACAGACTCGGCCCGTGAGTTGCTCAGGATCATCAAGGGCGCCTTCCCCGACCTCACGCCCTAACCCACAGGGTCCTATGTTCTCTGCCCTCGCAGCAGCTTCCGCCGCCTTCGCGCGTAAGGCGGCGGAAGCTGTAGAGCAGACCTGCACCCGTATGCCCAGCTCGCGGCCGGGTTCGGGGTCGGCACCACGACCGCCTACCGGTGCGTCGCCGAGGCCGTTGAGTTCTTGGCCACACTTGCCCCAGTCCTCAATGAGGCAGCCCCTAGGGCAAGGCATTCGTGCTGCTGGACGGCACCCTGCTGCCCATCGACCGCATGGACGCAGACCGCCCCTTCTACTCCGGCAAATACAAGAAACACGGGATGAACGTGCAGGTCCTGGCCGATCCGTCCGGCCGACTGCCGTGGGCCTCTCCGGCTCTGCCCGGTGCCGTCCACGACGTCCGGGCCACCCGTGAACACGGCATCGTCCGCACGCTCACGGACGCCGGCATCAAGTGCCCGGCCGAAAAGGGATATCGAGGCGCCGGGGGCACGGTCCGCGTCCCGTACTGGGACGCTGGGAGACACATTCGCGAGGTCAGAGGGCCGTCAACCGACCTCACGCCAAGATCCGAGCCCTGGTCGAGTAAGCCGTCGCCACCCTCAAGTCCAGGCGACGCCTCCGCAAGCTGCGATGCTCGACCACTGACGTCACAAGCCTCGTCCAAGCCGTCATGACCCTGCATTTGGCCCGCTCAGACTGGTGACGGAAAGGCTCATTGAGGCCTTAAAGCGTACGTCTTCTCAGTACTTCGTCGCCGACTACGCCCTACAGACACGTCGTTGCGTCTGTCCGAACAGCTCTGTAAGGCTGCATCTCCGACCTTCACCTCATCCGGCATCTGCCTCGAAGCGGGCCTGAGCCTGATCAAGCAACTCGTCAGGCTCCCAACCGTGAGAGCGAAGCCGGACGAGGAGATCGACAACGACGCTGATCGCTCTCTCCTCCTCCAAGGCCGCCCTCACCCGGGACTCCGCACTCATGCGCTGTCGACGTGGCAGATCGTCGCAGCAGGCGGCCGGCTGACCGACATGGTCACTGGGGCGGCCGGCCGGGATGGCGCCTACGCCTAGCTCGCACCACGTCGCCTTACGTTCGGGGGTGAGATCGACGCCCCATCGGTCGGCGAGGGCATCGATGAGCGCCATGCCTCGCCCCGCCTCCGCCTCCGGCCCTGCACCGATCAGGGTCGGAAGCGCGCGAAGGTTCGGGTCATGTACTTCGATGCGTACACCCGCGCCGCAGGTCGACAGAACCACCGTGGTCGGCGTCCCCGGACCCACGTGCTGGATGACATTGGCCACCAGTTCGCTGACACAGAGTTGCGCAGGCTCGACCAAAGCCCGATGCCCCCAACACTCTAGGCGGGGTCGGAGAGCTGCCCGCAGAGGGGCAACGTCCCTGGCCTCCGCGAGGAACGAGAACCGCCACTGCCGTCGCGGACGGCATCCCACATTGCTGACGAGAACCTCGGCTTCTGTGGCGACCTTGATGATGGCGCAGCACGCCTTGAGTGACTCCATGAACACTAAGAGTTGCAGTGGGAGTCTCAAAATGGAACTCTCACCAGGCATCAGTGGGTGCACCTCCGTGCCGAACGCGCCCCGGCGCACGCCCTCTTGTCCACCGCATGACAGGGCGACGACGATCTACACATCGACCCGAAAGGCCATCAACGTGGTAGCAGGACCCACCACCCGCAGGCGCCAACTGGGTGCCGACCTGCGGCGACTCCGCGAGTCCAAGGGGCTGACCCTAGAAGAAGCGGGGGCTCGCGTCGGCATCTCGAAGGCGACGCTCAGTCGCTACGAGACCAAGGAAGGCACGGTGAAGTGGCCGGCCGTTGATGCTCTCTGCCGTGAGTACGGGGCTTCGGACGAAGAGCGGCTCGCCTTGGTCGAGTTGGCCAAAGGCGCCAAGATCCAAGGCTGGTGGCGATCGCTCGCTGATCCCATCCCCGAGTCCATGAATCTCATGCTCACCCTGGAAGACGAGGTCGTCCGAGAAGACCACTTCGCCTGTATGTACGTACCAGGACTTCTTCAGACACGCGCCTACGCAGAGGCCGTGCATCGCGCTTCTGAGGTTCAGTGCGATGAGCGCGAAGTGCAGCACATGGTCGATATCCGCATGAGACGCCAGGAGCTGCTAGAACGTGATGAACCGCCGCACATGTGGTGCGTGATCGATGAAGCCGCGATCAGGAGGCAGGTCGGGGGGAGTGAGGTGATGAGACACCAACTCACGCACCTCCTCGCGATGTCCCAACGGCCGAACGTCACTGTGCAGGTCTTGCCGTTCACCCGAGGAGCCCACGCCGCGGCCGTCGGCAGCTTCGTCATCTTGCGCGGCCAGACCCGGGAACTGGACGTGGTGTATGTGGACATCCTCGGAGGGGGACTCTTCATGGAGAAGCCAAAAGAGTTGGACCGCTACAAGTTGGCGTTCGAATATCTCAGCGCTCAGGCGCTGGACTTCGAGTCCAGCGCCGACCTTATTGACACAGTGAGCCAGGAGCACATCGGATGACGGACATACGTCAGCTTCCCTGGTTCAAGTCCTCGTACAGTGGCGGAAGCGGCACCGAGTGTCTGGAATGCGCACTCACCGACACTATGATCCGTATACGGGATTCAAAGTACAAGAACGGTTCGGTCCTTGACCTTCGGCCCCGTACCTGGACCTGCTTCGTACAAGCGGTGAGTCGAGCAGACGGGAAGTCGCCAACTGGGTGGTAGTCGCTGTCGACTCAATCGCGAGAGGTATGACCGCCGTGGTCCCGTTGGCGTCCGCGGACGTCGGTCTCAGTGGGCCGCTTCCCGGCGGGCGTCCTCCGTCAGGTCGTCGAAGGTGCGGTGGAGGACCGCGCGGCGTTGCTCCTTGTGGGCCGGGGAGGGTTCCAGTTCGTCGATGGCGCGTTCCCAGATGGCCATGAAGGTCCGCTTCCAGGACTCGATCGTCTCCGGGGCCGGGAGGCCCGTGGTGCGGCCTGCCTGGGCGAGGGTGTGGAGGAGTTCCACATTGCAGGGGACGGCGACGCCCCAGTACTCGTCGGGTTCGAGAGCGACGGGGTCGCCGGTCATCGCGTCGGTGATGTCGGTGACGAGCCGGTCGGTGACCAGTGACAGGTGGTCCAGTGCCGTGTCGCTCTCGAAGTTGCCGCTGCCCCAGGTGCCCATGAAGTCCCCTCCGCCGTGTCGGTGGGCCCATCAAAGCAAGGGGGACTGACAGTGGCCGCCCGGTGCGGGACGGGGCGGCCACTGCCGGTCAGCCGAACATGCCCGGTTCGTAGCCGCCCGCCGGCTGGCGGACGATGACGTTGAAGCGGTTGTACATGTTGATCACCGCTATCAGGGTGATCAGGGCCGCCAGTTCGTCCTCGTCGTAGTGCTCGGCCGCCCTGGACCAGGTCGTGTCGGTCACGCCGGGGGACGCGTCGGCGAGGCGGGTGCCCTCCTCGGTGAGGGCGAGGGCCGCGCGCTCGGCTTCCGTGAAGACCGTGGCCTCGCGCCAGGTGGCGACCAGGTTGAGGCGGAGCGGGGTCTCGCCGGCCGCCATGGCCTCCTTGGTGTGCATGTCGAGGCACATGCCGCAGCCGTTGATCTGGCTGGCGCGGATCTTGACCAGCTCGGCGGTGGCGGCGGGGAGGGTGGAGTCGCCCAGAGCCCGGACCGCCGTGGTGAGGTGGCCGAAGAACTTCCGGGTGAGGGGGTTCGCGAAGAGGTTCAGGCGGGCTTCCGGGTGAGGCGTCGTCGCGGTCTCGGTCGTCGTGGTCTCGGTCGTCGTGGTCATGGCTGGCTCCGGTCTGCTGCGGGGCGCGGCGTGCGCCGTCGGTCCGTACGCAGACATGACGGAGGGGCGGACGGGAGTGTGACGGGGGCGGGTGTGGCCCGGGTCACGTCGGGCGGGTGAGGAGATGGGACAGGGCCGCCGTCGTGGTGTCGGGATGGGAGTCCAGGAGCCAGTGGCCCGCGTCGTCGAGCATGGTCAGCTCGGCGGTGGGGATGCGGGCGGCGAGGTCCGTGGCGATCCGGGGACTGAGGTAGGTGTCCTGGCGGCCCCAGACGATCGCGGTCGGACAGGTGATGCCGGCCGCGCGGTGGCGGAGTTCGGGGCGGGGGGCCGTGCGGTAGTGGGAGAAGAAGTGCAGGAGCCGGTGGCTGCCCTCCGTCGTCCTCATCCAGTCGGTGTAGCTGGCCAGCGTCGCCTCGTCCAGGTGGCCGTCCCGCAGCAGGGGCTTGAAGGCGCTGCGGTGCAGGGCCGTGAAGGGGAGCCGGCGGGCGGCGACGCGCAGGGCGGGGGCGCGGCCGGTCAGGGTGAGGAGGGTGAAGACGGTGTACCAGGGGGTGGTGAAGGAGGCGTGCGCCCGGCTGTTGAGGAGGGCCAGGCGGCGGACCCGGCCGGGGTGGGTCTGGGTGAAGCCGAGGGCGAGGAATCCGCCGTAGTCGTGGCCGAAGAGGTTGACCGAGTCGATGCCGAGGGCGTCCAGGAGGCGGCCGACGCGGGCGACCTCCGTGTCGTAGTCGAAGGACAGGTGGAAGGGGTGGTCGGAGGCGCCCCAGCCGAGGAGGTCGGGGGCGATGACCCGGTGGGTGCGGGCGAGGGCCGGGATCTGGTGACGCCAGCAGAGGTGGTTGGCCGGGTAGCCGTGCAGC
The DNA here is from genome assembly GCA_014649155.1 of Streptomyces griseoviridis. GTDB lineage: Bacteria > Actinomycetota > Actinomycetes > Streptomycetales > Streptomycetaceae > Streptomyces > Streptomyces griseoviridis. Next base: position 66,753 of record BMSM01000012.1, on the reverse strand, counting down.
AGCAGGATCGGTTCGCCATCGGGCGGTCCCGCCTGCCAGTAGGCCACGCGGGCGCCGTCCACCACGGCCGTGCGGGGCGCGCCCTCACCTGCCCGCCCGTCGCGTTCCTCGTGCGTGCCCAGGTCGGTCTCCTGCGCGTGCATGCGTTCTCCTTGTCGTCGTACGCGGGTTCGCCGGAGGTCCCAACGATCAAGGGGTGCGTTGTGTACCAGGTGATGCACTCGTTCGGGTGATCCGGCGGGCCAATGGCAGTGCGCGGGCCCGTACGGGGGGCGGCAGGCGGTCCAGGACGGTGCGGGCCGTGCGGCGGGCCCGGGGGGAGGCGGTGGTGCGCAGCAGGAGGTGGTCGGGGAGGGAGGTGCGGTGCGGGGCGCCGGCGGTGAGGGCCAGTTGGTCGTGGGGTGCCGTGCGGGTGGCCAGGACCAGGCGGGGCGGGGTGCCGGTGCGGACGGCGGGCGGGCGGGGGCGGGACCCGGCGGGGAGGCGGGCCCGGCGGCCGATGCCGAGGAGCTGGGCCGAGGCCCAGACCAGGTGGGTGCCCGGCGGGACGGGGTCGCCGTCGGCGAGGGTCGCCGGGTCGATGGCCGTCGTACCGGAGACGACGACCTGGTGGCGGCCGGGGCCCAGGGGGCGGAGGCCGGCGGTGAGGTCGGCGTCGGGGAACCACCAGCGGTCGTGGGCGCGGTCATGGACGAGGAGTTCGCCGGTGGCGTACGCGAGGGGGTGGGGGACGTCCCAGTGTTCGGCGCCCTCGATGCCGGTGAGGAGGTCGGGGTCGAGGAGGAGGCGGCCGTAGCGTTCGTGGAGGGTGAGGGGCTCGCCGTCGGGGCGCAGGAGGGTGGTCGTGGTGGTGAGGAGCAGCCGGCCGGAGCGGTCGCGGCGGACGGCGTCCAGGGTGACGTGCGGCCGGATGTGGCGGGTGCGGCGGGCGAGTTCGACCAGGGAGTCGAGGCGGCCCTCCTCCAGGAGGGTGGCGCGCAGGCGGGTGAGGGCCGGGAAGCCGTCGCGGACGCCCGGCGGGTAGGCGGTCCGGGCCAGGTCGCGGACGGTGGTGAAGTAGCGCTCCAGGGCGGGTCCGGTGCGTTGCAGGACGCGGGGTTCGGTGACCGGGCGGAGGAGTTCGACGCGGTAGGAGCGGCGCAGGAGGTGGTCCTGGAGGGGGCCCGGCTCGGTGCCGGCCCTGATCTCCTCGACGACGGTGCGCAGATGGCCGTAGTACGTCTCCGGGGGTGTGGGGCGGGAACTGGTGTTGCCGCCGTCCTCGCGGCGGTTCCAGAGGTAGCAGGGGCGTCCGCCGAGGATGGAGACGGTGCCGGCGCGGACGTAGGCGCGGGCCATGAAGACCTGGTCCTCCAGGCGGACCCGGCCCTCGGGGAACTCGATGCCGTGCTCCAGCAGGAACGCGCGGCGGAACATCTTGTGCGGGGTCAGGCTCTCGAAGAGCGGCGCGTCGGCGGCCGTGCAGCGCTCGACGGTGCGTTTGAAGACGTTGCTGGGGCCGGCCATCGTGCCGGTGACCCTGCCGAGGACGATGTCGGAGCCGTTGCGGACGGCGAGGCGGTGGAGGCGTTCGAGGGCGTCCGGGGCGAGTTCGTCGTCCTGGTCGACGAACTGCACGTACGCGCCGCGGGCGAGGCGGACGCCGACGTTGCGGGGCTTGCCGGGCCAGCCGGAGTTCTCCTGGTGGACGACGCGTACGTGGCCGGGGTGGCGGGCCGCCAGGGCGTCGAGGCGGGCGGGCGAGTCGTCGGTGGAGCCGTCGTCGACGTAGACGATCTCGTAGGCGTCGCGGCCGAGGGTCTGGCCGAGGAGTGAGGGGGCGCAGCGTTCGATGTAGGGGCCGGCGTTGTAGACGGGCACCACGATGCTGACCTCGGTCACGGTACGTCCCCCTCGGCGGCTTCGCCCGCCGCCCGGCGACGGGCGGGCGCCGGGCCCAGCATCGCCCCGGGGCGGCGGCCACCGCCAGCGCTTCGGCGAACGACGGGGTGACGGTGGCCGGTTTTCGGACGCCCTGCCGGTGGGCGGCAGACGGACGAGGGGAGGGGGATGCCGTCGGTGTACGGGGGTGCCCTGCGGGATGTACGGGGGTCCCGTACGGGGAGGCGGGGCCCGCGCAGGGGTCGGTCCCGTACGGGGACGCGGGGCCCGCGCAGGGGTCGGTCCCGTACGGGGACGCGGGGCCCGAACAGGGGTCGGTCCCGTACGGGGACGCGGGGCCCGAACAGGGGTCGGTCCCGTACGGGGACGCGGGGCCCGAACAGGGGTCGGTCCCGTACGGGAGACGTACGGGGTCCCGTACGGGAGGGGCGGGGTGCGGGGTGGCTCAGGCGGCCGGGGTCAGGTCGGCGCGGCCGAAGAGGAGGGCGTAGCCGGAGGGGAGGCGGTCCAGGACGCGGGTGATCAGGTCGTCGCCGACCAGGGACGGCAGGACGCTGAGCACGGAGCTGACGTCCCAGCGGGCGGTCGCCGGGGTCGCGCCCTCGATACGGGCGGCGACCGAGTCGACGAACTCGGCGGCGGTCAGCGGACGGGTGGCCGGGATCTGCGAGGCGACCACCCGGGCGGCCTCTTCCGGCAGGGCCTGGGCCAGATCGACGCGTTCGTCGCCGATGACGTGGCCGCCGAGGGCGGAGAGGACGATGCGGGTGACGCGTTCGGCCTCCGCGCGGGTGGGGTAGCGGCCGGCCTCGCGGACCTCCTCGACCAGGGCGGCCCAGGCGGGGCGGGTCCCCGCGGGGGCCTCGGCCGGGGCGGGGGTCCGGGGGGCGGTCACCTTGGGGGTCGCGGCCGTGGTCGCCTTCGGGGCCGCGGTCGCGGTGGGGGTCCCGGTCGCGGTGGCCTTGGGGGTCGTGGTCGCCGCCGGGCGCGGGGTCGCGGTCGTGCTCGGCATCGTCGTCACGGTCATCTGTGGGCTGCTCCTCCGTTTCGGACGGGTACGGGCGGCGAGGGGCGCGTCCCGCGGTCCGGTGCCTGGCGTTCGGTATCCGGGTTCGGATTCCGGGTCTCGATACCCGGTATTCGGTGCTTGACACCCGGTGCCGGTTGACACGCGGCGCCGGTATGGGGGGCCGGTGTGCGGGCCGGGACGGGCGGGGCCGGTGCGGGGGCGGGGCCGGTGCCGGGGCGGTGCGGGTGCGGGCGCCGGGCGCCAGGCGCCGGGCGTCGGCACCCGGTACCGGTGACCGGTGGTGGCGCCCGGTGCCCGCCACCGGAGCGGACCCCGGAACCCGGCAACCCCGTACCCCGCACCCCGCACCCCGCCCCCGCCACCCGGCACCCGGCACCCGGCACCCGCGGGACGCTGCGGCGGACCGCTCAGCCGCGGATCTGCTTGCGGTCGCCGCCGCCGGTGATCTGGATGCGACGCGGCTTGGCCTGCTCGGCGACCGGGATGCGCAGGGTGAGGACACCAGCGTCGTACGAGGCGTCGATGCGGTCCGTGTCGAGGGTGTCGCCGAGGAAGAGCTGCCGGGTGAACGTGCCGGTCGGGCGCTCGGCGACGACGGTCTCGGCGCCCTCGGGGGCGGGGGACCTGCGCTCGGCCCGGACGTTGAGGACGTTGCGCTCCACGTCCAGCTCGATCGTCTCGGGGTCGATGCCGGGGAGGTCGAAGTGGACGACGAAGTCGTCCCCGGACCGGTAGGCGTCCATCGGCATGGCCGACGGGCGGGCGGTGCTGGTGCCGAAGACCTGCTGGGCGAGCCGGTCGAACTCGCGGAAGGGGTCGGTGCGCATGAGCATCACAGGTCTCTCCTCTCCACAGGGTCTGTGCGATGCCCTCGGTACGCCTTCTTATATAGCTCGCCGGAGGAAAGTTGACAAGCCTGGGCTCAGGTAAGGGGAAGGCCGCAGGTGGGGACTAGCCTCGGCAGGACAGACACAGCCACAGGACGCACACCGAACGCACGGCTACTGCCCCAGGAGGCAACGATGGCGAAGGTTCCCAGCGCGCTGGTGGCCGCCGGCGGGCTCGTCGGCGGGTACGGCGTGGCCCGCTGGACCAGGAAGCGGCAGCTCGGCGGCGTGGTGCTGGCCGCCGCCGGCACGGTCGCGGCGGCGCAGTGGCGGCAGCGGGCCGGCGGGAAGGCCGCGGGGGCGCTCGGCGCGGCGTACGTCGCGGCGTTCGCCGGGTCGCACCCGCTGGCCAGGAAGGTCGGCGCCTGGCCGTCCGTCCTCGGGGTCGCGGGCGCGGTCGCGCTGGCGTCCTGGGCGGTCGCCGACCGACGCGGCTGAGCCGGCCCCGCTCACCGGGGACCGGCTCCACCCACCGGGGACCGGCCCTGTGGCGCTCCGCGCCGGGCCGGCCCTCCGCACGCCCTACGCCGGAGCCGCCCCCGGCGTCTTCGGCGTCCCGCCGGGCGCCCCGCCCGACGTCCCCGCCCCCGCCGCCGACAGCGGCTCCGCGATGTCCTCCAGCGAGCGCCGCTCCGCCTTGACCGCGAGGAACGCCGCGACGATGCCCGCCGCGCACATCAGCCCGGCGCCGATCTGGAAGGCGAACACCGTGTCGCCGACCACGCCGGACTCCGTGAGGTCGGCGAAGAGCAGCGGGCCGCTGATGCCGCCCGCGGCGGTGCCGAGGGCGTAGAAGAAGGCGATGGCCATCGCGCGGGTCTCCATCGGGAAGACCTCGGAGACGGTCAGGTACGCGCTGGACGCGCCGGCCGAGGCGAAGAAGAGGACCACGCACCAGCACGCCGTCATCGTCGTCGCCGTCAGCGAACCCCGGTCGAAGAGCCAGGCCGTGCCGAACAGCAGCACACCCGACAGCAGGTACGTCGACGAGATCATGATCCGCCGGCCGACCGTGTCGAACAGCTTGCCGAGGAGCAGCGGGCCGAGGAAGTTGCCCGCGGCGATGACGGCGAAGTAGTAGCCGGTGCGGCCGGTCGGCACGTCGAAGAAGGTGATGAGGATCGTGCCGAAGCCGAAGGTGATGGCGTTGTAGAGGAACGCCTGCCCGATGAAGAGGGAGAGGCCCAGGACCGCGCGGCGCGGGTACTTGCCGAAGACGGTCTTCGCGATCAGGCCGAAGCCGATGCTCTTGCGCTGGTGGATGGTGATCTCACCGGCCGGCGGCGGCAGCTTCCCGCCCTTCTCCCGCTCGATCTCCCGCTCGACGGAGGAGACCAGGCCCTCGGCCTCATCGCCGTACCCGTGGATGAACTGCCAGCGCGGGCTCTCCGGGACGTGCCGCCTGACCAGCAGGATCACCAGGCCCAGGACGACGCCGAGGGCGAAGCTGAGCCGCCAGCCCCACTCCATGGGGAAGATGTCGGTGTTCAGCATGACGATGGACAGCAGCGAGCCGCCGATCGCGCCGAGCCAGTAGCTGCCGTTGATGATGAGGTCGACCCGGCCGCGGAACTTCGACGGGATCAGCTCGTCGATCGCGGAGTTGATCGCCGCGTACTCGCCGCCGATGCCGAATCCGGTGAGGAACCGGAAGAGGAAGAACCACCAGGACTCGAAGGACAGGGCGGTCAGCGCGGTCGCCGCGAGGTAGACCACCAGGGTCGCCATGAAGAGCTTCTTGCGGCCGTGGCGGTCGGTCAGCCAGCCGAAGAACAGGGCACCGGCGCAGGCGCCCGCCACGTACAGGGCGGCGGCCAGACCGGTGACCTGCGCGGCGCTGATGTCCAGGCCGCTGCCGTCCTCGGCGATGCGGCCGGCCACGTTGCCGACGATGGTGACTTCCAGACCGTCCAGGATCCAGACGGTGCCGAGGCCGATCACGATCATCCAGTGCCAGCGTGACCAGGGCAGCCGGTCCAGGCGGGCGGGCACGGCCGTGGTGACGGTTCCGGTGGCGGCGGGCACCGGAGCCGGCGACGAATCTGCTGTCATGGGCTCCCTCTCCGTCGAGCGACGTCCCCCCGTCTGCCCGGCACCGGAGGGAACACGCCCGCCGCCGCGAGGGACGCTACGCCCCCAGCATGCGGGAGACCGTGTAGATCAGCAGCCCGGCGAGCGAGCCGACCACCGTGCCGTTGATCCGGATGAACTGGAGGTCGCGGCCGATGTTGGCCTCGATCTTCTTCGTGGTGTGCTCGGGGTCCCAGCTCGCCACGGTGTCCGTGATCAGCGAGGTGATCTCACGCCGGTAGGTGGTCACGACGTAGACGGCCGCGCCCTCCAGCCACTGGTCGACCTTGCCCTGCACCTTGGTGTCGGAGGCCATCCGGGCACCCAGCGACAGCAGCGAGGCGCGGACCCTGAGGCGCAGTTCGCTGCGCTCGTCCTCGGCCGCCGAGACGATCATGGACCGTACGGCCGTCCAGGCGGACGCGATCAGGTCCTGGACCTCGCCGCGGCCCAGCACCTCCGTCTTCAGCCGCTCCACCCGGGCCCGGGTCTCGGTGTCGGACTGGAGGTCGGCGGCGAAGTCGGCCAGGAACCGGTCCAGGGCGCCGCGCGCGGGGTGGGCGGGCATGTCCCGCATCTCGGTGACGAAGCGCAGCAGCTCCTTGTAGACGCGCTCGCCGACCCGCTTGTCGACGAACCGGGGCGTCCAGCCGGGCGCCCCGCCCTGCACCGCGTCCATCACCGAGTCGGCGTGCAGCACCAGCCAGTCGTGGGCGCGGGTGACGACCAGGTCGACGGCCCGGCGGTGGCCGCCGTCGGTGACGATCCGCTCCAGCATCTTGCCGACGCCGGGCGCGATCTCCTGGGCGCCGGCCCGGCGGGTGATCGCCTCCCCCACCACGGCCTGGACGTCGGAGTCCCGCAGCACGGTCAGGGCGCCGCGCAGCGCGGCGGACAGCTCGGCCGTCACCCGGTCGGCGTGCTCGGGGACGGCGAGCCAGGCGCCGAGCCGGGAGCCGATGCCGACGGCCCGCAGCCGTTGCCGTACGACGTCCTCGGAGAGGAAGTTCTCCCCGACGAACTCGCCCAGCGAGACGCCGAGCTGGTCCTTCTTCTTCGGGATGATCGCGGTGTGCGGGATGGGCAGGCCCAGGGGGTGGCGGAAGAGGGCGGTCACCGCGAACCAGTCGGCGAGCGCGCCGACCATGCCGGCCTCGGCGGCGGCGGAGACATAGCCCGCCCAGGCGCCGGCGCCGTGGTGGGCGGCCAGCTCGGCGAGGACGTAGACCAGGGCGACGAGGAGCAGCAGGCCGGTGGCGGTGAGCTTCATGCGGCGCACGCCGCGCCGCTTCTCCTCGTCGGCGGGGCTGAAGGTGTTCATCGCGCGGTTCACCGTCGCCGCCGTGCGGTTCACCGTCGCCGCCGCGCCGTTCGCCGTGGCGCCGGGCGGGGCCTGCTGCCCACCGGCACCTCCCGTATCGCCGGGGCTGTCATTTCTCGTCCGTACCATCCGCTCCACCCGTCCGGTGATCCCTCACACATTGTCCCTTCCTGACCGACTCCTGGAACGGAACACAAGTTCCCGGCGTCTGTCCGGAGGGGGAGCACGGGCGGGGCCCGCTCGCGTCCCCCAGCCCATGACGCATCATGGGATCGTCAGATCGGAGCCTCGGGCTCCCATCTCCCGAGGAGACCAGCACGACATGACCCACGGTCATGACGCGGGCGCGGGGGCGACCCGCGTACCCCCGGTACCACCGGTACCCCCCATCCCACCCACCCAGCGGTCCGAGCCGCGGCCCGGCCGGCAGCGCGCGCTGCTCGCCGCCGTCCTCGCGGCGGTCGTCGCCCTGTCCGTCGCCATATACGTCGGTGTCGCGGCCGACGACGGCACCCGTGGCCGTGCGTCCGGGCCGGCCGGGCGGCAGGCCCCGCCCGGCGCCGCCGCGCCCGCCTCCACCGGCGCCTGGGTCGGCGCCTGGTCCGCCTCCCCGGCCGCCGCCGAACCGGGCACCGCCGCCAAGGGCCTGGCCGGCCGCTCGGTCCGCAACGTCGTGCACGCCGGCGTCGGCGGCACGAGTGCCCGCGTCACCCTCTCCAACCTCTACGGCACCACCCCGCTGACCATCACGCACGCCACCCTCGCCCTGGCCGACAGCGGCGGCGGCGCCGCGGTCGCCGACGGCACCCTGCGCCGGCTCACCTTCTCCGGTGCGGCCCGGGTCGTCGTCCCGGCCGGCGGCCAGGTGCTGAGCGACGCCGTACGGCTCCGGGTCCCCTACGGGTCCGACGTCCTGGTCACCACGTACTCCCCCAGCCCCTCCGGGCCGGTCACCTACCACCCGCACGCCCGGCAGACCAGCTACCTGGCCACCGGGGACCGTACCGAGGACACCACCGGCGCCGGCTACACCCCGACCCCCTACTGGCGTTACCTGAGCGCGCTGGACCTGTTCAGCAACGAGGCCGAGGGGACCGTCGTGGTCCTCGGCGACTCGATCACCGACGGCGCCACCTCCACGCCCGACACCAACCGGCGCTGGACCGACGTCCTGGCGGCGCGGCTGCGCACGGCGGTCGAGCAGGGCCGGGACGTGCCGCGCTACAGCGTCGTCAACCAGGGGATCAGCGGCAACCGGGTGCTGACCGGCGGACAGGCCGGCGGCCGGGGCGGTCCCGCCGACAACCCCAGCGGCCTGGACCGGTTCGACCGGGACGTCCTCGGCCGCACCAATGTCCGGGCCGTCGTGATCGACCTCGGCGTCAACGACATCCTGCGCTCCTCCGCCCTCGCCGACCCCGACGCGATCCTGGACGGGCTGCGCGCCCTCGTCGCCCGCGCGCACGCCCGCGGCCTGAAGGTGACCGGCGCGACCCTGATGCCGTTCGGCGGCCACCGCGGCTACAGCGACGCCCGCGAGGCGATACGGCAGCGGATCAACGCGGAGATCCGCGCCGGCCGGGTCTTCGACGCGGTCGCCGACTTCGACAAGGCGCTGCGCGACCCGTACGACCCGCGCCGGCTGCGCGCCGACTACGACTGCGGGGACCATCTGCACCCCAGTGACCAGGGGTACGCGCGGATGGCACAGGCCGTCGACCTGGACGACCTGAAGGGGGCGGCACCGGCCCGGCTCTGAGCCCCGGCGGCACGCTCGGGCTCCCCGCCGCGCGCTCAGTCCTCCCCGCGCGGGCGGCGCTCTTGGCGGTCGCCGTGGTCACCGCGACCGTCCCGGTGGCCGTCCGGCATCGCGCGGTGGCCGTCCGGCATCCACCGGTGGACGTCCCGCACGTCGTCGCGCGCCGAGGCGTCCAGTCCCCTGCGCGCCTCCCCGCGCTCCAGCCGCTCCCGGCGCCGCTCCTCCTTGAGTCGCCGCCGCTCCGCCCGGGTCACCTTGCGCTCCACCCCGACCCCGCCCCAGAAGGCGAACCCGGTCACGATCACGCGCGGGGCGCCCGGGTCGCCCGGCACGCCCTCCTCGCCCTGGTCGAAGCCGCCCATCACGCCGAGGCCGCGGACGTGCACCTCGACGCCGGGCGGCACGACCACGTTCACCCCGCCCATGATCGCCACGCAGTTGACGACGACCTCCCGGCCGGCGAAGTCCGCCTCGCGCAGGTCGATCTCCCCGCCGCCGCAGAACACGAAGCAGTTGAACCGCTTCGGCACCCGCCAGCGCCCCTTGCGCTGGAACCCGGAGAGCACGGCCACGGCCCACGCGGAGGAGCCCTCGCCGCCGGTGATCCGCCCCGCCCAGCCCCCCGTCCCGGCCGGCGCCCCGGCCGTCGGCACCTCGGTCGCCGCCGCCCCGGCCGGCAGGTCCCTGATGAGCGGCGCCAGTTCGCCGTAGGTGCGGGCCGCGTAGGCCGCGTCCAGCCGCTCCTCGAACTCGGCCATGTCCAGCCGCCCCTCGGCGAGGGCGTCCCGCAGGACCTCGGCGACCCGGTCGCGGTCGGCGTCGGAGGCGCGGAGGTCCGGGGTGTCGTCGGTCACGGACGACAGCCTACGATTCCGGCGCGCCCGGCACTACGCCCCGCGGGGCCCGGCCGGCGCGGCTCACGCGCCCGCCCGCTCCGCGTACATCCGGCCGATCACCGCCTCGATGTCCGGCTCCCGCACCGACAGGTCGACCAGCGGGTAGGCCGCGGCGACCCGCGCGACCAGGTCCGCCGCCGACGCCGACGCCGGGAAGGCCAGCCACTGCCGGGGCCCCTCCACCCGGACCACCCGGGCCGGGGCGGGCGCGTCGATCGGCGGCAGCTCCCGCTCCAGGTCCACCACCAGGGTCCGCTCGGACTCGCCCGCCTCGTGCAGCCCGGCGAGCGGACCGTCGTACATCAGGCGTCCGTGGTCGATCACCATCACCCGGGAGCAGAGCTGCTCGATGTCCGTCAGGTCGTGCGTGGTGAGCAGGACCGTGGTGCCGCGCTCCGCGTTCAGGTCCCGCAGGAAGCCGCGTACCCTCGCCTTCGACACCACGTCCAGGCCGATGGTCGGCTCGTCGAGGTAGAGCACCTCCGGGTCGTGCAGCAGCGCCGCCGCGATGTCGCCGCGCATCCGCTGCCCCAGGGAGAGCTGCCGCACCGGCACGTCCAGCAGGGCGCCCAGGTCGAGGAGTGCGACGCAGCGGTCGAGGTTCTCCCGGTAACGGGCGTCGGGGATGCGGTACATGCGGTGCGCCAGCCGGTAGGAGTCGATCAGCGGCAGGTCCCACCAGAGCGTCGTGCGCTGCCCGAAGACGACGCCGATCCGGCGGGCCAGCCGGGTCCGCTCGCGGGCCGGGTCGATGCCCGCCACCCGCAGCGTCCCGCCGCTGGGCGTGAGGATGCCGGTGAGCATCTTGACGGTGGTCGACTTGCCGGCGCCGTTCGGGCCGATGTACCCCACCATCTCGCCGCGCGCCACGGTGAACGACAGCCCGTCCACGGCCCGCACCTCGCGCCGCTCCCGCCGCAGGAACCCGGTCCGCTTCCGTACGTCGAAGACCTTCTCGACGCCGTCCAGCCGGATGAAGCCCTCGTCGTCCACGCCGCTGTCCACTCCCCTCAACTCCCCGTACTCCGGTAGGAACGCAGGCCCGCCCGCCACGCCAGCCCCGCCAGCGCGCAGCACCCCGCCGCCACCGGCGGTGCCGCGAACGCCGTCCAGCCGGGCAGGTCCAGCGGGTACGGCCGGTCCAGCACATACGACGCGGGCACCCAGTTGACGAAGGCCAGCGGCAGCACGAACGTCACCCCGCGGACCATCTCCTGCCCGAACACCACCGGCGGATACTGCAACAGCGTCGCCCCGCCGTAGGTGAACGCGTTCTGCACCTCCGACGCGTCCTGCGCCACGAACTGGAACGCCGCCCCCGCCACGAACACCGCGGCGAAGATCGCCGCGCCGCTCACCACCGTCACCGGCATCAGCAGCACCTTCAGCGGCGTCCAGCCGACGTCCAGCGCCGCCAGCGCGTAGCCGAGCACCAGCCCGCCCTGCGCCACCCGGCCCACCCGGCGCAGCGCGAACCGGTCGGCGGCCAGCTGCGCCAGCACCGGCGCCGGGCGCACCAGCAGGGTGTCCAGGGTGCCGTCCCGCACCCGGCGCCCCAGCCGCTCCATCGACCCGATCGCCAGGTCGGCCAGCCCGAAGGAGACCCCGCACAGCCCGTAGAGGAACGCGATCTCGGGCAGCGACCAGCCGCCCAGCGCGTCCACCCGGGAGAACATCAGCCAGATCGCGACGAAGTCCAGCCCGGTCACCGCGAAACTCGCGCCCACCGTCATCACGAAGGACGCCCGGTAGGCCATCGTCGACCTGATCCACATCCCGGCGATCAGCCCGTACGTCCGCAGCCCCGCCCGCACCCGGCCGTCCCCGCCGCCCGCCGGGAACGCCTCGCCCGCCGGGGCCGCCGCACCCCGCTCCCCCGCGGCCCGCGCCCCGGTCCCGGCCCCGCCCTCAGCCACCCTGCACCACCACCCGTCGCGTCGCCGCCGCCTGCACCAGCCGCCCCGCCGCCAGCAGCACCACCGCCCAGCCCGCCTGGAAGACGAAGACCCCCGCCGGATCGGCCTCCCCCAGCAGCACGTCCGCCGGGGCCTGGAGCAGCGCGGACCACGGCAGCAGCCGCACCACCTCGCCGAGGGCACCCGGGAAGACGTTCAGCGGCAGGATCATCCCCGAGCAGAACATGCCGACCAGCAGCGCCAGATGCGTCACTCCCACCCCGTCGAGCAGCCAGAACGCCGACAGCGCCACCAGGAACCGGATGCCGAAGCCGACCACCATCGCCAGTCCCAGCGCCACCAGGAACGCCAGCCAGGTGCCCACGTCCCCGGGCAGGCTCACCGGGAAGAACACGCACCCGAACGCGAACGGCACCACGCCCCGCCCCACCGCCTGGAACAGCGCCCGCCCCAGATCCGCCGCCAGCCACCACAGCTGGAGGTCGGCCGGCCGGTACAGGTCGATGGCGATGTCGCCCGTACGAATGCGTTCCATCAGCTCGGTCTCGGCGCCCCCGCCCCCGATGGCCAGCGTCGACAGCAGCGCCTGCCCCACCCACACGTAGGTGACGGCCTGCGCCTGGTCGTAGCCGCCCAGCGACGGCCGCTCGGCCCACAGCGCCAGGTACGTGTACACCAGGATCAGCCCGAACACCGTGTTGGTGAACACCCCGGCCGCGGTGGCCGCCCGGTACGTCGCGTACCGCCGGAACCCGCCCGCGACGACCGCCGCGTACAGCCGCCCCGCGCCCACACCCCACCCCCTCCGCCGCCCGGCACCGAAGCGCAGGACACTAGTACCGGCCGATGGAGGCATGCCACGGGTTTTCCGCAGGCCGGTGCGGAGGGAACTGAACGGCGGATGCGACAGTCTTCTTCTCGGGGCGCACCCGAACCGCGCGAACCGCGCCGAAGACGTACGGGCACGACGTACGACGCACTGCACCACAGGAGCCTTACGCACACCATGAGCGACGAGCCGCAGCCGAACCAGCCGGCCCCGGGCTGGGCCGCCCGCAGCAGCCGGTCCATCAACGCCGCACCCGACGGCGAGGACAAGCGCCCGAAGCGCCAGAGGCGCACCGGCTGGCGCCGGCTGGTCCCGACCTGGCGCCTCACGCTCGGCACCCTCCTGGTCGCCGCCGTGCTGCTGGTCGGCGGGTTCTTCCTCGGCTACTCGCTGGTCAAGATCCCGGCGGCCAACGCGCTCGCGACCAAGCAGAGCAACGTCTACCTGTACGCCGACGGCAGCGTCCTCGCCCGCGACGGCAAGGTCAACCGGGAGAACGTCGACCTCTCCGGCATCTCCGAGGAGGCCCAGCACGCCGTCCTCGCCGCCGAGGACCGCGACTTCTACACCGAGTCCGCCATCGACCCGCAGGCCATGATCCGCGCCGCCTGGAACACCGCCACCGGCAAGGGCAAGCAGTCCGGCTCCACCATCACCCAGCAGTACGTCAAGAACTACTACCTGGCCCAGGAGCAGACCGTCACCCGCAAGCTGAAGGAGTTCTTCATCTCCATCAAGCTCGACCGGGAGAAGTCCAAGGCCGAGATCCTGGAGGGCTACCTCAACACCAGCTTCTTCGGCCGCGGCGCCTACGGCATCCAGGCCGCCGCCCAGGCGTACTACGGCATCGACGCCACCGACCTCACCGCCGCCCAGGGCGCCTACCTCGCCTCGCTCCTCAACGCGCCCAGCGAGTACGACGTCGTCGCCCACCCCGAGAACAAGGGCGCCGCCGAGGCCCGCTGGAACTACGTCCTGAACGGCATGGTCGACAAGGGCTGGCTCCCCGCCTCCGAACGGGCCGGGCAGACCTTCCCCATGCCGAAGGAGACCACCACCTCCACCGGCATGTCCGGACAGCGCGGCTACATCGTCGGCATCGTCAACGAGTACCTCACCGGCCACGGCCTCGTCGGCGAGGAGGAACTCGACCGGGGCGGCTACCGCATCACCACCACCCTGGAGAAGGACAAGCAGGACGCCTTCGTCGAGGCCGTCGACGACAAGCTGATGTCCCGGCTCGACAGGAAGAACCGCAAGGTCGACACCTACGTCCGGGCCGGCGGCGCCTCCGTCGACCCGAGGACCGGCAAGGTCGTGGCGATGTACAACGGCATCGACTACGTCAAGCAGTACACCCCCAACGCCACCCGCCGGGACTTCCAGGTCGGCTCCACCTTCAAGCCGTTCGTCCTCGCCTCCGCCGTCGAGAACGGCTCCCTCACCCAGGGCGGGCGCGCCATCACCCCCAACACCCTCTACGACGGCACCAACAAGCGCCCCGTGCAGGGCTGGGACGGTGGCCACTACGCCCCCGAGAACGAGGACCAGCACTCCTACGGGCAGATCACCGTCCGCGAGGCCACCGACAAGTCCGTCAACGCCGTGTACGCGCAGATGGCCGTCGACGTCGGCTCCGACAAGGTCAAGGAGACCGCCGTCGACCTGGGGCTGCCCGCCGACACCCCCGACCTCGTCGAGAGCCCGTCCATCGCCCTCGGTGTCGCCCAGGCCAGCGTCCTGGACATGGCCGAGGCGTACGCCACCCTCGCCAACCACGGCAGGCACGGCACGTACACGCTGATCGAGAAGGTCGTGAAGGACGGCGACCACGAGGTCGAGCTGCCCGAGCGCAAGGAGACGCAGGCGATCAGCCGGCAGGCCGCCGACACCACCACCTCCGTGCTGCGCAGTGTGGTCGAGAAGGGCACCGCCACCGCCGCCCAGGCCGCGGGCCGCCCCGCCGCCGGCAAGACCGGCACCGCCGAGGAGGACACCGCCGCCTGGTTCGCCGGGTACACCCCCGAGCTGGCCACCGTGGTCGCCGTGATGGGCCAGGACCCCGAGACCGCCGCCCACATGCCGCTCTACGGCGCCACCGGCCTCGCCCGCATCAACGGCGGCGGCGCGCCCGCCGAGATCTGGGGCCAGTACACGCGTCAGGCCCTCGAAGGCGAACCGGTCGGCACCTTCGACCTGCGCCTCCAGCGCGGTGCCGCCGAGAGCGAGGCCCCCGCCGGCGACCCGTCGGCCACCGGCTCCCCCACCGGCGACGCCCCCGCCACCCCCGGCGCCCCGGAGACCGGCGGCGACCGGACCCCCGGCACCACCCAGGGCGCCACCCCGCCCGGCACCGGCGACACCGGCATCCCCGGCGACAGCTCGGCCGGCACCGGGACCGACCCCGGCGACGACGGCGCCGGCGGCGGCGACACGGGGACCGGCGGGGGCGTCACCCCGCCCGACGGCGGCGGCACCGACCCGGGGGACGGCACCGGGGACGAGGACGACGACGGCGGTGTGACCTGGCCGTTCCCGGACGCCTCCAGCACCGGGCCATGAGGCCCGCCGGTCAGTGACCGGAGGTGGCCTTCAGACCGACCACGGCCACCAGCAGCAGACAGACGAAGAAGATCCGGGCGGCGGTCGCCGGCTCACCCAGCACCACCATGCCGAGCACCGCCGCGCCGGCCGCGCCGATCCCGACCCACACGCCGTAGGCCGTACCGATCGGCAGCGTCCGCGACGCGTACGACAGCAGCAGCATGCTGGCGACGATCCCCGCGCCCGTGAACAGGGACGGGACGAGACGGGTGAACCCGTCGGTGAACTTCATCCCGATCGACCAGCCGACCTCCAGCAGACCGGCGACGATCAGCAGGACCCAGGCCATGACGGCACCTCCGAAAGCGAACTGAACGGTGGTGCGTCGTCTTTGCGTGACCCGGTACGGCGCGTCTCGTCGGGGTCTCCACGCTAGCAAAGGGGACGGCGAAGGGGCTGGTGACAAGGGCCACCAGCCCCTTCGCCGTACGACGGCCCCTCAGAGATACGGGCGTCTCGGAGACACAGGCGTCTCAGAGATACAGGCGTCTCGGAGACACAGGCGTCTCAGAGATACAGGCCCGTGGAGTCCTCCGACCCCTCGAACCGGTCCGCCGCCACGGCGTGCAGATCACGCTCGCGCATCAGCACGTACCCCACGCCCCGCACCTCGACCTCGGCCCGGTCCTCCGGGTCGAACAGGACCCGGTCACCGGGCTCCACGGTCCGCACGTTCTGCCCGACCGCGACGACCTCGGCCCAGGCCAGCCGCTTGCCGACCGCCGCCGTGGCGGGGATCAGGATGCCGCCCCCGGAACGCCGCTCGCCCTCGCTGGTGTCCTGCCGCACGAGCACTCGGTCGTGCAGCATGCGGATGGGCAGCTTGTCGTCCTGGTTGCTGTGGTCGTTTCTCTTGGCGCTCACGGCCCCGAACCTACCTGCTCCGCCTCAGCGCCCGCGCCGCCGGGTCCCGAGGACGACCAGCCCCACCACTCCGACGACCACGAGCGCGGCCGGGACGATCCGCTCCAGCCGGGGCGAGCCCTGCTCGTCCACGAAGCGGCCCTTCACCTCGCTCACGGCACGGTTGACGCCGACGTACGCGCGTCCGAGCGTGTGATCGATCTCCGACGCGACCTTGGCCTTCGCGTCTCCCATGATCGTTTTCGGGTGCACCCGCACCCCGATCTCGTCGAGCGTCTCGGCCAGCACCTCGCGGCGGCGCTTGATGTCCGCCTCGATCTGCGCCGGGGTTCTCGTGTCCGACGTGTCCGCCACCGTACGGCCTCCGATGTGATGCTGTTGCTGTTCCGGACAGTCTGTCAGCTCCGGGCCTCGCCGCACTGTCAGGACCCCCGGTTACGCTGTTCCGATGAGCGAGCGACTCCAGCCCGGGGACGTGGCCCCCGCCTTCACCCTCCAGGACGCCGACGGCACCGAGGTGTCCCTGGCCGACCACAAGGGCCGCAAGGTCATCGTCTACTTCTACCCCGCTGCCCTTACCCCCGGCTGCACGAAGCAGGCCTGCGACTTCACCGACAACCTCGACCTGCTGGCCGGCGCCGGGTACGACGTCATCGGCATCTCCCCCGACAAGCCCGAGAAGCTGGCCAGGTTCCGCGAGACGGAATCCCTGAAGGTCAC
This sequence comes from Streptomyces griseoviridis, assembly GCA_014649155.1. Classification (GTDB taxonomy): domain Bacteria; phylum Actinomycetota; class Actinomycetes; order Streptomycetales; family Streptomycetaceae; genus Streptomyces; species Streptomyces griseoviridis. The sequence continues at coordinate 49,976 of BMSM01000012.1, read as the reverse complement.
CCTCCTCGCCGACCCGGACAAGTCCGTCCTGGAGGCGTACGGCGCGTACGGCGAGAAGAAGCTCTACGGCAAGACGGTCGTCGGCGTCATCCGCTCCACGGTCGTCGTGGACGAGGAGGGCAAGGTCGAACGCGCCCTGTACAACGTCAAGGCGACGGGCCACGTAGCCAAGATCATCAAGGACCTGGGCATCTGAGCCGTCTCGTGACCGCCCGCCGACGCGAGGGGGCACCGGGCAGGCACCCTGCTCCCGGTACCATGACAGGCACTGGCGGCGGTGGCGCAATGGCGACGCAGCAGACTTAGGATCTGTGGCCCTTGATCGGGCTTGAGGGTTCGAATCCCTTCCGCCGCACGGGCTACGGCCTGCGAATCGAAGGTTGATTCGCAGGCCGTCTTTGTGCGCGTACTCAGCCCAGCAGCTCCCGCACCACCGGCACCAGTTCGCGGAACGCCTTGCCCCGGTGGCTGATGGCGTTCTTCTCGTCAGGGGTCAGTTCCGCGCAGGTACGGGTCTCGCCCTCGGGCTGGAGGACCGGGTCGTAGCCGAAGCCGCCCGTGCCGGCGGGTTCGCGGCGCAGGACGCCCATCAGCTTGCCCTCCACGACGCGTTCCGTGCCGTCGGGGAGGGCGAGGGCGGCGGCGCAGGCGAAGTACGCGCCGCGGTGTTCGTCGGCGATGTCGGAGAGCTGGGCGAGGAGCAGGTCGAGGTTGGCCCGGTCGTCGCCGTGGCGGCCGGACCAGCGGGCGGAGAAGATGCCGGGCGCGCCGTTCATGACGTCGACGCAGAGGCCGGAGTCGTCGGCGACGGCGGGCAGGCCGGTGGCCCGGGCCAGGGCGTGGGCCTTGAGCAGGGCGTTCTCCGCGAAGGTGACACCCGTTTCGACCACGTCCGGGACGTCGGGGTAGGCGTCGGCGCCGACCAGGTCGTGGGGCAGGCCGGCCTCGGCGAGGATGGCGCGGAGTTCGGTGATCTTCCCGGCGTTGCGGGTGGCGAGGATCAGGCGGGTCATGGGGTCAGTATTCCGGGACCCGCCTCTCGCCCCGCGCGGCGCCCCTACGGTGTGCAGACCTTCGTCAGTTCGCCGGCGGCGTCGGTGACGGGGCTGATGTCGGGGGTCGCGTCACCGTCCCGCACGGCGGTGCGGACGTTGTCGACGGCCGCGCCGAGGTCGTCGACGGCCTGGTTGACGTCGGCGTCGTCGGTCTTGTCGCCGATGTCGTCGAGGTTCTTCTCGATGGCGTCGAGGGACTCCTGGAGCTGTGTCGGGTCGTCGCCCGCGGCTTCCACGGCCTGCTGGAGCTCGGTGACGCTGTCGGCGATGGCGTCGGCGGTCCGGACGCAGTCCAGTGCCTTGTCCACGGCGTCGCAGCCGGTGGTCAGGCCGGTGGTCAGCGCGACGGCCGCGACGGCGGCTGCGGCGAGGGCGGTGCGACGACTTCGGCGTCGGGTCGCGGCCATGGGTACGGTCCTCCCCTTCGGACAGGGCCGTGCGGCCCCCCTGTTTCGGTGCTGCGCCGGGCGTACGGCGGTGAGGCCGTACGCCCGTACTTCCCAAGACGCGGGGGCGGGCGGTCCAGTTGCTCTCCGGGACCGCCGTTCTTTCCCCGGTCTTTACCTTTCGAGGACCGTATCAAGCGCCGCGCGCTGGATGCGGGTGAGTTCGGCGCAGCCGGTGGTGGCGAGGTCGAGGAGGGTGTCGAGTTCCTCACGGGCGAAGGGTTCGGCCTCGGCGGTGCCCTGGACCTCGACGAAGCGGCCGTCGCCGGTGCAGACGACGTTCATGTCGGTGTCGGCGCGGACGTCCTCCTCGTAGCGGAGGTCGAGCATGGGGGTGCCGGCGACGATGCCGACGGAGACGGCGGAGACGGTGCCCACGAGGGGCTTGCGGCTGGGGCGGATGAGCTTGTTGGCCTGACCCCAGGTGATGGCGTCGGCCAGGGCGACGTAGGCGCCGGTGATGGCGGCGGTGCGGGTGCCGCCGTCGGCCTGGAGGACGTCGCAGTCGAGGACGACGGTGGTCTCGCCGAGGGCCTTGAAGTCGATGACCGCGCGCAGCGAGCGGCCGATGAGGCGGCTGATCTCGTGGGTGCGTCCGCCGATGCGGCCCTTGACGGACTCGCGGTCGCCGCGGGTGTTGGTGGCACGGGGCAGCATGGCGTACTCGGCGGTGACCCACCCTTCGCCGCTGCCCTTGCGCCAGCGCGGGACGCCTTCGGTGACGGATGCGGTGCACAGGACCTTGGTGTCGCCGAAGGAGACGAGGACGGAGCCCTCGGCGTGCTTGCTCCAGCCGCGTTCGATGGTGACCGGGCGGAGCTGTTCGGGGGTGCGGCCGTCGATGCGTGACATGCCGGTGAGCCTATCGGCATGCGGAGGGGGTCCTTCCCGGGGCGGGAAGGACCCCCTGGCGCGCGTGGGCGCGGGACTCACATCATGTCTTCGATCTCCGCGGCGATCGGGTCGGCGTCGGTGCCGATGACGACCTGGATGGCGCTGCCCATCTTCACGACACCGTGGGCGCCGGCGGCCTTGAGGGCGGCTTCGTCGACGAGGGAGGGGTCGTTGACCTCGGTGCGGAGGCGGGTGATGCAGCCTTCGATCTCGTCGATGTTGTCGATGCCGCCGAGCCCGGCGACGATCTTCTCAGCCTTGGTGGCCATGTTCCTTCTCCCTGATCCGAACCGCTTTGTCGCAGTAACCCACAGTCGGCCCATCTTCGCGAGCGTTCATGCGGTACGTACCGAATGATGGCGTCACGACAGCGGAACCGTCCGCCAACTGGTCTACACCACCGTACAGACGGCCGCCAAACCGCCCTCCCCGGCCAAGGAGGCCAGACCGGATGAGTGCCGACGCCGCGGTCAGTCCCGTACGCGCCCGCTGGAATGCGCTGTTCCAGGGCTTGCAGAAGATGGGGCGCAGTCTTCAGCTGCCGATCGCGGTGCTGCCGGCCGCGGGCATCCTCAACCGGCTGGGGCAGCCGGACGTGTTCGGGGCCGACGGCCTGGGCTGGACGAACGTCTCCAAGGTGATGTCGGGCGCGGGCGGCGCGCTGCTGGACGGTTCGCTGGGGCTGCCGCTGCTGTTCTGCGTGGGTGTGGCCATCGGGATGGCGAAGAAGGCGGACGGGTCGACGGCGCTGGCGGCGGTGGCGGGGTTCCTCGTCTACTACAACGTGCTGCGGCAGTTCCCGGAGGACTGTCCGCAGGGGTCGAAGGCGGTTCCGCAGATCGGCTGCGAGCTGACGGACGGTTCGGGGACGGTCACGTCCTTCACCTACCAGAATCCCGGGGTGTTCGGCGGGATCGTGGTGGGGCTGGCGGCGGCGTACTTCTGGCAGCGGTTCCACCGGACGCGGCTGGTGGACTGGCTGGGGTTCTTCAACGGGCGGCGGCTGGTGCCGATCATCATGGCGTTCGCGGCGATCGTGTTCGCGGCGCTGTGCCTGTGGGTGTGGCCGCCGATCGGGGACGCGCTGGAGAGCTTCAGCGACTGGCTGACCGGGATCGGGGCGTGGGGCGCGGGGGTGTTCGGGCTGGCGAACCGGGCGCTGCTGGTGATCGGGCTGCACCAGTTCCTGAACGTGCCGATGTGGTTCCAGTTCGGCAGTTACACGAAGCCGGACGGGACGGTGGTGCACGGTGACATCAACATGTTCCTGGCGGGGGACCCGGACGCGGGGCAGTTCACGACGGGGTTCTTCCCGATCATGATGTTCGCGCTGCCGGCCGCGGCGCTGGCCATCACGCACTGCGCGAAGCCGCACCGCCGCAAGGAGGTGGGCGGGCTGATGCTGTCGGTGGCGCTGACGTCGTTCGTCACGGGGATCACCGAGCCGCTGGAGTACTCGTTCCTCTTCATCGCGCCGCTGCTGTACGCGGCGCACGCGGTGCTGACGGGGGTGTCGATGGCGGTGACGTGGGCGCTGGGGGTGAAGGACGGCTTCAGCTTCTCCGCGGGGCTGATCGACTACGTCATCAACTGGAATCTGGCGACGAGGCCGTGGCTGATCATTCCGATCGGGCTGGCCTTCGCGGTCGTCTACTACGTTCTCTTCCGGTTCGCGATCACGAAGTTCGACCTGAAGACGCCGGGGCGGGAGCCGGAGGACGAGGTGGAGGACGTCACCAAGGGATAGCCGGGGCGACGGGCGTCACGAAGCGGAATCGTGGGTTCCTTACGCTGCCTTCATCGTGCTACAACAGGTCTACACCACTGAGTGGTGTAGACCTGCGACGACGCCGTCCTCCCCTTCCTTCCTTACGACAGGGCGGCGCGCCCTGCCCTATGGAGGAAGCTGTGACCACGCCCAGTGCCGCGCCGGCGGCCGAGAAGAAGAGGGGCGCCGGCGTGATGGCTGTGCTGCAGCGCATCGGCCGCAGCCTGATGCTCCCGGTCGCGGTGCTGCCCGCCGCCGCGCTGCTGGTACGCCTCGGCAACAACGACATGCTGGGCCGTCCCGAGTTCCCCGGGTTCCTGACGAAGATAGCCGGGTTCATGACGGCCGGCGGCAACGCCATCCTCGACAACATGGCGCTGCTGTTCGCCGTGGGCATCGCGATCGGCTTCGCGAAGAAGTCGGACGGCTCGACGGCGCTCGCGGCGGTCGTGGGCTACCTCGTCTTCAAGAACGTGCTGGGCACGTTCACCGACAAGAACCTGCCGAAGGTCGCTACGGCCGTGGACGGCAAGGTCGTCATGGTGGACGCCCCGGTGGACGCCAAGGTCCTCGGGGGCGTGGTCATGGGCATCGTGGTGGCCCTGCTGTACCAGCGGTTCTACCGGACGAAGCTGCCCGACTGGGCCGGCTTCTTCGGCGGTCGCCGGCTGGTGCCGATCCTCTCCGCCTTCGCCGGTCTGCTGCTGGGCATCGTCTTCGGTTACATCTGGCCGGTGCTCGGCACGGGTCTGCACAACTTCGGTGAGTGGCTGGTCGGCTCGGGTGCCGTCGGCGCGGGCATCTTCGGTGTCGCCAACCGGGCGCTGATCCCGATCGGCATGCACCACCTGCTGAACTCCTTCCCCTGGTTCCAGGCGGGCGAGTACGAGGGCAAGAGCGGCGACATCGGCCGCTTCCTGGCCGGCGACCCGACCGCGGGCCAGTTCATGACCGGTTTCTTCCCGATCATGATGTTCGCGCTGCCCGCGGCCTGCCTGGCGATCGTCCACTGCGCGCGTCCCGAGCGGCGCAAGGTCGTCGGCGGCATGATGTTCTCGCTGGCCCTGACCTCGTTCGTCACCGGCGTGACCGAGCCCATCGAGTTCACGTTCATGTTCATCGCGCCGGTGCTGTACGCGATCCACGCGGTGCTCACCGGTGTCTCGATGGCGCTGACCTGGGCGCTGGGGATGAAGGACGGCTTCGGCTTCTCGGCGGGCGCGGTGGACTTCGCCCTGAACCTGGGCATCGCCCACAACCCGTGGGGCCTGGTGCTCGTGGGACTGTGCTTCGCGGCCGTCTACTACGTGGTCTTCCGGTTCGCGATCACGAAGTTCAACCTGCCGACGCCCGGCCGGGAGTCGGACGAGGAACTGGCGGAGCTGCGGAAGGCGGAGGCCAAGTAGTCCGCGGTCCGCACCCGTGACAGCGGCGGGCCCCGGCCGGGAACGGCTCGGGGCCCGCCGCTGTCTGCGTCAGATCTCGTACGTCGCCCCCGGCACCGCCACCTCCGACGGGCCGCCGTAGACGGTGCGGGCGTCGGCGAGGTTGAGGCGGGGGTCGGTCCACGGGGGGATGTGGGTGAGGACCAGGCGGCGGGCGCCGGCGCGGGCGGCGCTCTCGCCGGCCTGGCGGCCGTTGAGGTGGAGGTCGGGGATGTCCTCCTTGCCGTGGGTGAACGCGGCCTCGCACAGGAACAGGTCGGTTCCGCGGGCGAGTTCGTCCAGTACGGGGGTGACGCCCGTGTCCCCGGAGTACGTCAGGGAGCGGCCGCCGTGCTCGACGCGGACGGCGTACGCCTCCACGGGGTGGGCGACGCGCTCGGTGTGCACGGTGAAGGGGCCGACCTCGAAGGTGGACGGCTTGACCGTGTGGAAGTCGAAGACCTCGCTCATGGAGGAGGCGGAGGGGGTGTCGGCGTAGGCGGTGGTGAGCCGGTGCTCGGTGCCCTCGGGTCCGTAGACCGGGAGGGGGTCGCAGCGGCCGCCGTCGTGCCGGTAGTAGCGCGCCACGAAGTAGGCGCACATGTCGATGCAGTGGTCGGCGTGCAGATGGCTGAGGAAGATCGCGTCGAGGTCGTAGAGACCGCAGTGGCGCTGCAGCTCGCCCAGGGCGCCGTTGCCCATGTCGAGGAGCAGCCGGAAGCCGTCGGCCTCGACGAGGTAGCTCGAACAGGCCGATTCCGCGGACGGGAACGACCCCGAGCAGCCGACGACGGTGAGCTTCATGGAGCAGAAACCTCCGCTGGCGGGTGTGGAGAGACGGGGGTCGTGCGGTTTGTCGAGCGTAAGGCGCAAAACCTGCGGTCGCTCCTCCGCCAGGGGCCGTTGTGGGCGAACTCACCTGTGGTGTCACCGGTTCGGCTGGAAGAGGGGGCGGCCGGGGCCGCCGAGGGGGCGCGCAGATGTCGCGCGCGCCGGTAACGTCGGCCGGTATGAACACGTCCTGGTGGCTTGTGATCGCGGCGGTGGCCCTGCTGGGGCTCGTCGCGGCCCTCGTCGACGGCTGGGGGCGGGGACACCGGCCGCCGGGCGCGCGCGTCCGGCCGCGGCCGGCGGAGATCTGGTGGGCGAACGTGCCCTACGAGGAGCACCGCGGCGCGAAGGACCGGCCGTGTCTGGTGCTGTCGGTGCGGGGGCGGCGCGCGGTCGTCGCGAAGATCACCACCCGGCACCGGGAGGGGCGCGGCGGGGTGATCGCGCTGCCGCCGGGCGCGGTGGGGGACGCGCGGGGCCGGGCGAGCTTCCTGGAGACGGACGAGCTGCGCAAGGTCCGGGTCGGCGACTTCCGGCGGCGGGTGGGGGTGGTGGACCCGGCCCTGTGGGACCAGGTCCGTCACCTGGGCAGGTAGCTCACGCCCAGAGCTGGCCGTGGAGGGTCTCGATGGCCTCTTCGGTGGTGGCCGCGGTGTAGACGCCGGTGGAGAGGTACTTCCAGCCGCCGTCGGCGACGACGAAGACGACGTCCGCGCTCTCGCCGGCCTTGTGCGCCTTGGCGGCGACGCCGAGCGCGGCGTGCAGGGCGGCGCCGGTGGAGACGCCCGCGAAGATGCCCTCCTGGGCGAGGAGTTCGCGGGTGCGGGTGACGGCGTCGGCGGAGCCCACGGAGTAGCGGGTGGTGAGGACGGAGGCGTCGTACAGCTCGGGGACGAATCCCTCGTCGAGGTTGCGCAGGCCGTAGACGAGGTCGTCGTAACGGGGCTCGGCGGCGACGATCCGCACGTCGGGCTTGTGCTCGCGCAGGTAGCGGCCGACGCCCATGAGGGTGCCGGTGGTGCCGAGGCCGGCGACGAAGTGGGTGATCGTGGGGAGGTCGGCGAGGATCTCCGGGCCGGTCGTCGCGTAGTGGGCGCCGGCGTTGTCGGGGTTGCCGTACTGGTAGAGCATGACCCAGTCGGGGTGCTCGGCGGCGAGTTCCTTGGCGACCCGTACGGCGGTGTTGGAGCCGCCGGCGGCCGGGGAGGGGATGATCTCCGCGCCCCACATGCCGAGCAGGTCCCGGCGTTCCTGCGAGGTGTTCTCCGGCATGACGCAGACCATGCGGTAGCCCTTGAGCTTGGCCGCCATGGCGAGCGAGATGCCGGTGTTGCCGCTGGTCGGCTCCAGGATGGTGCAGCCCGGGGTGAGCCGACCGTCCTTCTCCGCCTGCTCGATCATGTGCAGGGCGGGGCGGTCCTTGACCGAGCCGGTGGGGTTGCGGTCCTCCAGCTTGGCCCAGACCGAGACGTCGGCGGCGGGCGACAGCCGCGGCAGGCGCACCAGGGGGGTGTTGCCCACCGCGGCCAGCGGGGAGTCGTAGCGCATGGAGATCAGGCCATGCCGCCGGCGACGGCCGGCAGGATCGTGACGCTGTCGCCGTCGGTGAGCTTGGTGTCGATCCCGTCGAGGAAGCGGACGTCCTCGTCGTTGAGGTAGACGTTGACGAAGCGGCGCAGCTTGCCGTCGTCGACGATCCGGGCCCGGATGCCCGCGTGCCGGGTGTCGAGGTCGGCGAACAGGTCGGCGAGGGTCTCCCCGGTGCCTTCCACCGCCTTCTGGCCGTCGGTGTAGGTGCGGAGGATGGTGGGGATGCGGACCTCGATGGCCATGGCTCAGGGCTCCTGTCGGAAGGTGTCGTGGGGTGGTACGGGCGCGCTGGTGGCGCACGCCGCGGCTCACGGCCGTACGGCGGCAGGGGTCACGTCAACAGATGGCGCTGGCGAGCCTGCACAGGTCGACGTGCAGCCGCGCCACGAGCAGTGCGCCCGGCGTCCTCGTGCTCACGTCGTGAGAAACCATGCGGTCATCGTATCGATTCCCGGTCCGGGTTCTGGAAGGTGATCTCACCCTTCGGACGATGTTCATCCGTAGTGCGAGACCACCCGTACCTCCTCCTCCGTGACCTCGCCTTCGACGATGCGGAAGGAGCGGAACTGGAAGTCGCCGGCGCCGTCGGTGTCGGCCGTGGAGACGAGGACGTAGTGGGCGCCGGGCTCGTTGGCGTAGGAGATGTCGGTGCGCGACGGGTAGGCCTCGGTGGCCGTGTGGGAGTGGTAGATCACCACCGGCTCCTCGTCGCGGTCGTCCATCTCGCGGTAGAGCTTGAGCAGGTCCTGGGAGTCGAACTCGTAGAAGGTGGGCGAGCGGGCCGCGTTCAGCATGGGGATGAACCGCTCGGGGCGGCCCTGGCCCACGGGGCCGGCGAGCACGCCGCACGCCTCGTCGGGGTGGTCCTCGCGGGCGTGGGCCACGATCTGGTCGTACAGGGCCTGGGTGATGGTCAGCATGGGAAGCAGGATAAGCAGACGGGCCGTCCCGTACCGATGGGTGGTACGGAACGGCCCGAATGCTGGACAGGGGCGGGTGGTCAGCCGACCTTCTCGAACTCCGGCTCGCCGCCCCGCTCGCCGTCGCCACGCCGGGTGACCTGCGGGTTCCGGCTCTTGAGGACCGCCCAGCCGATGCCGAGGGCGACGGCCCAGCCGGCCATCACGTACAGGCAGACGCGGGCGTCGGCGTCGTAGGCGATCAGGCCGGTGACGAAGAGCAGGAAGGCGATGGCGACGTACGAGCAGACCGAGCCGCCCGGCGCCGGGAAGGAGGAGGCGGGCAGGCGGCCCGCGACGACCTTGCGGCGGTACATGACGTGGCTGATCAGGATCATCAGCCAGGTCCAGATGCCGGCGGCGGTGGCCACCGAGGTGACGTAGCCGAAGGCCTTCTCCGGGACGACGTAGTTCAGGACGACGCCGATGCCCATGAAGACCACGGAGACGCTGATGCCGAGCGCCGGGGTCCTGGTGGCGGAGAGGCGGCTGAAGAAGCCGGGGGCCTCGCCGTTGTCCGCGAGGGTGCGCAGCATCCGGCCGGTGGAGTACATGCCGGAGTTGCAGGAGGACAGGGCCGCGGTGAGCACGACGAAGTTGACGATGCCGGCGCCGGCCGGGATGCCGATCTTCGCGAACGCGGCGACGAAGGGGCTCACGCCGGGCGCGAACTCGGTCCACTTCACCACGCAGAGGATGACGGTGAGGGCGCCGACGTAGAACAGGGCGATCCGCCAGGGCAGGGTGTTGATCGCCTTGGGGAGGGTCTTCTCCGGGTTCTCGGACTCGCCGGCGGTGACGCCGACCAGCTCGACGGCGAGGTAGGCGAACATCACGCCCTGGAGGGTCATCAGGGAGGAGCCGATGCCCTTGGGGAAGAAGCCGTCGAACTCCCAGAGGTTGGAGACGGCGGCGGTGTCACCTGCCTGGCTGAAGCCGAAGGTGAGCACGCCGAGACCGATGACGATCATGCCGATGATGGCGGTGACCTTGACCATCGAGAACCAGAACTCGATCTCGCCGAACAGCTTCACCGAGATCAGGTTGGCGACGAACAGCACGATCAGGAAGACCAGGGCCGTCACCCATTGCGGGATGCCCGGGAACCAGTAGTTGATGTAGATCGCCGCGGCGGTCAGCTCCGCCATGCCGGTGACCACCCACATCAGCCAGTACGTCCAGCCGGTGAAGTAGCCGAAGAAGGGGCCGAGGAACTCGCGCGAGTACTCGGCGAAGGAGCCCGAGACCGGCCGGTAGAGCAGCAGCTCGCCCAGGGCGCGCATGATGAAGAAGATGATCAGGCCCGCGAGGGCGTACATCAGGATGAGACTGGGACCCGCCTTGGCGATGTTCGCCCCGGCGCCCAGGAAGAGTCCGACGCCGATCGCGCCGCCGATCGCGATCATCTGGACCTGGCGGCTGCCGAGTCCTCGCTGGTAGCCCTCCTCGGGGGCCTTGTCCGTGTCGACCTGCGCTGAGGTCATGTGTGGTGCGCCTTTCTCCATAACCGACCCGGGCCTCTCGTCGGCCGCGGACCGGATCGCGATCCCCCCGGATACTGGAGCTGAGCGGGCCTCACGTCCCGCTCGTGCCTGGCCGGCGGTCCGCCGGCTCGGTGGCGCACCCGGCGGACATGCGGGTGGTGTCCCCCGGGCGGTCGTGAAGATTTACCACGGTCGCGGCGGAGATCACAGAGGCGCACTGTGGCGCACTTCACGGACAGAAGTGAACAAAAGGGTGCCGAAAGGTGCACAGCAGGGCGCCATGGTGACGCGATCGTTATCCGGAATTGAGGCCCCGCTGAGCGAACCGTGAACGGGTGGCGTCAGGGCGTCAGGGCATCAGCGTCGACACCAGGGTCTCCTGGAGCCCGCCCAGCCACAGGTACGCCATCACCATCGGCTTGCGCGGGTCCTGGTCGGGGAGGCGGTAGAGCAGGTCGGTGTCGTCCTCGGCGGCGATGTCCAGCCGGGAGCCGAGGGCCAGCCGCAGGTCGTTGAGGGTGCCGAGCCACTGCCGGGACTCGTCCGGCGCCAGCTTCAGGACCGCGCCGCCCTCCCCGGGGGAGGCGGAGGCGAGGGCGTCCAGGGAGCGCACCACCGCCAGCGCGTTCTCCCGCTTGCCGGCCCGCAGGTCGTTCTCGGTGAACCGGCGGAACTCGGCCGAGTGCGCCCGCCGCTCCTCCGCCTCGGCGGCCTCCGGGGTGCCCCCGGGGTCGGTGTAGGCGTCCGGGAAGAGGCGCTTGAGCACCGGGTCGGAGGGGGGCTCGCTGGGGCCCTCGGCGAAGAGGTCGGCGAGCGGGTCACCGGACGCGTCCTCGCCCGGACCGGGGCCGATCAGCTCCAGGAGCTGCACGGCCAGCGACCGGATGATGGAGATCTCGACGTCGTCGAGGGCGACGGCCGCGCCGCCGCCGGGGAGCGGTTCGAATTGTCCTGGCATCGAGGCGTTTCAGCTACTTCCGGTCCTGCTGGAGGGTGGCCCACAGACCGTAGCCGTGCATGGCCTGCACATCGCGTTCCATCTCCTCGCGACTGCCGCTGGAGACGACCGCCCGGCCCTTGTGGTGGACGTCGAGCATGAGCTTGGTGGCCTTCTCCTTGGAGTAGCCGAAGTACGTCTGGAAGACGTAGGTCACGTAGCTCATGAGGTTGACCGGGTCGTTGTGGACGAGGGTGACCCAGGGGACGTCGGGCTCGGGCACGGCGAAGGCTTCCTCCGCCGGCTCGGTGCGTTCGGTCTCTACGGGAGCGGGTGACGTCACATCACCCATGCTGCCACCGCGAGGGGGCGGTCGCACAAACGGGGTCCGGCGGCCGTGGTCCACACCGCGGCCCGCGCCGCGCCCTGTGACGCGGATCAAAATCGTCAGACTGACGAAATGGGGGTACGATTCCCGTCATGAACACAGCGGACCTCGGGCTGCCGGTCGACGTTCCCTCGACGGCGCTCTTCACGGACCAGTACGAGCTGACGATGCTGCGGGCCGCCCTGGCGGCGGGCACGGCCGGACGGCGCAGCGTGTTCGAGGTCTTCACCCGGCGGCTGCCCGACGGGCGGCGGTACGGCGTGGTGGCCGGAACCGGGCGGGTCCTCGACGCCGTCGAGAACTTCCGCTTCGACGCCGGCGTCCTCGACTTCCTGCGCGAGCGGGACATCGTCGACGAGGAGACCCTCGCCTGGCTGGCGGACTACCGCTTCAGCGGCGACATCTGGGGCTACCCGGAGGGCGAGGTGTACTTCCCGGGCTCGCCGATCATGCGGGTGGAGGGCAGCTTCGCCGAGTGCGTGCTGCTGGAGACGGTGATCCTGTCCATCCTCAACCACGACTCGGCGATCGCCGCCGCCGCCTCCCGGATGGCCTCCGCGGCCGGGGACCGGCCGCTGATCGAGATGGGCGCCCGCCGCACCCACGAGCTGGCCGCCGTCGCCGCCGCCCGCGCCGCCTACGTCGGCGGGTTCGCCACCACCTCCGACCTGGCCGCCGGTTTCCGCTACGGCATCCCGACCGTCGGCACCTCGGCGCACGCCTTCACCCTGCTGCACGACACCGAGCGGGACGCCTTCCGCGCCCAGGTGGACGCCCTCGGGTCGGGCACGACGCTGCTGGTGGACACGTACGACGTCGCCGAGGCGGTCCGTACGGCGGTGGAGGTCGCCGGCCCGGAGCTGGGCGCGGTCCGCATCGACTCCGGTGACCTGCTGCTGGTCGCGCACCGGGTGCGCCAGCAGCTCGACGAGATGGGCGCGACGGGCACCCGGATCGTCGTGACCTCGGACCTCGACGAGTACGCCATCGCCTCGCTGGCGGCGGCGCCGGTGGACGCCTACGGGGTCGGCACCCAGCTGGTGACCGGCTCCGGGCACCCGACCGCGTCCATGGTCTACAAGCTGGTCGCCCGGGCCGAGTCCGACGACCCGAAGGCCCCGCTGAAGCCGGTGGCGAAGAAGTCCAGCGGCGGGAAGACGTCGATGGGCGGACGGAAGTGGGCCGCGCGGCGCCTGGACGCCGACGGGCACGCCGAGGCGGAGGTGGTCGGCACCGGTCCGGTGCCCGCCGCGCTGGCCGGCCGGCAGCTCCTGGTCGAACTGGTCAAGGGCGGTGCGGTCGTCGCCCGGGAGCCGCTGGAGGCGGCCCGCGACCGGCACGCGGCGGCCCGCGCCAACCTGCCGCTGTCCGCGACCCAGCTCTCCCGGGGGGAACCCGTCATTCCGACGGAGTACGCGCCCGAGGGCTCGGGTAGCTAGAGCGAGTGCGCAGCGACACCCCCGGCGGGCCCCGGCCCCACCCCAGTCACCGCAGTTCCGACAGCCGAAGGACACCGACCATGCGCCGCGCCCTGATCGTCGTAGACGTGCAGAACGACTTCTGCGAGGGAGGCAGTCTCGCCGTCTCCGGCGGCGCCGACGTGGCCGCCGCCGTCACCGAGCTGATCGGGCAGGCGCCGGCCGGCTACCGCCACGTCGTCGCCACCCGCGACCACCACATCGCGCCCGGCGGCCACTTCGCCGACCACCCCGACTACGAGCACTCCTGGCCGGCGCACTGCGTCGCCGGCACGGAGGGCGTGGGCTTCCACCCGAACTTCGCCCCCGCCGTCGCCTCCGGCGCGGTCGACGCCGTCTTCGACAAGGGGGCGTACGCGGCGGCCTACAGCGGCTTCGAGGGCGCCGACGAGAACGGCGTCCCGCTCGCCGACTGGCTGCGGCAGCGGCGGATCGACGAGGTCGACGTGGTCGGCATCGCCACCGACCACTGCGTCCGGGCCACCGCGCTGGACGCCGTACGGGAGGGGTTCCGTACGCAGGTGCTGCTCGGCCTGACCGCCGGGGTGGCCGCCGCGACCACCGAGCGGGCCCTGGAGGAGCTGCGGGCGGCGGGCGTGGAGCTGACCGGGAAGCCCGTCGTGCGGTGAGCCGCCGCCCGGTCAGGTCTGGGCGGCGGGGCGGCCGAGCAGCGCCCGGATCGGGTGCCACAGCTCCTGGGCCCGCTCGGGTCCGGGGGCGGCGGTGCCGGTCGGGGCGGTGCGCCACAGCAGGCCGTCCGGGTGGTGCAGGACGGCGGTGATCTCGTCCGGGGTGGGCGGTGCGGCGTTGCCCCGCAGGTAGACCGCGCGCAGACCGAGGTTGCGCAGCCGGGTCAGGGCGCGCGCCCGGTTGCGGGCGTGGACCAGGACGCGGACGGCGGCGGGTCCGGCGGCGGCGGGGCTGGGCAGGTTCAGCGCCACCACCACGGTGCCGTTCGGCAGTTTGCTGAAGCCTCCTGCGGCCATGCGGTCATACCCCCGTGTCAGCCGGTGTCAATAAGAGAACCACACCCCGCACCTAAACACGGATCGGCGGTGCCCCGCCAGGGGGTCACCGCCGATCACGCTCTGACCTGGGCTTTAGCGGTCTATTTCACCGCGGGGCCGACCTCCAGCTCGATGGTCGAGCCGTCCTTGGCCTCCTTGGTGATCTTGATCTTGGTGTTGGTGTCAGTTATCTCGACACCCCCGGCCGGGTTGGTCTCGTCGTAGTAGTCACCGGAGTGATCGTTGAAGACGGGGACGCCCGGCGAGGACGGGATGCGGACGGCGACGTCCGCCTTGTGCAGGGTGATGCCGTCGGTGCGGTAGGTGCTGAACGGCGAGTCGTACGCCTGGAAGCGGTTGCGCATCAGGGTGCCGTCGGACCACTTCGTGGCCGTCGGGTGGGAGTCGACCGGGAGGATCAGGCCGGTGCCCGGGTGGGCGCTGGTGTTGTTGTCCGCCTGGGAGGTGTCCCACTTCCAGATCAGCAGACCGTTCTGGTACGGGAAGTGCTCGACCCAGTCGGGGCGGGTGGTGGAGAAGCCGAAGTTGTACGGGCCGGTCCTCAGCGTCGTGTCGTAGGAGACGTACTGGCGGTTCTCCGCGATGTAGTACTGCGCGTACTCCTTGGTGAAGGAGGCGCCGACGCGGGAGAAGCCGGCGGCGGTCCAGGCCGCGTCCGCGGTCTCGGCGTTGTCGGAGAAGAGCGCGGCGCCGTCGGCCGTCACGGTGATCTCGTCCGCGGTGAAGCCCTTCTGGGCGACGCCGCCGTCGGTCTGGTAGCGGAAGCGGATGTCGATCCTCTGGCCCGCGTAGGCGTCCAGCGGGTACGTCAGCGTCCGGTGGGCGTCGACCGAGCCGGTGAGGGCGGGTTTGTCACTGGCGTCGCGCGGGATCGGCTGACCGTCCGCGGTGCCGTCCAGGGGCGTCCAGGCGGCGCCGCCGTCGGTGGAAACCTCGGTGTAGAGGTAGTCGTAGCCGGACTCGATGTCCCACCAGCCGTCGAGGGTCAGCGCGGCGGAGGTCTTTCCGGTGAGGTCGACCGTGCGGCGCAGGGTGTTCTTCAGGTCGTCGCCGCTGCCGCTCCACCACTGGGTGGCGCCCTCGGCGGGCGGGGCGACCTCGGTGGTGACCTCCTTGTCGGGGAGGGTGACGATCAGCGCCTGGTCGTTCTCGGTGTTGTACTCGGCGACGCCCAGCTTGTGCCTGGACCTGGTCCCGGCCGCGGCGGTGGTGTAGTCGAGCCAGCCGAGCTGGAGCTTGTCCCAGGCGTTCATGTCGCCGGGCAGGTCGCCGATGGCGTCCTCGCCCCGGCCGAGCCAGGAGCCGGAGGACATCAGCGTCCAGAAGCCGGTGGAGTTCTCGCCGCCGTCGGTGTCGTACTCGTCCGGCAGGCCGAGGTCGTGGCCGTACTCGTGGGCGAAGACACCGAGTCCGCCGTTCTCCGGCTGGATGGTGTAGTCGCCGACCCAGATGCCGGTGTCGCCGACCTGGGTGCCGCCCAGCTTGTTGCCGGCCGGGCCGGTCGCGCCGGCGTCGGTGCCGAAGGCGTACCAGCGGTGGGCCCAGATGGCGTCCTCGCCCTGCGCGCCGCCGCCGGCCGACTCGTCCTCTCCGGCGTGCACGAGCTGGAAGTGGTCGATGTAGCCGTCGGCTTCGTTGAAGTCGCCGTCGCCGTCGTGGTCGTAGCGGTCCCACTGGTCGTACTCGGCCAGGTCCGCCTTGATGTCGGCGAGGGAGCGGCCGGCCGCCTCCTGGTCGGCGACCCAGGCGGTGACACCGTCCTCGACCGCGTTCCAGGCGCAGGTGTCGCAGTCGTTGGAGCCGTAACGGGCCTCGTTGTAGGGGACCTTGACCCAGTCGGTGACCTCGCCGTCCACCGAGTAGCGGCCCGAGGACTGCTTCTCGTAGTACTTCTTCAGCGACTCGGTTCCCTTGCCGGTGCCGAAGTAGAGGTCCTGGTAGTGCTGCTGGTCGTAGTCGGCCAGCCAGTCCGTGCTGTTGTCCACGGAGCGGTCCGGCTCGGCGATCTGGTTGTGCAGCGGGCCGGGGGTGCCGCCGTAGCGGCTGTCGACCTGGTCGCCGAACTCGACCAGGATGGTGAAGATCTTGTCGGTCTTCTCCCGGCCCAGCTCGACGTACTTGGTGTCGCCCTTCCTGCCCTTGAGGCCGACGACCTTGGAACCGTCGCGCTCCTTGGCGGTGGCCTTGCCGGAGAGCACCTGGTTGAGGGCCTCCTGGCGCTGGGCCTCCTGGGTCTTGCTCAGGGGGCCGTCGAGGTCGTGTTCCCGCTGGTTCTCGGGCTGCGGGTCGTGCCGGTCGACGGTGACGGGCCGGGCGGACGGGTCCGCCCCGGTCGTCGCGGAGGCGGGCAGCGCCGCGGTGGCGGTCGCGGCGGCGAGTGCCACGGCGGTCGCCGCCACCCGGAACGTCCAGGGTCTGCTGGTCACTTGTTGTCCTCCCCTGAGCACGTGAGATCAACGCGCGTAGTCAAGTGACGACATTCGACTAGACGTTCGCGAGAAAAGACAGACCTTGACTTGAACAGATCAAGAGCGTTATGCGGAGCCGACGTCCGGGTAACGGACACATGGCGGCAACACGGCCGACATCCGCCGTCATATTCAACGGGCGCATGCGAGCGTCCAGTCCGTGCGTGGCATGACTCCGTGCGCCCCCCGTGCTGCGACCCCGGGGACACCATGGGTCAGGTCACGCTTACTCCTCGTTCCACTCGGGCATGCGACCGATTAGAGTCGCTTGGCGGAACGCCTGGGAGTCGGCGGAAAGCCAGGCCGACAGCCCGTCTCACCCCCCGAGAACTCCCCCCTTCCGAGGACACGATGGCCATGCCCCGTCCGACTGTCGCACAGCTCGCCTACGGTTCCCTCACCGTGATCCTCTCGGCCTTCGCCATGCTGCTGCTGTCGCGGACGACCTCCGCCGGGTGGATCGCCGTCGTCGCCGTCGTGGCGCTCGCCCTCGGGCTGCTGGTGGCGATGACCGTGCCGGCGGGCAGGCCGCGCACCGTCGCCGTCCACCGGCCGTCCACCGGCGCTGGTGCCGGGCCGGCACCGGTGTCCGTGGGCGTCGGCGCCTCCGGCCGCGCCGACGAGGTACGCCGGCACGCGGCCTGAGCCGGCCGCGCGGACCCGATGCCCCCTTGGCCGTTGTCCCGTCGGCCGTCGGCCCGTTGACCCGGACCTGTGGATCAGGTCCGGGTCAACTCGTGCTGACCACCACCGTCTTGGCCGCCTTGTCGTGCAGGCCCTGCTTGTAGGGCCGGTCGAAGAAGCTCCAGCCGCCGCAGATGATCGTCCACACGCAGGCGCAGCAGAACGCGAACGGGACCCACAGCACCACCGCGCGCACCAGCGCGGTCTGCGGGGCGGGCGTCGACCCGTCGCTCAGGTCAGCCACCCGCATCCCGAGCCACTTCTTGCCGAGCGTCTGCCCGGTGCGGCTGATCATGAAGGTGTCGTACGCGATGTAGAGCACGGCGGCGATCAGCGACTGCCAGAACGACTTGCCGACGTTGACCTGGTCGCCGTCCACCTCGTACTCCTGGACGTGGAACGCCCAGCTGAGCAGCCAGACCACGAGACCGACGAGGATCATGTCGATGATGCGGGCCAGCGTGCGCCGGGCGCTGTCGGCGAGCGGCGGCATCCCGGCCACGGGGTCGGTGGGCGGGCCGCCCCCGTGGCCGCCGTAGGGGTCACCGCCGTACGGCCCGCCGCCACCGCCGTAGGGGCCGCCGCCCCCGGGGGGCGGGGGCCGGTCACCGCCGTAGGGAGGCGGGGTGTCGTAGGGGGAGCCGGCGCCGCCCGCGCCCGGACCCGTTCCGGAGGGCGGGGGCTGCTTCCTGAACGGGTCGTCTTCCGGCGGCTGCCGGCCGGGGCCGGGGGGCGGTTCGCTGCTCATGGCCCGAGTCGACCGTGAACGCCCCGGCGACGCATCCGGCGAGCGGCCGTCCGGAGTACGGAAATCCCCTGCGCCGCCCGACGGAGACGGCCGGCCCGCGACGGACGCAGGGATCGACGGAGAGGGCCGGCCCGCGACCGCGGACCTACGGAACGACGGAGACAGCCGGCCCCGCGGCGGACGTACGGAACGACGGAGGCGGTCAGCCCGCGACGAACGTGCGGGCCGCCTTGTCGTGCCAGCACTGGTGCCACGGACGGTCGAACAGGCACCACAGGACGCCGACCACCCCGATGGCCAGCAGGCCCGGCACGCTGTAGACCAGCCAGCGGCGCAGGGACGCGCCGAACGTCGGCGGCTCGTGCGCCTCGATGTCCCGCACCTCCAGACCGCACAGCTTCTTGCCGAGGGTGCGGCCCCACTTGGCGGTGGGCAGCGCCTCGTAGACGACGCCGAACAGGAGCAGGACGGCCAGGACGACGCCCAGGTAGACGGAGGTCGTGCCGTCGAGCAGCCAGACGGTGACCGTCTCGCCGGAGAGCCTCGCCTCGTCGATCTTGGCGCTGATGTGGTCGGCGGCCTTCATGCCGAGCGGGACGGCCGGGACCGCGGTGACGGCGGCCAGCACGAGGGTGTCCAGGAGCCGGGCGGCCAGCCGCTTGCCGAGCCCGGCGGGGCGGGCCGCGGCCTGCCGCCGGGCGGCGGCCTGGAAGACGTCGTCGACGGGCGGGCGCCAGGGGGCGACCGGCTGCTGCGACTCGCCCCCGCCGCTCGCGAGGTGGTGCACCTGCTGCGCCCAGGAGGACTGCCCGCCGCCGGGGCTGGTGGTGAGGGGCGGTTGCGGGGCGGGGGCGGGGACCGTCCGGGCCGGGGGTGCGGCCGGGACGGGGGCCGGGCCCGGGGTCCGCGGGGGCAGGGCGCCGGGGGTGAGCTGGGGGCCGGAGGGGGCGGGGGCCGGGCCCGGGGCGGCGGGGGGCTGTGGGGCGGGGGCGGGCGCGCCGGGGATCTCGCGGGGGATCTCGCGGGGGGCGGCCGGGGCGGGGGCGGGCGCGCCGGGGATCTCGCGGGGGGCGGCCGGGGCGGGGCGCGGGGTCGCCGGGCGCGGGGCGACCGCCCGGAACTTCATCGTGCCGGGGTCGTCGTCGCCCGACGCGGGCGCCACGGGACTCGGCCCGTCCCCCGGCCCCGGGCGCCGGAAGAGGACCGTACCGTCGGACTCCGCCTCCGCCGCGGCGTCGGCCGGCGCCTCGGCGGGGGCGGCCGGCCGGGGCACCCGGGGGTCGGCGCCCTGGGGCGCGGGCCAGGCGGGTGCGCCCTGGCCGGCGGGCAGGCCCGTCTGGCGGGCGGGGTCGGCGCCCCAGCCCGAGGCGGGCTCGGGGCGGCTGCCGTGCGGGGTCCGGGTGGACGCCACGGGAGCGGGCTCGGGTCCGGCCGGGTCCTCGTCGAAGAAGTGCGGGCCGGTCTCCTCCACCGAGGGGGCGGCCCGGTCCGCGCCGGACGGCGGGGCGAGCGGTTCGCCGTCCACGGGCGCCGGGCGGCTGGTGCCCGGCACCCAGGCGGCACCGTTCCAGTACCGGACATATCCAGGAATGGACGGGTCCGGGTAATACCCTTCGCGGGGCCTGTCGTCGCCGGGGGCCGGGGTTGGGGCGCTCATGTCCGTCGTCCCGTATCTGCTCGGTGGAGTGATGGAGGTGTCCACATCTATCAGACGGGCGCACTCCGCACCCGGCTCTCCCGCCGGACCCGCCCCTTTACGGGCGACCCCGCACACGGACTTCACCCCCCGTGCCACCGTCTCGCGAGAAATTTCCGCGAACCCGCGTAATGCCCGTGCCGCCGGCCGCTCTTCCGACCGGTACGGGCCGTGGCCCCGCGGCCCCTTGCGAGAGAGAGGACACGCACCGATGCGTCACACCGTCGTCGAACGGGAGCTGGAACTGAGGCTCGTCCTGGCGCCCGAGTACAGCATCCCGGTCGCCGCCCGGCTCACCTACCGCACCGCCGACCCCTACGCCGTCCACGTCTGCTTCCACATCGACTCCGCCCACCCCGTGCACTGGGCCTTCGCCCGGGAGTTGCTCGTGGAGGGGGTGTTCCGGCCGTGCGGGCACGGGGACGTGCGGGTGTGGCCGGCGAGGTCGGAGGGGCGTGCCGTGGTGCTGATGGGGCTGAGCAGCCCGGACGGCGAGGCCCTGCTGGAGGCGCCGGCCGCGCAGGTATCGGCCTGGCTGGAGCGGACCCTGCGGGCCTGCCCGCCGGGGAGCGAGGGCGACCAGCTCGGCCTGGACGAGGGGCTGTCCGGGCTGCTCGCCCAGTGAGGCCGGCGCGGGCGGGCGGGCGGGTCAGAACAGCTTGCCGGGGTTGAGGATGCCGAGCGGGTCGAAGGTCTGCTTGACCGCCCGCTGCATCTCCAGCCCCACCGGGCCGAGTTCGCGGGCGAGCCAGTCCTTCTTCAGGACGCCGACGCCGTGTTCGCCGGTGATGGTGCCGCCGAGTTCCAGGCCGAGGGCCATGATCTCGTCGAAGGAGGCGCGGGCCCGCCGGGACTCGTCGGGGTCGGCGGCGTCGAAGCAGACCGTGGGGTGGGTGTTGCCGTCACCGGCGTGGGCGCAGACGCCGATGGTCAGGCGGTGCCGCTCCGCGACGCGCTCGACGCCGTCGAGGAGGTCGGCGAGCCGGGAGCGGGGCACGCACACGTCGTCGATCATCGTGGTGCCCTTGACCGCTTCGAGCGCGGTGAGGGAGAGCCGGCGGGCCTGGAGGAGCAGTTCGGACTCGGCGGGGTCGTCGGCGGGGACCACCCGGGTCGCCCCGGCGGCCTCGCACAGCGCTCCGACGGCGGCGAGGTCGGCGGCCGGGTCGGGGATGTCGAAGGCGGCGAGCAGCAGCGCCTCGGTGGTCTCCGGCAGCCCCATGCGGGCCAGGTCGTTGACCGCCCTGACGGTCGTACGGTCCATCAGCTCCAGCAGGGACGGGACGTGGCCGCCGGCCATGATCGCGCAGACGGCGTCGCAGGCGGCGCGGGCCGAGGGGAACTCGGCGGCCAGCACGAGCTGCGCGGGCGGCGCGGGACGCAGGCCCAGCACCGCGCGGACGACGATGCCGAGGGAGCCCTCGGAGCCGACGAAGAGGCGGGTGAGGTCGTACCCGGCGACGCCCTTGGCGGTGCGCCGGCCGGTCGACATCAGGCGGCCGTCGGCGAGCACGACGTCGAGGCCGAGGACGTACTCGGCGGTCACCCCGTACTTGACGCAGCACAGGCCGCCGGACGCGGTGCCGATGTTGCCGCCGATGGTGCACGTCTCCCAGCTGGAGGGGTCCGGCGGGTAGTACAGGCCGTGCTCCCGCACCGCGCGGGAGAGCGTGGCGTTGACGACGCCGGGTTCGACGACGGCGACGCGGTCGACCGGGCTGATCTCCAGGATGCGGTCCATCCTGGTGAGGGAGAGCACGATCCAGCCGTCGTGGGCGTTGGCGCCGCCGGACAGGCCGGTGCGGGCGCCCTGCGGGACGACGGGCACGCGCAGCTCGGTGGCGACGCGCAGCACGTGCTGGACCTCCTCGACGGTGCGCGGCAGCACCACGACGGCCGGGGTGCCGGCCGGGCAGAAGCTCGCCATGTCGTGGGCGTAGGAGGCCGTGACGTCGGGGTCGGTGAGGACGGCGTCGGCGGGCAGCGCGCCGAGCAGCCGGCCGACGAGGTCGCCGGTCGCCGCGGTGGCGTCGTCGCGGGGCGCTTCGATACGGCTCATGATCCTCAGGGTGGCACCGGGGGCCATCGGTGTGAACCCCGTCGGCACCGCCGTTGGGCTGCCGGGGTGGCAGGGCGTACGGGCGCACAGTGAGCGGTATGACGATCCGACTTCAGCGGCGTCCGGTCGGGTGGCGGCGGTGGCTGGTCGCCTCGGCGGCGGGGTGTGCCGTCCTCGGCGGTGTCCTGGCGCTGCTGCCCGGGAGCCCCGGGGAGCTGTGGGCGCGCGGCCCGGCGGCGCCCGCGCCGGGTCCCGCGGCACTGGCGCACGACGCGGTGGCCGCCGGGGTGCCGGCCGCGCTGCCCGATCTGGCGGTGCTGATCGGCGACCGGGAGGCGCGGGTGCGGGCCCGCCCGCTGGACGCGCGGAGCTGGGCGGTGCTCGGGGCCGCCTACGTCGAACAGGGCCGGCGGACGGCCGACCCGGCGCGCTTCCCGCAGGCCGACAGGGCGCTGCGCACCGCCCTGCGGCTGGCGGAGTCCCCGGCGGCCCTGGAGGGCCTCGCGGCGCTGGCGGTGGCCCGCCGGGACTTCGCCGGGGCTGCGCGGTGGGGCGAGCGGGCGCGGCGGCTGGCGCCGGGGCGGTGGACCACGCAGGCGGTGCTGGTCGACGCGTACACCGGGCTCGGCGACCACGAGGCGGTGGGCCGGGCGCTGGAGCGGCTGGTGGAGCTGCGGCCGGGGACGGCGGCGGTGCGGGCGCGCAAGGCGGCGGTGTACCGGGACCGGGGCTGGCGGGAGGACGCGGTGGCGCAGATCACGGACGCGGTGGCGACGGCGACCGCGCCGGCCGAGCGGGCGGCGTACCTGGAGCAGGCGGGGCGGCTGGCCTTCGAGCGCGGGGAGCGCGAGGAGGCGCTGCGGTACTTCCAGGAGGCGCTGCGCACCGACCCCGACCAGCGGGCGGCACAGGCCGGGCAGGGGCGTGCGCTGGCGGCGCTGGGACGTACGTCGGAGGCGCTCACGGCGTACCAGGCGGCGCTGGAGCGGCAGCCGCGTCCCGAGGACGCGCTGGAGCTGGGCGAGCTGTACGAGTCGCTGGGGCTGGGAGGGGCCGCGCGGGTCCCGTACGGCCTGCTGCGCGAGCGGGTGCGGGTGGCGGCGGCCGGCGGGGCGGACGAGGAGCTGGTGCTGGGGCGGTTCGAGGCGGAGCACGGGGACGCGGCGGCGGCGGTGCGGAGGCTGCGCGCCGAGTGGCGGCGGCAGCCGGCCACGGCCGTGGCGGACGCGCTGGGGTGGGCGCTGCACCGGGCCGGGCGGGCACGGGAGGCACTGGGGTACGCGGTCCGGGCGACCGACGGGGAGCGCGGGGGCGGAGTGCGCAGCGCGGCGTACGTGTACCACCGGGGGATGATCGAGCGGGAGCTGGGGCGGTACGGGGCCGCGCGGCGGCATCTCCAGGAGGCGCTGCGGATCAATCCGTGGTTCTCGCCCCTGGACGCGCCGCGGGCGCGGGAGGCCCTGGCGGAGCTGGGCGAGCCCTCGGTGGAGGGCCCGCCCCCGCGGTAGCGCGGTGGTCGGTGGTCTGCCGCCGCGTCGTGCTGGTCGCGCAGGTCCCCCGCGTCCCCGGGGGCGCTGCCCGTCAGCGGTGTTTCAGAGGTTCCCGCGCTTCTCCTGCTCCCGCTCGATGGCCTCGAAGAGCGCCTTGAAGTTGCCCTTGCCGAAGCCCATCGAGCCGTGGCGTTCGATGATCTCGAAGAAGACGGTCGGGCGGTCCTGGACCGGCTTGGTGAAGATCTGGAGCAGGTAGCCGTCCTCGTCGCGGTCGACCAGGATCTTCAGCTCCCGGAGCACGTCGACGGGGACGCGGGTCTCGCCGGCCCACTCGCCGAGGGTGTCGTAGTAGGAGTCCGGGGTGTCGAGGAACTGGACGCCGTTCGCCTTCATGGTGCGCACGGTGCGGACGATGTCGTTGGTGTTGAGCGCGATGTGCTGGACGCCGGCGCCGCCGTAGAACTCCAGGTACTCGTCGATCTGGGACTTCTTCTTGGCGACGGCGGGCTCGTTGATCGGGAACTTGACCTTGAGGGTGCCGTCGGCGACCACCTTGGACATCAGGGCGCTGTACTCGGTGGCGATGTCGTCGCCGACGAACTCCTTCATGTTCGTGAAGCCCATGACCTGGTGGTAGAAGCCGACCCACTCGTTCATGCGGCCCAGCTCGACGTTGCCGACGCAGTGGTCGATGGCCTGGAAGGTGCGCTGGGCGGGGGGCTCGACGATCGGGTCGGCGGCGACGTAGCCCGGGAGGTAGGGACCGTCGTAGCCGGTGCGTTCGACCAGGGTGTGGCGGGTCTCGCCGTAGGTGGCGATCGCGGCGAGGACGACCGTGCCGTGCTCGTCCTCGACCTCGTACGGCTCGGCGAGCGAGCGGGCGCCGTGCTCGACGGCGTAGGCGTGGGCGGCGCGGGCGTCGGGGACCTCGATGGCGAGGTCGACCACGCCGTCGCCGTGCTCGGCCACGTGCGCGGCGAGGAAGCGGCCGTGGTCGGTGGACGGCTTGATGACCGAGGTGAACACGAAGCGGGCGGAGCCGTTCTCCAGGACGTACGCGGCGGTCTCGCGGTTGCCGTTCTCCGGTCCGGAGTAGGCGACCAGGCGCATGCCGAAGGCGGTGGAGTAGTAGTGCGCGGCCTGCTTGGCGTTGCCCACGGCGAACACGACCGCGTCCATTCCCTTGACCGGGAAGGGGTCGGCCTGCCGGGCGGTGTCGGGAACGTGGTGTGTGGTCTGCGTCATAGCCGCAGGGTCCCCCTGGCCCGCAAGGTGCGCAATAGTTCGCGTTTCGGCTGGGCATCCTGCCCAGTGGCGCACGGGATACGCCGGGCGATCTGTACAGGATGACCAGCCGAGGGGGCCGGGATGGGCGCGGGGTCGGGGATCGACGGGCTGGACGGGCGGATCATCGTGCTGCTGGCGCGGGAGCCGCGGATCGGGGTGCTGGAGATGTCCCGGCGGCTGGGGGTCGCGCGGGGCACGGCGCAGGCGCGGCTGGAGCGGCTTCAGTCGAACGGAGTCATCCGCGGTTTCGGCCCCGAGGTGGACCCGGCGGCGCTCGGCTACCCCGTCACCGCCTTCGCCACGCTGGAGATCCGGCAGGGCCAAGGCCCTCAGGTGCGGCGGCACTTGGCGTCCGTGCCGGAGGTGCTGGAGCTGCACACCACCACCGGCACCGGGGACATGCTGTGCCGGCTGGTGGCCCGCTCCAACGCCGACCTCCAGCGGGTGATCGACCGCGTCGTCGGTTTTGATGGCATCGTCCGGGCCGCCACGGCGATCGTCATGGAGAATCCCGTACCGCTGCGGATCATCCCGCTGGTGGAACAGGCGGCCCGGGACCGGTGACCGACCTGGCGACGGGGGTGAGCGGACGTGAACTTCTGGGAGTTCCTGACCAGCCGCCACCAGCAGTTGCTCGCGGACGCCGGGCAGCACGCCAGCGCCGTGTTCCAGTGCATGGTCGTGGCGACCGTCCTGGGCGTGCTGATCGGTGTGGTCACCTACCGCAGCGAGTGGGCCGGGAACCTGGCCACCTTGACGACCTCGACCATCCTGACCATTCCGTCCCTGGCGATGATCGGTCTGCTCATCCCGGTCGTCGGACTCGGGGTGCCGCCGACGGTGACCGCGCTGACCCTGTACGGGCTGCTGCCGATCGTGCGCAACGCGATCGTCGGGCTGCGCGGCGTCGACCCGGCGCTGGTGGACGCGGCCAAGGGGATCGGCATGTCCCGCGTGACGCGGCTGCTGCGGGTGGAGCTGCCGCTGGCCTGGCCGCCGATCCTGACCGGCATCCGGGTCTCCACCCAGATGCTGATGGGCATCGCCGCCATCGCCGCCTACGCCTCCGGGCCGGGGCTCGGCAACGAGATCTTCCGCGGGATCGCCTCGCTGGGCAGCAAGAACGCGCTGAACCAGGTCCTCGCGGGCACGCTCGGCATCATCGTTCTCGCGCTGCTGTTCGACGCCGCGTACGTCCTGCTCGGACGGCTGACCATTTCCAGGGGGATCCGTGCCTGAGACAGCCCCGGCCGCCGCCACGGGTGCCACCATCGAGCTGGAGAGCCTCAGCAAGCGCTATCCGGGCAGTCCGCAGCCGGCCGTGGACAACGTGTCCATGGAGATCGGGGCGGGCGAGACGGTCGTCTTCGTCGGCCCCTCGGGGTGCGGGAAGTCCACCACGCTCAAGATGATCAACCGGCTGATCGAGCCGACCGGCGGGCGCATCCGGATCGGCGGTGAGGACGTCACCGACATCGACCCGGTCAAGCTGCGCCGCAAGGTCGGGTACGCCATCCAGTCCTCCGGCCTGTTCCCGCACATGACGGTCGCGCAGAACATCGCCCTGGTGCCGAGGATGATCGGCTGGTCCAAGGCGCGGATCAGGGGCCGGGTGGAGGAGATGCTCGACCTGGTGGGCCTGGACCCGGGCGAGTTCCACGGCCGCTATCCGCGCCAGCTCTCCGGCGGCCAGCAGCAGCGGGTCGGCGTGGCGCGGGCGCTGGCCGCCGATCCGCCGGTGCTGCTGATGGACGAGCCGTTCGGCGCGGTCGACCCGATCACCCGGGACCACCTCCAGGACGAGCTGATCCGGCTCCAGCACGAGCTGCACAAGACGATCGTCTTCGTCACCCACGACTTCGACGAGGCGATCAAGGTGGGCGACCGGATCGCGGTGCTGCGGGAGCAGTCCCACATCGCCCAGTTCGACACCCCGGAGGCGATCCTCACCAACCCGGCCGACGACTTCGTCTCGGGTTTCGTCGGCGCCGGGGCGGCGCTGAAGCGGCTCAACCTCACCCGGGTCCGGGACGTCGGCATCACCGACTACCCGACGGTCACCATCGACGACCCGCTCCAGCACATCTTCGACCGGCTGCGGGACAGCGGCAGCAACGAGATCCTGCTGCTGGACAAGCGGCGCCGCCCCTACAAGTGGCTGCGCCGCGGCGACCTGATGCGGGCCAAGGGCTCGCTCGCCCGCGCCGGGGCGCTGGTGCACGACACGGTGACCCGGGACGCCACGCTGCGGGACGCGCTGGAGGCGGTGCTCACCGACAACGCGGGCCGGGTCGCGGTCACCGGGCGGCGCGGCCAGTACGAGGGCGTCGTCGACATGGAGACGCTGATGAACTCCGTTCACGAGCTGCTGGAGGCGGACCGGCTGGACGCGCTGGAACACCAGCACGACCTGGAGGAGCAGCGGGCCGAGCGCACCCACTCCGAGCAGGAGGGCTTCGGGCGGCCCACCGGGGAGGCGCCGGCGTGATGTCCCCTTCCTCCCGCTTCCCGCAGCCGGGCGGCGCTCCCCCGGACCCGGACCCGGTCACGGACGACGACGCGACGGAGACCGCCACCGTCGCTCCCCCGCCGTCCCCGGCCGCCACCCGGCGCCGGATCGGCTGGCGGAAGCTGACCTTCCTGCCCGTGGTGCTGGCCGGTGTGCTGCTGGCGACCTGGCTGTGGTTCCAGCAGGCCGAGCTGGACGCGCTGAGCGAGAACGCGCTGGCCGGCGGGCAGGTCACCAAGGCGCTGTGGCAGCACGTGCAGCTCACGGTGATCTCCACCTTCTTCGTGCTGGTCATCGCCATCCCGCTGGGGGTGCTGCTCACCCGCCGGATGTTCCGCCGGGCCACCCCCCTCGCCCTCGCCTTCGCCAACATGGGCCAGGCCACCCCGGCGATCGGACTGCTGGCGCTGCTGGTGATCTGGCTCGGCATCGGCCGCCGGTCCGCGCTGATCGGCATCATCGTCTACGCGATCCTGCCGGTGCTGTCGAACACCATCGCCGGCCTGAAGGCCAACGACCCCACCCTGCTGGAGGCGGCGCGCGGCATCGGCATGTCCCCGTTCGGCGTGCTCACCCGCGTCGAACTCCCCCTCGCCGTCCCGCTGATCCTGGCCGGGGTGCGCACCGCCCTCGTCCTGAACGTCGGTACGGCCACCCTGGCGACCTTCGGCGGGGGCGGCGGCCTGGGCGTGCTGATCACCACGGGCATCACCAGCCAGCGGATGCCGGTACTGGTGCTGGGCTCGGTGCTCACCGTCGCCCTCGCCCTGCTGGTGGACTGGCTGGCCTCGCTGGCGGAGCTGCTGCTGCGGCCGCGGGGACTGGAGGCGGGCGGATGAGACGGCCCCTGTGCCTGGCGCTCGCCGGCGTGCTGCTCACCGGCTGCGGGCTGACCAGCGGCTCCCCCATGGTGGACGACGTCGGGCCGGGCACCATCGGCCGGGGCCGGCCCCTGGAGGGCGCCGACCTCACCGTCGTGTCGAAGGAGTTCACCGAGCAGCTGATCCTCGGCGCGATCATGGGCATCGCCTTCGAGGCGGCCGGCGCCGAGGTGCTGGACCGCACCGGCATCCAGGGCTCGGTCGGCACCCGCGCGGCCGTGGAGAACGGCGACGCCGACGCCACCTACGAGTACACCGGCACCGCCTGGATCACGTACCTCGGCAACAGCAGGCCGGTCCCGGACCCGGAGCGGCAGTGGGAGGCGGTGAAGGCGGCCGACGCGAAGAAGGGCCTGACCTGGCTGCCGCCCGCCCCGATGAACAACACGTACGCGCTGGCGATGAACCAGGCGTACTTCAAGAAGTACCGGACGCGGACGATGTCCCAGGTCGCCGCGCTCGCGAAGCGGGACCCCGGTGCGGTGACGCTGTGCGTGGAGGGCGAGTTCGCCAACCGGGCGGACGGGCTGCCGGGGCTGGAGAAGACGTACGGGATGAGCCTGCCGGCCCGGAACATCACGCAGATGGACACCGGGATCATCTACACCCAGACCGCCGAGGGCGCCTGCACCTACGGCGAGGTGTTCACCACCGACGGGCGGATCACGTCGATGAACCTGGTGGTGATGGAGGACGACAAGCGGTTCTTCCCCAACTACAACGCGGCGCCCATGGTCCGCACCGAGACGATGCGGAAGTGGCCGGCCATCGCCGGCGTACTGGACCCGGTGACCCGGGCGCTGACCGACGACGTGGCGCGGGAAC
Source organism: Streptomyces griseoviridis (assembly GCA_014649155.1). GTDB lineage: Bacteria > Actinomycetota > Actinomycetes > Streptomycetales > Streptomycetaceae > Streptomyces > Streptomyces griseoviridis. The sequence goes on along the minus strand of BMSM01000012.1, from coordinate 21,044 downwards.
TGAACGCCAGGGTCGACGTCGACGGGGAGGACCCGCACCAGGTGGCGCTGGACTGGATGGTGGCGAAGGGCTTCGTGACGGAAGGGTGAGGCCGCTCAGCAGGAGGGCACGCCGCCCTTGCCGGCGGTCAGGTCGCGCAGGGCGGCGACCGCGCCCTTGAGCGTCGTCACCGGGATCAGCCGCAGCCCCTTCGGCAGTTCGGCCCGCGCGTCCGCGCACTCGTCCTCGGGCACCAGGAAGACGGTCGCGCCGTCCCGCCGGGCGGCCTTCGTCTTCAACGGTACGCCGCCGACGGCGCCGACCTCGCCGCCGGCGGTGATGGTGCCGGTGCCGGCGACGGTCCGGCCGCCGGTGAGGTCGCCGCCGTCCAGCTTGTCGACGATGCCGAGGGAGAACAGCAGGCCGGCGCTGGGCCCGCCGACATCGGCCAGCTCCAGCTTCACGTCGACGTCGTCGGGGTCGAGGTCCAGGTAGTCCAGGGCCGCGGCGGTGGCGGAGTTCTGGGACTCCTTCATCTGCTCCGCGTTGTACTGCTCGATCTCCCGCTCGTCGTCCCCGCTGGGGTAGACGGCGTCGCGGGGCATGACCGCCCGGTCGGTGGCGAACCAGTTGTCGATCACGTCACCGAGCGAGACGCCGGTGTCCGGGCCGGTCGCCTCGATGGTCGTCATCCGGAGCTGCCCGGTCGTCCGGTGCACGGGGGCGCCGGAGACGGTGATCACCGGGGTGCCGCGGTTCTCGCCGAGCACGTCCGCCGTCATGCCGGGCTGCGCCACGGAGAACGGCAGCGGCGCGAGGACGGCGGCGGCGAACAGCGCCACGACGGGCACGGCGCAGACGGCCAGGGCCCGGGGGCGGGTGAGGCGGGAGAGCACGGAGAGCACGGGGTCAATCTAACGCGGCGGGCCGCGGCACCCGGCACGGGTGCCGAAGCGGGGCCACCGCGGGCTCAGCGCAGGGCCTCCGCGACCTCCCGGGCCGCGTCCATGACCCGCGGGCCGACCCGCTCCGGTATCACGTCGGAGAGCATCACCACGCCGACGCTGCCCTCGACGCCCGAGACCCCGACCAGCGGCGCCGCCGCCCCGCACGCCCCGGTCTCCAGCTCGCCCTCGGTCAGGGTGTAGCCGGGCTCGGTGGCCGGCTGCTGCCGGGCGGCGAGGATCGCCTTGCCGGCGGCGCCCCGGTCCAGCGGGTGCCGGAAGCCGGCCCGGTAGGCGACGTGGTAATCGGTCCAGGTCGGCTCCACGACGGCCACGGCCAGCGCCTCCGCGCCGTCCACCAGCGTCAGGTGGGCGGTGGCCCCGATGTCCTCGGCCAGCGAGCGCAGCGCCGGCATCGCGGCCTCCCGCACCAGGGGGTGCACCTGGCGGCCGAGGCCCAGCACGCCGAGCCCGACCCGGGCCCGGCCGCCCAGGTCGCGGCGGACGAGGGCGTGCTGTTCCAGTGTGGCCAGCAACCGGTACACGACGGTACGGTTCACGCCCAGCCGGAGGGACAGCTCGGTGACGGTCAGCCCGTGGTCCGTTTCGGCGAGCAGCTTGAGGACACGCAGTCCCCTGTCGAGCGTCTGAGAGGTCTCCGCGGTCACGACGCCCACTCCTTTTGTGGTGAGGTCCGCGGCCTCCTCCGCGGCGTCAGCGCCGCCGAGTCCCGTCGGCGACGCGCGTCAGAGGCCGCCGATCGGCCGGCGGCCCGGCGTGTCCGGGCCCGAGTCGCTTCACGGCTGCGCTCCGCGGCGGCGCTGCCACGGGGCGTGTGCGTAGCGTGACAGTAGCGAGCCGGTCCGCTCAGCGGAAGGTTCCGTCCAGAATCCGGTCACCGGCCGGTATGGACTACCTGTGTTTGTCCGCATACGTACCGCACACGGCCGGACACGGCCGCGCGGGTCCTCGGGCCGATCCGCGGGCCGCCGCGGGTCACTTCATCCGGGTCGCCCACTCCTGGACCTTGGCGATGCGCTGGCGGAGCTGTCCCGCGCTGGCCTCGGCGCTCGGCGGGCCGCCGCAGACCCGGCGCAGTTCGGTGTGGATGACGCCGTGCGGTTTGCCGCTCTGGTGGACGTACGCGCCGACCATGGTGTTGAGCTTCTTGCGCAGCTCCATCATCTCCTTGTGGGAGACCACCGGGCGCCGCTCGGCGGGCAGTTCGAGGAGGTCCGCCTCCTCGTCGGGCTTCTTGCGGCTGTGCGCGATCTGCCGGGCCTGCCGCTTCTGGAGGAGGAGCTGCACCTGGTCGGGTTCGAGGAGTCCGGGGATGCCGAGGTAGTCCTGCTCCTCCTCGCTGCCGGGGTGGGCCTGCATGCCGAACTCGGCGCCGTTGTACATCACCCGGTCGAAGACGGCGTCGGACTCCAGCGCCTCGAAGGAGAACTGCTCCTGCTCGCCGGTGTCCTCGTCCTGCTCCTTGTTCGCCTCGTCCATCTCCTTCTCGGACTCGGCGTAGGGGTCCTCCTCGCCCGCCTTCTTGGGCCTGTCGAGGACGTGGTCGCGTTCGCGCTCCATCTCGCCCGCGAAGGAGAGCAGGTCCGGCACGGTCGGCAGGAACACGGACGCGGTCTCGCCGCGCCGCCTGGACCGCACGAAACGCCCGACGGCCTGCGCGAAGAACAGTGGAGTGGAGATGGTGGTGGCGTACACGCCGACCGCGAGGCGCGGCACGTCGACGCCCTCGGACACCATGCGGACGGCGACCATCCACCGGTCGTCGCTGTTGCTGAAGGTGTCGATGTTCTTGGACGCGCCGGCGTCGTCGGAGAGCACGAGGGTGGCCTTGCAGCCGGTGATCTCCCGGATCAGCTTGGCGTAGGCGCGGGCGGAGTCCTGGTCGGCGGCGATGACGAGGGCGCCCGCGTCCGGGATGGCCTTGCGTACTTCGGTCAGCCGCTGGTCGGCGGCGCGCAGCACGGACGGCATCCACTCGCCGCGCGGGTCGAGGGCGGTGCGCCAGGCCTGGCTGATCGCGTCCTTGGTCATCGGCTCGCCGAGCCGGGCCGCGATCTCGTCGCCGGCCTTGGTGCGCCAGCGCATGGTGCCGCTGTAGTTGAGGAAGATGACGGGGCGCACGACGCCGTCGGCGAGCGCGGAGCCGTACCCGTAGGTGTAGTCGGCGGCGGACCGCCGGATGCCGTCGTTCCCCTCCTCGTACGTGACGAAGGGGATGGGGTTGGTGTCCGACCGGAACGGCGTACCGGTCAGCGCCAGCCGCCGGGTCGCCGGTTCGAACGCCTCCAGGCACGCCTCGCCCCACGACTTGGAGTCGCCGGCGTGGTGGATCTCGTCGAGGATGACGAGGGTCTTGCGCTGCTCGACGCGGTTGCGGTGCAGCATGGGCCGGACGCCGACGCCCGCGTAGGTCACGGCGACGCCCTGGTAGTCCTTGCCGAGCGGGCCCGCGCTGTACTCGGGGTCGAGCTTGATCCCTATCCGGGCCGCCGCCTCCGCCCACTGCTTCTTCAGGTGCTCGGTCGGCGCGACGACGGTGACCTGCTGCACGACGTGGTGGTGCAGCAGCCAGGACGCCAGGGTGAGCGCGAAGGTCGTCTTGCCGGCGCCGGGGGTGGCGACCGCCAGGAAGTCGCGGGGCTGTTCCTGGATGTACTTCTCCATCGCCCCCTGCTGCCAGGCGCGCAGCTTGCCGGCGGTGCCCCAGGGGGCACGGCCGGGGAAGGCCGGCGACAGGTGGTGCGACGAGCTGGAACTGGCGGTGGTAGTCACGGTCTCCGAAGGGGGTCGGTCGGCTCGGCCACGTATGACAACCGGGCCACCCTACCGGCGCCCGGGACCCCGCGACGCCGGGACCAGGCCGGGGCCGGCTCCGGTGGGACCGACGTCACAGTGGCCGTGCGGGCCGTTCCGGCGCGGTCCCGGTCCCGGGTGCCGGGCGGTGGCGCCGCTGGTCAGCGGGGGTCCCGCAGGCGGGTCGCCACCCAGGCGCCGAGCAGGGCCACCGCGGCCATCGGCAGGAAGACCGCCGCGAAGGCCGCCGGGTGCGAACCGGTCGTCCCGGTCGCCGTGTGCGTGACCGTGCCGCCGCCGAGCGCGGCGAAGGCCGCCCCGCCGGCCGCCAGCAGCAGGACGTTGCAGAGGCCGTCGGAGATCTGGAGGGCGGCGGAGTTGGTGCCGGCCTCCTCGGGGGCGGAGAGCTTGAGCAGGAGGACGCTGGTGGAGGAGATCACCAGGCCCATGCCGAAGCAGCCGAAGGCCCAGGCGACGGCGACCGTCCAGGCGGGTACGGCGTCGATGAGGACGCTGGGCGCGGTGGCGACGGCCGCGGCGACCAGGACCATGCCGAGGGTCATCAGACGCTCCCGGTACGGTTCCAGCCGCGCCCGGGACTGCACCCAGGAGCCGCCGGCCCAGGTCAGCCCGCCCGCCGCCAGCGAGAACCCGGCGAGCGTCGGGCTGAGCCCGCGCTGGGTGACCAGCATCAGCGGGACGAAGGACTCCGCGGCGATGAAGGAGCCCGCGGCGACGCCGCGCAGCAGGACGACGGAGGGCAGGCCGCGGGCCGCCCGGCAGGTGCCGCGCGGGAGCAGTCCGAGGACGGCCGGGACGAGCAGGGCGGCGCCCGCGGCGCCGGGGAGGAGCGATGTCCAGCGCAGGTCCTGGGCGGCGTACTGGAGGAGTCCGGCACCGAGCGAGATGGCGAGGGCGAGGCGGATGCGGCGGCGGTCGAAGGAGGCCGGCTCCCCGGGGGCGCCGGGGCCGCGCACCGGGCCGGACGCGCGGTCGCGGATCTGCGGCAGGGCGAGCGCCAGCGGCAGCACCACCAGGACCGGGATGCCGACGAAGACCCAGCGCCACCCGAGGTGCTCGGTCACCGCGCCCGAGGCCAGCGGGCCGACGATGGACGGCACGATCCACCCGGCGGCGAACCCCGCCATGATCGCCGGGCGGAGCCGCTCCGGGTAGGCGCGGCCGACGACGACGTACAGGGCGACGATCACCAGTCCGCCGCCGAACCCCTGGACGGCCCGCCCCAGGATGAACAGCCACATCGTCCCGGCCGTCCCCGACACCAGCAGACCCGCCGCGAAGCTGCCGATCCCCCAGGTCAGCGGCGCCAGCGGGCCGCGCCGGTCGGACCACTGACCGGAGAGCACCATCCCGAACAGGCTGGTCGTGAAGTACCCCGAGAACGCGAAGGCGTACAGCGACACCCCGTCCAGCTCCCGCGCCGCCACGGGCATGGCCGTCCCCACCGCGGTCGCCTCGAAGGCGATCAGCACGATGACGGAGACGATGCCGATGCTCAGGGCCCGGTGGGCCCGGCTGAGCACGGTCTCGGGCTTGCCCGGCGGTGCGGCGGGCGGGACGGCGGCGACACCGGTGTCGCGCGGTTCGGAGACGGTCATGACCGTCAGGGTAAGGCGCCAACCCGGGGTTGGCCCCTGTCCCGAGACGGGCCCCGGCCGGGACCTTGGTCGTACGACCGCCCCGCGGCGGGAACGTCCCGTTCATGAACGGCGTATGGCAGTCCCGTTGCGGCCCCCGCCCCGCCCTTGAGCCCGCCCGGCACCCGCCCCTACGGTCGTATCGGAACGACGCACACGGCCGTGTGCCCGAGTGGTTGAGGGACTCGCCTGCAAAGCGAGTTACGCGGGTTCGATTCCCGCCACGGCCTCCAGGACCCGGACCGGGTGGGATGCGGGCGGGGGTCTCGCCTCACCGCTTGTCGCGATAGCTGTCGCCCCTCGTGGGCAGCGTGTCGTGCTGGGCGATCGCGTTGAAGGAGTGCCGGGCGCTGTCGGCCGCCGAGCGCCGCGCCTGCTCGATGCGGAGCCCCTCGATGTTCTCCGTGGGCCCGCTTCCGCGCCGGCCCACCTTCCAGACGATGGCCGCGATCACGCACAGGAGCAGCCCGAAGAACACACCCAGCGTCACCATCTCTGTCCCCCGGTCGCCGAAGCCAACCGCCTGAGGCGTCGGCTCACTTCACGATGACGGCGGGTGGTGAAAGGGGGACGCGTCCTCGCCTGGCCCGACAGGGGACAGGAGGGGGACGCGCCGGTCCGGCCGCCTGCCGTCGACAGGGTCACGCGCGCTCCTCCGTCGCCGTCGTCTCCAGGCGGGTCGCCCGGTGGCGGGCCCAGAGAGCCAGGGTGAACGCCGGGAGGTCCGGGGCGAGGGGGTGGAAGGTGGCGGTCGGTTCCCGCCAGGTGAGGACCGCGCCCGTCGTGCCGTCCACCGTCACCGTGCCGCCGTCGGCCAGCCGGCCGAGGCGGACGTGGCGGGACGCCTCGGCGGGGAGGGCGGGGCCGGCCTCGTGGAACTCGGCCAGGGTGGGCAGGGGGATGTCCTCGTCGCGGTCCCGGTGGAAGGGGAACGCCCGGTCCGGCAGGCCCGTCTCGCGCAGGAAGCGGCGGGTGGGCTCGTGGGTGAGGCACGGCGGGATGTCCACGTCCTCGAAGCGGGTCACCCGGCCGCGGCCGAACTCCCGGTCCAGGAAGCGGTACGGCAGGTCCGGCGCGGGCACCGTGCGGCGGCCCGTGGCCAGGGCGAGGCAGCCGATCAGCGTCGACGTCCGCCACAGCAGCGGCGTCTCGGGGCCCGCCGGCGCGCGCCGGACCGCGGCACGGGTCCAGGACGGGTCGTCCACCGAGGTCGCGGCGCGGACCAGGGTGAGGAGGGACGGAGCCGGGCGGCAGGCGGCTTCCGTCGGTGCGCTCGTCGTCACAGTGGTCACCTGCATGGTCGTGTCTCCCCCGAGAGTCGTGCGTGCCCGTGGACGGGCCCGGCGGCGCCGTTCCCATCGCTTCGCACACTACGCGCCACCACTGACAACGCCCGGGTGCGCGGCACTCGTACGTCTCTGAGGACGCACCACGCGCCCCGCGCGTTGCCCCGCCGGCGCGGAGAAACTCAGGTGACCACGGCCGCCTGCGGGCGGATCGGCAGGCGGTTGACCGAGCGGCCCGTCGCCGCGCGCACCGCCGAGGCGACCGCCGCCGGGGACGCCACCACCGGCACCGCGCTGACCGCCTTCGCGCCGAACGGCGCGACCACGTCCCGTTCCTCGACGAGCTTGACGATGCGGATGTCGGGGGTGTCCAGGGAGGTGGGGAGGGCGTACCCGGTGAGGTCGGGGTGGCGGATCAGGCCGCGCGGCGTGCGGAGGTTCTCCGTCAGCGCGATGCCCACGCCCTGGGTGACGCCCGCCTCGATCCGGGTGGCGAGCTGGGCGGGGTTGAGGACCCGGCCCACGTCCTGCGCGACGGCCAGCTCCACGACCCGTACCGAGCCGAGTTCGATGTCGACGTCGACCACCGCGCGGATCGCGCAGAACGCCATGCCGACGAAGGCGTCGCCCTGCCCGGACTCGTCCAGCGGCTCGGTGGGGTGCGGGCGGCACTGGGCGGTGGCCCACAGTTCCTTGCCGTCCAGCGCCTCGGTGACCGTGGTCGACAGGACACCGTCGTACGAGGTGATCTTGCCGTCGGCGATCTGGAGCAGCTCGGTCGACATGCCGAACTGGTGGGCGAGCGGCTGGAGGAGCTGGGTGCGGACCATCTTCGCGGCCCGCTCCACCGCGCCGCCCGACACCCAGGTGTGCCGGCCCCGGCAGCCCGCGCCGGCCGGCGGCTGGTCGGTGTCGACGGGCGCCACGCGCACCTCGTCGATGCCGAGGGTCTCCTGCACGATCTGCCGGGCGAGGGTCGTGAAGCCCTGGCCGGTCTCCACGGCGGCGCACAGCACCGTCGCCACGCCGTCCTGGACCTTCACCGTCGCCGTCGACACCTCGTCCGCGCCCTCGGCGCCGAGCATGTGCACCATGCCGATGCCGTAGCCCACGCCCCGGCGCACCGCGCCCGGTTCGCCCGCGCCCTCGGGGCCGCCGGGCAGCAGCCACTCGTCCTCGGGGGTGTCCTTGGGCAGGGCGGGCAGGGGAAAGTCGCGCACGGCCTGCAGCAGTTCGGCGACGGGGGCCGGGCAGGTGACCGTCTGGCCGGTCGGCAGGACGTCGCCGGTGGCCAGGACGTTGCGCATCCGCACCTCGGCCGGGTCCAGGCCCAGCTTCTTCGCGATCTTGTCCATCTGCGCCTCGTACGCGGCGCAGACCTGCATCGCGCCCTCGCCGCGCACATGTCCGGACGGCGGGTTGTTGGTGCGCACCGCCCAGCCCTCGATGAAGGCGTTCGGCACGACGTACGGGCCGCAGGCGAAGGCGACGGCGGCGGCCAGGGCCTCGGAGGAGGTGTCGGCGTACGCGCCCGCGTCGAGCAGGATCTGCGCCTCGACCTTCACCAGGCGGCCCTCGGCGTCGGCGTGGTGGCGGTAGCGCAGCAGCGTGGGGTGGCGGTGGGCGTGGCCGAGGAAGGACTCCTCGCGCGTGGCGGTCAGCTTCACCGGGCAGCCGGTCTTCAGCGCCAGCAGGCCGAGCGGGAGCTGGAAGCCCTGGTCCTCGCGGTCGGCGGTGGCGCCGGGCACCCCGGTGACCACGATCTTCACCTGCTCGGGGGCGAGCCCGAAGGCGGCGGCGGCCGTGTCGCGGTCGGTGTGCGGGTCGGTGGAGGCCAGGTACAGCTCGACGCCGCCGTCCGGGCGGGGCACGGCCAGACCGGCCTCCGCGCCGATGGGCGCCGGGTCCTGGCGGCCGATGCGGTACAGGCCCTCGGCGACGATCTCGCCGACCGCCTCCGGGTCGCCGTGGCGCAGCGGGATGTGCCGGATCAGGTTGCCGTCGGGGTGCAGCGGCTCCGCCTCGAACGCCTGCTCGGGGTCGGTGACCGGGTCCAGCACCTCGTACTCGACGATGACGGCCGCCGCGGCCATCCGCGCGGTGTCCGGGTGGTCGGCGGCGACGGCGGCGATGGGCTCGCCATGGTGGCGCACGACCTCGGAGGCGAAGACCGGCCGGTCGGCTCTGCCCCGGCCGTGCAGCGCGGTGCCGGGCACGTCCTCGTGCGTGACGACCGCCCGTACGCCGGGCATCTCCCGGGCGTGCGTGGTGTCCACGGAGACGATGCGGGCGTGCGGGTGCGGGGAGCGCAGGACGGCCGCCCAGAGCAGGCCCTCGGCCCACAGGTCGGCGGCGTAGGGGAAGGTGCCCTCGGTCTTGGCGCGGGCGTCGGCCGGCGGGAGGGAGGCGCCGAGGCCGTGCGGGATCGGTTCGGGGGCGGGGGGCGCCGGCGCGGTGCCCGCGGCCGGGGCGGTCGCTGCCTCGTTGCTCACGCGTGGCCTCCGTCCTGGCCGTGGGAGGGATCGTGGGAGGGGTCGTAGGAGGAGGTGTCCTCCGGGGGCGGGGCCGCCTGGTGCGGGATGCGGGGCGTGTCACCCTCCGCGCCGGTGGCCACGGGCGCCGCGTCCGCCTCGGCGTCGGCGTGCGCCTCGCGCTCGGCGACGACCTCCTCGACGGCGCGCAGGACGCCCCGGTAGCCGGAGCAGCGGCACAGGTTGCCGCAGAGCGCCTGCCGGGTCTCCAGCTCGGTCGGCGCCGGGTTGCCCTCCAGCAGGTCGTGCACGGTCATCGCCATGCCGGGCACGCAGAAACCGCACTGCACCGCGCCGCACCGGGCCAGCGCCCGCTGGACGTCGGAGGGCTGCCCGTCGGTGGCCAGGCCCTCGACGGTACGGACCTCGCTGCCCGCCGCGGTCACGGCCGGGACCAGGCAGGAGGCGACGAGCCGGCCGTCGACCTGCACGTTGCACGCCCCGCACTCGCCCTGCGAGCAGCCGTCCTTGGCGCCCGCGAGGCCGAGCCGCTCACGCAGCACGTAGAGCAGCGACTCACCGATCCAGGCGTCGCTGACGGGCCGGTCGGTGCCGTTGACGCGCAGCGCGTACGAGGCGAGGGGGTGCTCCTCGTGGGGGCCGGCGGGGCCGCCCGCGGGGGTCTCCGGGGCCGTGGCCGCCGGGGACGCGGCGGGCTCCTCGGGGGTCCCCGGGGTCCCGGGGTCGGCGGCCTGGTCCGCCTCGGGCTCCTCCAGGGCGCCGTCCTCGGGAGCGGGGCCTTGGGCGGCGGGCTCGGGGTCCGGGCCGGGCTCGGTGTCCGGCGCCGGGTCCGGCGCGCGATCGGGCTCAGGCTCGGGGGCGGGGGCGGGGGCAGGGGCAGGGGCGCCCGCAGCCTCACCCTCGGTCGCGGCCTCGGTCCCGGATTCCGCCGCGTCGCCGGTCACGTCCTCGGCCTCGGGCGCCCGCGCCGGCTCCGGTCCGGAGGTCGGCTCCGGCTCCGGCTCCGACGCCTCGGCGGTCGCCGCCGGTTCCTCGGTGGCCTCCGGCACGCTCCCGGCCTCGACGGTCTCGGCGATCTCGGCGGTCTCGGCGGTCTCTGCGGTCTCGATGGCCTCGGCGGACGGGGCAAGCGCCTCGGGAGCCTCGGGAGCCTCGGCGGCGCTCTCGAAGCCCTCCTGGACCGCCTGAGCCTCATGAGGCTCATGAGCCTCATGGACCATCCGCGCCTCATGGGCCGCTTGGACCACCCGAGCCTCGTGGGCCGCCTGGACCACCTGAGCCTCATGGGCTTCGTAAGCCTCTCGGGCCTCATGGGCCACCTGTGCCTCGTGCGCCACCTGCGCCGCGTGCACGGCCGCCTGAGCCGCGTGCACCGCATCGGCGGCCGGGTCGGCCGTCACCCCGCCGGTCACCGTCCCGTCGGCCGTCGCCCCGCCCGCCGGGTCCAGATACGGCCGTACGTCCGGGAAGGGCTCCCTGCCGCCGCCCTGGGCCGGCTCCATGCCCTGGCTCTCGTCGGCGCCCGGGTGTTCGAGCCGCTCCGCCTGCTCGCCCCACGGCTGCCCCGCCGCCTGCGTCGCCCAGGGGGCGGGCGCGCCGCCCGGCAGGGTGGCCGGCGGCGTGCCGCCCCACTGCTCGACCAGGGACGACGTGGTGAACTCGCCCGACTCGTCCGGCAGTTCGCCCCCGGCGACCGGGATGGACCACTGTCCGGTCACGTCGTGGCCGGGTCCGGGCGCCGCCTCCTGCGGGGGCGCGGCGTCGCCGAAGTCCCAGTGGCCGGTGGCGCCCGGGTGGTAGGCGAACCGGTCGTCCGGCCCGGCGTGCGGCTGCTGGTGCCCGGCGTAGGGCTGCTGCCCGTGCCCGGCGTACGGGGCCTGTCCGGCGTACGGGTCGTGCGCGTGCCCCGCGTGCCCCGCGTGCCCCTCGTACTCCGGCTCCGCGTACTCCGGGTACTCCCCGTGGCCCGCGTACTCCGTGCGCTCCGCGCCGTACTCCGCGCCGCTCCCGTGCTGTCCGGCCGCCCCGTAGGGGTCCTGCGGGGCGTCGCCGTACGCCGTCTGCCCGGTCCCCGGCGCCTGCCACTGCGTGCCGTGCGCGGGGGTCTGCGGGACGGCCCAGGTGCCGGTGGCCGCGGGGTCGGTGCCCGTGGCGGGGGCGACCGTTATCTGCGGCGGCACGAAGCCGTGGCCGGGGGCGGCGAGGGGGCTGCCGGCGGCGTCCAGGAGGGCGTCGATGCCGCCCTCGGGGAGCTGGACGAAGGCGGTGGCGCCGTCGTCGTAGTCGCCCTGGGGCAGCGGGTCCCAGCGGCCGCCGCCCCGGGGGGTGCCCTCGGTGCCCTCTCGCTGCTGGTCGTCGGTCACGACAGCGCCCTCCCCAGTGCTCGTCGGGCCAGCGCGGCGACGGTGCGCCGCAGATGCAGTACGGCGGGCGGAAGCTGCGGCACGGACCCGTCCTCGGCGGGGGCGGGGTCCGGGATGCAGGCCGCGGCGACGTACTCGCCGAAGGCGGCCAGCGCCTCCGGGACGATCGCCCGGTTGTTGTCCCAGTCGATGAGCTGGGCCACCCAGTGTTCGGCCTCCAGCGGGCGCAGCGGCATCGGCGCTATGGCGCCGACCGCGCACCGCACCCCCCGCCGGGCCGGGTCCAGGACCAGCGCCACGGAGGCGACCGCGCGCCCCGGGCCGGTGCGCCCGGTGGCCTTGAGGAAGACCTGCGGGGCGTGCAGCAGCGGGACGCGGACGTAGCCGATGAGTTCGCCGGCGCGGAGCATCTCCACCCCGGCCAGCAGGTGGGAGACCGGGATCTCGCGGCGGGCGCCGCCCTGGCCCGCGATGATCAGGGTCGCCTCCAGCGCGGCCAGCACGGGCAGCGCGTCGCCGGTGGGGGCGGCCGAGGCGACGTTGCCGCCCAGGGTGCCCGCGTTGCGGATCTGCGGCGGGCCGGCGGCGCGCGCGGCGGCGGCCAGCGCCGGGATGAGCGCGGCGAAGTCCGGGCGGCCCATGCGGGCGTGGGTGAGTCCGGCGCCGAGCAGCGCGTGGCCGTCCTGGTACTGCCAGCCGCGGATCTCGCTGATGCGGCCGAGGCCGACCAGCGCGGCGGGCCTGAGCTGGCCGGAGTTGACGGCGGCCATGAGGTCGGTGCCGCCGGCGACCGGCACGGCGGCGGGCCGCTCGGCGAGGGCGGTCACGGCCTCGTCCAGTGTTGTGGGCAGCGTGACGGCCTGCGCCGCCTGCGGTGCGTGCGTGCTCAAACCGGCTGCCCCTTCCCGCTGTCCCACTGGTCCCGCCCGTGCGCCGTACCGTACGTGCTGACAGGGCGGACGTGGCAACTCTGGCACATCATCGCAGCACCCGGACGCGCGGGTCCGCTAAGGGGTGTTCGCCCACCTCACCGGGGAGATGGGCGGGTTCGGCACGGCATCGCCACCGATCACCGTTGTGCGGGAAATGCAACTCTCCGGTGAAAAAGAGACCGAAGGCGAAGAAGGGGGAGAAGGGGGAGAAGGTGGGGTTCCGTGAGTTCTCCTCCCCCTTCGTCCGTCACCTGTTCGGGGGCGGGCCGTCGAGGGGGCGGCCGAGAACGCCGGGGCGACGCTGCCACGGCCGGGGTCCGGCGGGCGGCCGGTAGGAGACGCCGAGGGCGTCGAGGCGCCGGTAGTGGCCGGTCATCCGGCGCTCGAAGGCCGCGAAGTCCCGCCGGGCCGGGGCGGGCAGGGGGCTCCAGGCGACCTCGGCGAAGGCGGCGAGCCTCGGGAAGGTCTGGTAGTCGACGCGGGCCGGGCTCTCCATCACCTCGGTCCAGACGTTGGCCTGGGTGCCGAGGACCCGTCCGGCCTCCTCCTCGGTCAGCTCCGCCGGGACGGGCTCGAACCGGTAGACGTCCTCCAGGGTGCGCACGTACCCGATGGGCACCGGCTCGTCGGCGCCGCCGTCCTGCCGGTGGTCCAGGTACACGTACTGCTCGGGGCACATGACGACGTCGTGCCCGGCGCGCGCGGCGGCGACGCCGCCCTGGTAGCCGCGCCAGGAGGAGACCGCGGCGCCCGGCGCGAGGCCGCCCTCCAGGATCTCGTCCCAGCCGATGAGCCGGCGTCCGCGCGCGGCGAGCCAGGACGCGAAGTGCCCGATGAACCAGGACTGCAGCGCGTCCTCGTTCGGCAGTTTCAGGTCCTCCGTGCGGGCCTTGGCGACGGCCGAGCGGCGCCATTGGTCCTTGGGGCATTCGTCGCCGCCGACGTGAATGAACTCGCCGGGGAAGAGGGCGAGGAGTTCCTCGAAGACGCCTTCGTAGAAGCGCAGGGTGTGTTCGGTGGGCGCGAGGACGTTCGGGGAGATGCCCCAGGTGTCCCAGACGCCGAGTGCGGAGGTGTCGACGACGTCGGTGTTGCCGAGTTCCGGATAGGCGGCGATGGCCGCCTGGGAGTGTCCGGGCACGTCGATTTCGGGGACGACGGTGATGTGCCGTTCGGCGGCGTAGGCGACGATCTCGCGGATGTCGTCCTGGGTGTAGAAACCGCCGTGCGGCTTGTCGTCCCAGAGCGGTGAGGCGCGATGGCCCCATTTGGTGCGGGGGCGCCAGGCGCCGGTCGCGGTCAGCTCCGGGTAGCGCTCGATCTCGATCCGCCATCCCTGATCGTCCGTCAGATGGAAGTGGAAGACGTTGAGTTTGTGGGCGGCCATCAGGTCGAGATAACGCAGGACGCCGTCCTTGGGCAGGAAGTGCCGGGCGACGTCCAGCATCAGGCCCCGCCAGCGGAAACGGGGGGCGTCCTCGACGGTGACGCGGGGCAGTTCCCAGACCCGGTCGGGCCGTACGGGCGCGCGGCGGAAGGCGTCGGGGCCGAGGAGCTGGCGCAGGGTCTGCGTGCCCCAGAAGACGCCGGCGGGGCTGCCGCCCCCGATCCGCACGTGCCGTTCCCCGGTGGCCAGCCGGTACCCCTCGGCCGGCAGTCCCGGGTCGACGGCCAGCTCGATCCGCTCGGGGCCGTCACCGTCCGCCAGCGGCAGCCCGGTCGCCGCGCCGAGCGTCTCCCGCAGCCGGCGGGCCACGCCCTCGGTGCCGGGGCCGGCCGCCAGCCGGGTCCCGGGACCGAGGCGGACCGGTCCGGCCGGGCCCGTGCGCAGTTCCCGGGGGGCCGGTACGAGGTCGGTGCTCATGGTCATATCAGTCCTTCACCGCTCCGCCCAGGCCGGAGACGAGTCGTCGTTGCACGAGTACGAAGAAGACCAGCACCGGGATCGTCATCACCGTGGACGCGGCCATGACGCCGCCCCAGTCGGGGTCGTCCGGGTTGTAGAAGACCAGCAGCGCCATCGGCAGGGTCGACTGCGAGGTGTCGCTGATGAGGAACGACTTGGCGAACAGGAAGTCGTTCCAGGTGGAGATGAAGGAAAAGACGCTGGTGGCCACGAGGCCGGGGAAGACGAGCGGGAAAAGGACCTGCCAGAGGAATCGCGACCGGCTCGCCCCGTCCAGGTAGGCGGCCTCCTCCAGGGCCTCCGGTACGGCTTTCACGAAACCGCGCAGCATCCAGATCGCGAACGGCAGCGAGAACGCGATGTGGGGCAGGATCAGCGACCCCAGTGTGTTCAACTGGCCGAGGTCGCGCATGAGGAAGAACAAGGGGATGGTGAGCGCTTCCACGGGCACCATCTGGGCCACCAGGAACATGATCAGCAGGGTGGTGCGGAAACGGAACCGGAATCGCGTCACGGCGGTCGCCGCGAGAAACGCGATCAGCGCGGAGGCGACCACGACGACCCCGGCGACGAGAAGGCTGTTGAGGAAGTAGCGGCCGAATTCCTGCTGCCCGAAGACCCGCCGGAAGGAGTCGAGGGACGGCGCCAGGGTCCAGGGCCGGGGCGTGTCCGACTCGATCTCCCCGGCCGGCCGGAAAGCGCTCAGCACCATCCAGTACAGCGGGAACGCGACCACCGCCGCGATCAGCAGCGCGCTCGCCTCCGCCGCGAATCTCCACGGACGCCTCACAGTTCCTCCCCTTGCCGGCGCAGCAGCCGCAGGTACCCGAGGGTCACGGCGAGCAGGATCAGCAGCATCACGACGCCGATCGCGGAGCCGAGGCCGTACTGCGAGGACGCGAACGCCTTCTGGTAGGCGTAGACGTTGAGGACGAGGTTCTGGCCGGCGATGCCGCCGCCGTTGGTCATGACGTAGATCTGCGTGAAGACCTTGAAGTCCCAGATGACCGACTGGACGGTGACGACGACCAGGATCGGGCGGAGCATCGGCGCGAGCACCGACCGCCAGATCCGCCACTGGGAGGCGCCGTCCAGGGCGGCGGCCTCCAGCACCTCCGCGGGGACGGCGCGGATACCGGCGTAGACGGTGACCATGACGAACGGGAAGGAGCACCAGACCACTTCGAGCAGGACCAGCGCGAAGGCGCTGTACCGCCCGTACGTCCAGGAGTGGTCGCCGAGACCGAGGACCCGGTTGACCGGGCCGAAGTCGGGGTCGAACAGCAGCAGCCACACCGTGGACCCGGTCACCGCGGGCGTCGCCCACGCCCCGAGCGCGGCCAGCATCAGCACCAGGCGCGGCACGGCCCGGACCCGGGTCAGCAGGACGGCGAGCGCGCAGCCGACGGCCAGGGTCGACACCACGCAGGCGGCGGCGAAGAGGACGGTGGCGAGCAGCACCCGCCAGAACTCGGGGTCCCCGAACAGCTCGGCGTAGTTCCCGAGCCCCCGGAAGGAGGTCGGCTGCCCGCCGCTGACCTGGGCCTGCGTGTACTCCAGGAAGGAGATCAGCCCGAGCTGGTAGACGGGGTAGACGAGCAGGCCGCCGAGGACGACGAGCGCGGGGGCGAGATAGATCCAGGGGGTGCCGGCCCGCCCTGTGCGGCGCGGGGTCGCGGCCGGCCGCGGGCGCGGGGCGGCGCGGCCCGCCGGCGTCCGGGAGGCCACCGTCACCGGGCGTCGCCCAGCGCCTCGTCCACCTCGCGGGCGGCGTCCCCGGTCGCGGCGGCGACCGTCTCGCGGCCGCTCACGACCCGCTGGTACATCGTCGGCAGCACCGCGCCGGAATCGACGGCGGCCCACCCCGGTGAGACCGGCACGAACTCCGTCCCCGCCTCCAGCGTCTTCACGAACGGCCGCACGAACGGCTCCTTCGCCGCCGCGTCGTCCCGTACGTCCTCGAAGGTCGGCAGGAATCCCATCGCCTCGAACAGCTTGCCTTGCGTCTCCTTGGAGGCGAGCCGCTTCATCAGGTCGACGGCGAGGGTCCGGTGGGAGGTGGACTTCAGCACCCCGATGTTGTTGCCGCCCGCGAAGGCCGGTGCGACCGAGCCGGGCCTGACCCCGGGCAGCGGGACGACGGCGTACTTCCCCTTCACCTTGCCCGCCTCGACGGCCTGGTGGCTGAAGTCGCCGCCGATGGCCATGCCCGCCTTGCCGGCGGCGAACGCGGTCACCGTGTCGTTGCCGCCCATCCCGGCGCACTTCGCGGCGGGGCAGTTGTCGTCGCCGAAGAGACCGGTGTACGCCTCGACGCCGGCGCGGGACGCGGCGCTGTCCAGGTCGGTCACGTCACCGCCGTGGGCCCACAGGAAGGGCAGCGCGCCGTAGGTGTAGGCGCCGCCGACAGCGAGTCCGTACAGGCCGGGCTCGGCGGCCCGGATCTCACGTGCGGCGGTGGTCAGTTCCGCGAGCGAGCGGGGCGGTTCCAGGCCCAGTCTCCGGAACAGGTCGGTGCGGTAGTACAGGGCGCGCACACCGACGAAGAAGGGCGCTCCGTAAACCTTGCCGTCGACGGTGACCGACCGGCGGGCGGTCGGGTCGGTGTCCTTCGCCTCGCTCCAGGCGCCGAACTCGGCGGTGACGTCCGCCAGTCCGCCGTCCGCGACATAGCCGGCGGTGTCGGTGTTGCCGTACTCGATGACGTCGGGTGCCGAGGCGGGGTCGTTGAAGGCGGCCTTGACGCGCTGCGCGCGGGTCTCGACGGGGATGTACTCGACGGTGACGTCGGTGCCCTCGTGGTCCTTCTCGAAGCCGGCCAGGACGGCGTCGACGACCTGTTCCTTCGGCTGGTTGCCGACCTCCTGGAAGAGCCAGACCCGCAGGGTGCCGGAGGTCTCGTCCGCGCCGGAGGGCGAGCCGCCGGACGTCTGGGGCGCGCAGGCGGAGACGGCGGTGGCGGTGAGGGCGGTGAGCAGCAGGGCAAGTCGGACGGGGAGCTTCATACAGCGGTCCTCCGCAAGCAGGCGTTGCAACATACGCAATGGCGATTTCGCTCTGCACAACACCATGGAGGCTAAGGACTACAGGAACGTGTCCACAAGAGGTCTGAACCATTTCCGCGGCAACGCGCAGGCCCCCGGAGCGCGTCGGCACGCGCTCCGGGGGCCTGCGGAAAAGCCGGGTGAGCCGGGGGACCCGGGCGGGCTACTTCTTGCCGTCGCCCTTGCCCTCGTCGCCGCCGCCGCTCATGGACTCGTAGATCTCCTTGCACATGGGGCACACCGGGTACTTCTTCGGGTCGCGGCCCGGCACCCAGACCTTGCCGCACAGCGCCACGACGGGCGTGCCGTCGAGCGCGCTCGCCATGATCTTGTCCTTCTGGACGTAGTGGGCGAAGCGCTCGTGGTCGCCGTCACCGTGGGACACCTGCGGTGTCGGCTCGACGAGGGTCCCCGTACCAGTCCCGCGCTCGGGCTCAAGAGTGCTCATAACCGCCAAGGGTACTGAAGCGCACCCGCTTCAGTTGAGCGACGGGTCGTCCGGGTAGGTCGCCACCATCGCCAGCTCGCTGCGCTGGCGGCGCAGCACCTCCCGCCAGAGCCGGCCGGGCAGCGGCGAGGAGACGTCACCGGGCTCGGACTCCACCACGTACCAGGCGCCCTCGGCGAGTTCGTCCTCCAGCTGGCCCGGTCCCCAGCCGGCGTACCCGGCGAAGATCCGCAGGCTGCCCACGGCCGGCGCGAGCAGCTCCGGCGGCGCCTCCAGGTCGACCAGGCCGATCGCGCCGTGCACCCGGCGCCAGCCCAGCGGGGCGCCGCCGTCGCCGTCACCGGGGACGACGGCCACGCCGAGCGCCGAGTCCAGGGAGACCGGGCCGCCCTGGAAGACGACGCCGGGGTCGCCGGCCAGCTCCGCCCAGCCGTCCAGGATGTCACCCACCCCGACCGGGGTCGGGCGGTTCAGGACGACACCGAGGGAGCCCTCCTCGTCGTGGTCGAGGAGCAGCACCACCGCACGCTCGAAGTTCGGGTCCGCCAGGGCGGGAGTGGCCACGAGCAGCCGCCCTGTGAGCGAGGACACCTCGGTCATGCCTGACATGATCCCGCATCCCGCCCCGCGATGGGGAGGCGGCCGGAGGCACCGGAGTGAACGCGACCCCCGGGACGCCCCGGTACGCCCCGCCGCGCGCCCCGGCGGTGACCGCGCGTGCCCGCGGCGGTGACCGCGCGTGCCCGACAAGGGACCGTTCGTGTTGTGACAGAACCATGAAACGGCTGTGCGGTGCCGAGCTTACGGCCGCGGCCCGCGAGACGATTACCCTTTCCCTTCTGGCCCCTGCCCCACTCCACGGAACGCGAGATTCATGACCGTCAACGGCGCTGATGACGTACTGCTTGTCCACGGCGGAACCCCGCTGGAGGGCGAGATCCGTGTCCGCGGTGCGAAGAACCTCGTACCGAAGGCCATGGTGGCCGCACTCCTCGGCAGCGCGCCGAGCCGGCTGCGCAATGTTCCGGACATCCGCGACGTGCGGGTCGTACGCGGACTGCTGCAACTGCACGGGGTGACGGTCCGTCCGGGCGACGAGCCGGGCGAACTGGTGCTCGACCCCACGCACGTGGAGAGCGCCAACGTCGCCGACATCGACGCCCACGCGGGGTCGAGCCGCATCCCGATCCTCTTCTGCGGCCCGCTGCTGCACCGCCTCGGGCACGCCTTCATCCCCGGCCTGGGCGGCTGCGACATCGGCGGCCGGCCCATCGACTTCCACTTCGACGTGCTGCGGCAGTTCGGCGCGACCATCGAGAAGCGCGCCGACGGACAGTACCTGGAGGCCCCGCAGCGGCTGCGCGGCACCAAGATCCGGCTGCCGTACCCGTCGGTCGGCGCGACCGAGCAGGTGCTGCTGACGGCGGTGCTCGCGGAGGGCGTCACGGAGCTGTCCAACGCGGCCGTGGAGCCCGAGATCGAGGACCTCATCTGCGTCCTGCAGAAGATGGGCGCGATCATCGCCATGGACACCGACCGGACCATCCGCGTCACGGGCGTGGACCGGCTCGGCGGCTACAACCACCACGCCCTGTCCGACCGCCTGGAGGCCGCCTCCTGGGCGTCGGCGGCGCTGGCGACCCAGGGGAACATCTACGTCCGCGGCGCCCAGCAGCGGTCGATGATGACGTTCCTGAACACCTACCGCAAGGTGGGCGGCGCCTTCGAGATCGACGACGAGGGCATCCGCTTCTGGCACCCGGGCGGCCGGCTCAAGTCCATCGCCCTGGAGACGGACGTGCACCCCGGCTTCCAGACCGACTGGCAGCAGCCGCTGGTGGTGGCGCTCACCCAGGCCACGGGCCTGTCCATCGTCCACGAGACGGTCTACGAGTCCCGGCTCGGCTTCACCTCGGCGCTGAACCAGATGGGCGCCCACATCCAGCTCTACCGCGAGTGCCTGGGCGGCTCCGACTGCCGCTTCGGCCAGCGCAACTTCCTGCACTCGGCCGTCGTCTCCGGGCCCACCGAGCTGGAGGGCGCCGACCTGGTCATCCCCGACCTGCGCGGCGGTTTCTCGTACCTGATCGCGGCGCTGGCCGCCCAGGGCACCTCCCGGGTGCACGGCATCGACCTGATCAACCGCGGCTACGAGAACTTCATGGAGAAGCTCGTGGAACTGGGCGCGAAGGTGGAACTGCCGGGCAAGGCACTCGGCTAGACCCCCGCCGCAACGCCGATGGGGCGGTCACCCGAGTCCGGGTGACCGCCCCATCGGCGTTGCGTACGGCGCCCCGAAAGGGGCGCGGGGAACTGCGCGACCAGCCACGACGGGCCCGCAGATCCCCGCGGCGCTCACACGTGAACGCTCACTTGCCCTTGGCGGCTTCCTTGAGCTTCGAGCCCGCGGAGACCTTCACGCTGTAGCCGGCCGGGATCTGGATCGGCTCGCCGGTCTGCGGGTTGCGGGCGGTGCGAGCGGCACGGTGGGTGCGCTCGAAGGTCAGGAAGCCGGGGATGGTGACCTTCTCGTCGCCCTTGGAGACGATGTCGCCGACGACGTCGGCGAACGCGGCCAGCACGGCGTCGGCGTCCTTGCGGGTCACCTCGGCGCGGTCGGCCAGCGCGGCCACCAGCTCACTGCGGTTCATGTTGTTACTCCCGTGTCTTTCTTGCCGTTGAGGCGTGCCACGCGGCCAGGCCGCATGTTGGGCACAGCGAAGCCGATGCTGCCAGGGTCCTCGGACAGTCCCCGGACCCGGGTCCGGTGCCGGACCCACGCGCCCAGGGAGGCATCCTGCCTCTACCTGCGGCGGTAAAGCCAATCCGGCACCCGCAGGAGTCGTGAGAACACCCTTGGGAGTCACACGTAGAGACGGCCGGGGCCCGGCCGCCCACCTTAGGGGGCCGTCGCGCGGCGCCGGGCGCGCGACGCGCCGGGTGAGGACCCCGCGGTCCGTGGTGATCCTCACAGCCGGCGCCCCGCGGCGCCGGTCAGACGGTGACGCCCGCCGCCTTCGCCGCGTCGCGCACCGCGCCGGCGACGGCGCCGGCGACCTTGTCGTTGAAGACCGAGGGCACGATGTAGTTGGGGTTCAGCTCGTCCTCGGTGACGACCCCCGCCAGGGCCTGCGCGGCGGCGAGCATCATCTCGGTGTTGACGGTGCGGGACTGGGCG